>NZ_DATJDZ010000014.1:0-964039 GCF_035497195.1 Asticcacaulis sp.
GCCGGAGTTCGACAGCACGATCACCACATCATCGGGCGTGATCATGCCGAGGTCGCCGTGCGAGGCTTCGGCCGGGTGGACGAACTGCGCCGGCGTGCCGGTGGAGGCCAGCGTCGCGGTGATCTTGGCGGCGATATGGCCGGACTTCCCCATGCCCGACAGGATGACCCGGCCCTTGACGGCGTACATCACCTCGACCGCCCGCACGAACGCTTCCGACAAGGAACCCGCAAACAGCAGCAGCGCCTCGCCCTCCGTGCGCATCACCCGCGCGCCGGTAGCGAGAATCTCGGTACGGCTGTTGATTTCAGATGTCGGGCTAAGGCTCATTAGTCACACCATATGGAACTGAGCGCCCCTCTTAGCAAGATTGCCAGGCCGTCACAATGATGGATAAGCGCCTTTTCCGTGGCTGGCTATTTGGCCTACTGCGGCAGCTTGATAATATTGGAATGTGAACTGTGATTGAGCAGGAGTGTCTGGTTATCAAGAAATTTAATGTCGCTTGTCAGAGAGCTAGCTGAATATATTTTTGTGCCCGTCTCTATACTCCGCACTTCAGTCGAATAGGCAAGCCAGCGATAAAACAACTGTCCGTCCGGCGACAGACCAACCTTCCCATAATACGGCTGGCGCACCGTGAAGAATGGGCTACCTGCACGCTTGGCGTCATAAACGATGACACTATCCAAAGAGGTATCCTCAAAATCTTTCCGGGCCAGTTCACTCCGTTTTTCGAAATCCGCACGACCAAGTCCGCTAAAGTTCCCTATAATGAACCTATCACAGGTTGGCGATGCACTGATCTCCAGCCCATAGTCAGTAATAATCTCGAAGGGAGCGAGTTGTGCTTCAGTGAGACAAACCGATCTCGTGTGACCATTTATGACCTCCACGCTCTTTAGTTGATAATCTTCACCTGGATTGCCATCCACGGTATAAATAACAAGTGGCGAATAGAAGGTGTTCGGCACAACATAATGGCATGTATAGGCGCATGGTGAATTCGTCTCATCATAAACCAACTGGACATCGCCATCCGGGCCAAGGCCATACAACAACCGCTTACCTGCTTGATCGACGGCTTGAACCAGATAGCCACCATTATAATACCCACTATTGTAGACCCTTATTGCCGGCCGATCGAATTTTATGATCACCGCATCGGTGGTTCGCATGGCAAGGTTTGTCCGGTTGACAGACAGTTCTGTTAAGGGCGGATTATATGAATGATGATGATCCGCAACCCAGTACAGGTTTTCTTTTCGATCCGTCCCTAAGATGAAGAACTCTTGGTCGGTGGCCGCCAAATCAATCAGTTCACTGCGATTATGCCTCAGGTCGCGTCGGGCAAGTTGATAGGTTGGTTTTCGTGGCTCAGCGTCTGTGACACATGTTACTTCGCTGTAGGCATAAGTGTAGGTGTAATCGTACGCGTCGAAGCTTTCGCCGCTGCATTTCAATGCGCCGAAATCAAATGTTGTGGGGCTGGATTGAGCTTGCGCCCCCGTCAGCATGCCAATATTCAAAAGGATTGTAACTATAGTCGAAATGCCGATCAGCCGCATAACGCCCCCCCTTGCGCATTACGTTGAGCCAAGGCATGTCATGACGAGAGGCGTTTGTCAAAAAGGCAGCATGGAATGAGCGACACCCCAGCCCCCCCCTCGCGCCCTTTCTGCAGCCAGTGCGGCGCTGGATCAGGCGAACCTTGCTGGTGCTGCCGGGGCCGCTGCGAGGGTTCGTGCTGTTCGGGCTGAAGATGGCGTGGTCGTGCCTGTTCGGCGCAGGGATGCTTGCTTTGATGATCGCCACGCATCTGTTCTGGCCGGCGGACGGCCCGGTTCACCGCTACGATTTCCTGCTGGTCGCCGCCATCGCTATCCAGTGCCTGCTGTTATGGACGCGGCTGGAGACCTTCGACGAGGTGAAGGTCATTTTCCTCTATGCATGTCATCGGCACGATCATGGAAATCTTCAAGCCAAAAGTTCCGGACGGCGAGGCTGAGAAGACCGGCGGCTACCGCCTGTGGTTCAGTCGCCTAACGTCTGGCCACCAGATTTGACAGGGCTTCGAGATAATCCGCAAAAGCCTTGCGGCCGGCGGGCGTGATATGGGCGCGGGTCAGGGGCTTGCGGCCCTGGAAGCTCTTGACGATCTCGACATATCCCGCTTCTTCCAGCTTGCGCAGGTGGACCGACAGATTGCCCTGGGTCGCTTCCAGCACCGCCTTCAGCTCATTGAAATCGGCGGCTTCGGCGTCCATCAGATAGGCCATGACCCCCAGACGCAGGCGTCCGTGGATGGCGTCATCGAGCTTGTTGATGTCGAAGCCGGCCATGATTATTTACGCGCCTGCTGCATCATATACCAGCCGCCGCCGCCCATGATGACAGACAGGGCCAGTCCCAGCACCAGCACGTAATGCGGGGTGCCGATCAGCAGGCCCAGGGTCAGGGTGGTGACAAACCAGCCGGCAGATATGACCGCCAGCCAGGCCTCCTTGCGGATCATATAGGCGGTAAACCATACCGCGCCCTGGAAGGCGCAAACCGTTATCGGATACAGCAGCCAGATCAGGATGCTTTTTTCTGTGATGGCGACGTAGGCAAACACGCCGACCATGAACAGATTGGCCAGGCCGGCGCTGCTGAAGGCGGCATTGAGCGCGCGCGTCGCCACGCCATTCTTCGGCACCTTGCGATCGCGCCACAGAATGACGCACATCACGGCTAGAAAGACGATCGTGGGCAGAAAGCCGGCGATCAGATTGCCCCACAGGCCCAGATTGACGAGGCCGACGAGGTGCGCCCATTGCGCCAGGCATTGTAAACCGTAGCAGACACCACCCGCCAGATAGAGCGCACCACCCGAAATCCGCACGCGCGCGCCTTCGCTGACCAGCGCCTTCACAAAAGCCAGATCGGCCTGAATATCCTTTTGTGTCATGCGTCTGTCCTCTTTTGCCGCCGGTCGAGAGACATCATGATCCCGCCCGAACCGCCCATCAGAACGATCAGCGCGATGCCGAGGATCAGCAGATAGGTTTCGGTCTGGCGGATCAGCAGGCCCAGGGCCACCGTGGTGATGAACCAGCCGGCGGAAATGCCGATCAGCCACAGCTTGCGCCGGATCATGTAGGCGACATACCAGACCGCGCCCATGAAAGCGCAGATCACCACCGGGTACAAAAGCCATATCAGCATGCTTTTCTGTTGGCTGGCCACATAACCAAACACAATGGCGATGGCGAGATTGGCCAGGCCCGCCGAGCCATAGGCGGCATTGAGCGCGCGCGTGGCGACGCCCTGCGGCCCGGCCTTGCGGTTTTGCCAGGTGACATAGGCGATGACGGGAACGGAGACGACAATGGGGAACAGGATCAGCGTCCAGTTTATCAGCGCGCTTTGCGGCCAGCCGAACGCCTCTTGCGCCCAATAGGCCAGGCAGTCGATGCCATAGGCCAGTCCGGCGGTCAGAAATACAAGGCCCGCCGCCCCCTGCGCCTTCGGACCCTCGCTGACGAGGGCCCGAAGGAACGCGAGGTCTTCGTGGACGTTCTCGCCGTCATTCGTCATGCCGTGACCTCCTGGCCGTCAGATGTGCGCTTCGTTCTGCGGCGGCGGCCGTTGAGAATCGCCCCGATGAAGGTATAGCGTACCATAATTTGATAGCTGAGGAGGCCGATCATCACGGTTACCAGCAGGATACCGGCGAATTTCAGTTCGGCCGGTCCGGCCATGTCGCGTATGGCCAGTTGCAGTCCCATTACCACTGGGATATGCAGGATATAGATCCAGTAGGAGGCGTCCGACAGATAGCGCAGCACCGGATTTTCGCGCTTGAGGCAGGCATGGGCGGCGCCGATCAGGCCGAGCGTCCACGACCAGCCCGTTAGCAGGTAAAGGGCGAGATAGAGCGGGTGCTCGCTGCCCACAGCCGGCGTGATGACGGGCATGATGCCGACCATATTCAGGCAGACGATCGTGCCGATGGCGGCGGCGGGCAGATAGGCCCACCAACGCTTTGCCAGATGGCCGAGCAGGTCCGGCGAACGGTGCAGGAACCAGCCAAAAGCAAAGGCTGTGCTGAAACCGGCCAGGGCGGGCGTATTGATCACCACGCCGGCATCCGGGGTCGGGATGCCGAACCATATCAGCCAGGCGGGATTGGCATAGAGGGCGGCAAAGGCCGGCAGGATCAGGACCGCGCCGATCAAATCGGTACGCGTCAGGAAACCGACAATGGCATCAAACATCCGTCCCAGTCCTTTGCCAATATGCAGCATATCGGTTAGCACCTTGAGAACGACGGCGCCGCCATAGAGCCACAGCAGGGCGTAGAGGAACCACAGGTGGGTCAGCGGAAAAGTCTTGGCCATCAGGGGCGGCGGCGGGGCGGCGGGGACGGACGGCGCGCCCGGGGGTGGCGCAAAGGCGATGATCATGACGACGATGATTGCGGCAAACACGATCGGCCAGAAAGCGACCAGCGGCGCGCCCACCCGGATCAGCCGGTTTGTGATGAAGCCGCCCAAACCGCGCTTGTCCATCAGCAGATGCGCAAAGAAGCCGGCCATGACGAAAAAGGTCATCATGCGGAACATGTGGATGACGTAAAACAGCACGCCCAGCCCTGCGGAGGAACTGGCATCCTTGATGAGCCATACCTGCGGCTCGAGGAATGACATGCTGGTGTGCAGCGCGACGCCGAGCAGAAGCGCGCCGGCCCGCACGGCATCGAGATCGTGAAAACGCTCGGAACTGATACTCACAGACATATTAGCCGTCTCAGACATAATGACCTCCCGTCAGGGCCAATCGCCCCAATGGCGGGACAATTACATCAACAAGTTTGTTTTGTAAACTGGTTTGTGTTTTTCGATATTGCACACCGTCATCAAAGCTTCGATAAACGATGCGACAAGGGGCGGATATGACCAGAACAATTGACAGGAAACCACGCGGCATGGCCTTCGGCTGGCGGCTTCTGCGCATCGCCGGCCTGGGCCTGCTGGCAACCCTGCTCACGGCATGGCTGCTGGCCGTCGGTTATCTCTATATCAACCAGCGCCACCTGCTTTTTTACCCCGAACGCGAGACTGAAGCGCTCGCTATCAAGGGCCTGGCCTTGCAGGATGTACGCATACACACGCCCGACGGGGAAACCTTGCAGGCGCTCTATGAAGCCCCGCAACCCGGCAAGCCCGTCATTCTGTTTCTTCATGGCCAGGGCGGCACATTGATGATGGGCAAATGGCGCTATATCCGAATGCACAAACAGGGCGTCGGCTATCTCGCCCTGGCCTATCGCGGCTATTCCGGCTCGACCGGCACGCCTACGGAAAAGGGCCTGCTGATCGACGGCCTGGCGGCTTATGACTGGCTGAAAACAAAGGGGTTCAAGGACGGTGATATCGTCATTCATGGCCACAGCCTCGGCACTGGCGTCGCCACCTATGTCGCCACACAAAGGCCGGCGCGCGCCCTGATCCTTGAAGCGCCGTTTACCGCCGCCAGCGATGTCGGGGCCGAGCGTTATCCGTTCATTCCGGTGGCGTTTCTGATGAAGGACAAGTTCCTCAGCCGTGAGCGCATAAAGGCTGTCCATATGCCGGTGCTGATCGCTCACGGCGACAAGGATAGTGTCGTACCGTTCACAGAAGGCGAGCGGCTGTTTGCCCTGGCCAATGAGCCGAAGGTGTTCGTGAGAATGCACGGGTCAGAGCATAATACCCTGACCCGTGACGGCGTTTATCCCTATTACTGGAAATTTCTCGGCCTGCCGGAGACGGATGTCGATCCGGCAATCGTCATCGGCAAATAGTTATTGTGTCAGCGCTTTGGCCCGGTCGAGATCGATCCCGGCCACGACCGATTTCAGGGTCGCCATATCAACATTGTCGCCTTCCGCCTCGACACTGAAACGGCCATCGGAAACAATGGCGTATTCGCCATGTTTCGCGGCATTGTCCCATTTCTCGGTGACCATGCGGCCATTTTCGGTCGTCACCTTTTCATAGCCGGTGGCGCTGCTGCTCGACGTATTCAGGTTCATCGCCGCCGCCATAGCGCCGATGCCGGCCACCGTACCCATATCCGTGACGGTCACATTCACCGTACCGTCACCGACATGGTAGGTGCTCTTGGCGCTGGAGACGGCGATCCCGCCCGCCCCGCCGGAACTGGTGTTGTCATCGGTCCGCGCCGCGCCATTGAGCGACGCCGGCAGAAGGGCCAGAAGCTCTGTGGCATCGGCCAGTTTCACCGTCGTCTGGCCGTTTTGCATGGCCGAGGCCTGCGCCGCCATCTGGCTGGCGGCCGCTTCCATCTTGCCAAGATCGACCTTGCCGGCGCCCGGAACCGTCAGGGTGCCGGAGACATGACTGCTGTTGGACCCAAGGGCGCCAAATCCGCCTGAACCCATCATGCCCATGCTGACCACACTGCCGACGATAGCGCCAATGACCAGGGTCAGGACGATATAGACCACGGCGATCACGATCATATAGACGATGGTTTTATCCGCCGGGTTTTTCATAAGTTTCGGCAAGCCCAGATAGAAGAGATAGATGCCGTAAAGCGCGCCAAGCAGGGCCAGCAGACCAAGCGCCGGGAAGATGCCGAAAACAGCCGCCACCCATCCGGCGGTGGAGGCGTAGGCCGCGACTTTCAGCGCCTGGATGAAGTTCTTCTGGCCGTTGAAACTGGGGGCCAGGCCATCGATGACCAGGGCCACGACATAGATCATGATCAGCGAAAGAACATAGAACAGGATGGCCGTGATGATCGCCGATACCGGTGAGGCCCGGACAACGATACCGAAAGCCCCGGCGCCGAACAGCACCGAACCGATCGCATTGGCCACCGGGCCGATAGCCGCCAGCGGCATGATGTAGCTGGTATAAAGCGCCTTGACCGAGGTCTGCTCGCCTTCGATCACATCCCAGGTCGGCGCGGGTTTGAGCAGAATGGCCTGCACGCGCTCGATCAGATTATTCGGGTTCTTCGGATTGGCGTAGGGATTGGGGTCCGGGGCCTGCACGGGGGGAACGGAATCGTCGGTCATGAAAGGGTCGCCCTGTAAGTGGATGAAAATACGCGGGAACTGAAACGCGACTTTGGCGGGGTAGCATAAAACCTTCACCCCAATGAGGCGATCATGGCTAAAAAAAGGCCTCCGGTCAATCAACCGAAGGCCTTTTGTTTCAACGTTTTCGTGATTTAGATCGCTGTTTTTTACTCTTTAAAATCGATGTGACGGTTATCCTTGATGGTGAACAGGCCGATCACCACGGTCAGGGCGGCGATACCCACCGGATACCACAGGCCGTCATAGATCCCGCCGGTCGCCGCCACGATTGTGAAGGTGATGAAGGGCAGCAAGCCGCCGAACCAGCCATTGCCGAAGTGATAGGGCAGGGACATGGCGCTGTAGCGGATGCGCGCGGGGAACATTTCCACCAGCGCCGCCGCCATT
Organism: Asticcacaulis sp.; assembly: GCF_035497195.1. Lineage (GTDB taxonomy): Bacteria > Pseudomonadota > Alphaproteobacteria > Caulobacterales > Caulobacteraceae > Asticcacaulis. The sequence goes on from NZ_DATJDZ010000014.1 coordinate 7,481, forward strand.
GGCGCATAGACCATGGTGACCAGGATCACGAGCACGGTCAGGATGCCGATGGTTTTGGGGAAGTCGATCTGCGCCCTGTCGGCGCTGGCCGGATAGCCGGCGGTTTTCAGGGCGTCACCGACCTGTTTGGTGAAGTCGGTTTGCGCCGCTTTCAGCGCATCGCCGGTCAGGCCCTTGCCCTCGAAGGACGGGATGACCGTCTGGCCGATACGCACACTGGCGACGGTGCCGGCGGGTGCGGCTTCATTGGTGTAGCTGATGCCGCCCTTGGCGAGATAGGACTTGGCGATATCGCACGATTGCAGGAACTTCGCCTTGCCGACCGGATCGAACTGAACGGCGCAAGCAGATTGATCGGCCACGACCACGACCGGCGAGGCTTTTTGCGCGTGTTCGAGCGCCGGACTGACGGCGCCGGTCAGCATCTGGAACAGCGGGAAATAGCCGAGAGCCGCCAGCAGCAGGCCGGCGAGAATGATCGGTTTGCGGCCGATCTTGTCCGACAGCCAGCCGAAAAAGATGAAGAAGGGCGTGGCGATGACCAGGGCCGCGCCGATCAGCCAGTAAGAGGTCGTCAGATCGACATGCAGCATTTTTTGCAGGAAAAACAGCGCGTAGAACTGGCCGGTGTACCACACCACCCCCTGCCCCATGACGAGACCGAACAGGGCGATCAGCACGATCTTGAGATTGCCCCAGCGCAGGAAGGCTTCGGAAAGCGGTGATTTCGAGGTCCGCCCCTCGTCCTTCATCGCCTGGAAAATCGGGCTTTCATTGAGCTTCATCCGAATCCAGATCGAGACAGCCAGCAGCACGATCGAGAACAGAAAAGGCAGACGCCAGCCCCAGGCCTTGAAGTCGTCTTCGTTAATGTAATGCTGCGTCACGCCGATGGCGACGAGCGCCAGCAGCAGGCCGAGCGTGGCGGTGGTCTGAATCCAGGCCGTCATCTCGCCGCGCTTGTTATCCGGCGAATGTTCCGCCACATAGGTCGCCGCGCCGCCGTATTCGCCGCCCATTGCCAGGCCCTGCACCAGCCGCAGGCCGATCAGGATGATGGGCGCCGCGATGCCGATGGTGGCGTAGTTGGGCAGGAGACCGACCAGGAAGGTGGACATGCCCATGATGATCATGGTGACGAGGAAGGTATGTTTGCGGCCGATCTTGTCGCCCATGCCGCCGAAGACCATCGCGCCGAAGGGCCGCACAATGAAACCCGCAGCCAGGGCCAGCAAGGCGAAGATGAAGGAGGTGGTCGGGTTGATGCCCTTCACCTCGAAGAATTGCGCCCCCATGATGGCGGCCAATGTGCCGAAAATATAGAAATCGAACCATTCGAAAATGGTGCCGAGCGAAGACGCCCCTATCACCAGCCACATGCTTTGCTTTTTATGCGCAACTTCACTCATGTCGTCTCAACCCTCTTGTCTGTTTTATGCGTCCGGTTCCGGATGTGACTTTCGTCTCTTTGAAAGAAGAAATGGCACAGGCCTGACGTGACGGCAAGGGGTTAGCCTCGGCCAAGAAAAAACCTCCGGCGATTTCGCGCCGGAGGTTTTTTCTGTCGTAAAATGTCGCCTACTTCGCGTCTTTGAAAGCCGCAGCGATATCGGCGCCCCTGGCGTCCTTAAGAACACTGCACGAGCGGATATCTTCGAGCATCCGGTTGAACGACAGCTCACCCCGACCGGCGGCAATGACCTTCGGGCGCATGATGTGGTCGATCTCGTCCGCCTTCGCCGCGTCGCAGTAATCATGCGGCAGGGAGGCGATACGGCCAGCCGAGAAGATGCCCGCGCCCGCCGAGAAGCTGTCATAATTGGCTTTCAGCCAGTCATAGGTCATGTCGCGCGTGGCGGCATTGTTCATCAGCCCGCCAACCAGGGCCAGCCTGTCCGGCACGCGCAGGCGGGTGTCGGACAGGATGCTGAACACCCAGGTTGCCGTGGCGGTATCAGCGTCAGACGTGATCGCCTTTTGCGCGGCGGAGCGGAAAACCTCGTCCTGCGCGCTCAGCATCCGGTCGAACATCGTTTTTGCGGCGGTCAGGTGACCTTCCTCGACATAGACCTTGAGGCCGCGACCGAGGAATGCCTGATCAAGCGCCGTCGTGTCGCCGCCGAGATAGGCATTGGCGGCATCGAGCAGTTGCTTGCGCACCGCCGGATCGTGGCCGGCATCCGCCACGATGGCGACCAGCTTCTGGCGCAGTTTCTGTGTATCCGGATCATCGCCCAGATGCGCCCCGGCTTTCGGATTGAAACCAAGGGCGGTCAGGCGCGGCGCATAGATGGCATCCATCTCGCGGCGGTAATCGGGCAGGCCGGCTTCGGAGATGATGCCGCGCGTCACCAGTTCATCGAACTGATCGGCGCTGCCGGTAGCGACGTTGGAGTCCTTGTTGTTAACGAAGACCTTGGCCGCGTCGATCAGTTGCGAGGCCGTGCCCTTGCCTGCGTAGAACTGGCCCCACAGGCTGTCGAGCGTCGCCAGGCCTTCGCCGGCGGGCAGCTTGTCACCGGTAGCAATCAGGGCCGACCAGTCTTCCGGCGTCAGGGTGAAACGGTAATAGCCGGTGCCGCCGGCATTGGGCATCAGCGCGCCCGGCACGTCGGCGCCGAGTGTGCCTTGCGGCTGGGCCATCAGGAAGCAGTTGCGCTCATCGCCCCGGCGCAGGCAGAGCGGAATGGTCCAGCTTTGCGGATCGAGCGTCGTGCCGAGGCGAGCATAGCGCGATTGCGTCGCCACCAGCCAGCCGCCCTGGTGGGTGAAATCGACCGTCGGGAAGCCCTGCTGGTTGATGAAGCTTTTCATGGCGTCGAGCACGCCCGGCTCCTGTGCCGCATCGGCCAAAGCGCCGAAGAATTCATCGGAGGTGGCGTTGCCGTAGGGATGACGCGACATATGCAGGCGCACGCCACGCTTGAAGGTCTCATCGCCAAGATAGCCAGCCACCATGGAAACGACCTGGCCGCCCTTGCCATAGGTGATGGTATCGAAGGCCGAGTCGATATCGCTGTTATTGGTGATCTTTTCGTGGATCGGACGGCCGACCTTGAGTGAGTCGTCATCCATCGCCTCGAACCCTTCGCCAATGGCGCCGACGCCGATATTCAGTTCAGGCCGCCATTCGTTGCCGATACGGTAGCCCATCCAGTTAGCGAAGCTCTCGTTGAGCCAGATATCATCCCACCAGGCTGGGGTGACGTAATCGCCGAACCACTGGTGCGACAATTCATGCGCCACTACCATGCCGAACGTCTGCTTCTGGGTTGTCGACGCGCCGGAATCGAGCAGCAGGATATTGTCGCCGTAGATATCGATGCCGGCGTTTTCCATGGCGCCCGGCATGATCGGCGACGCGACCTGATCGAGCTTCGGATAGGGGAAGGCCTGGCCAAAATAGGTTTCCAGGTGCGCGACGATCGACGGCGTTTCATCAAGCGCATATTTCAGCTTGGCGGCGTTGGGCTTCGTCGCCACGATGCGGATCGGCAAGGCATAATTGCGGAACTGATTGGGCGGAACCACGCCTTCAGCGACTGCGAACGGCCCCACGACGAAGGCCATCAGATAGGTGGGCAGCTTTTCTGTGCGGTAAAAGGAGTGCGTGATCATCTTGCCGCTGGTGGTCGAGCCGTCTTCCGGACCATTGCTGAGAGCCACAAGTCCGTCTTCGGTCGTGATCTCCACCTTGAAGGGCGTCTTGAAGCCCGGCTCGTCGAACGACGGGAAGGCGCCGCGGGCGTCGATCGATTCAAACTGCGACCAGACGTACCAGTCATCACCGACCTTGACGCGATAAAGCCCTGCTGCATCGTTGGTGAAACGGGCGTCGTAATCGAACACCAGGGTCACGCGACCGGCGGGAACGGCCTTGCTGAAATCGAGGCGGGCGACACCGAGATCATCAACCTGGGTATATTTGGCAGCAATGGGTTTGCCGCCAACCATCGCGACAACCTTGGACACCTTGAGATCGCGGCCATGCAGATACAGCGATTTCGTTTCGGCCTTCACATTGACGTCGATCTCGACATGGCCGGAAAAGCGCGGCTTTGAGGGGACGATAGTCAGGTTGAGGCTGTACGACAATGGCGTGACAGCGTCTGGCAGCTTGCCCTTGGGCGCATTGGCGTCGGCCACAATGGCCGTGGTGGCCGGGGCAGCAAGTGCCACCACAGGGGTGAGCGCCGTCGAGGCAAGGAGCAGGCTGGCGGCGAAAAGCAATGGGCGCATAAATACTATCCGGGTTTTGCGTGACGCGGCGCGGGGGATTGGCGATCCCGAAATGCGGCGCGATAATTAAAAATGAAACCAGTCGGCAGGGTTAGCACGGCGACCGTCACGCGCGCATTAAGTTTTTGTAATGCCAAAAACCAATCCGGGATCTAATAGAGTTTCCCGGCAAATGCCGTCCAGGCGTGCTGTACCCACGGCGGGAAATCGAACGGCACCGCCGCCAGTAAAGCAACGAGCGCCAGGGCCAGCACCAGGCTGACGCCCCGCCAGATGCCGAGTTGATTACGGGCGAGCCACGAATGCTTGCGGAAGAAATCAGGCTCCGCGCCATGCGAACCGGTTTCCAGCTTGAAGGCCATTTCGAAACCGTCCTGGAAACGGTCCGCCGGATTGGGCGCCAGGGCCTGCAGGATCACGCTGTCCAGCCACGCCGGCAGGTCACCGCGCCGGCTGCCGAGGCTTTCCGGTTTGTTGAAGCGCGGAGTCTGGCCGGTTTCGATCTCGCCGAACGGATAGGCGCCAGCGGTGAACATCCGGTAGATCGTCACCCCCATGGCGAAGATATCCGAGCGCTCATCACCTGGCTTGCCGTCGAAAAGTTCCGGCGCCTTGTAGCTCGGCGTACCCGGCACGAACAGACTGTCCTTGTCGATGCCGGGAATGCGCGCCACGCCGAGATCGACCAGCTTGAAACCGCCATCGCTCGTCAGGATGATGTTCTCCGGCTTGACGTCCCGGTGGATGATGCCGGCGCGATGCAGCGACCCCAGCGCCTTGGCCAGCTTGGTGGCAATGCCGACGCCTTCTTTCAGGGTGATTTTCGGCGCACGCAGCAGGCGGTGTTCGAGCGTTTCGCCGACATAGTAGGGCTGGGCGACATAGAGGCAGGTCTGGCGGCCGGGCGCGATATCGAGCACCGAACCTATCCACATGTGCTGGACCCGCGTGGCCACCCAGGCCTCGCGCATGAAGGCCGAGCGCGCCGAAGTTTCCGAACCGATCGTGTGGGGCTTGGGGAATTTCAGCACGACATTGGGACTAATGCCGGTGCGGAATTCCCGCATGTCACGCGCCCGGAAGACGCGACTGTAGATACCGTCGGCCAGTTGCCGCTCCAGCTTGAAGCCATCTATCATTTCGCCGACATGCGGCGGCTCGATAATCGGCAATTTTGCGATGGCGAGGTTGAGATCCTCGATCGTGGCCGGCGGCAGATCGATGACGTCGATCACCATAGCCGTGGCGTTATCGTCGCCGCCGTGGGCGATGGCCTGACCGACCAGTTTCTGCGCTGTGTCCTCCGGCGAGGCGCGGCCATCGAGCAGGGTCAGAATCTGCGCCGGACTGACAAAGCCATGAACCCCGTCCGAGCACAGCATCAACCGATCGTGCGGGAAGATATCATGGGCGCCGTAATCGATGCGGATCGCTTCTTCGGCGCCAACGGCACGGGTGATGAAAGGACTGCCATCAGCGCCTTCGGGCTTGTGATCCTGCGTCAGTTGTTCGAGCTGACCGGCGCGCAGGCGGTATAGGCGTGTGTCGCCGGCATGGAAGCTGTGCAGCCGCCGCCCCTTAATGACGATACCGGTAAAGGCGGCGCACATGCCTTTCAGATTTTCGTTCTTCTGGCCTTCGCGGAACAGCCAGTAATTGATGCTTTCCAGCGCCCGCGCCGCCGTCTTTTGCGGTGACAGCAGTTCCGACTGGCCAAGATAATCGTCGATGAAGGTGCGTACCGATAGCTCGGCCGCCACGCGCCCGCCCTTGCGGCCGCCGACGCCATCGGCCAATGCTGCCACCGCGCCGTGATGACGCTGGCCGTCCTCCAGGCAGAGGGCGGCGAAATCCTGATTTTCATCGCGCTTGCCGATATCACTGGCAAATCCGGCGGCGATATCGAGCCTGGAGGCATTTTGTGTCGGGGTCATGCTCTATGTGTGCATGTGCGAACCGTGTTCGTCCAGAGGCGGGTTGATTATGCCGTCCGGCGTGACTTTTTTCTTACAGCCGATCCAACGGCAGCACCTCGACCCGCGATCCGGCGTTTTGCGGCAGGGCATTGGCCGGCAGGCGGATCAGGGCATCGGCGCGGGCAAAAACGCTGACCAGCGACGAATCCTGATCGTCAAACGCCGTCACCTGCAACTGCCCCTGCAACGAGCCGCCCATTTTAGCCCGCAGATAGGATTCACGCGGTCCGGCGGCGGAAAGCGGCGCTTGCGTGACAGCGGTGATGAAAGGGCTTGTTTCCGGCATCCCCAAGGACGCCTCGATCCAGGTTTTCAGGAACAGTTGCGCCGTGACAAAAGCCGAGGCCGGATTGCCGGGCAGGCTCAAGACACGCGTGCCATTGGTCAGGCGACCGAAGCTGGTTGGCTTACCCGGACGCACGGCCACCGAGGCGAAATCAAGCACCAGGCCAAGCTTTTCCAGCGCCGGGCACACGAGGTCGTAATCGCCAACACTGGCGCCGCCGACCGTGACGATCAGGTCGGCCTTGACGTTTTTCAGCGCCTTGTAAATGCCTTTGGCGTCATCCGCCTGGACGCCAAGATAGCGGGCCTTGCCGCCCCACTGTTTGATCAGAGCCATCAGGGCGTGCGAGGCCGATTCATAGATCTGATCCAGCTTCGGCGTCTGGCCCGGCAGCACCAGCTCATCGCCGGTGCAAAGGACGGCAATCTCCGGCCGCCGCCATACCGGCACGGTGTCCTGCCCCGCCGCCGCGATCAGCGACAAACGCCACGGATCGAGCCGTACACCCGGTTCCAGCAGGGTGTCACCCGCCTTGAAATCCTGACCCGCCTTGCGGATATGCGTCGGCATGGGGACACGACCATCCGGCGTTACGTCAATCACACCATCCTGCCGGACCACGTTTTCCTGAATGACGATAGCGTCGCAATCGGCGGGCACCGGCGCGCCGGTAAAGATGCGCACCGCCTCGCCCGCCGCCACTTTTCCCGCATAGGCGCGCCCTGCCGAGCTTTCGCCCACCACATTCAGGGTGATCTGTTTGGCTTTCGGATGCAGGGATTCCAAACGGACAGCGTAGCCATCCATGGCCGAGGCATTGAAAGGCGGTTGATCACGGCTCGCTAAAACCGCTTCGGCCAGTACCCGCCCCATCGCCCTGGCCAGCAGCACACGTTCGGCCACAGGACTCAAAGCGCCTTGCCTGACCGCGGCCAGCGCCGCCTCGACCGAAACGTTTTTCATTATGTCTCTCTCAAGCGCGGCATCAGTTCGACCATATTGCATGGCCCGTGGCGGCTATCGAGTTGCCAGCGGATCACCTTGTCCCAGCCGTCCTTGACCGCGCCGTTTGACCCCGGCAGGCAGAAGATGAACACGCCGTCGATGATCCCCGCCAGCGCCCGCGATTGCAGGGTGGAGAGGCCGACCGTCTGATAACTCAGCATGTGGAAGATGGTCGAGAAACCCTCGATGCGCTTGGTCAGCAGCGGTTCGATGGCTTCCGGCGTAACATCGCGGCCGGTAATGCCGGTGCCGCCGGTGGTGACAATGGCGTCGATCTCGCCGGTATTGACCCACGCCGTCACCCTGGCGCGGATGGCGTCGATGTCATCGCGGACGATGGCGCGGCGCACGACGCTGTGACCCGCCGCTTCGATACGCCTGGCCAGCACATCGCCGGAGGTATCGCTGTCTTCGTCACGCGTGTCGGAAATGGTCAGGACGGCGAGATGAATCTGCCGGAAGGGGCGCGTCTCGTCGATGCGCCCGCCGCCTAAGAATGCCTTGTCCGCTTCGGTGATTTCGCTCATGCCTGCCTCATCTGTTGTCTTCACAGCAGATTTAGGCGCAGGCCTTCCTTATCTCAAGCGAAAACGGCCTCGCGTTTCAGGAGTTCGGCATAAGCGCCTTCGATTCCGGTGATGACCGTGGCATCTGTCGCCAGAGTTTCCGGGAAGACGGCGCGTAAGGACAGGAAGCGGCTGACATCACCAAGATCATCCTGGCATGTCGTGCCGATGGCAATCAGTTCATCCACCAGGGGGTCGGTGAGCGGCTCACCAGAAAGAGCTTGTGCCCTGATAAACCGCATCCACGCCGCCAATGGCAGGCAAAGGCGATGGATATCCTGGCCGCGATCGAGCGCCTCGGTCAACGAACTCAGGATGCGGATCGGCAGTTTCTGCGAGCCGTCCCAGGCGATCTGCGCCAGCTTGTGGACGATGGCCGGATTGCGGAAACGCGTGAGGATATCCTCGCTATAGGCCACCAGATCGAGACCCTTGGGCGCCTCCAGCAGCGGCACGACATCCTCGATCATCAGTTTACGGACGATATCGGCCAGTTCGGCGTCCTTCATAGCCTTGGAGACGCTCTCATAGCCGCGATGCAGGCCCATATAGGCCAGGGTTGAATGCGGGCCGTTGAGCAGGCGCAGCTTGGCGCGTTCATAGGCCGGCACATTATCGGTGATTGTCACGCCAACGCTTTCCCAATCGGGACCGCCGTCATGCGTGTGGTCTTCGATTACCCACTGGGTAAAGGCTTCGCGCTGGATCGGCCAGGCATCGGCCACGCCAATCGCCTCGGCCACGCGGGTGCGCAGGGCGTCATCGGTGGCCGGCGTGATCGAATCGACCATGGTGCAGGGGCATTGCAGATTTTCATGAATCCACAGCGCCAGATCATGATCAGACTGCCCGGCGAAGACCGTCACCGCCTCTTTCAAACGCACGCCGTTCTTCGGCAGGTTGTCGCAGGGAATCAGCACGAAGGGCTTCAAACCCGCCTGTTTGCGGCGGCGCAGACCTTCGGCAACATAGCCAATAAAGGATTTCGGCGTCTGCGGATTGGCCAGATCGTGGGCAATGTCCGGGTGCTGAAGATCGAGCGAAAAGTCCGGCGCCAGGCAATAGCCCTTCTCGGTGACCGTCGATGTCACCAATCCGACCGACGGCCGCGTCAGGCGTTCAAACACCGCTTCGATATCTTCCGGCCCGACCAGAACCTCACGCATCGAACCGATGATGCGGTAGCTGATCTCTTCATCGAGAATGGCCAGGGTATAGAGGCCATCCTGCGGCTTCAGGGCGTCACGCACGCCGGCCGAATGCAGCGACACGCCGCAGATGCCCCAGCGCTTATCTGCTACCGCAAGCGCATCGAAATAGGCCGCCTGATGGGCGCGGTGAAAAGCGCCGGCACCGAAATGGACGACGCCGATATCGAGCGCCGCCGGATCATAGGCGGGCTTGAGGGCATTGGCGGCGGCGAGTGTATCAAGCGAAAGGCGCATTTAAAGCGTAACCCCGTTTTTCCAGATGGCGATTTCGCGCTCATCGTTTTTTTCATTGCAGGCCGGCTGGCCCGAAGCGGTTTTGAGGATCAGGTCCATCAGGTCGTCGGCCGTCTCTTCCAGCGAATGACCTTCCAGAACCTGACCGGCATTGAAATCGATCCAGCGCGGCTTGTGAGCGGCAAGGGCCGAATTGGACGCGATCTTGAGTGTGGGGGCCGGGAAGCCCAGCGGCGTGCCGCGACCAGTAGTAAAGAGGACGATCACCGCCCCCGCCGCCGTCAGGGCCGTGGAGGAAACCGCATCATTGCCGGGCGCTTCAAGTAGGGACAGGCCTTGTTCGTGCGCCCGTTCGCCATAACGCATGACCTCGTTGAGCGGGCTGTGGCCGCCCTTCTGCACGGCGCCGAGCGACTTTTCTTCCAGCGTTGTGATGCCGCCGGCCTTGTTGCCCGGCGACGGATTTTCAAAGACCGGCTGCTTGTGTGCGATGAAGTAATTCTTGAAATCGTTGACGACCTCGACAACCTCATGAAAGACCTGCTCATTCTTCGCCCGGTTCATCAGGCCGCGTTCGGCGCCGAAGACTTCCGGTATCTCGGTCATGATCGCCTTGCCGCCGGCAAACGCCACGCGATCGGCGATCAGGCCGACCAGCGGATTGGCAGTCAGGCCGGAAAAGGCGTCCGATCCGCCACACTTGACGCCGATTGTCAGATCACGGACGGAACAGATTTCGCGCCGGTCTTTTTCGACCACCGCGACCAGTTCCTCGAGCGCATCGAGGCCCGTTTCGTGCTCATCTTCGACCATTTGCGCCGCGAAATATTTCAGGCGGTCGGCGGGGCGGTCTATTTCCTTGATCAGCGCCGAAAGCTGGTTGTTCTCACAGCCAAGGCCGACGATCAGCACACCGCCGGCATTGGGGTGCATGGCCAGCGAGGCCAGCAGCTTGCGGGTGTGGTCAAGATCGTCACCCATCTGCGAACAGCCGAGCGGGTGGGTCAGGGCATAGACGCCATCGACGCGGCCCTTGAAGCGCTCGGAGGCGATCCGCGCCAGCCGTTCGGAGGTTTTGGCCACACAGCCGACCGTGCACAAAATCCAGATTTCATTGCGGATGCCGACCTGGCCATCACTGCGGCGATAGCCCTGAAAGGTCGCTTCGGTCAGAGCCGGCGCGGGCGCAACCGGCGACGGCTGGTAGCTGTAATCTTCCAGACCGCTCAGACCCGTCACCAGATTATGCGCGTGGACATGTTCACCGGGGGCGATGGCCTGCGACACCCGGCCGATGCTGAAACCGAGCTTGAAGACCTCATCGCCGGCCTTGATATCTGTCAGCGCGATCTTGTGGCCTTTCGGCACATCGTTGCGCAGAACGATTTCACGGCCGTCAATGGTGATGACGTAACCCGCCGCCAGATCCTGCAAGGCGACCGCAACCGAATCACCCGTGCTGACCCGTAGCCAGGGCACCGATACGCCAGCCGGATCATCCGCCATTACCAAACTCCAAGATGTGTTTTACAAATTATGATACCGGTGTCATAAACCTAGAGCGCAATCTTTTCAAGAAAATAACTGTTCAGCCGCCGCGAAGCCCGCTACCCATCTTCAAACAAGACGATCAGGCTCAATATTCATGTCCGAAGACGCCATCGAAGAATTCATCCAGCGCCGCAAGAAGGCGACGATCAACGATGTGGCCCGGCTGGCGCGCGTGTCGAAAAAAACGGTGTCGCGGGTCATCAACGCATCACCCAGCGTCCGCGCCGAGACGCGTGACAGCGTGAACGCCATCATCGCGCGCATCGGCTTCCGGCCCGATCCGCAGGCGCGCGGCCTGGCCTTTCGCCGGTCGTTCCTGATCGGGCTGATCTACGACAATCCCAATGCGCAATATGTCGTCAACATGCAGATGGGGGCGCTCGACGCCCTGCGCGGTTCCGGCAGCGAACTGGTGGTCCACCCATGCGACCTGCGCAGTGAGCGCTTTATCGAGGATATCCGCGACTTTATAGAACTCCAGCGCCTGGCCGGGGTGATTATCCTGCCGCCGATTTCCGAGGATAAGCGCCTGCTGGCCCTGCTTGAGGAACTGGAGGTCGCCTACGTCCGCGTCTCGGCCCTGCAACCGACCACGACAAAAGGCGGTTACGCCATATTGTCGAAAGAGCGCATCGGTTGCCGCGCCGCCGGCGAACATCTGGCGCAACTTGGCCATAAATCGATCGGCTTTATCGCCGGGCCGGAAGGCTATACGTCAGCCACCGAGCGCCGCGCTGGCTTCCGCGAAGGCCTGCAAGCCCACGGGCTGGATATCGATTGGGAACTGGAGGCGCAGGGGGCCTATACCTTTGAATCCGGCCACGCCGCCGCATTGAAAATCCTCAACCGCCCCAATCGCCCGACCGCGCTTTTCGCCAGCAATGACGAAATGGCCATCGGCGCCTACAAGGCTGCTTTTGAACTGGGCCTGCGCATCCCCGCCGATCTCAGCATCTGCGGCTATGACGACAGCCCGATGGCCCTGCGCGTGTCGCCACCGCTGACCACGGTCAACCTGCCGAGCCGCGACATGGCCAAGGCCGCCGCCACCACGCTGCTGACCGATGAAGGCGACCGCAAGGCCGAGATTATCTTTGAATCCGGCCTGGTGGTGCGGGAATCGACCGCCAAGGCTTAACCCAGGCTAAAAAGTCTGTTGTCAAACGCAATGACACCGGTTACCTATGGCGCCAATTATCTCGCAGGGTCGATCCATGTCCAAACCGCTTTATCTTCACGCAGACCGTCTGTTTTCCAGCAATCCGGCCCAGCGCGCCATCGCCCGTGACCTCTATGCCAGCGTGAAGGCCCTGCCGATCCTGTCACCGCACGGCCATACCGATCCGTCGTGGTTCGCCGACAACCAGCCCTTCGAGAACGCCACCGAACTGTTTCTGGCGCCCGATCACTATATCTACCGGATGCTGTACAGCCAGGGCATCGACATGGCTGCGGTCGGTGTCGGTTCGAAAGATGGACCTTCCAGCGCCGATGCCCGCAAGGCCTGGCATATCTACGCCGCCAACCAGCATCTTTTCCGCGGCACGCCCTCCTTCATGTGGATGAGCCATGTTTTCGGCGAGATCATGGGCTTCGACGTGGCGCTCGATGAAAGCACCGCCGATTTCTATTTCGACCGTATCGGCGAGCTGCTGGCGTCTGAGGCCTATCGCCCGCGTGCCCTGTTCGACCGCTTCAATATCGAGCTGCTGGCCACTACCGAAGGCCCGACCGATACGCTTGAACATCACCAGAAGATCAAGGACTCCGGCTGGAAAGGCCGCGTCGTCACCGCCTATCGGCCCGATCCGGTCATCGATCCGGAACACGAGGATTTCCACGACAAGCTGGCGCAATTCGCCGATCTGACCGGCGAGGATGTCCATAGCTGGAAGGGCTATCTTAGCGCCCACCGCAAGCGCCGCGATGTCTTCATGGCTCATGGCGCCACCTCGACCGATCACGGTCACCCGACCGCGCAGACCGCCAATCTCTCGCATTCCGACGCCAAGGACTTGTTCCATCGTGTGCTGAAAAAGCATGTATCGCCGGAAGACGCCGAGCTTTTCCGCGCCCAGATGTTGACCGAGATGGCGCGCATGTCGCTCGATGACGGCCTGACCATGCAGATTCACCCCGGCGCCTACCGCAATCACAACGCCAAGGTTTTCGATAAGTACGGCCGCGACAAGGGCGCCGATATTCCGATGCCGACCGGCTATGTGCACGCTCTCAAGCCGCTGCTTGACGCCTTCGGCAATGAAAAAAACCTGACGGTCATTCTCTTCACGCTCGATGAGACGAATTATGCCCGCGAACTGGCCCCGCTGGCCGGTCACTATCCGGTGCTCAGGCTCGGCCCGTCGTGGTGGTTCCACGATTCACCCGAAGGCATGATGCGCTTCCGCGAGCAGGTGACCGAGACGGCCGGCTTCTATAATACGGTCGGCTTCAATGACGACACCCGCGCCTTCCTGTCGATCCCGGCGCGCCACGATGTCGCCCGCCGCATCGACTCGGCGTTCCTGGCGCGTCTTGTGGCTGAGCATAGACTGCCGATTGAAGACGCCGCCCAAGTCATCCAGGATCTGACCTACAACCTGCCGAAAGCGGCATATAAGCTGTGACTTTACCCCTCCCCTGCGAAGCGGGGGAGGAGAATCAGTGCAGCCGTGTCAGCTTATCAGGGTTACGCTGGAACCAGACGGCGGAAATCCGGCCGTCAGTGACTTCCACGCTCAGCACATCGATATAAGCATCCGTGTGGGTGGTCAGCAATGACATCACACCGTTGACGCGTTCGTAGCGCAGCGCTGCGGTCGTGTGGTTTCGGAACTTCTGGTAGATGCCGGCCATGAAGGCGCCGACCCGGCGCTTGCCATCGAGAATATTGATCGCCGCCGACACCTTGCCGCCGCCGTCGCTGTAGAGCTTCACATCCTCGGCCAGCAGGGCTTCCAGCGCCGCCACATCACCCTTTTGCGAGGCTGTGACAAAGGCTTCGAGATAGCGCCGTTCGTCGGCCGGCGTCACCTTGAAGCGTGGCCGCGACGCCTTGACATGGCTGCGCGCACGGGCGGCCAGTTGGCGGCAACTGTCCTCGGAACGTTCCAGAGTTTTGGCGATTTCGTCATAGCCGACATCGAAGACATCGTGCAGCAGGAAGCTGGCGCGCTCTAGTGGAGTCAGGCGTTCCAGCGCATAGAGAAGCCCGACGGACAGATCATCCGCCAGTTCGGTGGCCGCCGCCGGCGAGCCGGTGAAATCGCTGACATCGTGCAACGGCTCCGGCAGCCACGGACCTACATAATCGACGCGTTTCTTGTGCGCGCTTTTCAGGATATCGAGACAGATACGCGTCACGATCCGGGTCAGGTAGGCGCGTTTGTTGTCGAGCGCATCCGGCGCCGTTTCGCGCACCCGCAAAAAAGCATCCTGAACGGCGTCCTCGGCCTCGCTGATCGTACCCAGCATCCGATAGGCCACGCCTTGCAGATACCGGCGCTCGTCTTCAAACCACTGGATGTCGGAGTGAGGGATCATGCTCTGGCCTTTTCAATAAAGGTTGGTCCACAGATAAGCACAGATGGTTCAGCGTATAAAATCTTATCTGCGCTTATCTGGCTTATCTGTGGACCCCTTAAATCTTAAGCCGCTGGCTTGTCGTTGGCATGGAGGAAACGCATGGAAATAGCGATGCGGTTCCAAGCGTTGATCATGGCGACGGCCAGCGTCAGATCGGCCATTTCCTTGTCGGTGAAATGGGCCTTGACCTCTGCATAGGTCTCGTCCTCGGCACGATCCGTGGCGATATTGGTGAGGGATTCCGTCCACAGCAGCGCGGCGCGTTCCTTCTCCGTGAACATGCGCGATTCTTCCCAGGCCGGCAGCAGGTTCAGGCGGGCGGGCGTATCGCCGGCCTTGAGCGCTTCTTCATAGTGCATGTGCAGGCAGAAGGCGCAGCCATTGATCTGCGAGGCGCGCAGCTTGACGAGGCTCAGCAGTTTCAGGTCGAGCGCGCCGTGTATGTAGTTTTCGACATTGATCAGGCCGTTATAGCCATCGGCGGCAAGGACGGCGAGATTCAGGCGGTTGAAGTGGGTCATAACAGTCTCCTTCGGTTGGTTATGCTGTTATGACGAGCGGGCCGGCGCGGTTGTGACATGACACGCGATTTTTTCTCAGGAAAACGTATTTAGATTGAACCTGACACCGGTATCTTTTAGGTTTGCGAACCTAACGGAAGTCACGCAATGTCTTATAAATCCACCGCTGATCGTTTTGTCGCCGCCCGCCGCACCGCCACGGCCCTGCCGGATTATCCCGGTGACCTGCCGGCGACAATGACGGACGCCTACGCCATCCAGGACGCGGCCATGGATCAGTGGCATCAGAAGCTTGTCGGCTGGAAAATCGCCCGCATTCATCCCGATTTTCAGGCGCAGCACGGCGAGCGAATGGCCGGGCCGATCTTCGCCAACAGCTTCCATGAATATAAAGGCGAAACCCTGACCTATTCGCTTTTCACCGGTGGCTTCGGCGCGGTCGAGGCTGAGTTCGTCCTGCGTATCGATCACGACGCCGATCCGGAAAAAACCAGTTATACCGAAGAAGAAGCCCTGCGCCTGTGCGACGGCCTGTTCGCCGGGGTGGAGGTGGCCGGTTCACCCTTTCCGAAGATCAATGAACTGGGGCCGACGGTCACGGCTTCGGATTTCGGCAATAATTTCGGCGAAATCTTAGGCCCCCGACTGCTGGAGATCGATTCCGACACGACGCTCGATACCGTCAGTCCGGAAGCGCTGAAAAACTACAGATCGAAGACCGAGATCGACGGCCAGACCGTCGGCGAAGGCGGGCTTTTCGTCATGCCCGGCGGCCCTTTCAGCGCACTGGCGTGGCTGGCCGGTCACCTGGCCGAACGTGGCCGGCCGCTGACGCGTGGCCTTTTGATCTCGACCGGCCAGACCACCGGCGTCCATGCCATCAAAGCCGGCCAGGCCTCGGATATTACCTTTAGCGGCATCGCCGATGTGGTTATAAGGTTGAAAACCGTGCCCCTGACCGCCTGCGCGCCAGAAATATTACAGGAAACGACCTAATGCCATCGACCGCTCCTTTTGTCTGCTTCGGCGAATTGCTGATCCGCCTGACCGTCACCGGCGGCCATCTGCTGGAGAGCCTTTCGCCTCTGCAACCCGTCGGCGGCGGCGCCGAGGCCAATGTGGCGGTCGGGCTGGCGCGGCTGGGCCATGACACCCGCATGGTCAGTGTGGTGGCCGATAATGCGCTGGGCGTAGCGGCGATCAATGAACTGCGCCGCTGGGGCGTCGATACCAACGCGGTGACAAAGGCGCCGCAGCGCATGGGCCTCTATTTCCTGACACCCGGCGCCATCCACCGACCGTCTGATATCGTCTATGACCGCGCCGGCTCGGCTTTTGCCCTGGCCGATTTCAGCACGCTCGACTGGCCGAAGCTATTAAAAGGCGCCGGCTGGCTGCATGTTTCGGGCGTCACGGCGGCGCTCGGTGAAAACTGTGTGACGGCGGCGCTGACCGCCATGAAAGCCGCCCGCAAGGCCGGTGTGAAGGTGTCATTCGACTGCAATTATCGCCCCAAGCTATGGGCCGAATGGAGCGCCGACGCACCCGCCTACATCACAAAACTGATGACCGAGGCCGATCTGATTTTCGGCGGCTACCGCGATATCGAACTGGTTTCCGGCCAGCGCTTCAATGATGAGCGCGCGGCGGCGGATCATGCCTTCGCCGCCTTCCCGCTCCTGCAACGGCTGGTCTGCACCCGCCGTGAACAGATCAATGTCGATCACAACCGCCTGACCGGCCTGATGTATACCCGTGACGGCGCGCTGGAAACCGACACCCATGATATCGAACGGATCATCGACCGGATCGGCGGCGGTGACGCCTTCGCCGCCGGTGTCATGCACGGCCTTTTGACCGGCGCGGATGATGAAAAAGCGCTTGATTACGGCATTGCCTGCGCCTGCCTGAAACATGCGCAACCGGGCGACGCCAGCCTGGCCACGCCGGCCGATCTCGACGCTTTCCTCAGCGACGACGGCTTCGACGTAAAACGCTGACAAACATGCGGGTGCGGGGACTTGTCCCTGCCTACTTTACGATATCATCGACCGTATGGCGGGTGACATCATGATAGCCGGGACGGGCCTTGGCATAAACGCTCTTGGCCATATCGACGCCCCAGCCCGGTTGTTCCATCAGGCTTTTATAGAGCGGCACCACGAACTTGCGGCGGCCCTGCTCCGTCAGGAAACTTTCCAGCGCCGGCATGGCGGGCTGATAGTGATGCCGGATCGCCAGTTGCAGCCAGGCGAAGAGAATTTCCGAATTATGCGTCTTTGAGAAGGCGTAGACCTCGTCTAGTTGTGTCATCTGTTCGACCGTCAGGGCATCGGGCAGGTGAGTCAGGAAATACTGCCATTGCGGCGAACTGTAGTTGTCGACCTTCAGTTCCTTCGCCGGAGTGCCTTCCATAAAGGCCAGCACCTGGGAGGCGACTTCATCGAGCGCGGCGGAGGTCGGCGCCACGGCGTTATCCGGCATCCCTTTGTCGTAAAGCCACTGGTGAATTTTGAGCGTCTTTTCGAGATCAGCGTCATTGCGCAACAGATGCGTCCGCAGATCGACAACGAAAGCGTCCGTGGTCATGCTCTGGAAGGCGTAGCGCTGGAAATAGCCCTTGAGATAGGCGTCCAGCTTTTTGCGGCCGAAATGCGCTTCCAGCATCCGCAGGAAGGCGGCGCCCTTTTCATAGGGCACGTCGCTGAAATAATCGTCCGGATTGATGTTTTTCAGATCGGGATGCAGGCGGGTGAAATCGGGATTTGCCGTCTTGCTGCCCGGTTCAGTCAGGTCTTTCAGCGTGCCCTGCAGGTCCTGCCAGCCGAGCACGCGCAGCATGTCGGCGCGCTCCTTGCCATAGACCTCTTCCATGATCCGGCCCTCGAAATAGACCGTGAAGCCTTCATTGAGCCAGAAATCCTCCCAGGTGGCATTGGTGACCAGATTACCTGACCAGCTATGCGCCAGTTCGTGCGCCACCAGCGACACCAGCGACTTGTCGCCGGCGATGACGGTGGGGGTGGCGAAGGTCAGGGTCGGGTTTTCCATACCGCCGAAGGGGAAGGACGGCGGCAGGACCAGCACGTCATAGCGGCCCCACTGATAGGGGCCGTAAAGCTTCTCGGCGGCTTCCAGCATGGATTGCATGTCGGTAAATTCATTGGCCGCGGCGGTCAGCGTCGCCTTCTCGGCATAAACGCCGGTACGCGAACCCTCGGCCTTGAAACCGATATCGCCGATGGCGATGGCGATCAGATAGGGCGCGATCGGCTTCTTCATATCGAAGCGGAAGGCGCGCTGGGCCGCATGACCGGGCACTTTTTCGCCTTCAGGCGTCAGGCGATCGGCGCTCATCACCGCCACCAGGTTGGAAGGCACGACGATGCGCGCGCTGTAGGTCTGGCGGATGGCGGGGCTGTCCTGAGTCGGTATCCAGGTGCGTGTGTGGATTTCCTCGCCCTGGCTGAAGACGAAGGGCAGTTTCTTGCCGGCGGTCTGTTCGGGTGACAGCCATTGCAGAGCCGTGCCGTCCTTGGTCGTCTGGTAGTGGACGACGATCTTCTGCGCCCCCTGCGGCAGCTCGATGGTGAGCGGCTTGCCCATCATGTCATTGCCCTTGCCGAGGGTGAATTTCAGCGGGGCGCCGGACGCATCCGTCACCGACTGGATATCGAGCGCGCGGGTATCGAGGATAACCTGTTTGGCGTTGGCCTCGGTGATCAGGGTCAGGGTCGCTGTGCCCTTGAGGATCTTGGCGTTGAAATCAGCGGTCAGGTCGAGATCGACATGGCTGACGCGGGCTTCCTGCGGGCGGGCGTAGGAATGGTCATCGACCGTCTTGGCGACAATGGCCAGGGGTGCGGCGGCTTCATCGTCCTTCGGGGCGCAGCCGGTCATCATCAGGCCCGTGGTGAGGGTCAGCGCCGCCATCAGGCAGGCGAACAGGCCGATCGGTTGTCTGGCAGCTTTGGTGGCAGCTTTGGCAATCATCGGTCGGCATCCTCAGGCAATTGGCGCCGTTGTTCGGCGCGCGTCTATTAAACGGGAAAATGAATGTTCACACAACCGTGAAAATAGCACAAGGGCCGCGCGTCATTAAGACGCGCAGCCCTTGTTTCATCTCAGGTTTTGCTCAGGCCTTACGAGCGTGTACGGCGCTTGAACTGGGCGCCTTCCGTGCGAGCCTTGGGGGCGTCGCTAAAGCGTTGACCGGAGGGCTTGAAAGCGCCCTTGGACGCGCCGGCCTTGGCGTTGTCCTTGCGGCCAGCCGGGCGTGGCTTGCCACGGAAATCAGCCTTGGCCGGACGTTCAGCGCTACGGTCGTCACGCGGGGTATATTCGCGCGGACGCTCGGCGTGAGCGCGGTCCGAATGCGGGCGGTCACCACGCGGGGCGTCCGAACGCGGACGATCATAGCTGCGTTCCGAACGATCGCCACGCGGCGCGGCGTTACGGTCGAACGGCTTCTTCTGGAAAGGCTTCTTTTCAGAGAAGTTGCGCTCACCGGCAGGGGCTGCGGGACGCTCGGCCGACATCGGATCATAGGACGCCGGACGCGGCCCAAAGTCGCGGTCACCGCCACGATTGCCGCCGGGCTTCTTGTTGCCGTACTTGCGATCGGCAAAGGAAGAGCGCTCACCACGTTCCGAACCCTCGGCATTGGACTTGCCCGGACGGTTGCGGCTGCGCTTATGGACGTTCTCGGCGTTCGGATCGATATGGCGGGCTTCACGCCTGACGGGGATACGATCCGGCGTGGTCGGCTTTTCAGCGACGCCCGAAGCCAGCATGGCCTCGTCGAGCAGCTTCAGGGCCTGGTCCTTGCGGCGATCGAACGACGGGATGCGCTGGCGCGTCATGCGTTCGATATCCTTCAGCATCTTGCGTTCGTCATCCGAACAGAAGCTGATCGAGATACCGGTCTTGCCTGCGCGGGCCGTGCGGCCGATGCGGTGGACATAGGCTTCCGAAACGTTCGGCAGCTCGTAATTGATGACGTGCGAAACGTTATCGACGTCGATACCGCGAGCGGCGATATCGGTGGCGACCAGGGCGCGGACCTTGCCGGCCTTGAAGGCCTGCAGGGCGCGTTCGCGCTGGCCCTGTGACTTGTCACCGTGGATGGCGGCGGCTTCGATGCCACCGGCTTGCAGATAGGCGGCGACCTTATCGGCCGAGCGCTTGGTGCGGGTGAAAACCAGAGTGCGCGACAGCTTGTCTTCGGCGTAAAGCTCGGTCAGCAGGGCGCGCTTGCGCACGGCCTCGATGAAGATGACGCTTTGTTCGACGCGCTCGGCCGTGGTGGCCTCCGGCGTGACTTCGACCTTCTTGGGATTGACCAGCAGTTCGGAGGCGAGGATGCCGATTTCCTTCGGCATGGTGGCCGAGAAGAAGAGATTTTGACGCGGGCCGCGCATACGCGAAGCGACCTGGCGGATCGGCTTGACGAAACCGAGATCGAGCATCTGGTCGGCTTCGTCGAGGACGAAGAATTCGACCGCCGACAGATCAACCGTCTTTTGTTCGATGTGGTCGATCAGGCGGCCCGGCGTGGCGACGAGAATGTCGAGGCCGCCATTGAGCGCCTTGTATTGCGGACCATACTTGGAACCGCCGTAGATGGTGGCGATTTGCAGGCCGGTGCCGCGGGCATATTGGGCGAAGCTGTCGGCGATCTGCGAAGCCAGTTCACGGGTGGGGGACAGGACCAGCACGCGCGTCTGGCGCGGCACCGGCATCTTGCGCTCGGCCAGCAGCTTTTGCAGGATCGGCAGGGCGAAGGCCGCCGTCTTGCCGGTGCCGGTCTGGGCGATGCCCAGCAGGTCATGGCCGTCGAGCAGATAAGGGATGGCCTGGGCCTGGATCGGGGTCGGCGTGGTATAGCCGGCTTTTTCAAGCTGGATCAGCAGGGTGGAGGCGAGACCGAGATCGGAAAAGAGTTTAGTCACGTAAAGCACGCTTTCTATGTATCGGGCGTCGCTTCGCACATGGCGACACAACGGCCCTTACCCGCATCTGTGACATCACAGATCGGGAGTTGAGGGTCGAAGCGTTCGCGTGTCACGGACTTCGGTCATTTTTATAGATGGCAGGTCGCTAGAAGCGGCAACCTTGGATCACTGGCGGTATGTACTTAGTCTGCGCGCAGTTTTATCCGAAAAGTGCACAATAGCATTGCATGACACTTTATCGGACTGCGCGTATACGAAGCATACCTCACGCGGCCAGAGCAGCGCATCAGTCCGAGAATTACCTGAGTAAATTCAACTGGAAAACGCGCAGAGAGCGTAAAAACGGTTATTTCGCCTAAGCGAAGCGGCGTAAATGCCCTTTCAACGGCGAAAAGTCAAGGCTGCATTTTGCTGCGCCGCAAACAAAAAATTCACATTCATTTTCGCAAAGCCGCATCCCTTTTGCGCACTTACTCACGCTTTATAAACCTTACGGGCCTACAGTCCGCCCTACAGCGTAGTATACGCGAAATGCCCGCAAGCCGTCGCGTTAACGAACGGCGGGGCCATAGACCAGTGATCCGTTAGTGCCGCGTATGCGTATTCCCCACGTGCTTTTCCACGTGGTCCTTTGCCCATTTCTGCTTTCAGGTTCATCATGACCCCGCCACTACGCCACCCCGCCCCGCCCGCCAACGCAGCCCCGTCTGCGCCAGCGCAAGGCCGCCCGGCGGTCGAGGTCATCACCCCTGATCAGTACGCCGATCGCCGTGCCGAACCGCGTGTCCAGTGCGACGCCCGCGGCGCCATGCTGTTCCTGTCAAGTTCCCAGATCATCAACTGCCGCATCCTCGACCAGAGCGCCAGCGGCGCCCGCGTCGCCATGGATAACCTGGATCATATTCCATCCGAAATCTGGTTGATCGATCTCGACAGCGGCATGGTCAAGCGCGGCTCGTCTGCCTGGTCGATGGCCAACCGCATGGGACTGAAATTCAATTTCATCCAGAAGATGACCGATGACGGCAAACGTCCCGCCAAGGTGCCGCCGGAAGTTTTTGATGCCTGGGTCCGCCTGAGCAGGACCACCGCCGCGCCGGACGAAGACCCGGACGACGGCGTGATCTATTTCGACTAAGGGCCCTGGAAAGAAAAATCCCGCATGACGTGATGTCTGCGGGATTTCTTTTACATAAGCGACCGAAATTTGAGTGTTCCGTTGACAGCTTTCAACTCGTCTAAAGCTTCCTTGGGATAGCCCTTGTCGACATCAACAATGACATAGCCGAGCGTTTCGTTGGTCTTCAAATGCTGGGCCAACACGTTCAGGTCATACTTGGCCATGATGGCGTTGATCGACGCCAATACGCCCGGCACGTTCTGGTGCAGATGCAGGAAGCGATGACGGCCGGAGACTTCCGACAGGGCGACGTGCGGCATGTTGACCGAGAAGGTGGTGTCGCCGCGATTGAGGAAGCCCAGCAGGCGTTCCGAAGCGAATTCGGCGATGGCTTCCTGCGCTTCTTCGGTCGAGCCGCCGATGTGCGGCGTCAGGATCAGGTTCGGCAGGCCCATCAGCGACGATTCAAACGGATCATCATTGGTGCGCGGTTCCTTCGGGAAGACATCGACCGCCGCGCCGTAGAGCTTGCCTGATTTCAGCGCCGCCGACAGGGCGTCGATATCAACGACATGACCACGTGACAGGTTGATGAACAGGGCGCCGTCCTTCATGCGGGCGAACTGCGCCGCGCCGAAGATATTCTTGTTGTCGCCACGGCCATCGACATGCAGCGAAATGACGTCGGCCTCGGCCAGCAGGGCGTCGAGCGAGCGATAGCGCTTGGCATTGCCCAGGGTCAGTTTTTCAGCCAGGTCGAAATAGATGACGCGCATACCGAAACTTTCGGCCAGAATCGACAACTGCGAACCAATGGCGCCGTAACCGACGATGCCGAGCGTCTTGCCGCGCACTTCATGGGCGCCGGTGGCCGACTTGTCCCACTTGCCCTTGTGCATGGCCGCCGACTTGTCGGGGATGCTGCGGGTCAGCATGACGACCAGACCGATGACCATTTCCACCACCGAGCGGGTGTTGGAATAGGGCGCGTTGAAGACGGCGATGCCCTTTTGCGAGCAGGCTACAAGGTCAATCTGGTTGGTGCCGATGCAGAAGGCCGAAACCGCCATCAGCTTGTCAGCGGCTTCAATCGCCTTGGCGGTGAGGTTGGTTTTCGAGCGCAGGCCAAGAATGTGAACGCCCTGGAGCGCCTGGATCAGGTCATCCTCATCGAGCGCGCCCTTGACGGTGGTGACGTCATAGCCTTCTTCGCGGAAGGCGCGCACGGCGTCCGGATGGATGTTTTCGAGCAGCAGCACTTTCAGCTTGGAGCGCGGGAAGGAATAGCGGCCCTGATAGCCCTCGGCGTGCAGCACTTCGTCGAACGAGGCGGCGGTCAGGCTGGTCTCACCATTGACGGCGGCGACCACCTTCGGACGCGCCACGTTTTCGGTGAAGGCATAGAAGCGCTCGGCGGCGCCGCCCTTGTAAACCTCGAAATCAGTCCAGCCATCGCCGACCATGACGACCGCACCGGCGATGCCGAGGCCGGTCAGGGCCGTCACCTTGCCGCCATCCTGCGACAGCGGATTGGCCTGATCAACACCGACAGCGACGCCGGCCTCATTCCAGACCAAGCGATTGGCCAGCACGTATTCGGCCTCGATGCCGTAATCGGCGACCACCGGATCGATGAAATCATGGAAGCCGCCGGAGATGACGCGGAACTTGCCGGGATTCTCGGCGAAGACCGCCTTGTTGCGGATCACCGATATGCTGACCTTGGTTTTCAGCACCTCGATCAGGGCGGCGATATCGTCGCGCGTCGGCTTGAGCAACTGGACCCGACGGTTGAGGGCCTCGGCGAAGCTGATCTCGCCGGACATGGCCTGATCGGTCAGGGTCTTGATCCGGGCGACATCGGCGTGACGGGCCGGATCGGCGGCCGAAAGCAATTCCGCCAGAACATCGAGCGCCTCGACCGAGGTGAAGGTCGAATCAAAATCGAGAACGACAGTGGCCAGGTTCGGTTGGGGAAAGCTTGCATTCATCGCGGTCACGCCCATCTAAGGGCTGAACCGGCGCGAGGGGCCGTCCGCCCTGTCTAAAGATTTTGCCCTGCCATTCCGTAATACGAGGGCAGGAATGCGCTAGCCGATAAGACAAAAGTGCGCCCCGCACAACCGCCTTCGCCATTTATTATGGCATGTGGCGGCGTAATTCTTTAAAACTGTAGACGAATGACCCAAAAGCCTGCCAAACCCGTAAAATCTGTAACCAAAACCTTCGATACCTTACGCGAATATATGCCCGACATCATCGATCCCACCGAAGACTACTCCGCTCGTTTCGTTATCGAAGCTCATCCCGTGCATGGGCGATTGGTCCGGCTGGGGGAAACCCTCGATCAGATCCTGAAGGCGCACGATTACCCGCCGCAGATCGCCAACCTGCTGGGCGAAGCCTGCGTGTTGGCCGTGCTGGTGGGGGCATCGCTGAAATTCGAGGGCCGGCTGATCCTGCAAGCGCAGGGCGACGGCGTGGTGCGCTATGTCGTGGCCGATTACGACACCAGGGGCGGCCTGCGCGGTTTCTGCCGGTTCGACAAGGACGAGCTTGACGCGCTGGTAGCGGCCAATGAAGGCAGCTTCCAAAG
This sequence comes from Asticcacaulis sp., assembly GCF_035497195.1. Classification (GTDB taxonomy): domain Bacteria; phylum Pseudomonadota; class Alphaproteobacteria; order Caulobacterales; family Caulobacteraceae; genus Asticcacaulis. The sequence continues at coordinate 32,325 of NZ_DATJDZ010000014.1, forward strand.
TCTGGGCGCCCAGGCCCTGCTCGGCAAGGGCACTTTCATCATGACGCTCGATCCGGAAGAACATGGCGAACGCTATCAGGGCATTACCCCGATCGAAGGCGAAAGCCTGGCCCTGTGCGCCGAAAACTACTTCCGCCAGTCGGAACAGGTGCCGACCCAGATCAAGCTGGCGTGCTCGGAATATATGGATATCGACGGCGTTCACTGGCGGGCCGCCGGCGCCATGATCCAGGCCATCGCCGGCGACGAAACACGCGGCGACACAAAAGAGTCGTTCCAGCATATCCGCGCCCTGTTCGAGACGCTGGGCGAGGAAGAACTGACCGATTTCGACCTGCCGGCCGACCGCCTGCTGTTCCGCCTCTTCCATGAGGACGGCGTGCGCATGAGCGCCGCGAAACAGATCCACAAGCTCTGCCGCTGCACGCAGGAGCGCGTCGAAGGTCTGGTGCAATCCTTTTCCAACGAAGAACAGTCGGAGATGCTGGAAGCCGACGGCAAGGTCCACATCACCTGCGAATACTGCTCGAAAACCTTCTTCGTCGGATTGTAGCGCGATTGCGCTTTTAAAGAACGATGTTACTGTGATTCCACCGGCCGGAAATAACAAGGTCCGGGGGGAAACATCGTGAATAAACTGCCTGACAACCGGTTCGATGCACCGACACACGTCCGTGCGTCACGCCGCTATATCATGGGGGGCGCGGCCGCCGCCTTTTGCCTGTGCGCCGCGCCGCAGGTCCGCGCGCAACAGGTCACTACGCCGCCGGCAGACTATCAGGGAGATCACGACACCGCCGCTCTCGCCGCCCGGACGGATGACGCCGACCATCTCAGCATAGAGGTTCTGGTCAATGGCCAAGGGCCTTATCATTTTGTCGTCGACACCGGCGCGGAAACCTCGGTGGTCGCTGATAACGTCGCCCTGGCGCTGGGCCTGCCGCATGTGGCCTCGATCCTGGTCGACGGATTTTCACGGCGTATCCCGGCGCAAACCGTTCAGGTCGACAGCCTAGCTTTCGGCCCCTTCCAGCGCCGGAATATGACCCTGCCAGTCCTCCCGCGCCAGCATCTGCTTGCCGACGGCTATCTCGGTCTCGATGCCATCAGCGACAGCCGGGTGACTTTCGATTTCGCCGGCCGGACTCTGAAAATTGAACGGCCACGTAAACGGGGCGAAGATCGCCACTTTGGCGCTGGCCAATCCACACGCCTGTGGGCCAGCGGCGCTTCCGGCCACCTGCGCGTCTCCGACTGCGTGGTCGATGGTGTGCGCGCAACCGCCTTTATCGATACCGGCGCGCAGGTCTCGGTCGGCAACCGGGCCTTGAAAGCCGCCCTGGCCCTGCGCGGCACCCTGCGCAATCTGGGACCGCTCGTCCTCAACGGCGTGACCGGCGGCGAAATTCTCAGCGAGGTCATACCCGTCTCGCTCATCAAACTAGAAGATTTGTCCTTCACCGATTCGCGGCTGGCGATTGCCGAGGTGCCGAGCTTCGATGCCTGGAACGTGCGCAACCGTCCCGGCCTGCTGATCGGCATGAACTTCCTGCGCCAGTTCGCGGCGGTGACAATCGATTACCGGCAGAAATCCATCCATTTCGAACTCAGCGAAACGCCGCCCCAGCCAACCCCCGGCGTGCGGATAAACAGCCATGTCTGACACTTTTTCACGCCGGACCTTCGCCAGCAGCGGCCTTGCCCTGGCGGCTTCGCTCCTGCCCGGCGGTCCCGGCTGGACACAGACGATCACGGCCAATGCGTCCCTGCAAAAACCGGATGCCGATCAGGATGCAGCCAGTCTTATGGCGCGCACCGACGGCAACAACCACCTGACCATCGAAGTCATGATCAATGGCAAGGGGCCTTTCCGCTTCGTCATCGATACCGGGGCCGAACGCACCGTCATCGCCGATACGGTCGCGGCGGCGCTTGGCCTGCCTCAGGGCGATACCGTCACGATCAACGGCATTTCCAACCGCATCACCGTTCCAACTGTCCGGGTCGCCAACCTGTCCTTCGGCCTCTTTGTGCGCACCGAGCTGTTCCTGCCCATCCTGCCGCGCACCTTTTTGTTTGCCGATGGCTATCTCGGCCTTGACGCCATCAACGGCACGCGCGTCACCTTCGATTTTCAGAACCACGCCCTGCATGTCGAGCAGCCCAGGGCGCCCCTTCATCAAGCCACCCCGGAGAGTGAGACCGCCCGCGTCCGCGCCAGGGGCGCCGATGGCCGGCTGCGCGTCACCGATTGCCTGGTCGACAGCATAGCCGCCACCGCCTTCATCGATACCGGCGCCGAGGTGTCGGTCGGCAATGAAAGCCTGCTTTACAATCTGCGGCGTCGCAACAAGCACCTGACGACCCTTGGCACCATGACCCTGACCGGGGTGACCGGTGGCGAGGTCACCGGCGACATCATCCCGGTCAAGCGTATCCGCCTGCAGGGACTGGCCTTCACCAATGGCAGCCTGGTCATCGCCGATGTGCCCGATTTCAGCGTGTGGAAACTGCGGCTGCGCGCCGCCCTGCTGATCGGCATGGACTATTTGCGTCAGTTCGCAGCGGTGACCATCGATTATCGCAATAAGGAAATCCGCTTTGAACTCAGCCTGGCGCCACCAAATCCCCGGCCAGGCGTGGAGATCGAACACACGGTCTAGTTTTGCATGTCCAGAGAATAACCGGCGGAGCGCACCGTCCGGATCGGGTCGAACTGGTCGCCATTATTCAGCGCCTTGCGCAGGCGGCCGACATGGACATCGACCGTGCGGGCCTCGACGTAAACGTCATTGCCCCAGACCGCATCAAGCAACTGCTCGCGGCTGAAAACGCGGCGCGGATACTGCATCAGGTAATCGAGCAGTTTATATTCCGTCGGCCCCAGGTGGATATCGCGGCCGGCGCGCTGCACCCTGTGCGACAGGCGATCGACCGAAATTTCACCGAACTCTACCCGGTCTTCCGACAGCGCCGGGCGGATGCGGCGCAGGACAGCCCGAATCCGCGCCATCAGCTCGACCATCGAGAACGGCTTGACCACATAATCATCGGCGCCGGTATCCAGGCCGCGGATGCGGTCGGTTTCTTCGGAACGGGCGGTCAGCATAACGATCGGCAGGTTGCGCGTGGCGGTCTGCTGGCGCAGACGGCGGCAGACCTCGATGCCGGAGACTTTCGGCATCATCCAGTCGCACACCAGCAGGTCCGGCAAGCGCTCCTTGACCATCACCAGGGCTTCGTCGCCATCGGTGGCGAGACCGACATCATAACCTTCTTTTTCAAGATTATAGCTGAGCAGGGTGCCGAGCGCGTCTTCGTCTTCGGCGATGATGATGTAGGGCTTCATGCGGTTGTCTGGCTATTCCAGGTTACTGAGGGTATTGGCTTTGGGGCGGTCTTCGACGTAATCCTCGCCGGTCAGTTCAAAATGGATATGTTCGGCCATGTTGGTGGCGTAGTCGCCGATGCGCTCCAGGTTCTTGGCCATGAAAAGCAGATGCGTGCAGGCCGAGATCGTGCGCGGATCGCCCATCATGTAGGTCAGCAGTTCACGGAACAGCGCATTATAATGCTCATCGACCTCGGTATCCGAGGCCCAGACGCTTTGCGCCAGATCGACCTTGCCGCCCTTATAGGCATCCAGCACATCACGCAGACGCGACGACACCAGCTTGCCCATGCGCTCGATCGAGCGGGTCAGCGGCTGCATCGGCTGGGCTTCCGAAATGACGATGGCGCGCTTGGCGATATTCTTGGCCAGGTCGCCTGTGCGCTCAAGCGCAGTGGCCAGCTTCATGGCGGCCACCGTCTTGCGCAGGTCTTCGGCCATCGGCTGGCGCAGGGCGATCAGGCGGATACACTTGCGCTCGATGTCTTTTTCAAGCTCGTCAAGCTTATGGTCCCGGCCGACAACGCTTTGCGCCAGACCGACATCGCGACGCGCCACGGCGTCAACCGCGTCAGCCACCTGCGCCTCGGCCAGGCCGCCCATGAGCACCACTTCTGCCGAAAGCTGATCAAGCTCGTCGCCATAGGTCTTGACGATGTGAGTATTCATCTTGAACGACACCTTTGAAATTCCCTGTTCCTGATAGCTGGCGCGAAGCACCCCTTATCAGAAACTATAGCCCCAATAGGCGTATTTTGTGACAGTTTTATAATGGATATTGTTTTTTGTGCGCTCAAGCACCGCGCAGACTATCCCGCATCCTTCATGGGGCTATCCGAAACCAGACGGGGCGTTTCGGCCGATCCGAAGGCGCGGGTCTGCGGGAAATAAGCGCTGAAAGCTGTGAAAGTCTGGGGTGTCTGCGGCAAGATCGCCACCTTTCCATCACGTTCCAGAATATCATCCTCGTTGGCCGAGGCCGGTCCCTGGCTTTCGACCACCAGTCCGCCGCGGTGGCGATTGATGATGTGCTTGACGATGGCCAGGCCGAGGCCGGTGCCCAGCCGGTCACCGCTCTTCTGGCCCTCAACGCGATAGAAGCGTTCGGCCAGGCGCGGCAAAAATTCACGTTTGATTCCAGGCCCTTCGTCGCGCACGGTGATGCGGGCGTAGTGCTCATGCACGTTACGATCCGGCCGCAGCAGGATCAGTTTCGCCGCCTGTTTGTCGCTGAGCGAAAGCGCCTGCGGCAGGGTCATGTCGAAGCAGATGGTGATACTGACCTCCGACCCCACCGGGGCATATTTCAGCGCATTATCAGTCAGATTCTGCACCACCTGCAAGATCTGATCGCGGTCGCCGATGATCGGATACAGACCGGGCTTCGGCCCATCGACACGCAGGCGCACGCCCTTTTGCTGGGCGAGCACGCTGAGGCTATCGACCACATCGCGCACAGCCAGGGCCAGATCAGCTTCACCCGACGGCGGCACATGCTCGCTCATTTCGATACGCGACAAAGACAGCAGATCGGCGATCAGCCGGCCCATGCGGTCGGCCTGCGCGCTCATGATTGTCAAAAATTTGTCACGCGCCTTTTCATCGTCGCGCGCCGGTCCGCGCAGGGTTTCGATAAAGCCGGTGATGGAGGCCAACGGCGTGCGCAATTCGTGAGAGGCGTTGGCGAGGAAATCGGCGCGCATCCGCTCCATGCGGCGGGAATCCGTCTCATCGCGGATCACGAGCAGAGCCAGACGCTGGCCATCGTGTGCGTTTTCCATAGGCAGGGGCGAGGAGAAAGCCCGCCAATATTGATCGCGTGCGCCGCCGCTCGTCTCAAAATCGACCGAGCCGGTGATGCCGCCAAACAGCGCTTCATCGACACATTCCAGCACTTCCGGCACGCGGATGGCGCCAACCAGCGGCCCGCCATCAGAGCGCAGATGAAATACCATCTGGGCGGCGGCATTGGCGAAAATCACCCGGCGCGCGGCGATATCATCCGGTTCGTGGCCGGAAACAATCATCACCGGATCGGGAACGGCACGCAGGACTTCCTGGAAACTCGGCCCTTCCGGCTGGACCTTGACCTGTTTTTCCGGGGCCTTCAACGCCTTGATTGTCTCTTCGGCGTCACCGAGCAGGACCAGATAACGGATGGCGGTATAACCGATAACCAGCAGCGCCACGAAGACCAGCAGCGAACGGAGCGGCGGAAAAAACGCCATGACGATCAGGATCGCGCATCCGATCACAGTGCCGGGCGGAATGAATTTCCAGACGCTCTGACGCTTTTCCATTTTGTGCCCAAACCTCGCAGCGCTCATCTTATGACTTAAAGACCATAGTGTTTATAGCGATTTGACGACAGTTTGGTGACCTGGGCGTAAACAGGCGATTAATCGGTCTTCTGACGAGTTTCTGACAAGTTATGGTCGCGTCTGGCCGTCGCCGCGCACGACATATTTAAACGTCGTCAGCTGATCGACACCCACGGGGCCGCGCGCATGGAGCCGGTCGGTCGAGATGCCGATTTCGGCGCCAAAGCCGAATTCGCCGCCATCGGCATATTGCGTCGAAGCGTTCCAGATGACGATGGCGGAATCGACCTCATTGAGGAAGGTTTCAGCGGCCTGCGCATTCTCGGTGAGGATCGCCTCGGTATGGCCGGAGCCATAGGTCTTGATATGCGCGATCGCCGCTTTCAGGTCATCGACCACGCGGATCGAGATGATCGGCAGCAGATATTCCGTGCGCCAGTCGTCTTCCGTGGCGGCGCCCATCGGATAGATGGCCCGTGCCCGATCGTCGCCGCGCAGTTCGCAGCCGGCGGCTGTCAGCGCCTCGGCGATCTGCGGCAGGAGCTTCGCCGCCGCGGCCTGATCAATCAGCAGGGTTTCAGTGGCACCGCAAACTGATACCCGGCGCATCTTGGCATTCAGCGTGACGGCAATGGCCTTTTCCGGATCGGCGTCGGCATGGATATAGGTATGGTTCAACCCTTCGAGGTGCGCCAGCACGGGGGCGCGCGCCTCGGCCTGCACTCGCGCCACCAGCGACTTGCCACCGCGCGGAATGATGAGATTGATCGCCTTGTCGATCCCGCCAAGGATCAGGCCCACGGCGTCGCGGTCCGAGGTCGGGACCAGTTGCACGCAGTATTCGGGCAGGCCGGCGGCGCGGAAACCGTCCTCAAAGGCGGCATAGATGGCGAGCGCCGAATTGAGCGCTTCCGATCCGGTACGCAGGATAGCGGCATTTGATGAGCGGATGCACAGGGCGGCGGCATCGGCGGTGACATTCGGCCGGCTTTCATAAATGATAGCGATGACACCGATCGGCGTGGAGACGCGGGCGATATCGAGGCCATTGGGACGGGTCCAGCGCGCCAGTTCGCGTCCGACCGGATCGGCCAGCGCCGCGACCTCTTCCAGCCCCCTGGCCATGGCTTCGACCCGCGCCGGATTGAGGATCAGACGCTCGATCATGGCTTCGGTCAGGCCCTTGTCGCGGGCGAATTTTTGGTCTTCGAGATTGGCGGCAAGGATTTGCGCTTCGCGCTGACGGATCGATTTGGCGGCTTCCAGAATGGCCTTGGTGCGCACCTCTGGTCCGGCCAGGCGCAAAGCTTCCGCGCCGAGTTTGGCCTTGCGGGCCATGTCGGTCATCAGGTCATTCAGCGAAAGGCGGCTTTGGTCGTCCATGATAATTATTCCTCATTAGCCATCAGTTCGTTGCATAACCATGCCGCAAAACTGTCAGCAACATATTCTGCGGATTGATCAGGCAGTCCTTCATGGTCCCAGAAATAAATGGGATTTTCACCATCAATTATCTGGTCAGTATCGAGCACATACAGGTTGCCGAAGCCATCGTTATAAACCGGCACCATATGTGCAGGCAATCGGCGAAAGGCTTCATTACGTTCCCAGAAGGTATTAGATGTAAGCTCAAGATACGCCGGTATATCATCCCCCAGCCCATAAATTTCATTTGCACCTATATCAACCCAGCCATATCGCTTCAGAAACTGTCGGTAACTACCTGCAATATTCGAACTCAATTGGGTTTCTGCCAAACGAACAACATCCTCAGACGTACCTGATCCGAGGGTTTTATCGCCTTGAAAATTCACAATGACACGTTCGATATCAGTGAACTTCATACCTACACCAGCGCCATATCATCCCGATGGATAACCTCATCCCCTGACGTATAGCCTAAAATCCCCTCAATGTCGCGGCTGCCACGGCCACGGATCGAGCGGATAGCCTCGGCGGAATAGGTGACGATACCGCGCGCCACTTCAATCCCCGACGGCGAGATAATCGATACGCTGTCGCCCTTGTCGAACTGGCCGGTGACCTCGACAATCCCCGACGGCAACAAGCTCTTGCCATTATGCAGCGCCCGCACGGCGCCATCATCGAGCATCAGCTTGCCGGCGGGCACCACCGTGCCGGCGATCCACGCCTTATAGGCCGCGCCCAGACTGGCCTGCGGCTTGATCAGGGTGAACTTAACGAGATTGGCCAGCGGCCGCACAACCAGACCCGAGGCGATCAGGGTGGCGCAACCCGCCGAGCCTGCGATCTTGGCGGCGGCGATCTTGGTGGCCATGCCGCCCGTGCCGACGCCGGCCTGCGCATTGGCGCCACCGGCCATCGCTTCGATCGACGCATCGAGCTTTTCGACGACCGGAATATGCTCGGCAGCAGCATTGCGGCGCGGATCGTCCGTATACAGACCATCGACATCCGACAGCAGGATCAGCGCTTCCGAACGCACCAGTTGCGCGGCGCGCGCGGCCAGCCGGTCATTATCGCCATAGCGGATTTCCTCGGTCACCACCGTGTCGTTTTCATTGACGATCGGCACGCAGCCCAGATCGAACAGGGTATCGATAGTCGCCCGCGCATTGAGCCAGCGGCGGCGCTTTTCGGTATCTTCACGGGTCAGCAAAACCTGTGCGGTTTTCAGACCGACCGTTTGAAACGCCTCTTCCCAGGCGCTCATCAGGCGCGGCTGTCCGGCGGCGGCGGCGGCCTGTTTCTCATCGAGCTTCAGCTTCTTGCGCATGAGGCCAAGATAGCGGCGGCCGAGCGCCCCGGCTCCGGAAGACACCAGCAGAACCGACTTGCCCTCGGCCATCAGGCTCGCGATATCCTCGGCAAGGCCGCGCATCCACGCCGCATCGGCCACGCCCGAGGCCGCATCAACAATCAGGGCCGAGCCGACCTTGATGGTGATGCGCTTCGCCGACAGCAGGACATCGGGTAGCAATTTTGTGGCGTCGGATGACATGAAGGTCTTTATCTCAGTAGCTTTAGATGTTAACTCGCGCGCTTCTTAACGACAATGCGGGCGGTTACGCAAGTCCTTACCTTATTTGGCAAAATTGGTAACAAAATGAACTATATAGGCACCCGCGGTTTCCGCGAACCCCGTACATTCGCCGGCGCCCTGCTCGATGGCCTCGCCCCCGATGGTGGTCTGTATGTGCCTGAAACCTATCCACACCCCAATTTCGACCTCTCCGCCGCTGCCGCCGGCGATTACGGCCTGCTCACCGAAAAGCTGCTGCCCCTGTTCGGCGTTGATGTGCTGGGCGCGGAAGCCGTGCAAAAAGCCGCCGCCCGCACCAAGGCTGCTTTCCTCAATGACGCCGGCAAAACACCACTTGTGCAGGTTGAGGACAATCTGTGGATTCTCGAACTGTGGCATGGCCCGACGCTCGCCTTCAAGGACATGGCGATGCAGATGATCGCTCCGCTGACCGATGCGGCTTTGGCACAGAATGGCGAAAAGCTGACCCTGGTGACGGCCACGTCTGGCGATACCGGCGCTGCCGCCGTGCGCGCCTTCGCCGGTTCGGAACATGTCAAACTGGTGGTTTTCCATCCACTCGGCCGCGTCTCGCCCGTTCAGCGTTTGCAGATGACGACGGTTGAGGCTGACAATGTGCTCAATATCGGCGTCGAGGGTGATTTCGATGACTGTCAGCGCATGGTCAAGCGCCTGCTCGGCGAAGAAGACTTAAAGCAGAACGGCCTGATCTCCTCGGTCAATTCGATCAACTGGGGCCGCTTGCTGGGCCAGGTGCCCTACTATCTCGCCGCAGCGGCCGCTTCCGGCGCCGACAAACCGGAATTCGTGGTCCCGACCGGCAATTTCGGCGATGCCTTTGCTGGCTGGGTGGGGCGCAAGATCGGTGGCAATATCGGCCATATCCACGCCGCCGTGAATCGCAATGATGCCCTGGCGCAGGCCATCAATACCGGCCACTATGTCCGCCATCAGGCGGTCGAAACCGCTTCGGTGAGCATGGATGTTCAGGCGCCGTCGAACTTCGAGCGGCTGGTTTTTGAAGCCTCCGGCCGCCATGCCGAGGGCACCAAGGGGGTGTTCGACAATTTCAACGCCACCGGCAATGTGCATTTGTCCGGCGACCTGCAAAACGCCCTGCGCGCCCAGGTGACGGCCTCGACGATCAGCGAAGAAGAGACCGCGCAGACGATCAAATACGCCCACGACACATGGGGCAAGGTCATCTGTCCGCATACCGCCGTGGCCGTGGCCGCCGCCTTGAAACGCAACGACGGCCAGCCGATCATTGCGCTCTCCACCGCCCATGCCGCCAAGTTCCCTGAGTTCGTGACCAGGGCGCTGGGCTTTGCGCCGGAAGTACCGGAAGCCATCCGCAAATTGCATGGCCAGAAGGAAACCATCCAGTCGATCCGCAACGACGAATTCGCGGCCCTGGAAGCGGTCAAGGCCTTCGCCCACGGTTGATTGCGCGGCTGCGGCTTTTGTAATTACTGCGGACGTGGCCAGTAAGGGCCGGGATGTGCCACCAGCCAGGCCTCGGCGCGGCGGCGGCCTTCTGCCTTCTCTGCATCTGAAAGGCTCGGTACTGGCGCCCCCGGAAAATGATCTTTCTCCCAAAATAATTGACGCCATGGGCTGCGGAAAGGCAATAGGTGCCATTTCCAGGCTTCGGCCTTGTCCTGCGTCACAAATTTCCCTTCGACATAATAGTAACTCAGCGACTCTTGCGCTTCCGAATAATCCTTTTCGGCGGCGGCCAGCCACCAGTCAAAGATCATTTTCTCGACGGCCACATCAGGTATCTGATCATTGCCAAGATAGTTATGCGCCCAGTACAACTGGGCCGGGACATAGCCTAAATCGGCGGCGCGCTTTTCGATTTGCATTCCGCGCTTTAGATTCTGAGGCGGGTTATTACCCGTCATCAGCTCGGCGCCAAAATAATACAGTCCTTTGGCGCTTCCTTGATCTGCGGATATTTCCAGCCATCGCATAGCTTTGGAAATATCCTGACGTGCATCACCACGCATATAGCTTTTGCCAAGGCGCCATTGTGCCTCAGCATTCCCAGCCTCAGCCTCAATGGTTAGGCGGTCAAACACTTCGGCGTATGAACGAACAGATGCGCCATAAATGTATAATCCGTCCAGCGTTTCGTAAGCTTGCTCATCCCCCTGTTCCGCCGCTTTTACATACCATGTATAGGCTTGACTGTAATCGGGAACGATCGTCTTCGCGTTTTCATAAAGCAAGGCCAATGAATATTGGGCTGGCAGATATCCTTTTTCAGCAGCGTTTTTGTACCAGGCCAAAGCCGTCGGCTCATTATAAAGCCTGTCTTCTGGATCACTGTAAATATCACCCAAACGCGTCTGTGCTTCTACATTGCCTTGGCTGGCGGCCCGACCATACCAATAGGCCGCCCACGCAGGATCTGATGTAAAATTTACCGCCCGGCCATAGTGATAGGCGTCACCCAGAGACAGCATCGCCGATACATCACCGGCCACTGCTTCTTTTTTTAACTGGCGTATTTCTGCTGGCGATTTAGACGGAAAATTTGTGGCCAAAACCGGCAGAGCCTGAGCCAAAAGAAGGACGACCAAAGCGCCCGCAAAAATCTTCCGCATGGTATTCCCCCTTATCAGCGAGAATAACCTACCACAGTTGCTAAAAATACGTATGCCCGGTCTTGATGCCGCGGTGATAATCGAGCCGACGATAGAAGGCTTCCGGGTCTTTCGGCTTCACCACCCATGAGGGGTCGTGGTTGAGCAGGTCATAGAGCCGTGTCAGGGTAAAGCGCACGGCCGAGCCACGGGCAAACAGCGGCAGGGCTTTGATTTCGGCTTCGGAAAGCGGCCGCGTCTCGTTATAGCCCTTGATAAAGGCCGAGATCATCTTCGGCTGCGGCTGACCGCCCGGTGTGAAGCCCCAGGCATTGAGCGCCACCGCCAGATCATAGGCATAGAAATCGGTGCAGGCGTAATAGTAGTCGATCACGCCGGTGACGATGCCGTCATCGTTCATCAGCACGTTGTCGGTGAAATAGTCGGCATGGATGGCGCCGATGGGCAAATTCGAAGGCCAATTTGCCTGTAAAAATGCCAGTTCCTCGCGGAAATCGGCGAGTATATCCTGGGCGCGTAGGGAACCGGCCGCCTTGGGTTCGCAACGTTCGATCAGGCCCGGCCAGGCCGCCGGTCCCATCGAATTGGCGCGAACTTGCGGAAAATCGCCGCCGACCAGATGCAGCTTCGCCAGATATTCCCCGGCCGAGGCGGCGTGGCGGGTATCCGGGTTGCGCGGCCAGCGCCCCGGCAGCCATTTGATCAGGGCGCACGGCTTGCCATTGATCCGTCCCAGCGATTGCCCGTCACGCTTCAGAGCTGGTCCCGGCGCCGGATAGCCCTTGCGGTCGAGATATAGCGTATAGTCCATGAACCACGGCAGGCCGTCTTCCGGCGTGGCGGCCTCGAACAGTGTCAGGGCATAGAGGCCGGAGGTCGTTTCCACCTTGAAATTGGTGTTGGAAACCCCCTCCTCGATACCTTCGAGATGGATCAGTTCGCCTATATCATAAGCGGTCAGATAGGCGCGGGCGTCCTCCAGAGATACGGGGGTAAAAACAGCCATGCCTCTTCTGTCCTGATCCTCAAAACCTTGCCGTTACCAATGCGGCGATGGCGGCATATAGACATAAAGCCGCAAACGCCAAAAGCTTTTCCTTGTGGACATAAACCAGAATGTCTAAATCGCCGGCTTAGAATCCATCGCTTGGGTTGCGCTACCGCATCTGTTAGCAAGCCGCATCCCGTAAAAGGAAATCCGTTCATGGCCAAGACTGTAACTTCCGTTGTCGATCTGATCGGTGACACGCCCCTGATCCGCCTCAAGGCCGCTTCCGAAGCGACCGGCTGCGACATCTACGGCAAGGCGGAGTTTTTAAATCCCGGCCAGTCGATCAAGGACCGCGCCGCCCTTTGGATCATTCGCGCCGCCGAAGCCGATGGCTCGCTAAAGCCCGGCGGCACCATTGTTGAAGGTACGGCTGGCAATACCGGCATCGGCCTGGCCATGGTCGCCAAGGCATTGGGCTACACCGCCAAGATCGTTATTCCGCGTACCCAGGCGCAGGAAAAGAAGGACGCCATCCGCCAGTTCGGCGCCGAACTGATCGAGGTCGACGCCCTGCCCTACGCAAATCCCGGCAACTATGTCCGCTATTCCGGCACTCTGGCGCAGGAATTGCGCGACGCCGGTGAAAGCGTTATCTGGGCCAACCAGTTCGACAATACCGCCAATCGGTTGGCACATATCGAGGGCACCGGCCCCGAAATCTGGGCACAGACAAACGGCAAGCTTGATGCTTTTATCTGCGCGGTCGGTTCGGGTGGCACGCTCGGCGGCCTGAGCCTTTATCTGAAATCGAAGAACCCGGACATCCAGATCGGCCTGGCTGATCCGTTCGGTGCGGCGCTCTACAGCTACTACACCGCCGGTGAACTGAAATCCGAAGGCACCTCGATCACCGAGGGGATCGGCCAGGGCCGCATCACAGCCAATCTCGAAGGCATTACGGTCGATCGTTCCTACAGGATAGCGGACGCTGAATGGCTGCCCGTGCTTTATGACCTGATCCAGAATGAGGGCCTGTGCCTCGGCACCTCGGCCGCGCTCAATATCGTCGGCGCCATGAAGATGGCCAAGGATCTGGGGCCGGACAAGACGATCGTCACTGTGCTCTGCGACTATGGCAACCGCTACGCCTCAAAGATATTCAACCCGCCCTTCCTGCGTGAAAAAGGCCTGCCCGTTCCGCCGTGGATGGCGGCGGACTAGTGGGCCTTTCCTTAAATATCCTGGGCGGCAAAGACCGGCGTTTCAATGTGGGCGTTCGGCGCACCGTCAACCCGATGGGCCTCGGCGCGCAACCACTCCATGAAGCGCAACTGCGCCGGGGTCGGTTCGCGGGTCTGCGGCCACACCAGATAATAGCCGTATTCCAGCGGCTTGTCCTTTTCATCGAACAGCACCATCAGGCGGCCCGCCTTCAAATCCGCCTCGGCGATGGTGCGCTTGGCCAAAGCCACGCCACGGCCGGCGACCGCGCCTTCGATCACCATGCTAGACTGGTTGAAACGCGGGCCGCGCGTCGCATCGACCCCCTCGACGCCATGCGCCTTGAGCCACATCGGCCAGTCGGGGCAGGACGGATCAGTCTCGGCACCGACATCGTGCAGCAGGACGTGATGGCTGAGGTCAGCGGGCTTCTTGATCGGCGCGGCGTCATAGAGCAGGGGCGAGCAGACCGGCACTACGGCTTCGGCCAGCAGATGCTCGACATTCAGCCCGCTATAATGGCCGTTGCCGTAACGGACAGCCAGGTCGATATCCGACACAGCAAAATCGACCGGGGCCATATCGGCACTCACCCAGACATCGATATCTTCGTTAGCGGCGCTAAAGTCATAAAGACGCGGCATCAGCCACTTGGCGGCGAAACTCGGCGCGGCGGAAACGGTCACGCGGCCCTTCTGGTTGCCTTGCTTCATCAGGCGCGTGGCCTCGAACATCTTCTCGAAGGCTTCCTTCAGAATCTGCGCCGAGGCCTTGCCGGCATCGCTAAGCACCACGCGGCGGCCATCACGCACAAACAGTTCCACGCCCACATGCTCTTCCAGCAGACGGATCTGCTGCGACACCGCGCCGGGCGTCACGAACAGTTCTTCGGCGGCCTGTTTAAAACTTTCGTGCCGGGCGGCGGCTTCGAATACCCGAAGCGCCGACAGCGGCGGCAAACGATCACGCGACATTCACAAATCCCCGACCTGGCTCTTGTAGCCTCAGTTCAACTCACCTAAACGCCCCTTTATAGCGTTTCCAAGTTTAAAAAAACTATTTCGATCCAAAAAATCGAAAAGCACTGGAGAAAAAAATGACCGAAGCCAATCCGCTTCATCACATAGATGCGCTGGACGCCGGCGGAACCTGGACCACGGACGTGGTCGTCGTTGGCGCCGGGCCGGTCGGCCTGTTCAGCGTTTTCGAACTCGGTCTGCTCGATATCAAGTGCCACCTGATCGATATTCTCGACAAGGTGGGCGGCCAGTGCGCCGAGCTGTATCCCGAAAAGCCGATCTATGACATTCCGGCCTGGCCGATCATTTCCGGCGACGACCTGACCAAGCGCCTGCTCGAACAAATCCACCCCTTCCACGCCAAGTATCACCTCGGCGAAATGGCCGTAGGCGTGCGCAAGGTCGAAGAAGGCGAACATGAAGGCCTGTGGGAAGTCACCACCGACCAGAAGACCGTGGTTTACGCCAAGTCGATCGTCATCGCGGCTGGCGGCGGTTCGTTCCAGCCCAAGAAACCCCCGATCCCCGGTATCGATGGCTTTGAAAACCTTGGCGCCGGCAAAGGCGTCCACTATGCCGTGCGCAAGATGGAAGCCTTCCGGGACAAGGAAATCGTCATTTCCGGCGGCGGCGATTCGGCGCTCGACTGGGTGCTGAACCTGCAATCGATCGCCAAGCGCGTGACCCTGATTCACCGTCGTGACGATTTCCGCGCCGCGCCGCACTCGGTCGCCAAGATGCGCGAACTGGTCGCCGCAGGCGCGATGGACCTGGTGATCGCCCAAGCCACGGCGCTGAAAGGCGAGACCTCGCACTATCTCGACGCCGTGCTGATCGAAGATGCCGACGGCAAGGAATCGGAACTGAAAGCCGACGCCTTCCTGCCCTTCTTCGGCCTGACCATGAAGCTCGGTCCGGTGGCGGAGTTCGGCCTGAACCTGCACGAAAACCTGATTCCGGTCGATACGGAAAAGTTCGAAACCTCGACCAAGGGCATCTTCGCCATCGGCGATATCAACTACTATCCAGGCAAGTTGAAGCTGATCCTGTCGGGCTTCCACGAGGCGGCCCTGATGGCGCAACAGGCCTTCCGCTATGTCTATCCGGACAAGAAGCTGCGTTTCCAGTACACGACGTCGTCGTCGGAACTGCAAAAGAAGATGGGTGTGAAATAACGGGGTTTGGCTCGGCGCCCCCGGAGCCTGCGGCCCCAAGTCTTTGCTAATTCACTAAAAAAGCCTCCCCTTCTCAGGCTGAGGCTTTTTTAGTGAAGTCGGGCAGGTTTGTGGGCATAGCTTGCAAGAGCTATACTCTTGCAAGCTATGCCCACCCACGCCCATTTGTTTCAGTCTCAAGGAGAACAGATACGCTCCATTAAGGCCGGAAAAACAGCCCCGTCTTCAGGCTCTCGCCGATGCGGCTGGCGCGGACCATGAAATAGTCAACCGCCGCTTCGGTGGGGGCGATATCGCGCAGGGTCTGCTCAAACAGATGCAGCCATTCACCAAAATGCGCCGGTTCTATCGCCTTGGTTTTAAGATGCGCCCGCATCGGGTTTCCCGAATAGACGCCGGCATTGAGCGCCACCGATTCCCAGAATTGTTTCAGCTTGGCGAGGTGTTCCGGCCAGTCGTGCACCGCGCCGTTGAAAACCGGCCCCAGATGTTCGTGCTTTTGTACACGGCTGTAAAATTCATCGACCAGTTTCGAGATAAAGGCTTCGTCCACGCCAATGGCGGCCGCGTCTGCGCGGATTTTCTGGCGGGCGGCCAAGGCGCGGTCGTTTGGGGCGTGTTCTGAACTCATGCGCGGCACTCTAGCATACTGACAGGAATTGGCCCATGCGACCTGTTGTCTCGCGTCACGATTGCTTTCTTATTTTCACGGCCATACCGTCGCTCAAAAAACAGGAGTACGTACATGTTGCATCAGGGAAGCTGCCATTGCGGCCGGATCGCCTATGAGGTCGAGGCCGATTTCACCGAGGGCCTGGACTGTAACTGCTCGCTTTGCCGCCGGCGTGGCGGGCTGCTGGCCTTTGTGCCGGCTGACGCCTTTACGCTGAAAACGCCGGAAGCCGGCCTCTCGACCTACACTTTCAACAGCCATCGTCTGCAACATCATTTCTGCGCGACCTGCGGCACAGCGCCTTTTTCCGAAGGCCAGGGGCCGGACGGCAAGCCAATGCGCTGTATTAACCTGCGCTGCGTGCCGGATATCGATCTCGACAGCCTCAGGATCACCAAATGGGACGGCGCAAGCCATTGATGTGCGAACGATTGTCAAGACAGCCGCCGTTTAGCCGCCCTAAACCCACGCGCCACAAAGCATCGCTTTAAATTGCCGACGCAAAACCTTACATAAGACAATGTTAAAGGGGATCATATTGTATGGTCCCTCTTTTGGTTTTGCTCATATGCTCGCTTTGCCCCTGTCATGGCCGCTGGAAAACCGTCAGGTCGTCCTGATCGGCGCCGGCGCGTGGGCGATCCGCAAGCTGACCTTGCTCAACCGCACCCCGGCCAGAATCACCGTTTTCGCGCCGCTGGCCGATCTGGCGGATGCCCTGCCGCGCTGGCCCGAAGCCGCCGAACTGGCCGACGCCAGCCTGATCATCGTCGCCTTTGAAGACCGTGTTCTGGCGGAAAAAGGCGCTGAACTGGCCCGCACCTCACGCGCACCTTTGAACGTGGTTGATTTTCCTGATCTCAGCGATTTCCATGTGCCGGCTATTATCGATCGCGGCACTTTGAGCATCGGCGTCGCCACCGGCGGCACCGCGCCCGTGCTGGCGCGCGAAACCCGCCGCAAGATCGAAGCCGCCATCCCGCCTTCGGAAACCGAAGTCGCCGCCTTCGCCACCGTGCTTTCCCACCGCCTGCGCGCGCTTATTCCGAACACGGACGATCGTCGCCGCGCCTGGGAAAATATCCTGCAATCGCCCGCTGCCGAACTGGCGCGATCCGGTAAAATCGATGAGGCTGTGGCCTCGGCCCTCGCCAATATCGACGCGCCGCGCACCGGCGTGGTCCATCTGGTCGGCGCCGGTCCCGGCGATCCCGAATTGCTGACCCTGAAAGCCCTGCGCCTGCTCTCCGAGGCCGATGTCATTGTCTATGACCGTCTGGTCGGTGATGGCGTCATGGACCTGGCCCGCCGCGATGCCGATCGTTTTTATGTCGGCAAGGAACGCTCCAACCATTCGGTGCCGCAGGAACAGATTCACGAACTGCTGGTCGAACAGGCCCGTCTCGGCCGTCGCGTCGTGCGCCTCAAGGGCGGCGATCCGTTCGTTTTCGGTCGTGGCGGTGAAGAGGTCGAGGCCCTGCGCGCCGCCGGCATCGAGGTTCATATCACGCCGGGTGTCACCGCCGCCCTGGGCTGCGCCGCTTCCGCCGCCGTGCCGCTGACGCACCGCGACCACGCCCAGAGCGTCACCTTCATCACCGGTCATGCGAAAGAAGGTGACAGCGACAACAATCCGCTGATGCTCGACTGGTCGGCGCTCTCGGCCCCGCATCATACGCTGGTCGTCTATATGGGCGTCGCCACAGCGAAGATCATTTCCGGCAAGCTGATGGCGCATGGCCGGATGCCCGATACGCCGGCCCTGATCATTGAAAACGGCACCCGCCCGAACGAGCGGCGGACGCTCGTGTCCTTAAGTTCACTGGCGGATACGGTTGCCGCCAATCCACCGAAAGGCCCCACCCTCGTCATCATCGGCGAGGTGGCCGCCCTCTACAAGGATGACGCCGCGCAAATCGCGGCCGTCACTCAGGAATTAGCGAGACTGAACGCATGAAGCTTTTGACGACCAATCGCCTCCAGGACGGCGTGACCCTGTGGTGGGGTGAAAACGGCTGGGTCGAGGACGCCGCCCTTGCCGCGCGCCTCGATGACGCTGAGGCCGACGACCTGCTGGCCGAATGGAAGCCGCGCGAAACCGAGGTGGTCGCGCCTTATCTGGTGCCGTTGAATGATGCAGACGCGCCGGTGCAGCGCGAACATGTGCGCGAATTCGTCCGCGCCAACGGCCCGACCACGGGGCCGACGACCAGCGATATCGCTCGCGCCCACCACCGCGTCGAAATTTTCCAGGGATAGAGTTCATGTATATCTACGATGCGTTCGATCATGCTTTCGCCAGGGATCGCGTCCGCGAATTCTCCGACCAGGTGCGCCGCCGTCTCGCCGGGGAAATGACCGAGGACCAATTCAAGCCGCTGCGCCTGATGAACGGCCTCTATCTGCAACTGCACGCCTATATGTACCGCATCGCCATTCCCTATGGCCTGCTGTCATCGCGTCAGATCCGCAAGCTGGCCCATATCGCCCGCACCTATGACCGCGGCTTTGGCCACTTCACCACGCGCACCAACATGCAGTTCCACTGGATCAAGCTGGCCGATGCGCCGAAGATCCTCGAAGAACTGTCCGAGGTCGAGA
This sequence comes from Asticcacaulis sp., assembly GCF_035497195.1. Lineage (GTDB taxonomy): Bacteria > Pseudomonadota > Alphaproteobacteria > Caulobacterales > Caulobacteraceae > Asticcacaulis. The sequence goes on from NZ_DATJDZ010000014.1 coordinate 51,354, forward strand.
TGCACTCGCTGCAAACCTCCGGCAACTGCATCCGCAACACCACGACCGATCAGTTCGCCGCCGCCGCGAAGGACGAATGCGAAGATCCGCGCCCGTGGGCTGAACTGATCCGTCAGTGGTCGAGCAACCACCCGGAATTTTCCTTCCTGCCGCGCAAGTTCAAGATCGCCATCACGGCGGCCAAGAAGGATCGCGCCGCCATCCGCCTGCATGATATCGGCCTGCACCTGACGCCGGAAGGCTTTGACGTTTTCGTCGGCGGCGGCATGGGCCGCACGCCAGCGCTGGCCCACCGCATCCGCACCGGCCTTTCGGGCAGTGAACTGCTGAGCTATCTCGAAGCCTGCCTGCGGGTTTACAATCGTTATGGCCGTCGCGACAACAGCTTCAAGGCGCGCATCAAGATCCTGGTCGCCGCCCTGGGGCCTGACGAATACAAGCGTCAGGTCGAAGAAGAGTGGGCGACGCTCGACAAGAGCCGCATTGATCCGCCGCAAGCCGAAATCGACCGCATCCGCAGCTTCTTCCCCGCTCCTGATCTGGCCTCTCGTCCCTTCGATGCGGCGGCGCACGAACGCGCCAAGACCGCCGATCCGGAATTTGCCCGCTGGGTGAAGAACAATCTTAATCCGCACAAGAACGATGAATACGTCTCAGTCACCGTGTCGCTGAAACCCATCGGCAAGACACCGGGCGATGTGTCGCACCAGCAGATGGACCTGCTGGCTGACATGGCCGACCGCTTCGGCAATGGCGAACTGCGCGTGACACACGAACAGAATATCGTGCTGCCGCATATCGCCAAGGCCGACCTGTATGACCTCTATCGTGAGCTGGATACAGTCGAGCTGACCACCGCCAATATCGGCAAGATCACCGACATCATCTGCTGCCCCGGCCTCGACTATTGCTCACTGGCCAATGCCCGCTCGATCCCGCTGGCGCAGGACATTTCCAATCGCTTCGCCGATGCCGCCTACAGCGACAAGATCGGCGACCTGTCGATCAAGATGTCCGGCTGCATCAATGCCTGCGGCCACCACCATAACGGCAATATCGGCATCCTGGGCGTCGATAAGCAGGGCGTCGAATTCTACCAGATCCTGCTCGGCGGCCGCGCTGATGAAAACGCCGCGCTCGGCCAGATCACCGGCAAGGGCCTGTCCGCCGAGGACGTGCCCGCCGCCATCGAGCGCGTGGTCCAGCTTTATCTCCAACTGCGGACAGACGAGTCCGAGCGTTTCATCGATACGCTCGAACGCGTCGGCCGTCCCACCTTCGCGGAAGCCCTTCATGAGCCTGCATAATATGAGCCTTCATACCCTGCCCAAGGCCAACTCCGCCTATGAGCCGACCCTGATTGATGACAGCGGCGCCCGTCTCGATAACGGCTGGACCCTGCTGGCCGACGATGAAGTGATCGGTTCGGATGGCAACTACATCCTCAGCTTCGAGCGCGCCCTGACCGAACTGGATGGCCTGAATGGCCGTTACGGCGTGCGCCTCAATGCGGGTCAGGATGTGCGCCAACTGGCGCCGTGGCTCGACAAGATCGCTTTGATCGAGGCGGTTTTCCCGACCTACCGGGATGGCCGCAACTATTCAACGGCGCGCATCCTGCGTCAGGACTACGACTTCAAGGGACCGATCCGCGCCGTCGGCGATGTGTTGCGTGATCAGCTTTTGCTGATGCTGCGCTGCGGCTTCAATGAATTCATCGTCAAGGACCGCGATGCCGCCGAGGCGCTGGCTTCGGCCAAGGCGCGTTTCACGACCTATTATCAAAGCGCCGCCGACGCCCACCGCCCGACATGGGCGCTGCGCCACAAGGTCAGCGCTTAAGAAAGACACCCGTATGACGATCTTGATAGACATACTGAAAGATCAGAAAAAGACACACGGCTCATTGCGTGCCGAAGCCCTGAGCGCGGCCTGGGAACACCTGACCGCGCAGGAAATCCTGCAAAAGGCCATCCAGGAAGAGTTCATCGGCGACATCACCCTGTCGTCGTCTTTCGGCGCGGATTCCGCCGTGCTGCTGCATATGGTGGCGCAGATCGAGCCGGGTCTGCCGGTCCTTTTCCTCGATACCGACCGCCATTTCTTCCAGACCCTGCAATACCGTGATGAGCTGGTGTCGCGCCTCGGCCTGACCAATCTGGTCAACCTGAAGGCGGACGTCGCCGAGGCGGCGCGGGAAGACGACAAGAATACCCTGTGGCGCACTCAGCCGGATCAATGCTGCGACCTGCGCAAGGTGCGTCCACTAAACCGTTTCATGGAAGGCTATGGCGCCTGGATTTCCGGCCGCAAGCGCCATCAGAGCAGCACGCGCGCCAGGCTGCCGATCGTTGAATTCGACGGCAAGCATTTCAAGGTCAATCCGCTGGCGACCTGGACTTCGGCGGATATCGACGCCTATTTCCTGAACCATGACCTGCCGCCGCATCCGCTGGTCGATCAGGGTTTTCCGTCGATCGGCTGCTTCACCTGCACCAAGCCGGTGGCGGCCGGCGAGGACGCGCGTTCGGGCCGCTGGGCCGGCACGGAAAAGGTCGAGTGCGGCATCCACAACCCGATCTACGGCGGCGACGGGATATGAAAAATCTCCTGCCCATTTAAGAAATGGGGAGGAGATAATTTCAGTGCTGCGTCATCCTGACCATTGACCAGTCATAGCCCAACTCGCGGGTACGCGCCTCAAGGGTGTTGCGCGTCAGTTCATCGGGGTGCGCCGTGCGGCTGAGGAGCCACAGATAACGCCCGGACGGTTCGCCGACGATCGACCACGCATAATCGTCGGCATGGTCAAGCACCCAGTAGTCGCCGACATAGAACGGGCCGAAGAAGGACACCTTGAGCTTGGCGTTATCGCTGCCGCGCAACACCCTGGCCTTGCCATGCGCCGTCCTCACCGGACCGGACAGGCTGCCCTTGCGGGCACTGTTTATGATATCGATCAACCCGTCATCGCGCTTGCGATATTCGGCGGTGACGGCTTCGCAATCCTTTTCGAAGTGGTTTTCATAGCGGCCGATCTCATACCACACACCCAGATAGCGATTGAGATCGACGTGCTTGGCCGGAGGCGGAACCGTCTTATTGCCGATATGTCCGCTGCTCATCAGACTGGCGCAGGCGGTGAGGGCCAGGATAGCGCCACCCGCCACGGTGAGCGGAAAGATCAGGCGGGTGGGCTTCATGGCGAATCTCCGGATTGCGCAGTCTTTGCGTAAGGTCCGGTTTCCATCGTAAATATTCAATGTGGAGTAGGGCGTCTAAGCGGCCTTCTCCGGCAGGGTGAAGCTGAACACGCTGCCCTCGCCCGGCTTCGAGCTTACGCTGATATCACCGCCGCACAGCCGCACGAACTTGCGGCAGGTCGAAAGCCCGATGCCCGTGCCGATATAGTCGTCAAAACTATGCAGACGCTGGAAAACCTGGAAGATGCGTTCGTAGAAAACCGGATCGATGCCGATGCCGTTATCCGCCACGTCAAACCGCCACACCTTGCCTTCACGGCGCGCCGAAACGGTGATCTCCGGTGGTCTGGCGCCATCCTGGAACTTGAGCGCATTGCCGATCAGGTTTTGCAGCAGAACCCGCATCAGGGTCGGGCTGGTCTTGATAACCGGCAGATCGACGCCCGTCACCTGCGCCTGCTTCTCGGCGATGACGTCGGCGAAATCGGGCATGATGCCGTCGAAGACCTTCTGGCAATCGACCGGCTCCAGCTTCACCTCTTCGCGGCCGACGCGCGAGAAACCGAGGATGTCGCGGATCATCGTCTGTACACGGACGGCATTGTCACGGATATATTCGGCATAGCCCAGGGCGGTGTCGTCAAGCTGTCCGGCCACGCCCTCGGCCAGCAAACCCGCATAGGCGTTCATCATCCGCACCGGCTCCTGCATGTCGTGCGAGCAGACATAGGCGAAGCGCTCCAGCTCCTCGTTCGACTGACGCAGATTGGCGTTCAGTTGCAGGATCTGCTGACGCTGGGTGTAAAGGTCGAGATAGACCTTGACCTTGCTTTTCAGGATATCGGAATTGATCGGCTTGAAAATGTAATCGACCGCGCCGATTTCGGCGGCCTCGGTGGCAAAGTGATCTTCCTTGCTGATGGCGGTGACGAAGATGATCGGCACATTCTGCATCGACGGCCGCGTCTTCATCAGGCGGGCCGTCTCGAACCCATCCATGACCGGCATCTGGACATCGAGCAGGACGATGGCGAAGTCTTCCTTGAGCACCAGGTCCAGCGCCTTTTCACCGGAATCGACCGTGGCGATGGCAGCGCCCAGCGGTTTCAGCAGGGCTTCGGTGGCGAGCAGATTTTCCCAACGGTCATCGACGATGAGGATTTTGGGCCTGGCCGCGCCGAAGCCGTCCTGGGCGTCGCCGCGAAGGCTGTTCATTGCACTCATAAGCCCTCCCATCTCAGATCGGCGCACACTATGCCGCCACCCCCTCTGCGGTGAAATCACATTTTGGTTTTCACATAGTAAGAGACTCATTCGGGCTGTGATGAGCTTGCCTTATCGCAGCCTATAGCGTGCGACCGCACGCCGCCGCTGATGCGGCGAGCCTGCGCGGCCTCTGAGCGCATTAAGCGAACAGTGCGTCGATATCCGCCTGGTTCGTTTCCGGGCCATCGAGCGCCGGGCCATTGAGCAGCAGATTTTGGGCACGCAGTTCCGCGGCCGTCAATTCCGCCACGGCCACTTCCTCACCCATGCCGACAGCGGCGGCCAGATCGGCGACCCGCGCCTCGATCTGGTTCAACAGCCGGATGATCTTGGAAATACGCTGGCCGGTAATGTCCTGGAAAGCGCAGGCCTCGAACATCTTCATCACCTCATCGGTAATGCGGCCGGCCATTTGCGGATCGGCGGCATCCATAGCCATAACGGTTTCCGCCGCCGTCATGATGGCGTTCGTGGCGCGCTCGGTATCCTGCGTAATCGCCGCCAGTTCGGCGCCCGCATTGGAAAAAGCACCGTTGGGATTCAGGTCGCTGATCTCCGCCCGTGCCTGAGCAATCGAGTCGGCGATCGCCTGAAAGTCCTGCGAGCGGCGGGTATCGAGCTGTGTGTAAAAGCTGTGCAGCAGTCCGACCAGGGTTTCGGAATGTTGCATCAGGTCCATAAGGCGGGACATGTCGCCGTCAGGATCAGGACGGCGGAAAGGGGGAAACGCGGACATGAAAATGGGCTTACTGCGCGGCTGTCACGGCTTCGACGTTTTCGCCCTGCGCCCAGTAGGCATCGACATCGCCGCAGACCTGCTTGACGTCATCGAAATAGAAGGGCTTCGGCAGCAGGAATTTCACGCGGGCGCGGCGCGCCTTGTTGAGCGCCGTGGCGCCGGCATCCGGATTGTCGATCTGCCCGGCCGTCATGATGGCGATGGGCACCTGCGGGGCCAGTTCGCGGTAAATATCGAGATCGTCGAGCGTGTTGTGGCTCTCGATGAAGACATCGAGCACCAGCAGGTCGAAGGCCTGTGTGCTGAGCTGGTTCAGCGCCTCGGACATGCTGGTCACACAGACCGCTTCGTAACCGGCGCGCTGGAACATCTTGCTGATAATGATCGCCTGGGTCCGGCTATCCTCCAGTATCAGCACTTGTCTCGCCATAACTCGCCCCTTACTCACTAACGTATACTATTAGAGCGGGTAAATGCCTAACATATGGTTAGGACGCGACCCGGCGGAGGCGATTCATCATACGAAAAAGCGGCCCCGGATAGGAGCCGCTTTTCTGTTTTAGGCGCGTTTGGCTTCCTGCGCAGCTTGGATTGCCAATATCTCGTTGGGCATGACCTCAACGAAGGCCTTCAGGCTGTTGTCCCAGTCGTCAAGAATGGCCTGCGCGCGTGGCGACAGGGTCTTCTCAAGGTGGCTGGCGATCAGCGTCTTCAGGCGGGCCACACTGGCGTCCGGCACCGGGCGCAGAGTAATGCCTTCGGGGTTGATATAGTTCGCCAGCACGGCGTTCGGATCGTAGACATAGGCGATGCCGCCGGTCATGCCCGCGCCGAAATTGGCGCCGACCTTACCGAGGATGATGACTTCGCCACCGGTCATATATTCGCAACCATGCGCGCCGACGCCTTCGACCACGGTGGTCGCGCCGGAGTTGCGGACGGCGAAGCGCTCACCGACCGTGCCCGCGATATAGAGCTGGCCGGAGGTCGCGCCATAGAGGATCGTGTTGCCGGCCAGGGCCTGGTTTTCCTGCCAGGCCTTCGGACGGATGACGATGGTGGCGCCGGAGAGGCCCTTGCCGACATAGTCGTTGGCTTCGCCGATCAGGTTGATCGACAGGCCCTTGACCGCGAAGGCGCCGAGCGACTGACCGACCGAACCGAGCAATTCGAGCTTGAGGTGGCCCTCATCGAGCGAATTGCCGTATTTGCTGACGATGTGCGACGAGGTGCGGGTGCCGACGGCGCGCATGGTGTTGCGCACATCGTAGGTCAACTGCATCTTTTCCTTGCGTTCCAGCATGTAGGCGGCGTCACGGACGATCTGGGCGTCGAGCGTATCGGCAACCTCGTTGATCTCGTCATAGCGCGTGATGGTGGCGCCCGGATCGAGATCGACACGGACCAGCAGCGGGTTCAGGTCGAGGTCATCGAGGTGCACCCCGCCGCGTGACACCTGCTGGAGCAGGTCGGTGCGGCCGGTCGCTTCACCCAGCGAACGCAGGCCGAGCGAGGCCAGAATTTCGCGCACTTCGCGGGCGATGAAGGTGAACAGGTTGATCACCTTGTCCGGCGTGCCGGTGAACTTGGCGCGCAGGCGTTCATCCTGCACGCAGACCCCGACCGGGCAGGTATTCGACTGGCACTGGCGCACCATCAGACAGCCCATGGCGACGAGTGAGGCCGTACCGATACCGAACTCGTCAGCGCCAAGCATGGCGGCGATGACAATGTCACGGCCGGTGCGCATACCACCATCGGCCCGCAGGCGGATCTGGCCGCGCAGATTATTGAGCGTCAGCACCTGATGGGCTTCCGACAGGCCGAGTTCGAACGGCAGGCCGGCGAACTTGACCGAGGTCAGCGGCGAAGCGCCGGTGCCGCCGACATTGCCGGAGACAAGGATCGCGTCGGCCTTGGCCTTGGCCACGCCGGCGGCCACCGCGCCGATACCCGATTGCGACACCAGCTTGACGGTGACGCGGGCGCGCGGATTGATCTGTTTCAGGTCATAGATGAGCTGGGCCAGGTCTTCGATCGAATAGATGTCGTGGTGCGGCGGCGGTGAGATCAGGCCCACGCCCGGCGTCGAGTGACGCATACGGGCGATGAACTCGGTGACCTTGAAGCCGGGCAGTTGCCCGCCTTCGCCGGGCTTGGCGCCCTGGGCCACCTTGATTTCGATTTCGCGGCACTGGTTGAGATATTCCGCGGTGACGCCGAAACGGCCCGAGGCGATCTGCTTGATCTGCGAATTCGGGTTGTCGCCGTTCGGACGGCGGTGATAGCGCTCCGGGTCTTCCCCGCCTTCGCCTGAAACCGATCGCGCACCGATGCGGTTCATGGCGATGTTGAGGGTTTCGTGCGCTTCGGGGCTGAGCGCGCCGAGCGACATGCCGGGCGTGACGAAACGCTTGCGGATCTCGTTGACGCTTTCGACTTCCTCGATGGCGATCGGCGGCAGCTTCGATTCCCAGGCCAGCAGGTCGCGCGGACTGGTCGGGGCCGTCTTCGACATGCCGGCGATCAGGCCGGAATATTTCTTGAAGACCTCGTAATCGTCGCGCGTCGTGGCGTCCTGCAACAGGTGGATGAGCTTCGGCTGGTAATAGTGGGTCTCGCCGGCGGCGCGCATCTTGTAGAAGCCGCCGATGGCCGTGACCGGCTTTTTCGCCCAGGCATTGAGGTGCAGCTTGGTCAGCTTTTGTTCGATGCCGCTGAGGCCGATGCCGGAGATACGCGAGGTCACGCCGGGGAAATATTCCGCCACCAGTGCGCGCGACAGACCGAGCGCTTCAAATTCATAGCCGCCGCGATAGGAGGAGATGACCGAAATGCCCTTCTTGGCCAGGATCTTCATCAGGCCGGCCTCGATGGCCTTCTTGTAGTTCGAAAAGGCCTTATGCTCGTTGAAGCCTTCGTAACGCCCTTGCGCGAGGCGCTCTTGCAGGATTTCCAGCGACAGATAAGGGTTGATCGCCGTGGCGCCGACGCCGACCAGCACCGCGAAGGTGTGCGGGTCCATCGCTTCCGAGGTGCGGACGATGATCGAGACGAAAGAGCGCAGGCCCTTCTGCACCAGCCGCGAATGGACTGCGGCGGCGGCCAGGATCATCGGCACCCCCATCAGGCCGGCGGACAAGGCCTCATCACTGAGGACGATCATGCTGGCCTTGTCCTCGCTGACGGCCTTGACGGCCTCATCGCGCAGGCGTTCCAGGGCGGCTTTCAGGCCAGCGCCCGGCAACGCGTCTTCCGCCGGCACCGCGAAGCTACAGTCGAGCTTGGCGACATGACCGACATTCTCGAAGGTGATCATGCGCTGGTACATCAGCGTACTGAGGAACGGACTTTCCAGCACGAAGACATCGGTCTGGGCCTCATCCTCGGCCAAGATATTGCCGAGATTCTTGAAGCGCGTCTTGAGCGACATGCCCTGCGCTTCACGCAGGGGATCGATCGGCGGATTGGTGACCTGGGCGAAGTTCTGGCGGAAATAGTGCGCGATCGGACGCCATTGCTCAGACAGCACGGCCAGCGGCGTATCGTCGCCCATCGAGCCGATGGCCTCCTTGCCGTCCTTGACCATCGCATCGAGAACCGTATCGAGGTCTTCGAGCGTAAAGCCGGCGGCGATCTGGCGGCGGTGCAGTTCCTCGCCGTGATAGGCGCGCGGTTCCGGCCCAGGCATGATCAGCGGTTCGAGATTGACCATGTTTTCCAGCCAGCCCGAATAGTTGTGCTTCTGAGCCAGGGCGTCGATGATTTCATCCTCGCCATAGAGCTTGCCGCCTTCGAGATCGACGGCGATCATGCGGCCCGGCGCGATATGGATGCGGCGCGCAACGCGTTCCTCAGCCACGCCGGTCATGCCGGCTTCGGAACCGACGATCAGCAGGCCGTCCTTGGTTTCGGTGACGCGCAAGGGACGCAGGCCGTTGCGGTCCTTGCCGGCGATGACCCAGCGGCCATCGGTGGCGCAGATGGCGGCAGGACCGTCCCACGGCTCCATCACGGCATTGCAATAGGCGTAGAGCGCCTTGTTGGCTTCGGAGACATTATCGTCCTTGCCGACCGCTTCGGGGATCAGCAGGGCCTTGGCCATCGGGGCCGAACGGCCGGCGCGGACCAGCAGTTCGAACACATTGTCGAGCGCGGCGGAATCGGAGCCGCGCGGTTGAATCACCGGCTTCACGTCATGCGCTTCACCGCCAAAGGTGGTGGCGGCCATGCGGATCTCGTGCGACTTCATCCAGTTGATGTTGCCGCGCAGGGTGTTGATTTCACCGTTGTGCGCCAGCATACGGAAGGGCTGGGCCAGACGCCATTCGGGGAAGGTGTTGGTCGAGAAACGCTGGTGGAAGATGGCGACGCTCGACACGAAGTCCGGGTCCTTCAGGTCGAGATAGAAGTCATCGACCGACTCGGCGCGGAACATGCCCTTGTAGATCAGGGTCTTGGCCGAGAACGAACAGAGATAGAAATCACCGAGATGCGCTTCATCGACGCGCTTTTCGATGCGGCGGCGGCAGAGGAACATGGCGCGTTCCAGCGCCTCGCCTTCCAGCCCTTCGGGCGCCGCCATCATGACCTGCTCGATTTCCGGACGCGTCGCCATGGCGCGTTCGCCAAGCTGAGTCACATCGACCGGCGCCTGACGCCAGCCATAGAGGAAGAAGCCGGAGCGCAGGACTTCGGATTCAACGATGGTCCGGGCGGTTTCCTGGGCGCCGAGATCCGTGCGCGGCAGGAAGACCTGGCCGACGAGGATCGGGCCGGAGCGCGGCTTGTGGCCGATATTTTCGACCTGCTTGCGGAAGAAGGCCTGCGGCACATTGATCATGATGCCGGCGCCATCGCCCGACTTGCCGTCGGCATCGACCGCGCCCCGGTGGAACAGGGCTTTCAGCGCCTTGACGGCCAGTTCGACGACTTCGCGCTTTTGCGAGCCGTCGATGGAACAGACAACGCCGACGCCGCAGGCCGAGATTTCGGATTCCGGATCGTAGGCGTGGCCGTCGATCAGGCGCTGGCGTTGATCCTTGTAGTGCTTGTACGAGTCAAAAGAGGTCATGATTATTCCGCGGCTCCCAGTTCATAGGAGGAAGGCTCGCCATTGGCGTTGGCCGTCACAAGTAATTCAGTTTGCAAATAGTGATGGATGTCGGCGGCCGCATCCTGACCTTCGCGCACCGCCCAGACGACCAGCGACGCGCCGCGGACGATATCGCCCGCCGCGAAAACGCCATCGACCATGGTGCGAAACTCGCCGGCATGGACCTGGATTGTGCCCCAGCGGGTGACTTCCAGGCGCGGCTCGTTGAACATCACCGGCATGTTTTCCGGCTCGAAACCCAGGGCCTCGATGATCAGATCGGCCGGCAGGTCGGTTTCAGCGCCGGCGATGTCCTCGATACCCTGGCGGCCTTGCGCGTCAGGTGTTGTCAGGCGCATCCGCTGGATTTTCAGGCCGGTGACCTTTTCGGCGTCACCGAGCACGGCCTTGGGAGCCGACAGCCATTCAAAACGGATGCCCTCTTCCTCGGCATTGGCGACTTCGCGGTCGGAACCCGGCATGTTGGCGCGATCACGGCGATAGACGCAGGACACCGATTTCGCCCCCTGACGGATAGCGGTGCGCACGCAGTCCATAGCCGTGTCGCCGCCGCCGATGACGACGACGGTCTTGCCCTTGGCGTCGAGGTGCGCCTCGGCGGACGGATCGACCTCGTAGCCGAAGCCCTGGCGGTTGGACATGGTGAGGTAGTCGAGCGCGGCGACCACGCCCCTGGAGCCGCAGCCGGGCACGCTGAGGGCGCGGCCCTTGTAGACGCCGGTGGCGATCAGGATGGCGTCGTGCTTTTCGCGCAGATCATCGAAGCTGACATCGTTGCCGATATCGCAGTTCAGCACATATTCGACGCCTGAATCGGCCAGGCGGTCGGTACGGCGGGCGACGACGTGCTTTTCCAGCTTGAACGACGGAATGCCGTAAACCAGCAGGCCGCCGGCGCGGTCATGGCGGTCATAGATGGTGACCTTGTAACCGAGCGTGCGCAGGCGGTCGGCGGCGGCTATGCCGGCCGGGCCGGAGCCGATGATGCCGATCGATTGCGCACGTTCGACTTCCGGTTTGATCGGTTCGATCCAGCCGTTCTCAAACGCCATATCGCCAAGATATCGCTCTACGGAACCAATCGTGACATTCTGCCAGCCGGACTGCTCCAGCACGCACGAGCCTTCGCACAGGCGGTCCTGAGGACAGATGCGGCCGCAGATTTCCGGCAGGGTCGAGGTAGCCGACGACAGTTCCCAGGCCTCCTGCGGACGGCCTTCGGCGGTCAGACGCAGCCAGTCGGGGATGTTGTTCGACAGCGGGCAGCCGTGCTGGCAGAAAGGGACGCCGCACTGCGCACAGCGAGACGCCTGATGCGCCGCCTGTGTCGGTTTGAAGTCGGCATAGATTTCATTGAAGTTGCCGGTGCGTGTCTTCGCATCGGACTTCGCCGGCGTCTTCTTGACTTCAATCACGAAACGGTTCGTATCCATCTCACTACCTTCTTCTTACTCGAAGCGACCCGCTAAGGCCCGATACTCTCAGCAAGGGTTGCAAAAAGCGCAAAACCCTCACAAAGAAAAGTTCAAATCCATTCCGGCGCCCATGTCTGTCAGCTTTTTTACCACAGATGACATATTTGCCGTTATTGTATCATTTGTAATTTGTTTGCCTGCCTGATACCCGACATGCAAACCCCCTCGGCTGATCTCTGAGCGCCCGTATCGGGTGGCCTTGAGGTCAATCGCAAGGGGGGAATTTCAGTCCAGCTTTTCAGCCTTTTGATTTTATCCGTGCAGGGTCTCCCCATGCTGCGATTGATCGAGGCCCTCGATCTCCTCTTCCTCTGTTACGCGAAGGCCTGTTGTGTATTTGCAGACCATGAGGATAAGGAAGGTTATCACCGCGCTCCAGCCGATGACCACGATGAGGCCAAGCAACTGTTTGAGTACGCTGGCGCCGGCGCCCGCCGGATTTATGTCTGTATTGGCGAAAACCGCCGTCAGCAGCGCGCCGGTAAAGCCGCCGACCGCATGGACGCCAAACGCGTCGAGGCTGTCGTCGTATCGGAACATGTTCTTCACATAGGTCGAGCCGAGGTAACAGACCGGGCCGGTGATCAGGCCGATCAGCAGCGCGCCGCCCGGCGTGACGAAACCGGCCGCCGGCGTTATGGCGACCAGGCCGGCGATAATGCCCGAAACCATGCCGAGCAGGGTCGGCTGCTTGCGCTCGATCCATTCCGGGATGATCCAGCCGATCGCGCCGGTCATGGCGGCGACGATGGTGTTGAGCATGGCGACCGCGGCGCGGCTGTCCGCCGCCCATTCCGAACCGGCGTTGAAGCCGATCCAGCCGACCAGCAGCATCGAGGCGCCGATCATGGTATAGCCGAGATTATGCGGGGCCATGTTGTCACGGCCGAAGCCCTTGCGCTTGCCGATGACCAGACAGGCGACGAGACCGGCGACCCCGGAATTGACGTGGACAACGGCGCCGCCGGCGAAATCGAGCACGCCCATCTGGCCGAGGAAACCGCCGCCCCAGACCCAGTGACAGATAGGCGCATAGACCAGAAGACTCCACAGGGCGATGAAGACGCAGAAGGCCGAAAACTTCATGCGCTCGACGATCGAACCGATGATCAGGGCCGGCGTGATGATGGCGAAGGTCATCTGATAGGCGACCCACAGATATTCCGGCAGGTTCGGCGCGGCCTTGTAAGCCGTATCGAGCCGCACGCCGTTCAGCAGGGCGATATCGAAACCACCGATAATCTTGTTGAGAAAGCTGCCCGCGTCACCACCGCCGACACCGAAAGCCAGGCTGTAGCCGATGAAAATCCAGATGACCGAGGCGATTACCGACACGGCGACCGATTGCGCCAGCGTCGATAACAGGTTCTTCTTGCGCACCATGCCGCCGTAAAACAGCGCCAGGCCCGGGAGGGTCATGAACAGGACCAGACAGGTGGCGACCAGCATCCAGCCGGCATCGCCGCCGTTCAGTTCGAGCGCAGCCTGATGCGCCAGCAGAACGGGCTTCGCCGCTTCTGCCGTTGCCGCCGCTGCACTGACCTGAATGAACGCCATCTGGTTTTTCGTCTCCTTAGAAATTCAAAGCTTACCCGACACGCCGCTTTCCGGGCACGGACAATAGTCCGTGTGTGTGTGCACACGCGAGATAGAGGGTATTTTTTTGTCCATAGCGGAAGATTATCGGCTTGGAAAGAAAAAATTTATCAACGTTCTCGCTAATTTTGGGAAATTTTCCGACCCAATAGCAAAATACCGCATCGCTCCGTCATATTGTTTAAGGCGGGAGTCAGTTTGTTTCCTAGCCCTTAAAAGACAACACCGCCGCCACGATCTCATCCTGCGTCGCTTCATCGAGATACGGACTGAACGGCAGGCTGATCACAGTCTTCGACTTGGCCTCTGATACCGCCAGATCGCCGGAGCCGGAGGTGAACATGCTGTAGCCCGGTTGCTGGTGCAGCGGGATCGGGTAATAGACCGCCGACGGCACGCCTTTTTCGCGCAAATGCAGTTGCAGGGCGTCGCGATTGGCGTGCTCGATGGTATATTGCGCCCAGGTCGAGACATAGCCGGACCGGACATGCGGCACCGAGATCACCTTGCCACCGAGCAGCTCATTATAACGGGCGGCCACTTTCTGGCGCAGGGCGATTTCCTCACCAAAGATCGCCAGCTTCTCGACCAGCACCGCCGCCTGAATGGTATCAAGGCGCGAATTCATGCCGATACGCACATTGAGATACTTGGCTTCGTGGGTGTAGTTCATGGTCGCCGCATCGGTCGGCGTGGCGCCGCCGTGGACACGGAACGAGATCAGGCGCTCCAGCAGGGCATCATCATTGGTCACCACCGCGCCGCCATCGCCATAACAGCCGAGCGGCTTGGCCGGGTAGAAGCTGGTTGCCGTCGCCACAGCCCATTCCAGCGGCTGTTTACCATCGATGGTACAGCCGAAGCCTTGGGCTGAGTCACAGATAAGATGGATGCCGTATTTTTTGGCAATGACCGACAGGGCCGGGTAATCGGCCGGCTGGCCGAACAGGTCAACGGCGATAATGGCGGCCGGCTTGAGGCGACCCTCCTTGAGCACGGCCTCGATGGCGGCTTCCAGCTTCACCGGATCGATATTGTAGGTATCAGCCTGAATATCGACGAACACCGGCTCGGCGCCGGTCATCGGCACCACCTCGGCGGTGGCGACGAAGGTAAAGGCCGGCACAAACACCGTGTCCCCCTTGCCAACACCCAGGCCCAGCAGGATCAGTTCGATGGCGTCGGTGCCGTTGGCGCACGAAAGCGCGTGCTTGGCGCCAGCGAATTTCGCCATGTCAGCTTCGAACGCCTTGACTTCCGGCCCCATGATATAGGCGCCGTGCTTGATCACCTTGAGAACGGCGTCCTCGATCTTCGCGCCGATACGTTCGCGCTGGATGCCAAGGTCGATAAACGGAATAGCCATGGGGATAAGCCTTCAACAGTTGCGCCCAGTTCGGCGTCACATGCGCTTTACCAGCATATGGACGCAATGCACCTCAAAAGGCGTTTCCCAAGGTTTCAATAAAATGGCCGTTAACAAAAACGTATACGATTTTACTTGAAGCCGTCACAGGGCGGCGATATAGAGACCACGCATCAAGAGCGGACCCTTCCGCGCCAACCTGCCTTCCCCGGCAAGGTGGCGGCTCCTCACCGAGCGATGTGGCCGATGACCGGCAACGAAACGGGACTGTCTTTATTTCCCTTTCGAGACCTGAGCTTTAAGGGCTTGAGACTTGAACGCGCGTACTCTTTTTACTGAACCCGATGACCTGATGACCGCCGAACTGGCCGGCACACTTCATCACATTATCACCCTGACCACGTTTGTGCCGTTTGATATTGCTGCATGGATCGACAGCCCTATCAGCGGGTATAAGCAATCGCGCTTGGCCGATACATTCCAGTATCGCGTCCGGTTGACGGGCTTGACTCCGGGGGAGGCGCGCCGCATGACGGACAGGCTTGCCGCCTTGCCGGACGTCATGGGCGTACAGGTCGAACACATGATCAGCCGCTTATGAGAATTATTTCAAAATCGGGGCCTCACGCCGGTGACAAAGCGCTATTGTCTGACTATATAGAGGCGCACAACATTCCCTTGTGAGCGCTACCATAACGGCCTATAGAGCCGTCCCAGTGCTTGTTTATAATGCCACACACATCCCTCAGGAGAGCTTCGGCCATGACCACTAAAGGCAATCTGATCAACGGCGAATGGGTCGTCATCGACAAGACCTTCAACGACATCAACCCGTCCGACACCAACGACATCATCGGCACCTATTCGACCGCTGGCGAAGCCGAAGTCAACGCCGCCATCGCCGCCGCCCGCGAAGCTTTCAAGACCTGGCAGTTCTCGACGCCGCAACAGCGTTTCGACGTGCTCGACAACGCCGGCACCGAAATCCTCGCCCGCAAGGCCGAACTCGGCGCGCTTCTGTCGCGCGAAGAAGGCAAGACCCTGCCGGAAGGTATCGGCGAAGTCACCCGCGCCGGTCACATCTTCAAATATTTCGCCGGTGAAGCCCTGCGCGCCCACGGCGAAGTGCTCGATTCCGTCCGTCCGGGCGTCAAGGTGGAAATCACCCGTGAGCCGGTCGGCGTCGTCGGCCTGATCTGCCCGTGGAACTTCCCCATCGCCATCCCGGCCTGGAAGATGGCCCCGGCCATCGCCTTCGGCAACACGGTCGTCTGCAAGCCCGCCGAACTGACCCCCGGCTGCGCCTGGGAACTGGCCGACATCCTTAACCGCGCCGGCCTGCCCAAGGGCGTGCTGAACGTGGTCTTCGCCCGCGGTTCTGTCGCCGGCCCACTGCTGATCGACGGCTGTGACGCCATCTCCTTCACCGGCTCCGTGCCGACCGGCACCCGCGTCCGCGATCAGGCGGTCGCCAAGGGCAAGCGCGTCCAGTGCGAAATGGGCGGCAAGAACCCCGTCGTCGTGCTTGATGACGCCGACCTCAACATCGCCGTCAATTCGGTGCTGAACTCGTCCTTCTTCTCCTCCGGTCACCGCTGCACGGCCTCGTCACGCATCATCGTCACCGAAGGCATCGCCGACCAGTTCGTCGCCAAGCTTGCCGAAGCCGCCAAGGCCATCAAGGTCGGCGATTCGCGCGCTGACGGCGTCCAGATGGGCCCGATCGCTTCGCAGGAACAACTCACCATCGCCCGTGACGCGGTCGCCAAGGCCAAGGCTGAAGGCGGCGTCGTGCTCTCCGGCGGCGAAGACCTGACCTTTGGCACCCCCGGCTACTATTACGCCCCGACCCTGATCGACAAGACCACACCGGACATGTCGATAAACAAGGAAGAGGTCTTCGGACCCGTAGCTTCGGTCATCCGCGTCAAGGACCTGGAAGAAGCCATCAAGGTCGCCAACGACACCGAATTCGGCCTGTCGGCGGGCATCTGCACCTCGTCGCTGAAATCGGCCGAGACCTTCAAGCGCCGTTCGGAAGCCGGCATGGTCATGGTCAACCTGCCGACCGCCGGCGTTGACTATCACGTCCCGTTCGGTGGCCGTAAGGGTTCGAGCTTCGGCCCGCGCGAACAAGGCGCTTATGCGAAGGAATTCTACACCATCGTCAAGACGGCCTACCAGTTCGCCGGATAAACCATCCGAACACGGATAAATGGAAAACGCCCCCTTGCACTTAAATGCAAGGGGGCGTTTTTTATTGGGTCAGGCCACTTCGCATGCCTGGCATATATCCAGTTCCAGCACCTCCGCCAGCGGCTTCGGGCGGCTATAGAGATAGCCCTGCAGATACTGACAGCCCGCCAACCTGAGCAGTCGCGCTTGGTCCTCGGTCTCGACGCCCTCGGCCGTCACTGAGATATGCAGCGCCTGGGCGATGGCCACCGTACCGGCCACCAGGGCGGCCGCCTGCGGATCGCGGTCGACCATGCCGGCCAGCGATTTGTCGATCTTGATCTTGTCGAACGCATAGCGGCGCAGATAGCCGATACTCGAATAACCCGTGCCGAAATCATCGAGCGCCATCGAAACGCCCAGCGCCTTGAGATTGCCGATGGCGGCTATGGCGCGGTCCGGATTTTCGATCAGATAGCCCTCGGTGACTTCCAGTTCGAGGCGGTCGGTCGGGAAGCCGGTTTCTTCCAGCGTCTTCGCCACCTTGGCCTCAAGCTCCGGATCGCGGAACTGCGCCGGGGACAGGTTGACGTTCAGGCGCAGGCCGGGCACAGACCCCAGATCGAGGCACGCCTTTTTCAGCACAAACTGGCCGAGCGGATGAATCAGGCCACTCGATTCCGCCACATCGATGAACTGATCCGGCATCATCGGTCCTTCCGGACGGCGCGGCCAGCGCACCAGCGCCTCGACACTGCTGATCACGCCGGTGCGGGCATCGACGATCGGCTGATAGACAACATCGAACTCACCCGCCTCCAGCCCCTTGCGAATACCGGCCTCTATGCCTGCCTTGCGCAGGCGTTCGGCGTCGAGCGCGGCGTCATAGAGGGTGATGCGGTTCTTGCCGGCGCTCTTGGATTCGTACATGGCCATATCGGCGCGCCGGAAAAGCTCCTGGCTGCGCACCTGTTTGATATCCGCCGCGGCGATGCCGATACTGGCGCCGACCTGCAAACTACGCTCACCGATCCGCACCGGCCTGGCGAAGAAATCAAGTATGGCCTGAGCGAAATCGAGGCACGGCTTCATGGCTTCCGGCCCTGTCACCACCATGGCGAATTCGTCGCCGCCCATGCGCGCCAGCATGGCGCCTTCCGGCAATATGCCCTTTAGCATGGCCGCCACAATCATGATCAACTTGTCGCCGGTGGCGTGGCCGTAAATGTCATTGACCTCCTTGAAACCATCGAGATCGAGATAGACCACGGTCTTGTAAACCGGACCACGGCCGGACTTTGCTTTCTGCACCAGTTCGAACAGGGCGCGCCGGTTCGGCAGGCCGCTCAGACCGTCGGTCAGGGCGAAGGACCGCGCCAGTTTCTCGCTTTTCGCCAGCCGGTAAAGGCCGAAGGCACTGGCGGCGGTGAACAGCAGGATAATCAGGGCCGCCACGCCGGCGACCTTGCGAATGCCGCCAGATGCCGCGCGCGCCGCTTCCATGCCGACCTTGCGTGGCGTCCAGGTCAGTTGGCCGATGCTGCCGGCCGCGCTTTTCAGGGTTTCGGCCGGTTCTGCCCGTGTGCCCGGCGGCACCAGCCGCAGACCAGCCAGGCCGAAGTTGGTGCTGATATCGTGCAGTTTGGAGTCGGTCAGATGACGCGTCATGACCAGGTAGCGGCGTTTCGCACCAAGGCCGGCTATACCGGCATCCGACCGCCGCATCAGACTGATGGCGATGATCGCCGGTCCACCGGCCATCTGGCTCAGGCCTGAAACCGCGCCTTCGCCGTTTTCCAGCCGGCGCCGGTTGGCGGCAACCATGGCGCTGAAACCCGGTCCGAAGACTTTGGGATCGGCATCGGAATAACGCTGGCCACGCAGATAGCCCCACAGGATGCGGTCATTTTCATCGAGAACGAAGGCGCCGTCATAGGGATGGCTGTCATCCGCCACCACGCCCCAGGTCGAATACAGCCAGTCGCTGTCGATATTGTGGATGTACATCTGCTCGGCGGCGCCATTCCAGACGGCATTGTCGGTCACCGTCGCTTCCAGGTTTTCAATCGAGGTGGTGATCGCTGCCCGCGCCGTTTCGCCGGCGCGTTGATTATCCAGTTCGTTGGTCTTTTCGGCGATCATGGCAAGCGACGAATGCAGCAGAATCAAAACCGCCAGCAGCAGAGCAAAACCCGCCGCAAACACCAGGCCGAACAACGCCCGCGCTTTCAGATTCAGTAGTCCGTGCAACAGCTTCTGCATGTGCGCCCCTCCCTTGAGCGGCGCACCCTACGGTAAAATCGTGAATTTCTTCCTTACACGGACGGTAAAATCAGCACCTCGCCCTCCGGCGCGCCGCGGTGCAGGCGGTCGGGCAGGGGCTGGCCTTCGGGCACAAATTCCATCGCCACCGAATTGAGGCAATAGCGCAGACCCGTGGGGCGCGGGCCATCCTCGAACACATGGCCGAGGTGCGAGTCGCATCGGGCGCAACGGATCTCGATCCGTGTCATGCCGTGGGAGCGATCGACGATATTTCGGATATGGTCCTTGTCGATGCCCTGATAGAAGCTCGGCCAGCCGGAGCCGGAATGGAACTTGGCGCGGCTGTCGAACAGCGGCAGGTCGCACAGATTGCAGACATAGGTGCCCTCTGCCTCGTATTCGTCGAACTTGCCGCAGAAGGCCGGTTCGGTGCCGTGATCGAGCAGAATATGGCGGGCTTCCGGATCGAGGCGAGCGGCCAGTTCATTGATCTGTTCGGCCGTAGGGGGCGTAAGGTCGAAGCCGAGGGCGGATTTGGTCATCACAAGGCCTTTTCTTGTACCTCCCCGCTTGTCGGGAAGGGGGGCGGCGCCCTTCTTAGGGCGTGGTGGTGGAGGTTCTTACCTTCCCCTATATACGGTCTCTTCGCCCCACCAGTTAGTTGTATGGGCAAATTTTTTACGAAATTCCGCCCAGTGGGCCGCCGATTGCTCGAAAATATGCAGGTCGTGACGCGCGCCGTCCTTCAAAACATGGCCTTCCAGCACCCCTACATGCCTGTAACCGATAAAGGTTTGGGTGCGGATGGTGCGGCTGTTCCAATCGACGACATGATTGACCAGTTTGTGCAGGCCCATGCTGAAAAAGGCATGGTTGAGCGTGCCGGCAAAATTATAAGCGGTCAGGGCATGAGGTGCCGATTGATCGCCGATATAGACGCCGATTTCGCCGATCTGCGAACGCTTGTCGGTGAGGGTGATCGAGGAATAGCCGACATCTCGGCCTTCGATTTGAATGATGCAGTGCTGATAGTCGTCACGGGCATTGCAGCGTTCGATCCAGGCCGCCTGACGCTCGATATCGTAGGGCACATCGGTCAGCATATATTGCGTGACATGCGGGGCGGTGCGCCAATCGAGCAGCATTTTGGCGTCGTCAGGCACGACCGGGCGATAGGACAGGAATTTATACATATTGCATGATCTCCACGATCCGTTCCGCTCCGCGGCCATCGACCACGGCCTGCGCCTTAAGAGCCATAGCCGCTCGCCCGGCGGCATCGTCCATCAGCGCCTTGACACGCACGCCCAGATCTTCGGGCAGGCCTGTACGGGCGTCGATCGCCGGATAGGGGCAGGCCTTCAACGCCGCCGCCTGATTATCGTAAACCACCAGAACCAGGGCCGGCAGCCCCATCGCCGCCACTTCGCCGACACTACCGCCCGCCGCCGTGATCACCAGTTGGCTGCCCGCCAGAACCCGCGCCACGCTGTCCGGCGATGTGAAGACACGCATGCGGTCCAGCTTTCGCTCCAACCCCGCCAGCTCATCCGTATGAACATTGGCAGGCCCGACGATCACCCGGATCAGCACGTCCGGCAGTGCCTCATGCAGGTTTTGCGCGCAACGGGCGGTGAATTGCGTTGGATCGCTGCCGCCGAACATAATCGTGATAAAGGACGCATCGTTTGGCGCGGGATAGGTTTGCGTGAATTCCTTACGGATCAGGGCGTAGTCTGCTCCCAGCGCCAGCCGCGCCCGGCTTTTACGTTCATAATCAACCGCGCGCGCCGCCGGCGCCGGATTGATAATCAGATCGCAATCGAAGCGATCCAGCGCATTTAGATCGTCCAGAACCGCCACCCGCACGGTGTTTTTTTGCAAGGCGATGTAGTCTTCCGTCGCCTGATAACTATCGATCAGCAACCAGTCATCCCGCGTCGGGTTGAGCGCCGTCAGGGCCAGAAAATCGCCGGCGCCACCCAGTGGTCCATCGACTTGCACACCCTGCGCACCAATGACCGCCAGCCGCGCCATCGCCGCCTCGCCCAGTTCGTTGAGCAAGAAAATCACCTTGATACCCTGTGCCCGTGCCATCTCGGCAATGGCGAAACAACGCATGAAATGGCCCATGCCGATCCGTGACGAGGCCTCGGTGCGGATCAACAGGCGCATGACAACGCCCTGCTCACGCCGTAAAACCGCCGTCAACGGACAACACGGCGCCGGTGATCCAGCGTGACGTGTCGGCCAAAAGAAAAGCGATAGCCGCCGCCACATCATCCGGCCGTCCCAGTCCCAGCGGGTGCATATCGATGACTTTCTGGAATCTTTCCTCGGAAATCTTGATCTTGAACTGCTCCGACATCGGCGTTTCCACCATGCCGGGGGCCACGGCGTTCACCCGTATGCCGTCACGCAGCAATTCCACCCCCAGCCCCTTTGCCGCAGAAATCATGCCGCCTTTCGAGGCTGCATACACCACATTGCCCGGCGCCGACCGGATCGCCGCAGAGGATGCCACCAGCACCAGAGCGGCGCTGGGCGTATGGCAGGCCCGCAGACGGAAAGCCTGCGCCAGCATCAGGGTGGCGGCCAGATTCTGCGACAGGACGTCCTGAACGAAGGCCGGTGAAATGGCCTGGATCGGCAGCGTGTTCTGAATACCCGCGCAATGGGCGATACCGTTCAGGGGGCCGATCTCTGCACACAACGCCTTGAGCCATCCGACGATGCCCGGCGTATCGGCCAGATCGAAGCTGCGGGCGATGTGATCGCTGCCATGCAACAGGCCAAGCGTGACCTCAAGCCGCTCAACATTCCGACCCGTGACGACGATGCGCGCACCGAGTTTCGACAGATAGACCGCCGTGGCCTGCCCGATACCGCTGCTGGCGCCGGTAACCAGAATGGTACGTCCGGTCAGGGAGAGCGGGTTGAAGGGGTCAGTGGCTGTCATGTGGCTCTCCGGGGTGGCATATGACGGACATAGGCCTGTTGAAAATGTTTTATACGGGCTTCCATATCGCCCAGGACGGGCCGCTGGCTCAAGGCGGCGGCGCGGGTGCCCGCCTGCGCCACCTTGCAGATAGCCTGATCTTCCTCACGCACCTGCCGCGTGAAGCCTGTCAGGGTTTCAGCTACCATATCGCGCGCGGCGCGTCCGTTATTGTGCGCCAGCCAGCTTGAATTATTCAGGCGCAGGGTCTGCGGCCCCACCGGCTCGATCGTCTGGAAGGTCAGGAAAGCGCCATAGGAAAAAGTGGCGATGATATTGGGAAAGATCAGGAAGTTGCCATACTGCGGATAGATATCGCTGCGTTGTAACTCAACTGCCTTGGCGACGGCGCCCCACCATTTCAGCGAACGGTCGCGTAAGCCGCCCGTATAGCGGCTATGGTCGCCTTCGGTGGTCAGGTCGAGGTCCATCGACAGGATGGCCCCAAAGCTGTCGGGATGCACCATAGGCACATGATAGGCCTCAGCGGCATTATCCATGCCCAGCTTCCAGTTGGCTTCCCATTCGAAACTTTCGGCCTCGATACGATCCGGGCACATCTGCGACAGATGCAGCAGATCGTCGTAAAAGCCGCCGAGAAATGTCTTCAGATCGCAGCCTTCAGCCTGCATCCGTACAAAGACGAAGTGCCCCACCACCTCCAGCGCATAGGCTTCAAGCGCAAGCGCGTCCTTATCGGCATCGTTAAGGCCAAAGCTTTGGCGATTCATGGGAATGCCGGCCGGGCGTCCGCGCGCGTCATATGTCCAGCCGTGATAGGGGCACGTCAGGGGCCGGTTGCCTTTCGCCGCGCATTGAATACGCGCGAAACGATGCGCGCAGACATTGCGAAAAGCCCGCAACTCACCTTCGAAATTCTGCACCACGATACTGTGCGGGCCGATCTGCGTGGTGATAAAATCCTGCGGCTGGACCAGATCCTGTTTGAAACCGACGCAAAGCCACGAAGGTCTGAAAATGGCGTCGATTTCCTGTTCAAGTACGTCCTGACGGTAGTAAGCGTCCGGCGAAATGCTGCCTCGCCTCTGAGTCAGGGTCTCTTCATCAGCCGCCACGGCCTCATCCATATTCATCGACGACACACTCGGGCATCGCTCCCAGATCGAGCTTCAGCGCCGCCCACGACCAGCCGATGCCAAAGCCGACCAGCACCACCGGCCTCGGTGTGCGGAAAGCATTGGACAGGCGCGCCGCTATCGTCAGGGGGATGGATGCCGAAGACGTGTTGCCATAGGTTTCCATCGCCACCGGCACCTTCTCCGGCGGCAGACCGGCTTTTTTACGCAGGTGATCCAGCATGAAGGCGTTGGCCTGATGGAAGACGACGTAATCGACATCATCGACCGTCGTGCCGGACGCGTCGAAAATAGCCTTAACCAACGCCGGAACGTTTTTCAGGGTAAAGGTGAAGACTTCCGGCCCGTTGAGATGGAGGCGGGAGGCCTTGTAGAGTGCTGCATGGGTGGCTGCGTCCCACGGTTCGACATCGGGCATCAGCGGCATTTTCGCGCCGCCCGCCTCGATCATGATGTGCGCGGCGCCTTCGCCGTCCGTGCCAAAAACGCCCGTCATGGCCCCCGCCGCCGGATCGGCTTCGAGCGCGGTGGCCGTACCGGCGTCACCGAACAGCGGCAGGGTGCCACGATCTGTATTTAACAAACGCGGACCGCTGACATCACCCGCCAGCAACAGCGCCCGCGCCGGACGCCCGGATGCGCTGATGGTCTTGAGCAGGGAGGCGGCCACCCACAAACCGTAGGTATAGCCAGAGCAGCCCAGATTGATATCGAACGCCAGACATGAACCCAGCTCCAGTCGCGTTTGCAAGGTGCAGGCAGTGGCTGGCGCAACATAGTCAGGATTTTGCGTCACAAAAATCAGCACGTCGACCGTATCGCGCGCCCAGTCCAGTTGCTCAAGCAAACCATTGGCCGCCACCTGACACAGATCGGAGGTAAGGACACCCGCAGGCGCCACCCGACGCGAATAAACGCCGATGGACTTCATCAGACGCTCGCGCTCAGCTTCGGGGATCAGGTCATCGTCGGCCAGGGTGCGGCTTTGTTTGGGCACACAGGCGCGGATTCCGCGGATGGCAACACCCTCAAGCGTGGCTTGCGTCATGATAGGCTCCTTAAGGCGAATCACTTCCCGATTTCAGGTGCGATCCACCTTACGACTTAAGAACGATAGCGTTAATAAGCGCTAAAAGCACGTTGCGGTTTAAGGAATAATTCATGGAATCGCCGTTTTCTGATTTATAATATTTCATCTCGTTTCGACTGTCATTCAAGGACCGATAGCATGGACAAACCCGCCTTCATCACCGCCGTCGCCGAAATTCTCGAAGCCGATCCCACGGGTCTGACAGGCAATGAGGCCATCAGCGACATCGGCAACTGGGACAGCCTGTCGGTCATCACTTTCGTCGCCATGGCGGATGCCGACATGGACAAGATCGTCGACGCCGAAAGACTGAAGGACGCCCATACCCTGAACGATCTCGCCGCGCTCGTCGGCCTGTAATGGCCACTTTCTCGGAGCGGTTGAAGACGCGTGTGCCAAGTTGGCAGCGCTTCTTCGAACGCGTCCGCGCGGATGGCCGCAACCCGGCCTACGATCTGCTGCCCGTGCTGAGTCTGGACCAGCGCAACGCCTTCTCAAAAACGCTGGCTGCCTTTTCACCGAAGACGCCGGGTTTCAAACTGACGGAAAAGCAGGCTGTCCTGCATGACCAGTTGCGCCATGACGGCCTGACCGCCCGGCAAACCCCGCTGCCCGCGCATGTGCTGGGCGATCTGCTGGCCTATTTCAAGGCCACCCCGTGCCATGATCCGTATCGCGCCCATCTCGGCACTTTTCCATGGGACGCGCCCGTCTCGATTGAGACCAATATCGGCTACTACAACTGGGAACAGGTGCTGCGCGCCCCGCATATGATCGCGGTCATGAACAATCCGGATATCCTCGCCGTGGCCGAAGCCTATCTGGGGTGTAAGCCGGTGATCGATAATATCGGCGCCGCCTGGGCCTATCCCGGCCGCGACATCGCCAAAGGTGTCCAGCGTTTTCATCGCGACTTCGACTGTTCACGATGCTTCAAGGCCTTCTATTACCTGACCAATATTGATGCGACTTCAGGCCCGCATAAATATGTCAAAGGCTCGCATCAGGACCGTCGGCTGGAAAGCGGCAAGGCTCAGATAGATGACGCCATTATTGAAACCTTTGGCGCCGAAGCCATCGAGACCATCACTGCCCCGGCCGGATCATGGTTTCTGGAGGATGTCTATGGTTTCCACAAGGGGCAATTGCCGGTTGATCGGCCGCGCCTGCTGCTGGCCATCGAATATAATCTCTATCCGTCACCGCTATCGCCCAAAGCGCCGCTGATAACGCGCGAGCCGCAATATGACTCTTATATTAACAAGCTCTTCCTGAAATGAAACGCGTCGCCATCATACCCGCCCGCGGCGGCTCGAAACGCATTCCGCGCAAGAACATCAAGCCATTCTTCGGCCAACCGATGATCAGCTATTCGATCCGAGCGGCTTTAGAGTCCGGCATCTTCGATCATATCGTGGTCTCGACTGATGACGAAGAGATCGCCGACGTGGCGCGGTCCTTCGGCGCCGATATTCCCTTCATGCGCCCGGCGGACCTGGCCAATGACCATGCCGGCACCGGAGCGGTCGTCATCCACGCCCTGCAATGGTTCGCCGGGCACGGTATGGCCTATGACGCCGCCTGCTGTATCTACGCCACCGCCCCCCTGCTCGATCCGGAACGCCTGAAAGAAGGTTGGGAAAAGCTGCAAGGCAAGCGCTTTGCGTTCAGCGTCACCTCCTACGCCTTTCCGATCCAGCGGGCGCTCAGACAGACCGCCGACGGCAGCGTCGATATGTTCTGGCCGGAAAACCTGATGACGCGCTCGCAGGATCTGGAACCGGCCTATCATGACGCCGCGCAGTTTTATTGGGGCTGGACGGACGCCTGGCTGAATGGTGAGATCGCCTTTTCGCCGATCTCCGCGCCGGTTATTTTACCGCGCACCCAGGTGGTCGATATCGATACGCCGGAAGACTGGGAAGTGGCCGAAGTCACCTATCGGGTGCTCAAAGGCTAATATTCCGTCTCACCACCGCCCTGGGCAAAGCCCGGCAGGCGCAGATTGTATTTGATGGCACAGGCGCGCAGGGTAAAGGCGGCGAAGAAGCCGACGATCGCCGCCAGCCAGAAATCGCCCCCCATCAGCTTCAGGCCGGCAAAGACGCCCGCGCCCAGAAGCGCCGCCGTGATGTAGATTTCACGGCTCAGCAGCAGGTTCGGCTCACCCGCCAGCACATCACGGATAATGCCGCCGAAGCACGAGGTCAGGACGCCCATAATGATCGCCGAAAACGGATGGACGCCGAGGCTCAGCGCCTTGGCCGTACCCACCACCGCATAGGCCGCCAACCCCACCGCATCGAGCCACAACAGCGCGCGAAACCGCCAGCCGCGTTTGGCGAAGATCCATACCGCCACGGCCGCCACCAGGCAGGCGACGATATAACCCGGCCGCTGCACCCAGAAGACCGGCGCGCCAATCAGCAGGTCGCGCATGGTGCCGCCGCCAACGCCGGTGATGGCGGCGAAGAAGCCGAAGGTGACGATATCCTGACGCGAGCGCGCCGCCGCCAGCGCACCAGTCATGGCGAAGACGGCCACGGCGGCATAGTCGAGCCAGAAGAGAGCCAGGGAAACAGGTGAGGTCAGGGTATCCATGACCTCGCCTTATCATATCTTACCAGTGACGCCCATAGTAAGGACGGCCATGATAATGATGGTAGCCGTAACGATAGCCGGGACTGCTGGAGAAAAAGACAGTGACATAGCCGCGCGGCGGAGACGGCGGAGCGTAATAGCCGTCATCATAGGCATACCAGGCGTTCTGGTAGCATTGCACGCTGTCCGAACCGACCGCATTACCCAGCATCCCGCCGACCAGCGCGCCGCCTACGGTATTGCCGCCGCGGTTCCAGCGATTGGACAGGCCATTGCCGACCACGCCACCCAGCACGGCGCCGACAATCGTGCCGGTGGCGCGGGCGCTGGCCTGACGCTGGTAGCAGTAGCCGGCGGGTTCACGGCCTTCGCGCACCGGCGACGGATAGCCGCTATCTCTTGCCATGTCTTTGGCCTGATCGGCGCGGCCCTGCTCGTAGGCCCGGCGCAGTTCGACCTGGCTATAGGGACGCAAATTGGGCGCCGCTTCAGGCGTTTGCGCCAGAACCGGCTGGGTCAGCATCAGGGCCGCGCCCGCCAAAAGGCCGGTCTGTGTGATCAGGGATTTCATCTACGCCTTACTCCGCTTTATGGGTTCTTCTATACCCTAAAATTATGTCCGGCGCATGGCCGAAGGCTTGACCGAAAGATCACATGGGTTCAAGCCTGCATCCCTACCAGGAGTGTCGCATTATGCCCGAAATGAAACCCGTCATCGCCGTTCATTCTGCCTATCGTGACGATATCGGCGATCTGGTGACGCGCCGGCCGGTGCCCTCGCAGCGGCTGAATAATATAGGCGCCTTTCTGTTTCTCAATCACCACGGGCCGCAGACCTATGCGCCGAATAATCGCGGGCTACCGTTTGGCCCGCATCCGCATCGCGGCTTCGAGACCGTGACCTTTATCCTTGAAGGCGACCTGGCCCACCGCGATACCGGCGGCCATGAGAGCATCATTCATGCCGGCGGCGTGCAGTGGATGACGGCGGGCAGTGGCCTGGTGCATGAGGAGGTGTCGCCCGACGCTTTCAAGCGCGCCGGCGGGCCGACGGAGATTTTGCAGTTGTGGGTCAATCTGCCGGCGCGGCTGAAAATGACCGCGCCGCGCTATACCGGTGTGCAGAAGCGCGAAATCCCGACCATTGAAGCCGACGACGTGACGCTCAACCTGATTTCCGGTCACTGGCGCGGTCTGGATGGGCCGATTGCCTCGCTGACCGGTGTTTTCATGACCACTCTGGAGATGAAAGCCGGCGGCCGGATCAGCTTTGAGGGTCTCGAAGGCCGCGATGTGTTTTTGTATGTCGTACGCGGCGATCTGGCGGTCAATGGCGCCGATGTGCCGCACTGGAATCTGGTGCAGTTCGGTGAGGGCGGGCTGATCGATATCGAGGCGGTAAAGGACAGTGTGGTGTTATTCGGTCATGCAGAACCGATCGATGAGCCAATCGTGGCGCATGGGCCGTTCGTGATGAATACGGTGCCCGAAATCCATCAGGCCTATGCCGATTATCAGGCAGGGAAGTTTGGAGCACCTAAGTAATGCGCGTTAAGCTTCAAAATCTGCTTTCTGAAAGACAAGTTTGTCATCCAACACGCCTTATGGCCATTTCTGCAGCTAAAGGAGAATTGCGTATAATTTTTCACGGATACGTTTGGTGGAAAGACAATGTCAATGATGAAGGTCAGATTACTTTTATTTTCACCCGTCCTAACTCCGGCGCACTTAATGCAGATATTTTCTCAGAATGCGGTGACGGTGAAGCAGATGAAATTCTGGAAGACTTCTTAATTTCCACTACTGAATCCGGAGGATTATCAGACTATCCAATTCTGACCTTGTACGGCAGTTCGCCTATACCGGCCCCTCAAGCCCTATATCTGAAACTGGATGACTATCTGAGAAAACTGTACACCTATAAGAGGCCCAGTGATTTTTTAAATGGTGATGGAGCGACAGGTTTTGCTCAAATTTCACAGTCCTCCGCGTATTTGATTGCGCGCGGGCCGGGCGCAGTCTGTGATATTATCGTCCGTGAACTCGACGAACAGGGCGTGAACTACTATTACGGTGAAAAAACTGCCACACGCAGAAATGGTGTACTCGTTCACTGGTTAGGCTCAGTTTTTGAATGCGAGGGCGCATTCGCAGAATTTAATTAGCCAATCATATCCGACGCCAGCGGTTCACCCCGCGCAATATCGCGGCTGGCGGTCTTGCCGAGCACGTTCCACAGATGCGCGGGCGGCAGGCCCAGACCCGGACGTATAGAGCGGATATTGTCGGTCGTCAAAACCTCACCGGCCTTGATATCCTTGACCACATAGAGCGAGCGGCGGAAGGTTTTTGAGCCCTGCTCCGTGCCCAGTGTCTCGTAATGGACGCGACCCAGCGCCTTCCAGGCAGCCTTGCAATCACGCACCAAGGCAGTGAATTCGGCCGGCTCCAGCGAGAAGCCGGAATCCGGTCCACCATCGGCGCGGGCCAGTGTAAAATGCTTCTCGATCACGCAGCCGCCCAGCGCCACCGCCGCCAAGGACGCCGCCGTGCCGAAGGTATGATCGGACAGACCCGACACGCAGCCGAACTTGCGACCAAGGTCGGGCACGGTACGGACATTGGCGTCGGCGATATTGGCCGGGTATTCCGATACGCAGTGCAGCAGGATGATCTCGCCGGAACCGAACTTACGCGCCGTCTGCACCGCCGCGTCGATCTCGTCGGCATTGGCCATGCCGGTCGACATGATCATCGGCTTGCCCTGCTGCGCCACATAGGCGACCAGCGGCAGGTCGACCAGCTCGAACGAGGCGATCTTGTAGGCCGGCGCACCAAGGCTTTCCAGCAGGTCGACGGCGGTGTTGTCGAACGGCGAGGAAAACAGCGTCACACCGCGCTTCTTTGCTCGCTCGAACAAGGCCGGATGCCAGTCCCACGGCGTGTGCGCTTCCTGATAGAGGTCATAGAGTGAATAGCCATCCCACAGCCCGCCCTTGAGCTGGAATTCCGGCCGGTCGGATTTCATGGTGATGGTGTCGGCAGTATAGGTCTGGAGCTTGATGGCGTCACAGCCGGTTTCCGCCGCCGCATCGATCATGGTCAGCGCCCGATCGAGTGAACCATTATGATTACCCGACAGTTCGCAGATAATATAGGGCGGATGATCGGCGCCGATCTTCTGGCCGGCTATGGTGACTTCCAAACTCATAATACTTCGCTCAGGGCTTTAATGACCCGCGCGGGGTCGTCATCCGCCATATCAGCATAGAGCGGTAAAGAGAGTGTGTTCTGGTAGAAGCGATCGGCGCCGGGCAGTTCACGCTGCGCCAGGGCACGGGTCTGCCAGTAAGGCTGGCGATGCACCGGCGCGTAATGCACCTGCGTACCGATGCCGCGCTCACGCAGGCCAGCCATGACGGCGGCACGGGTAGTGCCGAGCGCCGCAAAATCGATATTGACCGCGAACAGATGGAAGAGGGCATCATGTTCCGAATATTTCCAGTTTACCGGAATATTTTCCGCCGCTAATGCCGCCTGATAGGTTTTCACCAGCGCTTTCCGGCGCGCCGCAAATTCCGGCAGGCGCTTCAGTTGCGACAGGCCAAGCGCGCAATTGATATCCGGCAGGCGATAATTATAACCCAGGCACTGCTGCTCATAGACCCAGGGGCCGGTATCGCCCTCGCCATCGTAGCGCAGGCCGACAAAGTGCGCCGGATCGCGCTCAATTCCATGAGACCGTAAGGCGCGCAGCCGTCGCGCCAGCACCGGATCATTGGTCGTGATCGCCCCGCCCTCACCGGTGGTCAGGGTCTTGACCGGATGGAAGGAGAAACAGGCGGCCGTCGAGCTTTGGCACGACCCGACCGGCCCTTGTGGCCCCACCGTGCCGATGGCGTGGCAGGCATCCTCAATAACGAAGGAGCCATGCTCCTCACATACTTCCCGAATATGAGACAGATCGACCGGCCGGCCGGCATAATGGACCGGAATGACCCCGCCAAGGCGATGGCCGTGATAGTCACGCTCCAGCGTCTTGAGCGCGTCATCGAAGGTTTCATCGGTGATCAGGCCAGTGACCGGATCGACGTCGGCGAAGATCACCGGCGCGCCGCAATAGGCGACGCAGTTGGCGGAGGCGGCAAACGTAATGGCCGGCACGATAACGGCGCAGCGCGGCGACAGTTCCTCGCTCATCACCGCCAGGTGCAGGGCCGCCGTGCCATTGGCGACCACCACGGCCTCCCTGGCGCCGACCGTCTCGGCCAGGGCGGTTTCAAAGCGGTCGACCATCGGGCCAGTGGTCAGAAAATCGGAGCGCAGGGTCTCGACCACGGCCTCGATATCGGCCTCACTGATCGACTGGCGGCCATAGGGGAGAAATTTCACTTTCTCCTCCCCTGCGCAAGCGGGAACCTTCGTTCCGAGTGAGGTGTCGAGCAAGCGCAGCGCGTCGAGACGGAGGGGGCAATTTTGCCGCCTGTTATGCCCCCTCCGTCAGCGACACCGGCTCTGCGAGCCTCGCGCTGCCACCTCCCCCGCTTCGCCAAGAGGCTCGCATGGGAGGAGAAGCTAAAGCACATCATCATGCCAAATACGCCTTCATCATAGCCCTGATACCGTCGGCGTCCAGACGCTCTTCATTGTTGTCCGAGGCATAGGAAAAGCCTTCCGGAACCTTTTTGATGCCGCGCACCTTGGCGAAACCTTTACGGGTATATTCGGCAAATTCTGGCTCGATGACATAGCGATCATCGAGTTCAAAGGTAGAGCGCGCATCGTCGGCCGAGATCATCATCTCGTGCAATTTTTCACCGGGGCGGATGCCGATAACCGTCTGTTTGGCTTTCGGGGACATGGCTGTAGCGAGATCAGTGACGAGCGTCGCCGGAATCTTCGGCACGAAAATCTCGCCGCCTTGTGTCAGCTCCATGCAGGACAGCACAAAGGCCACGCCCTGATCGAGCGATATCCAGAAGCGCGTCATGCGCGGATCGGTGATCGGCAGTTCGGTCGCGCCCTTTTCCAGCAGGCGCCTGAAGAACGGCACCACCGA
Organism: Asticcacaulis sp.; assembly: GCF_035497195.1. Classification (GTDB taxonomy): domain Bacteria; phylum Pseudomonadota; class Alphaproteobacteria; order Caulobacterales; family Caulobacteraceae; genus Asticcacaulis. The sequence continues at coordinate 83,400 of NZ_DATJDZ010000014.1, forward strand.
TCCGCGTGAACCAACGACATTGCCATAGCGCACCACGCAGAAGCGCGTGCCGATATCGCCCGACATATTGTTGGCGGCGACAAAGATCTTGTCCGAGGCCAGCTTGGTGGCACCATAGAGATTGATCGGCGAACAGGCCTTGTCGGTGGAGAGCGCCACCACCTGTTTGACGTGGGTGGCGAAGGCGGCCGCCACGACATTTTCCGCGCCATTGATATTGGTAGCGATACATTCCGAAGGGTTATATTCGGCCGCCGGCACCTGTTTCAGCGCGGCGGCATGGATGACGATATCGACCCCGCGGAAGGCCATGACCAGGCGTTCACGGTCACGCACATCGCCCAGAAAGAAGCGCAGCTTGGAGAGCTGCAGCTTGTCGAAGCGCTCCTCCAGCTCATTTTTCATCTCGTATTGCTTGAGTTCATCGCGCGACAGGATGATCACCTTGCGCGGGTCATAGCGCTCCAGCAGGGTCTGGACCATGCGCCGGCCAAAGGAACCGGTGCCGCCGGTGATCAATACGACCTTGTTCTTGACCGGATCGGTCTGCGGCAAAAAATCACGATGAATGAGGTCGGTCATCAAAGGCCCGTGGAACTGAAATCCAGGCGCCAATTCGCCTGTGGGCGACACTCTGCGCAAAGCCGGTTAAAGTCGCGTTAACTATAAATTCAAGACACGCCGCGCCTCAGAAAGAAGCCATCCGCTTCGATAAGGGCGCCGTCCTGATCCGGCGATATAGGCGCCAGGCTATAGATGTCAAACCCGGCCTCATCCATGAAATCGAGAATATCGCGATAGCTTTCGGTCGTGTCGTAGATATTCTGGAAAGGCAGTTCGATGATGACGGCTTTCGCGGCGGAAAGGGTTTTAGCCCCGCCTCTCAGGACTTTGAAATCATGGCCTTGCGTGTCGATCTTGACCAGCATTTGATCATGGTTTGAGAGATCATTTTCTTCAGCGAACCTATCCAGCGTGGTGACGGCCACTGTTTCACTGCCGACAAATTTCAACTCGGAAAACCGGTCGATAAAGTCGGGGTTTGCCGCATTCAGGGAATTAAAAACACCGCTGCCGCCAGACAGGTTCAGGCTGGCCTCGCCTGCCTGATCGCCCAGGGCCGCCTGAACAATATGCCATTTTGGATTATCCTTCGCTTTCTGACGCAGGGCCTGCGCCAGTTCACCCGCCGGTTCAAAAGAATAGACCGGTACAGCGCCAAGCGATTTAATGCAGTGACCGGAAAACCAGCCATTGTTTGCGCCGATATCCAGCACGCAATTGAAAGTGTGACGCTTTAACAGTCTGTCTAGCGTCGCCTCAAAGCGAAATGATTTTTTGTAGCGCATCAGGTCGTAACCAAATAAACGCGCTATCTCACGGCTTAATCCCATACTGCCCTCCCCATGGTCAGACACACTATGACGGCAATATGTTACATGACAATCATAAACCACATGCAAGGGTTGCAATAGCGCCTAAGCGCCGCCGTAGCCACCGATGACCGGCAGAATCTCTCCTGTGATGTAGGACGACATCTGCGCCGACGCCAGAAACACATAGGCGGGCGCCAGTTCCTCCGGCTGAGCCGGGCGCTTCATAGCGGTCTGCGCGCCAAACTGCGCTACCTGCCCGGCCCGTTTATCGGCCGGATTGAGCGGCGTCCATACCGGTCCCGGCGCCACCGCATTGACGCGGATGCCCCGATCGATCAACTGGCCGGACAATGCGCGCGTAAAGGCGTGGATGCCGCCCTTGGTCATCGAATAATCAACCAGCGTGGGGCTGCCCTCGATGCCGGTAACCGAACCGGTATTCACGATCGCGCCGCCATAGGGCATGTGTTCTACCGCCGCCTGGGCCATCTGGAAATAGCCATAGAGATTGGTTTTCAGCGTCTTGTCGAACTGCGCCTCGCTGATGTCCTCGAACTTCGCATGAAGCTGGAAAGCGGCGTTATTGACCAGGATATCCAGTTTGCCGAGCGTCGCCACGGTTTGCGCCACGGCATCGCGGGTAAAGGCGCGATCCGACACGTCGCCGGCGATCAGCAGGCAGCTTTGCCCTTCGGCCTCAACCAGGCTGCGGGTCAGTTCGGCGTCTTCGTGCTCATCGAGGAAAACAATGGCGACATCAGCGCCTTCGCGGGCATAGAGGATAGCGACCGAACGGCCGATGCCGGAATCACCGCCGGTGATTAGCGCCACCTTTCCTTCTAGTTTTCCGGAACCTTTATAATAGGGAGCGTCATAGAGCGGTTTCAGCGCCATGTCGGCTTCAAGGCCCGGCTTGTCGAGCGTCTGCATCGGCAGCGGCGGTTCGGGATAAGGCCGCGCGCCCGCCTGCATGGCTTTCTCCGGATTTTTCTCGGATTTCCTGTCGGTCTGGCGGCGCTCCGCCTGCAAGGCGCGCTGGACGGCGGCTGTATCTTCCGCCTCTTCCTGATAGTCGAGGGGTGTCATGGTTATCACCTGGCTGAGGCCCCGGCCCGCCGTCGATTAAGACCTGGTGAATATCAAAAATCGATTAGGCAGTGCGCTTAGGCCGTTTTTTGGCGCCGCCATACATCACGTAAAGACTTTATGTCTTTGAAGGCTGGGGGAATCAGCCACCACGGCTCGATGAAGTAGCGCTCGAACAGGCGCTTCGGCTCATGAAAGAAACGCACCAGCCATTCGATGCCGAGTTGCCCGGTCCAGCGCGGCGGCGTGTACATGACGCCGGCCTCGTAATCGAAGGCCGCACCGACCGGCAGGATGACGCAATCCGGCAGGCGATCGAGATTGGCGAGAATCCACGTCTCCTGGCGTGGCATCCCCATGCCGACGAGCAGAACATCGGGACGCTTTGTCTTGAGGTCAGCGAGCAAAAGTGCATTGGCCGCGCCATTCATATCGAAAAAGCCGGTGTGCAGGTCGAGATGCACCTTCGGATAGCGTGCCAGTATGGCGGTTTTCGACACGTCATTGTGCGCCGCTTCGCCGCCGATATGATAGACGCGCCAGCCATTACTCTGTGCTCGCGCCCAGAAATCCTCGCGGAAATCGAGATAGGTGCACCGATGGGCGCGCAAAACCGGATGGCCCATCAGTTTCGCCCAGGCGATCATCGGCGTTGAATCGATCTCGATCAGGTCGGCCTTTTCATAGAAAGCGCGCATGTCCGGACGCTTCTGGAAGAGATACAGGCTGTGCAAATTGTGATTGGCCACGATGGCGCGTTCTTTCGCGGCCACCTTGCGGCCGACGAAATCCATCACACAGGCCTGGGTGATCACATCGACCTCGGCTCCTAATATAGAAAGGCGGCAGGGTTTATCCATGCCGCCTTTCTTACAGGCTTAACTTTGATATTCCCTCAAAATAGAGGGTTAATTATTCCACCGGACGCAGGGTAATTTCGACGCGGCGGTTCTTGGCGCGGCCTTCCGGTGTGGCGTTGGTGGCGATCGGCTGAGTGTCGCCCACGCCGGCCACATAGATGCGCTCGGACTTGACCTTGCGCGCCACCAGATAACCGGCCGTGGCGTTGGCGCGACGCTCGGAAAGTGTCAGGTTGCTGGCGGCATTGCCGGAACTGTCGGCATGACCCACCACATCGATATAGGTCGAGGGATACTGGTTCAGGATGATGGCGACATCATCAAGCACCGGCAGAAAGGAGCCGGCGATATCGGCGCTGCCCGACGAGAAGGTCACGTCGCTCGGCAGGTTGAGGATGATGTTGTCGCCCGAACGCGTGACGTAGACGCCGCGGGTTTCCAACTGGGCGCGCAGATCCTTGGACTGGCGATCCATATAGGCGCCAACGCCCGCACCGGCCAGGGCGCCGATCCCGGCGCCGATGACGGCGTTCTTGCGACGGTCGTTCTTGTTGGACAGAGCGCCCAGCACGGCGCCCGCACCCGCACCGATCAGGGCGCCGGATTTGGTCTTGCTGCTCGTCCGGACACCATTGCTGGTGTCGATAGTGCTACAACCGGCCATCAGGAAAGCCACGCCAGTCAGGGCCAGGACCATATTGCGGCCGGATAAATTAAGAGTGCGCATAGATTAAAACTCCTCAGATGAATTAGAGCCTGATATCCCGCTTTTCGGGCGCGAACTCAGGATTGCTCCTTATCCATGCCATAGCCGGGATAAGGAGGTTGAATGAAACACCGCGTAATCTCATTAGAAACCTGTAAAGCCATCAGGGCCTTAAAGCGTCAAAGATCACACGTAAGCTCTACGGGTCGCCAACTGAACACAGCATGAAGGCAGCTGTGCAGTACCGTTAACCTAACTGGCCTTACAGCGCCACACCGTCTTGGTTTCCGCCGGCATGGTCAGGTAGGACAGCGACAGGGTGCGGACACGCGCGAGATTTTCACCGAGCGCCGCCAGCGCCCCGGCGTCGGCATTGGCCGAACAGCGGAAAGAGCCAAGGGCTGTTTTTTGTGACACGAAGGTTTTGTAGGACGCCGGATCGAGCCGGTAATCGTAGCGCGTGAACAGGGCGCCATCGGCCGAAAGTTCCATGCGCGCGGCCACCGGATTGGCGTCACCCGTGGTGAAGCGCAGCAAGGTGCCGTCGGCCTGGCGTTCATAGGGCGTGCGGCCATTAACGCAGGCATGGACCAGATCCAGATCGAACTCGATATGGCCGGCATCGGCCAGCGGATTGGCGGAGGCCGCCTTATCGACATCGCACGACATGTGCTGGATGGCCGCCACGGCCACAGGCGCGGCCACCTTCGGCTTGCTCAGGCGGCTGTCGATTTCGCGCTCCTTGATCAGGAAGCCAACGACGGCCACGACGATAATCAGCGCCAGAGCGATCCAGCCCCACGGGATCGGATGCTTGAGGCCCGGCAGCTTGACACGATCATGCGGCACCCACTCCGCCTTTGCCTTTTCAGGCTTAGGCGGCTTGACCTTCTCCGGCTTAAGCGGCGTCTCGTCGAAAGCCGTGGGGGCGAGTGGTTCCTTGCTGTGGATTTCGGTACGGTGACGAATTTCACGGCGGATGATCAGGCCGATCAGGATCAGGACCAGCACGGACAGCACGATCATCGCGCCCAGTTGCCAGACCTCCATGACGGCGCGTTCAGCCTCGGCCTTCTTCTGCTCGGTCAGGCGCTGGACCTGCGCTTCGGCGGCAGCGGCCAGGACGCGCGACAAGGCGTCGTCCTTGACGATCTCGTCCTCGCTCTTGGCATAACAGGGCGTGCTGACCACGGTGGGGGTAATGCCCGCCGAACTCAGGAAGGTATTGAGCGCCGAAACGTGCGTGGCGACATATTGCCCGGCCGAGACATCGAGATTGCCGCCGGCTGACATCGACGACGGCGCTGTCCAGGTATTGACGCCGACCACCTGGCCGCACTCATTGAGCAGCGGTCCGCCGGAATTGCCGTGATTGATAGGCGCGGTATGGAACAGGGTTTCGACGCGGCTGCCATCGGGGTTGGTCGAGGCGAACAGGGCGATCGAGCCTTGGGTCACGTAGGCGTCGGCTGGTTCGAGCAGGGCCGTGCCGGAGCGGTTCAACAGGTGATCCGTGACGTCCGGATAGCCCATCGAAACGACGCGTTCATTCTTGTAGGGGGTCAGGTAAAGCTTGAGCGGTGGCACCTTGAGACCCGGCGCCGACAGCAGCGCCAGGTCGCCCTCGACCCACGGCTTGACCAGTTGCACCGGCTGGTAGCCTGCGCCGGAATCCTTGTGCGGCACGATATAGATATCGGCGCTGGATGCTTCGGGCGGGACTTCGACGACATGGTAATTGGTGACGACATAACCAGGCGCCACCACGAAGCCCGACCCCATTCCGACCGTATCGAGCGGCACGCCGCCATAGCCGCGATAGACGACCAGGACACGCACCACCGATTGCTCGGAGGTTTTCAGCGCCTTGGTGGAATTGACCGGTTGAAGATCGGAATCGACGAGATCGGATAACGATTGGTTGGCGGAGGACTCCTGCGCCGGCGCCGGGTGCGGATAAAAACACAACAGCGCCACAGCAGCGGCGAGCAGCCCCGCCGTTCCCATCACCCATTTTCGTATTCGGCGATCTTCGCCTATACCCGCAAACACTGAAATCCCGCCTTTAGCCGACACAAAACCCGCGCTCTCTTGCGAGTCGCGTTACCCTGTAGGGTTCATAGCCGAGTTTGTTACAAAAATCACCCCTGCCGCAGCGCTTATTCGTGGTTGTGGGATTTAAGAAACGAATTGCCTGGAAAGGGCGGCGCGGACTATGCTTGGCGCTTGTTTTTCGATTGACCAAAGCCGCCGCCATGCCCGATTCATCAAAGCCGCCCGTTTCCGCCATTCCGCCCGTGCCTATGGCGCTTTATGACGCTGATTTCACGGCTTTTTCGCAAGGATTGGGCACGGCTTTCGAACGTTATGGCTTCGCGGTTCTGGGCGGCCACGGACTTGACCCGGCGCTCCTGGAACGCGCGCTTTCTGCCACCAAAGCCTTCTTCGCCCTGGCGGAAGAGGTCAAGCGACGTTATAAGACCGGCATCGGCGGGGCGCGCGGCTATACCCCCTTCGGCATCGAGACCGCCAAGGGCGCCACGCACCACGACCTCAAGGAATTCTGGCACATCGGCCGCGAACTGCCGGCTGGTCATCCGTACACGGAATATATGGCGGAAAACGTCTGGCCGGCCGAGATCGCCGACTTCCGTGCCAGTACCTACGCGTTATATGAAGCGCTGGATGCCTTGGGTAAAAAAGTGCTGCGCGCCATCGCTGTCTATCTGAAGCTTGATGCGGATTTCTTCGAAGCGCCGGTGAAAGAGGGCAACAGCATCCTGCGCCTTTTGCATTATCCGCCGGTGACGACGCCGGGCGAATCTGTCCGCGCCGGAGCGCACGGCGATATCAATGTCATTACGCTTCTGCTCGGCGCCGAGGAACCCGGGCTGCAACTGCTCGACCGCGACGGTCAGTGGCTGCCGATTACCCCGCCGGAGGACTGCATCGTCTGCAATATTGGCGACATGTTGTCGCGCCTGACCAATGGCGTCCTGCCGTCAACCCAGCACCGCGTCATCAATCCGGCGGAGGGGCGCAAGGATTTCGCCCGCTATTCAACGCCGTTCTTCCTGCATTTTGAACCGCCCTATGTGATCGAAACCTTGCCGAACTGCATTACGGACGCGCATCCGGACCTCGGCGCGGAACCGATCACCGCACAGGATTTCCTGATGCAGCGCCTGCGCGAGATCAAGCTGGCTTAACGCTTGAAGCCTTGCGTGCGCAGGATATAGAGGCCGTAGCCCATGCCAAGCCCGATGGCTGAAACCGTCATCCAAACGATCAGGTCATTGGCCAGGACGGTCAGATAGGTGCTGATAACCGCCGTTGAGGCGATCAGGGCGGTGTGCGACCAGTTCAGCACGATCAGCAGGCTGAGAACGGCGACGATTACGCCGGTTGCCGCGCAGATCAGGACGCCCGGCTTTATACCCTTCCAGGCGACGATGATCAGGCCCAGAATCGCACCTCCGCCGCAAAGGATCAGGGTGAGCAGGCTCAGGCCCAGGGTTTCAACAATCTGCATGACGGACGCTCCAATCGGGTGCGCTCTCATGCGCACACCTGACGGTTCTCGTCCAGCAATGTCTTGTCATGCCAGCCCAACGGTTTTCAGCCAGTCCTCGAACGCCTTTCGGCGGTGGCGGCTCAACGGCAGCTTCAGGCCGGTGATCAGTTCGACCTGCACCTTGCGATAATCCTTGACAGCCCCATCATGAACCCAATGTGAGCGATGGATCTGAAACCCATCCTTCAATAGCTCAATCGCCTCGGCCAGGGTCATATGGATCAGCGCCTCCCCCCGCGCTGTGTAGACACGCAGGTAATGATCTTCCGAAGTCAGGGCCAGAACGGGACTACGTTTCAGGGCAAACGGCAAGCAATGCGCCAGCGGGAAATCCTCAACCGATGGGGCGGGCGGCGGCAAACGGCTGTGCTGCACCCAGGCAGCCAGCGTAATGCTCGCCTGGACGACAAGAATAATGAACAGGTTTTGCCACAGCAGGGTCGTGAAAGGCACCGCCGCCAGCGCCGCCGGACCAAAGACATGCAGCGATCCCCAGACGATCGTCGCCGCCGGCACGACAAGCGCGGCATCAAGACTGAGCGCCGCCCATAGCGGCCAATTGCCAGCGAAATACCGCCGCGCCAGACGGTAGGCGCTTTCCAGGATCAGCCCTCCGATGGCCGTGAAACACAGGGCGAAATGCGCGCATCGCTCCCAGATATTCATGCTGACATAGCTGCCGAACGGCCCCGCCAGCGCCAGGGCCAACCCCATCAGCGGCAGAATCGCCACTGCTTTCCACGACCGATGCGGCGCATAGCGAAATTTCAGAAAGCGAAACGAATCCATTGGCGAAATCTGGCGACCATCCACGAAAGACGGCGAGACTAGGGGGCGGCGCGGCCATAAGCAAGCGGGGTCATTCAACAGGAGACCTCCATTGCATCCCGTCCTCAAACATATCCTTCGCGGCCTGATCATCACACCGATCGTCATGGTCAGCGTCGCCGGCAGCATACTGCTCTTCACGGCGCCAAAGCCACCGCCCCTCATCGCCGCAGTCGAAAAGGCCAATGATCCGTTCGCGCGCTTTAGCCGCGAACTACCGGACTATCATTACATGACGGCACGCGATGGGGAGAAACTGGCCTATCATTACTATGCCGGCAAGCCCGGCGGCGGCGTGGCGGTCCTGATCCACGGCTCCTCGGGCTCTTCACTGGCCGTTCATGGACTCGCCAAGGCCTATGCCGCCCGTGGCATCACCGTTTATGCGCCTGACCTGCGGGGCCACGGCCTGAGTCCCGGTCCCAATCATCGACTGGGCGATGTCAGTTATCGCGGTCAGTATGAAGATGATCTCGACGATCTGGCAAAGCTCGTCGCCCGCGAGCATCCCGATGAAAAGCGACTGCTGGCCGGACATTCGATGGGCGGCGCCATTATTCTGCGTACCGCTGCCAGTCGTTATGCCGGCAATTTCAACGGGTATCTGGCCCTGTCGCCCTTTATCGCCCCCAATACACCCATGGACCAGCCAGCGCAGGGCGGCTGGACGGTGGTCAGTGTGCCACGCATCGTCGTGCTCACCATCCTGAACCGTTTCGGCATTTCGGCGCTCGATCACCTGAATGTTCTGGCGATGGCTGTACCGAAGAATGATTTACAGCGCCCCCGCACCTATAGCCATGCCCTGCTGGCGTCATCAAACCTGCAACGGGACTGGCAAGGCGCCCTGGCCCGAATAAGGCAACCCACCCGCATACTGATCGGCGCCAATGACGAGCTTTTCGTCGCTTCAGCCTATCCTGCGGCAATCGGCAAGGCCAATCCGAAAATCCCCGTAACCATCCTGCCCGATCAGGGACACATGACGATGATGTTCGACCAGAAGGCGATAACCGCCGAAACGGACGCAGCCGTGGAAATGCTGAAATGACTTATGGGGGTTGGGGCCAATGGCCCCAAGTCTTCTTTCTTTCTAAAGAAAAACCCGGTCTTTAGGATCGGGTTTTTCTTTAGAATAAGGCAAGGTTTGTGGGGTCACAGACCCCACGCCCCATAAATTATATCTCGCCATCCCAGCCGCAGGTCTGGCCTGCGTTCTGCTCTTCCAGCCAGGCATTCAGCGGCGCGAAATAGTCCATGATCGCCGTGGCGTCCATGTCGCGCTGGCCGGTGAAGGTTTCCAGCGCGTCCGGCCAGGGCTGCGACTGCCCCATCTCCAGCATGGCGTTCAGCTTCTCGCCAACCGCCCGTTCGCCATAGACCGAACAGCGGTGCAGCGGTCCTTTCCAGCCGGCCTGTTCACATGCCGCGCGCTGGAACTGGAATTGCAGGATATCGGCCAGGAAATAGCGCGTATATGGCACGCTGGCCGCCACGTGATATTTCGCCCCCGGATCGAAGGCCGAATCCGGCCGCACGCCCGGCGCTTCCAGCCCCTGATACTTGCGCACCAGTTCCCACCAGCGCTGATTATACTGCGCCTCGGTGATCTGGCCGGAGAAGACCTCCCAGCGCCAGCGGTCGATTTCCAGTCCGAACGGCAGGAAGGCGATTTTTTGCAAGGCCATCTTGAGCAGGTAGGGAATATCCTCGGAATCGCTCGGCACCTTGGCGAGCAGGCCGATCTGGTTAAGATAGGTCGGCGTCACCGAAGAGAGGCCAACGAAATCGCCGATCGCCTCGTGGAAGCCGTCATTGGCGCCGTTCTTGAACAGATAGGGCTGATCGGCATAGGCGCGCTGATAGAAGTTATGCCCCAGTTCATGGTGGACCGTATAGAAATCCTCGCCATTGACCTTCGTACACATCTTGATGCGCAGGTCATCGACATTATCGACGTCCCAGGCTGAGGCGTGGCAGACGACTTCGCGGTCACGCGGCCGGGTAAACTGCGAGCGCTCCCAGAAGGTAGACGGCAGGCCCTTGAAGCCGAGCGAGGTATAGAAGCTCTCGCCGGTCTTGACCATTTTCAGCGGATCGTACTTTTTTTTCACCAACAGCTTGTCGAGGCTGTAGCTCGATTTGATGCCTTTCGGCGCCACCACGTCATAGATGTTCGACCAGTCCTGCGCCCACATATTGCCGAGCAGGTCAGCACGGATCGGGCCGGTCTTCGGCTGGACGGCATCGCCATACTTCTCATTGAGCTTGCGGCGCGTGTAGCAGTGCAGGTTCTTGTAGAAGGGCGCGACCTGGTTCCACAGCTTGTCGGTCTCGGCGGCGAAGGCGTCGGGATCCATGTCATAGCCGGAGCGCCACAGGGCGCCGGTGTCCTTGAAGCCCAGGCCTTGCGCGCCGGCGTTGGAAAGGGTGGTCAGCTTGGCGTAATCGTCCTTCATGGGCGCTGCAATGCTCATCCAGCCTTCCCACATGGCGCGCGTGGTGACCGGATCACGCGTCTTGGCCATCACGTCCGAGGCGTCGTCAAGATTATAGGTCTTGCCCTTCCAGTCGAACTTGCCGGTGGAATAGGTCGAACCCAATTTGGCGGCCACGGCGGAGAGTTCCTCGGCCGCACCGGGTTCAGCGGCCGCCGGCAGGGTCTGGGAAATACGCAGCAGATTCAACTTGCGGCGCGTCACCGGATCGGCATCGACATCGTTATACTGCGCGGATTCCATGGCGTACTTGACCGTCGCCTCGTTCAACGCGGCATCGGCGCGGGTTTGCAGCCATTCTGTGTCGTAATTGATGAAGGTGGCCCCGACCCACTGCACATGGGCGTCATATTCACCGAGATCGGCCAGCTTCTTTTCGGCGTCATCGACAAAGGCCTTCGCCTCTTCGGCAGTCGGTTTGGCTGGGGCGACCGGACCAGCCAGGGCGGGTGCGACAGGCACAGTATAGGCCCCCGGCCCACTTCCCGCCCCCAGCACCACGGAAGAGTCCGTCGGCGCCGTCGCGCACCCGGTAAGCAAGGCAATACACGCCGCCGATGTCAGCAGATACTTCATGGCCAGTCCTCCCAAATAGTTAACAATCGAAGGGAAGGCTATTTGGTTGCAGGCGTCAAGAGGCGGTTACAGCATTAACGAGAATCTGCGTGCCGGTTTTAACGTCTGAAAGTGCTGCCGGTATATGGAACAGGCTGAATAGTATCACGCCGATACCGACAACAACGAAGACTACAGGCACAAGCTTGAGAACAATCGAGGATTGGCGCTCAAACTGCATGACTTGCATGCGGTGAAAGATGCGAAATGGCCAGAACCCATTATCAGCCAGATAGCGTGCGCCCCGGAGCATCATATCCCCGCGCAGGAAAAAAACGCCGCCAATACCAATGGCGCAAACGCCCCAGCCCAGTAAGAAGCCAAAACCCGCTTCGCCTGTTTCGATGCCTGATGAGAAAGACAAAAGTGCGAAAGTCCAGCCGATCATGGCAACGAGGAAAAGCAGATAATAAAATCGGTCGTAAAGATATGGCGCGCCCGGCTCTCTAAAAGCCCTTGGCCCGCCCGTCAGCAAACCCCAAGCAATATTGACGAACATGCTGATGCCAACGACAATAAACAGCACAGGTATAGCAAGGAAAACCCCGTAACGTTCTATAAGACCCATCATTTCCCCCTCTAAAAAGCTATTCCGCCGCGCAGGCATCCAGCCCCTGATTGACCACCGTCCGCGCATTGGCGGCGATGCGGCCGGAGCGCTTGCTGCCCTTCGCCTTGCGCTTGATCGGATTGGGAAGGATAGCCGCCAGTTGCGCCGCCTCGGCGCGGGACAGCGTCTTCGCGCTATGGCCGAACCAGTATTGCGAGGCGGCTTCTGCACCATAGATGCCCGGTCCCATCTCGATCGAATTGAGATAGACCTCCATGATCCGGTCCTTCGACCACATATGCTCGATCAGGAAGGTGTAATAGACCTCGAAACCCTTGCGCACCCACGAACGGTCCGGCCACAGGAAGACATTCTTGGCGGTCTGCTGCGAAATGGTCGAGGCGCCGCGCTTTCTTTTGTGGGTCGCGTTATAGCGCTCGGCTTTCTGGATGGCCTGGATATCGAAGCCGTCATGGGTGCAGAACTTGGCGTCTTCCGAGGCGATGACCGCGCGTTTGAGGTTATCGCTGATCTGATAGGCTGGCACCCAGCGGTGGTCGAGGCCATTGCCCTGGGCCAGTTTCTCGATCATCAGCACGGTGATCGGCACCGGCACGAAGCGGTGGATGGCGACGGACAGGATCGAAAAGGCAAAAAAGCCAACGATACAGGCGCCCAGAAAACGCAGGGGGCGAAATTTACGCTTTACACTTACTGGCATGGGTTTGAGGGACGACTCCGGCGGGGCGTCATAGATGGTTTCTTCACTCAGGCCCGGAACAATATCTTCCGGCTCATCGTCACGCTCACTCATAACGCCCCCAGCGCCAAAGCGGACCTACTCCGCGTGTTCGAAGATATAAACCACGCCGTCCTCATCGCCAAACAGAATACGATTGGCCTCGCCGGAGATGGCAAGCGCGGTGATCGGCGCACCCTTTTCGCCCTTGATCCACTCGACATGGGTTGACTGCAGTTCGGCCAGCCAGACGCGGCCGTCTTCGGTGCCGGCGCTGAGGATGGTTTCCTCGGCCGCCCCGGCCACACAACTGACCATGCTGCTTTCCAGCGGATTGATCTCGGAAGCCTCCTCGCCCATCGGACCATTCGGGCGCAGAAAGGGCCAGACCACCGCGCCATTGGCGCCGGAGGTGGCCAGCAGCTTGCCCTTGGCGAAGAAATCGAGCGACTTGATCTTGGCCGGATAGCCGCCCATGCGCATGTCTTTTGAATCTTTCAGGCGCCAGCCGTGCAGGGCATTTTCCTGCATGGCGGTGATAACGAATTCACCCGAAGGCGCCATGGCGATCTTGGTGTGCGACCCGGCCCAGAACAGCTTGGTCGGCTTCTGCTTTTCATCGATGCGGGCAAACCACACGACGACGCCATTATAGGTGGCGCAATACAGCTTGCGCGCCTTGGGATCAAATACGAGATCCGAAACCGAATGCTCGTGCGTGAAGATTTTGCTCTCTTTCTTGAGCAGGTCGAGCACATGCACCTTCTTGGCGGTGGCATAGGCGATGACCTGGCCTTCGGGCGCCACGGCGATGACGTCGATCCAGGCGCCGGTGTGCACGGCAAGTTCGATCGGGCCGGCATCCTTCGAGGTCCAGACCACGCGGCCATCGTCGCCACCGGTGATGACGCCAAGCCCGGTCGGGTGGATGACAGCGGTCAGGATTCCAGCGTTCGGATGGGCCTCGTATTCTTTTTCCGAATCCGGAAAGACGATACGGCCATCACCGAGCGCCACTACAGGCTCGTCAAGCGCATCGAACAGGGCGGCGACCACATAGGTGTCGAAGGATTTTTGGTAAGCAAAGGTCATGGGGGGCTTATAGGTGCATGAAAAGAATTTGGGAAGGCCACTTCTCCTCCCCTGCAAAGCGGGGGAGGTGGCAGCGCGAAGCCCAAAGGGCTGGTGTCGTTGACGGAGGGGGCCGCTTTTATTCACTTCGGGGTTGCCCCCTCCGTCACGAACTACGCCGTGACACCTCCCCCGAACGCTACGCTACAGGGGAGGAGGAAAAGGTATTAAGCCGCAATCGTCGACTCAAAACCCGCCTTGATCGCCGCTGTATCCAAATGGCGGCCGATAAACACGGCGCGCGAGATACGCTTTTCATCCGCCTGCCATTCGCGTTGCAGGTCGCCCTCAAGGATCATGTGAACCGCCTGGAAAACCAGACGCTTGTTCTCGCCCTTAACGTCGAGAATGCCCTTGGCACGCAGGATATCCTGGCCCTTTTCCGCCAGCAGCTTATCCAGCCACTGAGTGAAGCGGGCGCCATCGATCGGCTTGTCGGTGCTGAGGGAAATGCTCTTGATCTCTTCGTCGTGGATCGGATTGATGGTGTGACTGCAATGCTCGTCATGGACGTGGCCGGCCTCGCCATGCGCCGGGCCATGGCTATGACCGTGGTCATGATGGTGATGCCCGTGATCATGATCGTGGCCGCAATGCTCATCATGCACATGGCCGGCTTCACCGTGCGCCGGATTGTGGTCATGATCATGATGGTGGTGATCATGATCGTCGTGGCCGACATCTTCCAGCTTTGTCAGATCAAAGCGATGCTGGTTCAGCAGCGATGCGATATCGACGAACGAGCGCTGGGCGCGGGTGATGGTAGCCAGCGGATTCAGCCCCTTCAGGCGGCCTTCGATCTCGTCGAGCTTGGCGTCATCGACCAGATCGGTCTTGTTGAGGATGATGTGGTCGGCAAAGGCGATCTGTTCCTTGACCACGCGGTCGGTCTTCAGCGCCTCATCGAAATGCAGGGCATCGACCAGCGCCGTCACCGAATCAAGATAGGTCTTCGCCTTGATGTCTTCATCGACAAAGAAGGTCTGCGCCACCGGGCCGGGATCGGCCAGGCCGGTTGTTTCCACGATGATGGCATCGAACCGGCCCTTGCGCTTCATCAGTTGCGACAAGATGCGGATCAGGTCGCCGCGCACCGTGCAGCAGACGCAGCCATTGTTCATCTCAAACACTTCTTCATCGGCGCCGACGATCAGGTCGTTGTCGATGCCGATCTCGCCGAACTCATTGACGATGACGGCATATTTCTTGCCGTGGTTTTCCGAGAGGATGCGGTTGAGCAGGGTCGTCTTACCGGCGCCCAGATAGCCGGTCAGGACGGTGACGGGGGTCTTTGCGGTAACGGAAGCAGTATCGGCCATGAGGGTGTTACTTTATAAAGGGAAAGTGGGTCTGGCGCTTAGTTAAGCCTTCGCGCATTGAAATCAAGCCTTGAGTTATATAGAAAGGCCCAGGCGGTTTGTTTGCGGAATAAAATAGCCCATTACGGCTTTAAAACCCGTTGACTCACTGAGATATCCTTGTATAAGTCGCCGCCTCTCGCCCGGAGCCTTCTGGTTCCTGGGGCGTTTTTCCATTCTCCCGCGCAGGACTTTTCTCTATAAAGCCCCGTGCCTACGCAAAGGTTCTTGACCATGTACGCGGTCATCAAAACAGGCGGTAAGCAATACCGTGTATCGGCTGGCGATCTGATCGTTGTCGAAAAGCTCGAAGGCGAAGCCGGCGCGGCTATGAAGTTCAACGAAGTGCTGATGCTCGGCGATGCGGCCGGTGCCGTTGTCGGCGCACCGCTCGTTGATGGCGCCGTCGTCGAAGCCACCCTGATCGAAACCCGCAAGGGCGAGAAGGTTCGCATCTTCAAGAAGACCCGCCGTCAGGGCTATCGCCGTACCCGCGGCCATCGCCAGTTGCAGTCGGTTCTGCGCATCACCTCGATCCTCGGCGCCGGCAAGTCGGCGAAGTGGGAAGGCACCGTTTCGCTGACCACCAAGGCCGAACTCGACGCCCGCGCCCGTAACCTGGCGCCGCGTAATCTGGCCGCCGCCATCGAAACACCGGAAGTGGTTTCGGTTCCGGTTATTGCCGAGGACGCTCCCAAGAAGAAGGCCGCCCCTAAGAAGGCCAAGGCCGAAGCCGCTTCTGACGAAGCTTAAGATTAAAGTTTAAGAGGACACCCTCCCATGGCACACAAAAAATCTGGCGGCTCGTCACGCAACGGCCGCGACTCACAATCCAAGCGTCTTGGCGTCAAGAAGTACGGCGGCGAGCTTGTCCTTTCGGGCAACATCCTTGTCCGTCAGCGCGGCACCAAGTTCTTCGCTGGTGAAAACGTCGGCCTCGGCCGCGACCACACCCTTTTCGCCACGGCGACAGGCAATGTGAAGTTTACCACCAAGCGCGACGACCGTTGTTACGTGTCGATCCTGCCGGTGGCTGCGGCCGCCGAATAGGCACCATTCGATATTTTCGGATCGTGCTTATGTTTTTAAGCCGATCCGGACCGAGTTTAGAGCGGGAGTCCGGATTTTCACCGGGCTCCCGTTTTCGTTTTTGGTTTTAACATAAACCAATCGTGATCCCGCTCTTTCAGACCTGTGGTGGAACTGACACAGTTCGACCCTAAATAGACCTTAGCCTGCCAGTATTGTCCGGGGCATAAGGTCAGAGCGAGAGAATGATTATGCACAACGAACCCCAAAGGGCATTCATTGCCCCCCAAAGGCCAGAGCATATTAGTGTCGAGACGACCCGCCTGAGCCTGACGGCGCTTAAAGACGCTGATCTCGATGCGGTCATGGCCGTCTTCGCCGACAAGAATTCAGCCCGGATGACCCACGCCATCCCGCATCCGCTGGAACGGGGTGAAGCCGAGGCCCTGCTGACCCAGATGTCGGCCACGCCTTTCACCCACTGGGCGATCCGGCTGGATGACGAACACCTGATCGGCATCATCAGCCTGACCAAGTCGGCCTGCGGCACATCGGGCGGCATCCATTCGTTCGGCCCGAACCTGAGCGTCTTCATCGCGCCGGCATATCAGGGCCAGGGCTATGCCATAGAGGCGACCGATGGCCTGCTGCGCTGGTGTAAGAAGCGGAAGCTTCACCGCATCATCCATGCGGCGCACTTCGCCGATAATGAAGCCTCGGCGTCGGCGCTGATCAAGGCCGATTTCCTCTATACCGGCCGCCGCACTATGGAGACCTCGCTGGCCCGCGAAGGCGAGCACCTGGCGCTCCATATGATCCGTATTCTATAACCCGGCCCCGCCGCAAACCCTTGTGTGCGCGCAAGATCATTGATCTTGCGCGCATTTTAGTTCAAAGAACTCCGATGAAATTCCTCGATCAGTGTAAAATCTATATCCGTTCCGGTAACGGCGGCGCCGGCGCCGTTTCGTTCCGCCGTGAAAAGTTCATCCCCAACGGCGGACCCGACGGCGGCGACGGCGGCAATGGCGGCGATGTATGGATCGAGGCCAGGGACGGCCTCAACACGCTGATCGATTATCGCTATCAGCAGCACTTCAAGGCCAAGACCGGCACTCACGGCATGGGTCGCCAGATGCACGGCGCCAATGCCGAGGATATCGTGATGTATGTGCCGGTCGGCACGGAAGTCTTTGAAGAAGATCATGAAACACTGATCGTCGATCTCGATGAAGCCGGCAAGCGTTACCAACTGGCCAGGGGCGGCAATGGCGGCTGGGGCAATACGCGCTTCAAGGGGCCGATCAATCAAGCGCCGAAATTCGCCCTGCCTGGTCAGGATGGCGAAGAAAAATGGATCTGGCTGCGCCTCAAACTGATCGCCGATGCCGGTCTGGTGGGGTTGCCCAATGCCGGCAAATCGACCTTCCTGGCGGCATCGAGCGCCGCCAAGCCGAAGATCGCCGACTATCCCTTCACCACGCTGGTGCCCAATCTCGGCGTCATCGACCTGGGCCCTGAACAACGCGTCGTTATGGCCGATATTCCCGGCCTGATCGAGGGCGCATCGGAAGGGGCCGGCCTCGGCACCAAGTTCCTCGGCCACGTCGAGCGCACCAAGGTGCTGATCCACCTGATCGACGGCACCTCGGAAGACCCGGTGAAATCGTACAAGGTGATCCGCAAGGAACTGAACGCCTACGACGAAATCCTCGGCTCCAAAACCGAACTCGTCGCCATCAACAAGGTCGATTCGCTCGATGCCGACGCCCGCAAGAAGCTGGCGGCGAAAATCAAGAAAGCCTGCGGCCAGACGCCCTTCCTGATCTCCGGCGTCACCGGTGAAGGCGTGCGCGACCTGTTGTTCGCCGCGCTGGAAACCATCACCGGCGAGAAGCATCTGGAGGCCAATCCGGTGCCCGAAATCGCCCCTGCCTATAATCCGATGGATAATCGCTAGGGCATGTTGCGCGCCGGTCTTGCCCCCATGTCACCGGCCGTTCCCTCAGGCGCCTTGCGCAGCGGCTTCCACCTCGAACGCGGGATGACGGTCGGCCTGTTCGGCGGATCGTTCAATCCGGCGCACGAGGGCCATCGCCATGTCGCCGAAACGGCACGGCAGAAGCTGGGGCTGGACAAGATAATCTGGCTGGTGTCGCCGCAGAACCCGCTGAAATCGAAGACGGAGACCGCGCCGCTGGCCGAGCGCATCGCACAGCTCTACCCCTTTACCGGCCCGAAGGATGTGATCTCAGATTTCGAGACGCGCATCCACGCCACCTATACGCTCGATACCCTGCGCGCCCTGAGGGCACGCTATCCCGGCGTTCATTTCGTGTGGATCATGGGCGGCGACAGCCTGGCCGGTTTTCATAACTGGCGCGGCTGGGTGCAACTCATGCACATGGTGCCGATCGCCGTGGTTTCGCGCCCCGGCGCGCTGATGAAGGCGCGTTTTTCCCCCGCTACCCAGCGCTTCGCCCGCTATCGTATAGATGAACACGCCGCCCGCACCCTGCCGTTTTTGAAGCTGCCCGCCTGGACCTATATCAAAGGTCCGTTACATGGGCATTCTTCAACGGCCTTGCGCTTGAAATTGAAGACGAGGTTTTAATTCGTTCACAGGCCGCGAAGGCTCGCCCCATAAGGGGCGGCGGGTGGTCGCCCTTGCCAAAACCGAGGACGGTTTTGGAGATTTTTCAAAAATTCCATCAAAGGGTGACCGCCCGCACATTTTGTGCTATGCAGTCTCTATTGTGGATCATAAAGGAACTGAAACCCTGTCTCGCCAACCCGCGCAAACTGCGCCCGAAACCCCTCAGTCTGAGGCTACGCCTGACCAAGGTCAGACCTCCCACGATGAAGCTCCCTCCACCGAAGGCTTGCTGCCTCTGGAAACCCTGATCGTCAACAAACTCGATGACGACAAGGCGCAGGATATCGTTTGTATCGACCTGAAGGGCAAGTCCTCGGTCGCCGACACCCTGATCATCGCCTCCGGACGCTCGCACCGCCATGTCGGCGCGCTGGCCGATCACGTCGTTCGCGCGCTCAAGGAAGCCGGCTTCGGCAAGGCCAAGATCGAAGGCCTGCCGGCCTGCGACTGGGTGCTGATCGATGCCGGCGATGTCGTCGTGCATATCTTCCGCCCGGAAGTCCGCAGCTTCTACAATATCGAGAAGATCTGGTCGCTGTCGCCGGATGGCACCGGTCATACCGTTTCTGCTTAAATGAAACTGACGCTCTGCGCGGTCGGCAAGCTCGGCGCGACGGTCGAAAACAATCTCGTCAAAGACTATCTGAACCGCGCCAATTTAACCGGGCGCGGTTTAGGCATTTCGCCGGTTGATCTGCTGGAGGTCGAAGCCAAAAAGGGCGCGAAGGCCGCCACCTCGGCGCTGCTGAAAGCCCAGGAGATGGAAGCGATCAAGGCGGCCTTAAGTGAAGGCGGGATACTGATCACCTGCGATGAGCACGGCGAACAACTGACCTCACGCCAGATCGCCACGCGCCTCAATACCTACAAGGATCGCGGCGAGCGTCGGGTGACTTTCCTGATCGGTGGGGCCGATGGTCTCGATCCGGCCCTGCTGAAGGCCTCGGCCTTTTCGCTGGCCTTCGGTCCGCAAACCTGGCCGCACGCCCTCGTCCGCGTCATGCTGGCGGAGCAGATGTACCGCGCCACTACCATCCTGGCGGGATTGCCTTACCATCGGGATTAAATCAGATCGCCCCTATGCGATCTGACCAGGGCAAGTGCCCGCCCGAGCTGATGCGAGGAGGCATGGGGGACGCCTAGTCCGGCGCTTGAGCTGAAAAACCGTTTATTGAGAATTAAGCCGAACCACCTTATCTCAAGGATATGCTCGCTTCCTCGCGCCATCTGCTGTTGACCGGCCTTGCCGTCCTCGCCCTCACAGGGGCGGCGCAGACCGATGCGCAACAGCGGACGCATGACCTTTCCGAAGCCGACCGCGCCACGCTTGACACCTTGTCAGCCCAGCGCCGCGCCGAGGAGCGTAAGAGCGACAGCCAACGCCGCTCCGCCCGTCAGATCGCCCAGGAGGTCGAAGCCCTGCGTGAGCAGATCATCGAGATTTCGCGCAAGCAGGGCACCGGCGAAACACGATCGGCCATCTATCGCGCCCGGCTGGAGACCATCAACCAGCAGGAAACCGACATCACCCGCCGGCTGACGGCCGAGCGCGACAAGCAATCGCGCCTGCTTTCGGCCTTGCAAATCTATTCGCGTAACCCGCCGCCGGCGCTTTTCGTCACCCCGCGTAAGGCCAACGACGCCGTGCTGGCCGCCATCATCATGCGCGCCATCACGCCTGAACTGCAAAAACGCACCGACGGACTGGTCCGGCAAAATAGCCAACTCGTCAATCTGCGCCGGCAGGCGGCCCTGCAAAACGAGGCCATCTTCATCTCCGAAAGCGAGGTTTCCGAGCAGCGCAGCGAGATCGAGCGGTTGATCCAGCAGAAGATGGATCTGGAAGACCAGCTTCTCAATCAGGCCGATCAGATGGATGTCCGCGCCGCCGAACTGAAGGCGCACGAGAACCGCCTGACCGGCGACCTGCCGCTGAAATTCTTCGGCTCGCCAGCCATAGATAATACGCACCTGCTCCCGCCCGTCGTCGGCGACATCACGCGCAATTTCGGCCAGCTCGACGGCAACGGTCCGTCCAATCGCGGCACCTCCTATGCCGCCCTGCCCGGCAGCCAGGTGACGGCGCCAGCGGAAGGCGAGGTCGAATACGCCGGCCCGCTTGACTCCTATGGCCAGGTCGTCGTCCTTAGCATCGGCCATGAGTTTCGCGTGGTGATCACCGGAATCGGCCGGATCTACGTCCAGCAGGGCCAAACCGTCAGCCGCCACGAACCGCTCGGCCGGATGCCGAATCTCTCGGAGAAAAAAGCCATTCTCTATATGGAGTTGCGCAAGGGCGAAACGCCGGTCAATCCGGCGACAACCCTCCAGATTTCCAGCAAATAAGTCCGATAATGGCCGTTTATGAGGCCTTTGCCCGGCAGACGGCGCCCCCCATCCAAACTAAATAAGAGCGCCCCGTTTACGCCATGTTCGCACTCTTATATGCTAACCTGATTGTATGCCCTTCGAGGATCTAATGAAGAACATTTATCTTGCCGGCGCCGCCGCTGTCGCCCTGAGTATCGGGGCCGTGGCCTATGCCAGCCAGCCGGCATTCTCGCCGCGCTCTGATACCTACAAGCAGCTGGAATTGTTCGGCAATGTGCTGGCCATCGTCCAGCAGGACTATGTGGTTCCGGTCGATTCGAAGAAGCTGATCAACGCCGCTCTCGAAGGGATGCTGGGTTCGCTCGATCCCCATTCCAACTATCTGTCGGATGATGATTACAACGACCTGAAGGAAAAGACGCGCGGCTCCTACGGCGGCATCGGCCTGGAAGTGACCAGCGAAGACGGCGCGGTCAAGGTCGTGACGCCTATTGACGACACCCCCGCCCAGAAGGCCGGCATCCAGTCCGGCGACTACATCACCGCCATCGATGGCACCAGCATACTGGGCCTGCCGCTCAATGACGCCATTACCAAGATGAAGGGCGATCCGAACACCAAGCTTATCGTCACCATCGTCCGCACCGGCAAGACCGAACCGTTCGATGTGCCGCTGACGCGTGAAATCATCGTCGTGAAGTCGGTCAAGACGCGCATGGAAGGTGACTACGGTTATCTGCGCATCGCTTCCTTCTCGGAAACCACCGCCAACGACACCAAAACGCAACTGGCCGACCTGATGGCCAAGAACCCGAAGATGAAGGGTCTTGTGCTCGACCTGCGTAACAATCCCGGCGGCCTGCTGGAGCAAT
This sequence comes from Asticcacaulis sp., assembly GCF_035497195.1. Lineage (GTDB taxonomy): Bacteria > Pseudomonadota > Alphaproteobacteria > Caulobacterales > Caulobacteraceae > Asticcacaulis. Next base: position 105,609 of record NZ_DATJDZ010000014.1, read on the forward strand.
CGGTCGGCGTCGCGGATCTCTTCCTCGATGGCGGCGAAATCGTCAGCCAGCGCGGCCGCGATCCGAAGGACATCATCCGGTATCAGGCGAAAAAGGGCGACATGCTGAACGGCAAGCCAATCGTCGTGCTCACCAATCCGGGTACGGCCTCGGCGGCGGAAATCGTCTCCGGCGCCTTGCAGGATCAGAAGCGCGCCACCATCGTCGGCCTGACCACCTTCGGTAAAGGCTCGGTGCAAAGCGTTATCGATCTCGGCGATAACCGCGCCGTCAAGCTGACCACCGCCCGCTACTATACGCCTTCGGGCCGCTCCATCCAGAAGACCGGCATCGAACCCGATCTCGAAGTGGCGCAATCGAAGGAGCAGGCGAAATACATCGCCACCTCGGCCATGCAGTATACCGAGGCCGCCTATGGCAATGCGCTGAATGCCGACGAAGGCAAGGCCAGACGCTCGGCTCACGCCGTCCAGGAAGTGCCGCCGGAAGATTTCGACACCAAGACCGGTGATTTCGAACTGACCCGCGCGCTCGACGTGCTGAAATACAACGGCGACGTCAAACTGGCCGCGGCGCACCCGCGCGGCGCCAAGCTGGCTGATGCCGACCTGGTCGACAAGCCGGGCGCCAAGTTCGACGCCAAGGCCAAGGCGGCCACACCGGCAGGCACGGTTTCTGGAGCCAGTTCATCCTCGGCGTCTTCAAGTTCGTCGTCTTCCAGCTCGGCGTCATCTTCGTCAGCCGAAAAGAAATAGGAACAGGCCTCCCCTTACCGGGAGGCTTTTTCTTTACAGAGCAGTGTTTTCCTCGCCCGATTCAGCTTCCGTTAGGCTTTGTTAACCCTAATCCGGCACTATCCGAACTGTCATATTTCCAGTTCAGACGGACCATGTTCGCCAAGCCCAAACCCTCGTCAAACTTACCACGCCGTCCGCGCTTCGATCCGCCGCGTGGCGCGCGTCCGCACCTGCGCGAACTGCCGAACGTGTGGGCCGGCCGGATCGTCGAAACCTGCAGGAAGCCCTATGTCGCACCGGTATCGGCGCTGGCGGTGTTCGCCGTCGCGGCCTTCGCCTTTCTGAACCTGGCCGGTGACCCCAATGCCGGCTCGCCGTCCGTCCGGATAAATCTCGCCAAGGACAAGGCCGCCGCCCCTGCCGCGCATGTAGCCGCCGCTGACGGTCAGGCGGGGATGCAGGCCTTCACGCTCGACAGCCTCGGCATGTTCGGCGACGCCAGCGCGGATACCTTCAACGACCCCAACGCCGCACCGATCCAGGGCACCGCCGTTATCACCATGCCGGGTGACGATGGCACGGCAGGGCCCGCGCCGAAATTCACCCCCTCGCCGCTAGCTCAAGCGCCAATCAGCGGCCTCGTTCAGGCCGCCGATGCCGGCCCGTTACCGGTCATCGCCCCCAATGGCCAGACGCCGGCCTCGGCCTATGCCCGCCCGTTCAAAGGTGACGGACGACCGATGGTGGCGCTTGTCGTCGGCGGACTGGGCCTCAATCCGGCCACCACCAAACAGGCCATCGAGCAACTGCCGCCGCAGGTGACGCTCTCCTTCGTACCCTATGTCTCCGGCCTGCAAGGCTGGATAGATCTGGCCCGCGCCAGCGGTCATGAGGTGATGATCGAGGTGCCGATGCAACCAACCAACTACCCGGACAATGACCCCGGCCCGCAAACCCTGCTGGCCAATGCCCGCACCGACGACCTGATCGGCCACCTGAACTGGGTGCTTTCGCGCGCCACCGGTTATTTCGCCGTCTCCAACTATCAGGGCGGCGCCTTCTTCCGGGACAAGGCCGGCACGACGGTCTTCCTGCAAAACCTCAAGACACGTGGCGTCGCCTTTATCGATGATGGCCAGGCGCGCGCCCTGCAAGGCGCCTGGGGCCGCGCCTCGGCCGACCGCATCATCGACAACCAGATCAATTCAACCGCCATCTATGCCCAACTGGGTGGCCTGGAAGCCACCGCCAAGAGCCGTGGCTCGGCGCTTGGCACCGGCTTCGCCTATCCCGTCACCCTGGCCGTGGCGCTCAAATGGACGCAAGGCCTAGACGCCAAGGGCATTCAGCTCGCGCCCGCCTCGGCGATTACGCATCAATGACCACTACCGCCAAGGGGCCGGAAGGCTATCGCCCCAATGTCGGGCTTGTCGTTTTCAATAGCACCGGCAAGGTGTGGATCGGGCATCGTTTCGGTGTCAATGGCAACCACGCCTGGCAGTTTCCGCAAGGCGGAGTCGATGAAGGCGAAGAACTCGACGCCGCCGCCCTGCGCGAGCTTTATGAGGAAACCGGCATCCGTTCGGTCGAGCCGATCGGCCGGACAAAGGACTGGATCGTCTATGACTTCCCCCCGGAAGTGCTGGCCAACAAACGGATCGGCAAGAATTTCAAGGGCCAGAAACAGATATGGTTCGCCTATCGTTTCACCGGCGCGGATTCTGAAATCGACCTGACGACTCACGGCGAACAGGAGTTTTCGCGCTGGGAATGGTGCGATCTCGATACAATCATCGACCGCGTGGTCCATTTCAAGCGTGACAGCTACCGCAAGGTTATCGCCGAATTGCGGACGCTGCTGACCAAATAACTTATCGTTGCGAAGTCACGCGCTTGTGTCCGCCGCGACGAACTTACTGCCTGTTTCTGACGCGTGATACGCCAATAATATCGCCGTTATTCATCAGGCGAGGAAATCATGTCAGACTCCACCTATATCGATGGCTTTGTCATCCCGGTCCACAAGGACAATAAAGACGCCTATCTGAAAATGGCGAAGATGGCCGCCGAAATCTGGCGCGATCACGGCGCGCTGGAAATCATCGAATGCTGGGGCGATGATGTGCCCGAAGGCAAGGTCACGTCCTTTCCCCTGGCAGTAAAGGCCGAGCTGGATGAGGTCGTCGTATTTTCCTGGGTCCGCTGGCCATCTAAAGAGGCGCGGGACGCCGGCAATGAGAAGGTCATGGCCGATCCGCGAATGCAGATGAAGCCGGAAGAGATGCCATTTGACGGCAAACGACTGATCTTCGGCGGCTTTTCCCTGCTCAATGCCGGCTGATCAGCGCGCGATTTCAACAATGACCGGATAATCAGGCACCTCAATCGTCAGTTCGCCCTCACCGGCAAGCTGACGGATGGCGGCTTCCTGCTTCATCGGATCATACAGCGCCGTTGCCCTGGCACCGGACGGCAAGGTCAGCTTCACCGGCACCGGCACATTTTGGATTGGCTTGCCGTGTTCACGATCCCAAAAAGCAATCTCATTCCATAACAGGATTCCGGTTTCACCAGATGCTTTCTGGATCGTCAGCACACGGAGCGTTTTGGGCGCGCCTTGTATTTCCACATCAAGCGGCTGCGGCATGAAGGTCAATGCGGCTGGATCAGGATCACCGATGATCCGCAGCAGATTGCGCAGGGCCTTCGCTGCGGGCTTCGGCTGGCTATCGACCGTAAACAGCCCCAAATGCAGCCAGTTCGATTTGCCTTCCGGATCGGGCTTTTCATCGAGCAGTTCATAAAGATAGATGCGCGACACGCCATATTGCGCGGCGTCCAGAATGCCGTTGAGTATGCCCTTCGCCTGTTCCGCTTCGCCGACGCCGATCACCAGCCAGCCGCTCTGCGGATTGCTGGCATAGCCGAATTCGGTGATGACCCAGGGCTTGCCGTCCGCCCATAGGTTCTTTTTGCCCATCCAGCCGCCCGGCTGATTGCCGTTTTGCGCATAGACGTGCGTATTATGGTAATCACCCCGGTCTCCGAGCGTATTCGGTATATCATTGCCCGTCAGGTCGAGGATGGGAATGTGACCTAGCGTCGGGTGCGTCCGCAGCAAGCTGACCGTCGCCGCGTGCGCCGCGAGGGCGGCCTCCAGGCTCGTGTCACCGTTATAGGTCACTGGCTCGTTATTGACTTCATTGAAGCCTTCGATCGATTCAATCGCTCCGGGCCGGGCCGCTTCGAGCTTTTCAAGACCAATAATTGGATCTGCCGGATGATAGACACCGCCGCCGATTATCAGGTTGAAACGCACCCCCGCCTTGTTCAGCCAGATATATTCGGCCAGCGGCAACGGCCGGCCAAGCGCGACTCGCGGAACACTATCCCGGACATGACGAATATCGAGATAGTCGAGCGCGCGGATCACATCGGCAATGCGCCGGTAAGCGCCATCTGTGTAGCGAATATGGGTATTGACGCCGACGGATTGCCGCACCGCCTCCGCCCGCAAAGGCACATAGGTTTCCGCCACTGCGGCGCTGGCGGAAACGACCGCCGCACCACATACCGCCCCGATGATCATATCCCGCCACATGCCCATGTCCCAACAGGTAGCAGCCGGAACGGCAGTGCGTCTAGTTTTTACCTGTCAGAGAGCGAATGTCGGGCGTACCGTCACCCCATAAAAACGGCCACGTTGAAGCAATAAAAAAAACCCGCTCTGTTGCCAGAGCGGGTTCGTTTTCAGCTTTTCAGCCAGGTCTTAGCTTTCGGCGTCGGCATTGCCGGACGATTCAGCGGCGGCCATGGCGGCGCGCAGTTCGGCGCCCTTGGAACCGCGCGTCGAGTTCATCGAACGCTCGACGATACGGGCCGACTTGCCACGGCGATCGCGCAGGTAATACAGCTTGGCGCGACGGACAACACCGCGGCGCTTGACTTCAATGCCTTCGATCAGCGGCGACAGCAGCGGGAACTTGCGCTCAACGCCTTCGCCGAACGAGATCTTGCGGACCGTGAAGGTTTCATTGATGCCGGCGCCGGAACGGGCGATGCAGACGCCTTCAAAGGCCTGGACGCGCTCGCGCTCGCCTTCCTTGATCTTGACGCTGACGCGCAGGGTGTCGCCGGGCTGGAATTCGGGGAAGGTCTTGGAGCCGCGCATTTTTGCGACTTCTTCGGCCTCGATCTTTTGCAACAGGTTCATGTGAACCCTCCTAATATTATGAACGCTTCACGTTCGTTGAGGCTTATTTGCCTTTTAGCTGTGATTTGGAAAGATAAGCGGCCCAGAGATCGGGACGCCGTTCCTTCGTGGTTGCCTCTCTTTGCGCCTGACGCCACTTCGCAGCTTTCTTGTGATCGCCGTTCAGCAGCACTTCGGGGATGTCGAGGCCCTCGAACGTCCGCGGTCTTGTGAACTGCGGCTGCTCCAGGAGTCCATCCTCAAAGCTCTCATTATCGAGACTGGCCTGTGCGCCGAGAACCCCCGGAATAAGCCGCACCACCGCCTCGATTGTCACCATCGCCGCCGCTTCCCCGCCCGCAAGGACGGCATCGCCGACGCTGATTTCTTCGAACCCGCGGCTATCAAGCACCCGCTGATCCACCCCTTCAAACCGTCCGCACAGGACAATCAGCCCTGGGCGAGTGGCCCATTCCTTGACCTTCGCCTGCGTCAGGGGCCTGCCGCGTGCGCTCATATAGACGAGAGGGCGATCATTAAGCTCCATCGAATCAAGAGCTTGTGCGATCACATCCGCTTTGAGGACCTGGCCGGGGCCACCGCCCGCGGGGGTATCGTCAAGAAAGCCGCGCTTATCGCTTGAAAAATTACGAATGTCCAGTGTTTCCAAGGCCCAGCGCGCAGATTCTTTCCACGCCGTGCCGATCAGCGACACGCCGAGCGGCCCCGGAAAGGCTTCGGGGAACATGGTCAGGACGGTGACTTCATAGGGCTTGGCTTCGGACATGCGCGCTCTATAACCGCAACGCGGGCAAGAGTCACCCGGCCCGGCGGCGATCCAGTTCGTTTTTCGCCGCGCTCCACGTCGCCACGCAATAGGGCGTGAAGTAATTCAGGAAGACATGCGCCCAGGCGACCGGCAGGCCATGCAGGACATTTTCGCCCTGATTGATGATATTGAGAAGGGTGCCGATCGTCAGCGACACCTTAAGGGCATTAACCGCGATACGCCGGCTGAAAGCCACCCGCCAGAATTCATTCATCCTATCGCCCCAAAAAGCCGGAAACCCTCCCCACCGCAGGCAGGGAGGGATCCAAGAGGTGTATTACCGCTTGAGGCGCAGGGTCAAGCCCACGGTGCGCGGCTGACCAAGGAAGGCCTTGTAGCTGCCGGCCTGGAAGGGCGCCGAGAAGGCAACCTGATAATAAAGTTCATCCGTAAGGTTCTGGCCCCATAATTCCAGCGCCCAGCTCTCATCCGGTGCGCCGATGCTGAGGCGGCCATTATAGAGCGTGTAGGCCGGCTGAACCTTGATCGGCGCCAAGTCGGAGCCGGTGTTATAATCACTGTTATACTTGGCGCTGAACGTGGCAGCAAAACGATAGCCGCCGATTTCCCGCATGTAGTCGAGACCATAAACGCCCGACCAGCGCGGCGCGAAAGACGCCGTGCCATTGGCCAGCAAGGGCACGCCGGATACGGCTTCCGGACCGAAGACGGCTTCGTCATAGGTCAGGCCGGCGTTCAGCTTGAAATCACCGACCAGATAGCGGCCCTCGGCTTCGACCCCCTGGCTTTTCAGGTGCGGCACGGAGTTGACGACGAAATTGGTGCCCAGGAAGGTATTGAGCTGGAAGTTGCGGAAGCTTTCGTCGAAGGCCGCCACATCAATCGCCAGACGCTTCGCCAAAAACCGGCCCTTGAAACCGATCTCGACCGATTGCGAGGTTTCGCGCCTGAACGACGAATCCGTATCGGCCGTGAAATCGGCCTTCTGTTCGCGGTCGAGATTGAAGCCGGCGCCTTTCCAGCCCGTGCTGTAAGAGGCATAGGTCATGATGGTCGGCGTCGCCTGCCATTTCAGCTTGAGCGAGCCGGTGGTGGCGTCATCGCTGTTCTTCTGGGCCAGGGTCAGGTCGTTGAAGGCGGGGTTCGACCACGGCTGGCAGATGACGCTTTTCGATCCCGTTGTGTTGGCGCAGGCGACGCCATCATCGCTGTTGGTGAAGACCGAAGTCAGGTTCTTGGTCTGGTGGTTATAGCGCAGGCCACCCAGCAGGGAGACGGTATTGCTGATGAACCATTCGGCATGACCGAAAATCGCCGTGTTGCGTTCACGCTGGCGGTAGGTGTCGTGATTGCCCTGCCCTTGCACGAAGGATTGCCCCACCGGCAGACCGGTCAGTTCCGACACGCGGTTGATATTGGCGCCGGCGCTCAGCAGCAGGCCAAGATAGGATTCATAATCGGCGCCATAGAGGGTTTCGTCATGGCGCGTCAGGTCTTCCGAATTGGCGTACAAGCCGGCCATCCATTCGAACCGCTCACTCTTGCCGTTCAGGCGGATTTCCTGCGACCAGGTATCGATCCGGTTGCCGAAACCACCGTTGGGATCGCGGTAATAGACATCTGCCGAGGTGAAATCGCCGTCATAACCATTGGTGTGATCCCAGTGACGATAGGCGGTGATCGAGGTGAGTTGGACATTATTGGCCAGGCGCAGGTCCCATTGCGCCGACAGGCCGGAATCGACCAGTTTCTGGTCGGTCCGGCGGTTGGACCAGGCTTCTCGGCCTTTCGGATCGACCACCGGAGCCGTGCCGTCATCGGACGCCAGTTGATCGATATAGGGGCGGGTGCCGCCGATGGCGATGGCCGTACCGACGCAGCACGATTCATCGCGCTTCGTGTAATCGCCGATGATGCGCAGGCGCGACCAGCCATCGCCGTCATACAGAAGCTGACCGCGAGCCGACCAGTAGTTCTGGTCGCCGTCGTCAGTTTGAGTGCGCGGCCCGTCGCCGACATGGACCTTGTACTGGCCGTCGCGCTGACGCTTCACCAGCGACAGCGAGCCAGCCCATTTATCGGCCAGCTTGCCGGTGATGTATCCGCTAGCGCCAAGCGTGCCCTGGTCACCGGCGGTCAGTTCAAGTGACGAATAGGGCGTGAACGACGGCAGCTTGCTGACCACCTGGATCACGCCGGCCGACGCGCCCTTGCCATAGATATCCGATTGCGGACCTTTCAGGATTTCAATGCGGTCGAGTACGCCGAGATCGCTCATCGCTGTCGCCGTGCGCGCGCGCGACACGCCGTCGATCACCACACCGACCGAAGAATCGAGACCGGGATTATCGCCCACCGTGCCGACGCCGCGCAGACGGGCCGTGGTCTGGGCCTCATTGGCGGTCGAGGTAATCAGCAGCGAAGGCGTCAGGGTCTGCATGTCCCTCAGGTCATGCGCGCCAGCCTTTTGTATCTGATCGCCGGAAACCACCGACATGGCGATGGGGGCGCGGCTCAAAGGCTCGGCCTTCTTTTGCGCGGTGACGATTATTTCGGTAGGTTCGGGTTCGGACTCTTGTGAAAACGCAGGGAAACTCAGCCCCGCCAGCAGTACGCCGGCGAGCGCCGTGCCCGTCAGGAGACGGCACGATAATGTTGAAATCATATTTGGCCTCTTTTGATAGCCCCATTTTTGGGGTCTATTGCCCCGCCGCCCTAAGCCTTTTGCGATGCCTTCGCAAGCGCATAAAAGTGTGCTCTCTATTTCTTTACGTTAGGTAAGTTTGCAAAACCTTGCGCATACAGGAATCGCGCTTTAAACGAAAAAGACGGTTTTCCGCGACTGTTGTCCGGAAAAGACAGTCCTGTTACCGAACGCCTGCCGAAACCTTAAGTTAAGCTATGCTTGCCAAATTGCGGGCCAGGGTTGTGACCAAAGGGGGAAATCACATGATCAGCAAATTGCGCCTCGCTATCCGTAACGACCTGGAAGCCGCCGAAGAGGCCCGCGCCTTTGGTTCTGGCTGGATCAGCGGCGTGCTCGGCCTGGCGCTCAGTGGGGCGGCGCTGCTCCTGCTGCTTAGCCAACAGTATCCGGCGTGGTTCTCGGTCAATGAACTCGACGCGGTTCACAAACACCCTTTCTATATGGCGGTCGTACAGGTCCTGACGCTTCTGGGCTTCGGCCTCGCCTGCCTGAACCTCGTCCTGCGGCGCAATAAAATCCTTGGCTTTACAGCGATCATCCTTGTGCTGGCCACTCTGTCAATCGGCGCGCTGGGCAGCCGCCAGCCGGGAACGGCGGCCGCGCTCAATCTCGGCATCGACTGGTTCGTGCTCAATCTGCTGCTCAAGGGCATGTTGTTCGTGCCGCTGGAAAAGCTGTTCAGCGGGGCGCACAAACAACCGCTTTTTCGCACGGAATGGCGCGAGGACCTGTTCTACTTCCTGATCTCCAGCCTGTTCGTACAGTCTATGGCCTTCCTGTCACTGGCGCCGACCCTTGCGCTGATGGAACAGACCGGCGGTTGGGCCGGCTTCCGCGCCGGGGTGGCCAGCCAGCCCTTCCTTATCCAGGTCATCGAACTGATGATCATTTCGGATTTCATGCAATATGCCTTCCACCGCTCGTTCCATGCCGTGCCTTTCCTGTGGCGCTTTCATGCCGTTCACCATTCGGCGCAGGCTATGGACTGGATGGCTGGTTCGCGGATGCACCTGATCGAAATCCTGCTGCTGCGCGGCTTTACCATTATTCCTATGTACCTGCTCGGATTTAGCCAGGGCGCGCTCTATTCCTATATCTTCTTCGTCTATCTCGTCTCCGCCTATGTCCATGCTAATCTGCGCTTCAATGACAAATGGCTGGCGCCCTTCGTGGTGACGCCGCGCTTCCATCACTGGCATCACGGAATCGAGAAAGAGGCGATCGACGTCAATTTCGCCGTTCATTTCCCGTGGATCGACAAGATTTTCGGCACGCACTACCTGCCGAAGGACGGCCATTGGCCATCGGGTTACGGCATCGGCGGCCATCCGGTGCCGAAGGGGTACTGGCGGCAGCTCATCTATCCGTTCCGCAAGGATCGCGCCCAGTGACGCCCTATGTCCTGATCATTCATGAGGTCGCCGATTATCGGGCATGGAAAGTCATTTTTGATCAGGCGGGCGGCATCCGCAAGGCAGCGGGCGAGACCCGCTATCAGGTGCTGCGCTACGATACCGACGCCAACCGGATCGTTCACTTCTCGGCCTGGTCATCACTGGCCGATGCGCGTCAGTTCTTTGAATCGCCGGAACTGGTGGAAATCCGAAAAGCGGCAGGCGTAAAGGCGCCGGATTTCATCTATCTGGAAGAAATTGAGCGCGGCAGTCTTTAACGAACGTGCAGTCCTAATTCTGACAGCAATTCCGCCGCCTGGGCGCGAGAAATGGTCGCGCCCTTGAACCGTCGGGCATCCTCCAGCCGGACGCCGCCGATATCGGTGCCGCGCAGATCAGCGCCTTCAAAACGCGCATCGGTCAGGATAGCGTCACGCAAGCTGCAATCCTCGAAGACCACGCCGCGAAAATCGCAGCGTTGCAGTTCACTATTGGTCATGTCGAGTGACTTGAGCGTCTGTTTGTTGAAGGCGAAATTGCGCAGCTTGGCGTCATTCAGGCGCGTTTCCTCAAACATGACATCGAGCGCCTTCGCGTCATTGAAATTGGCGCCGGTCAGCTTGCAGCGGCGGAACTGCGCCTGGGAGACCGTGGCGCCACGAAAGCGGCTGTTGTTGAAGTCACAGCCGGTAAAGCGGGATTCGACCAGATCGGCGCTAGTGAAATCGGCGTGCGGCCCTTTGCATGAGATAAACTGCGCGCCCTCCAGCCTGGCGCTGACGAATTTCGCCTTGCGGAACAGACACTGATCGAACACCCAGCCATTGAGGATCATATCGGACAAGTCAACCTCATCCAGTTCGCAGCCGATCAGGGTGACAGGTTCACCCTTATTGGCCAGCAACAGCACGGCATTACGGTCAAGGATTTGGTCAGTGATGGTGGTGAGTTCAGTGGTCATGTACGGTTACACCCAATAGAGGAAAGGGTGAGTTCATTTCTGAAATCACCCTTTAACGAGTATAATATTTAATTTTACAGTTTTGCCACTAAAGATGCCATTGTTGTACGCGCATTTGTAAGGTAATCCAACTTTACTTGTACGCGATGACCATTAATTGACTGCTTTCCAACCTGCACTTTCGAAAATGGCAAACCCTTTGCAAATGCAATAACACCGGTAGTTTGAAAGTCTCGTACTTCAACAAAGCCTTGTGCTGTCGTCGAAAAGTTGAAGATTTCAGGGTTTGATGTCAAAAGTTTTTCAACATCGTCTTCAATTTCGGCCAAGACAGCTGCATATGCAGACGCAGCCCCCATATATTGAGTGATCCGATTCTTTGCAATTAAATGAACTTTTGGCAAAGGTCTTCCCGCAGATTTTAGCTTAGTCGCAAAAGCATAGGCAGCATAAATTTCAGAAGGTAGCTTTAAACCATATACCAAAGAGAACGCATTTTGGATTGCTCTTCTAGAAGAATCGTCCGCCATAACCGGTAAAATTATCCGATTACATGCTGCAAGTGCAATTTGCGTGTAAAGGGAAAAGCTGGGGTTACAATCCATAAATATAATATCGTAATTGTCTTTAACTTGATCGATAAAATCTTTTATCCAATCTACAACTGCGATCCATGGATTCGAGCCAGGAATTTGATTGTTTGCCAGCGTATTAACCGCGTTTGCTTGCAGTTCTAGCAAAGGGTCTCCGCACACTAAATCTATGTTGTTAGAAATATTTTTGTTGTGCTTACTAGGCTTAGTTATAAAATCCACAGCACTGAATATAGGCGGGCTATATGGAGATGGTAAACGAAGCTGAAAATAACCACCAATACTACTACGTGGGGTCAATCCTTGTTGTGAAAGCAATTTTTCACTGCCCTTATTGTGCAGTCCGCCCAGTAAAAGTTCGGATAAATTTGCTTGAGGGCATACATCTATAACTAATATCCGACTGTTTGGATGAGTTTCCGCATATAGAGTGATGGATTGAAAGGCTAAGCTTGTTTTGCCCGTACCTCCCTTATTATTCCAAAAAGCATATATAGGCTTCATGATTGATTTCCTTAAATTGCCAAAAACGGCATAATTAGACAGCTTAATGTCTATTTTAGACTTTTGCAAGTCTTTTTAGGACCGTTGGCTAATTTTAGCTTTATATCACCGCACACGCTGTCGAGTTATGGGGTTGAGGGGTCCGAGCCCCCTCACCTTGTCCTGAGAAAGAAAAAGGCGACCCCATAAATGGGATCGCCTTTTTCTTTATTCAGAGAAGACGAAGGGGCCACAGGCCCCTTCACCCCATACCTAGTCGCGGCGCGGACGGCGCGGACGGCTCGAACGCTCGCCACGGTCCGGACGATCGCCGCCTTCAGCCGTTTCCAGCTCAGGCTCATCACCCGAAGCGATGCGGGCAGCGCGTTCTGCGGCCAGCTTTTCCGTCAGGTCTTCGCCAGTTTCCTGATCGACCACCTTCATGGACAGCTTCGTCTTGCCGCGATCGTCAAACCCTAAGAACTTCACCTTCACTTCGTCGCCTTCATTAAGAACGTCCGAGGTCTTGCCGACCTTTTCGTTCTTGATCTGCGAGATGTGGACGAGGCCGTCCTTGGCGCCGAAGAAGTTCACGAACGCGCCGAAATCGACGACCTTCACAACCTTGCCCTTGTAGATGGCGCCGACCTCCGGCTCCGAGGCGATCGACTTCACCCAATCGCGGGCGGCATCGATCTTCGATTGTTCCGAAGCCGAGATCTTGATGGTGCCGTCGTCGGCAATGTCGATCTTGGCGCCCGTCTTTTCGACGATTTCGCGGATGACCTTGCCGCCGGTGCCAATCACTTCACGGATCTTGTCGGTCGGGATCTTGATGGTTTCGATCTTGGGTGCAAATTCGCCCAGTTCTTCACGCGCACCGGAGATCGCCTTGTTCATTTCTTCCAGGATGTGCAGACGGCCTGCGCTGGCCTGGCGAAGTGCCTTGGTCATGATCTCTTCGGTGATGCCGGCCACCTTGATGTCCATTTGCAGGGACGTGATGCCGTTGATCGAACCCGCCACCTTGAAGTCCATGTCGCCGAGGTGATCTTCGTCACCCAGGATGTCGGACAGGATGGCGTATTCGCCGGACGGCTCAAGGATGAGGCCCATGGCAATACCCGAAACCGGCGACTTCAGCGGCACGCCGGCGTCCATAAGGGCCAGCGACGAGCCACAGACGGTCGCCATCGAGGACGAGCCGTTCGACTCGGTGATTTCCGAGACCAGACGGATCGTGTAGGGGAAATCTTCCGGGGCCGGGAGCATCGGGCGCACCGCGCGCCAGGCCAGCTTGCCGTGGCCGATTTCGCGGCGGCCGGGCGAACCCATGCGGCCGGTTTCACCGACGGAGTACGGAGGGAAGTTGTAGTGGAGAAGGAACTTCTCCTTGTAGGTGCCTTCCAGGCTGTCGATGAACTGCTCATCATCGCCGGTACCGAGTGTGGCAACGACCAGCGCCTGGGTTTCACCGCGGGTGAACAGGGCCGAACCATGGGTGCGTGGCAGGATGCCGACTTCGGACACGATCGAACGGACCTTATCGACGGCGCGGCCGTCAACACGCTTGCCGTGCTCGATGATGTCGCGGCGCAGGACGTCGGCTTCACATTCCTTGAAGGCGGCGCCGAAGATAGCAGCGTCTACGCCGTCAGGATTTTCTTCGGTCTTGACCAGCGAAACGGCGGCCTTGGATTTGGCAGCGCCAACGGCTTCGTGGCGCGGGTGCTTTTCCTGGATGGTGTAGGCGTCGCGGATATCCTGACCAACCAGGCCCTTGATCTTCGTGACGACGGCGGAGAAATCTTCGGCTTCAAACGCGAAGGGTTCCTTGGCGACGTGTTCGGCCATCTCGATGATGGCGTCGATCACCGGCTGCATGCCGCGATGCGCGAACATCAGAGCGCCGAGCATGGTGTCTTCCGACAGTTCCTTGGCTTCCGATTCCACCATCATGATGGCGTCCTGCGTGCCGGCGACCACGAGGTCGAGATCCGATTCCTTGATCTGGTCAACGGTCGGGTTCAGCACGTATTCGCCATCGATCAGGCCAACGCGAGCACCGCCGATGGGGCCCATGAAAGGCACGCCGGAGAAGGTCAGGGCTGCCGAAGCGGCAACCATGGCGACGATATCGGGATCATTTTCCATGTCGTGCGACAGGACGGTGCAGACAACCTGCACTTCGTTCTTAAAGCCCTTGACGAACAGCGGGCGGATCGGACGGTCGATCAGGCGCGAAACCAGGGTTTCTTTTTCCGAAGGGCGGCCTTCGCGCTTGAAGTAACCACCGGGGATCTTGCCGGCGGCGAAGGTCTTTTCCTGATAGTTGACGGTCAGCGGGAAGAAGTCCTGACCGGGCTTCGGCTTGCGGGCGTAAACGACGGTGGCCAGGACGGTGGTCTCACCGTAGGTAGCCAGCACGGCCGAGTCGGCCTGACGGGCAACGCGGCCCGTTTCCAGCGTGAACTTGCGACCAGCCCAATCGATGGATTTTCTTTTGATATCAAACATGTGTTTTCTTTCATTCGGCTCCGGAGCGGCCCCATGCCGTTCGGGAGGTGGCCGCTTATGTTTAAGCGGCGCGTGTAAGGGGCTATCGGTTCAAGCCCAGCGTATAAGCGAGATGCAGTCACCTCGCGGGGTGTATAAGCAGGCCGAAAGCTTCGGCCGGGGTGTATAAAACCGCCGGAATGGCGAGTAGTCTAAATGCGTAGAAGGGCCTGGAGTGAAACCCCAAGCCCTTTTTAGTTTCCGAAACCTAGCGGCGCAGATTGAGCGTGGCGAGGATAGCGGTGTAGCGGTCAGCGTGACGGTTCTTCAGGTAGTCGAGAAGACGACGACGTTGCGACACCATTTTCAGGAGGCCGCGACGGCTGTGGTTGTCCTTCTTGTGTTCCTTGAAGTGTTCGGTCAGGTTGGCAATGCGTTCCGTGAGGATTGCGATTTGCACTTCTGCGCCGCCCGTATCACCTTCGGTACGGGCGTGGGTCTTGATGACTTCTGTCTTGCGATCAGCGGTAATCGACATCGGGTTTCTCCTTATTGAGAAGCTATAGGTTCAATAGACGCGAGGGATGAAGTATCCCGCCGCGCAGTTCGCACAGAGCGAGAACCTGGCCGTTAAACACCGCCTGAACCGTATCCGGAAACTCAAGATAGCCGTCATCGAGACGGGCTTTCAGAGCCGCTTTCAGGGGTTCAATCTGGCGGGGCAGAAGGGCAAGGTCGCGTCCCTGCTTCAATCTTGCGGCCTCATCTTGCGTTACAGGCAGGCCCGGGATGTCGTCCAGTGCCGTCTCTACGCTAAGCAAAGCCTCAAGATGGGCGTTCCTATGCACTAATTCCTCAAGCTTTTCCAGTGTTATTGAGTCTTTTGTTTCAAAGGCGCCCACCGCTTCCCGGCGAAGCCTGGTGACGTGCCCGCAGACGCCCAACTCCAGGCACAGGTCGCGGGCGATCGAGCGGACATAGGTGCCCTTGCCGCAATGCAGCGTGAAGCTGGCGGTCTCGGTATCGAAAGCATCCAGCGTCAGGTCAAAAACCTCGATTTCACGGGCCTTCAGCTCGACCTCGACGCCGGCGCGGGCCAGGTCATAGGCGCGCTTGCCATCGACCTTGATGGCGGAAAAGGCCGGCGGCACCTGTTCGATCAGGCCGATGAACTTGGGCAGCAGGGTTTCGATGGCTTCCTTCGTGGGGCGGGCATCGGATTCAGCGGTGACGCGGCCTTCGGCGTCGTAACTGTCGGTGGTTTTGCCGAAGGTGATGGTGAAACTGTAGACCTTGTCGGCCTCCATCAGGTAGGGCACGGTCTTGGTCGCTTCGCCCAGCGCGATTGGCAGGATACCGGTCGCCAGCGGATCGAGCGTACCGGCATGGCCGGCTTTCTGCGCCTGGAACAGCCAGCGGATTTTCCCGACCGCCGAGGTCGAGGTCATTTCGAGGGGTTTGTCGAAACAGATCCAGCCGTGGATCGCTTCGCCTTTTTTCTTTCGGGCCATTCGGCTTCCTAATATGAAAAACAAGCAAGATACCCCACCACCACTCGTTTCACTCGCGGTCCCCCTCCCCAAATTTAAAGACAAATTCAGGGAGGTATAAGAAAACACGACTTCTTATACCTCCCTGAAAATCTTTGATTTTTGAGGAGGGGGACCGCGCCAAAGGACGTGGCGGTGGGGTTTCTTACTTAACTACTCTTCGTCCTCATCATCACGATGCAGGTCGCGGGCGATATCCGGACGCATGAACAGCGCATCGATGCGCGCCGCCTCATTGAAGCTTTCATCATGCAGGAAACGCAGTTCCGGCGTGAATTTCATCACGATATGGCGGCCCAGAACGCCGCGCAGGAATTTCGAATGCCGGTTGAGCGCATCGATCGCCGGGCCAATCTGCGCCTGGGTGATTGTGACGGCGCTTTCGCCCTTGGCGAGTCCCGCCCCCAGCGGTTCAACAAACACGGTGGCGTGGCGCAGATCATTTGAGCAGCGCACTTCGGTGACCGTGATCGAAACGCCCGCCAAAGCCTCGTCGTGAATGTCTTCCTCGCGCAGGATTTCGACCAGGGCGTGGCGCACCAGCTCACCGGCGCGCAACTGGCGCTGCGTCGGGCCAAGCTCCGCCGGCGCCCGGCCGTGGGTTTTACCTTTAAAAGAGTTCTGTTTCATCCGGTCCATATAGGCGTTTCTGATAATTTTTCTATTCAAAAATACGACGAGTACGCTATGCAGAGTAAAAGCCTACAATAAACAGGGGTAAACATGGCGACGTTCAAACCGGATTTCATCCCTCGCATGGAGGGGCTTGACGCCCTGCGCGGCTTCGCCCTGATGGGCCTGTTCCTGGTGCATATGCCGGAACTTTATGAACTCTACTGGGCGCACCCGACGACCGACCCGACCCAGCTCCTGTGGCACAACGCCATGTTCATCACCTTCGCCGGCAAGTCCTTTTCCCTGCTGGCTTTGTGCTTCGGCGTCTCCTTCTTCATCATCATGGACCGCGCCGCCAAACGCGGGGTCGATTTCACTGTCCGCTTCCTGTGGCGGCTGGCCCTGCTCGGCCTGATCGGCATTATTCACGGCCTGTGGTATCGCGGCGATGTGCTCGAAGTGCTAGCCCTGATGGGCGTCTTCCTCGTGCCTTTCTATCGCCTGAAATCGAACACCCTGCTGATCGTGCTCGGCGTCTTTTTCCTGCTCCAGCCGCTCCAGATCTTTCAGATATTCAGCGCGCTGAATGGCGCCGACTGGGCCAATAAAGCGCCCGGATTCTGGACCGCCACCACGCCGGACGCCTATCTCACCGGCAAGAGCCTGCTGGAAACCATCCGCATGAACTGGGTCGATGGCCACCCGTTCAAATGGTCCTTCATGTATGAATCCGGCCGCCTGAGCCAAATCCTCGGTCTGTCGCTGATCGGCATGGTGCTTGGCCGCGTTCATTTCTTCGGCCAGCCGCAACGCTTTATCCAGTTCCGCCTGATCGGTCTCGTCATTGCAGCAGTGGCTGCGCTCGGCCTGTGGTTCGGCAAGCCGGCGCTGGTGGCGCTGATGCCCACATCAGAAGCGATGTTTATGCCGCGCAGCCTGTGGGACACCATGCTTTCCGGCTGGTTCGATCTCAGCCTGATGACCGTGCTGATGCTTGGCTTCCTGGCGCTCTATTACAGTTTCGCCCACGGCCTGCTCAACCTGCTGGCGCCGGTTGGCCGCATGACCCTGACGCTTTACGTGGCGCAGTCGATCATCTTCGTGCCGGTGTTTTACAGCTTCGGTCTCGGTCTGCACGCCACCATGCTGCAATCGACTGCCGTGCTGATCGCCATACCGGCCTTTATCGCGCAGGTCATTTTCGCTCACCTATGGTTCCGGGCTTTCCTCTATGGGCCGCTGGAATGGCTGTGGCGCGCCGCAACCTATCTCACGGTTAAGGTGCCGTTTATCCGCAAGGCGCCCGTCGTCTGAATTTCGACGTGAAAAATTCTGTTGCTTTGCGATAATCTGAGTATCAACCTGCCCGTTCCGGCAGTGTCATAGTATTTAAAATGCCTGCATTATAAAGAGCTTCTGATCTTTATTGCAGCGCAACCGGCGTTTACCATGCACAAAAAAGTGATGCTGGTGCATGGACAGGTCTAAGCAGAAACGCACAGAATCAGTACCCACTATCCTACGCAGACATCACGACCCGTTAAGACAAAATTTACCGAAAAACGGCTTTCATAGGGTTAATTTTTTGACTTTCGGGAAAAATTAGCGTATTTGGTGTATTATAGTATCAGTGGAGTACCTGTTTTGGCTAAATATGTCCCGAACGACACCTTCGTTTTTGACGATACAGTTAAGAAAAATGAAGCGTCATACCTGGTAAGCTACACGCCCCTGCCTTCGCAATCCGAAGCAGACACAGGCCCGGCCGACTCGACCGAAAAGAAAATCCCCTTCGCCGTCACGCTCGCTGGCATGTTTATCGTGTGCAGCGCGGCCTGGGCCGGAATCGCCTTCATTATCTTTAAGCTTCTGGGTCATTGATCCGGGCCATTTTCCCGGAAAGCCCGCTTCAGTATATTTAAGATTAAGTCAGGCCACGATCAGCGGTTTACCAGCGCGTAGCTATAGGTTCTTATGAAGAATTTCTTTTTTTAACCCAAAAAAGCCGGATTCCGCAGCTTTTATGGGCATATTCGTTGCTGCTCCCTTTTTTCATAGAGCCAATAGCACCATGCAATCTTCGTCCAGCCAATCTATAGCTGTTGCTTGCTACGTTCCCGCGCCCTATATCTCCGGCTTCATGGCACGGCAGGATTTTGAGCGCCTCTTTGGTCTGCGCCCGGCGGAAACCCGTGAGTCAGTCGCCGATAACCGCAAGATGCCCTTTATCTATACGCTGGCCAGCCTGACCGTCTACTGCTCGATCTTCTGGGTCGCGGTCTTCAAAATCATCTTCTGATCAGCTAAAAACCACCGTCTTTGTGCCGTTGATAATCACCCGGCGCTCGGCGTGCCAGGTCACCGCGCGCGCCAGCACCCGCGCTTCAATATCCTGGCCGATGGCCACCAACTGCTCCGGCGTCAGGCCATGATGGACGCGCTGGACGTCCTGCTCGATGATCGGCCCCTCATCCAGATCCGACGTGACATAGTGCGCCGTGGCGCCGATGATCTTCACGCCGCGCGCATGGGCCTGGTGATAGGGCTTGGCGCCCTTGAAGCTCGGCAGGAAGGAATGGTGGATGTTGATGCACTTGCCTGACACCTTGGCCGACAGCTCATCCGACAGAATCTGCATATAGCGCGCCAGCACGACCAGATCGATCCCGTGTTCATCGATCAGGCCGAGGAATTGCGCCTCCTGTTCGGCCTTGTTGTCTTTCGTGACCGGCAAATAGACGTAAGGAATGCCGCTCCATTCGACCAGCGAACGCATGTCCTCGTGGTTCGACATGACGCAGGCGATATCAACCGGCAACAGGCCCGAACGCCAGCGGTAAAGCAGTTCATTGAGGCAATGGCCGAATTTGGAAACGGCGATCAGCACCTTCGGCTTGTCGGACAAACTATAAATGTCCCAGTCCATCGAGAAGCGGTGCGCGATCGGGTGAAAGCCTTCGCGCAATATAGCCATCGGCGGCATCCGCGAACCGGCTTGCTTGAAGACGACCCGGACATAAAACATATCGCCCATCGCATCGTTGAACTGGTTCGATTCAACGATCGAAATGTCGTTGTCATACAGATAGCCGGAAACGGCGGCCACAATACCGCGTGTATCGGGGCACTTGATGATCAGGACATAATGGGCGGGGTCGAAGTCTGTGGTGTCGAGCATGGGGAGGTTATAGGCGATAAACCTTGCAAAAAGTCAAAGGTTTCAAAAGAAAGAAAAGGCGTGGGGTCGCAGACCCCACACCCCGTAACAGTCTCAGGCATTCAAACAAACTCAAACCCTAAAACGAATTTGGCCCGGAATGATCCGGGCCAAAAGCGTTTGGAGATTAGAGGGTCCGTTTGATTTCCTCGACCGTGAAGCACTCGATGAAATCGCCCTTCTTGAGGTCGTGGAAGCCGTTGAACGCCATGCCACATTCCTGCGACACCTGGACCTCGTTGACTTCGTCCTTGAAGCGCTTGAGCGTTGACAGAAGGCCCATTTCCTGAATAACCACGTCGTCGCGGATAATCCGGATGCGGGCGCCCTTCTGCATCTTGCCTTCCTTGACGATACACCCCGCCACCTTGCCGACCTTCGAGATATCGAAGACTTCGAGGATTTCGGCATTGCCGAGGAAGGTTTCGCGCTGGATCGGTGCCAGCATGCCCGAAAGCACGCCCTTGATGTCATCGATCAGGTCGTAAATGATCGCGTAGTAGCGAATTTCGACGCCTTCACGCTCGGCAAGGTCACGCGCCTGCTTGGACGCACGAACGTTGAATCCGATGATCGGCGAGCCGGAACCCTTGGCCAGTTGCACGTCGGATTCGGTGATCGCGCCGGCCGCCGAGTGAATGATCCGCGCACGGACTTCATCGGTGGCCAGCTTGTCCAGCGAGCCGACAATGGCTTCGCCCGAACCCTGAACGTCTGACTTAAGGATAAGCGGCAGTTCCTTGACCTTCTTGTCGGCCAGTTTGCTCATCATGTCGGTGAGCGAAACAGCGCCGACCGGGGCCAGCGTCTTTTCACGACGGACACGTTCGCGGTACTCGGTGATCTCACGGGCACGGGCGTCGCTTTCGACCACGGCGAAGGCTTCGCCAGGATCGGGAGCGCCATTGAGACCAAGGATCTCAACCGGCTCCGAAGGGCCGGCTTCGTTCAGTTGCTCGTCACGCTCGTTGATCAGAGCGCGAACGCGACCGAACGACGAACCGGCGACGACAATGTCGCCACGCTTCAAGGTGCCGCGTTTGACCAGGACAGTCGCCACGGGACCACGGCCCTTGTCGAGCTTGGCTTCGATGACGATGCCCTCGGCCGTACGATCCGGATTGGCGCGCAGGTCGAGCACTTCGGCTTGCAGCAGAATGGCTTCGATCAGGTTATCGAGGCCCGCCTTGGTCTTGGCCGAAACCTCAATCACCTGCGTATCGCCGCCAAGCGCTTCCACGACGATCTCGTGTTGCAGCAGCTCGTTGATGATGCGCTCAGGCTTGGCGCCCGGCTTGTCCATCTTGTTGATGGCCACGATGATCGGCGTATGAGCCGCACGGGCGTGGTTGATGGCTTCGATCGTCTGCGGCATCACGCCGTCATCCGCCGCCACCACCAGCACCACGATATCCGTGACATTGGCGCCGCGGGCACGCATGGCCGAGAAGGCGGCGTGGCCTGGCGTATCGAGGAAGGTGACCTTTTCACCGGCCGGCAGGCGAACCTGATAGGCGCCGATGTGCTGGGTGATGCCGCCGGCTTCACCGGAAGCCACGTCAGCCGAACGCAGGGCGTCGAGCAGCGAGGTCTTGCCGTGATCGACGTGACCCATGACGGCCACGACCGGCGGACGCGACTGCGTATCGTCGCTGTGATCCTCGGCGTCGATAAAGCCTTCCAGAACGTCGGATTCCGACACGCGCCTGACGGTATGACCGAATTCCGAGGCTACCAGTTCGGCGGTATCGGTATCGATTACGTCGTTGATCTTCAGCATCAGGCCCTGACGCATCAGGAACTTGATAATATCGACGGCACGCACGGCCATCCGGTTGGACAGTTCCTGCACGGTGATGATGTCGGGAATAATGACTTCACGGGCGGTGCGCGCCTGCTCGGTCGTGTTGCCCTTGCGCTTTTCGCGTTCACGTTCACGGGCGCGCTTCACCGAAGCCAGCGAACGCATACGGTCGGCGGTGCCCTCGTCGTCACCGACAACGGCTTGCAGGGTCAGGCGGCCTTCGCGGCGCTTGGGCTCGCCACGCGTTTGCGACACGGCCTTGACCGGCGCGCCGGCCTTGCCGCGCTTGTTGCCACGATCATCGTCATCCGCCTTGCGGGTGTCGGCTGCCTTGCTGGTGACGCCGGTGGCACCACGGGTCGAGCGGATACGATCAACTTCCGGTGCCGCCGGTGCATTGGCCGAAACGCCCTGACCGGGACGCGGCGGACGCGGCGAATTGACGTTGTAGCGAACGGTTTCGCCACGATCAGCGCGCGGCGGCGCATTCGGATCACGCGGGGTGCGCGGGGCGTTCGGGTCGCGCGGCGTGAACGGACGATTGGGATCGCGCGGCGGACGCGGCGGCGCATTCGGATCACGCGGCGGATAGGACGGGCGGTCACCTTGCGGACGATCGCCACGAGGCGCGCCATCACGGGGTGGGTAAGGCGCGCGGGCGGTATTCGGATCGCGCGTCGGATAGGGGGGGCGATCACCGCGCGGGGCATCGCTGCGCTGGCCTTGATAGCCACCCGAAGACCCTTCGGTCCGGGGACGGTCGCTGGCAGGACGCGCTTCAAAGCGCGGGGCGCGTTCGTTGCGGAAGGCCGGTTGCTGCGGCGCGGCTTCACGAACCGGGGCCGGAGCAGGGGTCGGAGCGGGCTGCGGCGCCGAAGGCGTCACGGCGGGCTGAGGTGCAGCCTCGACGCGGGCCTCGGTGGCCGGAGCGGCGGCAGGTTGCGGCGCTTGTGGCACGACCGGTGCGGGCGCGGGTTGAGCGGCGGCGCTCTGGGCAGCCGCACGGGCGTCGGCGGCCTTGCGTTCCTGATCGGCGAGGGCGGCGGCGATAGCGCGCTGGCGGGCGTCCTGCTCTTCCTGACGCAGGTTGCCACCGGCGCCTTGCGAACGCTGGGCGCCTTGCGCCGGACGCGGAGCCTGGGATGGCTGCGGGCGATTGATCTCAGGGGCTGCGGGGCGCACATGTCCGGGCGCGCCGGCGGGCGGCGCACCGATGCGGCGCTTGGTTTCCACCACCACCGTCTTGGAACGGCCGTGGCTGAAGCTCTGCTTGACGGTGCCCGTCGAAACATTGCCACCGACACGCGGCTTCAGCGTCAGCGGCGCGCGCTCACGGTTGGCTGGCTGGTCGTTATTCTTGTCGTCTTTTCCGTCGCTCATCCGGCTTGTCTACTAACCTTTTGCGAAGCCTGACCCTAGTGCCAGCCTTCTGTTTCAAAAATATATCGTCGTCTTTAAACGTCCAATCACAGATCAGCCGTCTTAATCGAGCGCTCGATCATTACCGTGGCCGTATACAGTCAAGGCAGAAGAACCAACACTCACAGTCACGCGCCCATAACTAGCCAGACGCCTCAGGCTCCGGTCTTCGTCCCCAGCCTTGCGGCACAAGGGGTTCGAATCCCGACAGTCTTTTCATCTCTAAAGACCAACGCTTCACGCGCCGCCCCGACAGGAGTGCGACGTGTATGGCATTTTCTGTGCCCAAAGCCAAACTTAATTCGGCGTTACTAAAGCTTCCGCAGACGTTTGGCGAGGGGGTTTGCTGGTTGCCAGCGTATAAAATGCGCTTGCGGCCGTCTTCCGAGCCATCCGAGGCTTCGATGATCCAGCCAGCCTTGCCCGATTTGACGGATGCCAGCGCTTTTTCGAAGCCGTTGACGATGCCGCCTTCGCGCCGCGCCAGACCGAGAAGATCGAGGCAGCGGCGGCGCAGCAGATCATGCACCAGAGGAATGAGATTTGGATCAGTCTTGACCTGCCGCTTGGCCGCCCGACTGAATATGTTCTTTTTCAGCGCGATTTCAAGAGCGGCGCGCTCGGAAGCGATCCACAGGCCACGACCGGGCAGCTTGTGGGCGATATCCGGTGTCAGCATGCCTTCGGGAGACACGACAAAGCGGATGAGGCCGTCCGAAGAGACGGTTTCACCGCTGGAAATATCCCGGCGCTGGAGGCGACCCCTGGAATCTTCACACAGGATCGCATTCTCTGCCTCGATATCCGAGGCAGAGTCAGCAGCGATAGGGTCGTTATGGATTAACGGCGCGAACTCATTGTTCTGTGGTGGCGTCTGCATCAGCTTCGCCCCCTTCCGTTTCAAGGCCGGCCGCTTCATCTTCAGCCACATCGTCTTCAGCCAGGTCTTCGAGACCGGCTTCTTCGTAAGCCTCTTCCTCGGCTTCCTCGACAACCGGCGCCTCGATCCAGCCGGCGGCGACGCGGGCATTGAGGATCAAGGCCTCGGCGTCGGGCACCGACAGGTTGAACGATTCCAGCGCGCCAGGGACGCGAACGCGTTCGCCGCCCTTTTGTTCGAAACCGCCACGGATTTCATCGGTAGCCAGGTCGGCGAGATCTTCGACCGTCTTGACGCCGGCCTGACCTAAGGCAACCGCCATCGGCATGGTGACGCCCTGGATGTCGAGCACTGCATCTTCAACGCCAAGCTCAGTACGCTTGCGGTCCTGTTCGGCCGTTTCGCGTTCCAGATAGTCACGGGCCCGGGCTTGCAGTTCCGAAGCGGTGTCTTCGTCGAAGCCTTCGATGACGGCGATTTCGTTTTCATCGACGAAGGCCAGGTCTTCGATCGAGGTGAAGCCTTCGGTGACTAGCAGCTGGGCGATGACTTCATCGACGTCGAGCGCTTCCTGGAACAGGGCGGTGCGTTCGGCGAATTCCTTCTGGCGGCGCTCGGAGTCCTGCGATTCCGTGATGATATCAACCTGCCAGCCGGTCAGTTGCGAGGCGAGGCGGACGTTCTGGCCGCGACGGCCAATGGCCAGCGACAGCTGTTCGTCGGGCACCACCACTTCGACGCGGTCTTCTTCTTCGTCGAGCACGACCTTGGACACTTCGGCCGGCGCCAGGGCGTTGACGATAAAGGTGGCCTCATCGGGCGACCACTGGATGATGTCGATCTTTTCGTTTTGCAGTTCGGCGACGACGGCCTGAACGCGCGAGCCGCGCATACCGACGCAGGCGCCAACCGGATCGATCGAGTTGTCATTCGACAGCACGGCCATCTTGGCGCGCGAACCCGGATCGCGGGCGACCGACTTGATTTCGATCACGCCGTCATAGATTTCCGGCACTTCCTGGGCGAACAGCTTGGCCATGAAGCCGCCGTGGGCGCGGGAAAGCATGATCTGCGGCCCCTTGGTTTCGCGGCGGACGTCATAGATATAGGCGCGGATGCGGTCGTTGACCTGGAAGGCTTCGCGCGGGATCGACTGGTCGCGGCGCATAATGCCTTCGCCCTTGCCGAGATCGACGATAACATTGCCGTATTCGACGCGACGGACGGTGCCGCTGACGATTTCGCCAACCCGGTCCTTGTACTCGTCAAACTGCTTTTCACGCTCCGCTTCGCGTACCTTGTGCGTCACCACCTGGCGGGCCATCTGAGTCTGGACGCGGCCCAGCTCGAACGGCGGCAGGATTTCGGAATATTCCTTGCCGACAAAAGCTTCCTTGTCCTCCTTGAGGGCTTCGGTCAGGCTCTTGTGGGCGTATTCGTTTTCCAGCTCTTCGTCCGGCACGACGGTGACGTGGCGAGTGATGGCCATTTCGCCGGTGCGCGGATCGATGAAGACGCGGATGTCGTGGTCGGCGCCGTAACGCGAACGGGCCGCCTTCTGGATCGCTTCCTCGATGGAGGCGATGACCACGGACTTGTCGATCGACTTTTCGCGCGCGACAGCCTCTGCGATTTGCAGCAGTTCCTGACGGTTGGCGCTGATTCCGGTGAAGCTCATTGGTGAGTCCTTCTGTTTATTTATTTGTCGTCGTTGGCGGCATCGTCGTCGAGGTCATCTTCATCCTCGAATTCGGCGTCGTCAAAATCTTCGTCTTCCTCATCGTCTTCTTCTTCACCGCGCGCGGCCTTGGCCTCGGCGCCGCGTTTCAGAAGTTCGTCATTGAGGATCAGCTTGGCGTCGATCACCCAGTCGAACGGCATGAGGGCGGTTTCGGCCTCGCCTTCAAGGTCGATGGCGATGTGATCATCCTCGATACCGGCGAGGATGCCGCGGAAACGCTTGCGGCCCTCTGCCAGGCGATCCAGCTCGATGCGGGCTTCAAGGCCTTCATAGGTTACGAAATCCGACAGGCGCGTCAGCGGCCGGTCGATACCGGGCGAGGAGACTTCAAGAGTGAATTCGCCTTCGATAGGGTCGGCCTCGTCGATATAGGCCGAAATGGCGCGCGACAGGCGGGCGCACTGGGTAACGTTGATCTCGCCGTCCGTCTTGCGCTCGGCCATGATCTGCAAAAAGCGCGAACCGCCGGGCTGCCGCGAGCCTTGCAGGCGTACGCGTACGATATTGAGCGCCATCGTTTCGGCGATCGCATCGAAAACTTCCAGCAGCTTGCGTTCTTCAGGGGTCTTGGCGCGCAATTTTCACTTCTTTAAGCAATAAAAAAGGCGGCGGGCCTTGGTGGCCGCCGCCGTTGCCTGGCGGCAATCGGACATGTTGGCAAGCTATATAGTCCCGCAATATCCGTTTGCCAAGGAGAATCTAGAGTCGCTGCAAATGCAGATATTCTTGCGGAATGATGACCGGGTACAAATGGCCGGCATACATCATCAGCAGCAAATAGGTCGCATAGCCGCCAACGCCCAGCGTTGCCAGCAACAACAGCCAGCCAACCGGTTTATTGGTCTTCTTGAAGATATCATAAACAATGCAGCCCATGTGGGTGAACAGGGCGAAAACGCCAGCGCCGTAAAAGCCATAGGCGGCATAGGTGAAAGGCACGACAAAAGCCGAGGCGGCAAAGGCGAAATTGGTGTCGAGACTGAAGACCATCCGCGCCACCACGATCCAGCCGACATGGACACAAATGAATACCACCATGATCAGGCCGGACAGCGCCTGAAGCTGATGGATGAAATCTTTTTTCTGTGTCCAGATTTCGATGATCAGCGGGATGCCGGTCAGGATCTGCACGAAGAAGGCCAGCATCACCGCCATTTCGACAATGGGGTGGCGATAGACCAGACGCGCCGCATCCATGAACTGCGCATGAGCCTCGACACCCAGCAAACCGACAAAATGATTGGCAAAATGCAGACACAGAAAGGCGAAAACAAAGCCCGCCGATACCTTATGCAAACGCTCCATACACAACGCCCCCCGGTGAAGGGGTTAACCATGTCTTACTTTTTGGCGTTTGACCAGAGCGCACATCACACGGTTGTGAAGGGGCCTATTTACGTACGAAATCGAAAAACACCGGCTCGCAGTCGCCCAGGCCCTTGGTTTCGTAGCGCGTGGTAATGTGATCCGCCGGCGGCGTATTCCAGTCGGACTGGCTTAGCGCCGGCCAGTCAAAGTCCGGACTGGCGAGAAAACGTTCCAAGGCCCAGTCGGCATAGTCCGCCCAGTCGGTGGCGAAGCGGACCGTGCCGCCCGGCTTGAGCGCACGGGCGAAGGCTGCGATGGTTTCCGGCTGGATAAACCGGCGCTTGTTGTGCCGCGCCTTGGGCCACGGATCAGCGAACAGGATGAATATCCGGTTCAAAACCGCCTCGGGCAGATTATCGAGCAAGGGCCGCGCATCGCCGGGCAGGATCAGCACGTTTTTCAGCCCACCATCTTCGATATGACGCAGGGCCGAACCGACACCATTGAGGAAAGGTTCGCAGCCGATAAAGGTAACGTCCGGATTTTTAGCCGCCTGCGCCGCCAGATGTTCGCCACCCCCGAAGCCGATTTCCAGCCACAGCTCACGCCCGGAGGCCAGGGCCGCGTCTACGCGCGCGCCGGTCGCTTCGATTTCAGGCAAAAGCGTATCGAACAGAGTCGCCTGCAAGGGTTTCAGCTTGCGCGACTTGATCCGCCCGAAAGAGCGCATAGGCCCCCATTCGACGGGCACGGTGGAATTTTCTTCGGACATGGTGCTCTGAAATGCAAAAGAGGAGATTATACGCGCCGTATAACCCCCTCTTTATTTTTGCCAAAGCAAATTGATCAGAATTCGCCCTTGAGCGCCTCAACCAGGTCGGTGTTTTCCCACGAGAAACCGCCCTCGGCGTCCGGCGCGCGGCCGAAGTGGCCATAGGCCGTGGTGCGTTCATAGATTGGCTTGTTAAGGCCAAGGTGCAGGCGGATCGCCTTCGGCGTCAGACCGCCGATCAGTTCCGGCAGGATGGCCTCCAGCTTTTCTTCATCGACCAGGCCGGTGCCGTGGGTATCGACATAGAAGCTCAGCGGACGCGACACGCCGATGGCGTAGGAGACCTGGAGCGTACATTTTTTCGCCAGACCGGCGGCCACGACGTTCTTCGCCAGATAGCGCAGGGCGTAAGCCGCCGAACGGTCCACCTTGGTCGGGTCCTTGCCGGAGAAGGCGCCGCCACCGTGGGGCGCCGCGCCGCCGTAGGTGTCGACGATGATCTTGCGGCCGGTCAGTCCGGCGTCACCATCCGGACCGCCGATGACGAAATTGCCGGTCGGGTTGACCAGCCATTCGGTGTCAGCCGTCACCATGCCGGCGGGCAGGACTTCGAGGGCGTAGGGCTTGATGATGGCCTCAACCTCGGAAGGCGTCAGACCGTCCTGGTGCTGGTGAGACACAAGGATTTTCAGGATACGCGACGGTACGCCATTTTCGTATTGAACGGTCACCTGCGACTTGGCGTCCGGCTCCAGGCGATGCTCACCACCATGACGCGCCTGCGCCAGACGGTGCAGAATGTTGTGCGACCATTGCAGCGGAGCAGGGGTCAGTTCGGCGGTTTCATCGGTGGCGTAGCCGAACATGATGCCCTGGTCGCCGGCGCCTTCGTCCTTGTTGTCACCGGAATCGACACCCTGGGCGATATCCGCCGACTGGGCATGAAGGTGGCAGGCGTAATCGGCCAAGGCCCAGTGGAAGCCTTTTTGCGCGTAGCCGATATCCTTGACGGCATGGCGAACTTTTTCTTCCAGGCCGCTGATGATTTCCTCGATCTGATCATCGCCGGCGCGGACTTCACCGGCCAGGACAATACGATTGGTCGTCACCAGGGTTTCGCACGCCACGCGCGCTTCCGGGTCACGCGCCAGAAAGGCGTCGACAACGACGTCCGAAATACGATCGGCCACCTTATCGGGATGGCCTTCGGAAACGCTTTCGCTGGTGAAGATATAGTTGGGGCGCATGGTTTGGAACTTTCGCAAACTTAATCGGCTTCCCCATAACCATATAAAGATATGTTTATATGATCAAGTGACTTTTTGTGTCTTGCATTGGCGTATACGTCATTTGGGCCGAATGACGCACCAAAAAGAGCAAAAAGCCCCGCTTCCGGAAAAGCAGGGCCTTTGAATTTAATCAGATCAGAAAAGCTTACGCGTCGTCGTCTTCGGCCAGTGCGCGCACCAGTTCGAGGATACGGCGGCGATGCTTGGCGTTCTTGATGCGCGGGAAGGCTTCGGCAAGCTCGATGCCCTCGGTCGTCATCAGGAAACCGTGGACGAACTGCTCCGATTCCGATTCCGAAAAACCCTCGACTGCTTCGTTTTCGCCATAGCCTTCAAAGAAGTAGGCCACCGGCGCCTTGAGGGCCTTGGAAATTTCGTACAGCTTCGAGGCGCTGATCCGGTTGGAACCGCGCTCGTATTTCTGTACCTGCTGGAATGTCAGTGCGATGGTCTCGGCAAGGCCTTCCTGACTCATGCCCAGGAACTTGCGGCGCATTCTGACGCGGGCGCCGACGTGCAGATCGACGGGGTTTGGGCCGCGTTCAGCCTTCAAATTATCGTCCAACTTATGCCTCTTACTTTTACAGGCCGGTGGGGGAAAA
Organism: Asticcacaulis sp.; assembly: GCF_035497195.1. Taxonomy (GTDB): domain Bacteria; phylum Pseudomonadota; class Alphaproteobacteria; order Caulobacterales; family Caulobacteraceae; genus Asticcacaulis. Next base: position 135,159 of record NZ_DATJDZ010000014.1, read on the forward strand.
CCGGCCGAACTGTATATTATACGTTATCGAATAGCGAAACTGTTCACATTGGGCTACATTTTTTTGAAAACAGGCCTGTTTTTTCGCAGAAAAAGCCAGTTTTTGACAGAATAGCCCCTGCCAACGACAATTAGTCCGAAGCAAAGCAAGATAACAAACACAAGATAAGCGTATCTCTGTTGTGCGAAGGCGGTAACATATGCCTCGCCCGGTAAAGTTACGTCCATGTATCCAGCTACGCCTAAACCTATTTCCGTGCCTGGAACAACGCGTCCCAGGGGATCAATGACGCCGGATATTCCCGTGGGGGTTGATCTGACCATGGGCAACCCTTCCTCTATCGCGCGAAAGCTGGCGAGGTTGAGATGCTGCACCGGACCGGTCGTTGGGCCAAACCAGGCGTCATTTGAAATATTAATAATCCATTTGGGCCTTAATGTGTCATGTGGTCCGTAACTGGTCATGTCCAGAGCGGGGAATATGCCCTCATAGCAGATCAGTGGCAAAACCCGTGGAATGCCGGGAAAGCTGTGCGGGCGTGTCCGTTCGCCGGGCGTGAAGCTGTCATCGAAATGCGTCAGGGCCGACATGCCGAGCGGGTTGAGAATATCCTGATAGGGCGTGAATTCGCCGAACGGCACCAGCTTGAACTTGTTATAGGCGCCGATAATCCGCGTCTGGCCGTCCTGGCGGTGCAGGGCCAGCATCGAATTACGATAGATCGGCTTGCCTGCCGAGGTTTTGCCTTCCTCGCGAGAGGTGCCAATGAGCAGGGACTGGTTATCAGTCAGCAGATCGGCCATGTCCTCGACCGTGCCGGTCCGCGGGTCCATCAATTGCTCCCACATGATCGGCAGAGCGCCTTCCGGCCAGATAATCAGGTCGGGGGCGCGATGGCCGGGCTTCGGCGGCGCCTTGCTGAGACCGATATATGAAAAGAACAGGTGGCTGAAATTGTTGCTGTCCCACTTGGCTTCCTGACTGATCGCCGGTTGCACGTAACGGATGGCATAGCCGGTATCGGCGATATGTGTTGTCTGCAATCGCGTTTCTCCGACGATGAAACAGCCGAGAAGCGTCAAGACTCCAAAAATCGCCGGCGCATAGCCCGCCACGCCTTTTCCCCGCCGGATAACGCCCGTGCTGCAAAAGGCCAGTACGGTAACGAAACCGAGGCCATAGACTCCAACATAAGCCGCCATCTGCGACAAGGCGCTGCCGGCCTTCCAGGTCGAGCCCGCCGGATTCCATGGGAAACCGGAGAGCACCGAGCCTCGCGTTATTTCAAACAAAGAAAACAGCGCGGCGAAGAAAACGAAGCGAACCCAGCCCTTGGGGGCCAGTTTCAAATAAAGCACCCCGAACCCGCCCCAGAACAAACCAATGCCGGCGGGCAGCAGGGTGGCGGCCGGAATCGCCATCCAGCCATAGGTTTCCGCATCGACCAGAAAGGCCTCCGCCACCCAGAAACATGAAACAAGAAAGTAGCAAAAACCCGCCAGCCAGCCCATGAAGAAGGCGGTCCGCTTTGGCCAGTTGCCCAGGTGACATTCCAACGCATAGAGCAACAGGCCATAGCCAAGCAGGCCCGGCAGGAAGCCGAATGGCGGTTGGGCGAAAGCGATCAGCAGCCCGGATATAGCCGCCAGCATACGCGGGCGCTTACGGGGGTCACCCATGAAGGTCACCACCGGCGCCAGAAGCGGGTGTTTCAGAAATCCTGCCAGATTAGTCATCGGCGGCCGTGATATCCGCCAGCTCCGGAGTCCGGCGATGCAGACGCAGGCGCTTTATGCGGCGGGCATCGGCATCAAGCACTTCGATATCGAAACCGGCATCGGCGTAGGGCACCACCTCGCCGCGCTGGGGCACACGTCCCGCCAGCACCGAGACCAGACCAGCCAGGGTGTCGATTTCCTCTTCGGATTCCTCCGGATAGAGCTTGAGGCCGAGCTTTTCCTCCAGTGTGGTCAGCTCGACGCGACCATCGATTTCATACTGACCATTCGGTAGTTCACGCATTTCCTCGTCGCCGGCTTCATCGTATTCATCGTCGATATTACCGACCACCGCCTCGATCAGGTCTTCCAGGGTCACCAGGCCATCGGTGCCGCCGAATTCATCGATCACCAGCGCCATATGGATGCGCTGGGCCTGCATCCGCAGCATCAGGTCGGAAGTGGTCATGGAGGAGGGGACGTAAAGCAGTTCGCGGCGGATACGGTGCAGCACCGGTTCGGCCCAGTTCGGCGCGGCGCGGCCCGGCTCCGGTGACAGCAGCTTGAGGATATCCTTGATGTGAACCACGCCAACCGGATCATCCAGCCCATCACGATAGATCGGCAGGCGCGAATGTTCGCTTTCGACGCAGATGCGCACGACATCGGCAAGGGTGCTCGACAGTTCGACCGCGACGATATCGACCCGCGGCGTCATGACATCGGCGACGCTTAAAGATTGGAAAGCGCGGGCGTGGTCAATCAGGTTGGCTGCCGCCGCCGCGCCATCCTCGGCGTCATGAGAGTCGGGTCCGGATTTTTCCGCCGGTTTCGGCTTGAATCCGAAGAAGGATAGAAAAGACTTGCGGGGCGCGTCGTCTGGCTCAGCCATGGGTGTGTTCAGGTCCATAAGGATCGGCGACATTGAGGCTTTTCAGAATATCGCGTTCGAGATTTTCCATCTCTTCCGCCTCTTCGTCGGTCATGTGATCATAACCCAATAAATGCAAAGCGCCATGCACAGACAGATGAAGGACATGATTTTTCAGTGTCTTCTGCTGTTCGGCGGCTTCACGGACGCAGGTTTCCAGCCCAAGCGCGATATCGCCGAGGTGCGCCATGCCCTGCATTTTCGGCGCCGGGAAGGACAGCACATTGGTCGGGGCGTTCTTCTGGCGGTATTCGGTGTTGAGCGATTTCATCTCGGCATCGTCGCACAACAGCACGACAATATCCGCCTGCTCCGTCACATCGGCGGCTTTAAGCGCTGCCAATATACCGGTTTGAACGACTGCCTGCACGTCCGGCAGGGCATCCAGCCAACCCTCTGCCTCGACCTCGATATCAATAAGATGCGTGTCTTCGTGCGCCATCAGCTTTTGAACTCATTGTCGTAGGCCCGGACGATGCGCGCCACCAGTTCGTGACGCACAATATCCTCGGCCTTGAGTTCCGCCTTGCCGACGCCCTCGACCTTATCGAGCAGATGGACGGCATGGACCAGACCGCAGTCGCCACGATTGGGCAGGTCGATCTGCGACGGATCGCCGGTGACGACCATTTTCGAGCCTTCGCCGAGGCGGGTGAGGATCATCTTCATCTGCATCCGCGTGGTGTTCTGCGCTTCATCGATAATGACATAGGCATAGGAGAGGGTGCGACCGCGCATATAGGCGAGCGGCGCGACCTCGATCTCCCTGGTTTCGCGCTTCTTGGCAAGCAGTTGCGGCCCCAGGATATCATCGAGCGCGCCCCAGATCGGCGTCAGATACGGATCGATCTTTTCATTGAGATCACCCGGCAGAAAGCCCAGCCGTTCACCCGCTTCGACCGCCGGACGGGTGATGATCAGCTTGTCGACCGCGCCCTTGAGCAAAAGGGAAACGCCATGCGCCACGGCCAGGAAGGTCTTGCCGGAGCCTGCCGGCCCCAACGCGAAAACGAGGTCGTTCGATGCCAGTTCATGGATATAGGCGGCCTGGCCGGCCGTTTTCGCGGCGATGGCGCCATGCCGGCCCATGACGATGGTGTTGCGCTGGTCGAGCGGTACGGCCGTCTTCGCTTTTTCCGCCTTTCCACCCGTCAGATGTGGCTCATTGATCAGGCGTCGGACATCGGCCTCGGCGATATCGACGCCCTGGTCGTACATATCAGCCAGGGTAACAATCACGGCCCTGGCTTTCTGACGCGCACGGGCATCACCGGAGATCACCAGACCACCGCCCGGCATCTCAACCAGCACCTTGAACGCCCCCTCGATCATGGCGAGATAGCGTTCGGAAGGTCCGACCACAGCCATAACGCACGGGTCCGTCAGGTTGATAAAGTCGTCTTTTACAGCGGCCATCAGGCTAACTCGCCCTTGAGACTATTATTGCTGTTGGCGATGATTTTCACTTTGTGAATCTGACCAATCAAATGGGCGGCGTCTTCAACGAAGACCGATTGCAGGTAAGGCGAGCGGCCAATGGCCTGACCCACCAGACGGCCCGGCTTTTCAAACAGAATATCGAGCGTCTGGCCGATCAGCTTTTCCTTGAAGGCCTGCTGTTGTTCGATGATCAGGGCTTGCAGGGTTTGCAGGCGAGCATCGGCCACGTCGTCAGGCACCTGACCGGGCATACCAGCAGCCGGCGTACCCGGACGCGGCGAATATTTGAACGAGAAGGCCGAGGCATAGCCGACCCGGCGAATCAGATCGAGCGTGTCCTCGAAATCCTTGTCGGTCTCACCGGGGAAGCCGACGATGAAATCGCCGGAAATCGCCAGATCCGGCCGCACCGCCTTGATGCGCTCGATCAGGTCGAAATAGGCTTGCCGGCCATGCTTGCGGTTCATGGCGCGCAGGATCTTGTCAGAACCGGACTGCACGGGCAGGTGCAGGTAGGGCATGACGGCGGGCAGGTCGCGGTGCGCGTCGATCAGGTCCTGGCCCATATCGTTGGGGTGCGAGGTGGTATAGCGCAGACGATCCATGCCTTGGATATCGGCCAAAGCATACATCAGTTTAGCCAGGGTCGATTCCAGGCCATCAGCATCCAGGCCATTGTAAGCGTTGACGTTCTGGCCGAGCAGGGTCAGTTCACGCACGCCCTTGGCGGCGAGGGCGCGGGCTTCATCCAGGATCGATTTGACCGGGCGCGACCATTCGGCGCCACGCGTATAGGGCACGACGCAGAAAGTGCAGAACTTGTCGCAGCCTTCCTGCACGGTGAGGAAGGCGGTCGGCCCGGAAACGGCACGATCCATAGTCAGCGCATCGAACTTGGCTTCAGGCGCGAAATCGGCGGACAGGCGCTCACCCTTGGAACGGTGGGTGCGGGCGATCAGTTCGGGAAGCTGGTGATAGGCCTGCGGCCCGACAACCAGATCGACAGCCGGGGCGCGGTTCATGATTTCCTTGCCCTCGGCCTGCGCCACGCAACCGGCCACGGCGATGGTCATCCGGCCTTCGCCACGCGCTTCCTTTTCCTCGCGCATCTCCTTGAGCCGGCCGATCTCGGAATAGACCTTTTCGGCCGCCTTTTCGCGGATATGGCAGGTATTGAGCAGAACCAGATCGGCCCCTTCGGCCTTGTCAGACACCTCATAACCCAGCGGACGCAGGATATCGACCATGCGTTCGCTGTCATAGACGTTCATCTGACAGCCGTAAGTCTTGATATGGAGCTTCTTTAGGGGGACGTGATCGTTCATCAGGCGGTTATGGTCGTTTGTGGACAGAAATTCAAGGTATGCAGGAGGCACAGCCTCCTGCACCTCATAACTATTCTTTGAAAATAACAAAAACCGGGCCCTTAGGGGTCCGGTCTTTTGTTATTATGAAGGACATGTTCCGGGGTGCAGGGGACTGTGTCCCCTGCAAAACCTTTATTTCTCTTCCCCAAGCGGCACGCCATAAAGCTCCAGCTTGTGACCGACCAGCTTGTAGCCCAGCTTTTCCGCCAGGCTCTCCTTCAGTTTCTCGATTTCCTCATCGAAGAATTCAACAACCTGACCGGTCTTGATATTGATCAGGTGATCGTGGTGATCGTCTCCCGCCTGTTCATAGCGCGATCGGCCATCACCGAAATCATGGCGCTCGACCACACCGGCCTCTTCAAACAGGCGCACAGTGCGATATACCGTCGCCAGCGAGATATTGGGATCGACCGCCGCGGCCCGGTGGTACAGTTCTTCTACATCCGGATGATCCTCGGCCGCCGACAGGACACGCGCCACAACCCGGCGCTGGTCAGTCATCCGCATACCTTTTTCGATACATTGTTGTTCTATGCGATCCATGACCTGCACTCCGGTATAGGCAAAAAGTCCCGCAAATGTATGGTGTTGCGCCTCAGAGTGCAAGCCTCAAGATGTAGGCGTCCGCCGGCGGCTTGCCCTTGCGACTGTAATAGGCCTTGCGCCGTCCGGTCTTTTTAAAGCCTACACTTTCATACAGCCGCAGCGCTGCCGGATTATCGATGGCCACCTCCAGAAACAGCGATTCCGCGCCCTCGCCGCGCAGGGCCTTGATGACCTGCTCCAGCAGCATCCGCGCCAGGCCGCGCTTCTGGAAGTCCGGATCGGTGCAGATGGTCAGAATCTCGCCCTCGCCGGCCACCACCGTCATCACCACGAAGCTGACAATCTCGCCCTCGACCTCGAACACATAGGTGCGGTGGTGCGGCTTGATCAGCAGATCGGCGAAAACCCCTTCACTCCAGCCATAATCGAAGCACCGCGTATGGATGTGCTCAAGCTGCATGGAAGGCGTGTCGAGCTGGCGGATCAGGGGCATGGGTCAGGCAGGCTCGTTCAGGCTGATAATACCGCGGGTCGAGGCAATGGCATCGGCTTCGCGCATATAGAGCGGGGTCAAATCATCGTGACCCACATCTACGGTCAGCCTGGAAAGCGCGTCAAGCGCTGGCCACGTTTGGGGGAATTCGCTGGCATCAGGCCAATAGCCGGCAAGGAGCGCCGCGGCCGGGCCGGTCAGGATTTCAACCGGATTGGCCGACGCAAATTCGGTTATGGCTTCCGGCATGTTCACATCGAGGGTCACGGCTGATCCGCCGGGAAAAGGCTGAACGTAAATCTGGCCACGACCGCCATTCACCACCGCCAGGCGGCTTTTATTGAGCAATTCCGCATGATGGCCAAGGGCTTCCAGCGTACCGATCCCCTTCAATGGCACACCGGCGCCCGCCGCCAGACCCTTGGCGAAGGACAAGCCGACCCGCACACCCGTAAAGGAACCCGGCCCCAGTGTGGTGCCAATAATATCAAGGGCTTTCGGCTTGATCCCTGTCGCCTGAAAGGCTTCCAGCGCCATGACCGGCAGGCGTTCCTGCTGACCGCGCGTCATACCTTCAGTGATCTGAAACAGACAGGTTTCGCCATCGAACAGCCCCAGACCACAGGCGTTCAGGGAGGTATCAATGACCAGACGCAGGCTCAACTAGAGAACCTGCTCGATGGATTTCACTTCCGGCACATAGTGCTTCATCAGGCTTTCGACGCCCTGGCGCAAGGTGGCCGAAGACGACGGGCAACCTGAACAGGCGCCGCGCATATGCAGATAGAGCGTGCCGCTATCCATGTCGAAGCTGTCGAATTCGATATCGCCGCCATCCTGGGCCACGGCCGGACGGACACGGGTATCAAGCAGATCCTTGATCTCGGCCACGATCTGACCGAGTTCGCCTTCATAAACGATGTCGTTTTTGACTTCCGCTTCGCGCAGGATGGGTTGGCCACTGGAATAAAAATCCATGATGGCGGCCAGGATTGGCGGCTTGAGTTGCGCCCAGATCAGGTCCGAATCCGGCGAACGGCGGACAGTCAGGAAATCATTACCGAAGAACAGCCCAGCCACGCCATCGAGCGCGAACAAGCTCTCAGCCAGCGGAGAGACCTGCGCTTCTTCCGCCGTGCGGAATTCCTTCGTACCGGTATCAAGCACCTCCTGACCGGGAATGAACTTGATGACATCGGGGTTCGGGGTGGATTCGGTCTGGATAAACATGGCAGCGCCTTAAACTGTAACTGCGCTGTAAATGGGCCTAAAGCAGTTCCAAGACAAGAGGCATGTTACAACCTCTCCTCCCCATTTCTTAAATGGGGAGGAGAGCTATTACAACTTACCCGCCCACTCCCGGATCAGCGCATTCACAATCGTCAGCTTGGCGAAACTCCAGCCGCCCGTTTCCATGTCTGTCATCATCTGCTGCAACGGCTCGATCAAGGTCTTGTTTTCGGCTTCCCAGTTTTCGATAATTTCCGCCGGGCTTTCCGATGGCGACATACGGGCCATCATGGTTTTCACCACCGTCTTCTGTTCAGACAGCACATCCTCGATCAGGCGACGGGTCGCCATACGGTCCCACGGATCGCTGGAGGCCAGATCGCCAGCCCCCGCTTGCAGGCCATCGAAGCCGAAATGCGCGCCGGTGAGGAAATAGAGTTCCGCCGTCTTGTCGAGCGGCTTCTTTTTTTCGGACGCCAGGTCGATAATATCGGCAGCATGATGGAAAGCGCTCAGGCGGGTAATTCGCGCCGCCAGATCGGCGGGACAACCCAGGGCTTCCCGTTCGGCCACGCGATCGGCGAGACGCGCCTTCGCCAAGCCGGTAAAGGCCGCATCACCCTGGGCGAGCAGACTAGAAACACCCTCTGCATAAGGCTTCAGCATGGCGGCGAGATCAACGGTTTGGCCGGCATTACGCCGCATGATCCAGTAGGTCTGGTGGCGGACAAAGCTGGCCAGATCGCTGTAAAGCGCCGTCTGCGCTTCGGCCGGTATCATGTTATCGAGCGCATTGACCTCGCTCCACAGGGCATTGATATCGAACAACTGGCGCGTGGCCTCGAATGCCCGGACCAGCGCAGACGTATCAACCCCGGCCCCGCGCGTCACCCGCATGGCGAAGCTCGGTCCGCACACATTGACGATCTCGTTGCTCACCACCGTAGCGATGATTTCACGATGCAGACGGTGCTTGCGGATAGCGTCCCTGTAATCATGCAGCGCCGGCGGGAAATACCGCACCAGCACCGGCGCAAGCCCGGCATCATCCGGCGCCGTCCCGGCCACAATATCATCAAACAGGACCAGCTTGGCATAGGCGGTAATGACCGCCAGTTCCGGCCGGAAAAGCCCGTGATTGCCAACCTTGCGCGCTTCGAGCACCGAATTGGACGGCAGCCCTTCGACCTTGCGATCGAGGCGACCGCGTTTTTCCAGACCCGACATAAAGGCCTGCTGCGCGGAATTATCTTCCGCCGAGGTGGCTTCCTGAAGCGAAAGCGCCAGGGTCTGGTCGTAATTGTGTTTCAGCACATGCCGCGCCACATCATCAGTCATGCTCGCCAGCAGGTCGTCACGGGCCTCGGCCCTCAGTTTGCCGGAGGCGATCACCTGGCTAAGCAGGATCTTGATATTGACCTCGTGGTCGGAGCAATCGACGCCAGCGGAATTATCTATGGCGTCGGTATTGAGCCGCACGCCGGATTCGGCGCAGGCAATCCGTCCGGCCTGGGTAATGCCGAGATTGGCGCCTTCGCCGATCACTTTCGCGCGCACTTCAGAACCATTGATACGGATGGCGTCATTCGCCTTGTCACCGACATCGAGATGCCCTTGCGCCGGCGATTTGATATAGGTGCCGATGCCGCCGAAATAGAGCAGCTCGACGCGTGCCCTGAGGATGGCCTGCATCAGCTCGAATGGTGACACTTCATTGGCTTCCAGATCCAGCAAAGCCTTGATTTCCGGCGACAGCGGGATCGATTTCTGACTGCGCGGAAAAATGCCGCCGCCCTTCGAGATCAATTCCTTATTGTAATCCTGCCAGGAAGAGCGGGGCAGGGCGAACATGCGCTCACGCTCGGCGAAGGATTTGGCCGCGTCGGGATTGGGGTCAATGAAGATATCGCGGTGATCGAAGGCGGCGACCAGCAGGGTTTCCTTCGACAGCAACATACCGTTGCCGAAGACGTCGCCCGACATATCACCGACACCGGCGGCAGTGAAAGATTGCGTCTGGATATCCTTGCCGATTTCGCGGAAGTGGCGCTTGACCGCTTCCCAGGCGCCGCGCGCCGTGATGCCCATGGCCTTGTGATCATAGCCCACCGAGCCGCCGGAGGCGAAGGCGTCACCCAGCCAGAAATTATAATCGGCCGAAACGCCATTGGCGATATCGGAGAAAGTGGCCGTGCCTTTATCCGCCGCAACCACCAGATACGGATCGGGATCATCCCAGCAGACGACATCGGCCGGCGGGACGATATGACCCTTGGCGTCGAGATTGTCCGTCAGGTCAAGCAGGCCTGAGAGGAAGGTTTTGTAAGCGACGATGGCGGCGCTTTTCACCTCATCGGGTGTGCCGTTTTTCGGCAGTTTCTTCGGGAAGAAACCGCCTTTCGACCCGACCGGCACAATGACAGCGTTCTTCACCTGCTGCGCCTTGACCAGCCCCAGCACCTCGGTGCGGAAATCATCCTTGCGGTCCGACCAGCGCAGGCCGCCCCGCGCCACCGGGCCGAAGCGCAGGTGGACGCCTTCGACGCCCGGCGACCAGATGAAGATTTCGCGGTAGGGCTTGGGTTCAGGCAGGTCGGCCAGTTCGCGGCTGGCGATCTTGAAGGAGATATAGGCCTTGTCGTTGCCCGCGCTGTCCTTCTGGAAATAGTTTGTCCTAAGCGTTGCGCCGATCAGGGCCGAAAGCCGCCGCAGCACGCGGTCATGATCGAGACTGGCGACCTTTTGCAGCAGGGTTTCGATATCAGCCGTGGCCGCTTCGACCGCCGTTTCACGCGCAGAGGCATTACCACCTTTCTGCGCGAACTTGATATTGAACAGGCCGAGCAGCGCTTTAACTACTGCCGGATTGTCACGCAGGGCGGCTTGCTGGATATCGGCGCTCGGATCGAGGCCGGACTGGACACGATAACGGCAGAAGGCGCGCAGCAAAGCCACTTCGCGCCACGACTGGCCGGTCAGGGCCAGGGCGTTGAAACCGTCATCTTCCGTCTTGCCGTACCACAGGGCCAGCAGGGTCTGCTCAAACTCATCGCGGAAATCAGCAAAGGCGCTGACGTGACCGCGGGGCATTTTGAGAATGAACTCATGGACCCAATAGGTGCCGATCGTCGTGGAGCGGACGTGATAGCCGTATTCCTCCAACGTTTTCAGACCCATATTACCGAGCACAGGCAGGATATCCGATAGCGGAATGGCCTTTTCGGCGCGGGTATAGAGCTTGAAACAGAAGTGGTTTTCGTCGTCTTCCAGCCGCTGATAGGCCCTGACATTGACCGGCGCATCGGCGGAAAGCCCTTGCAGGCAGACCGTATCTATGACCGCTTCATTGGTAGTGTAACGCTCCTGATAGCCGGCGGGGAAGGCCGCCGCCCAAGTCATCCAGTCGATGCCCTTCGGCGTCTGGTCGAGCCTTTCGACCTGCGCCTCGACCTTTTGGGGCCAGGAACGGGTGATGTTCTCGATATCGGCTTCGACATCAGCGATGTTCGGATCGAAGTGATCGCCGGGCGTGACGCCGATAATATAATGGATGCAGGAAAGCAGCGATTCCGTGATGTAGGAATAGGACGCCGAAACACGGCCGCACCAGGCGGCCGCAAGAATTTCGCCGGCCTGTTTCTGCATCTGCGACTGATAGATTTCGCGCGGAATATACAGCATCACCGAAATGAAGCGATCGAACGGATCGACGCGGGTGAACAGCCGCACACGCGGACGATCGGACAGGTGCAGGATGCCACGCGCGATGCGCAGCAATTCCTGCTCGGTCATCTGGAACAGTTCATCGCGCGGATAGGTTTCGACAATATTCTTCAGGCGCTTTTCATTATATCCACCCTGAAGGCCGAGCGCCGCCGCCTCATGCAGCACATGCTCCGCCTTCTTTCGGATCAGTGGCACCTCGAAAGCCGGGCGATCGTAGGCTTCGCTGGTGAACAGGCCGACGAAACGGACCTCGCCCGAAGGCTTGCCATCGGCGCCATAACGTTTGACGCCGATATAATCCATGTAGACGCGGCGGTGGACACGGGATTTGAGATTGGCCTTGGCCACCGTCACCGGTTCCGAATTCTGAAGCTGCGACATCAGTTGCTTGCTGAGCACCGCCGGCTCGCTGGACCGGCGCAACACGGCGCGGCCAGAGTCACGCAGGACACCGAAGCCTTCCTGCATCTGGTTCAGCGGCTCTTCGCGGGCATAGGCGCCGTCGCTTTCGCGCGGATAGGCATAGCCGCGCGCGCCCAGGAAAACAAAGTGGTTTTCATCGACCCAGCGCAGGAAGGCGAGGTTTTCGTCCAGCGCCGCCGCATCGATGGCGGGATTGCCGCGCTGGCGATCGAGCGCTTCGATTTCTTCGGCCAGCAGCTTCTGCATACGCGGAAAATCGCGCACCGCCAGCTTGAGGTCGTTCAGGCTCTGGTCGATGCCCTCAGTAATCTGCTTATGGCGCTCGGCACTTTGGCGCTCGATGAAGACCAGCATCATCGATTCCCTGGTTTCCCCGACCTTCAAAGGTTCACCGGTCTTGACGCGGTTGCCGTCGGAATCACGGTGCGGGGTGACAACCGGATGAAACATCGACCGGATGGAAACGCCTTGATCGATCAGTTCGCCCATGACGGTTTCGACGATAAACGGCGAGTCGCCCTGTATGAGCTCGACCACATCGTAAGGGGTCGGCTGGCCCTTATCATCCAGTACAGGCGTTATGCGCCGCAAGGTCTGGGCGCCGTCTCGCTGACCACCATATTGCCAGAAGCCGGCAATAACGCGATTAAGGTCGCCGGCGGTCAGGTCGGCCAGTTCATCGGCGTCGAAATCCTCAAGTATCTGGGTCAGGAAGTTTTTTTCGCACTCATCGAGCCTGAGAAAATCCCTGGCCCCCCGGCTCGTTATGAAAGCCTTTGTCAGGGCGTCCTTGGAGGGGGATTGGCTTTCGCCAGGCGTGAGCGTGTCCATGCGTATTTCCACTTGATCCTGACCGCGAGTGTCGGGGTGGCGCCGGTTCGCGGTTCGTTATTATGAGTCCCGAAATATGGGACTGGCGTATGTGACACAATCTTTAACAAAAGTGCGCAACGGTTTCACTACAAACTTGCCTCCGAAACCGATTTTGTGATCACTTTATTGCCGTTCTGGTGGCGCGCATTTTTAAAGAAGCCCGGACTATCGCCCAATAAAAAGCCGCCAATCCGGCGGGGGATTGGCGGCTTGGGCGTAAAAGCCTCTTTATGGGGGGGAAGTGGCTCCTGCGTCCCGGGTTCGATGCTGACGCGCCGGGGGATGGCGCGCCGCATCTCGTTTTCGACCTTTCCGCACGGACCGGGCGGGGCATAGCCTAGCTCCAGCGGGCCACTCAGGCGAACCTGAGCAACGGCTCTACTTTTAACATTGCATACCCTGCATAGCTAGTGGCCCGACCATCAACTTTGTGTGCGGAAAACGTGTGAAATGCGTGTTCGTCATTGTTAAAAAACATGACTAATGACTCGTTATTCAGTCTTAATTTAGCTTTTGCCGGTTAGGTTGCAGGCACTATGATACAACCCGTACTCGCGCTTGTTGCCTGGTCGATGATCATGCTTGTCTGGCTTTATGTCCGCAGGCTGCCGGCGCTTGTCCGTTACGCCATATCGGAAGCGCGCCTGCAAAGCGGTGAGGCGATCCGCCAGATGCCGCCGCAGGCGCAATGGGCCGCCGACAATTACAACAACCTGATGCAGCAGCCGACGCTGTTTTACGCGCTCTGTCTCGGCATCTTTCTCAGCGGCCTGTCCAATCCCGGCCTCGAATACCTGGCGTGGCTCTATGTGGCCCTGCGCATCATTCACTCCGTCGTGCAATCGACCGCCAATATCACCACCATCCGCTTCTGCCTGTTCCTGGCGAGTTCGGGCGTATTGGGGCTGTTGTGTTTTGACGCGTTGCGAATAACGTTTAGGTTTTAATGCCCAATATAGGGCACGATCCGCCACATCCGCAGGCTATGCTTGATCCGGCCGGCTTCCGATCCAGCGCGCTGGCCGTGACCGACATAAAGATCGGCACGGATTTGGCCCTTGATCGCACCGCCGGTATCGAGCGCCGCCACCATCCGCTGGTAGGTCGGGAACGACTCTTTCAATGCGCCGGCGTCGGCGTCGATCCAGAACAGATCGCCCATATCATTCAGTAACGGATCAACGGCGATGGCTGACCCCGGCGGCAGGGCCAGGCCCGACGCGCCGACCGGTTCGGATTGCTCAGGCTGAATGACGAAGAAGATATAACGCGCATTGGTGTTCATGATCTCGGTGGCTTCCGCCCCGCGATGCGCCGCCAGCCAGGCATGGATATTATCGCCCGATGTCTGGGTCTTGTCGAGGATGCCGCGATCGGTCAGGGTTTTGGCGATGCCGGTAAAAGGCCAGCCATTATCGGCGGCATAAGCGGCATAGACACGCTTTCCATCCGGCAGGTCGAGAAAGCCCGACCCTTGAATCTGCATAAAGAAATAGTCTTCCGGCCGCATGTAATATTGCGTCCCGGAAACGTTATATGCGGACATTTGCTCAATTTCGGCGCGGGTAAAATAGGGCACATAAAGATCACCCAGCCGGCGGGCCGCCGCTTTCGGCGCCGATGAGGCTGGCGTCATCTGCGAACCCGGCACGGTGACAAGATCAGCGGGCCTGGTGCGCACGACCTGCGAAAATTCCGCGTCCGGCGCCAATTGCGCCTCGTAGTCCGGCACGAAATAGCCAGTCAGCAAACCCTGACCTTCTACCTTCTCAACACGGAAATGCGCATTAAGAAAGGCCATAATCTGGTGCGGCGTCTCGAAATCCTGCCGGGTCATGGCCGCGCAGATATCGGCGTACTGACGGCCCTTCTTGTACTGGCAGGTGGCGCGCAGGGCTTCGATGGCGATAAACGGATCGGCTTTCTCCCAGCCCGGCAGATCAGACAGGCGCGCGCCTTCCGGCACCGGCGTCGGCAAATAGACCGGCGGCTGGCCTGTTTCGGTTGGCGTCTTCGGCGGGGTCACCACCGGCGGCGTGGCGGGCCTTTCGGCGCAGGCCGCAACCAGCAACGTCAGAACAAGCGCAAAACCAAGCCTCAACCTCACGCCTTGGCCGCCTCTACCTTTGTAAGCAACCAGGGGTTGGCAGGGTTTTTCATCGCCTTCTGGAAGGTCCAGTATTCAGCGGTCCGCTTATAGGTGCGGTGCGGCCTGACAGGCTCCGCTTTTTTATCCGAAGCGGTCACGGGAACCGCTGCTTCCGCCGTTTCGCCGGGCACAACAACGTCTTCATAGGCCAGTTCCGACAGGAAACGGACACGAATCTGCGCCAGGTCTTCCTTGAAATCGATCAGGTCGAGATCGGCCTTCGGCGCATCGACGAAGCTGACCGTATCCTTCGACGCGCTGGCGCGCTGGCTGACCGCCTGGCTGAAACTGCTCATGACACGTTCTGACAGCTTATCCTTAATGGCGTCCAGTTCACCCTTGTGAAAGGCAATCACGACCTGCTCATAGGTTTCGCGGGCCTTTTCGAGAAAATTGATCTCGTTGAAGTTGGTGTCGCGGGTTTTCAGCGTTTCCAGATTGGGCATACGCATGGCTTCCGGCACGCGCTCGGCGCGCACAGCGGCATCCAGTTCCTCGCCTTTCGGTCCGGCCGGCTTCTCTTCGGGGCGGAAACCCGCCTTGCGGCCCAGCACATTATAGAGCTGCAACAGGATCACCACGGCCAGCACGGCAAAAACAATAAGGGCTATCACTTGGGTATTCACGGAATGTCTCTTCTGTTTTCGAGTCTGGCTTTCGGGCCGCAGGTCATTTTTGGGCGTCTTTGAACGCCCGCCACAGTAACTATATAGGATAAGTTTAAGGAAACGGAACTCTTCGTTTGATTGCTTAAAATTTTCTTATCTGATAGTCGCATTTCCACACATGTCGGTGCGGCTGTTTCCGCCGCCTTACAAATATGAATTACCGGAGCCTGTTTTCATGTCTGACGCCTTTACCCCCGAACAACCGCCCGTCCCGCAAATGCAGGTCCTGGCGCAATTTATCCGCGATTTCTCGTTCGAAAATCCCCGCGCGCCCAATTCCCTGCGCATGGATTCGCGCCCGGAAGTCGATCTCGGCGTTGAAATGAGCGCCAAGGGCCGCCCGGACGGCATGTTCGAGGTCGATATCAAGCTGACCGTGAAGGCTTCGACGCCTGAAGGCGCGATGTTCGCCATCGAACTGGTCTATGGCGGTCTGTTCCAGCTCGGTAATATCCCTGAGCAGATGATCGAGCCGACCCTGCTCGTCGAATGCCCGCGCTATCTCTTCCCGTTCGCCCGCCGCATCATCGCCGATGCGACCGCCGACGGCGGCTTCACCCCGCCCTTCTTCCTGGAGCCGATCGATTTCGGTGCGCTGTACATGCAGCAAAAAGGCAATATCCAGTCGCAGCAGACGGTGGGGCAAGCTTAAGCAAGTTGCAGAGGCACAACCTCTGCACGCGTAAATTTGAAGAAGCCCGGTGGTGACGCCGGGCTTTTTGCATCCAAAGCAAAGCCACAGCGATTTTTTATATCGTCTCGGCTAGGAGAACGGCCCTACGGAAAATCCGCCCGCCTGTTAAAGCTCGCTTGTGTAATGGTGCCTCTAAAATCCTCCCTGCGCGTTCTGGTCGTCGATGACAACCAGGCCTCCGCCGATACCCTGCACTGGACAGTCGAACTGTTCGGCGATGAAGTGAAAAGTTGCCATGACGGTCAAAGCGCGCTGAAACTGGCTGCCGACTTCAAACCCGACGTTGTTTTGCTTGATATAGGTATGCCCGGCATGGACGGTCTTCAGGTTTGCCAGGCCTTGCGCGCCATGCCCGAACTGGGCCAGATGAAAATCATCGCCCAGACCGGCTGGGGCGACGAACAGATGCGCCTGAAAACGGCCTCCGCCGGCTTCGACCTGCATCTGGTCAAGCCCGTCGATCCGCGTGTGCTCGAAGATATGCTGTGGCTGC
This sequence comes from Asticcacaulis sp., assembly GCF_035497195.1. GTDB lineage: Bacteria > Pseudomonadota > Alphaproteobacteria > Caulobacterales > Caulobacteraceae > Asticcacaulis. The sequence goes on from NZ_DATJDZ010000014.1 coordinate 151,913, forward strand.
TGCGTTCAGGCCGGCAAGCCGCTTAAGAACCAGTTGGCCAGAGTGACTTTTCTTTCAGGTATTTTTTCACAAACGCTTCATGCGCCTCGGCTTCATCGGCCGTGATGCGCGAAACCAACGGACGCGGACGCGCGCCGTAGCTGACATGATTGGCCGTCTGCGCCGCCGCCGCACGCGCACCGACCATTTCGAGATCAAGCCCACGTTCCTTGCCGCCGAGCAATTCCAGGTAAACACTGGCGAGCAAACGGGCGTCGATCAGCGCGCCGTGCAGGTCGCGTTCGGCCAGTGAGATATTGAAGCGCCGGCACAGAGCGTCAAGCGAATTGGCCGCGCCTGGGAATTTCAAACGCGCCATTTCCAGCGTATCGATCCACTGTTCGGTGGGCGGCGCGATGCGGTTATGCCGCTCCAGTTCCATATTGATGAAACCCCGGTCGAACGACGCATTGTGCGCGATGATCTTACGGTCGCCGAGAAACTCGATCAACTCGTCGCAGATCGCTTCCATCTTCGGCTTGCCACGCACCATTTCATTGGTGATGCCGTGAACCCGTATGGCGTCAGGCTCGATCTCGCGCTCCGGATCGATAAAACGATGGAAGGTCCGGCCGGTCGGCAACAAGTCCTCGATCTCGATGCAGCCGACTTCAATCAGGCGGTGACCCTTTTTATGGTCAATGCCGGTGGTTTCCGTGTCGAGTACGATTTCTAATGCCATGTTTCTTAAGTGCGGAGATGCGCGTGATTTGTAAAGTGGTCAGCGCAATTTTTCGATCAACGCCCGCACGGCGTCGCGGCAATCATCGAGGCTTTTCGAAGTATCGATGATGAAATCCGCCCGCGCCCGCTTTTCCGCATCCGGCATCTGGCGCGCCAGGATCGCCTCGAACTTTGCCTCGGTCATGCCGGCGCGCGCCAGGACACGGGCGGCCTGCACATCGGCCGGTGCGCTGACCACCAGAACCTTGTCGAGCTGGTTTTCGGCACCGGTTTCATAGAGCAGCGGAATATCGGCGACAACCAGAGGCGCACTGGCATGTTCGGCCAGATAGCGATTGCGGTCATCGACCGTGGCCGGATGGACGATGGCGTTAAGCGTCTCGAAATTCGCCGCTTCGCCCTTCAATGCCACCGATAGTTTGACGCGATCAACCACACCGTCCGTCAGGATATCGCCGAAGGTTTCGACGAGTTTTGCCTTGAGGGGGCCGAATTCGGCATAGAGGCGATGCACGGCCTGATCGGCATCCCACACCGGCACGCCCTCATCAGCGAACATCGCCGCGATGGTCGACTTTCCCATGCCGATGGAACCGGTCAGGCCGAGCTTGATCACGCTGTTTCACCCAGGAAATCCAGAGCCAGTTTGCGGATATCATAATCAGGCCGTGGCTCGATACCGTAAAACGCCTTGAAACTAGGCCGCGCCTGTTCGATCAGCATGTTCAGGCCATCGACGGTTTTCAGGCCCCTGGCTTCGGCCGCCTGCAACCAGGCGGTTTTCAGCGGCCGATAGGTCATATCCATCACCGCCGCGTTTTCGGTCAGGTTTTCGAACAACGGGTGCGGCCCACCGGAGGCCGCGTTGATAATGGCAATGGCGCCGGAAAACGCCCGATCAACCTGGGTCAGGTCAAAGGCGGTGACGCCGATCTTGAAGGCGAACACCAGTTCTTCGGCACGGGCGATTGTCCGGTTTATGATCCGCACCTCCGGGCAACCCTTGTCGAGTAAGGCGGCGACGACCGCGCGTGACGCCCCGCCGGCGCCCATGATCGCCACCGGCGCCGATGACAGGTCGCAGTCCGGCGCCTGAAGTTCAAAGGCCCGGATCAGACCGTGGCCATCGGTGGAATCGGCATGGAGATAGCCTTCCTCATCAAAGGTCAGCAGGTTGGCGGAACCGGCCTTTTTCGCCGTATCGGATACCGTGTCGGCCAAGGCCAGGGCCTGTTCCTTGAAAGGCGCGGTGACATTCAGGCCTTTAATGCCATTGGAGCGGCAAGAGAGGATCAGGCGGTCGAAGCCATGTTCGTCCTTCGGGCCGAACGGGGCATAGACGCCATTCAAACCGAGATCGCGCAGCCAGGCCGTATGCAGAAACGGACTTAAGGAGTGGTGGATCGGCTGGCCGACCACGCCGGCGACCATGGCCGCACCTGTAGGAAGACCAATGGGAAGATCACTCATGCCATTACTACCTTGAGATTACGCAGCTGTGCCAGAAGCGGGAGAAGGGGCAGGCCAAGAACGGTGAAATAGTCGCCACGGATCGCCTCGAACAGGTGAACCCCTTCACCTTCCAGTTGGTAGCAACCCACGCTGGAGAGGATTTTGTTGCCGGTTTGCGCCAGATAATTGTCGATAAAGGCGTCAGACAGCGTGCGGACGGTCATTTCGGCGGTTTCGACCTGGGACCAGACGATCATGCCGTTTTCCGCCAGGGCCATGCCAGCGTGAAGATAGTGAGTTTTGCCGCTCATGCGTTTCAGCAAGACGCGGGCCTCGTCCATATTGTGCGACTTGCTGATCAGGTCTTTTTCGAGTTGCAGCACCTGGTCGCCACCGAGCACCAGACCCGGATTCCGCGAGGATACATGCAGCGCCTTGGCCTCGGCCAATTTCAGCGCCACGGATTTCGGGCTGTGCCCGCACAGCAGGCACTCGTCCTTGATGGCGTCTTCATCGAGATGGGCCGGGATCTTGGTGTGCGTCAGACCTGCGCCGGTCAACAGCGCGGAACGGGAAGCGGAAGCGGACGCGAGAATAAGCTGGGTCATTTAGGTCTTTGTAAGTTGCAGGGGCGGGGGCCCCTGCACCCCGATACACGATAGCGAGTAATTACATAATACTATTAGAGATTAAACTCCGTCGAGTTATGGGGTGCGGGGGCCAAAGAACGTCTTTGGGACCCCGCGTCTTAAATCCCGCCTAACCTGCCGGTCCGCTTTTCATTTAACAGACTGATAATAGTCGCCGAGGTCTCCTCGATCGACCGCCGCGTCACATCGATCACCGGCCAGCCTTTTTTCTCGAACAACCGGCGCGCACGAATAACCTCCTGCCGCACCGCTTCCTGATCGGTATAAGAAGACGGCCGGTCATCATTCAGCGTCAGCAGACGGTTTTTGCGGATAGAAATCAACCGCTCCGGCGACGCGATCAGGCCGACCACCAGCGGAATATTCATATCGTCCAGTTCATCCGGCGGATCACGGCCTGGCACCAGTGGAATATTGGCCGCCTTGATGCCCCGGTGCGCCAGATAGATGCAGGTCGGCGTCTTCGAGGTCCGGCTGACGCCGACCAACACCACATCGGCGTTCTTCACCCGGTCAGCCGCCGCGCCATCATCATGAGCGATGGCGTAGTTCAGCGCTTCGATACGCTCGAAATACTCATTATCGAGATTATGCTGGGCGCCAACCCGCTTGGAAACCGCCGCGCCCAGATGCCGCGAAAATGCCACCACCAGCGGATCAAGCACTCCGATTGCCGGCATATCCAGTTCACGGCAGCGCGCTTCCAGCATGGTACGCAATTCCATATCGACCATCGTATGCAGCACGATCCCCGGAAAACTTTCCATTTCCAGCAGGGCGCGCTCAAGCTGCTTTTCGGAGCGGATTAACACATAGATATGTTCAATCGGCAGAATACCTTCAAAACGGGCCGCCGCCGCCTTGGCCAGGGCGTTCAGGGTTTCACCGGTCGAGTCCGATACCAGATGAACGTGGAAGTAGCTGCCGATCTTTAAGGATGTCGAGGACATGAATAGCCTGTTAAATAAATCTGTGTGCCGAATCGGGGATAAGCCAACTGTATAAGTCGGGTCCGGCCGGGGACAATCATCCGATATTTCGCCAGACCCCGCAAGGCCGGGGATAAGGCTGCAAAAGACCTGTTTTTACTCGCAGCTTATCGACTCCTGGCGTTTCTGTATGAAATTATTATCGCTCTCTGTGTGTAAGTTAATTCTTCATTAACCATTCACACGAATCCATAAATACGACTTAAGAAAGTTTTAATCTTTCCTAACGTTTGATTAATTATCCAAGCCATTCACAGGGCTGTTAATGAAGTCTTAATCATCCTTAACGGGATGTGAAGAACCGGTGAATCCGGCGAAATCTGCGACACTTTTGCGCACTGTCCCCGCCTCTATAAACCTCTACAAACTCTTTTCTTTTCTTTTAGAGTAGGTCAAAGGAAGGGGCGCTTTCACACAGGTTGACTCATGACCACCATTCAGGCACCCATCAATCCATCGATCCTGGCAGTCCTCCAGGGTCAGACGCTCAAGGTGCCTCCGGTATGGTTCATGCGTCAGGCGGGGCGCTACCTGCCGGAATACCGGGAGCTTCGGGCTACAACCAAGGGGTTCGTTGATTTCTGTCTCACACCGGAGAAGGCGGCCGAGGCCACCTTGCAGCCAATCAGGCGTTTTGGTTACGACGCCGCCATCCTCTTTTCCGATATATTGATGATTCCCCTGGCCCTGGGTCAGGACCTGACCTTTGCGGTAGGTGAAGGGCCGATCCTGGGTGAATTACCGGCGCTGGATGCCATGCGGGAAAAAGCTAGCTCAGCAGGGGAAGCGCTAAGGAATGTGGGTGAGACCGTTGCCCGCGTGAAGGCGGAGTTGTCACCGGAGACCACATTAATCGGTTTTTGTGGCGGGCCGTGGACGGTAATGACCTATATGCTCAACGGCAAGAAGGCGCACGACCGCAGTCTCATTCGCACTTTCGTCTATGAAGACTATCAGAAGGTGCTCGACCTGATCGATATCGTTATCGAGGCCTCGGCGCACTATCTGAAAATGCAGGCCGATAATGGCGCGCAGGTTCTGAAGATATTCGAGAGCTGGGCGGAAGGCTTTCCTGATCCCTATTTCAACAGCCTGATCATCCAGCCGCATATTCGCCTGATCCAGCGGGTGAGGGAACTGGGCGTCACCCTCCCGATCATCGGTTTTCCGCGCGGCGCCGAAGCCCGCTGCCATGACTATATCGACCATGTGCCGGTGCAGGGCATGGGGCTTGGCACGGCGACACCGATGAAATTGGGCGTCGAATTGCAGAAAAAGGCGCCGATCCAGGGCGCGCTTGATCCGGTGGTTCTGCGATCCGGCGGCAAGGCTCTCGATCAGGCGATTGATCTGATTCTGGAGAACTGGGGGCAGGGGCCCTTGATCTTCAATCTGGGCCACGGCATCTTCCCCGATACGCCGATGCCTCATGTCGAGCAGGCGCTGAAACGGATCAGAGCTTAAATGAAGCGCGTTGCGGTATTGTTATTCAATCTCGGTGGGCCGAAAAATCCCGAAGATGTGCAGGGGTTTCTCTATAATCTCTTCGCTGACAAGAATATCATCAACCTGCCGTTCGGCTTTCGCCAGGGCGTAGCCTCGCTGATTTCTAGCCGGCGGGCGCCCTCGGCCAAAAAGAACTATGCCTATATGGGCGGTGGTTCGCCGATCCTGAAGGAAACGCAGGCGCAGGCTGACGCACTGCAAGCCTATATCGCCGCCAATACCAAGGGAATCGAGGCAAGGGTCTTTATCGGTATGCGCTACTGGCATCCCTTTATCGAGGCGGCGGTCAGGGAGATTGAAGCCTACGCGCCGGATGAGATCGTGCTGTTGCCGCTCTATCCGCAGTTTTCCTCAACCACCACCCTGTCATCCTTCCAGGCTTTCGAGAAGGCTTATCGGGGGCGGGCAAAGGTCACACGCGTTTGCTGCTATTCGGATAATGACCATTTCATCAAGGCGCATGTGGACGCCATTGCCGCCAGGATCAAAACCCTGAAAGACCCAGCCGGTTATCGCCTGCTGTTTTCTGCACATGGCCTGCCGGAAAGCATCATCGCGCGCGGTGACCCTTATAAAGAACAGGTCGAGAGCGGCGTGGCGAAAATCATGGCTTTGCTCGGCAATCCGATTGAACACGCCATCTGTTATCAAAGCCGGGTCGGGCCGATGAAATGGATCGGGCCTTCGACGGACGCCAGCATCCAGAAAGCCGGCAAGGATGGCAAGTCGATCATCCTGGTGCCCATCGCCTTCGTCTCCGAACATATCGAGACCCTGGTGGAACTCGATATCGAATATGCCCATCTGGCGGCGAGTGCGGGCGTAAAGGATTATATTCGCTTGCCGGCATTGGGCGTCAATCCAAGTTATATCAAGGCGCTGAATGACGAGGTGCTGAAAGCGATCGGCTCGAAGGCGCCGGTGATCGGCGATCATGACTGCGCCAAATGTCACAGCTTTTGTCCAAGGAGCGCCGCATGAACTGGTATGATTTGGTAAGGGGGCTACATATCCTGGCGGTAATCGCCTGGATGGCCGGACTTTTGTACCTGCCGCGATTATTTATCTATCATATCAAGAACGCCGATACACCGGCCGTAACCAGCGTGTTCAATGTGATGGAACGCAATCTGCTGCGCCTCATCATGAATCCGGCGATGATCGCCGCCTATGTGTTTGGTCTGACCCTGATCTGGCTGCGTTTTCATGAGCACTGGGCGTCGTTGTTGAGCACATGGATTCTGGTCAAGCTGGCCGGGGTTGCTTTGCTGACGGGGTATCACCATTTTCTGGCGGTGCGTTTCAAGAAGCTGCAACGTGGCGAACCGATTGGCACCGAGAGCTTCTGGCGCAAGATGAACGAGGTGCCGTTCGTTCTGGCGATCATCATGGTGCTGTCTGTCACGCTGGAATACGGATCACGATAATTTATGGGGTATGGGGTCCGTGGCCCCACACCCCATAAAAATTCTTGACCGCGTATTTCCTTGGTGTAGGGTCGCGCCAGATATGCCCAAGCGGCATTCCTGTTGGCGCCACGTTCTGTGGAATTGCCATTCCAAAAGACATTTATCAGCCTTTTCAAGCGTTTAAGCTAAAAGGGGCAGGGGATACGATCGCAATTGCTTAAGGGCCAGAAGCCCCGGCAATCCCTTTGCGCGTATCTCATACTCACCAAAGAGATTACCATGACCGATGAAACCGAAACGCCAGAGCCTGAAATCCAGAACGAAATTCAGCCAGTGGAAAACCTGACTGAAGACACGCTTGATGCCGATCTCGAAAACGAAGACGGTGATGAGGACGTTCTTGAAGGCTCGATGACCGGCCAGAAAATGTCCCTCCAGACCCTGAAGGACAAGACCCCGACAGATCTGCTGACCTTTGCAGAATCGCTGGGTGTCGAGAACGCCAGCAACATGCGTAAGCAGGACATGCTGTTCGCCGTGCTGAAAGCGCTGGCCGAAGAAGGTGTCGAAATCACCGGTTCCGGCGTTATGGAAGTCCTGCAAGATGGCTTCGGTTTTCTGCGCTCGCCCGAAGCCAACTATCTGCCTGGCCCAGACGATATCTATGTCTCGCCCCAGCAGATCCGTCGTCATGGCCTGCGCACCGGCGATACGGTCGAAGGACCGATCCGTTCGCCGCGTGAAGGCGAGCGCTATTTCGCCATTCTCAAGATCCAGACCATCAATTTCGAAGACCCGGAAAATATCCGTCATAAGGTCCACTTCGACAACCTGACGCCGCTCTATCCCGATCAGCGTTTGTGGATGGAAATCGAAGACCCGACCCTGAAGGATCGCTCGGGCCGCATCATCGATATCGTGGCGCCGCTCGGCAAGGGCCAGCGCTGCCTGATCGTCGCCCCGCCGCGCGTCGGCAAGACCGTCATGCTGCAAAACATCGCCAAATCGGTCGCCGCCAACCATCCGGATTGCTATCTGATCGTCCTGCTGATCGATGAACGCCCGGAAGAAGTCACCGACATGCAGCGCACCGTGCGCGGTGAAGTCATTTCCTCGACCTTCGATGAGCCGGCCACCCGCCACGTCCAGGTCGCCGAAATGGTTATCGAAAAGGCCAAGCGCTTGGTCGAACACAAACGCGATGTCGTCATCCTGCTCGACTCGATCACCCGTCTTGGCCGCGCCTACAACACGGTCGTCCCGTCATCGGGCAAGGTGCTGACCGGTGGTGTCGACGCCAACGCCTTGCAACGGCCGAAACGCTTCTTCGGCGCCGCGCGTAATATCGAAGAAGGCGGCTCGCTGACCATCATCGCCACCGCCCTGATCGATACCGGTTCGCGGATGGATGAAGTCATCTTCGAAGAATTCAAGGGCACGGGTAACTCGGAAATCGTCCTTGATCGCAAGGTCGCTGACAAGCGCGTCTTCCCGGCCATGGATGTCCTCAAGTCCGGCACCCGCAAGGAAGAACTGCTCACCGACAAGTCGAATCTGCAAAAGACCTATGTCCTGCGCCGTATCCTCAACCCGATGGGCGCCCAGGATGCGATCGAGTTCCTCAGCGACAAACTACGCCAGACGAAGAATAATGCTGAGTTCTTCCAGTCGATGAACACTTAATATGTGCTCAAGCGCCGCAGGGCTTACGCGCAAAACGTGCGCGGCGGCCCCTGGCCTAGCCAAACACTATGTGTTTGGAATGTTCAATCTATTCTAGCTCTTGCCAACCCGATATGAGAGGATCATATCGGGTTGGTTCGTTTAGGAGATCATCATGAAAGTCACGGTCAATGTCGAATGCACGCCGGAAGAGGCCCGCACCTTTCTTGGCCTGCCCGATGTTCAGCCGTTGAACGATTATATGATGAACGCCATGAAAGAGCGGATGGCGCAGAATATCCATTCGATGCAGCCGGAAGAAATGATGAAAAACTGGTCGAGCCTGGGCGTTACGGCGCAGGATCAGTTCTTCAAACTGATGCAGTCGGCGGCTCAGGCCAGCATGAGTTCCTTCGGTAAAAACGACAAAAAGTAAAGCCAGGTATTAAGGAGTGTTTCACGTGAAACACACGATTTTCGCTCTGGCTTCGGCGCAGGGCCGGGCAGGGGTGTCGATCATCCGCCTTTCTGGTGACCAGGCGCTATGGGCAGTCCAGCAACTCACATCGAAATCACTGACGCCCCGGGTGGCGACCTATACGTCGCTGACCTGGCAGGATGAACTGATCGATGAAGCGGTGGTTGTCTGGTTCAAGACGCCGAATAGCTTCACCGGCGAGGACTGCCTTGAGTTGCATGTCCACGGGTCGAAAGCCATTCTCGATCGCCTCTATCTCATTCTGGTCGAACTGGGTTTGCAACTGGCGGCGCCGGGTGAGTTTTCACGCCGGGCGTTGGAGCATGGCAAGCTCGACCTGACCCAGGCGGAGGCCATCGCCGATCTGGTCGATGCCGAATCCGAAGCTCAACGACGCCAGGCCCTGACTCAATTGGGCGGCGGGCTGAAACAACAATACGAAACTTGGCGATCGGACTTGATCGATATTCTGGCTCGGCTGGAAGTCTATATCGATTTTCCGGATGAAGACCTGCCAGTGGAATTGACCGACTCCATTCTTGGCCGTATCCGCGCATTGGAAGCACAACTTAACGCGGCCATTGCCGATTCTCATCGTGGCCGGCAAATCCGCGAAGGCTATCGGATTGTCATTCTGGGTGAACCGAATGCTGGCAAGTCGAGTTTGTTCAATGCGCTCCTGAAAGCCGAAGCCGCCATCGTGACGCCGATCGCCGGCACGACGCGCGACATCATCGAAGCGCAATTACGCATCGGCCCCTATTCGGTTCTGCTCTACGACACCGCCGGTCTGCGGGAAACCAACGAAGTCGTGGAAGCTGAGGGTATCCGTCGCGCCCGCGCCAAGGCCGATGAAGCGGATCTGCGTATCTGGGTCATCGACTCGACCGCACCCGCCTTGCCGGAAGATTTCCGCGAGGGCGATTTGATGGTCTTTAATAAGATCGATGAGGCGGGAGAGTCCGAGCGCCAAGCTGTGTCCGCCTTGCGTGTTTCACGTGAAACATCCGTCTTCGCTGTAAGTGTAGCCACGGGTGAAGGAGTGGCAGATATGGTAGCAACGGTCGAGCATACTGTCGGCGAACAACTCTCCGCCCAAACTTTTCCGGCTGCCACGCGTCTGCGCCATATCGAACGCCTGACTGAAGCCCGCGATCAATTGGCTATAGCTGCGCGTTCTAATTTGGCTGTACCGGAATTGTCAGCCGAAAACATTCGCTCTGCGGTCAATAGCTTCGAGCAACTTTTTGGCCGTTATGATGTCGAGGGCGTTCTGGATGTGATCTTTTCCAGCTTCTGCATCGGCAAATAGAATCGACCTGCTAGCGTCGATCTGTTATAGCCACGCCTTCCAATTAGAGAGCTGTAATGTCTGAACCCAAAACATTGTGGGATGTCATCGTCGTTGGTGGCGGTCATGCCGGCTGTGAAGCCGCGACCGCCTCCGCACGCATGGGCGCCAAAACCCTTTTATTGACCCATCGCAAGGAGACGCTCGGCGAAATGTCGTGCAATCCGGCCATTGGTGGCCTGGGCAAGGGGCATCTGGTGCGTGAGATCGATGCGCTCGATGGCATTATGGGGCGCATGGCCGATATCGGCGGGATGCAGTTCAAAGTGTTGAACAAGTCCAAGGGTCCGGCGGTGCGGGGTCCGCGCGCCCAAATCGACCGCAGGCTTTATCGTGAAGCCGTTCAGGCGGAACTGTTTCAAACTCCCAATCTGACCATTATCGAAGCGGCGGTCGAAGATCTGATCGTCGATAATGGCCTCGTCACCGGCGTAATTGATGGGACGGGTCAGTCCTACCTGACCAAGGCTGTCGTTCTGACAACCGGCACTTTCCTCCGTGGCGTCATCCATATTGGTGAAAAGCGCATGGCGGCCGGTCGCTGGGGCGATGCGCCGGCCAATGGCCTGGGGCAACGGCTTTATGATCTCAAACTGGATATGGGCCGCCTGAAAACGGGCACACCGGCGCGTCTTGATGGCAAAACCATCCATTGGAATCGCCTCGAACAACAGTTGGGTGATGATCCGATCCAGCCGTTTTCCATGCTGACGCCATCGATCGACCGTGCGCAAATCGCCTGCGGCATCACCTTCACCAACGAAAAGACGCACCAGATCATCGCTGATCGGCTGAATGAGTCTGCCGTCTATGGTGGTCACCTGTCGGGCAGGGGGCCGCGCTATTGTCCATCCATCGAAGACAAGGTGGTCAAGTTCGCCGACAAGACCTCGCACCAGATCTTTCTGGAGCCGGAAGGCTATGATGACGATACCGTCTATCCCAATGGCATTTCCACCAGTGTTTCGGAAGAAACCCAGGAAGCTTTTATCCGCACCATCGTCGGTCTCGAAGATGTGGTGATCAAGCGTTACGCCTATGCCATCGAATATGATTATGTCGATCCGCGCGAACTGCACCCAACGCTTGAACTCAAATCTCTGCCGGGCCTGTTTCTCGCCGGACAGATTAACGGCACGACCGGCTATGAAGAGGCCGGCGCCCAGGGTCTGATGGCTGGCATCAATGCCGCCGCGCGGGCAGGGGGGTATTCGCCGACCGTCCTCGGCCGGGATGAGGCCTATATCGGCGTCATGATCGATGATCTGGTGACGCGTGGCGTGACCGAACCCTATCGCATGTTCACCAGCCGCGCCGAATTTCGCCTGTCTCTGCGCACGGACAATGCCGATCAGCGCCTGACCGACAAGGGTTTGGGGCTTGGCGTTGTCGGTGAAACACGTAAAACGGCCTGGCGGGATAAGAAATCTGCCTTGGAAGCTATTCGTGGCCGTTCGGCTGAATTGATCGCCACCCCGAAAGAGGCCTTGGCGCAGGGCATTCAGGTCAATGGGGATGGCCAGCGGCGCAATGTGACCCAGCTTATGGCCTATGATTCCTGCAGTCGTGAGCGACTGGAAACCCTGTGGCCGGAAATTACACAATGGCCGGATGCGCTTTACGAGCAGGTCGAGATCGACGCCCTCTATGCCGGCTATATGCCGCGCCAAAAAGCCGAGATCGAAAGCTTCCGCAAGGATGAAAAACTCGCTCTGTCGGCTGATATCGACTATCTGACGATCCCCGGCTTGTCGAACGAGGCGCGGGAGAAACTGCACCGTATTCGTCCGCTAACCCTGGGGCAGGCGGGCCGTATCGAGGGTATGACGCAAGGGGCGCTGACGACGCTTCTGTTCTATGTGCGCAATCAGGCCAAACTAACCGCATGACCGAATTTATGACGGCTGACGAAATGTCCGCCAGGCTGATGTTTCACGTGAAACACGAGGCGATCGCTGACCTGCAAAAATTCTACGAGGTTTTGGCTACCCAGAACGAGGTAATGAACCTTGTCGGCCCAGCCACCTTGCCGGATTACTGGTCGCGCCATGTGCTCGATAGCGCGCAATTGCTTGATCGCCGGCCGGATGCCCGAACCTGGGCCGATCTGGGGGCGGGGGCCGGCTTTCCGGGTATCGTCCTCAGTATTCTTTTAAAGCACTCCGAGGGGCTGGTGCCTCAAGTTTATTTGGTCGAATCCCTGGCTAAACGATGCCGCTTTCTCCAAACCGTGGTTGACGATCTCGGTCTGCCGGCGACCGTGATTAATGATCGTGCCGAAAATGTCCGCCTCAAGGTTGATGTGGTCACCGCCCGTGCTGTCGCGCCGATGACGAAGCTTCTGGGTTTTGCCGAAGGCTTTATCCACAAAGGCGCCGATGCGTGGTTTTTAAAGGGGGAAAACGTGGAAAGTGAACTGGCGGACGCTGGAAAAGTCTGGAAATTTGACGTAGAACAGTACGAGTCCATTAGCGATCCGCGCGGTCGCGTGATCCATGTCCGGAGGCTGCGCCGTGCCCGATAATGCCTTTTCACCCGATAAAAAGGTCCGCGTCCTGGCCATCGCCAACCAAAAAGGTGGCGTCGGCAAGACCACGACGGCGATCAACCTCGGCACCGCCCTGGCCGCTATCGGCGAGCGCGTCCTGTTGATTGATCTTGACCCGCAGGGCAATGCCTCGACAGGTCTGGGTGTGCCGAAAAAGCAGCGCGAAAACTCGCTTTATGACGTGATTGTCGATCGCCGGCCCATTGGTGATACGGCTGTTAGTACGGCGGTGCCGGGGCTTTGGTTGCTGCCTTCAGACCCGGATCTGTCGGGAGTCGAGATCGAACTGGGCCAGGCGGAGCGCCGCTCCTACCGTTTGCGCGATGCGCTGGATGGCCTGGATCAAAACAAGCCGCCTTATGACTATATCCTGATCGATTGCCCGCCGTCGCTGAACCTGCTGACCGTCAATTCGATGAGCGCGGCCGATGCCGTTCTGGTGCCGCTACAATGTGAGTTTTTCGCGCTCGAAGGCCTGAGCCAGTTGATGCGGACCATCGATCTGGTGCGGGGCAGCCTGAACCCCAAGCTTAGCCTTCAGGGTATCGTTCTGACCATGTTTGACAAGCGCAATGCCCTGTCTGGTCATGTCGAGCGTGATGTCCGTTCGCATTTTGGCCAACTGGTTTATGATACGGTCATACCGCGCAATGTGCGGGTGTCCGAAGCGCCGTCGTTTGGCAAACCGGCCCTGATTTACGATATGAAATGTTCCGGCAGCCAGGCCTATATCAAGCTTGCTAAGGAACTGGTGACGCGCGAGCGTACTCGCCGCAAGCAAGCGGCCAAAATTCCGGCATAAGAGAAGAAAAGAAGCGATAAATGTCTGAAAAACAAAGAGGTTTGGGTCGCGGCTTGGCCGCATTACTCGGCGATCAGGATACCAACAGCCCCAGAACCGGCGCCGAAGCCGCCGAGGCGCGCGCGGCTGAACGCGGGCCTGACACCGGGCGCGGTCTTGAACAACCAATCGAATTGCTGGTGCGCAATCCGGATCAACCGCGTCGCTTATTCGTGGAAGCCGATATTGATGAGCTGGCGGGATCGATCCGCGAGAAGGGGATCTTGCAGCCGATCCTCGTCCGGTCTGCCCCCGGTCAGCCGGGGCATTACCAAATCGTTGCCGGCGAACGCCGTTGGCGGGCGGCGCAAAAAGCCGGCCTGCATACCGTACCGGTGATCATCCGCGAGATGGACGACCTCGATGTGCTGGAAATCGGCATTATTGAAAACGTCCAGCGCGCCGATCTGAACCCGATCGAAGAGGCGCGTGGCTACAAGGTCTTGCAGGATCGCTTCGGCCGCACCCAGGATGCCCTGGCGCAGGTGGTCGGAAAGTCACGCCCGCATATTGCCAACATGCTGCGACTTTTGGGTTTGCCTGAAAGTGTGCAGGATCACGTCTTGCATAGCCGCCTGTCTGCCGGCCATGCCCGGGCCCTGATTACGTCCGACAAGGCCGAGGCCCTGGCCGAAGAGGTTATCGCCAAGGGCTTGTCGGTGCGCCAGACCGAAGCCCTGGTGCGTGAAGAAATAGCGGGTCCGAAGACGTCGCCAGCGCCAAAAGCCCGGCCGCAGCAAAATGCCGACACTCTGTCGCTTGAGCAGGACTTACAGGAAGCTCTGGGCCTGATGGTGAAGCTCGATGACCGCGGCGGCAAGGGCGAGCTGCGTTTGGCCTATGCCAGCCTCGAACAGCTCGATGAGCTGTGTCGTAAGTTGATGAAATAATTGAATATTTTCAAAGAACGGCGTCTCACGCGAATTTGACCCGAAACGTCGGACTCAGGGACGTTCTGGTGCGGCTGAGAGGCCCGAATTTCGGGTGGCAAACCAGCGTCTGAGCCAGGCAACCGCCTCCGCTGGATCACCGCAAGCGCCCTCCACAACTTGCCGGCGACGCATGGCCGAAGCCTGCCGGTAGCTGATTACGATTGCGCCGAACCGGATCGCTTTTTCCCGCGCATCGAGCGGCACATCGTAATGATCGCCCTGATGCCAGGCGCGGCGCAGACTCAGACGCATAGCCATGTCGTGAAGCTCGTCCTCATCGTCCGAGATCATGTGCGACATCTTCATGCCCTTGAACTGGCCAATGGCGTAGCGATACATGTCGTCGATATAAACGGTCATGATTTATCGCCGATCAGCCAGACTTTTTCCCGCCGAAGATTTTCCATGGCGCGATCATTGAGTGGCTTGAAACGATCGGTCAGAAAGATTTTACCACGGGCGAGGGTGGGGTCGAGAAACAGGCTGATCCGTCCCTGCCGCCACGCCGTCTCGCCAATATGGGGCAGGTATTCCGCCATGACACTTTTGGCATAGGCCTGATATACCGGCCAGGCTTGCCCCAGTATGGCCATGTCGAGGTCAAGCACCAGATCAGCATCGTGATCACCCGTCGCCTGATGGCCGGCTGTGGCTTCGATGATGGCGGCGGCCCGCTCGCGCCGCTCAGCCGGGATGAAACCGGACAGCCTCTGTTTCAGCAGGTCCGCGCTGCGCTGCTCATTGTCGCTGCGAGTCGGATCATAGACGAGATCGTGAAAAAAGATGGCGAGACGCGCCACATCACGGTCTTTTAGTTCAAGGTCCGCAGCCTGTTTCAACATACTGACGATGTGTTTCTGAGTATGGTAATGCCGGGCTGGGTCGCCATAGCCGGTTTGCAGTTCGGTCAGAATGGATTCCGATAAGGTTGCCGGCAAGGTCAGGCTCTGCGCCAGATCGCGCCATTCCGCCGCGAAGACGCCGGCGGGCGGCATCAGGCGCCGGCCCTGGCGGCACGTCCGGCGATTTGCAAATAGAGGCGCTCGGCGACCAGCAGGTCCGGCATCCCGGTCGATTTGCATTGCTTATCGGCCTCGATCAGATCGCGCGCCAAAGCGTCCAGCGCCGGAAAATTCCAGGTGCGCGCCTGACGCAGCATATCGTCCTCATCCTTCCAGAAGACGCCGGCGTTGCGTGTCGCCTCCTTGGTGCCGAGACCCTTTTCGAGATAACTCTTGAGTAATTTCAGTTTGTTATATTGCATACTGAGGGCGCGCAGGGCATCAGGCCCGCCTTCACCTTCGGCAAAGGCCCGGCGCAAACCCGCCTGAGCCTGCTTCATGCGGCCGCCGAAGGCATCGGATGCCGCCTTGAAGAGAGAGGCTTCCGGTTCGACACCGAGAAATTCCTGAAGCTCGACCTCGTTCAGCGTTTTGTGTGAACCCGGACCGATAAACAGGATCAGCCGTTCGATCTCTTGCCGGGCGATACCGCGTTCCTTGGGCAGGCGCTGGGCGAAGATATCCATAGCGGCATTGCTGAGGGAAACGCCATCGGCCGCCAGGGCCTCTCGCGCCATGCGAACGACATCGCCGGTTTCGTCTTCATAGCAGGCGATGCTGACAAGGTTCTTGTCGGCGTCGGCCAGCCGGCGCAGGGCAGAATCCGATCCCAGCCCACCGGCCTCGATGATGATGAAGGCATCCTTGTTGAAGTCACCGGCGGCATGGGCCTTCAAGGTGGCGGCGACCGCCTTGTCCAAAGCGGCCTTTTCCGAGAAAAACTTCAGCCGGATCAGTCGCTTGCCGCCCATCAATGACAGGGATTGAAGTTCACCTTCGAGCAGCCCGCCGTCACCCTCAACGTCGGTATCGGTGAGGAGCGACACATTGAACGGATCGGTGATATCCGGCACGATCTTTTTGGCCAGCACCGTGCAGCGTTCGATAACCTGGCTGCGATCCTTGCCGTAGACCAGCGCACCGACCACATTGGCGGGTTGCCTGGCGAAGAAAGCATCGATCTCGGCGCGCTTACCTAATTTCATGGGCCAGTTTCATTGGCTGGAGGCAGCCGTTTCAGAATCGGCGGAAAGCTCCGCATCGGCGGCGGCGTTTGCGTCCGGTGTAGCTGACGGCAACAGATCGCCATGGAAGTAGAGCGCCAAATCACGCTGAATCTGCTGCGATATGCTGGTGGCGATGCGTTTCTGCGCGTCCTGTTGCGAGATCACGCCGGTGAAGGGCGATTTCGACGTATCGTAGGTGACGGTTTCACTGAACCTGTCTGTATAAAGCACCTTGCCGGTTGTCATGTCTTTGAACGTGTAGACAACATTTGAGGTTATTTCGGAACGCGTCGAGGTGTCATCGACCTTATAGCCGACGCTGTAATGCCGTTCCTTCATGCCGATGGTCAGCAGAAAGGCTTTGGGTGAGGCGTCATCGCCACCGAGGCCATTGCGCAGGTCCTGCTCAAGGAAATAGCCGGTCCGCGTTTGCGGGACCTCGATCGCCACCTGCGACAGGTTGGCGGTCAGGCCTGTCTTTGCGTAAAGCGGCGCAAACCCGCAACCGCTCAGGCTGACGGCGGAGAGGCCGATAACGGCGCTGACGGCAAGCACTCCAAGAACTTTACGCCCAAAGACTTTAGACATTGCGCTTATCCCACCACGAAGTTGAGAATCCGGTTCGGCACGATGATGATCTTGCGGATGGATACGCCGTCAAGATGCCGCTTAACCCCCTCGTCCGCAAGCGCCATCTCGCGGATCCGCTCTTCGGAAGCGCCGACCGGGATCGAAATCTCGCCGCGCTTCTTACCGTTGACCTGAACCGGCATGATGTAGGCGTCATCCTGAGCCAGGGCCGGGTCGAATTTCGGCCACGGCGCATTGGCGATCAGGCCGTCATGGCCCAGGCGCGTCCAACATTCTTCGGCGAGGTGAGGGGTCACCGGCGCGATCAGTCCGGCCAGGAGGGTCAAGGCTTCGCGGCGGACCTTGGAGCCGGTCTTTTCGATATCGGCATTGCGGACGATGGTGACGAATTCGTACAGTTTGGCGATGGCCGCGTTGAAACGGAAGCCTTCGAAGCCTTCGGTGACGAACTTGACGGCCTTGTGCGCGGCCTTCAGCAGGTCGGCGGCGGCGGTTTCATCGGTGCAGGCAATATCGCCCTCCGGCAGGGTATCGAACTGATCCCAGACGCGGTGCGTAAAGCGCCAAGAGCCTTCGACGCCGGAGGTCGACCACTGGACATCGCGTTCAGGTGGGGAATCGGACAGCACAAAAAGACGAGCCGAATCAACGCCATAGGTATTGAAAATATCTTCCGGCGCCACGGTGTTCTTCTTCGACTTTGACATCTTTTCGATATCGCCGATCGACAGGGTTTCGCCGGTGGAAACCTGAGTCGCCTTGCGGGCGCCGCCTTCGCTGGCGACCTCGACATCGGCGGGTTCGACCCATTGGCCGGCAGCGTTCTTATAGGTTTCATGCGTCAACATGCCCTGGGTGAACAAACCGGCGAACGGTTCCTTGACCTCCAGATAGCCGCAATGGTTCAGGGCGCGGGTGATGAAGCGGGCATAGAGCAGGTGGAGGACGGCGTGTTCGATGCCGCCAATATACTGATCGACCGGCAGCCAGTAGTCGGCGGCCTGTTTGTTGATCGGGGTCGGCGATTTCGGATCGGTGAAACGGGCGAAATACCACGAGGAATCGACGAAGGTATCGAGCGTGTCGGTTTCGCGCGTCGCGTTCTTGTCGCAATGCGGGCACTTGACGTGCTTCCAGGTCGGGTGACGTTCCAGGGGATTGCCGGGAATATCGAAGGTGACGTCTTCCGGCAGGACCACCGGCAACTGATCGTCCGGCACCGGCACCACGCCGCAGTCGTCGCAATGGATGATCGGGATTGGGCAGCCCCAGTAGCGTTGACGGGAGACGCCCCAGTCACGAAGGCGGAAGACGGTGGCGCCTTCGCCTTGGCCCATGGCTTCGATCTTGTCGATCGCGGCGTTCTTGGCGGCTTCGATGTCCAGGCCATCGAGGAACGCCGAGTTAAAGATATGGCCCGGACCGGTATAGGCCTCGTTGCCGACTGTGAACGCTTCGGGATCAGCACCTTGCGGCAGCACGACTTCGGTGACGGATAAATCATATTTACGGGCGAAATCGAGGTCGCGCTGGTCGTGCGCCGGGCAGCCGAAAATCGCGCCGGTGCCATAATCCATCAGCACGAAATTGGCCACCCAGACATCAAGCGTATCGCCCGGCTTGAAGGGGTGCTTGACCTTGATGCCGGTATTAAAGCCCTGCTTCTCGCCGGTATCGATCTCGGCCTGGGTGGTGCCGCCCTTGGCGATGGACTTGATGAAGGCGGCCAGTTCCGGATCGGCCGCGGCGGCTTGCTGGGCCAGCGGATGATCGGCGGCGATGGCGATAAACGACGCGCCAAACAGGGTGTCCGGGCGCGTGGTATAGACTTCGACTCCACCGTCACTATCGGCGAAGGGGAAGGTCATCTTCAGGCCGCGCGACTTGCCGATCCAGTTGGACTGCATCAGCCGGACCTTTTCCGGCCAGCGTTCCAGCTCGGTCAGGCCCTCGATCAGGTCGTCGGCGAAGCGGGTGATCCGCATGAACCACTGGGTCAGCTTCTTCTTCTCGACCACGGCGCCGGAACGCCAGCCCTTGCCATCGATGACCTGCTCATTAGCCAGCACGGTCATGTCCACCGGGTCCCAGTTGACCTGGCTTTCGCGGCGATAGACAAGATCGTTCTTCAGCAGGGCGTTGAACCATTTTTGCTGCTGGCCGTAATAGTCCGGATCGCAGGTGGCGAATTCACGCGACCAGTCGATGCTGAGGCCTAGGCGCTTCAGCTCGGCGCGCATCGAGGCGATATTGTCGTAGGTCCAGCCCTTGGGGTGGATCTTGCGTTCCATGGCGGCGTTTTCCGCCGGCATCCCGAAGGCGTCCCAGCCCATGGGGTGCAGCACATTGAAGCCGCGCGCCCGCTTGAAGCGCGCCACCAGGTCGCCCATCGCGTAGTTGCGCACATGGCCCATATGGATACGGCCGGAGGGGTAGGGGAACATCTCCAGCACATAATATTTGGGTTTACCGGCATCCTGCTTGGTCAGGAATACGTTCGCTTCGTCCCAGCGCTGCAACTGGCGGGGTTCGGTCTCTTTGGGATTATAACGGGCCATAAAACTTTGTGCGGAGTGTGCGAAAACAGGGGATGGCTGCTTATAAGGCGCGTTGCGGCGCAAAACCATAGAAAAAGCCGTTGTGGACGACCACAACGGCTTTTTAAAGAGCAGTGATGATGCCTAGTTCTTGACGTTGGACAGGCGCAGCTCGCGAGCGCGGGTCAGGATGGCGTTTTCGATATCAAGCTGGGTCTGCTGTGAGACATCGGCAGGCACCCAGCGATCGCCGGCGCGGACTTCCTTCTGGATCGAGACATTCAACGCATCGGCGCGCAAACGCGAATCCAGGATGAAGACGGTGACCTTGAAATGCTCGTCCGGGGTTTGCGGATTAGCGTACCAGTCGGTGATGATCACGCCGCCCCACGGGTCGGCCGAGGTCAGGGGCATGAAGGAGATGGTGTCGAGCGAGGCGCGCCACAGATAGGCGTTGACGCCGATACCGGCCTGTTCGTTATAGGTCGATTGCTTCTTGCCGCCGCCGAAGAGGCTGCCGAGACTGATCTTGTCATCATCGGAAGGCGCGGTGGTGTTGGCGGAGGCCGCGCCGCCCTTGCTGCCAAGGCTGGCGCAGGCGCTGAAGGACAGGCAAAGGCCAAGCGCAGCCAGGGCCAGCCCGGAACGCATCAGACCGGATTTCCGCATAGTCGACATAGACTGATCACTCCGCATGATTTGAATTCCCGTGGCTGCCTAAGCTGCCGGAATTCCTGGATTTATTGGCCCCAACTGCCAGTAACGCCTGGCGACCCGGCCCTCTATAGCATGGAGGCCCTGGGGTATGACAAGGGGTAGCATCACAAGTTTGTTAACTCTACAGCAAATAAGGGCGGATGTGGGGCGAAGACGAAAAGCTTCTGCGTCCCTTTGCGTCACACCTGCAACATCCCCATATGTTTATCTGTCGTTTACTATCCGTGGCGGATTCAACACATCTGTCAGGTGAATCTCGAAGGGAAGCTCTTTTCGCGTGATATCAAATTGACCGGTCAGACAATTCGGCATATCTCAATTTAGTCACAGCTTTGTCAAAATAGCTGTGTAAAACAATAAACTGGTATCCGGTGGCTGTTCAGAAAGGCAACCCTTTGGGGGGCTGCTCACGAAATAATCCGGGTTTCGGGCTGTAGAAGAAAAAGATGAAACCTGTCGTATCCATGGCTGTATCCGTGATGGTTCTGGCGTTAGCCGGAAGCAGCACTTTTGCCATGGCGCAAACCAAGACAGTTCGTCCGCAATCGACCGTTGAAAATATCGCCGGCCTGACGCCGTTGATCCAGCCGGTCGGTGAAAGCTTTATCAGCGATGATACGACCGGCTTTTCCAAGCCGCAGTCTAAAGTTTACCAGTTCAATCTCGATGGCAAGTGGGGCGTAAAGTTCGACGTCAACCAGCCTGAATCCATGGCCCCGCGCTCCAGCGATATCGATGCCGGCGCCTATTATCGCCTGTCGCCTTCGGTTCGCGTCGGCGGCACGCTTGGTTTCGGTGAAAAATCCGACCCGATGAAGCCCGAACCCGCCCGCAGCGCCGCCCAGGGCGACAAGAAGCAACCGCGCGTCCGCTTAGAGACAACTTTTCGTTTTTAAAGCTTAAAGGCGTCTACAGCGCCGATGCCAGACAGGCCGCTGTCTCTCAGCGACAGGATATTGTCGCAGCTAATCCCCCCCAGACCAAACACCGGCAGACTCGACAAGCCGGCCATCTCGCGCACGGCTTTGATGCCCAGCGCTTCCACGCCTTGAGCTGACGGGCTGTGGCTGGCGAAAACAGGTGAAATAAATACGGCTGATAAACCGCTCTCGGTATCCAGGGCGCGCAGGGTTTCAGAGTCGTGACAGGCGGCGGTCAGGATAAGCTCCGGATGCGCGGCGTGCAGATCGCCGGCGCGGGGGAGGCTTGCCTGACGCAGATGAACGCCATCGGCCTCCACCTCCAGCGCCAGGGCGTCGTCTTCGCCAATCAGCAGGGTCAGGCCGTTGTCGCGGGCGATCTTGCGCAACAGTTGCGCGCGCTGGCTGGCGTGGTTCTCACCAAAATGCCGGTAAATGAGGCCGCAGCCTTCCGGCATATGGATGGCGATATCTTCCGGATGGGGGGTGCGCTTCGGATCGGTGAAGAAGAACAGCGGCGGCAATTGGGCCTTCAACGGTGATTGCGCTTGCGCTATATCCCGTGCCTTATCGAACAAATATTGAAAGCGGGTTTTGTATGTCATCACCAGATGCCCAATCTGACGCCTATTCTAGGCTCAAGTCACAGATGCACAAGGCTTTAAAGCAGACGGGCCGCGCGCCGGATTCGGCTTATCTGACGGCGGTTTCCAAAAACCAGCCGTGGGAGGCCATCGCGCCGGTGCTGGCCGCCGGGCAGCGGCGCTTTGGTGAAAACCGGGTGCAGGAGGCAATGGAACGATGGGCCGGCAAGCGGGCCGAGTATCCAGACCTCGAACTGCGCCTGATCGGGCCGCTGCAAAGCAACAAGGTGGCCGAGGCGGTGGCGTTTTTCGATGTGATCGAAAGCATTGATCGTGACAAGATCGCCCGCGCTATCGCCGATGAAATACAAAAGCAAGGCAAGGCGCCGGTGCTTTATGTTCAGGTCAATATCGGCGAGGAAGATCAGAAATCGGGCGTGCTACCGGCGGAAACGGATGCGTTTTTGGCTGCCTGCCGGGGCTATGGTCTGAAAATAGACGGGCTGATGTGCATCCCGCCGATCGAAGGGCCGCGCGGACCCTATTTCGCCCTGCTGAAAAAGATCGCCGAACGCAATGGCATTACGCATCTCAGCATGGGGATGAGCGACGATTTCGAGACGGCCATCGCTTTCGGTTCCACGGAAATCCGCGTCGGCTCAGCGCTATTTGGCGCGCGCTGATTACATCTTCATGTCGCCGTGGTCCATTTCGCCCGATGTGCCGGTTTTCGCCAGGGGGGTGTTGGAAACCCGCATAGGCAGGGTGACCGGGCCGGCCTTTTCAAATACCAGGGTGACATCGACGGTCTCGCCTTCGACCGGGCGACGGGTCAGGTTTTCCAGCATGATGTGATTGCCGCCGGGCTTGAAAACCAGGGCATCGCCGGAGCGGATGACGAAGCCGTCTTTTGCCTCCGCCATTTCCATGGTTGTGCCGGTCATTTTCATGGTATGGAGGGTGGTCGTGGTGGCGCAGTCGCAGGCCGCCGAGAGCAGGCGGTCGTCGGCATTGCCCTTGTTGGTGATGGTGACATAGGCGGCGGTATTGGGATTGTTGCCCAGGGCCGCACGCATAGCGTAATCGCTCATCGACAGGGCGGATTTGGTGATTACGCCGTTGACATCGCTTGAACTGGAGATGCTGGTGGTACGTTTTTCCACCTTTTCGCAGGCGGTCAGAGCCAGGGTTGCGCCAAGGAAAACCAATGCCAGTTTTTTCATGTTCGACTCCGCTTGCAGAACTCCCCCTGATTTCAGGGGGAGGTGGCGCTCTTGCGCCGGAGGGGGTTAAGTACGGGGTTGTCAGTGAACTCGATCTACAGAATTAACCCCACCCGTCGCTTCGCGCCACCCTCCCCTGAAATCAGGGGAGGTTCTCTTAACCCCAAAGTCCAATAATCTTTTTCACGTCCCGCACCACCGGATCGGCCACAGTGCTGGCGCGCTCGGCGCCCTTGGACAGCACGCGGTCGATTTCCGCCGGATCAGCGATCAATTGTCGTAGTCTGATCGAGATCGGCGACATTTTTTCAACGACCACCTCGGCCAGGGCCGGTTTGAAAACGCCGAAGCCCTTGCCGCCGAACGCTTTAAGCACATCAGCCACCGAAATATCGGCCAGAGCGGCATAGATGCCGACCAGATTTTTCGCTTCCGGGCGGCTCTCCAGGCCTTCCGCATTTTCAGGCAGGACATCGGCGTCGGATTTGGCTTTCTTGATCTTGGAGGCGATGGTGTCGGCGTCGTCGGTCAGGTTGATGCGCGAATTATCCGATGGGTCGGACTTCGACATCTTGGCCGTGCCGTCGCGCAGGCTCATGATGCGCGCGCCGGGACCTTGATAAAGGGTCTCCGGAATCGGGAAGAAATCGGTGCCGAAATCATGGTTGAACTTCTTGGCGACGTCGCGGGTCAGTTCGAGGTGCTGGCGCTGGTCTTCACCGACCGGCACATGGGTCGCTTTGTAGACCAGGATATCGGCGGCCATCAGCAGCGGATAGGTATAGAGGCCCACCGAAGCGCGTTCCTTATCCTTGCCGGCCTTGTCCTTGAACTGGGTCATGCGGTCGAGCCAGCCAAGGCGGCCGACGCAGTTCAGCAGCCACGCCAGTTCGCTGTGGGCGCGCACGGCCGATTGCGGGAAGATGGTCGATTTGTCGATATCAACGCCGGCCGCCAGATAGCAGGCGGCAATCTCGCGCGTCTGGCTGAGCAGCTTCGCCGGCTCCTGCCAGACGGTAATCGCGTGCAGATCGGCGATCATGTAGAAACGCTCGGCGTCATCGCTTTGCATATCGGCGAATTTCTTCAAGGCGCCGAGATAGTTGCCGAGGTGCAGCGAGCCGGAGGCCTGGATGCCGGAGAGGATACGTTTCTTGGTCGTCATTTTAAGTCCTAGCGGCGCCTTATCAGGGCCTTCAGTTCGGAGGGACGGAAGGCCCTCGTCGCAAATAGAAGGGCGATATAGAGGAAAACGCCGGAAAGGGAAACCAGAACCACAGCGATTTCCTTGGCTCCAACGGCTCTATGGCCCGAAATCGCCAGATCGTGAAGACCATTCTGTTGCGGCAAAAAGACGCTGACAACGCCTTCAATGACCGGACGGAAATGAGAGGCCGCGAGGCAAAAAACCGCCATGACGGCAGCGGCGAGCATTACAAGCAGCAACCGGCGAAGCGCTGCGCCGCCGATTATCCAGAATTTCCGTTTGGCGAGGAAAAAAATCATCAGCAGGGCGTTGACCCACGCCGCAGCCGACGTGCCCATAGCCAGGCCCGGCACACCGATAAACTGAAACATGGTGACGCCGACGCAAATATTGACAATGACCGAGACAATGGCGAACTTCATTGGCCCGAAAGTGTCTTTCCGAGCGAAGAAGGCCGGGTTGAGAATACGGGTCAGCACAAAGGCCGGCACGCCCCAGCCGTATTGGAACAGCAGGTATCCGACCTGAACGGAATCGTTGTGGTGAAAGTTACCGCGCGTGTAGATGCCATCGACCAGGAAAAAGGGCATGGCGCATAAGGCGACGGCCGCTGGCAGGGCGAAGACCATCGAGAAGACGAAGGCCTGATCCATCGTGTTTTGCGCGTGTGCATGATCTTCGGCATGGATAGCGCGTGACAAGGCCGGAAGCAACGCCGTGCCAATCGCTACCCCGACCAGTCCGAGGGGCAACTGATAAAAACGGTCGGCTATGGCCAGCCACATCGTCGCCCCAACGACGGCCGAGGAAAAGAATTGAGAAACGAAGACATTAAGCTGAGTGGCTGCCGCCGCGAGCGCGCCGGGGATGGCCAGCAAAAGTAACTTATTAATGTCTTTAGAAAAAACAGGAATGATCGACAGGCTGACATGCGCGCCGGTCTTTCTGGCGCCCCACAGCAGCAGGGCGGCCTGTAAAACGCCGGCGATAATGGTGCCGACCGATCCCATCATGGCTGACCAGAAAGGGGTATGAGTCGGGATGATGCAGGCAAGAGTTACGGCGTTCAGCAGGATCGGCACGCCCGCCGACAGCATGAATCGGCCCCGTGCATTGAGTACGCCCGCCAGGTGCGCCACAATCGCCATGCAGGGCAAATAGGGCATGGTGATCTGGGTGAAGATCACGGTCCATTTCATCTTTTCCGGATCGACGGCGAAGCCCGGTTTGAGGATATACATCAGCCAGGGCATGGCGAACTGGCAGACCAGGCAGAAGGCGACCGTTATGAATACCAATGTCGCCATGGCGTCGTGCGCCATTTTATCGGCGGCTTCCTTGCCGTCACGCTCAATGGCGGCGGAATAGGAGGGCACGAAGGCGGAGGAAAAGGCCCCTTCGGCAAAGATGCGACGAAACAGATTGGGAAAATTCTGAGCGGTAGCGTAGGCGTCGGCCATGATATTGCCGCTGGCGCCGAGATAGGCGGCCAGAACCAGATCGCGGGCAAAACCGGCGAAGCGCGAGATCAGGGTAAAACTGCTGTTGATCAGCGAATTGCGCAGAAGCCCGGAGGACTTTTTGGCGGGTGCTTCGGGCGTTTCGACGTTTGACACGGAGATGCTCTGTTAGGGTGTGGCTTCCGCTTTAGGCTGGCTATGGATTTCCCGCAAGCAGTTATGGGTTAATGAGGGTCTCAAGCCCTTAACCCGCCCTCAACCTGTATATTTACCGCGCCAGACTGGCCCTGGCCCTTGCCAGATTACGCTTGGGGGCATGGGCCGGCTTGTCGAGCACCGCCAGCAATTGCTTTTTCAGGGTCTGCTTCAGGCCGCCGGCGAGTTGCGCCTTGCGGTAATGATCCGCCACGTAGAAGGCATCGACCGCGCGTTCGCCATAGCAATCGATGTGCGCCGAGGCGATATCGATATGCGACCGGGCCATGACCTCGACAATATCGGCCAGCAGACCGGGGCGGTCGCGGCCTGAGACCTCGATGATCGTTACATTGGCATTGCTGTCGTCATCAAAAACGACGGTGGGCGCGATGGCAAAGGCCGCCGTGCGCGCTGAGAAGGCCGATTTCCATGTCAGCGGCTCCGGCAGCTTGCCGCGCGCGGCGGCTTCCAGCGCCGTCCGGGCATGTTTCTGGCGTGCCAGGTCGTCATGGGCGAAGGGCTTGCCGGTGGCGTCCTGCACATAAAAGACATCGAGCGCACGGCCATTGGATGAGGTGAAGACCTGCGCGCCCACGACATTACCACCGAGATTGGCGAAACAGCGCGCCAGATCGGCGAACAGGCCGGTGCGATCTTCCGCCGTGATTGAAAAGGCGGTGGCGTTGCGCAGGGTATCGATGCGCAGGGCGACGGCCGGGGCCAAATCGAAGGCCGAGAACACCAGCGCGGCATGGCTTTTGACCTCTTCCGGCGTGAACGAGAACAGATAGCTCTCGTCCATGGTTTCCAGCCAGGCGGCGATGTCGTCGTTGTTTTCGCTTAAGGTCCGGCGGCGCTCATGGGCGCGCAGTTGCAAATCTTCGCGCACCCGCGCCACGGCATCGGGGCCGCGTCCGCCGCGGAAGGCCGATTCAGTGGCGTCGAACAGGTCGCGCATCAACTGGCCCTTCCAGGCGTTCCAGACGCCCGGCCCGACGGCGCGGATATCGGCCACGGTCAGGATCAGCAGCAGACGCAGGCGTTCCGGTGTCTCGACGATATGGGCGAAGGAAGCCACAGTGTCCGGATCGGAGACATCGCGCTTTTGAGCGTAATCTGACAGGACGAGATGGTGGCGCACCAACCAGGCCACCTGATCGGTTTTCCAGTCCTCGACGCCCAGCCGTTCGCAGGCCTTGCGCGCGGCGATCTCGCCGCCTATTTCCTGGCCCAGTTCATTGCCCTTGCCGGTGTCGTGCAGCAGCATGGCGAGGTAGAGCGACTCCTTGTCGGTGATCTGCGGCATGATCACGCTCGACAGCGGGTGATCTTCGGTAAAGCGCCCGGTATCGATGCCGTGGATGATATCGACGGCGCGCAGGGTATGCTCATCGACCGTATAGGCGTGATACATGTTGAACTGGGTCTGGGCTACGATGCGGCCGAATTCGGGGATGTAACGGCCCAGCAGGCCGGTTTCGGACATCATGGAAAGAGTGCGGTACGGGTCTTTTCCGCGCACCAGCAGATCCAGAAACAGTCTGGCCGCTTCCGGATTGCGGCGCAGGGAAGGCGTCACCAGGTCGAGATTGCGGGCGATGGCGGTGAAGGCGTCCGGATGCAGGTCGAGTTCGAGCCGGTCGGCCATCTTGAATAGCATGAACATCGCTACCGGCGACTTCTGGAAGATGTCAGCGCTGTTGACGCTGAGGCGGCCATTGGTGATGGTAAAGCCGGGGTGGTCGGCGCGCGTCAGGTTCATGATACCCGACTGGATCAGGCTCGACAGACGTGCGAAAGGCTTGGCCTGCTGGGTTTCCAGCTTGGTGCAGAAGATGCGGGTCAGCGCCCCGACCTCCTTGGCGACCACGAAATAGCGGCGCATGAAGCGCTCGACATTGGGTTCGCCTTCGCGGTCGATAAAGCCCATGCGGCGGGCCACTTCGGGCTGGAGATCGAAGGTCAGGCGCTCTTCGCCGCGCCCGGCGGCGGCGTGCATGATGATGCGCACCTTCCACAGGAAATCAAAGGCGCGCATGAAGATGCGGTGTTCCTTTTCCGTCAGGATCAGGTCGAGCACATCGGAGGTATTTGGGGCATCCTTGCCAGCGCCACCGGCCAGATGCTTTGCTTGATACTGGGCGATCCAGTAGAGCGTATGCAGGTCGCGCAAGCCCCCTTTGCCTTCCTTGACATTAGGTTCGACCACGTAGCGCGTGGTGCCGCTTTTGACGTGACGCTGGTCGCGCTCCTCCAGCTTGGCGGCGACGAAATCGAAGGCGTGGGATTTCAGGCCGTCGTGATTGAGGCGGTCTTCGAGGTTTTGCGCCAGTTCGGTGTCGCCGGCGATCAGCCTATGCTCCAGCACCGCCGTCATGATGGTGTGGTCGCCCTTGGCGTATTTGATCGTCTCATCGACCGTGCGCGACGCATGGCCGACCTTGAGCCCCAAGTCCCACAAGGTGTAGAGGATGAATTCAATGACCGATTCCGAGTGCGAGGTTTCCTTCCAGGCGCGCAGGAACAACAGGTCGAGATCGGAATAGGGCGCCAGTTCGCCACGGCCATAACCGCCCACCGCCAGCAAGGCGAGGCGTTCGCCCTCCGTCGGGTTGCGGGCGCGATAAACGTGGGTGAGGGTGAAATCCCACAGAGCCGAGACGACCTCATCGGTCACCTTCGCCAGCGCGCGGGCCGTGGCGTAACCGCCTTTTTGATCCTCCACCCGCTCAAGAATGCTGGCGCGGCCTTTGTCGAGCGCGTCTTTCAGGATGGTGACGGCGCGGCGCCGCAGATCAAGCGTATCGCCGGACGAGTCCTCATAGGTCTCGGTCAGGGTTTTACGCAGATGTGTACCGTCGATACGGTATGCGGGCGCCGCCGGGTGTGTCTGGGTGAGCATGGGGGAGGGATCACTCATATATACAAAACTCGGCTAACCTCCGATTTACAGCAATTTGTGTAAATTATAAATGAGTTCGAGGGCTTCCTTGGGGCTTAAATCGTCGGGATTTACGCCCTTGAGCGTGGTTTCCACCTTCGAGGGCGCGCGGTTGGCCGGCTCAGACATGTGGCTGGTGGAAAACAGTGGCAGATCATCGAGCCGCAGCCTGGTCTGGTTGTCTTCTTCGAGACGGGTCAGGATATCACGGGCGCGCGAAACCACGGCCGGCGGCATACCGGCCAAACGCGCCACCTGTACGCCATAGGAGCGATCGGCCGAGCCTTTGCGGGCCTCATGCAGGAAGATCAGCTCGCCATTATGCTCATGGGCCGTCAGGCTGAGATTGTTGATGGAGGCCAGCCGGCCTTCCAGCTTGGAAAGTTCGTGATAATGGGTGGCGAAAAGCGTGCGCGCCTTGAGGACGTCATGCAGGTTTTCCGCCGAGGCCCAGGCAATGGCGAGGCCGTCATAGGTGGCGGTGCCGCGGCCGATTTCATCGAGGATGATGAAGGAACGCTCGGTCGCCTGCGTTAAAATCGCAGCGGTCTCGACCATTTCCATCATGAAGGTGGAGCGGCCTTGCGCCAGGTCGTCGCCGGCGCCGACGCGGGAGAACAGCTTGTCGACGACGCCGAGGTGCATGGATTTGGCCGGCACGAACAGGCCCGCCTGCGCCATGATGATCAGCAGGGCGTTTTGCCTCAGATAGGTCGATTTACCGGCCATGTTCGGACCGGTGACCATAGACAGGCGGGCGGCGTCTGTGCCTGAAGCATCGAGATCGACATCATTAGGCGTGAACGGCTTGCCCTGTGCCTTCAATGCGCCAGCCACGACCGGATGGCGGCCGCGCGAGATTTCGAGCCGCAAGCTATCATCGACTTTCGGGCGGGCGGCGTCCCAGTCCTCGGCCCAACAGGCATTGGCGACCGCGACATCAAGCGCGCAGATGGCGTCATGGCCACTCTGAATTTCGGCGGCGGCGAGGCGAACCTCTTCCCGCAACTGCTCAAAAACTTCCAGTTCCAAGGCCAGACCCTGTTGGGCGGCGCGCTGGATACGGCCGTCAAGCTCGATCAGTTCGGTGGTGACGAAACGCACCTGATTGGCGAGAGACTGGCGATGGATGAACTGTTTTTCGCTGTCCTGCGCCTGTAACTGTTCGGCCAGCTTTGCCGAAAGTTCGATGAAATAGCCCAGCACATTATTGAACTTGATGCGGACGGCGATGCCGGTTTCGGCCGCCAGGCGCTGCTCCAGCGCCAGTATGATCTGGCGGCTGTCATCACGCAGGGTGCGGGCTTCGTCGAGATCGGCATTGAAGCCGGGGCGGATAAAACCGCCATCGGAGAGCTTGAGCGGCGGCTCCTCGACCAGCGCCCGCCCCAGCTTGTCGCGCAACTGGCTGAGTTGTAGCGAAGGGACCAGCGCCGCGATGATATCGTCTATTTCCTGCGTGGCTTTAGGATCTATTTCCACCTGATGGCGCGCATCGTTGAGATGATTGGCCAGGCTTTCACCAATATGCAGGGCCTGGGCAATGACGCACAGATCACGCGCGCTGCCGCGATTGAGCGAAAGGCGCGACAAGGCCCGTGCCTGATCGGACAGCGAGCGCATCAGATGACGCAGGGTGTCGCGTACATCGCGTTTCGGCAGCAGCCACTCGATGGTATCGAGGCGGGCATTGATGGCGTCGGGCTGATAGAGCGGCCGCGCCAGGCGGCCCAGCAACAGACGGCAGCCGCCGGAGGTCACGGTCATGTCGAGCGCAGAAATCAGGCTGCCTTCGCGTTTGCCTTGCTGCGTCCGGTCGATTTCCAGCGAATTGCGCGTGGCGGCGTCGATAGCGAGATAGTTGTTCGAGATCACTCGTGCCGGCGGTTTCAGGGTCGGTATCTTGCCGGCCTGGGTCAGGTCGATATAGGCGGCCAGCAGACCGAGCGCCGAGATTTCCGCCGGGCTGAAATGGCCGAAACCATCGAGCGTCTGGACGCCGTAAAGCTTGAGCAGCCTCGCCTCGCCGCCAGCCGGATCACATAGCGATGAGGGTTGCGGTTGAATCACGCCGCCATACATCTTGAGCAGCGGATAGATGGCTTCGTCCTGGATCAGCCGATCAGACACCAAACTTTCCGAAGGCCGCAGGGCCGATAGCTGCACGCCAAGCTGTTCGGGCGCTATCTCCAGCACCTCGACGTCGCCAGTGGAGAGTTCAACCGCAGCCAGAGCCAGCACGCCGCCGCGCGATGACAGGGCCACCAGCCGGTTGGCGCCGCGCTCCTCCAGCAGGGTATCCTCGGTCAGGGTGCCGGGCGTTACAACGCGTGTAATGCCGCGCTTGACTATGGCTTTTGAGCCGCGCTTTTTTGCCTCGGCCGGGTCTTCCAGCTGGTCGCAAACGGCGACGCGATGACCCAGCCGGATCAGCTTGGCGATATAGGCGTCGGCGGCATGGGCAGGCACGCCGGCCAGCGGAATATCCTTGCCCTGAAACTGGCCGCGCTTGGTCAGGGCCAGCGATAGCGCCTGCGAGGCGATCACTGCGTCCTCGAAGAAAATTTCGTAGAAATCACCCATTCGCATCAGCAGGATGGCGTCGGGATATTGCGCCTTGAGCTGGATATATTGCGCCATCACCGGCGTGGCGCCTTCGATGTTGGGGGTAGCGGCTTCGGAGGAGAGGTTCGGCTGAGCGTTCATAAGGGGAAGTTAACCATTGTTAACAGCGAAGAGAAGGCTTTTCGCACAGGAAAGTGTGTACAAAGCCGAGATTGTGCATTGCAAACCGTCTTATAAAAACAACAGCTTGCAAATTCATTTTGTCTGACAATAAAGAAAAATGCCCCTGCGACCTTGTAGACCCTTTATAAGTTGTTGATCTTGTTCTATTCCGTAGGGACAATACGTCCATAATTATAATATAAATCGCCACATCGTCCAGAGTTCCCCAAAATCATGACCACCGAAAAACAGACCTTCAGCGACGAAGAAGCGCTGCATCTTCACCAGTATCCCCAGCCGGGCAAGATCGCCCTGATGGCGACCAAGCCGATGGCGACCCAGCGCGACCTGGCCCTGGCCTATTCGCCGGGCGTGGCTGTGCCGGTGCTGCGTATCGCCGCCGATCCGGAAGCCGCCTACGACTACACGTCCAAGGGCAATATGGTGGCGGTGATCTCGAACGGTACCGCGATCCTCGGCCTCGGCAATCTCGGTGCGCTGGCCTCCAAGCCGGTTATGGAAGGCAAGGCCGTGCTTTTCAAGCGTTTCAGCGATATCGACAGCTTCGATATCGAGGTGGCGACGCAAGATCCGGACGAATTCATCACGGTGGTGAAGAATATCACGGCGAGTTTCGGCGGCATCAATCTCGAAGACATCAAGTCGCCCGAATGCTTCATCATCGAAGCCGCCTTGCAGGACTTGGCCGATATCCCGGTGTTCCACGATGACCAGCACGGCACGGCCATTATCGCTTCGGCGGGCCTGATCAACGCGATGGAAATCACCGGCAAGAAGATCGAGGACGTCAAGGTGGTGCTGTGTGGCGCCGGCGCGGCGGGTCTGTCGTCACTGTCCCTGCTCAAGTCGCTCGGCGTCAAACACGAGAACACCACAGTCTGCGATATCCACGGCGTCGTTTATGAAGGCCGCACGGTCGATATGGACCAGTGGAAGGCGCCACACGCCACCAAAACCAGCAAGCGTACCCTGGCTGAGGCGATGGTCGGGGCCGACATCTTCCTGGGCCTCTCCGCCAAGGGCGTGCTGACGCCTGAGATGGTGGCTACCATGGCCGACAAGCCAATCATTTTCGCCATGGCCAATCCGGACCCGGAAATCACGCCGGAAGAGGTCGCCAGCGTGCGCAGTGACGCCATCGTCGCCACCGGCCGTTCGGACTACCCGAACCAGGTCAATAACGTGCTTGGTTTCCCCTATATTTTCCGCGGCGCGCTCGATGTTCGCGCCCGTCGCGTCAATCACGAGATGAAGCTGGCGGCCGCCCACGCCCTGGCGCAGCTCGCCCGCGAAGACGTGCCCGATGAAGTGGCCGCCGCCTATCAGGGCCGCCATCTGAAATTCGGCCCCGACTATATCATTCCATCACCGTTCGATCCGCGCCTGATCTGGTACGTGCCGCCCTTCGTGGCGCAGGCCGCCATGGATACCGGCGTGGCCCGCAAGCCAATCACCGATATGGACGCCTACCGCAAATCGCTGGCGCAGCGCCTCGATCCGTCGGCCGGTTTCCTGCAATCGATCACCTCGGCGGTCCGCTCGCGCCCATCGAAGCGCATTGTCTTTGCCGAGGGCGAGGATATTTCGGTCATCCGCGCCGCCCACGCCTTCAAACTGCAAGGGCTTGGCACGCCGATCCTGTGCGGCCGCGAAAACCTCGTTGAAGACAATATGCGCGCCGCCGGTATCGATCCGAAAGAGGAGGGCATCGAGATCGTCAATGCCCGCCTGTCGCATCGCAACGCCGCCTATTCGCAATTGCTTTATTCGCGCCTCCAGCGTGAAGGCTATCTGAAGCGCGATGTCGATCGCCTGATCAACCTGGATCGCAACTCCTTCGCCGCCGCCATGGTCATTTCCGGCCATGCAGACGGCATGGTCACCGGTGTAACGCGCTCGTTCGACAAGTCGCTCGATGATGTTCTGCGCGTGGTCGATCCGGCGCCGGGTGGCCGCATCATGGGGCTTTCGATCGTGCTGGCCAAGGGCCGGACCATCTTTGTGGCCGATACCACGGTCGCTGAAACGCCGACGCCGGAAGAACTCGGCGACATCGCCATCGAAGCCGCCATGGCGGTGCGGGCGATGGGCCATACGCCGCGCGTCGCTTTCATGAGCTATTCGACCTTCGGAAATCCGTCGGGCGAACGTTCGGATCGCGTCAAGAAAGCGGTGCGCCTGCTGGAAGAACGCGGCGTTGATTTTGAGTTTGAAGGCGAGATGCCGCCCGACGTGGCGCTGGAACCGGCCATGTGGGCCAACTATCCTTTCCAGCGCCTGACCGCGCCGGCCAATGTGCTGATCATGCCCGCCATTCAATCGGCCTCGATCTCGACCAAGATGATCGAAGCCCTGGGTGGCGCCACGGTCGTCGGCCCGTTGTTGCTGGGCCTGTCCAAGTCGGTTCAGATTTGCCAGTTGTCGGATTCGGTGTCGAAGATCCTGACGATGGCGACGTTTGCCGCCTATGATATCCGGGCGTCTGCGAAGGGCTGACGCTGACGATGTTTTGGAGTGAAGGGGCCTGTGGCTCCTTCGTCTTCATCTTAATAAACAAAAAAGACGGCCCCTTTAGGAGCCGTCTTTTTTGTTTCTCAGGTAAGGCGAGGGGGCGCGGACCCCTCGGCCCCAAAACTTAGTCATCATCGTCCAGAACCTGCGGAATACTGTTCAACCAGACGCACAGGATAATGGCGAGCACGCCGATGACGGAGCTGTAAGTGAAGAAGACAATGTAACCCGTGCCCAAAGCTTCACGTGAAACACCCAGCACGGCGGCGGGCTTGGCGAAGGATTCCGGCGTCAAGTGACTGAATAAAGGCCGGAGGGATTGCGCCCAGCCACCGGCATCTGAACTGCGAGCCGTCGATTCGACGATGCGCCCCGATTGCGAGGCCAGCATCTTGCCGGGCAAGGCATAAAGTGAGGTAAACAGCGCATATTGCTGCGCGGCATAACCCTTTGAAATCAAGGACGACATATAGGCGATCAGCACAGTGCCGGCCACGCCCGCCGAAGCGTTGTCAATGGCCAGAGTGATCGAAAAGGCGACCACATCATTGCCCTGCGTCGCCAGCCAGGCATAGGCCATGTTGGAGAAAGAGCCGACAATCGCGCCGAAAATCAGGCCGGTCTTCATGCCGAAGCGCGTCATGGTGATGCCGCCGATACTGACCCCGACAATGGTCATGATCACGCCGAAAACCTTGCGTACCCCGGCGATGGTGGTCAGGTCAAAGCCGAGATCGACATAAAAGGCGCCGTTGACGTTCAGCAGGAAATCCGAAACGCGATAAAGGCAGATCAGCGCCAGGATCAGCCCGGCAATATTCTGGTAGCGCTCGAAAAAGGCGGCGATGGGCGTAACGAAGGTCTGGCGCAGATAGGCGCCCGGCCGGGTCAGCTTCCCCGGCAAGGGCAAGCAGGCGGTGATGATCAGGCTGAGACCGATCAGGACAGCGGGCACCTGCCAGAAGACGCCGGTCGTCTTGCTGGTCCAGGCGGATCTGGCGGCGTCAAAGACTTCGGCTGACGGAAAGGCAAACCGGAACAGGTCGATATTGGCGGTCAGGCCGGCACCCATCAGGCAGATGGCGGCGAACATCAGTACCAGCCGGCCAACCCATTCAAAAACTTCCAACGCCGGGCGTGATGGGGCATCGCCGTAATCGATGGGGCGAACCTTGTGTTCGGCCTCCTTCGGGGCCAGCAAAACGGCGATGACACCAAGCACCATCAGACCCGCCATCAGGGCATAGGCGAAGCCCCAGCCAAGCGTATCGGCCAGCATCAACGGCACGATCCCCGAAACAAACGGCGCGATGCGTGACCCCCAGGCGGTGGCGGTGGCCATGACCGCCTGACGGGAATCGGAGTCGCCGGCGGTTTCGATCCGCCAGGCGTCGATGACGATATCCTGAGTGGCGCCCGCGAAGCCGATGACAATGGCGGCCACTGCCATCAGGCCAAGCTGGGTATGCGGATTCATGGTCGAAATCACCCACAGGCCAAGCATGATAACGACCTGGCTGACCAATATCCAGCCACGCCGATGGCCCAGCATAAAGGTCAGGCCCGGAATGCCGACGCGATCGAGCACCGGCGCCCAGACGAATTTCAGGCTGTAGACAAAGGTGACGAGCGAAAAATAACTGATCGTGGTCAGGGACAGATCAGCGGTGCGCAGCCAGACCGACAAGGTGTCGAAGATCAATGACAACGGAAGGCCGGACGAAAATCCGAGCAGGATCATCACCAGGGCGGGCCGCGAGAAAAACGGCTTCAGGCTTTGCCACAGCGTTTTCTTTTCAGGCGCGGCGGGCGCGGGTGATTCGGTCATGGGCGGCCTCTTTGATTTGTCAAAGAGCAGCCTAAGGGAAGTTGTCGCCGCTGTTAAGCGCTTTTGGCAGTTGGGTGTTCGCCGGTCCAGGTCTGGAGGCGGTGTTTCAGCGCCACCAGTTCGATTGGCTTAGTCAGGAAATCGTTCATACCGGCGTGGATGCTGGCGCGACGGTCTTCTTCATAAGCGTTGGCGGTCAGGGCGATGACCGGCGTGCGGATGCCCATGGCGCGGATTTCACGCGCCGCGCCGATACCGTCGATGCCGGGCAGACCAAGATCCATAAAGATGATGTCAAACTGCCGGTGTTTCAGAATATCTATGGCCTCCTCACCGGAAGACGCACGTTCGACGCGGCAGCCCTCGCGCTGGAGCAGGATCTGCGCCAGCAGGGCATTAACCGGATTATCTTCGACCAGAAGCACTGACTTGTCCGGGGCGGATTCGCTGACAATGCGCTCATCGTCATTTTGCGGCTTTGGCTCGATCTTCTTTTCCTGATCGTGCAGTGTCTCCAGGCGCTCCAGCAGGGATGAGCGGCGCAAAGGCTTGATGAGATAACCCGACCAGCCCATTTCGCGCCAGGCGGCGATTTCGTCACGCTGTTCTGGCGCCAGCAGGATCAGGCTGCGTGGCGAGGGCGCGGCGACAGGGGCGTCAAAGGTCGCCCGGTCAGCCAGGATGATGGCCTGCGGGTCAAAAATATCTTCGGGACGCGCAACTATACGCAGCCGGCAATCGCCCGCCGCCAGATGGCTTTGCGCGCCTTCGGCCAGGATGTCATTGTCACCGATAAAGGCGACGGCATGGGGATAGCGGCTGTGCGACGGCTTATTTCGCAGGCCATAGGGCGCACGGAATTCGACCATAAAACGTGATCCCTGGCCGACTTCACTATCGAGGGTAAGCGCGCCCTGCATGACATCGACCAGCTTTTTGACAACCACCAGCCCTAGTCCTGCCCCGCCATAGCGGGTGGCATGGCTCGGCTCGGCCTGGCCATATTCTTCAAAAATGCGCTGGCGGGCTTCTTTCGGAATACCGGCGCCGGTATCCCGCACAATGAAACGAATGAGGCCGGCATCGCTTAACCCGACATGAATCAGAACGCCGCCTTTGGTGGTGAACTTGATGGCATTGCCGGCCAGATTAAACAAAATCTGGCGCAGGCGGCCTTCATCGGCATGGATATAATCAAGTCGCGGATCAAGTGACCACACGATTTCAATGCCGTTGGCGTGGGCGCGTGGCGACAGCAACTCTGCGACGCCCTGCAGCAGGGGTTCGAGATGGACTTCCGAGGTTTCCAGTTCAATACGGCCGGCGTCAATGCGGGCGTAATCGAGCAGGTCATTGACGAGTGTCAGCAGATGATCGCCGGATTCACGCGCCGTCTGGACGTAAGACGCCTGATCGGGAGACAGCGGCGTGCGGGTCAGCAGGGACAACATGCCCATTACACCATTGAGCGGTGTGCGGATTTCATGGCTCATCAGGCGGAAAAAATCTTCGCGCGCCTTGAGCCGCTCTTCCGGCGACAGATATTCTTCTGAATCATGACCTGTAATAGAAATTGGCATGGGGATTTTTCCGCCTGGCTCTTCTGATAGAGGCACCATAGCTTGAAAAGGTTAAGTTAGCTCCAATGCGACCTGGCCGATATTAAATCGGCACACGACCTTGCATCCGCGCCTCCACCTGATCATCGGTTGTCGCCGTTCGGCGGTAGATCAAGGCTTCCGCAACATGGCGACGCAGAACGGGGCTAGATTGTTCGAGATCGGCTATGGTGCGCGCCAGACGCAGGGTGCGTGTCCAGCCACGGGCGCTCAGGCCGGTTTGCTGTGCCGCCTGAGTCAACAAGGCTTTGGCCTTGTCATCGAGCGCGCAAATCTGCTCTAGACCTGAGCCATAAGCGGTGGCGTTCAGGCTATTATCCGTGGCCAGATCAAGCCGCCTGGCGCGATCAAGCTGAATGTCCCGCGCCGCCAGCACCCGCGCCGCCACCTCTTTTGACCCTTCGGCGGGTGCAGGCAGGCTCATATCCATGGCGGTGACGGGTGGCACATCTATCTGTAAATCAATGCGATCCATCAGCGGGCCTGACACCCGGCTCTGATAATCCTTGATACAGCGCGGTGCCTTGCCACAGGCGCCTTTCCCTACACCGCCATAGCCGCAGCGGCAGGGATTCATCGCCGCCACAAGCTGCACCCGCGCCGGATATTTGACGTGGTGATTGGCCCGCGCCACGATGATGTCATTGGTTTCCAGTGGTTGACGCAGGGAATCCAGCGCTTGCGGCGAAAATTCCGGCAGCTCATCTAAAAAAAGTACGCCATTGTGCGCTAGTGACACCTCGCCCGGCTTGGCGCGCATGCCGCCGCCAGTGAGCGCCGCCATCGAGGCCGAATGGTGCGGCGCGCGGAAGGGCCGTTCTCGCGTCAGTTCGCCCTTGGCGATAAGGCCGGCCATCGACCACACCTGCGAGGTTTCCAGCAGTTCGCGCGAGGTCAGCGGCGGCAAAATGCCCGGCAAACGCTGGGCCAGCATCGACTTGCCCGACCCCGGCGGTCCGACGAACAGCAGATTATGCCCACCCGCCGCGGCGATTTCCAGGGCGCGCTTGGGGACTTCCTGCCCTTTGACTTCGTTGAGATCGAGCGGCTTGGCCGGCGCTTTTATCTCACCGGCGACGGGCGGCGACAGCACGCTATGGCCCTTGAAATGATTGATCAGGGCAATCAGCGATGCCGGCGCCAGAATATTGACATCACCCGCCCAGGCGGCCTCAGCACCATTATCCGCCGGACAGATCAAGCCCATACCGTAACTCGACGCCGCGATGGCGGCGGGCAGGGCACCACTGATTGGCGCAATGCGGCCATCCAGCCTGAGTTCACCGACACAAACATAGCCGGACAAGGCATCTTCAGGGATGACGCCCATGGCGGTCATCACCGCCAGCGCGATCGGCAGATCGAAATGCGAGCCTTCTTTCGGCAGATCGGCGGGGGAAAGTGCCGCCACGATGCGTTTGCCGGGCAGGCTCAGGCCCATGCCGGCGAAGGCCCCGCGTACCCGTTCGCGGCTTTCCGCCACGGCCTTGTCCCCCAGACCGACAAGCTGAAAACCGACCTGACCATTGGTGAAGACAACCTCGGCCTCGACCCGGCGCGCTTCGGCGCCTTCAAACGCAATGGTGGTTATCCGCGCCGGCATGTCTTTGCCCCCGTTTTATATTTTGCCGCTGTGCTGGTACGCCTATACTGGAATTATCCACAGACTAGCGCGGCGAAAAATACAAATCAAGAACAAAAATGGAACAAACAGGAAATATTGCCCGCTTGCATATGTGAAGTCGGATCAAATCGCGGTATGTTCACAGTTTTTGGACGAAAATCAGCCTCGTTATCAGGTCTGATTTTGCAGCGTCTCTTCAATGCGATCCCACAAAATCTCGCCGGCATCAACCCCCTCGAACGCCTTTAACTGCACGGCACCGGTGGGCGAGGTGACGTTGATTTCGGTGAGGTAATCGCCGATCACGTCAATGCCCACAAACATAAGACCTTTTTCCTTGAGCACCGGCTTTAGGATCTCGCAGATCTCTCGATCACGTTTTGTGAGCACCAGCGGTACGGCCGTGCCGCCGACGCGCAGGTTGGACCTCACGGCGCCTTCTTCCGGCACGCGGTTGATGCCGCCTATGATTTCACCGTCGATCAGGATAATGCGCTTGTCGCCGGCGCTGACCGCCGGGATAAATTTTTGCAGAATAACCGGCTCGCGGCTCATGCTGCCGAAAATCTCGATCAGGGCATCGAGATTGCGGTCGCCGGCCTTGAGCTTGATGATGCCATTGCCGGCGGCACCATGCAGGGGCTTGAGGATGCAGTCGCCGTGGCGCGCAAAGAAATCATGCAGGGCCACCGGATCGGAGGAGATCAGGGTGGGCGGTTGCAGGCCGGGGAAACGCGTGGCCAGCAGCTTTTCCGGCGCATCGCGCACGCTGGTCGGGTTATTGACCACCAGGGTCTTCGGATGGACGGTTTCCAGCAGATAGGTGGCGGTGATGTAGGCGATATCGAAGGGCGGGTCCTGGCGCATCAGGATGACGTCGAGATCGGAGGCCAGGTCAAGCTTTTCATAGTCGCCGACCGTGACGTGATCGCCTTTCACCTCGCGCAGCGTCACCTTGCGGGCGCGGGCGAAGGGCTTGCCGTCTTCGTAGCTCAGATGTTCGGGTTGGTAGACCCAAAGCGTGTGGCCGCGTCTTTGAGCCGCCATCATCAGCAGGAAGGTGGTGTCGCCACCGATATTGATGTTCTCGATGGGGTCCATCTGGACGGCGACGCGGAGGCTCATTGCGGTGTTCCTTTATGCTCTTCGTCATATGAGACGCAGACAGGCTTATGGCAAGTTCAGAAACGCTCTATTTTCTCAAAGGCATTGATCTGGTGACGCGGCCATTGCCCCGGTGCGATCGTGTAGAGATCGATGACCAGATCGAGCTTGCGCAAGCGTGGTTTCTTTTCCTGCAAGGCCAGTCCGGCCTGCCACAGGCGTTCCTGCTGGATTGAGGAAACGGTTTCGATGGCCTCTTCGTGCGAGCGGCGCTGCTTGACCTCGACCAGATGCAGCCGCCTGCTTTTCTGCGCCAGGATATCGATCTCGCCCTGCGGCATTTTCAGGCGGAAACCAAGGATGCGGTAGCCTTTCAACATCAGGTGAGCGAGCGCGATATATTCGGCCAGATGGCCGCGTTTATGCGCTTTCGCTCCCCGAAGCGCCCTATCCACGCATTTTCCCCTGCATTTCGAGCGCTTTCTGATAGATCATTTTTCGCGGCAGGCCGAACATGGCCGAAAGCTGACGGGCGGCATCGGCCGGCGCATATTGCTCCAGCGCCAGTTTCAAGGCTTCCTCCAGATTATCGGCGGAAGGCGCGGTCTCGACCGGCGGGGCGATGACAAGAACGATCTCGCCCTTGGGTTCGGCCAGCGCCGGATCGGCGACCAGTTCGGAGAGCGTGCCGCGATGCGCCGTTTCGTAAAGCTTGGTCAGTTCGCGGCAGACACAGGCCTCACGGTCGCCGAGGGTGGCGAGGATATCGGTGAGGGAGTCGTGCAGGCGCGGGCCAGTCTCGAACAGGACGAGCGTGGCTGGATTGGTGGTAAATTCGCTCAGGAAGGTTTTCCGTGCTGCCGATTTGTTGGGCAGGAACCCGGCGAACAGGAAGCGGTCAGTCGGTAATCCAGAGAGACAGAGCGCCGCCAGCACCGCCGAGGCGCCGGGGATCGGATGGGCCTTGGCGCCGGCCTTCTGCGCCTCGCTGACCAGCCGGAAGCCGGGATCGTTGATCAGGGGCGTGCCGGCGTCGGAGACCTGGGCGATGATCTGGCCATCGGCAAGGCGCTGCAGGATTTCCGGCAGAATCTTGTCGCCAGCATGATCGTCATAGCGCAGCAGCTTTTTTTTGAGATCGTAGGCGGCCAGCAGCTTGCCGGCCACGCGGGTATCCTCGGCCAGCACCACATCGGCGGCGCGCAATATATCGAGCGCGCGCAGGGTAATATCGCGCAGATTGCCGATCGGCGTGGAGACAATATAGAGGCCGGGAGAGACAGCGCGTGGCGGCGGGGCGAAGAGAGATTCCATAGTTTAGCCTAGCAGTTCAAACAGCAGCCGGTCCAGCACAACCCGGCCTTTGGGTGTGGCGCGCAGGCGATCCGGCGTCAGGTCCATAAAGCCCTGCGCGATCAGGGGCGCGGCTTTTTCGGCAACGGGCAGGGTAGGCAGGCGATTGAGCGCCACGCCTTCGGCTACTCGCAGACCCAGCATCAGGGCTTCTTCTTCGGCTTCCAGAGGGCTTAAGGGTTCGGATTCGATCGGGTTTTTGGCGGCGGTGTAGTCTTTCAGGTCGCGGTTGGCGATGGTGGCGTGGCGCATGCCGTCGCGGGTCAAACGCCCATGCGCGCCGGGGCCGATGCCCATATAGTCGATGCCTTCCCAGATCAGAACATTATGCGCTGAGCGGGAGGCGGGTCCGCGCGCGTGATTGGAGACCTCGTAAGCCTCAAAAGCCAGCGATTCCAGCACATCGAGCGTGCGGAAATAGAAGCTCTCGGCCAGCTCTTCTTCCGGCGGTGACCACAGCTTACGTTTGACGGCGCGGCCAAACGGCGTGGTCTGTTCGATGGTGAGCTGATAGGGCGAGATGTGCTCTATACCGAGCGCCGCGGCGGCGCGCAGTTCGCTT
This sequence comes from Asticcacaulis sp., assembly GCF_035497195.1. GTDB lineage: Bacteria > Pseudomonadota > Alphaproteobacteria > Caulobacterales > Caulobacteraceae > Asticcacaulis. The sequence goes on from NZ_DATJDZ010000014.1 coordinate 194,249, forward strand.
TCCCAGGCGTCTAAGGTCTGATCGGGCAGGGCGTAGATCAGGTCGAGCGAGACGCGCCCGAAGACCTTCTGCGCCGTCTCGATGCCGCGAATGGCCTCAGCGGCGGAATGGTTGCGGCCAAGGAATTTCAGCGCCTGGTCATCGAGCGATTGCACGCCCAGCGACAGGCGGTTGATGCCGGCGGCGCGGAAGGCTTCATAGCGTGAAATCTCGGCATCAGTCGGATTGGCCTCGAGCGTGATTTCTATATTGTCCGTGTACGGAAAGAGGTCTCTCGCCTGCGCGATCAGTTCGGCCACCCAGTCCGGCGGCAAGAGCGAAGGCGTGCCGCCCCCGAAAAAAACGCTGGCCAGTTGGCGCGGGCCTAAGTCCGCAGCTTGCGTCCGCATATCGCGCAGAATGGCGTCGAACAGGGCACGCTGCGAGGATTGTCCGCGATCACGCGTGACGTTGAAATCGCAATAGGGGCAGATGCGCGAACAGTAGGGCCAGTGGATATAGAGGGCGAGTGGAGTGGCCCCCTCCGTCGCGGACTGACGCCGCGACACCTCCCCCGCTAACGCAGGGGAGGAGATGTTATTTGCGATCAAAATAGCGCCGCCCGCAATTGCTCGAAGGCGAGGTGGCGGTGGCTGATCCTGTCCTTGGCTTCCATGTCCATTTCAGCAAAGGTTATGTCATAGCCATTGGGCTGGAAGATCGGATCGTAGCCAAAGCCCTTGGTCCCGCGCTTCGGGAAAACGATCTCGCCATCGACGCGGCCCTCGAAAACCGCCGCATGACCTTCCGGCCAGGCGACAGCCAGGGCGCAGGTGAACCATGCCTTGCGACTGGTTTTTCCGTCCTCAGAGGCAATACGCATCTTGTGCTCAATCACCTCCATGGCGCGATCGAAATCCTTGTACGGGCCGGCCCAGCGCGCGCTGTAGATGCCGGGGTCGCCATCCAGTGCTTCGATGCTCAGGCCGGAATCATCGGCAAGCGCCACGATGCCGGCGCTCATGGCGGCGTGGCGGGCTTTCAGGATGGCGTTGCCGATAAAGCTGACTTCGGTTTCCGGCGGCTCAGGCAGACCGAGCGAGCCGGCGGTGATCACCTCGTAGCGGCCACCGAGCATGGCAGAAATCTCGACCGCCTTGCCGGGATTATGCGTGGCGGCGATCAGCTTCTGGCCGGGGATCAGGTGCAGGGGCATATATGTTCTCTCGTTTTGCCGCCTTCTAGCCTATCCTTACAAATAGGTCACTTGTGTTTTGTGTTGAACTTATGGAAGGTAAAAGAGAATTTGAGGATCATGCAATGCGTTTTCTGGGGCCGCGCTCCATTTCCAGCCTGCTGAAGACGGCGCTCGATGTCGTCTATTACGGCCTGTACAGCCTGATCGCGGTTGTGGTGGCGTTGTCGGTCTGCCTGCTCAGTGTGCCGAACCTGGCGTCTGAAGCGGTGCGTCGCTTTAATGTCGATGCCAGTCTGTCGGCCGGGTCGATGGCCTTCATGCTGATGGCCTTTGGCGCCTCGCTGGCCGGTTATCTGCTGATCACGCACTGGACGCGCCGGATATTCCGCACCCTGGCCGAAGGCGACGTCTTCCATCCCGACAACACCATCCGCCTGCGCTGGATCGGCTTTGGTCTCGGCGCGCTGGAGGTCTTCGGTTATCTGGCGCGCGGCGTGGCTGCGGGTGTGTTCCACCTGCATTTTGAGCCGATCTATGGCCTGCGTGCGGTGACGACCTGGTTCGCTGTGCTTGTGGTCTTCGTGCTGGCGGAGGTCTTCAAGGAAGGCGCCCGCCTGCGCCAGGAAGTGGACCACACGATATGATTAGACTCAAGTTGGCGGAAGTGCTGGCCCGTAAGCGCTTGTCGATCGTCGAACTGTCGGACCGAACCGGCATCAGCGTGCGTGACCTCGAAGTTCTGCGTGATCAGAAGGCATTGGCCTTGCGACTCAGGACGCTCGAATGCCTGTGCCGGTCGCTGGGCTGCCAGCCGGGCGACCTGATCGAATATGTGATGGATGAAGAATAGAAAGTCAGAAACCCTACCACCACCATGCCTTCGGCGCGGCCCCCCGGCGCCGGTCGCCAGGCTCCCCGACAAGTCGGGGAGGTACAAGAGATAGTTATTTCGCTGCCAAAGCCGCGGTCTGCAATTCAAACAGTTCCTTGGCGCCCTTGATGCCGAGATCATACAGCGCGTTGAACTCATTACGCGAGAAGCCGCGTTTTTCGCCGGTCGCCTGGATTTCAACGGCGTCGAGGTTACCGGTGATGACGAAATTGGCGTCGGTTTCGGCGTTGGAATCTTCATCGTAATCGAGATCGAGTACAGGGGTGTTTTCAAAGATGCCGCAGGAAATGGCAGCCACCTGATCGATGATCGGCGACTTTTCCAGCACCTTGTCGGCCACCAGTTTGTTGCAGGCCAGGGAAAGCGCCACCCAGGCGCCGGTGATCGAGGCGGTGCGGGTGCCGCCATCGGCTTGCAGGACGTCGCAATCGAGGGTGATCTGGCGCTCGCCCAGCGCTTTCAGATCGACAACGGCGCGCATCGAACGGCCGATCAGGCGCTGGATTTCCTGCGTGCGGCCCGATTGCTTGCCGGCGGCGGCTTCGCGGCGCGAACGGGTGTGGGTCGAGCGCGGCAGCATGCCGTATTCGGCGGTCACCCAGCCCTGGCCCTTGCCCTTGAGGAAGCCTGGCACACCCTGTTCCAGCGAGGCGGTGACCAGCACCTTGGTGTGCCCGAAAGTCACCAGGCACGAGCCTTCGGCGTAACGCGTCACACCGGTTTCCAGCGTCACCACGCGCATCTGATCGGGCTTGCGGTTGGAGGGGCGGATGGTTTTAAGCGCCGAAAGGGCGTCGAAGTGCGACATGGCAAGCCTCATGAAAAATGTGAGACTGCCCTAACAGGTCATGTGGCGCAAAGAAACCGAAAAAGGATCAGTTGACGCCTGCGCGGCCCTGTTCCTGCTCCAGAGGGGTACGGGTATTGTAAACCGGCGTCTCCGTCTTGCATTTGGCGTCGGCGCAGGCAAAGCCGCGATGGTTGTCGTCGTGCGATGTCCACTCCGCGATACGCGTAGCCGGACGGATCAGGCCGGGCGTGGTATCTATCGCGGTGGTATCCGCCCGCTTGCCGAGATCGGCATATGTCGAAGGATCAGGCGTCTTGTCCGGCGTTTGCAGCGCTTCAATAACCGCGGGCGAAGCCGGTGCGGTATAGGCGTAATCCTTGGCGGTGGCGACAGAGGCCAGCCCTGCGAGGATCAGAACGAAGGCGGGTTTGGCAATACGCATGTTACGCTCCGAAATTAGGGTCCCGACAGATTTCTCCCGCTATTATGGCACAATTGTGGCCGCTTTTAAAGGCTTGGCGTTGCGGCTCCGGCTTTGCTAAACTACAGTCAAATGACACACTCCCCCCACATGACCGGCCTGCTGAATTCGAGCGCCTCCTTAAGCGAGATGGATCAGCGTGCCCGCGATATCTTCCGCCATGTCGTCGAGACCTATCTGGAAACGGGTGAGCCGGTTGGGTCGCGCACCGTGTCGCGCGGCGGCGTTCACCTGTCGCCGGCCTCGATCCGCAACACCATGCAGGACCTGGCGCATCTGGGGCTTCTGTCAGCGCCGCACACCTCTTCGGGCCGGATGCCGACCCATCAGGGCCTGCGCCTGTTCGTCGATGGCCTGCTGGAAATCGGCGATATCGGCGAGGCGGCCAAGCGCGATATCGAAGCCCGCCTGACAGGCCGCGGCCAGACCTTCGATCAGGCGCTGCGCGAAGCCAGCCAGATGCTTTCCGGCCTGGCCGGCGGCGCGGGTGTTGTGATGACGCCGTCTTTTGAAGCGGGGGTGAAACATGTTGAATTTATCTCGCTTTCCGCCGAACAGGCCCTGACCGTGCTGGTCTTTGATGACGGCCGGGTGGAAAACCGCCTGATGCCGCTGGCGCCCGGCATGACGCCATCTGTATTGGCCGAGGCCTCCAACTACCTCAATACCCACCTCAAGGGCCGCACCTTGTCCGAGGCGCGGGTGGAATTGAAAACCGAATTGGAAGCCGAGCGCCAGAAGCTGGATGAGGCCGCCGCCACCCTGATTGAGAACGGCCTGGCCGTCTGGTCGGGCGGCGACAAGGAGAAGCGCGCCCTGATCGTGCGTGGCCGCGCCAACCTGCTCGAACAGACCCAAAGCCTCGAAGACCTGGAGCGCGTGCGCTCGCTGTTCGAGGATCTGGAACAGAAGGAAGAGCTGATCGACCTGCTCGATGATGTGAAAGACGCGCAAGGTGTGCGAATTTTCATCGGATCGGAGTCGAAACTGTTTTCTTTGTCGGGTTCGGCTGTTATTGCAGCGCCCTATATGGTGTCTCCGCAAAAGGGCGCGGCGAAGGTGATGGGTGCGATCGGCGTGATCGGGCCTGCCCGGTTGAATTATGCCCGCATCATCCCACTTGTGGACTACACCGCCCGGATTCTGGGCCGCCTGCTTGAGTAAGGGGCGGCTCCAAATGCTTAAGAGGACTACGAGATGAGTGACGAGATCGAAAACGAAGACGGTTATGAGCTGGAGCAGGACGCGACCGAGTTGCTGAATGCCGAGCTGGAAAAACTGACCGCCGAGAACGCCGCCCTGAAGGAACAGGCGCTGCGTTACGCCGCCGAAGCCGAGAACACCAAGCGCCGGGCCGAGCGCGAAGGCAATGACGCGCGCGCCTTCGGCATCCAGAAGTTCGCCAGCAGCCTGCTCGGTGTGGCCGATGTGCTGCAACGCGCCCTGGCCTCTGTGCCGGCTGAAATCAGCGATCCGGCCTTCAAGAATTTCGTCGCCGGCATCGACATGACCGAAAAGGAACTGGCCGGCGCGTTCGAGAAGAATGGCGTCAAAAAAATCAATCCGCTGAAAGGCGACAAGTTCGATCCGCACCTGCATCAGGCGGTGATGGAACAGCCTTCGACAGATGTTGAAGGCGGTTGCGTGATCATGGTGATGCAGACGGGGTATGAACTGTTCGGTCGCGTCATCCGTCCGGCCATGGTGGCCGTGGCCGCCAAGTCGGCGGCCGCGCCGGTGAAGAACGGCTATGATAACAACGGCGCCGACGCCGGCGACCGGATCGACACGCAGGCCGAATAAATCCGGCTGATATGTTGAAAGCCTCTGCAGTTCGCTGCGGAGGCTTTTTTGTGCGCGATTCAAAAGTAAACAGGTTTCGCGCCGACTCCCGAACACGACGGAAACGAATCAGCGACGAATCGCTGACATCGCTATGTTAGCTGTTTGTTCACGGCTATATCTGGTAGCTGCGCGGGCTTTTAACCATAGAGCTTTAAGCCGCTACGGCGTTGACGGTCAGGCTGCGGCGGCGGCCATCGGTTGATCGCCAGTCGATGGTCTGTCCGGCGGAAACACCGATAAGGGCCGCGCCGACCGGCGTCAGGATCGAGATGCGGTCGGCGGCGATATCGGCCCGGTCAGGGAAAACCAGTTCGGCAGTGCGGGCCTGCCCGTCGCCGATGGTGAAGGTGACGATGGAACCCATGCGAACCGTTTTCGCCGGCAGCTTGGTTTGCGCCACGATGCGGGCGCGTTCCAGTTCGGTCAGTAACTGTTGGGCGGCGGCGGCCAGGTGACCGCGTGCCTGATCGGCCAGCCGGTTCAGGGCGTCGAGATCGTCTTCCCCGATCACGATGGCGGGCAGGCGGATAAGTTCGGGTGATTTGATACGGGTCTGGGACATGATTTCATACGTGAAAGAGGCCCCCGCGACGGAAATCGCCGCAGGTGGAAAGAAAATTGAGGAGGTGTGCCGGTAGGACGATCAGGCTGTATTCAGCCGGTTATCCGCATATAAAGCGCCCCGAAGCTCGGAGGGCGCAGGGCCGAGCATCGGGCTAAAATCCTGTGACAGGATTCCCTTTAAGCGAACGGACAAACGTGAGCTGGGCGCGGATAATCATACCTATAAGGTAGTGCGGACGGCGGGAAAGTCAAGTTTGGGGCGTCCGGCTTGACGTTTGTTGAGGCTGTAACTAACACTGACGGCTTCACTTGAAAGGCCGTACATGCTGAAATACCGTCTCGTTCTCGCCGCCAGTTTGCTGGCTCTGGTTTCTACATCGGCGATGGCCGAAACCTGGACGGTGAAACCGGAATGGGTGGCGGCGCACGAGGCGTTTCTGGCGTCGGATGCCTTGCGCGGCCGCAAGAGCGCGTCTCCTGACGAAGCCATCGCGGCGGCCTATGTGGGCGCTCAGTTCCAGAGCTATGGCCTCAAGCCCGCGCCGGGCATGGGCGGCTATCTGCAAACCGCCGGGGTGGTAACGCCAAAACTGACGGGTCATGCGGCGCTCAGTGTGGGCGATGTCAAGACCAGTGAAGGCGACGGTCTGACCTTGCTGTATACCAACGGTAAGCCGATTGCGGGAAATCTGGTGGTCGTTTCATCAGATGATATCGCCAATCTGCCCGCCGGGGATATCCTGCTCATCAACAATTCGAGCAAGACGCCTCTGGCCGGCTGGTGGCGTGCGGCCCGTGCCAGGGGCGTGAAGCTGCTGATCGTGCGTGACAGTGACGACAGCCGCGCCCTGCTGAAGCGCTTCGGTGGCCAGACCGGCACGGCGCCGCAACTCGACAGCGGTCAGAATGGCATGGGCGGTGCGCGTCCGGACCTGATCAGCCTGTCGGACGCCGCCTTTGCACAGGCCGTTGCGACCAATGGCCAGATGATCACCCTCGATCTTGGCGGCGCCACGCTGGAGCGCAGCGTCACCACCAATGCCATTGGTTATCTGGAGGGCAGCGATCCGGCGGGGGGCGTCATCCTGGTCACGGCGCACCTCGATCATCTCGGTGTCCGGCTTGACGGTACCATCATGCACGGCGCCAATGACGACGCCTCCGGCACGGTGGCGGTGCTGGAAGTGGCTCATGCGCTTGCCGCCGGTAAAAAACCGAAGCGCGGCGTACTGTTTGTCGCCTATGGCGCGGAGGAAATCGGTGGACTGGGTTCGACCTATTTTGGTGAACATCCGCCTATTCCGCTGGAGCAGATTGTCGCCAATCTCGAATTTGAGATGATCGGCGCGCAGGACCCAAAAATGGCGACCGGCGAGTTGATGATGACGGGTTTCGAGCGCTCGAATCTCGGCGAAATCCTGAAAGCCAAGGGTGCGAAAATCACCGCCGATCCTTATCCGGATCAGCATTTCTTTGAACGCTCGGACAATTACTCGCTGGCCCTGAAAGGCATCGTTGCCCACACCATTTCCGGCTGGGCGGTGACTCCGACCTACCACGACAAGACCGACGATATCGCCCACCTCGACCTGCCGTTCATGACGCAGGCGATCCAGTCGCTGATCGTGCCGGTGGAATATCTGATCAACAGCGATTTCAAACCGGAATGGAAACCGGGCGGCAAGCCGGAATAGCTGCAACATACAGACCGGGATCGCCCTTCCGCGTTTTCGCCATTGATTAAGCAGATCAGAACGGTCCGCGCGAGGCGATGCCATCGAAATCAGCCTGTAATTCGCTGATCCGTTTGGCATAGACCGCGGTCAGGCATTTGAAACGGCCCTTGCAGGTATTGCGCTCGGCCACCCATTCGCGCTGACGGTCCTGCATATTGCCGCGCGACCCCATCATGACCAGCCGGGTATTCATGCTGAACATGGTCGCCATCTTCACATCGGAGTCACTTAAGCTACGGTTGCGGCAGATGGTCTTTTCGTCGGCGGTCGTCGCCTTGGCGCAGTCAAAACTGGCGGCGTGAGCGTTAGAGGCACCGATAACGGCAAGGACCGCGAGGACTGGAATGTATTTTCGCATATGCGTCTCCTGACAGGTTTCAGATTGTTTTCTTACGACAGGATGAAGACAATTCGCCATGAGGGGAGGCCATCCTGGAGGCAAGATTATGGTCAAGGGCGTGGAAAAACCAAAGAACGATGTGAAATACGGTCACGTCGACAACAAAGCCGATATCGACCGGATATTCGGAGAAATCCGTGACGATATAAAGCACGCTCACGACCGCGAACGGTTGACCGAGCTTTACCGCCGGGCCGGTTATCTCATTACCCTGACCTACGCGCCGGCCTGGGAAAAGCGTTTCGGGGAGACGGCGCTGGCCCTGCGCAAGGAGGCCGAGACCGACTTCCGCAAAACGGCGCGCCTGATCAATGCCAGGGCCGGGGATATCGGCGAAAGGGCCGATTACGACGAAGCCTGGGGCAAGATGAAGGACTGACACGCAGTCTTGACCCTTTCGCTTTTTCGCGGTTCCCTGTGACGTAACAGAGGGGGATGATATGGGAATCTGGGCGTCGGGGGTATTTCTTTCAGGTTTTTTGTTTCTGGCCGCCGGTTTTGGGCAGGTGAATGCCGCTGAGACGGGACCGAGTTTCAGTTGTGCCCATCCTTCCAGCCTGGAAGCGATCATCTGCAAGGATGCGGGGCTGTCGCAACAGGACCGTGACTTGGCCAGGCTTTATGCCCGATCAAGGATCGATCTGTTCAATTCGGGCGCTTCCGGGCAGGCCGCGCAGCAAAAGACCTGGCTGGCGAACCGGAACCGTGACTGCGCCGATACGCGCTATGGCCCTTCCGACAAATGCATGAGCGGTGCCTACCGGGAGCGGCTGGGCGAACTGGCCGTGGCGACCCTCTTCCGTGATCCCGATGACGCCCTGGCGGTGCTGAAACGGGAATACCCGAAACTGGCGCCGCTCTATGGCGCGCTCTATCACTATGTCACGGTCAGCGATGACGCCAGACGCCGGCAGGTGGTGGGGGCGCTGGTGGAAGACGCCCAGAGCTTGTCTGACGATGAAAACGTCAAATCGATGATGCCGGAAAAGGTCGTGGCCTCCGACAAGGGATTCAGTGCCTATTTCGTGGTCGCCGATATGGAGGCGGGTGATGTCATGCCCATGCCGTGCGATGCGTTGTTGCGCCGGCCGGGGCTGATCGAGGCGCTCGGCGCCTATTACGGCGGGATGCTGGACAGCATGGTGCCGGATTCCGATTGCGACGCCATGCTGCCGCCGGTACCGGAACTGGAGACCTTCGCCGATCACGCCTGGCAGGATGTCGGCGATTGTGACGGTACGATCCGCTTTTCGGTTTTCCGCGAATCCCAAAAGATGCTGACCGTGGTACGGCTGCACCGGGATGATATCTGGAAGGACCGCTTAAGTGAAGACCTGCCGCCCGGCCGCGCGGCGGCCGGGGCTGTGGCCGTGAAGGCACTGACCAGTTATTACATCCGTGCCTACAGGCTGGCGCCGGATGTGGCGGCGGCGGACGCCCAAACCGCTATCGGCGCTTTGAGCGCCAGTATCTATAACGGCTGCGCGGAATAGAAAAGGGAGCGCCCTGAGACACTCCCCGGGTCTGGTCAGCTTGTGGCCGGCCTAGAAGGTGAAGTGGCCACCGATGGACAGCACCGAAGCGCTGGCGTCGTTCAGGGCGCCTTTGATAATGATCGGGGTCTGGACGGCAGTGCCGGCATAGGCCGCGGTGGTGGTGCTGAGCGTGCTCTTGGCGAAGGCGACATAGGTGAAGGCGGCATCGATGGCGAAGCTTGGCGTCACCTGATAGCTGGTGCCCACGGCATAATCGATGCGGTCGGCATCGGGCACGCGGGCGTCGCGGTGGCCGTCACGCGTCGGGGTCTGGTCGGACTGGATGCCGGCGCGGACCGTCCACTTGGGATTGATCACGTAATCGCCGCCAATCGCCAGGCTGACCGTATCGCGGTAGTCTTCCGGAATGGCCTGGGAGACCGGCGCGCCGATGGTGATGTAGTCGAACTCGCTCCAGCCGAAGCTGATCGCCTGAGCGTGCAGGGCCAGTTTGTCGGTGGCTTGCAGGGTGACGCCGAGCATGGCTTGTGACGGCGTGCTGAACGTGGCCGAGAGACCGTCCCTGGTGCCGTTGGAAGCGGCGAGCGGGCCGAGCAGGCCGGAAACCGTCAGATCGCCGCTCAGCTCGTGCTTGATGGCCGACTTGTAGCTCAGGCCGACGGTGATCTTGTCATGATGCGCCTGGGCGCCGACCGTATAACCGTAGTTCCAGCCGTCGCCTTCCAGCGTCTGGGCGCCATCGGGCAGCAGGGGCGAGAGGTTCGGCAGGGCGTTGTTGAGCGTCGCCTTGGTGTATTCGGCGTTGAGGCCGACGCCGAGACTCAGCCAGTCATTGACCTTGAAGGCGACGACCGGCTGGATGTCGATAGTCGTCAGGCGGGTCTTGTCGGCGTCATAACGCGCCCAGCTATCGGCATCATAATTGGTCTCGAAGGAAAACGGCGCGGTGACGGTCATACCAATGGAGACGCGATCATTAAGCGGCATCGAGAACGAGCCGTTCGGCAGGACGCCGGTGGAGATCGGGTCTTTGGAGATCGGATTGCCGCCGACCGGGGCCGGGGCCTGGCCGGGACGGACGATGATCGAGCCGGTGTCATCGACATTGCCCTTGGGGGCGATATAGGCGGCGCCGAAGCTGAGGTCCTTCGTGGTCGAGCCGGCGATCGAGGCCGGGTTCCACCACAAGGCGTCGGCGCCCTTGGCGGTGACGGCGCCGGAATAGGCATTGCCGGCCTGCTTGGCGGACAGGTCTTGCAGGTAGAAGCCGCCGGCATGGGCGGCGGTGGTGACGCCAGCTGTCAGGGCGAGTGCGGAGGCGGCGAAAAGCGCCATCATCTTCACGGATTTCATATGCGTTTACTCCTATGCGAATTTCACCGGCTCTTCGTGCGCCTGAGTGATTATTCGCGACATTCACATTACGCTTACGTTCACGTCAATCAAATTGTTGACGTTCGTGTCAACTTTTTTACGGGTGTAATAAATTTGACATTCCCGTCAGACTGTATTTACGTTAACGTCAACCGTGGCCGGCAAGTCCGGCAAGGCAAGGGTTACCGCAGGCGAAAGCTGTAGGCGGCCCGCTGACAAGAAACAAAGTGGAGGACGGCCGTGAATCGTAAAATATTGCTAATGGGCGCGCTGGCGCTATGGACGAGCGCCCTGGCCCTGCCGGTGGTTGCCGCCGAGCCGATCGAGGGCGACTGGAAAACGATGAAGGGCGATACGGCCCATATCGCGCCCTGCGCCGAAGGCTTTTGCATCAAGCTGATCAATGGTCCCTATGCCGGTAAGGAAATCGGTCACCTGAAAGGCAATGGCGGGCTTTATAACGGCCAGATCACCGATCCGAAGGATGACAAGACCTATGATGGCTCGGCGGCCGTGACCGGCAATAATCTCAAGCTGCAAGGCTGTGTACTCAAGATTTTCTGCAAGTCGCAGGTGTGGACGCGGCTGTAGGGGGCCTTGCTGACTCTTTCTGGCCGGTGGTTCATCCATTATGAGCACGATAAAGAAAGCGGAGGACACAATGGCTAGCCATTTTATCTGGTATGAACTGATTACTTCGGATCTCGATGCCGCGATAAGCTTTTACGGCGCAGTCATCGGCTGGACGGTTTCGCCAAGCCAGACGCCCGGCATGGACTACCGCCGGATCATGGCCGCTGACGAAGGGGTTGGCGGCATGATGAAGGTGCCGGATGCCGGTATGCCGCCCGCCTGGTTCGGCTATGTCAATGTGGCCGATGTGGATGCGGAGGCCGCCGCTTTCGAGGCCGCCGGCGGCAAGGTTTTGTGGCCGGCCAACGAAGACGCCGGCGTCGGCCGCATGGCCATGCTGGCCGATCCGCAGGGCGCGGCCATCTACGTCATGACCCCGACCGGCGAAGGCGAGAGCCAGGCCTTCAAGTCGGGCGCTTTGGGCCATTGCGGCTGGAACGAATATCACGCCACCAACTGGGAAACCGCCTTTGATTTCTACGCCGGCCGTTTTGGCTGGGTGAAGGATCAGGCCGTGGACATGGGGGATATGGGCACCTACCAGACCTTTACTGCCGGCGGCGTTCTGACCGGCGGCATGATGAACAATCCGCTGCCGCAACAGGCCTGGCTCTTCTATTTCAACGTTGGCGATATTGACGCCGCGATCCAATGCCTTACCAACGGAGGCGGGGCGCTCCAGATGCCGCCAATGGAAGTGCCTGGCGGTCAGTGGGCCGTGGTCGCCCGCGATCCGCAAGGCGCCCTGTTCGGCCTTCTGGGATCACGTCCGGCGGCCTGATAGCGGGCGGCTGATCACGATTACGGCACTGCCGGTTGACCGTGCGGCAAGAGATGGCAAAACTACGTTCGATCCCGGCAATGTACCCGCCAAGATCGAAATCGCCGGTCCAGTGCCGGCGACGCGCGTTTGTCGCTTACCCCATCTCATTCAAAGCCCGCAATAGGAGCCTTTCATGCGTATTCCGCTTATCGCGCTGGCGAGTGCCGCTGCGTGCCTGGCCTTGCCTGCTGCCGCCGAGGTCAAGCCGTTTCCCGCCAGTTTCCATACCGAAGAGATCGCCACAAACGGCGCCACCCTGCATGTCCGCGTAGGCGGCAAAGGCCCGGCTGTCGTGCTGCTGCATGGCTTCGGCGATAGTGGCGACATGTGGGAACCGCTGGCCGAAGTGCTGGTGAAAGACCATACGGTCATCGTGCCCGATCTGCGCGGCATGGGCCTGTCGTCGCATCCGGATACCGGTTACGACAAGAAGACCGAGGCGCAGGATATCGCCGCCGTCATGGACCATCTGAAAGTCACGAAGGCGGCGCTGGTCACTCACGATATCGGCAATATGGTCGGTTATGCCCTGGCGGCGCAGTATCCGGACCGCATCACGCGCTGGGCGGTGATCGACGCGCCGCTGCCGGGTGTCGGCAACTGGGCGGCGCAGCTCAGCAACCCCAAGACCTGGCATTTCAATTTTCATGGGCCTGACGAAGAACGGCTGGTGGCGGGGCGCGAGCGCATCTTCCTCGACCGCTTCTATAATGAGCTGTCGGCCAATCCGGCGGGCATAGATGAGGCCACGCGCGTGCATTATGCCGAGCTGTATGCCCGGCCGCACGCCATGCACGATGCGCTGGAGCAGTTCGTCAATTTCACGCAGGATGGCATCGATAATCAGGCCTTCCTCGCCAAGGGCAAGCTGACCATGCCGGTGCTGGCGATCGGTGGCGATCATTCCTACGGGGCGAACATGGCCACCGAACTGAACTTTGTCGCCACGAATGTCAGCAGCGGGGTCATTACCGATTCCGGTCACTGGATCATGGAGGAGCAGCCCGCTCAGGTCGTCGCCATGGTCGTGCCGTTTATCGAGGCCAAATGACGTCTTTTAACGTCTCCCGCGTTCCCTGTTTGGGGCGCGGGAAGCGTGTTTATGGCGGGACGGCGGCCAGTTCCATAAGCAGGTCTCGGCCACGGCTCAGGTGTTGCGCCAGATCCTGATAGGACGTATTGCGGCCGTTTGTGGCAGGGGCCTTCGCAGCGGGTAATTGAGGCCGTTTGCCAGGCGCGGGCGTCTCGCCGCGATCGATGGCGTCGAGCAGGGCTTCCATGTCGTCGAGGGCGGCATCGAGCGCTTTGCCGCTGTCGGTTTCTTCGCCGTCTTCGACCCCATCGTCGTCGTACGTGTAGACGAAAGGCGCTTCTGGCTCGGGGGCGGGCGGGGCGGTATTGCGTTGGGGGGAGGTGTGCGCCCGAACCTTGCTGAACAACTGGACCGTGACGCGATCGGCGGTGCCGAGGCAGCGCATGGCGCGGTCGCCTTCCAGCCAGGATTGCGGCTTGGGGAAATCCTTGATGGTTTCCATGATGTCGTCGGACAGGGCGCGCAGCGCCGCCCGCCGCTGTTCGAGCGGTGACAGGTCAGCGGCGATGTCCTCAGGGGTATCCATCAGGAAATGATGAGGCGGTTTTGGGGAGCGGGGATAGATTTGCTTATCCTCCCTTGCGAGCCTCTTGGCGAAGCGGGGGAGGTGGCGGGCGAAGTCCCGCCGGAGGGGGCATTTCTGGCGGCGGTATGGCCCCCTCCGTCAGCGACACCAGCCCTGCGGGCTTCGCGCTGACACCTCCCCCGTACGCTTCGCTACAGGGGAGGAGAACGGAGGGCAAGGCTGCATTGAATGCAATGGCGTCACTTGCGCGCAGCTTGTAGAAAAGCTGGCTGCAATCGCGTTGCGAGAAAGAGGTTAACGTGCGCAATAAGCTTCCAAGGCAGGCTCACGGCGACTTAACAAAGAAACCCCACCACCATCCGGCTTCGCCTAAAGACTACGCCGGACGGTCCCATAGCTGGCGAAAGCTATACTTTCGCTGGCGCTAAACCCCGAACAAGTCGGGGAGGTATAAGGTGAGGGGGCTGCCGCACGCGCTGTCGCGTTCCGGGTCAAGGGTGCCTCGCACCCTTGCGCGACCCTGGTTGGCCCTAAAAATTTGGGGCCATTCTGTTTGTCGGCCCTTGCGCCTCCGTTCATATATCCCATATCGGCTACAGCTTTCAGGCATTCCCTTTCACGAGGGGGCTTGAAAAAATCCCTTAATTCATCTTAACGGGGATGGACAATCGCGGCGCTTGCCTCACATAAGGCCGCTACAGACCATTCGCCTCAACGGAGCAGATTGAAATCCATGGCTAAAATTATCGGTATCGACCTCGGCACGACCAATTCCTGCGTCGCTGTCATGGACGGCAAAACCCCCAAGGTGATCGAAAACGCCGAAGGCGTGCGCACCACGCCGTCCGTCGTCGCCATCGTTGACGACTCGGAGCGCCTTGTCGGCCAGCCGGCCAAGCGCCAGGCGGTCACCAACCCGTCCAACACCCTCTTCGCCATCAAGCGCCTGATCGGCCGCAACTATGCTGACCCGATGGTTCAGAAGGACAAGGGCATGGTGCCCTACGAAATCTCCAAGGGCCCTTCGGGCGACGCCTGGGTGAAAGCGCACGGCAAGGATTACTCGCCGCAGCAGATCTCGGCCTTTATCCTCATGAAGATGAAGGAAGACGCCGAAGCCTATCTCGGCGAAACGGTCACGCAAGCCGTCATCACCGTTCCGGCCTACTTCAACGACGCCCAGCGTCAGGCCACCAAGGACGCCGGCAAGATCGCTGGCCTCGAAGTGCTGCGCATCATCAACGAGCCGACCGCGGCGGCGCTGGCCTATGGCCTCGACAAGAACGACGGCAAGAAGATCGCCGTGTACGATCTCGGCGGCGGCACGTTCGACGTCTCGGTCCTCGAAATCGGCGACGGCGTGTTTGAAGTGAAGTCGACCAACGGCGACACCTTCCTCGGCGGTGAAGACTTCGACATGCGCGTCGTGGATTACCTGGCTGACGAGTTCAAGAAGGAAAACGGCGTCGATCTGCGTTCCGACAAGCTGGCCCTGCAACGCCTCAAGGAAGAAGCGGAAAAGGCCAAGAAGGAACTGTCGACCGTCGCGCAATACGACCTGAACCTGCCGTTTATCTCGATGAACGCGTCCGGTCCGCTGCACCTGAACCTCAAGCTGACCCGCGCCAAGCTGGAATCGCTCGTTGAAGACCTGATCGCCAAGACCATCGGGCCTTGCCAGCAGGCGCTGAAGGATGCCGGCCTCAAGGCGTCTGATATCGATGAAGTCATCCTGGTCGGCGGCATGACCCGCATGCCCAAGGTGGTCGATGCCGTGAAGACCTTCTTCGGCCGCGAACCCCACAAGGGCGTCAACCCGGACGAAGTCGTGGCGCTCGGCGCCGCCATCCAGGCCGGCGTGCTGCAAGGCGATGTCAAGGACGTGCTGCTGCTCGACGTGACCCCGCTGACCTTGGGTATCGAAACGCTCGGCGGCGTGTTCACCCCGCTGATCGAACGCAACACCACGATCCCGACCAAGAAGTCGCAGACCTTCTCGACCGCCGACGATAATCAATCGGCCGTGACGATCCGCTGCTTCCAGGGTGAGCGCCCGATGGCCGCCGACAACAAGATGCTGGGTCAGTTCGACCTGGTCGGCATCCCGCCGGCGCCGCGCGGCGTGCCGCAGATCGAAGTCACCTTCGATATCGACGCCAACGGCATCGTCAATGTCCACGCCAAGGACAAGGCGACCAACAAGGAGCACTCGATCCGCATTCAGGCCAATGGCGGCCTCAGCGATGCCGATATCGAGGAAATGATCAAGACCGCCGAAGCCAACAAGGGCGAGGACGAGAAGCGCAAGCAGCTCATCGAAGCCCGCAACCAGGCCGACGCCCTGATCCATTCCACCGAAAAGGCCGTCAAGGACTTTGGCGACAAGGTAGGCGCCGAAGACAAGACGGCGATCGAAACCGCCCTGACCGACCTCAAGACGGCCCGCGACGGTGAAGACGCCGACGACATCAAGGCGAAGCACCAGACCCTGATGACCGCCTCGATGAAGCTTGGTGAAGCCATGTACGCCCAACAAGCGGGCGAGAGCGACGAAGAGCCGACCGGCACGGCGGAAGACGACGGCGTTGTCGATGCCGACTTCGAGGAAGTCGACGGCGACGATCAGAAGCGGGGCTAAGGCCTCAGATGGGTGCGACGGCTGACCTTATTACGGGTATCGCAGCCGCATCCTGCACGGATGAGGCGGCAAGGTTTGACTCCTTGCCGCCTTTCCTTAAAGTTTTCCAATTGAAATGGACAGATGAGGCCGGAACGTCGCGCGATGCGCCGACGGCATGGCTGATATCGGGGCAAGCAGTATGAGCAAGCGTTGTTATTACGAAGTGCTGGGCGTGGAGCGCACGGTCGATGAGGTGGTCCTCAAATCGGCGTTCCGCAAAAAGGCGATGGAGCACCATCCTGACCGTAATCACGGCGACGATGGCGCGGAGGCGCGCTTCAAGGAAGTCAACGAAGCCTACAGCGTATTGAGTGACGCCCAGAAGCGGGCCGCCTATGACCGTTACGGCCACGACGGCGTGAACGGGCAGCAAGGCGGTTTTGGCGGTGGCGGCTTTAACGGCGCGCAGGGCTTCTCGAACGTCGAGGACATCTTCTCGGAAATGTTCGGCGATATCTTCGGCCAGCAGCAGCGCCGCGGGCCGCAAGGCGCGCAGCGCGGGCCGGATGTCCGCGCAGACTACGAAATCACGCTGGAACAGGCCTATAAGGGCGCCGATGTCGAGATCACCATCCCGACGACCATAACCTGCGAAGTCTGTCACGGCTCCGGCGCCAAGGCTGGCACTAAGCCGGTGACCTGTTCGACCTGCGGTGGCCAGGGCCGTGTGCGGGCGTCGAACGGTTTCTTTGCTGTCGAGCGTACCTGTCCGACCTGTAACGGCCAGGGTCAGACGATCAAGGATCCGTGCGATAACTGCCGGGGTCATGGCCAGGTTCGCAAGAATAAAGACCTCAAGGTCCGCATTCCCGCCGGTGTTGATGACGGCGCGCGCATCCTGCTCAAGGGTGAAGGCCAGGCCGGTCCGAAAGGCGGGCCGAAGGGTGATCTCTATATCTTCCTGACCGTGGCCGAACACGATATTTTCGAGCGCGACGGCGCCGATCTGCACTGCTCGATCCCCGTGCCGATGGCGACCGCCATTCTCGGTGGTGAGCTGGATGTGCCCTGCCTGATGGGCGGCGAAAACTGCGACGGCCAGTGCAAGCTCCAGATCGCCGTGCCGGAAGGCGCCCAGACCGGTCATAAGGTCAAGCTCAAAGAGCGCGGCATGCCGGTGCTCAATTCGAAGAAGAAGGGCGACCTGATCGTCGAACTGTTCATCGAGACACCGAAGCACCTGACGCCGCGCCAGAAGGAGCTGATGAAGGAATTTGCGGCGCTTTCGGAGGAGCAGTCCTACGCGCAGTCACAAGGCTTCATGCACAAGGCCAAGCGCTTCTGGGAAGACATCACCGGTGCAGCCGCGCAGTAAGGGTGCTTGGCACCCTTAACCCGGATTCGCTATAGAATTTGGAAATCCCGTCGGAACCTCTCCGGTGGGATTTTCTTTGGAATCAAGACACCCCACCACCATTGGCTTCGCCGAACTGCGTTTCGCTACGCTCATGGTCCCCCTCCCCGGCACAGCCGGGGAGGTATAAAGTTCACCTTCTTATACCTCCCCAGTTTACTGGGGAGGGGGACCGCGCCGAAGGCGTGGTGGTGGGGTTTCTTGCTTTCTCTCCGCGCCTCGGCCACAAAGCCCTATGCCCGATATCCGTGACTTCATCCTGCAAAACCTCCGCCTCGAACCCGCGCCGGGGCTGCCGGAAATAGCGCTTTATCGCGCTCATGCCGGCAGCCGTTTGTCGCGGCTGGGCGAGACGCCGCCCTACTGGGCCTATCACTGGGCCGGCGGTACGGTGCTGGCGCGGCATATCCTCGATCACCCTGAAAGCGTGCGCGGCAAACGCGTGGTTGATCTCGGCTGCGGTTCCGGCGTGGTCGCCATCGCCGCCATGAAGGCCGGGGCTAGAGAGGTTATGGCCGTCGATATCGATCCGAATGCTATAATGGCCACCATACTGAATGCCGAAGCCAATAAGGTTGTGATTACGGCGCGCACCGGCGAACTCATAATACCACCGGACACCGATGTGATCATGGGGGGTGATGTGTTTTACGACACGACATTAGCCGAGAAGATGTCGGCGCTTTTCACGGACTGTATTGCAGCGGGCATTGACGTTCTGGTCGGGGATATGGGCCGCAAATCTCTGCCGCTTGATCTGCTGGCGCCGCTGGCTGAATACGAGGTGCCGGATTTCGGTCAGCCGCAGTTGTTGAAGGCGAAAGTATTCAGGTTCAAAGGCAAGGGGCCGAAAGGCCCCTTGACCCCGTAAGTCCTTGTGCCTATTCGGAAGACTGAACGACGAAACAAAGGCTTGATCATGTCCACCACACGCTTTGCTATCAATGGCGCCAAGGGCCGCATGGGCCAGGCCATCGCGCATGTGCTGGAAGCCGCCGGACACACAGTATCCGCTCGCTTTGACAAGGGTGACGATTTCGATCTGAGCGATGCCGATGTCGTCATCGATTTTTCGACGCCCGAAGCCACCCTGCAATTGGCGCAGGCCTGTGCCGCCGAAGGCGATCGCCGGGGCGCGCCGATCGTTCAGGTCATCGGTGCCACCGGTTTCACACCGGAGCAGGAGACCGCCCTGGCATCCTTTGCCGAAAAGGTCGTGTTGCTAAAGTCCGGCAACTATTCGCTCGGCGTCAACCTGATGATGGGGCTTTTAAAGCAGGCCAGCGCCCGCCTGAGCGCTCAGGATTGGGATATCGAGATCACCGAGAGCCACCATAAGCGCAAGGTTGATGCCCCCTCCGGCACCGCCCTGATGCTGGGGGATGCGGTCGCCCACGGCCGGGGTGTCAAGTTGAAGGACGTCAGGGTCGCCGCGCGTGACGGGATCACCGGTCCGCGCAGGTCCGGCGACATTGGTTTTTCCGTCATTCGCGGTGGCGGCATCGTTGGCGAACACAGCGTTCTGTTCGCCTCGGAAGACGAGCTGATCACCTTCGCCCACAGCGCCCGCGACCGCACGCTGTTCGCGCGCGGCGCCATTCAGGCCGGCCTGTGGGGCCGCAAGCAAGAGCCAGGCATATACGATATGCAGGACGTCTTAGGGTTCTGACTTCCGAAACTAGGTTTCAGCAGGGGCGACTGGCCGCCGCGCAGGTTTGCGCGGGAGCCATGAGGGACGCCTGGTCCGGCGTTTGAGCGACCTATATTAGTGCGCGCTTTTGGCGGCGCCCAGTTTCAGGACCGCTTTCAGGCTGCCGAGTACGCCGATCATCCCGTAGGCGAAGACGAACAGCAGGAACAGTTGCGCGATGGCGCCGATATGGCGGAAATCAGGATAGTTCGGCTGGCCGCCGTTCAACAGTGGCAGGAAAATATTGAAGGCCATTACGATCAGCAGGGCCGCGGCGGCCTTCAGGGCATACTTGTCGGATTTAGGTTGCAGCAGGCCGATAACGATGGCGACGATGAGAATGGGCAGGGGATTGACGTCGCCGAGGGCGGCACGAAAACCGTCGCTCAGGCCGGTGAAGAAGGTCCAGATATCGTTCATAGGGTATCCTTTTTGATGTCACTGGTTTGGCATAAGGGTACGCTCCGCCGGAATGAGGCGATACTGAACGATAGCATGGTTAACCAAAAATCAAAAAACTATCTGTTTCATTGCGCAAACTGGTTGATCAGACCGGTTTATGACTGTTCGGCTTGGGTGTAATCGGCGGCAGCGTCGCTTTGATCAGCCCGGTCGCGTGGATGACGAGATAGCTCAATATAAACAGTATGATCATCTGGAACTGGACCTCCAACTGGGTCAGGTCCGGCCAGATCGCCTGGTAACCCGCCACTGTCGGCAACAGGGCGGTAACGATTGTGGCGGGAATAACGGCAAGCGCCGCCAGAAGCCATGTCGGGCTGCGCCTGGGCTGAATCATGCCAAGGAACAGGCTGAAAATCAGCGTCGGGACAGGGTTTAGCCCCACCAGCGCCGCCTGGATTGAATCTCGCATGGCCCACAGAAATTGCGTAAATTCACTCATACGATGTCTCTTTCAAAAGTGGGGTATTCAGAAGCCTGATCAGGGCCTTTGGTCTGAACCTCTTTTGAGGTTAGGGGACGTCAGTTCGTATACGTATGATGACACGATGGGGCGCTTCGCATTTCTCTCAAAGTGGAAATGTGTGCCGGGCAGATCACGGATGCAATATTTTGGCGAGTGTTACTCGCTTGCCACGAGAAATTGCCTAAAGGCTATCGATCATGGTTTGGAGGCGCGATGTCACTTCGCCTGCGATCGGCGCCAGACCGGCATTTTTTATGGCGGACATCGATTCCAGGGGGTTGACCGCCGAGACCTCGCTTTTTCCGTTGCCCATATCCTGAACCACGACATTGCAGGGCAGCATGGTGCCAATCTTGTTTTCGGCCTGGAGGGCGCGGTAGGCGAACTGCGGATTGCAGGCGCCCAGGATGATATAGGGCTTCATTTCAGCGCCGAGCTTGGCCTTCATCGTGGCGGCGACATCGATGGTGGTCAGGACACCAAACCCCTGGTCCGCCAGGGCCTGGGTGACGCGCGTGACGGCGTCGTCAAACGCGCAATCGAGGACTTTGGTGAAATGATAGGTCATGACCGGCGCCTTTATGTGTGGACGTTAGCATTGTCCCGCAGAGGGCGCCGCCCGTCCAGACATTTCTCGCGCAGGTGATCAGCGGCCGGTCGAGCCGAAACCGCCTTCGCCCCGTGTCGTCGCTTCCAGGGTTTCCGGCGTTTCCCACACGATGCGGGCGTGCTGCGCCACAATCATCTGCGCGATGCGGTCGCCGCGACGGATAACGAAATCTTCCGAACCGAGATTGATCAGGATGACCCCGACCTCGCCGCGGTAATCGCTGTCGATCGTGCCCGGCGTATTCAGGCAGGTGATGCCGAATTTCAGCGCCAGCCCCGAGCGCGGTCGTACCTGTACCTCGTAGCCCAGCGGCACCGACATCTTCAGGCCGGTCGGAATCAGGGCGCGGGCCATCGGCTTGAGTGTGATTTCCTCGCCTTCGGCGATGGCGGCACGCAGGTCGAGGCCAGCCGAGCCTTCGGTTTCATAGGCGGGCAGCGCCAGCCCTGCGGCATGAGGCAGTTGCAGCACGTGCGCGGTAACTTCCGGCGAGGCTTCGGGGCGGGTATGGGCGTTCATGTGCGGTCTCTGCATAAAAAGCTGGAAATCTTTCGTCAGTTTAGGCCGCCCATGGCGCGCCGTAAACGAGCCTGGTTAACCAAAACCTTGCACAGGTTTGAACCGCTTGTGGATAATCGTCGTTACAGCGGCGCTTCCAGTGCCCGCTCGATCTCGTCGGCCAGCAGGCCGGCGCCGGTCAGGCTGAGGTGTCCGGCGTTGAAATAGAGCACGCCGGCGCCGGGCCGGTAGATATGACAGATGGAATCGCAGAAGAGGGCGTCTGGCCGGATGCCAGTCATGTCGTTGATTTCGGTAAAACGGGCGAACTCATCGCGGATATGGCCCCGCCGGTTTTCATAGGCGGCATGGGGCGTGCCGATCGTTTCCGGGGCGTGTCCAGCCCGCGATTCCAACGCCAGCTTGGAGGGTGGATCAAAATCAAAAGTGGGGATCGGATAGACGATGACGACCTGCTTGCCGGTCTTTTTAAGCTCCAGCGCGGTATGTTCCATCCCCTTGATCGCCGCGCGTGACGACGCGTCATCGTCGTGCAGATTGCCGACCAGGATGACGGTGCGCATATTCGGGTCAGCCTTCACGGCGGCGAGCGTATCGATATTGTGCTGGCGGCAGACCGCTGCGCGGCTCAGCGTGGCCGGACAACCGGACATAGTGATCGATTTCAGGCTGGCGCCCTTTGCGGTCAGGCGTTCGCCGAGCACCTTGGCCAGTTCGGCGCCGTGGCTGTCACCCCAGACGGCGTAGCTCGCCGGCACATCGGCGGCGCCATAGACGCACAGCTTGTCATAATCCAGTGGCCGGTCGGAGCGCATATGGCATTTGTTGCGGTCGTGATTGTAGTCGTTGGTGGCCGCCAGGTAGACGCGTTCCTGTGGCGAGAAGCGTTGCGGCAGGCCACCGGCGTAATAGATGCACAAACAAAGACCAATAGAGGCGGTCATGGCCAGGCCGCCAAAGGCCCATACCGGCAGGCGGCGCTTTTCGGGATGCTCTTCTGTATGGGCGCGCAGGAAGGGCGTCTCGATATAGCGCCAGGAGAGCCAGGCCAGACCCACCGACAGGATCAGGGCCAGCACAATCATCCACGGCGAATCGGGGAAAACGAAGCGCGTAAAGACCAGCAATGGCCAGTGCCATAGATAAAGCGAATAGGAGATATCGCCAACCCATACCAACGGCGACCAGGACAGGACGCGATTGCCCCAGCCTTTCGGCGAGATCAACAAGGCGGCGGCGCCGAGGCAGGGCAGCAGGCCAAGCAGGCCGGGAAACGGCGATTCCTCGGTGATGACAATAAAGCTGATCGCCAGCGCAACCAAACCGGCCAGGCTGAGGATTTTCTGCGCGATCACCGGCAGGCTGAACCGCCGGTCGAGGCCGACGCACAGGGCGCCGATCAGCAGTTCAAACGCGCGCGAGGTCGGGAAGAAGAATGACACTTCCGGG
Source organism: Asticcacaulis sp. (assembly GCF_035497195.1). GTDB lineage: Bacteria > Pseudomonadota > Alphaproteobacteria > Caulobacterales > Caulobacteraceae > Asticcacaulis. Next base: position 217,309 of record NZ_DATJDZ010000014.1, read on the forward strand.
TGCGCGGCCAGCCGGGTTTGTGAGAACCACAGCGACCACAGCGCCAGGGCGAACAGCGCCGGCCACAATAAGCGTTTCGCCCAGCGATGGAGCACATAGAGGATCGGCGGAAACAGCAGGTAAAACTGTTCTTCGACGCCGAGCGACCAGGTGTGGAGCAGAGGTTTCAGTTCGGCTTGCAGGTCGAAATAACCGGTCTCGCGGGCAAAGGCGAAATTGGACAGGAACAGGGTGGTGAAGAACTGCGACTTGACCAGTTCCTTCAGCAGGGTCGGCGGAAAGAAAATCAGCCCCAGGATCATGGTGAAGGCCAGCACGGTGAACAGGGCCGGATAGAGCCGGCGGATGCGGCGGCGATAGAATTCGCGGATCGAGAAGCGCTTTTCTTCCATCGGCCGCAGCAAAACCTGCGTGATCAGGTAACCCGACAGCACGAAAAAGACATCGACCCCGATGAAACCGCCTGGCAGCGCCATGTGGCTGGCGTGGAAAGCGAGCACAGCGAGAACGGCGACGGCGCGCATACCCTGGATATCGGCGCGTTTCCTGTGTGCCGCCGGGGTGTGTATCGCTGTCATGTGTCCTGCCTGAAAGAATGTGGTCATGACCGATAACCGATTAAGGTCGATTACGAAACCGTGATCTGCATATCAGGCGATGCGTTTCTGGATATAGGTGCTGAGGAAATCGGCGATATCGGTCTTGGTCGTGCCGGAAATCGGCGTGAAACCATCAAGATCGACGAGCGTGGCCTGGTTGTGTGCCGAACCGAAAACGCCATCCGAGACATTATTGGCGACGATGGCGTCACAGCCCTTGGAAGCCAATTTCGCCTTGGCGTAGTCTTCCAGTTTCTGGGTTTCCGCCGCGAAGCCAATCACCAGGCGCGGGCGCATATCGAGATGCTTGGAGACGGATTCAAGAATGTCGGGGTTCTTGACGAAGGTGACCGACAGTTCGTTCTCAATAGTCTTCTTTTGCTTTTCGGCGGCGATATCCTTCGCGCGCCAGTCGGCGACTGCCGCTACGCCGACAAAGACATCGCAAGGCAGTTGCGCATGGGCGGCGTCGAACATCTCCTGCGCCGTCTCGACATCGATACGGGTGACGCCGACCGGGGTGGGCAGGGAAACTGGTCCGGAAATCAGGGTGACATCAGCACCTTCGCGCGCCAGCCTGGCGGCGATGGCATAGCCCTGCTTACCGGAGGAGCGGTTGGTCAGGCCGCGCACAGGATCGAGCGGTTCAAACGTCGGCCCGGCGGTAATGACGATCTTTTTACCCGCCAGCGGGCCATCGATCCCGCCGGTGATATGAAACTGGATGGCGGCCAGAATAGCCTCAGGTTCGCTCATGCGGCCGAGACCGTATTCGCCACAGGCCATGTCGCCTTCATCGGGGCCGGTGAACAGTACGCCATCGGCCTTCAGGATGTCCAGATTGCGTTGCGTCGCCGGGTGGTGCCACATGCGGACGTTCATGGCGGGCGCCAGCAAAACGCGCTTGTCGGTGGCGAGCAGAAGCGTCGAGGCCAGGTCATTGGCCAGGCCTTGTGCCTGTTTGGCCATCAGGTCGGCGGTGGCCGGCGCCACCACGACCAGATCGGCCTGACGCGACAGCATGATATGGCCCATCTCGGTCTCGTCGGTGAGGTCGAACAGGTCGGTATAGACGGTGTCGCCGGAAAGGGCGGCGGCGGTCAGGGGGGTGATGAACTCGTGCGCCGCTTTGGTCATGACGACGCGAACCTCAAGGCCGGCCTTTTTGATCAGGCGGATCAGTTCGAGCGATTTATAGGCCGCGATGCCGCCGCCGATGATCAGCAGAATACGCTTTGAAACAGGCTGATCCGTCATGACGAGGTATCCTTTAACTTGCCGCCGGGTTGTGCCATAGGTGGGGTTGAAGGTGCAAGGGGGCAAGACTATGCGGGGAATCTGGGTATCAGCTTTGCTGCTGCTTGGGCTGGTTGCCTGCGATGCCGGACCCTCGGCGGTGCTGCCGGATGGTGCGGGCAAGGCGCCGGGCGAACAGGTGCAGCCCGCCAAGACGCCGGTGTGGGCGCAGGCGGATAAACAGGCGTCTGGCAAGGACATCGAACAGGCCTCCATGCCTGTGGTGGATGAGGCCCTTGTTTCAGGCGAAGCCCTGCCGATCGCGGCGCAACGGGCCAAGGTCACCGCAACGCGCTATGGTGACTGGCCACTGTGGTCGCAGAATCGCAAATATTCCGCCGATGAAAACGCGCATTATCATTTTGAGAAGCATGGGCCGGAGTTTTCGGCGAAATCATATCCGGACTATATGGCGATGGTGCATGGCTTTATTCATAATCCGCCGGCGGGAACACAGACCCTGAAACGAACGAATGGCGACACGCTGTTTTATGATCCGAAGGGCAATGTTTTTGCGGTCATGACCAGGGCCGGTGCGCCGCGGACGATGTTCCGGCCGGATAATGGCGCGGCCTACTGGCGGCAGCAGAAGGTCATCGAGAGCCAGCGCCGCACGCCAAGGCGCGAGAGTTATAGCGAGTGATTTAGTCGAATCGTAACGCCTGATTGCCATAGTGCCGTCATGAGTCCGGCGATCTTACGATATCTCTCAAAACGGGGCTGGCCACTGGCGGTGATTGCACTGGCCGTGCTGATCCGGCTGTTTGCGCCGCTCGATCCCAATATCGACTGGCTGATCAGCAATAATCGCGCCTTTCTGCACGGGGTGGCGCTTTATCACGATATCGTCGAAACCAATCCGCCGATGGCGGTTTTCATTTATCTGCCGGCGACCCTGATCGAGCACTGGACGGGCTGGGCGGCGGCGCCGGTCTTTACCGTCATGGTTCTGCTGGCGGGCACGGCGTCGGCGATCTTTTTCAGCCGGTCGGTGGAGGCCTGTAGCCGCTGGACCTTGCCGGTGACCCTGTTCGTTGTGCTGGTTGCGCCGCTGTCTGCCTTTGGTGAGCGCGAGCATGTGGCGCTGATCCTGATGCTGCCGCTGTTCGGGCTGCTGATCCGGCGGGCTGCGGGTGAGGCGCCGGACTGGCCGGCCATCATCGTGGTGGGGCTGTTGGCCGGGATCGCGCCGATGATCAAGCCCTATTTCGCGCTCGGCATTATCACGGCCTGCCTGTGGCTGGCCGTCCGCAGGCGTGACGCGCGTTTTCTGTTCGCCCCGGAGGCCGTGATCGCCGCCGCCATGACCCTGGCTATCGCTGCGATGGTTTGGCTGTACCTGCCGGCCTATCCCCGCGAGGTCCTGCCTTTACTGATGGATGTCTATGCGCCGTTGCGACGGCCACTCACGGATTTCATCTTTTCGACCAATGTGCGGGTGAGTGTCCTGAGTGCGCTTATGCTCTGGCTGGCCATGCGCGGCGCAACGATCAAGCCCACCGCAGGCGTCCTGCTGGCGGGGGCTGGCGGTTTCTTCATTGCCTTCCTGATCCAGGGGCGCGGTTGGCCCTATCACGCCTATCCGGCCGTTGCTCTGCTGATGATGGCCGCAATCCTGACCCTCTTTTCGGCGAAGACAACCTCCGAGAAAATCTATAGCTGGTGGGCTGTGGGGGCCGTTCTGCTTAATCTTGTCACCTATGCGGATTTTCCCGGCGGCGATTATGGCGGCGTGCGGCTGGTGGCGCCCATTCGCGCAGAGGTGACGGCGCCGACTATCATGTCCATCACGTCCGATCTGACGCCCGGTCATCCGATTACCACCGATGTCGGCGGTTCATGGGCGGGCACCTATGCCAGCCGCTGGATCACGGTCAATGCCGGGAAATTGCTGGCGCGGCATCCCGACGCCGAAACACGGGCGCGGCTTGAAAACTGGCTGGTCTATGATCGCAGGGTTATCAATCATGACCTCGCCACCCGTCGCCCCGATATCGTGCTGGTCGGGATCGGCGGCTATGACTGGCGAAAGTGGATTGCGGCAGATATCGAAACCGCGCGCCTGATGGCGGATTACTGGCCCCTGGCGGCGGATACCCTGACGCCAGCGCAAAAAAGGAAATATGAGCCGGTCATGGCCTATATCCGCAAGGACTTACCGAACCGCCATCCAGATCAGCACACCCAGTGAAATCACCGACACGACCAGGGCGATCAGGCCGAAGGTCCGGCCCTGCTGGGCCACGATCTGCAGGGCGGCCAGTTCGACGGTCTTCTTGGTTTCGACCTCTTCTTCGTCATCTGTGCGCAGGCGGCTGATCAGCTTTTCGACGATGCGGCGGGTCTGGACGACCGGTGACAGTTCGCGTGAAATCCAGTCCTTGACCACCGGACGGGCGGCTTCCCACAGGTCGTGCTCCGGATAGATGCGGCGGGCCACGCCCTCGACCGACACCATGGTTTTTTGCAGCAGCACCAGTTCGGGCCGCAGGTGCATGTCGAACTGGGCGGTGATCTCGAAAAGCTGCGTCAGCAGGCGGCCCATCGAAACCTCGGTGGCTTTTTGGCCGAGCACAGGCTCACCGACCGCACGCAAAGCCTGCGCAAAGCTATCGACATTATGATGGCGCGGCACATAGCCGGCCTCGAAATGGACTTCGGCCACGCGCTTGTAATCGCGGCGCAGGAAGCCCCACAGCATTTCCGCCAGATAGCGGCGCTCCTTGGGGCGCAGGCGGCCGATAATGCCGAAATCGATGGCGGTCAGTTGCGCCGGCGCGGTGATGAACAGATTGCCCTCGTGCAGATCGGCGTGGAAGACGCCGTGATCGAGCGCCTGGCTGAGGAAGGCGCGGATCAGGTTGTCGGCCGCTTCCTTGTGATCGAGGCCGGGCAGGGTCAGGGCTTCGGGGCGGCTGAGGGGCGTGCCGGTGGCCCATTCTGTCACCAGCACACGGCGCGACACCTGATGCCACACCACGGCGGGCGCCCGCATCCACGGCTCTTTATTGATGATCTTGCCGATCTCGTCGCAGGCCGAGGCCTCCAGCCGCAGGTCAAGTTCGAGCAGCAGCGACTGCGCCACGGTGGCGACGAAGGCGACCGGCTCCAGCCGGCGGGTTGACGGGAAAAAGAAGGCGATAAGGCGCGCGCCCAGGGTCATCATGTCGATGTCGGCGGCGACAATATCCTCGATCTGCGGGCGCAGGATCTTCACCGCCACCTTGCGTCCGTCGAGCAGGACAGCCTCATGCGCCTGGGCGATGGAGGCCGAACCGATGACCTCACCGAAGTTCGAGAAGATGGCGCTGACCGGCTTGCCGAGCGATTCGACGACGCTGGCCTCGGCGATGTCGTGCGAGAACGGAGGCAGGTTATCCTTCAGGTGAGCAAGGTCGACGATGAACGGCTGGCCGAAAATATCGCCACGCGTCGAAAGCACCTGACCGAGCTTGATAAAGGCGGGGCCTAGCTGCTGGAAGGCAAGGGCATAGCGTTCGCCGGGGCGCAGCGTGGTTTTCTTGCTTAAAAGTGTCCGCAAAAGGCCGGTGAAGGCGCGCGGGATCGGCGGCAGGTGATGCGCCGTTTCCTTCGGTAACAGGGCGTCGTAATGCAGCAGGACAAAGCCTGTGCGGAACATGCGCAGCCATGAATTCAGACCAGACAAGCGGTTAGGCCCAGCCTTCGTGCAGGGCGCAGACCCCGCCGGAATAGTTGGTATAGCGGGCGGATCTGAAGCCGGCTTTTTCCATCATGCCCTTGAAGGTGTCCTGATCAGGGAAGCGCTGGATGCTTTCGACGAGATACTGGTAACTGTCACGATCCTTGGCCACCAGTTCGCCCATGAAGGGGATGATCTTGAAGGAATAGGTCTCGTAGATTTTCGAGATCACCGAAGAGGTCGGATGCGAGAATTCGAGGCAGAAAAAACGGCCGCCGGGCTTGAGCACGCGTTTCGCTTCACCCAGCGCCACCTGCACATCAGCGACATTGCGGATGCCGAACGAGATGATATAGGCGTCGATGGTGTTGTCCTCGATCGCCAGGTTCATGGCGTCGCCGACCGACCAGGAGATTTCCGGCTCGTCGAGATGTTTCTTTGCCGACTTTTCACGCCCGGCCATGATCATGGCTTCGTTATAATCGATGATGCGGATCTCGGCGTCTTTCGCCGCGTAGCCGCGTGACTGACGGCGGGCTTTGGCGGCGCGGGCGAGCTTGGCCAGGCGGCGGGCGATATCGCCGGTGCCGCCGGCGCAATCGATGATCACTTCGCCGGGCTGCGGATTGAGACGGGCGCAGGCCGCGTCCTTCCACAGGTGGTGAACCCCGCCCGACATGACATCGTTCATCAGGTCATAGCTGGAGGCGACATTTTTGAAAACATCATGGACCATCGCCACCTTTTCGCGGGCGTCGACATCCTTGAAACCAAAGGGGGAGGTGGCTGTATCGGTCATAAGGGGCGTTGTAGCCCGAAACCGGTAAGTTTGCGAAGAGGAAAAGTGGCCAGGTGTGCGGGATGCAAGCGGCAAATCGTCGCTTTTGGTCAAAACCTTTTTAAACCGATCATTTCTGGCAAACCGGGCAGAAGAAGCTGGACCGTCCCTGATGCACCTTGCGCTCTATAATGCCGCCATCCTCACGCGGGCAAGGCCGGCCCTTGCGGTCATAAACGCAGAAACGGTGCTGGAAATAGCCCAGTTCACCCGAAGCCGCCGCGAAATCGCTGATCGACGAGCCACCGGAGGCCACCGCCTCTTCCAGAACCGTCTTGATGCCCGCCACAAGCGCCTGGGCGGCTTTCGGCTTAAGGTCCGAGGCCCTGTGGTCCGGGGACAGCCGCGCCCGCCACAGCGCCTCGCAGACATAGATATTGCCTAGTCCGGCGATACCGCCTTGCGCCATCAAAAGCGCCTTGAGATTGACATTGCGTCCCTTGGCCATTTTCAGCAGCACATCGGCGTTCAGATCATCAGACAACGGCTCGACGCCCAGCCCCTTGAACCATTTGCTCTCATACAACTCATCAGGCTTGAGCAGCAGCATGAAGCCGAACCGGCGCGGATCGTAATAGTCGATCCGGCTGATCTCACCATTCGGCAAGGTCGCCAGGCACTGAAAATGCAGATGTTTCTCATCGGGCGCGACCGCATGATAATAACGCGCCAGGTCTTCGGGCGTGTCGTTTACCTGGAAGCGGCCCGTCATGCCCAGGTGCGTCACCCAGATAGCCTGCGTATCGAGATAAAACAGCAGATATTTCGCCCGCCGCTCCAGCCGCATCACCTCCGCACCGTCCAGGCGTTCGGCAAAGCGTTCGGGAAAGGGATAGCGCAGGTTCGGCCGATGCAGGCGGATCGCGCTGAGCTTCGCGCCGGCCATGTGCGGCTCCAGCCCGCGCCGGACGGTTTCGACTTCGGGCAGTTCGGGCATGGCGATGGTTCCGAGGGCTAAGAGCAGGGGACACAGTCCCCTGCACCCCGATACTCGACAATGGATAAGGATATCAATATGAAAAAAATCCGGGCCCAAGGGTCCGGATTTTTTCATATTTAGGTCTTTAAGCACCGTCGCGTTATGGGGTGCAGGGGTCCGCGACCCCTGGCCTTAAGCCACCCGCACCAACCGCCGTGTCGCCTGTTCGCCCAGATCGGCGAACCATTGCGACGGATCGAGCGCCACCTCATCATTGAGCGCCATCGCCTCCCAGCTGATCTTTGGCGCCTTGCGCTCCGAGGCCGCCACGATGGCGCGCAGTTCGGCCGCCGAGGTCACGCCGACGATCACGGTCGAGACGCCTTCGAGATTGAGTGCAAAACTTAAGGCCGCGTGCAGCGGATCGGCGCCGCTTTCGGCCATCATCCGGCGCACGCGGGACAGATGCGGACCGATCGGCGTCAGGTTCGCCGGCAGGCTTTCACGCGGCAGGAACAGCAACCCTTGCAGGAACACCGAGCGAATCTGCACCTCGACGCCCAGTTCGGCCAGGCTCGAAATCGTGCTGTTGCGCACCAGGCGCTGATCCAGAATAGACGCCGGCACCTGCATGATATCGGGCTTGAAGCGCCTGGCCAGCAGCAGGGGCTGGTCAGAGGCGGTGGCGCTGATGCCGATCTTGCTGATCAGGCCTTCGCCCTTGAGCTTTTCCAGACGCGCCCACAAGGCGTCGCCATCCGGCCCCATCAGGTCTTCAGCGCGATCGACCAGGGCGGCATGACCGCGCGCCAGGCCCATATGATCGATCGAGCGGCGCAGGCGTGATTCCAGCCATTCCAGCCCGTTTTCGAGGCGAAGCGTGCGGACCTGCGGCTTGAAAGGCGACGGAAATGGCCAATTGCGGCCGAGCACACGCTCAACGTCGCCATCATGGTGCGAGGCGTCGATATTCAGGATCTTGCAGTCGGCGGCCAGTTCGAGGATCTGGCGCACTTCGTCCTCGCCCACGCGGCCCCGCGTGTTCGAAATACCGTAGTCACCGCCAAATTGCGCTGAACCCAGACCGAGGCTTGCCGCCATACGTGCGTCTTTTCCCAAAAAAATAACCAGATTCCTTAACCACGTAAGGATCGGTTTGAATTTGGACGGGAATGTTAAAGAAGGTCTTTACAGGAAATAAGAAACCCATACGGCTCACAGGTTTCTTTGACAAAGAACAGGCGAAGCGAAAGGTTTAGTTTTCTAATTTGCTTGTAAATCATAGGCTTACTACGATGCGGGGACGCGAACCGTTAATTTTTTATCCCCTTAAATATCGAAGACACGCTGCCGATCTTCGAAGTTCGCCATGCTGACGCCCTGATCGGTGACCAGACCGTTGGCGATGGAATAGACCCAGCCGTGAATGGTCAGGGGCTGGCCTTCGCGCCAGGCATTCTGCACGATCGGCGTCAGGGCGACATTGCGCGCCTGGGCGATAACATTCAGCTCACACAGGCGATCGAAGCGCTGCGTATCGTCATCGATCCCCGCCAGCTCATGCTGGTGATTGTGCGCCACCTCGCGGATCGGCGTCAGCCAGTGATCGATGAGCGCGTCGCCCTGCGATTCGATAGCCGCCCGCACCCCGCCGCAGCCATAATGGCCGACCACGAGGATATGTTTCACCTTCAGCACCTGAACGGCAAATTGCAGCACGCTCAGATAGTTGGCGTCCTGCGGCGGCGTCAGGTTGGCGATATTGCGGTGGACAAACATCTCGCCGGGGTCGAGATTGACGATTTCATTGGCCGGGACCCGGCTATCGGCGCAGCCGATCCAGAAATATTCCGGCGATTGCTGGGCGACGAGGCGTTTGAAAAATTCGGGGTCTATTTCGGTCTTCTGATGCGCCCAGTGGCGATTGTTTTCAATCAGTTGATCCAGCATGACCCAGAGCCTCTCCAAACAACACTTCGGGGGTTATAGGCCACGCGCTTCTCAGATCAAGTCTTTTATAACTTATGCGGGATCACACCCTGAACAGCCGTTTTAAAGGATGCGATGCCCTGGTCGATCGTCAGGCCAGCCTTTTCGAAAGAGCCGTAGCGGATGACCAGGATCAGCACGACCACCCCTACCAGACCGAACAAACCTTCGACAATGCTGAGAATGAGCGGCCCCCATTGCACCCCTCTGACCCTGACATAGGAGGTCAGGCCCTCGGCGGTATGGACAGGTTCGGAAAACTTCATTTTGGCCCCCCTCGGAAACGTGCCTTAACGCCACCTTAACCTTAAAAACCGGCGTGCGCCAGTGGCCGCGACAGGACTGATGAATGCCCTTGTTTTCTGTAATGTTTTCGGTCAAACCTTTAGCCACAGGCCCGAAAATACGGGCCGCACAGGGGCCATGAATGACGACCGAAGACAAGATGCAGAAAAACAGCCTGCGCACCATCGTGATCGCCTCGGCGGCGGGCACCACCTTTGAATGGTACGACTTCTTCATCTTCGGCTCGCTGACGGCCATTATCGCCCAAAACTTCTATGCCGGGCTGAACGAAACCCTGGCCACCATAGCCGCACTGGCTACCTTCGCTGTTGGCTTTATCGCCCGGCCACTGGGCGCGCTTGTGTTCGGCCATATCGGCGACAAGAAGGGCCGCAAGGGCACTTTTCTTTACACCATCCTGGTCATGGGACTGGCCACCATCGCCATCGGCCTGCTGCCGACCTACAAGCAGGTCGGCATACTGGCGCCTGTCCTGCTGATCATATTGCGCATCGTGCAGGGCTTCGCGCTCGGTGGCGAATATGGCGGTGCGGCGATTTATGTGGCCGAACATGCGCCGGCCAACAAGCGCGGCGCCTATACCGGCTGGATACAGACCTCGGCCGGCTTCGGCCTGATCGCGGCGCTGCTGGTCATTCTCGTTACGCGCAAGACCATTTCCGAACCCGTCTTCGCCGATTGGGGCTGGCGGATTCCGTTTATCGTCTCGGCTGGTTTGCTGGCGGTCTCGGTCTATATCCGCTCGAAAACCGCCGAAAGCCCGGCCTTCAAGGCGCTGCACGACCAGGGGCAACTGGCGAAATCGCCGCTCAGCGAAATCTTCACCCGCTGGCCGAACTTCAAGGGGATGCTGATCGCGCTGTTCGGTTTCATGACGGCGCAGGGCGTGGTGTGGTACACCACCTTCTTCTATACACAGGTGTTCCTGACTTCGATCGTCAAGCTCGATCCGGCCGATATGAACACCCTCGTCATGGGCATGACGCTGGTATCTGCGGGCCTCTATGTCGCCTTCGCCACGCTGTCCGACAAGATCGGCCGCAAGCCGGTGATGATCTTCGGCATCCTGCTGGCCTGTATTTCTTTCTTCCCCGGCTATCAGGCCCTGATGAAGTTCGGCAATCCCGACCTCGAAACGGCGCAGCGGATCAATCCGGTCTATGTCGTGGCCGATCCGAAATCGTGCAGCTTCCAGTTCGACCTCTTTAACACCGCTCAGTTCACGACCCCCTGCGATCTGGCCAAAAGCGTGGTGACCGGCATCGGCACGCCCTATGTCAACCGCGCCGACGCGAACGCAGGCGAAACCGCCAGCATCCATATCGGTTCGCAGGTGATCGCTGTGCCTTCCGGCAAGGGACTCGACAAGGCCGGCCTCAAGGCGCTGAAAGCCAGGGCGGCCACCGAGGTCAAGGCGGCGCTGAAAGCCGCCGGCTATCCGGAAAAGGCCGACCGCGCCAAGGCCAATCTGTGGGCGATGTTCGGCGTCCTGTGTATCCTGGCCGTGGCCGCGACGGCGCTTTACGGTCCGATGGCCTCAGCGCTCGTCGAAATGTTCCCGACCCGCGTGCGCTATACCGCCATGAGCCTGCCCTACAATATCGGCACCGGCTGGTTCGGCGGTTTGCAGCCGGTCCTGTCCTTCGCCATGGTGGCGGCGTCAGGCAATATCTATTTCGGCCTGTGGTATCCGGTAGCGACCGGCCTGCTGGCGGTTCTGGTGTCGCTGTTATTCCTTAAGGAAACCAAGGGCCGCGACCTGCATACGATTGAATAGGGTTTAAGCAAGACACCCCACCACCACGAGCCTCTTGGGCTCGTGGTGGTGGGGTGTCTTGCTTATCTCACCTCGCCCCGGATCGCCTTTACGCGCACATGACTCTTATCCTCATGCCCCTCGGCATCAATAACCGATAGCTCGAAGAAGCCTTCCGTCGGCGGTGACCAGCTCCATTCGTTATTTCCGTCCAGTTTCAGCGGCTGGCCATCGACATACCACTGCACCGGCCGGATACCCCGCGCCGACAGTTTCAGCGGCCGCACGACATTCAGCTTCTGCGCGGCATCTTTCACCTCGACATAGACCGTAGCGTTATTCGGCGGAAACAGGATCGACGCCTTTCCCGTGTCGCCACTCATCATCTTCAGACCCTTCGGCGCATTGCCCGGTGCGATCGATTGCGGCAACTGGCTGGGCGCCTGCAACTGATCAAAAACATCGAACAGCAGAGGCGCCGAAGCCTCACGGCCGGTCTGGTCGGCCCGCGCCCCGCCATCCGGACGGCCGGTCCATACCAGCACGGCATAACCGCCGGCCACGCCCACCGCCAGCGCATCACGGTAGCCATAGGAGGTGCCGGTTTTGAAGGCCGGGCGGTTGGCGTTCTTCATCAGCGGCCCCGGCAGACGGCCCTCCGGCGGCGGGGTCTCACGCAGGATAGAGATAACCCGGTCCGCCGCTTCCGGCCGCATGAGGCGCTGGCCACCCGTCGTCTTTTCATCCGCCACCGTATAGGCCAGCGGCCGCGCCAGGCCGTGATCGCCGAGCGCCGCATACAAAAGCGCCACATCACTCAGACGTATCCCCTCGCCGCCGAGCGCCAAAGCCAGCCCCGACTCTTTCAGGCCCGATTTCGGCACGAACAACGGCACGCCGACCGCTTCCAGCCGCCCCTGAAAAGCTTCCGGTCCGATGCGATTGAGCACCGCTACGGCCGGCACATTCAGCGAATTGATCAGCGCTTCCTTGGCCGACACTTCGCCATGGAACACCCGGTCGAAATCCTCCGGCTGATAGTCGCCAAAGCGCGTCGGGGCATCCATCAGGCGGGTATCGGGCGCCACCACGCCATCTTCAAAGGCAAAACCATAGATAAAGGGCTTCAAGGCCGAGCCGGGCGAGCGAATGGCGCGGGTCATGTCCATCCAGCCGCCGGGCCGGTCCAGCCCGCCGCCGCCAACACTGGCGCGCACCCCGCGCGTCTTGATATCGACCACGATGATAGCGACCGACGAATTCGGTCCCTGATCCCTGGCTATGGCCGCCGCCATGGCTTCCAGGCGGGTTTGCAGGTTGGCGTCTATGCTCGTCACCACCGTCGCCTGCAAGCCTTTGACGCCCCGCGCCAGCCGTCCGGCCGTATGCCAGGCCAGTGTCGGGAAGGCGAAGCGTGAGGTTACCATTGGCTCGTTCATCGCTTCGCTGGCCTGCGATGAGCCGATGATATTGGCCTCGGACATACGTTTGAGGATCAAGTTCCTCGCCTTCACCGCATTGGCCGGTTTGCGGTCGGGCCGGCGGGCTTCCGGGGACTGTGGCAGCGAAATCAGCAGGGCCTGTTCATCCAGGGTCAGGCTTTCCGGCTCGTGGCCGAAATAGGAGAGCGAGGCGGCGCGTACCCCTTCAAGATTGCCGCCATAGGGGGCGAGCGTCAGGTACATGGCCAGGATGTCGCGCTTCGAATAACGCATTTCAAGCTGCACGGCGCGCAGGGCCTCGATCAGCTTGTTGCCATAGTTGCGCGGATGCGGATTGAGCAAACGCGCCGTCTGCATGGTAATGGTCGAGCCGCCGGAGACGATAGTACCGGCGTGGATATTGGACAAAAGCGCCCGAACGATCGAGGTCGCATCCACACCGGGGTGCCAGTAAAAGCGCTCGTCCTCGACCTTGAGCAAACGCCGCACAAACGACGGATCGGTACGGTCGAGGTCGGCGCGAATCCGCCAGCGGCCGTTATCGACCGGCAGCGCCCGCAGCCAGGCGCCGTTACGATCGAGCGCCACGGCGGAGGCGGTTTGGGCGCGTGACATATCCGGCGGAAAGATCAGGTTGACGGCGGCGATGACACACTGAAACCCCAGCACGCCGATCAGGGTCTTGACCAGCGGCCGGATCAGGGAGTCGGGATTGAAAGAGCTAATCTTCACTTCCTCCTCCCCTGTAGCGCAGCGTACGGGGGAGGTGTCACGGCTTGTCCGTGACGGAGGGGGCATGCCACAGCTATGTCGCCCCCTCCGTCTCGACGCGCTACGCTTGCTCGACACCTCCCCCGCTTTGCAGGGGAGGAGAAAGGTATACGCACACGCCTTTGCATTACCGCGCGCTGATTACCGTACGGCCGCCCTGCGTGCGGGCGAAGGTCTCCGGACGATAGAAGTCCTTGGCCTCGGCGCCCGGCAGATAGAAATCACCCTGTGTGACCGCCCGGGCAATATAGGCCATGCTGAAACCCTCACTAGAAGACACATCGAGCGCCGCGATAAAGCGGTCATCACGCGCCTCCGAGACCTTGAGATCGGTCAGCTTGCCGATAAAGCCGAACGGCCCGTTCTGGGCGTCCTCGTTGGTCAGCGTCGACTCGATCTCGAAGCCCGCCGGCAGCGGATCATCGACCACGATCGGCCTCAGTTCGTTACGGTCGGAGCGGCCGGAGATCACCACGAGCACTTTCTGACCCTGCGTGATATGCGACGGATCAAGGCGCGAACCGTCCAGATTATAGTAGGTCTTGACGAGGTTGAGGCCGTGGCTTTCGGCCCCCGGCGCCGCCGACGGTGTACCGATCACCGTCACCGTGCGCCACACCGGACCAGCGCCGCCATTTTTCACACTGGCGCCGGCAATCTGGCCCACGCCGAAGCGCTGGACGTTCAGGCCACCCGGCAGGGTGTTAAGCCCTTGCGCCTGAACTTTAAGCGGACCGGCGGCTTTCAGCATATAAGACGCCGCCTTGAGCACATAGGCGCTCTCGATGGTGTTCATCTGGGCGGGCGACTTCATGGCGTTTTCCAGACGCGGAATCAGCGAGCGGGCGATATCGTCCTCACCCGACTCATAGGCCAGAGCGATAACCCCGGCCAGATCGCGCAAGGGCGTCTGATACCAGTCGTTCGGATCGGAATAACCGAGTGTCTGGATCGCCTCGCGGAAGCTGAGGCGGGCGCGGGCATGATCACCCATCATGGCCAGGCCGGCGGCGATCTGCGCCCGTGACAGCGGCGACTTTTCCGCCTTGAACTGGACATCGTGATACCAGCGCAGGCGCGCCAGATCGCCGGACTTGCCCTTGGCCAGCACATAGAGCGCATAGGCCGAGGCGCGGGAACGCAGTTGCTTGGTCTGCTGTTCGCCGGACACGCCGAACCAGTTCCAGTAGGAGGGCACGCTCAGGCGATAATTGACATTGGCGTAGCCATCCGGCCGTGACATGGCGCGCATGGCGTTCAGCGATTTATCTATGGCCTCCTGAGGCACATAGGCGCCACGGGCCCGCGCTTCCAGCAGGAAGTCGGTGGCATAGGCGCCGATAAAGCCATCCGCCTGGGCGTCACCGGGACGCCACAAACCGAAGGCGCCGTCTTCCGATTGACGATCGAGAATCTTGTCGACGGCGATTTTCAGCGCATTGACGCCGGGTTTCGCCGCCGTTTTCCCAACCAGCGATTCCGAGACGAAGAGCCACGGCATGGCGGCCGATGTCACCTGTTCGGTGCAGCCGTAAGGATACTTGGCGAGATTGGCGGCCAGCGGCGCCGGGTCGATATTGCGGAAGGGCGAATAGCTGACCTCCACCGTCGCCGATCCCGGTTGCAGACCGGCCAGCAGCGAGGCATCGGGCACCCAGCTTTCATTGACTTTTTGTGATGCGGTCGCCACGCGGGTTTGCGGACCCCAGCCATTGCGGGTTTGCAGGCTGAAGCTGTCATTGAAGCTGTAGCCCTGGCCATTCAGCCCGATCTGCACGGTCGAAATGCCGGTGGTATTCGGCGCTTTCATCTCGATCGTCTCTATCGCCTGCTGGCCATGATTGAGGTTGAATGCCTTCTGGAAGGCCAAAACCAGCCCCTTGATCCCCTTGACAATCGCCGTATAAAGCCCCGGCTTGCCGTCGGTATTATCGAGTTGCAGGGTGGCATAGGCGGTATCGCCCGGCGCCAGGAAGCGCGGCAGGGCCAGATCAGCCACCACCGGCTCGCGGATGATCATGCGGCCATCAATGGAGCCCACCGCATCGTCGGTCCAGGCCACGGCCATGACCCGCAGTTCGCCATTGAACTTCTCGATCGGCAGGCGGACATAGGCCTTGCCGTCAAGCGTGGTCTGCACGACGCCGGACCATAACGCAATGGTACGGATCGGCGTCGTGGTCAGGCCTTCGCCGCCCAACTGGTCGCCACCAAAGGTTGGGGCGGCGGCGGCCAGGTTCGGATCGAGCAGACGGCCATAGTCGTCATTATAATCGACGCCGAGCGCGCGCTTGCCGAAATACCAGCCAGCCGGATCGGGCGACTTGAACTTGGTCAGGTTGAGGATGCCCTGATCGACCACGGCCACGCTCACCTTGGCGCGATCGCCGAGCTTCACGCCGGACACCTGGATCGGCACATCGATGAAGTTGTGGCCGTTTCTGTCGGTCTGCGGGCGCTGCGGCTGGTCGCTGGCCAGGATTTTGACGCCGAGCTTGCGCGATTTTGGATCGAGCGGCACATAGATCAGGCCGATGGCGCGGCGCGGCTTCGAGGCATTGACCGGATCGCGCGGCTGCATGACGCTGGCCATGATATAGGCCCCACCGCCCCATTCCGCCGTCGATTTCAGCCGCACCGTCGTGCCGTTTTCGCCGATGGAAACCGTCTTCATTTCGATGACATGATCGGTGGCGACGGCGATCTGCGCCTCGCCCTTATATGGGCCCTTCAGGGTGATTTCGATCGTATCGCCCTGGTTATAGGTCTTGCTTCCGGCGGTGATGCGCACAAAGTCCGGCGCATCCGTGCCCTTCTGCGTCGAGCCCCAACCGGAGGAGAAGCGCGTGACCGTCCTGGCTTGTCCGGGCACTTCCACTTCGAGCCGGTAATCGCCCCAGTCGAGATTGCGCTCGAAGGTGGCGCCGGTATTGGCGTTCAGATCGTAGGCTTTCGACGACACCACCACGTCGCGATGGGTCGAGCGCCAGTTCCATTTGCCGTCGGCAATATACCAGTCGTAATCCCAGATTTCCGAGATCAGCCTGACCATCACGCCCTTGACCGCGCGTCTGTCACCCTGCGGGGTGAGGCCCAGAATATTGAAGGCCATGCGCGGCGCGTCCTTCCACGAACCGTCCTTCTGATCGACCTTGACGCCGAGATAGAGCGGCGCGGTCTTGATGCGCAGGGTCTGGCTTTCGCGCACCGGACGCCCGCCCGGCTCAAAGACCGACGCGGTCAGCAGTACGGTCAGCGGCTCAGTGGTATCACCGGCCTGCGCCGCATCGAACGGGAAGAGGGCATTGCCCTGCGCATCCGTCGTTGTGGCCGGCAGATCGACATATTTCTCTTCATAAGGCTTGCTCTCATCACCGAAGCGATAATCGGCGAATTTCGGGAACGGGTTGCCGTCGGCGCGGATACGCGCCTCGCCGGTTACCTGCAGGCCCGAAGCGATGGCGCCATAGAGATAGCGCGCCGCCACCGTAACCGGGCGCGTTTCCGTGGCGCTCATCAGCGGCCGCGTGGCATCGGCCCTGATATCGACGGCCAGGCGCTGCGGCGCGAAATCCTCGACGGCGAATGTGGTTGTGCCCGCCGGTCCGTCCATGCCTTCCAGCTCAACCCGCGCTGACCATTGCCCGCGTGGCGCCGTCTTCGGCAGGGTGACATTGGCGCCGGCATAGCCCATGGGCGTCTTGTCGAAACCGAGGCGATAGGCCTCCACGCCGCTTGGGCGCGTAATGATAAGGGCGCCCTTGCGGTCCTTGATGGCGCGGCCCTGCGGATCTCGGATCATGGCGACAATGTGGACGGCTTCGCCCGGCCGATAGATGCCGCGATCGCTGTACATATAGGAATCGACACCCATGGTCGCCGTGCGGCCATCGCCGGCTTCGCCATCTTCCGAGCGCCCGCCGACGCCATGCGAGGTCAGGTCCATCGGCGAACGATCGAGATCGGAAGCGGTGAAATCATCACCCGCGCCATAGGCCATGATCATCTTCGGCGTCAGGGCGTCCTTGCCCTTGAGCAGCGCGCCGGCAAAGGTGGCACGGCCATCGACGCCCGATTTCACTTCGCCAAGCGTATCGCCATTGGTCGCCACCAGGTCGACCTTGACCCCGGCCAGCGGCTTGGCGGTTTTCAGTGACCGCACCACAACATCCAGGCCATTCTGCCCCTTATAGGTGGTCAGGGCCATGTCGGTATAGAGAATCCAGCGACGCGCCTGGGCCGGCTCGTCGTTTTCGTTTTTGTCGCGGCCGCCGGAGGCATCGCGCACCTTGACGACATAGGCCCCCGCCTTGAGCGATTTCAGCACAGCCCCCAATGGGAAAACGGTGGTGACGCGTTCGCCATTACCGGGCTTCACCGCCACCTTGCCGGTCCAGATCTTGACGCCGATATCGTCGGCGGAATCATCGCCGTAGCTGTAATCATACTCGCCTTCGGCCACCGGATCGGGCGCGGAAACCGACTTCCTCACCAGGTTGCGATCCGACACGTGCCAGACCTCAAACGCCAGGGTCGAGACATTGACCGTTTCCACCGCCACGCCATCGGCTTCCTCACGCGGCAGGATGACGCCATTGCCGGCGAAGCCGACATAGGGCGGCTTCTCGCCAAAGGTGAAATCGAGATCGGCATTGGCCTTGAGCTGGTCATTGCCTTTGGCCGGCAGGCCTTTCAGCAGGGTGACGCGGCGGTCGGTAAAGCCAAAACCGGAGACGCACAGGGTATCATCCTTGACCGAAATAGCGGGAGACGATGGCAGGGCGGGTGACACGACGACATAGTCACCATAGGGCTTGGCGGGATCGAGCGGCTTCGAGAACTGGATACAGGCCTTGGGCGCGCTGCCGGAGGTATCGAGATTCTGCTTCCAGACGGCGAATCCGGCGGGCTTTTTATCGGAAGCGCGCGGGGCGTTCTTGTCGCGCACCTTGCCGAACAGGCCCGTCGCCGGCTGACCGACCTCGGCCGTGGCGCTGGCGGCCTTTTGCCGGGCGTGGCTGCTGAGCGCATGATCGGTCAGGAAGCCGATGCCGAAACCGGCAATCAATACCGCCGCCGCGCCGGCAATCAGGGTCCGGTTGTGCCAGTCGATCATGGTGAAGTTCCCCGTTTCGGAAGCGCAGAAGCGCCATTTTACCGTTATGGGCGAATCAAGAACAGAACGGCGGAAAGATCAATCTTTGTTTTGTGAATTGCGCAAATAAGGATAGTGATTCCCGTCAAAGGGCTTGCCGGGCGGTGCGACACCTATCCTATAATACCGCCGAACGACAGGTCGAAGCCTTGGAGAATCGCGCTTGAGTCAGTTTGCACGCGTTATGGTGCTGGTGGTCGATGATAACCATTATATGCGGGTCATTGTCAGCACCATGCTGCGCTCGATGGGCATCACCCTGATCCGTGAAGCCTCCGACGGCGCCGAGGCGCTGGAAATCGTCCGCGACTGGCGGCCCGATGTCATCATCCTCGACCTGATGATGGAAACCATCGACGGCATCGAATTCACCAAGCTGATCCGCCGCGGTATCGACAGCCCGCATCCGTACGTGCCGATCATCATGATGACGGGCCACACCGACCGCCGCCGCGTCATCGAAGCGCGCGACGCAGGCGTCAATGAATTCGTCGCCAAGCCCCTGACCGCCCGCGCCCTGATCGACCGCCTGCGCAGCGTCATCAATAACGAACGCGGCTGGGTCAAATCGGCCAACTATGTCGGCCCCGACCGCCGCCGCCGCGCCCATCCCGACTTCAAAGGCCCCTTCCGCCGTATTGCCGACAAGGCCGACGGCAAAATGTAGGCGCGCTTTGAACACGCGGCGTGTCTGTTCGTGTGGTTCGTGGTCAAAATCTGCCGGCTCGTCCGGCGCCAATCACAGGTGTGAATAATTTTTACGCCCGGAACGATAAAAGCGGGCTTGCGAGCATTGACCGGGGGAACTTCATCAGTTATACCCCGCCCCCTTGAAATTCATGTCTTCGCTGCCTTTGGCGGAGGCTTTTTAGTCAACTATCTCGTCCTGTAAGGTGATGAATGGCCAATAATCCCGGCGCCCGTAAAGCGATCCGCAAGATCGCTGCCCGTACCGAAGTCAACAAGTCGCGCCGTTCGCGTGTCCGTACTTTCGTGCGTAAGTTTGAAGAAGCCCTGACCGGCGGCAACGCCGATGTCGCCAAGGCCGCCTTTGTCGAGGCGCAATCCGAACTGATGCGCGCCGTGTCCAAGGGCGTTGTTCACAAGAACACCGGTTCGCGCAAGGTGTCGCGTCTGGCTGCCCAGCTCAAGAAGCTCAGCGTCGCCTAATTACGCAAAAGCGGCGGGCCGTTAAACGCCCGCCGCTTTTTTTGCGCCTGTGTGGGACCGGTTGATTGAAAAATCCCCTGATCCTTCCGTAATTCCCGAAAATACAATGAATTATCCCACGAACGCCGCGGCGGGCGAGGCATTTTCGTTGCCGATTTTACCACCGGATTCAGTCCTGATTGAGAACTGTGGCGGGGCGAAAAATAATTGTCTGTTATATGTTTAATTTCTCGTTACGGGCGAACAGGTTAGCGGAGTCAATAAAAATATCCGCTGCTGTTGATAAATTAGGTCATTGACCCGGCGGCGCAGGACGTTAATTTGTCCCTTCTCCGCTGAACTCCTCCTGATACGGAGGAATTGAGTGGGCACCGGCCAGGGGCCGGATACCAGGGTAAAACCGACACGCCTCCGGTCCAACGGTACGTGTCTGTGGCGCTCAAAGGCTTGTAAAATCGGGGATGGCGGCTTTTGGGGCCAATATATCCGGTAGCCTTACGTGACGGATTAGCTAACCTTTTCGGGCAGGCCGGGGGCTTTTGTTTCTGGTTGCCGGGATTTGACTTTACTTCTCGCCGATGCCGTTTTTTGCGGTTCCGGTGTGCGGATAAGTGTGGCTATGGCGGCGCCCCCTTTACTCGTAGAAGGGGAAAGTGAGGGGGTGTTTACGCGCGGACTTCGCGGTTTGCGCGTGCAACCTCCAGTGACGGCAATGCGCCTTGTGATGGGGGCCTGTTGCGACGTTTCAAGACGGCGGGTGGCGAAATGGTCACTGGCCGGACACAGGGTAGATGGCCGCGAGCTTCGTGCGGGACTGATGGTCCGGCGGCGGCTTTCGGCGGTTCTTTAAGTAAACGCGTACAGTGGTGTGGGTTAAGGCAAATGATCGGGGCGATAAAAGAATGCCAAGCATGACAAGCTGGTCACCGATTTTACCGGAAATGGTATGGTCAAAAGTAGCGACAATCCTCCGGAAGGAACTGGGGGAGGGTCCGTTCAATTCTTACGTGGCGCCGTCCAGCGTGCGTCCGGGGCCTTATGGCGACCCGGTTCTGGTGACGCCGACGGCCTATGCGCGTGACTGGATTTCGCGCAATGCCGCCCGCCGGGCGCAGGAGCTGTGGACGCAGCACGATCCGGATTCCCGCGTGCTGGAAATCCGCTCGCGCATCGAATACGAAGATCAGACGCGGGGCGGAGAAACGCCTGCTGTGGCGGAAGTGACACCGGTCGCTGTTGAGGCGGCCGTGGTTTCACCGCCGGCCAATCGCATCGGCGGTTTGCAGGAACGCCTGACCTTCGACAGCTTCGTCGCCGGCCGCGGCAATGAGTTCGCCTTCCAGATGTCACGCCAGGTGGCGAGCTGGGCGGACGGTCACTTCAATCCGGTGTTTTTCCATGGCCCCTATGGCTACGGCAAGACCCACCTGCTGAACGCCATCGGCTGGGAAGCGCAGAGCCGCCGCCCGGACGCGAAAATCGTTTATCTGACGGCGGAAAAGTTCACCTCGACCTTCGTGAAAGCGCTGATGGACAAGTCCGTCAACGCCTTCAAGGATGAGGTTCGGGGGGCCGACCTGTTGCTGGTCGATGATGTGCATTTCATCGGCGGCAAGACCTCCAGCCAGGAAGAGTTGTTCCATACGCTGACCTCGCTGATCGAAAACAATCGCCGTGTCGTTTTCACGGCTGATCGTCCGCCTTCGCAATTGACCGAGATCGAAGCACGCCTGCGTTCGCACCTGTCCTCCGGGCTGGTATGCGCGCTGGATGTCGCGGATCAGTCGCTGCGCATGGGCATTATCGAGCGCAAGCTCGAACAGTTGTCGCAACGCCTGGGCGCCGCCCAGAATCCGCGTTCCGATGTTTTACATTTTCTGGCCGAGCGTGTGCCAGGGTCGATCCGTGAACTTGAAGGTGCGGTCAATACCCTGGTGGCGTCCGCTGGGCCGCGTCTTGGGAGTTTGACTTTGGAAGAAGCTATGGCGCTGTTGCAGCCGAATTTGAAGGTGGCCGTCGAACGTCGCGTCACCGTGGATGAGATCCAGAAGCTGGTTTCCGAGCATTTCGGCCTGAAACAGGCGGATCTTCTGTCCGAGCGCCGGACCCGCGCGATCGCCCGTCCGCGCCAGGTGGCGATGTGGCTGTGCAAGCAGCACACAACGCGTTCCTATCCGGATATTGGCCGTCGCTTCGGCGGACGCGATCACACGACGGTTTTGCATGCGGTGAAGAAGGTCGAGGAACTGTTGCAGGCCGATGATCAGATCGCCCGCGATGTCGAAGCTTTGACGCGTAAACTCCGCAACGTCTGATGGGTTTGGGGCCTGTGGCCCCAAGACTTCTCTTCTTGTTTTTCTCTCGCCCCACGGGACGAAGGAAAAACAAGAACAAGATGTGGGGCGCGGACCCCACGCCCCATTCGTTTGTCGGCGTTTCAGCGGACAAACCGTTTGAATTTCGTAAATTTTGCTCTAATGTCCGCCTCCCGGCCCTGTGTTTTCGAGAGCCGGAAACGCAGAATCTGGTAGGATAACAAGATGCAATTCACCATCGAACGTGGCGCCCTTTTGAAGGCCCTTGGCCACGTCCAGAACGTCGTCGAGCGCCGCAACACCATTCCCATCCTGTCCAACGTCCTGCTGTCCGCCGAGCGCGGCCAGGTGTCCTTCTCGGCCACCGATCTCGATATGGAAATCGTCGATACCGCCGAAGCCATCGTCTCGGTCCCCGGCCAGATCACCGCCCCGGCCCATACCCTCTATGAAATCGTCCGCAAGCTGCCCGATGGCGCCGATGTCGAACTGAAATTCGCTTCTGGTGATGATCCGCGCCTGTCGGTTTCCGCCGGCCGTTCGCGCTTCGCCCTGCCGGTCCTGCCGGCCGGTGACTTCCCGATCATGTCGAGCGACCACGAAGGCGTCTCCTACCAGATCCTGCGCGATGACCTGAAGCGCCTGATCGACAAGACGCGCTTCGCTGTCTCGACCGAAGAAACCCGCTATTACCTGAACGGCCTGTTCCTGCATTGCCTGGCTGAGGACGGCTCCAACTACCTCCGCGCCGTGGCCACCGATGGTCACCGTCTCGCCCTCGCCGAAATGCCCGCGCCCGAAGGCGCCATGGGTGGCGCCGGTGTAATCGTCCCACGCAAGACCATCGATCAGGCCCGCCGTCTGCTCGATGACGGCACCGGCTATGTCGAAATGACCGTTTCGCCGGCCAAGATCCGCTTCCAGTTCGGCAACGCCTCCCTCACCTCCAAGATCATCGACGGTTCCTTCCCCGACTATGGCCGCGTCATCCCCAAGGGCAATGACAAGGTGATGACGGTCTCCGCCGGCGTGCTGTCGAAGGCCGTGGATCGCGTTTCGACCATTTCGGCGGAAAAGTCGCGCTCGGTGAAGATGACCATCGAAACTGGCCGCCTGACGCTTTCCGTGCGCAATATCGAAGCCGGTCAAGCTGTTGAAGAAGCCGAGATCGACTACGACAACGAGACGCTCGATATCGGTTTTAACGCCCGTTATATCATGGACGTGATGGGTCAGATCGGCGGCGATACGGTCGAGTTGCGCTTTTCGGACGCCTCTTCGCCGACCCTGGTGCTCGATCCGGTCGATAACGGCGTGCAATACGTGCTGATGCCGCTGCGGGTGTAGACCAGATATGAATCATTCCCCCTTCTCCTCCCCTGCAAAGCGGGGGAGGGGGACCACGAAGTGGTGGAGGGGGCTTTTTGACATGGGTGATGGCCTCCTCCGTCGCGGACTATGCCGCGACACCTCCCCCGCTTTGCAGGGGAGGAGATTATGATGACTCCCGATAAACACGCGCTCCAGCACCTCTCCCTGACCGAATTCCGCTCTTATGAGCGGCTGGACTTCGCCATCAGCGGCCGCAGCGTCTATCTCTATGGCCCCAATGGCGCCGGCAAGACCAATCTGCTGGAGGCGATCAGCGTCCTGAATCCCGGTCGTGGCCTGCGCGGCGCGGCGTTCAGCGATCTCGGTCGTCGCCTGCCCGATGAAGCCAGGGGCCGCGCCTGGGGTGTGGCGGCGCGGTTTCACGAAGGCGAGGACGAGGTTCACCTCGGCACAGGTTCTGATCCGCGTGATCCGGGCAAGCGCATCATCCGGCTGGATGGCGAAACCGTCACCGCTTCGCGCCTGCTGGAGCACGTCCGCCAGATATGGCTGACCCCCTTGCAGGACCGTCTGTTCCTCGAAGCGCGCGCCGAACGCCTGCGCTTTTTCGATCGGCTGGTCTATGCCGCCGATCACGGCCATGCCGCCACGGTCAGCGCCTATGAAAAGGCCTTGCGCGAACGCCTGAAACTGCTCACCGATGGTCCTGTTGATGAAGCCTGGCTGACGCTGCTGGAGCAGAAACTGGCCGAAACCGGCGCGCAGATGATGCGCGCCCGCCTGGCCGCTATGTCGGCGTTACAGGCCGAGATCGAAGGTCATCAGGGCGCTTTCCCGAAGGCCGACCTCAGCTTTACCGGCGAGATCCCGGAAGATGACCTGATCGACGGTTATCGCCGCGCCCGCAGCCGTGACGGCGCTGCCGGACGGTCATTGTTTGGCCCCCATCGCATGGACCTGACCGTCCTCCATCGTGAGAAAAACCGCCCCGCCGCCGACTGTTCGACCGGCGAGCAAAAAGCGCTTCTGCTCAACATCATTCTGGGGCAGGGCGCACGTCTCGCCAAGGCGGAATCCCTTTCCAAACCAATCCTTTTGCTCGATGAGGTAGCCGCCCATCTCGACCCCTTGCGGCGCCACGCATTGTTTGACGAGACCCACGCTTTAGGGCTACAAACGGTGTTTACGGGCACTGATTTGAGCCTGTTCGACGGCCTGAAAAATCGCGCGCTGGGCGTGCGTATCGAAAGCGGTCAATTCGTTGAATTTATTGAGTAAATAAAAGGCTTTCCATGACCGACGAACCCGAAGAACTGAACAGCGGCCTCGACGCCAACGGACAGTCCGAATACGGCGCTGATTCGATCAAGGTTTTGAAGGGACTCGACGCCGTTCGCAAGCGTCCCGGCATGTATATCGGCGATACCGATGACGGCTCCGGCCTGCACCACATGGTCTACGAAGTGGTGGATAACGCCATCGATGAAGTGTTGGCCGGCCACGCCACGCGCGTCGAAGTCATCCTCAATCCTGATGGCTCCTGCACGGTCACCGATGACGGTCGCGGCGTGCCGGTCGATATCCACGAAGGCGAGGGCGTTTCCGCCGCCGAGGTCATCATGACCGAGCTGCACGCCGGTGGTAAATTCGACCAGAATTCCTACAAGGTCTCCGGCGGCCTGCACGGCGTCGGTGTCTCGGTCGTCAACGCCCTGTCCGACTATCTCGAACTGACCATCTACCGCCAAGGCAAGAAGCACGAAGTCCGTTTCGAGCGCGGCGACACGGTTAGCCCGCTCAAGGTGGTGGGTGATACCTTCAAGCGCGAAAACGGCAAGGACTATACCGGCACGGAGGTGCGCTTTTTTCCGTCGCTGACCACCTTCGCCTTTATCGATTTCGACCGCAAGACGCTGGAACACCGCCTGCGCGAACTGGCCTTTCTCAATTCGGGCGTCTATATCCGCTTCGCCGACATGCGCGAGGCCGAACCCTACGAAACCATCCTGCATTACGATGGCGGCATCGTCGAATTCGTCAAGCACCTGGACAAGGCCAAGACCTCGATTTTGAAGGCGCCGGTCGATGTGCGCGGCGTGCGTGACAAGGTGGAGGTCGATCTCGCCCTGCAATGGAACGACAGCTACCACGAGACCATGCTGTGCTTCACCAATAACATTCCGCAGCGCGACGGCGGCACCCACCTGGCGGCCTTCCGCGGGGCGCTGACCCGCGTCATGACCGCCTATATGGAATCGTCCGGCGCGGCGAAAAAGGAAAAGGTCACCGTCACCGGCGAAGACGCCCGCGAAGGCCTGACCTGCGTGCTGTCGGTCAAGGTGCCCGATCCCAAGTTCTCGTCGCAGACCAAGGACAAGCTGGTTTCCTCCGAGGTGCGCCCGGCCGTCGAAGGCCTGGTCTATGACAAGCTGTCGCAGTGGTTCGAGGAAAACCCCGCCGAAGCCAAGGCGATCGTCTCCAAGATCATCGAAGCCGCTTCGGCGCGTGAAGCCGCCCGCAAGGCGCGCGACCTGACCCGTCGCAAGTCGGCTTTGGACATCTCCAGCCTGCCCGGCAAGCTGGCCGACTGTCAGGAACGCGATCCGGCCAAGTCCGAAATCTTCATCGTCGAAGGGGATTCCGCCGGCGGTTCGGCCAAGCAGGCGCGTAACCGCGAAAACCAGGCCATCCTGCCCCTGCGCGGCAAGGTGCTGAACGTCGAGCGCGCCCGTTTCGACAAGATGCTGTCGTCCGAGCAGATCGGCACCCTGATCGTGGCGCTCGGCGCCGGCATTGGCCGTGACGATTTTAACGCCGATAAGGTGCGCTACCACAAGATCATCATCATGACCGACGCCGACGTCGATGGCGCGCACATCCGCACCCTGTTGCTGACCTTCTTCTACCGTCAGATGCCCGAACTGATCGAGCGCGGTTACCTGTATATCGCCCAGCCGCCGCTGTATAAGGTGGCCAAGGGCAAGTCGTCGCGCTACGTCAAGGATGACGCCGAACTCGACACCTTCCTGATCGAGGAAGGCGTCAGCGACGCCGTGCTGGCCCTGCCGACCGGCGAACGCATCACCGGCAATGACCTCGAAGCCCAAATCCGTGCCGCCAAGACATTCAAGGGGTCGGTCGATCGCCTGGCCTCGCGCGCCCCGGCCTTCGCTTTGGAACAGGCGGCGCTCGGTGGCCTGTTCAGTGGTCATCCTGATCTCGATCGCGTCGCCAGGGCCCTGACCCGCCTCAACCAGGATGGCGACGGCCCTTGGAAGGTCGAAGCCGGCGAACTCGGTGGTTATGTGTTCGAACGCGTCCGCCGTGGCGTCACCGAGAAGATCGTCCTCGACGAAACCCTGATGCAGAGCCAGGACGCCCGCCGTCTTGGTGAACGCGCCGATGGCCTGGGCGATATCTATAACGCCGTCTCCATCTATACGCGCAAGGAAAAACCGACGGATATCCGCGGGCCGCTCGATCTGGTTTCGGCGGTGCTCGATGCCGGCCGCAAGGGCATGACCATCCAGCGCTATAAGGGGCTGGGCGAAATGAACGCCGAGCAGTTGTGGGAAACCACGCTCGACAAGGATGTCCGCACCCTGTTGCAGGTCAAGGTCAACCACGCGGATGAAGCCGATGAGATGTTCTCGAAGCTGATGGGCGATCTGGTCGAGCCGCGCCGCGAATTCATTCAGGAAAACGCCCTGAACGCGGAAGTGGATGCCTAGGCAGGGACGCGTCCCTGCACCCATACGTTATCTGAGCAATGACCTGATATGACAGAGGATGTTCCACCGCCTGCCAGCTTCAGTGCCTCCTCGCGCCTGAAAAGCATTGGTTATGCCTTGCGGGGGTTAAGCTTCATGCTGAAGACCCAGCATAATGCCTGGCTGCATCTGGCGGCGACTGTGGTGGTTATACTGGCGGCGTCGTTTCTACAGGTGCGGCTGGAGGACTGGCGCTGGCTGATCGTCGCTATCGTCATGGTCTGGGGGGCCGAAGCCTTCAATACCGCGGTCGAATATGTCTGCGATGTCGTGTCGCCCGGTTATTCCGAGGCGGTGAAGCACGCCAAGGATATCGCCGCCGGCGCGGTTCTCGTGTGTGCCTTCGGGGCGGCGGTGATCGGCTTCCTGACGCTGTGGCCCTATGTTGAGCTGATGCTCGACCGCTTCCACGGGCCGGTATCCCTGTAAAGCTTGTGCCTTAATACGTTTCGTATTATTTTGCCTTCAAATAGTACGGAGCGTATTAATTGCCGGCCATTCTCACGACCCTCGGTTTTGCCCTGCTGGGCCTGATCCGCGCCGAACCACGGACCGGCTATGCCTTGCGTATGGTTTTCGAGACGACGCCGATGGGTAGTTATTCGAGCAGCCCAGGCAGCATCTATCCGGCGCTGAAAAGCCTCGAAAAGCAGGGCCTGATCGCGGCGCAGGCCATCGGCAAGCGCGTGCTGCACATCACGCCTGAGGGGCGGCGGAAATTCGATGACTGGCTGACCGCGCCGATGGGGCCGGAGGAAAGCGTAGAGACGGCGCTGCTGCGTTTCGCTTTCCTGCACGATCATCCGGACCGGCAGGTGACGCTCGAATTCCTGACCACGTTTATCACCGTCATGGCCGGGCGGGCGTCGGGTCTGCGAAACTGGCTGGCGGGCGATGAAGCACAAGCCATGCCGCTGCAGGCGCGTCTGGCGGTCATGCATGGCCTGCGATCACTGGAGGCTTCGGCGCAATGGGCGTCGGAGGCATATGAGGCATTGAAAGGGGAGGTATGATGAACAGATATGTGATTTTCGCCGCGAAGTTCGCAGGCGTGTGGCTGGCCCTGATTATCGGCCAGATGGCGGGTGGCATGATCGGGCAGATGCTGACCCATGCCGCCACTCCGGCGTCCAAACCGGATGGGCCGTTCGATCTGATGACGGCGATGGTGCTTGTATCGGGCCTGTATGCGCTGGTCCTGTCGGCTATGGCGTCGCGCCTGCGCTGGGGCTTTTGGGGGCGGGCTGCGGTCGTGTTCCTACTGTTGTATGTACTGGAAAGCGGACTGTCCGAGATCGAGGCGATCTATTTCAACACCTATCTGCATATGTCGAACAGCCTGCTAATGCTGATGGCGATCAGCGGTGTCATCAAGGCGGCGATCGGGGCGCTGGTCTGTGCGGCCCTGTGGCGTGGGGAGGCGCAACCCGCCGAACGATTCAGCGGTCTGGCCTGGAAGATACCAGTAATTATTCCGATCTATATCGTCTTCTATTTTGGGGCCGGGGCGCTGATCGCCTGGCAAAGCGCCGATGTGCGGGCCTATTACGCGCAGGGCTTCGATATCAATCAGGGGCAACTGGCGCTGTTACAGGTGGGGCGCGGCTTGATCTGGGCCTTACTGGCTCTGTTGAGCGTGGCGGGTCTGACCGGTGGTACATGGCGGCGGGCATTGCTGACGGGCGTGGCTTTTTCCGTGCTGATGGCGTTGCCTCTGCTGTATCCCAATCCGCTTATGCCGTGGCCGGTCCGGCAGGTGCATCTGATCGAGGTGGGCGTGTCGAATTTCCTGTTCGGTGTTTTGGCGGCCTTGATCATGTTGAAGAAAGCAAGAACCCCCACCACCACGCGTTGAAGAAGCGCACTGTCGAGTTATGGGGTGTGGGGTCTGCGACCCCACGTCTTATAACTTCGCCTCTATCTTCAGATCGCCCTTGAAGAGCTGCTTTAGCTTGTCGGCGTTCTTTAGCCCGACGATGGGCATCTTGTTGTCGTAGAGTTCTTCCTCGATGATGCCGAGGGCTTCGCACTGATCGAGCACATGGGTCAGCAGGCCGGCGTCATAATCCCTGGCGATACCGAAGGTCTTGATGCGCGTGGTGTAATCGGGCTTATCGGCCTTGCCCATGACATGCTCGATCAGCTTCTTGCGGCCGCGCGGACCATTCAGGCGATAGAGGGCCGACATCAGCATCTGCGCCGGTTCGGTGACGTCAAGCAGCTTGCCGCGATTGAGGCAGTTGTCGCAACTGCGGCAGGTCTCGCCGGGTTCTTCGCCGAAATAGCGGCGGATGGCGCTTTTGCGGCACTCATGGCCCAGCACCATCTGAAAGAAGTCGCGCGCTTTTTCCTTTTGCACGCTCTGATCCGCCGCGCCTTCATTTTCGCGCAGGCCCAGGCGCCGGATGGCCCAGCCGAGATCGCCGGGATTATGGAAACAGATGCCGGCGGCGGGCAGGCCGTCACGACCGGCGCGGCCAACCTCCTGCCAGTAGGCTTCGGTGGAGGAGGGCGGGTCGGCGTGGATGACGAAACGCACATCGGCTTTATTGATGCCCATGCCGAAGGCGATGGTGGCGACCATGATCTTGGATTTGCCCGCCATGAAGGCCTTCAGCCGGTCCTCGCGCACCTGAGCCGACAGTCCGGCGTGGTAGGAAGCGGCGGAAAAGCCTTCCTTGGTCAGGTTCTGCGCCAGCTTTTCGGTGCCGTCGCGTGAGCCGCAATAGATGATGCCGGCGGCGCCTTTTTGCCGGCGCAGGATATCGAGGATCGATTTCAGCACGGCGCCCTTGCGGCGGACGAAGCGCAGGGAGAGGTTGGGGCGGTCAAAGCCGGCCACGACTTCATGGGCGGCGTCGATATGCAGGGCGGCCTTGATGTCGGCACGGGTATGGGCGTCGGCGGTGGCGGTGAGCGCCAGGGTCGGCACATCGGGCAGCAGCGATTTGAGCTGGCCGAGCGCGCGATATTCCGGACGGAAATCATGGCCCCACTGACTGATACAGTGGGCTTCGTCGATGGCCATGATCGACGGGCGCAGCTTGACCAGTTTATCAAGCACGAAAGGCGCGAGCGCTTCCGGCGAGAGGTAGAGCAGGTCGATATGGCCGTCGCGGGCATCGTCCCAAAGCTGGTTGCGGGCGTCGAGCGATTGCGAGGAATCGAGCCGTTCGGCGCGCACGCCACGGGCTTTCAAGGCCATGACCTGATCACTCATCAGGGCGATCAGCGGCGAGATAACAATGCCGATACGACCGCTTAAGAGCGCCGGAATCTGGTAGCACAGGCTCTTGCCGCCACCGGTCGGCAGGACGGCCAGAGTGTCTCTGCCGGACAGGATGGAGGCGATGACCTCGGCCTGCTTGCCGCGAAAGGCCTCATAGCCAAAGGTGTTGCGCAGGATATCCTCGGCGCGGGCCATTTCGCTGGCGGGTCGGTCAAGGATATCGGCGTGTGAAAGCATAGGGCAGAATTAGAGTGCTTTGGTTTTATGACCAAGAGAAAAGGCCTAGAGCACGGAAAGAAAGTAAGAAACCCGACCACCACGCCGTAAAGGGCGGCGCGATTACCCTCCCCATCAGAGATGGGGAGGTACAAGGAAGGCCGCGTATCCGGCGGCTTAATTTTGCCCGAATAGCGAGGCTATGGTAAATCCGGCGCCGGGG
Organism: Asticcacaulis sp.; assembly: GCF_035497195.1. Classification (GTDB taxonomy): domain Bacteria; phylum Pseudomonadota; class Alphaproteobacteria; order Caulobacterales; family Caulobacteraceae; genus Asticcacaulis. The sequence continues at coordinate 248,296 of NZ_DATJDZ010000014.1, forward strand.
GGCACGCGCGGGTTAACCAATCTTCACGCGACAGTCTCCCCAGATTTGCTATAAGACGTATCAAGACCGCAGCGGGCGATGCGGAAACCATGTTCATGTGTGAGGTTTGAATGGCTAATGGTCGGGGTCCCGATGATGGAGCGGGGACGGGGAAAAGAGGGCATCGCTCGCCTGTGCAGACGGCTTTCTACTGGCTGACCATCGCGGTTATCTGGGTGGCGATTTTCGGCGTGGCCTTTATCGGTTTCATGGCGATCGACCTGCCGGATATCTCCAAGCTCGACAGTCCTGACCGGCAGCCGTCGATCACCTATCTCGACCGTTCCGGCGCGCTGATCGCCGTGCGCGGCGGATCGCAGGCCTCGGCACCGGTCAAGATCGAGGATCTGCCGGACTATGTGCCGCTCGCCTTCGTGGCCATCGAAGACCGCCGCTTCTTCACCCATCCGGGTTTCGATCCCGTCGGCATCAGCCGTGCCCTGCTCAGCAATCTGAGCAAGAAGAAGGGCGCCAACCTGGCCGGCGGCTCGACCATCACCCAGCAACTGGCGCGCAATCTGTTCCTTTCCGCCAACCAGAACGTGAAACGCAAGGTTCAGGAACTGATGATCGCGGTGTGGCTTGAGCACAAGTACACCAAGAAGGAAATCCTGGAGATGTACCTTAACCGCGTCTATTTCGGCGCGGGGGCCTATGGCATCGAGGCGGCGTCACAGCGTTATTTCAACAAGGACGCCAAGGATTTGCGCGTCGGCGAGGCCGCCATGCTGGCCGGATTGATGAAGGCTCCCAACTCCTATTCGCCGCTCTCCGACCAGGAACGCGCCGGCCGCCGCGCCATGATCGTGCTCAATGAAATGGTGCAGTCGAAGGTCATCACCACCGAGCAGCGCGACGAAGCGATCGCCAAGCCGATCAGTGTGTCGAAGACCCTGGCCTCGGCCCACGCGCAGTATTTCATCGACTGGCTGGACAAGGATATCCGTTCGCTGATCGATCCGAAAAATACCGAAGACCTGATCGTCGAGACCACGCTCGACCTGCCTATCCAGACCGACGCCGAACGCGCCGTGCAAACCATCATGGCGCGCGACGCCAGGAAGGGCGTGCAGCAGGCGGCGGTCGTTTCGGTTGATGGCGAAGGCCGCATCCGCGCCATGATCGGCGGGGTCTCCTATGCCGACTCACAGTTCAACCGCGCCACCGACGCCCACCGCCAGACGGGCTCGTCGTTCAAGCCGTTCGTTTACCTGACGGCGATGGAAAAGGGTTACCAACCGACGACGCCCGTGGTCGATGAGCCTTACAGCATTGGCGATTATTCGCCGGAGAACTATACCAAACGCTATATGGGCCTGATCGACCTGCAAACGGCGCTGGCCAATTCGATCAACACCGTGGCCGTGCGGCTGGCGAATGATATCGGCCGCGACAATGTCGCCGCCACGGCGCATCGCCTGGGGCTGACCGCCAGGATCAACACAGATCCGGCGATGGCGCTCGGCACCTCCGAAGCCACGCCGCTCGAAATGGCCCAGGCCTATATTCCGTTCTCCAACGGCGGTATCCGCGCCACGGTTCATGGCGTGATCCGCATCCGCACCGCGACCGGCAAGGTGATGTATCAGTACCGCGATCCGGGCGAGGATGGCGGTCGTGTGCGCGTCATCAATAATCCGGCGCTGTCCAATATGAACCAGATGCTGCGCGGCGTCATGGCGCATGGCTCCGGCGCCAGCGCCAATATTCCGGGCTATGATATCGGCGGCAAGACCGGCACCACCAGCGATTATCGTGACGCCTGGTTCGATGGCTTTACCGGCGGTTTCGTCACCATTGTCTGGGTTGGCCGCGATGACAATACGGTCATGAAGGGCAAGGTCACCGGCGCCAATACGCCGGCCGCGATCTGGAAAGCCTACATGACTTCGGCGCTCAAGCGCATTCAGGTCAGCGCCATTCCGGAAGGTCCGCCGCCAAGTGAACTGACGCCGGTGGCCGAGGACGCCCTGCGCGATCTGCTGGGTACGCAGGCCGATGCGGTCGCGGCTTCGCAGTCGGCGGCTGATACCGGCCAGGGGCCTCCGCCGATCGTCACCATGCAGCCGATCCCCAATCCGGAAGAAAAGAAGAAGGATTCCGTGGACGATCTGTTCTCGGAAGCGCAGAAGAAAAACCAGTAGCAGGGCGCGCACACCTTGGATCCAGATTTTCTTCTCCTCCCCATTTCTCAAATGGGGAGGTGGCAGCGCGAAGCCCGCAGGGCTGGTGTCGCTGACGTAGGGGCGCCCCTCCGTCATTTCGCTTCGCTCAATGCCACCTCCCCACTTCGTAGGGAGGAGAAATTAACTGCTGTACTTAAACAGGGTATGGCCTTCGGTCTTGAGCCATTTGCGTGCCGGTTTGTAATCACCGAACATCGTCGTCACCTCGGCCCAGAAGCGATCCGAGTGATCGGGATGACGCAAATGCGCGCATTCGTGGGCGACAAGGTATTCCAGCACCTTCGGCGGCGCCAGGATCACCCGCCAGCTATAGCGAATGGTCTTGCGTGAGGGCGTACATGATCCCCAGCGGCCACGGGCATCGAACAGCGAAATCCTGACGCCGGAAACGCCAAGCATGGCGGCATAGCGGTCGGTTTCGGCCTGCAAAGCTTTCAGTGCCTGCTGGCGCAGGTAGCGCTCGATGCGGCGGGCGAACAGCTTTTCATCGCCGCTGGTGACCAGTTGCCACGAACCGTCTTCGGCCTGGATCGGCCGTGCCGTGATCACCCCGGCCTTTTCCGCGAGCGTAACAGTATGGCCGCGAATATGCAGGATCATACCCGCCGCGAACGCTTCAGGCGCGCCCTGGTCGCGGCGGTGCTGGAGAATCCAGTCGTGGCGGCTGCGGGCGAAATCAACGGCGTCCGGCAGGTTTTTCGGACGTGGCGCGGTCACCACGGCCTCGCCGCTTTTGGCGTCGATGCGCAGGCTTATCCGCCGGGCGCGCACATTGACCCGCAGGCGCAGTTTGTATTCGCCGCAATCGAGCACATCTCCCGCCGTGTAGGCAGTCGCCGGACGGAGCAGGGCCTTAAGCGAGCTTATCATTAGCGGCGATGAAATCGCGGATGCGCGGATATATCTCGTCACGGAAACGGCGGCCGTTGAAGACGCCATAATGGCCGGCGCCCTTCTGGACGTACAGTTCCTTTTTGTCCGCCGGGATATTTGGGCACATGGCGTGCGCCGCCTGGGTCTGGCCGACGCCGGAAATATCGTCCTTTTCGCCCTCGACCGTCATCAGGGCGATATCGGTGATGGCTTTTGTGTCGACCACGCGACCGTTATGAACCAGCTCACCTTTCGGCAGGGCGAACTTCTGGAACACCAGCTCTATGGTCTGGAGATAAAATTCCTCGGTCAGGTCGAGCACCGATAGATATTCGTCATAAAATTCGAGATGCTTGGTCTCGGCATCGCCATCGTTATCGACCAGCGAATGGAAATATTCCCAATGTGCGTCGGTATGGCGCGCTTCGTTCATGCTCATGAAGCTGTAAAGCTGCACGAAGCCGGGATAGACGCGGCGGCCGAGGCCCGGATAGGGCGGCGGCACGGTATGGATCATGTTCGACTTGAACCAGGCGAAGGGCTTGTCCTGCGCCAGGTCGTTGGTGACGGTCGGGTTGAAGCGGGCGTCGATCGGTGACCCCATGAAGGTCATCGAGGCCGGACGGCAGGGGTCGTTATCCTCGCTCATCAGGCAGGCGGTGGCCAGCACCGGCGGTCCCGGCTGGCAGACGGCCACGACATGGGTGCGGCTGCCGATGGCGGTCAGCATGTCGCGGATGGCGTCCATATAGGCATAAAAATCGAAGCGGCCTTCGAGCACGGGCACCTGGCGGGCATTTGCCCAATCGGTGATATAGACATCGTGATCGAGCAGGAATTCCTGCACCGTGCCGCGCAGAAGTGTAGCGTAGTGGCCGGACAGCGGCGCCACGATCAGGACGGCCGGCGCCGAGGTCTTGCGTTTGGCGCGGCGCAGATCGGACGCATCACGCTGAAAGCGCAGCAGCCTGCACCACGGGTTCGACCAGTCCTCGATGATGCTGACGCGGACATCGACATCGTTGATCCTGACGGTATTGATGCCCCATTCGGGCTTGCCGTAGCGTTTGGTGACGTTGGAAAACAGTTCCGCCGAGGCGTAAAGCGTGCGGCCGATAGCGGTGTCCGAAGCCGGATTGAGCTTCGACCCCCAGAAATCGCGCGTCATCTGCGCCATGGCCCGCAGCGGGGCAGCGGAATAGTAGGCGTATTCGTGGAGCGAATAGAGCATGGAGGTCATTTGTACTCTTGTTACCGTTAGCGGTAACGTACCCTAGCAAAACTGTCCTGCCAATTCCTTACGACGCCTGAAAACATAAGTTTACCAGGGGCAGGGTCACCGACCCTGCACCCATATGTTTTAAGCGGTTGCAAGTTCCGAACTAAGTGGCTGCCTTCATTGAGTCTTTGATCTGTTCGGCGCTTTGCTGGGGGGTAATATCGCTCATCAGCGGCGAGTCGAACTGGCCCTGCGGATTCATCAAAAAGATCACGGCCGTGTGATTATAGGTGTAATTATCGCCGTCGCCGCTCTTGCTGGCCGTCACGCGATAGGCTTTTTCGACCGCTTTGACCTCTTCCGGCGTGCCGGTCAGGCCGATTACGCCGGGTGGAAACCCGCCGCTGGCCAGATAGGCCTTCATGTTTGCCGGTGAATCGCGTTCCGGATCGACCGTGATGAAGACGATCTGGAGCTTGTCGGCGTCCTTGCCCAGCGCCGCCTTGGTGCGCGCCAGGGATTGCAGGGTCAGCGGGCAGACATCCGGGCAATAGGTGTAACCGAAGAAAACCGCCGTCCATTTGCCATTGAGGATCGATTGATCGACGCGCTGGCCGTCCTGGTTGGTAAGCGTGAACGGTCCGCCGATCGTCACCGACGGATCGACCTGCGATATGTACTGTGATCTTCCGCCATTTGCGCCGCCGTGCAGGCTGTTGTACCAGTTGTAGCCGGCCAGGCCGATCAGGAGGGCGAAGGCGGCGGCGATGATCGCCAGTCGGAATTTAGTCATCGGAAACTTTCGTGCCGGAATATCAATGTTTGTCAGCAAGACCCTAAACCATATCTCGACCTTTTTAAACGGCTCCGATGTCGCAGCCCCTATCGGCGGCGGGGCCGGGAAGGATCATCTGCGCCTGCGCACCCTGATCATGCTGCGCTGGCTGGCCATTCTTGGCCAGAGCGCCATGATCCTGTTGATCGCCTATGGTTTCAACTATCAGCTTCGCCTGTGGTCCTGCCTCAGCATCATTATGGGCAGCGCCTGGCTGAACGTCATCCTCAGTCTTGGCCGGCGCAATTCGCGCGTGGCGGGTTGGGAAGCGACCCTGCAACTGAGTTTTGACACCGTGCAGCTTGGTTTGCTGCTCGGCGTCACCGGCGGGCTGAACAATCCCTTCTGTCTGATGCTGATCGCGCCGCCGACCGTCGCCGCCGCCAACCTGCCGACGCGTCATGGCCTGGTGGTGGTTTTCGTTTCCATGGCCGCCGCTATTGCGCTGGCCTTCTGGTCGCTCGACCTGCCGTGGAAGGCTGGCGAAGCCTTCGTTCTGCCGCAAATGTACCGGCTGGGCTTCCTCGCCGCCATTCTGGTCGGGATCGCCTTCACCGCCGGCTATGCCTGGCAGGCGGCGTTGGAATCGGCGCGGATGGCGCAGGCTCTGGCCGCGACGCAGGCCGTTCTGGAAAAGGAAACGCGACTGTCGGCGCTGGGCGGACTGGCGGCGGCGGCGGCGCACGAACTGGGTACGCCGCTGGGGACGATCCAGGTGGTGGCGCGTGAAATGCTGCATGGCCTGAAAGCGGACAATCCGCTTTATGAAGATGCCGAACTGCTGGTGTCGCAAAGCCAGCGTTGCCGCGATATCCTGAAGGCACTCTCCGCCCGGCCGGAAACGCGCGATGCGGTCTATGACCAGGTGCCGTTGAAAACCTTGCTGAGCAGCGCCGCCGAACCCTATCAAAGTGCGCGCGTCGCCATCCATATCGATGTCGAGGCGCGGGGCATCAGTGACGCCGACAGCGGCATCCTGATCCGCCGCCGTCCGGAATGGCTGCACGCTTTTTCGGCCTTTATCGAAAACGCCGTCGATTTTGCCCGCTCGGAAGTGCGGATCAGCGCCGAAGTGACGCGCGGCTACGTGGCCCTGACGATTTCGGACGACGGGCCGGGATTCGCGCCGGACATATTGTCGCGGCTGGGCGAGCCTTATATTTCCTCGCGCTATGACGGCGAGGAGGGCGCGAAAGCCGGCAAAAAGCTAGGTGCGCAAAGCCATTCCGGCATGGGGCTGGGCTTTTTCATCGCCAAGACCCTGCTGGAGCATACCGGCGCCAATGTCACCTTCGGCAACCGCGAGGTGGGCGGCGCCTATGTGCGGGCCTTGTGGCAGCGCGACCAAATCGATATCCTGTCCCCAGATATATAAAGGCCAAACTATGGACGCCGACCCCCACGAAACCCTGAAAACCGCGATTGCCGCCCTGGCGGACAGGTCGCTGCTGCTGATGGATGACGATGCCCCGTTCCGCACCCGCCTGGCGCGGGCGCTGGAGGCGCGCGGCTTCACCGTAGCGGTGGCCGAGGGCGTGCATCAGGCGATGGAGATGATCGACGCCGATCCGCCGGCCTTCGCGGTGATGGATATGCGGCTTGAGGATGGCAACGGTTTGCAGGCGGTCGAGGCGCTCCACAAGAAACGCCCGGAGGCGCGGGTAATCATGCTGACCGGTTATGGCAATATCGCCACGGCGGTAGCGGCGGTCAAATCGGGCGCCATCGATTACCTGTCAAAACCGGCCGATGCCGATGATGTGGTGAAAGCCCTGCTGGCGGTTGAGGATCATGCCCCGCCGCCGCCGGAAAACCCGATGTCGGCCGATCGGGTGCGCTGGGAACATATCCAGCGCGTCTATGCCCTGTGCGGCCAGAATGTTTCCGAAACGGCACGGCGGCTGAATATGCACCGCCGGACCTTGCAGCGCATTCTGGCGAAACGCGCCCCGAAGTAATTACCTGTGGTGCGAACTGGTGTCATAGGGGTGTGCGGCGGAAGGCAGGATCAGGTTATGCGTGATCTCGCTGACCGACGAAATGATGATCTGCACCGACAACGCGCATAGAATCAGGCCGAGGACGCGCACGACGACGACCATGCCGACACGACCGAAGACGCGTGAAATTGTGTTTGCAAACAGCAGCGTAATCAGAACCGCAAAGGCGGTGGTGCAGATGGCCGCCACGCCGGTGGCCAGGCCGATAATGCCGAGTTTCTGCGCCTCCGCCGCCTGAATGACTACGGTTGAGATGGTGCCGGGGCCGACCATCAGCGGGAAGGCGAAGGGCACCACCAGTTTTTCAAAGGCGTTTTTGGCGCTTTCCTTGTGGCCGAGCGGTTGGACGCCGGTGGCAGCATCGCCGCCAGACTTGACTTCTTCGGCATGGGTGAAGGTCTCCAGGAAATCGCCGCGCGCCATGTCCAGCCCCATCAGGAACAGGATCAGCCCGCCGGCGATGCGGAAAGCATCCATCGAAATACCGAAGAATTTCAATATGCTCAGGCCGGCGAAGAAGAAGACCGTCAGGATCAGGGCCGTGAAGATTGAAATGTAGATGCTGAGCAGGCGCCGTGAAGCCTTGCTCTGGCTTTGTGTCGCCGCCGCAAAGATGGGTACATTGCCGATCGGGTCGATCAGGGCGAAAAGCGTGATGAAGAAGTTGACGTAGAACGCAACAAGAGTCATTTGGCACCCCAAGAGACGCATCAAGTGCGAAGACCCTACCACACAGCAATTCGCCCTTTGCCGCAACCCCTTGTTACAGGTGTCACCATGTTGAAAGCCGATCCCCGCCTGATCGTCGCCCTCGATGAACCCGATCTGGCCTCCGCCCGCGCCCTGGTGAAAACGCTCGGTGATAACGTCAGTTATTACAAGATCGGCCTGACGCTTCTGGCGCAGGGCGGACTTGTCTTGTGTGAAGAACTGGCGGCGCAGGGCAAGCAAATCTTTCAGGACTGGAAACTGCATGATATCGGCGCGCAGGTCGAAGGGGCTGCCAGGGCGGCGTCATCCGGCGCCTGTGACCTGCTGACGGTTCATGCCGAACCGCAGGTGATGACCGCGGCGATCAAGGGCCGTCATCCGAAAACCAAGGTCATCGGGGTAACGGTGCTGACCTCGCTGACGCAGGCTGATCTCGACGCGATGGGCTATGGCGTCCCTCTGGCCGATCTGGTGCTGAAGCGCGTCGATCAGGCGGTCGAATGTGGCATGGATGGGGTTGTATCGTCACCGCATGAAGCGGCTTTGATCCGCGCCCGTGTGCCGAAGGACTTTCTGATCGTGACGCCGGGTGTGCGACCGGTGGGCGCGTCGGTCGATGACCAGCAGCGCATCGCCACGCCGGAAGACGCCTTCCGCAACGGCGCGTCGCATGTGGTGGTGGGCCGGCCTATTACCCGCGTCGCCGATCCGGTGGCGGCCACGCAGGCAATCCTGGCGGCGATTCAGAACGTGTAATGTGACCTCTTGCCTTTGGGCTTCTGCCAGGGCGCTCTAGTGTTGGTTTTCCGGCAGGCGAACTATCAGGCCGTCGAGGGCGTCGGAGACGATGATCTGGCAGGACAGGCGCGAGGTCGGCTGGAGATCGTTGGCGAAATCGAGCATCGATTCTTCCATCACCGAGGCCTTGCCGGTTTTTTCGACCCAGGCGTCATCGACATAGACGTGGCAGGTGGCGCAGGCGCAGGCGCCGCCGCAATCGGCGTCGATACCGGGGATGTTGTTCTTTACCGCGCCTTCCATGACGCTCTGGCCTGGCTTGGCCTCGATGGTGTGTGCTTTGCCGTCGTTTTCGATATAGGTGATCTTGGCCATTGTGGTCTCTAAATAAAGAACTCCCCCTGATATCAGGAGGAGGTGGCGCTCTTGCGCCGGAGGGGGTTAATCACCGGCGCTATCGCAAATTGAAAGTTGGGTAGTAACCCCACCCGCCCTTCGGGCACCCGCCCCCGATATCAGAGGAGGTTCTTAAGTACCTATCCCTTCGCGGGCATCATCTTCTTGATCTCGGCGATCGCCTTGGCGGGGTTAAGTCCTTTCGGGCAGACCTGCGCGCAGTTCATGATGGTGTGGCAGCGATAGAGCTTGAACGGGTCTTCCAGCGATTCCAGGCGCGCCTTCTGGTTCTCGTCGCGCGAATCGGCGATCCAGCGATAGGCTTGCAGCAGGGCCGCGGGGCCAAGGTACTTGTCCTGGTTCCACCAGTAGCTGGGGCACGAGGTCGAGCAGCAGGCGCACAGGATGCACTCGTACAGGCCATCGAGCTTGTCGCGGTTCGCCGGGGTTTGCAGACGTTCCTTTTCCGGATCGGGCGTCTTCGTTTCCAGCCACGGCTCGATCGAGGCATACTGGTTGTAGAAGCCCGACAGGTCGGGGATCAGGTCTTTCACGACCGGCATATGCGGCAAAGGCGCGATGGTGATGTCGCCCTTGAATTCGTCATGGCCCTTGGTGCAGGCCAGGGTGTTGCGGCCGCCGATATTCATGGCGCAGGACCCGCAGATGCCTTCGCGGCACGAGCGGCGGAAGGCCAGGGTCGAATCAATATTGTTCTTGATGTGGATCAGCGAGTCGAGCAGCATCGGGCCGTGATCGGCCGAGTCGACCTCATATGTGTCCCAGCGCGGGTTCTCGCCGGCGTCGGGATCGAAGCGGTAGATCTTGTAGGTGCGCGTCGTTTTCGTCCGCTTGGCGGCCTTGTAACGCTTGCCTGGCTTGATTTTCGAGTCGCGGGGGAGGGTTAACTCAACCATTGGCACTTCCTTCGAGATCGCGGCGGCCGATGACAAACACCCCCAGGTGTCCACCATGATCCGTCGGTAAAAAGGTCATCTGACGTATGCCAGACGTGTAAAACATATTGGTCAGCCTGCCGAGGTCATAATCGAACATGCTGATACGATCGGTCGGTTTCAACCGCTTGGTAAACCATTGCCGCAGACGGGCCAGCACAGTCTTGCCACGGTGAAACGCACTGCGGCCTGTGGTAAAATGCAGGGTCACCAGGCCGCCAGGCGTCAGCCGGCGCAGCAAGTCTTCAAGAATAACCATACCGCGCGCCGGGGGAATATGCTGGAAAACGATAAAAGAATGTAGCCAGTCAAACTGTTCATCCGTCAGGGCGTTGAGGAAATGCACCTTGGCCGCTGTCCGTTCGCGCGCCTTGGCCAGCATACCCGGAGAAATGTCGAGGCCGGTAACGCTTTCAGCCAGGGCCGTCATGGCGTGCGTCAGGCGCCCGACGCCACAGCCGAAATCCAGCGCTTTCATAGCTTTTAACGGTTGCCCGAAATGACGCTCGACAATTTCCGCCAGCCAATTCACATGCTCAACGCCGGAAGCATAAAAGCTTTCAACGTTTTGTGGGGTAAGGGCCTCGTTACGAAATTCAGGCGCGGTCAGCACCCCCCAGAACGGATGAAGTTCACCGATCTGTTGCCAGTCCTTGTCTGTATTTCGATAAAGCAGTGCCATTAAAGTCTCAGTAAACCCGTGCCTTCGGCTGAATGTACGCGATATCGTTCGTCATGGTGTAGGTATGGACCGGACGGAAGTCGGCCTTGACCTGACCGGACTGGGTATCGATCCACATCAGGCTGTGCTTCATCCAGACCTCATCATTGCGGTTCGGGAAGTCCTCGCGGGCGTGAGCGCCGCGGCTTTCTTCACGGTTGGCGGCCGAATTGACCGTGACCACCGCCTGATTGATCAGGTTGTCATATTCCAGCGCCTCGATCAGGTCGGTATTCCAGATCATGCCGCGATCCTTGATGCCGAGGTCGCTGGACGCCTTGTGGATGGCGTCGAGACGCGAGACGCCCTGATTCAGCGTTTCGCCCGTGCGGAAAACGGCGGCGTCCTGCTGCATGGCGATCTGCATGTCGAGGCGCAGCTTGGCGACGGGCGTGGAGCCAGCGGCGTAGCGGAAGGTATCGAGGCGATCGAGGTGCTTCTGGACGACGGTCGAGGGCAGGTCCTTATGTGGCGTGTTTGGCTTGACCAGTTCTTTCGAACGCAGGCCGGCGGCGCGGCCGAAGACCACGAGGTCGATCAGCGAATTGGAACCGAGGCGGTTGGCGCCATGCACCGACACGCAAGCCGCTTCGCCGACGGCCATCAGGCCGGGCACGACCGTATCGGCATTGTCGCCGACCTTGGTCAGGACTTCGCCGTGATAGTTGGTCGGGATGCCGCCCATATTGTAGTGGACGGTCGGGATGACCGGGATCGGTTCCTTGGTCACATCGACGCCGGCGAAGATCTTGGCCGATTCCGAAATGCCCGGCAGGCGCTTGTGCAGGATTTCCGGTGGCAGATGATCGAGGTGCAGGAAGATGTGGTCCTTCTTCGGACCGACGCCGCGGCCTTCGCGGATTTCCATGGTCATCGAGCGCGACACGACGTCACGCGAAGCCAGGTCTTTGGCCGAGGGGGCGTAGCGTTCCATGAAGCGCTCACCGGCCGAGTTGGTCAGGTAACCGCCCTCGCCGCGCGCGCCTTCGGTGATCAGGCAGCCTGAGCCGTAGATGCCGGTGGGGTGGAATTGCACGAATTCCATGTCCTGCAAAGGCAGGCCGGCGCGCAGCACCATCGCATTACCATCACCCGTGCAGGTGTGGGCCGATGTGGCCGAGAAATAGGCGCGGCCATAACCGCCCGTCGCCAGGATGACGAGGTGGGCGCGGAAAACGTGGATGTCGCCATTATCGAGCTGCCAGGTGGTGACGCCGCGGCAAACCCCATCGTCCATAATCAGGTCGAGGGCGAAATGCTCGATGAAGAACTCGACGTCATTGCGCAGGGACTGGCCATAGAGGGTGTGCAGCATAGCGTGACCGGTGCGGTCGGCAGCGGCGCAGGTGCGCTGCACCGGCCCTTCGCCGAAGTTCTTGGTCATGCCGCCGAACGGACGCTGGTAGATCTTGCCGTCTTCGGTGCGCGAGAAGGGCACGCCCCAGTGTTCGAGTTCGTAAACCGCCTTGGGGGCATTACGCACGAGGTATTCGATGGCGTCCTGGTCGCCCAGCCAGTCCGACCCCTTGACGGTGTCGTACATGTGCCATTCCCACTTGTCTTCGCCCATGTTTCCGAGCGAGGCGGCGACGCCGCCCTGGGCGGCCACGGTGTGGGAGCGGGTCGGGAAGACCTTGGTGATGCAGGCGGTTTTCAGGCCGGCCTGACCGGCGCCGAGCGCGGCGCGCAGGCCGGAGCCGCCAGCGCCGACCACGACCACATCATAGTCGTGATTGATGATATTGTATGGTTTGGCCATGAGTTATGCCTTGAATGCCAGGAACAGGCCACCCAGCGCCGCCGCGAGAACGACGAGGCAGAATAGCAGGTTGAGCAGCTTGAGCGCGCGGGAATTGGGGAAGTAGTCGAGCACGTTGGCATTCAGGCCCACATAGCTGTGCCATACAGTGATGACGAAGGTGAGCGCCATCAGGCCCGCATTGACCGGCGCCTTCACGAAGGCCAGGGCGACTTCATAGCCCTGGTTCATCAGGCCAAAGGCGCTCCACAACGCCCAGCCACCCAGTACGATCAGCGCGACTGAAGTCCAGCGCTCGGCCAGCCATTCGGCGGCGCCGTGCTTTTCCGATGTTTTCCAGTCCTTCGAGGACCGCTGACGCAAATACGAATCGACCATTACAGCACCACCTTGCCAGTAGCGAAAAGAACCACCCAGAAAATGATCGTCAGAACAATGCCGCCGATCAGGCCCCACCATGACATGGCATTGGCCGACTTGAGCTGGAAGCCTTGACCTAAGTCCCAAACCAGGTGGCGCAAGCCGCCGGTCAGATGCAGGAAGGCGGCAAGGCTCAGTCCGAACCACACCAGTAGTCCGAGCGGAGACGCGGCGAAGGTCAGGAAGACCGTATAGGCCTGCGGGCAGATGCCCGAAGCCGTTATGCCGATGGCCAGCAGCCAGGCAGCCACAAGCACCGAACCTACGACTAACGCCAAGCCAGTGGCCCGGTGCAGAATGGAAGTGAACATGGTGATATGAAATCGCCAGATTTGCAGATGGGGAGATAAAGGACGGTGAGGAGTCTGAGACATATGATGCGGCCTTAACCAATGTCTTGTACGGAACGGCAGAATAGCCGTGGCCCGGAACGTTACACTTGCCGGTCTTTTAGACCCTGAAAGCCGTGTGTCAATCAAGCTTTCAATACGAAAAGTTGTTTTTTGCACCCGCGTCGTGAGAACGCTTCGCATCCTCATGGCTGGGGCCTTTCTGGTGCTTCACGGTGATGTGACTCACGGTCTGCCCCAGCTTCGACAAATTTCTGTAGTTCACTCGTGAGGTGAAAGAATTCTTAACGCGCGCCTGATTAGCTCAGCATAACGGCGCCCCTTTCGCCGCTTCTGACGCCATCGCCTGTAGTAAGAGAGTGTACCTATAGTGATTTCCGCCCTGATCCTTTCGGCCGCCCTGATGATGCCGGGTGCGGCTCAAGATGACCTGCTGCCGGACGCCGCTCGGCCGGCCACTGCCACGGCCCTGCCCCCGCAGGCGACCATGAAGCCCGATACGCCGGAAGCGGCGGCGGCAATGGATACCGCTCCGCTGGCGGGCACGGCGGTCAGTGTCGATGCCTATCGCCGCAATTACGAGGGTCCGAAGGATTCGAGCGAGTTGGGCTATGATTCCGGCCTGCTGTCGGCCTTGCGATCGAAAGAAAGCCGTGTCGGCAATATGGAGGGGTCGTGGGTGGTGGCCGATACGGCGGGCCGCAAGCTGCTGGGGCTGGAACTGCGCAGCGACCGGGTGGTCAGCGGCCGGGTGGAGGGGGCCTGGCGTTCGATGCTGGCGGGCCTTGGCATGAACAATTCGGGTTTTGTGTCCGATATCAACCAGACCGGCAAGGATATGGAAGTGACCTACTATGCCGGCGGCGCGCGCTCACCGACCATCCTGCACCTGACCCAGGGCGGCGATGCGCTGTGGCGCGGCTATATGCTCAATCCCCAGGGCGAAAAGACGCCGGTGACCATGGCGCAGGTCCGGATGGGGAATTAATCTAAGAAATGTCCGCTCTTGTACCTCCCCAACTTGTTGGGGAGGGGGACCGAAGCGCTCTTGCGCTTTGGTGGTGGGGTTTCTTGCTTCTATGACATCATGCCCGGCAATTAATCCCATTTAAATGCCCGTAAGCTACACACGCCTCACTTTTTTAGGTGCTATGCAGCAAACTCTTGCGCGCCGCATCGTTAAGGATTACGACGCGGGCAGGTTTTGACCTGCGGCATTTTTAAAGGGAGTTCCCATGGCACGCGCAAAGATTGCTCTGATTGGTTCGGGTATGATCGGGGGCACGCTGGCCCACATCGCCGCCCGTGAAGAACTGGGCGACATCGTTCTCTTCGACATCATGGAAGGCACGCCGCAAGGCAAGGCGCTCGATCTCGCCGAAGCCACCGCCGTCTTCGGCAAGGATGTCACTCTGAAGGGCGCCAACGATTACGCCGGCATCGCCGGGGCCGACGTCTGCATCGTCACCGCCGGCGTACCGCGCAAGCCGGGCATGAGCCGCGACGACCTGCTGGGCATCAACCTGAAGGTCATGAAGGCCGTCGGTGAAGGCATCAAGCAACATGCCCCGAACGCCTTCGTTATCTGCATCACCAACCCGCTCGACGCGATGGTGTGGGCGCTGCGCGAATTCTCCGGCCTGCCGCACAAGAAGGTCATCGGTATGGCCGGCGTGCTCGATTCGGGCCGTTTCGCCTACTTCCTGGCTGAAAAGACCGGCGTGTCGGTCGAAGACATCCACGCCTGGACCCTCGGTGGTCACGGCGACGACATGGTGCCTATGGTGCGCCATTCGACTGTCGGCGGCCTGCCCTTGCCGGAATGCGTGGCGCAAGGCTTCTTCACTCAGGAAGAACTCGACGCCATCGTGAAGCGTACCCGTGGCGGTGGCGGCGAAATCGTCGCCCTGCTGAAAACCGGTTCGGCCTTCTATGCGCCGGCGGAATCGGCCATCGTCATGGCCAAGTCCTACCTGCTCGACAAGAAGCGCGTCCTGCCTTGCGCCGTTTATCTCAATGGTGAATACGGCCTGCGCGGTCTCTATGTCGGCGTCCCGGCCGTGATCGGTAAGGACGGCGCCGAGCGCATCATCGAGTTCTCGACCAATGACGAAGAAAAGGCGATGTTCGCCAAGTCGGTCGAAAGCGTGCAGGGGCTGATCGCCGCCTGCAAGACGATCGATCCGTCGCTCGCTTAAGTTCGAGAAAACTGAATTGAAAAAGCCGCTCGTGAAAACGGGCGGCTTTTTTATTTCCGGATATGCTAGGCTCCCTCATCTGAGGAGTTCCCGCCATGTTCAAATCGTTTATCCCGATCCTGGCCGTCACCGCCCTGATGACTGCCTGCGCGCCGAGCCACAAGGCCGAGGCGCAAAGTTCCGCCGCCGCTTCCGAGCAGGCGAGCGCCGCCATTGCGCCGCTGGCCCAGGCCGCTGCGGCCACGCCCAGTTTCAATTGCGCCAAGGCCACGCTCAAGGCCGAGATCATGGTCTGCGGCAATGCCCGCCTCGCGCAGCTCGATGTCGAGGTCACACGCCTCTATGGCCTGATCGGCAAGGCGCCCGGCATCGACCGCGTGGCGCTCCAGCGTCTGCAAGGCGGCTGGCTGAACAAGCGCAATGCCTGCGCCACGACCGAGAACAGTGAGGCCTGCCTGCTCAACGCCTATGCCGGCCGGATCAGCGACCTGCGCGCCGGCTATCCGGTGGCGCGCAGCGATACCGCCGTCAGCATTGGGCCGATAAGCTGGCGCTGCCCCGGTCAGGCCGATTTGATGACCTCGACCTTTATCAATGGCGCCGACTCGATGGTCTATGTCAAATGGGCCGGCAAGAGCGCCGTTTTGACCCAGGCCATCAGTGCGTCCGGCGCGCGCTATGCCGCCGATCTGCCGGATGGGCCTTACGAATTCTGGAACAAGGGCGACGAGGTTATGTGGACCGTACCCGGCGCTGGCATGATCGTTTGTGAGGAAATAAAGCCATGAAAAAAACCATCCTGACCATCGCGGCCCTGACCGGGCTTTGCCTGCTAACCGCCTGTGCCACGCGGCCAATGGGCGGGCATAATGATCCGGCCCTGGTGCGCGGCATTATCGACGGACTGCTGGCGCCGATCTCCTTCGTCGTCAGCCTGTTTTCCGATACGATCCGCATGTATGCCTATCCCAATATCGGCCGCTGGTATGACCTGGGCTTTCTGATGGGGCTGAGTGCCTGGGGCGGCGGGGCCTCGACGGTGACGCGTTACGTCTATATAGACCGCCGTTCCGGACGCACGCTTGATATCGAGGATCGCTGACTTTGACACATTCGCCGCTGGGGCCGACGCTCGAAACGGACCGCCTGATTCTGCGCCCGCCGGTCGATGCCGATTTTGACGGTTTTTGCGCCTTCCATGCCGATGTCGAGGCCATGACCTTTCTCGGCGGCGTGGCGACACCGCCGGTGGTGTGGCGCACCATGCGAACCATCGCCGGTTCGTGGGCGCTCGATGGCTTCGGCATGTTCAGCGTGATCGAGAAAAGCACGGGCAAATGGATCGGACGCATCGGGCCGCTCTGTCCGCATGGCTGGCCGGACCGCGAGGTCGGCTGGGGGTTGCTGGCAGAAGCGCAAGGCAAAGGCTATGCCAGGGAAGCGGCGATCGCCAGCATGGATTTCGCCTGCGATACGCTGGGTTGGGAGACCGTCATCCACACCATTTCGCCGACCAATGCGCCCTCGGCGAAACTGGCCAGGACGCTGGGGTCTTACGTCATGCGGCAGGCCCGATTGCCCGATCCTTTCGCCGATCTGGTGGTCGATGTCTGGGGGCAGACGCGCGAGGAATGGCGCGAAAACCGCAAAAAATTCTTGTAAAACAAGGCGTAATTTTTTTCACCCAAGGCGCTTGACTCTGAATTGTATTTAACCGATAAGTTATTTAACAAATGGGTTAAATGGTGGTGCCATGAATGCCAAGGCGGCTTACAAAGATGTCGACGCCTATCTGGCCGATGTGAAACCGGAATTCAGACCAGCGCTGAATCATTTGCGCGCCCTAATCCGCGAGCTGGCGCCCGATGCGCTTGAGGTGATCAGTTATGGCGTGCCGTGCTACAAGCTCGATGGTCCCTTGGTCTCCTTTGGCGCGGCGGCGAAACATTGCGCCTTTTACGGCATGTCGCCTAAGGTGCTGGCAGCATTTGCCGGCGAATTGACGGATTTTTCGACCTCGCCCGGTACGGTGCGCTTCACGCCGGAACATCCGATGCCGGATCAGGTTCTGCGGGCCATCATCACGACCCGCATCGCCGAGAATGCGGCCGCGAAGGCTGCTAAAAAGAAGAAATAGAGTACCCCATGTCCGCTGATCGCTTATCGCAAACCCTGACCGCTCTGGCTGATCCGACGCGCCGCGCCATACTGGCCCGTCTGTCGCTTGGCGAGACCTCGGTCACCGAACTGGCCGAGCCATTTGATATGAGTTTGCCGGCGGTTTCCAGGCATCTGAAGGTGCTGGAAAAGGCCGGGCTGATCTCGCGCGGCCGTGAAGCGCAGTGGCGGCCGTGCAAACTGGAGCCGGAACCGCTGAAAGAGGTCGATGCCTGGATTGGCGAGTACCGCCAGATGTGGGAGGCCCGCTTTGACCGGCTTGACGCCTATCTGAAGACACTGAAGCCGGACGGTCCAACCAATTAAAGCTAACGTGAATTGAGGAGGCCGGTATGTGGTGGCAATATTACAGACAAATCTGGGAAGCGCGCCTCAATCGTTTGGCGGCCTATCTGAAAACCCTGCAAGCCAAGGGAGCTAAAAATGACTGAGACAACCGATACGCCGGCTTATCAGGTGCTCAATCACCGCCGGCTGCCTTTTCCGCCTTCCCAGGTCTACGGCGCTTTCGCCGATCCGGAGCAGGTGAAGCTTTGGTGGGGGCCGGATGGCTTCACCAACCGGATAGACACTTTCGATCTGCGTGAGGGCGGCCAATGGCGCTTCACCATGATCAACGAGAACGACCGCGAATTCGACAATATCAAGGCATTCATCGAGGTATCGCCGCAGCGCATCGTCATGCAGCATATCGAGCCGATGCACGATTTTGTCATGACCATGACCTTTGAACCGGCGGGTGATGACGCCACCGACCTGACCTGGATCATGGATTTTGCCCCCGGCCAGGATGACGGCCTGGCGCCCTTTCTCGAAGCCGCTAACGAACAGAATTTCGACCGGCTTGAAACTCATCTCCAAACCCTCTGAGGACCGAAAATGACTCTTGAAACCCCCGCCGCCGAAGATGAAGTCTTCAAGCTCTCCCGCACCTTCGACGCCTCGAAGGCTCTGCTGTGGGATGTGCTGACGAAGGGCGAGCATCTCGCCAACTGGTTTGGTCCGGCCGGCATGAAACTGATCGTCAAATCGCTCGATCTCAAGGTCGGCGGCGTCTTCCTTTACGGGATGCAGATGCCCACCGGTGTGACCATGTGGGGCAAGTGGGTGTTCCGCGAAATCAATGCGCCCGATAGCCTGGCCTACGTCGTTTCCTTCTGTAATGAAGCCGGCCAGCCGGTCCGTCACCCGATGGCGCCGCTGTGGCCGCTCGAAGTTCTCGCTATCCAGACGCTGGTGGAAAAAGACGGCAAGACAGTGCTCGACAGCCACTCCTTCCCGATCAATGCGACGCCGGAAGAGCGCGCCATCTTCAAGGCCGGTCATTCCAGTATGCAAATGGGCTTCGGCGGCACCTTCATGCAGCTCGATGCCTACCTGGCGAGGCTCAAATGACTCAACCCGCATTAATCCGGGCCGCCAAACCCGAAACCTTCACGGTCGAGCGCGATTACGATCATCCCGTATCGCTGGTCTTCTGGGCTTTCACCAATCTGGAAGCCAAGCAGGTCTGGTACGGCGGTCAGCCGAAATGGGAGGTCACGAAGCACACGCTCGATTTCACCGTCGGCGGTTGGGAAAAATGGCGCGGCCGGCCAAACGCCGACGCGCCGTGGATGACCAATGACTCGCTCTATCTCGATATCCTGCCGGATGAACGCATCATCCACCAGTACAATATGACGATGGATGGCAAGCTGTTCACCGTGTCGCAACAGGTGCTGGAATTTTCGGCAAAGGGGTCTGGTTCACATCTCAAGCTCGTTGAGCAGATCCTGTTCATCGATGGCGTCGATCACCTCGAAGACCGGATCGACGGCACGAAAGGCATGGCGGACTCCCTTGACGCCTACCTCAATACACTTCCGGGAAATATGAAATGATTATGCTCATTATCATCCTGGTTCTGGCCGCGCTCCTGACCTTCCTGTTCGTCGTCGTCAGCAAGCCGAACCATTTCCGTATGCAGCGCTCGGTGACGATCAATGCTCCGGCGCAAACCGTCTACGGCCATATCGACGACTTCCGCCAATGGAAGGACTGGTCGCCGTGGGAGCAACTCGATCCCGAACTCAAGCGCACCTTTAGCGGCGAAACGTCCGGCGTCGGCGCGGTTTATGACTGGCAGGGTAACGGCAAGGCCGGTCAGGGACGCATGACTATCCGCGAAGCCGCGCCTGCCCATCGCCTGCTGATCAATCTCGACTTCATCAAGCCCATTGCAGCGACCAACAGTGCCGAATTCCTGTTGCAACCTGTTTCAGGTTCTGGCGGTGAAGACACGGTGGTGACCTGGGCCATGTTCGGGCCGTCGCCCTTCATGTCGAAGCTGATGGGCACCGTCATGAACATGGACGACCTGATCGGCAAGGATTTCGAACGCGGGCTGGAGAACCTGAAACGCCTGAGCGAAAAACCGACCACTTAGGGCCGTCAAGACCTTACAAGGAGATTACCCATGGAACGCCTGCTCATATTGTGTACGGCTCTGAGCCTCTGTGCCTGCACGCCGGCCAAAAAAGCCGAACAAAAACCCGCTGAATCGGCCCTGGTTGCCACAAGTGCGCCCTCGATCGCCAATATTCCTGCTGGCGATTACAAGACCGACCCGGCGCATACCTCGCTGACCTTCACCGTCAATCACATGAGTTACTCGCACTATACGGCGCGTTTCGGCGATATCGATGCGCATCTGAAGCTTGATCCGGCGCATCTTGAAGCGGCCGCTCTGACCGTGACCATCGATCCGCAATCGCTCGAACTGAACGCGCCGCCCAAGGGCTTCCATGATGAGCTGATGGGCAAGATGTTCTTCGACGCTGCGGCCTTCCCTAAGATCACCTATGCCTCGACCAAAATCGACATCACCGGCGCTAATACCGCCAATGTGACCGGCGACCTGAGCCTGCATGGCGTCACCCAGCCGGTGACCCTGGCCGTCACCTTCAATGGTGGCTATCCTGGCCTGGTAGGTATCGATCCCAATGCCCGCATCGGCTTCTCGGCCAAGGGGACGCTCAAGCGCTCGCTGTTCGGCATGGGCTACGGCATTCCGGCGCCCGGCACCACAATGGGGGTGGGCGACGAGGTCGATTTCACCATCGAGACCGAGATGACCGGTCCCGCCTTGAAAACACAGGAGAAATGAGATGACCGAACGCTCCACCCATCACGATACCTTTATCATTGAGCGCGATATCGATGCGCCGGCCAATCTGGTATTTTTCGCCTGGGCCAATGCCGACGCTAAGGCGCAGTGGTTCACCGCGCCCGCCGACAGATGGGAACTGATCGAGCGCCATCTCGATTTCCGCGAAGGCGGCGCCGAACGGCTGAAGGGCCGCTGGCAAAGCGGTACGGTCAGCGATTTCACCTGCGAATACCGCGACATCGTGCCGGATCAGCGTATCGTTTACAGCTATGACATGCACCATAATGACAAGCGGCTGTCGTGTTCGCTGGCGACAATCGAATTCACCCCGAACGGCCAGGGCACGCACCTCAAACTGACTGAACAGATCGTCCATTTTGACGGTTACCCGACGCCGGAAGACCGCAAGACCGGCACTGAAACGCTGATCGATATGGCGATCGCCTTTGTTATTTCTCAAAAAGCAGACGCATAAGGAAACAGACCCATGAAAATCTTCCCCTATCTCAACTTCCCCGGCACGTGCGCCGAGGCTTTCAAATTCTACGCCGAGACCCTGGGCGGCGAGATCACCTTCATGCAGACCCACGGCGAAAGCCCGATGAAGGACATGGTTGGCGCCGACTGGCAGGACAAGATCATGCACGCCACGCTTCAGGTGGGTGACAATACCCTCGCCGGCTCGGATGCGCCCCTGCATATGCAGGCCAAGCCGGCCGGCTTCATGGTCACGATCAACCCGTCAACCGCCGATGACGCAAAGCGCATCTACGCCGCCTTCGCCGAGGGCGGCAATGTGCAGATGGAATTGCAGCCGACCTTCTGGGCCTTGCAATTCGGCATGGTCACCGATCGTTTCGGCACGCCGTGGATGATCAATGTCGAGGCGGCGGCCTAATTATGCCAGAGATTGCGGGTGCGGCCTGCCGCAACATCATTCATACCGATAGCGACCTCAGGATCGAGCGTCTGTTCGATGCGCCGCGAGCCCTCGTTTATGAAGCCTGGACCAATCCGGCCCTGCTGTCGCAATGGTGGGGACCGGCGCACTATCCGGCCACGCATCTCGACATGGATGTGCGGCCGGGTGGCCGGTGGCGCAACTGCCTGACCTCGGTCGAGACTGGTGACGATCTGTGGCAGAACGGCGTCTTCACCGAAGTCGTGCCGCTGGAAAAACTGGTCTTCACCTTCGTCTGGGAAGAGGCCGGCGAACGTGGCGAAACCAATACAGTCGTCATTACTTTTGCAGATCGGGGCAGCCAGACCCTGGTGACGCTCAGCCAGCAGCCCTTCCAGTCGGCACACGAAGCCGAAGGCCATGGCGACGGCTGGTGGTCGAGTTTCGACCGCTTGCATACCCTGCTCTCTTTTCCGATGGAGATTTCCGCATGAGTTACGAGACAAACCTGTCACGATAAAGACGCAGATTCGACAGAGGCTGCCCTATTGACCTGATGACTTAAAACCAGCCGTCCTGCCGTAGCGCTTTCTGGAAACTACGGCTGACGGGCGCAGTCAGATCGCCCTTGAGGGTAAAGCCGACACGGCCATTCGAGCGGGTCGTGTCGGTGACGGCGGCCCTGGCCACCCACCACGACCGGTGGGTCTGAGACCCTTCGATGCCGTCCAGTTCGCGGATGGCGTCATAGAGGCGCATCAGGATCAGGGTGTCGCCAGCGGCGGTATGGACGCGCAGATAATGGTCCTCGGCCTCCAGCGCGTGAATCTCGGCATGACGGAATTTGAACGGCAGGCGCTCGCGGAAAGCGGCGCCGGGTTCGGTCTGGCTGTCCTGCGCGAAGGCATGGCTTTGCGCCGGCGTACCGCTGATCAGGACGTGCAATATCGCCATAGCGAGCGTGATCACCAGCACCGGCCCGACGAGATAAAACAGGCGGGCCGGGTCAAGCCTGTGGTCGCTGTTGAAACCCGCCGTCACCAGCCACACGATCAGGCAGATCAACGGCGTAGTGATTGAGATCATGGCCACGACGGTCTGCCACAGGGTGAGGCTGGCGTAGCGATCAAGCATCCGGCCGGTAATCTGCGCCACCAGCGTGCCCAGAATCATGAGGATCAGCCAGTAGGGAAAGCGAATCAGCAGCGGCACGCCATCGGTGCCGTTGGCGGCCGTGAAGGTGAGCAGCAGCGCCATGCCGAGCGCGATGCCATAGGTGCGCAACCAGTGCGGGCCGATGATGGCCATTATCAGCCGTGTCACTGACGAAGCGCCAGTGACACGGGGCGGCGTTTCACGAATTAGGTCGGGCGATTCACGCATGGGGCCGGGCATCCAGAAAAGACCGCTGTCTTATGGGGCATCCGATTTTCAAAAGGAAGCCCTATGACACTGCTCGACCCTTACGCCCATCCGCACCTGCCGAATATCGCCCTGATCGGCCAGGTCTCGCCGGTCATCCAGATTCACCTGCTGGCGGCGCTGGCCGCCTTCTCCATCGGCGCGGTGCAGATCTTCGGCCCGAAGGGCACGGGTATGCACCGCATCCTGGGCTGGACCTGGATCGTCTTCATGGTGGTGGTGGCAGGGTCGTCCTTCTTCATCAGGATCATCAATCATGGCGGATTCAGCTTCATCCATATCCTCTCCGGCGCTACCCTGATCGCCGCGCCGATGATCGTCTATGCTGCCCGAAAGAAGGATATCAAGGCGCACAAAAAGTACGCGACCCGCCTTTATACCGGGGCGTTGCTGATCGCCGGGCTGTTCACCTTCCTGCCGGGGCGCCTGATGTGGCAAATGGTCTTTGGCTGAGCAACGAAAAAAATCGTATATATTATGCGGTGTGGGGGCGGCGTCCTGACAGCGCTGTCGTCTTGCCTGGCCTGGCGGTAGCGGTAACATGGCTGTCACAAAAGGGAAACCTTAAGAATCAAAATGCCGGAATTCATCAAATTTATGTGTGTGAGCGGTTGCACACAAGCGCGTGCCTCTCTATAAAGCCCCCGTTCGAAGGACGGGCGCGATGATCCGTCCTGCACGCATTTGCCGTATGGCAAGCATCACAAGACCGGTTTCATGAACATTCACGAGCATCAAGCTAAGGCCGTCCTCAAAGAGTTCGGCGTCGCCGTTCCGCGCGGATATGCCGTTTATTCCCCTGACGAAGCCCTGAAGGCCGCCAAGGACCTGGCGAAGGACGCCGGCTCCAAGGTTTTCGTCGTCAAATCGCAAATTCACGCGGGCGGCCGCGGCAAGGGCAGGTTCGAAGGCCTGGGGCCTGACGCCAAGGGCGGCGTCCGCGTCGTATTTTCGCCTGAAGACGTCAAGGTCAACGCCGACGAAATGCTCGGTCGCGTCCTCGTCACGCACCAGACCGGCCCTGCCGGCAAGCAGGTCAATCGCCTCTATATCGAAGAGGGCGCTGACATTGCCAAGGAGCTTTACCTGTCCCTGCTGGTCGATCGCGTGTCGTCGCGCGTTTCGGTCGTCGCCTCGACCGAAGGCGGCATGGACATCGAAGACGTGGCGCACAATACGCCCGACAAGATCATCACCTTCACCATCGATCCGGCCACCGGCGTTTTCCCGCACCACGGCCGCACCCTGGCTGCCGCGCTGAACCTGACCGGCGACGTCGCCAAGCAGGGCGCCAAACTGCTCGGCCAGCTCTACGCGGCGTTCGTGGCCAAGGATATGGACATGCTGGAAATCAACCCGCTGATCATCACGGGTGACGACAGGCTGATCGTCCTCGACGCCAAGGTCTCGTTCGATAGCAACGCCCTGTTCCGTCATCCGGACATCTTCGCCCTGCGCGACGAAAGCGAAGAAGACGCCAAGGAAATCGAAGCCTCGAAGTACGACCTCAGCTATATCGCCCTCGACGGCGAAATCGGCTGCATGGTCAACGGAGCCGGTCTGGCCATGGCCACGCTCGACATCATCAAGCTCTACGGCTCCGAACCCGCCAACTTCCTCGACGTCGGCGGCGGCGCCACCACGGAAAAGGTGACGGCGGCGTTCAAGATCATCACCTCCGATCCGAAGGTCAAGGGTATCCTGGTCAACATCTTCGGCGGCATCATGAAGTGCGACATCATCGCGGAAGGCGTCATCGCCGCCGTGAAGGAAGTCGGCCTGAAAGTGCCGCTGGTGGTGCGCCTCGAAGGCACCAATGTCGAACTCGGCAAGAAAATCATCAATGAGAGCGGACTGAACGTTATCGCCGCTAACGATCTGGCCGATGCGGCCGCCAAGATCGTCAAGGCCGTGAAGGGTTAAGTATCAATGTCTGTTCTTATCGATCGTAATACCAAGGTCATCACGCAGGGTTTCACCGGCGCGCAAGGCACCTTCCACTCCGAGCAGGCCATTGCTTATGGCACCCAGATGGTCGGCGGCGTCACCCCCGGCAAGGGCGGCCAGACCCATATCGGCCTGCCGGTCTATAATACTGTGGCTGAGGCCCGTGACCGCACCGGCGCTACGGCCACCGCCATCTACGTACCGCCTCCCTTCGCCGCCGATTCCATCCTGGAAGCCATCGACGCCGAAATGGAACTGATCATCTGCATCACCGAAGGTATTCCGGTGCAGGATATGGTGAAGGTGAAGCGTTCGCTCTCCGGCTCGAAGTCGCGCCTCATCGGCCCGAACTGCCCCGGCGTCCTGACGCCCAACCAGTGCAAGATCGGCATCATGCCGGGCAACATCTTCTCGCCGGGTTCGGTGGGGGTTGTGTCACGCTCCGGCACCCTGACCTATGAAGCCGTGTTCCAGACCACCAATGCCGGCCTTGGCCAGACCACCGCTGTCGGCATCGGCGGCGATCCGGTCAAGGGCACCGAGTTCATCGACATCCTCGAAATGTTCCTGGCCGACGACGACACCAAGTCGATCATCATGATCGGCGAAATCGGCGGTTCGGCTGAAGAAGACGCCGCGCAGTTCATCCGTGATGAAGCCAAGCGCGGCCGCAAGAAACCGATGGCCGGCTTCATCGCCGGCCGCACGGCCCCTCCGGGCCGTCGCATGGGCCACGCCGGCGCCATCATCTCCGGTGGCAAGGGCGGCGCGGAAGACAAGATCGCGGCGATGGAAGCCGCGGGCATCAAAGTCGCCCCGTCTCCAGCGGCTTTGGGCGAAACTCTTTTGAGCGTCTTAAAAGGTCTTTAAATAGTCTGATTTATGCCCCAGAGCCTTATGGCCCTGGGGCATAATTTCAGGTATCATACAGTTCGGGGCGGTGTCGTTATTGGCCGCTCCCTTAACCCGCTCTCAAGCCCTATGGGTGGTTGAGCACAAAAACATTTGCGAAAGGGAGGCGGTGTCGTAATTGGCCGTCTCGATGGTTGCACTCATGGCAGACGATTCCAGTCGGCTTAATCAGGTCTTTGCCGAGACCTCGTTCCTCTACGGCACAAATGCGATCTTCATCGAACAGATGCAGGAACGCTGGGCACAGGACCCCAATTCGGTATCTCCCGAATGGCGCGCCTTCTTCGATTCCCTCATGGACAGGCCCGAAACGGTCAACGCCAACGCCAACGCCAATGTCGGCGGCTGGGCGAACCCGGTCAATGCCCCGCGCGACGAGTTGACGTCAGCGATGGACGGCGTGTGGCCGGCCGTGCAGGCCAAGGTCGAAAAGGCCATTGCCGCCAAGACTCCCGGTGTTTCGCCGGTTGATCTGCAAGCCGCCTCGCGCGACTCGGTTCGGGCGCTGATGCTGATCCGCACCTTCCGTATTCGCGGCCACCTGCAATCGAACCTCGACCCGCTGGGTCTTGAGCCGCCGATCCATAATCCGGAACTTGAGCCTTCCTATTGGGGCTTCGCCGATTCCGACATGGATCGCCCGATCTTCATCGATGGCGTGCTCGGTATGGAGCAGGCGACGATCCGCGAAATTCTCGCCATCCTGCGCCGTACCTATTGCGGCAATATTGGCGTCCAGTACATGCACATCACCGACCCGGCTGAAAAGGCCTGGGTGCAGGAGCGCATCGAAGGCCGCGACAAGGAAATCAGCTTCACAAAGGAAGGCAAGATCGCCATCCTCAAGAAGCTGATCGAAACCGAAGGCTTCGAGCGCTTCTGTCACCGCCGCTTCCCCGGCACCAAGCGCTTCGGCCTCGATGGCGGCGAAGCCATGATCCCGGCGCTGGAGCAGATCATCAAGCGTGGCGGCGCACTCGGCGTCAAGGATATCATCTTCGGCATGGCCCACCGCGGCCGCCTGAACACTCTGGCCGGCGTCATGGGCAAACCCTATCGCGCCATCTTCCACGAATTCCAGGGCGGCACCTCGCTGCCGTCGGATATCGAAGGTTCGTCGGACGTCAAATATCATATGGGCGCGTCATCGGATCGTGAATTCGATGGCAACAAGGTTCACCTGTCGCTGACCGCCAACCCGTCGCACCTGGAGATCGTCAATCCGGTCGTGCTCGGCAAGACGCGCGCCAAGCAGGCCTTCCATCTCAAGAACAACCCTGAACTGAACACCGAAAATGGTCCGGATCGCGGCATGGCGATGGGCCTTCTGATCCACGGTGATGCCGCCTTCGCCGGTCAGGGCGTCGGCATGGAATGTCTCGCGCTGATGGGCCTCAAGGGCTACAAAACCGGCGGCACGATGCACTTCATCATCAACAACCAGATCGGTTTCACCACCGCGCCGCGCTTCTCGCGCTCCTCCCCCTATCCGTCGGATGTGGCGCTGATGGCCCAGGCGCCGATCCTGCACTGTAACGGTGACGATCCGGAAGCCGTGGTTTTCGCCGCCAAGATGGCGACCGAATTCCGCCAGAAGTTCGCCAAGGACGTGGTGGTCGATATGTTCTGCTATCGCCGCTTCGGTCACAACGAAGGCGACGATCCGACCTTCACCCAGCCGATCATGTACGCCAAGATCAAGAACCATCCGTCGACGCGCGAACTCTATACCGCGCGCCTGATCAGTGAGGGTATGGTCACTCAGGCGGAAGTCGATGGTTTCATCGCTGATTTCGACGCCTTCCTCGATTCCGAATTCGAAGCCGGCAAAGCCTACAAGGCCACCAAGGCCGACTGGCTGGACGGCAAGTGGCAGGGCCTCGGCCTGCCGGAAGAAGACGAACGCCGTGGGTCTACCTCCGTGCCGCGCGCCAAGCTCGTTGAACTCGGCACCAAGATCACCACCATCCCCAACGATGTCGACGCCCACAAGACCTTGCGCCGCGTTATCGACGCCCGCCGCCAGATGATCGAAACCGGCGAGAACCTCGATTGGGCAACGGCGGAATCGCTGGCCTTCACTTCATTGCTCGATGAAGGCTTCCCGGTTCGTCTGTCGGGGCAGGATTCGATCCGCGGCACCTTCTCGCAGCGCCATTCGGCCTTTGTCGATCAGCGCACAGAAGACCGCTACTTCCCGTTCAACCACATCCGCGATGGCCAAGCCCTCTATGAAGGCATCGATTCGGCGCTGTCGGAAGAAGCGGTGCTCGGTTACGAATACGGCTACTCGCTGGCCGATCCGAACACGCTGACCCTGTGGGAAGGCCAGTTCGGAGACTTCGTTAACGGCGCCCAGGTCATCATCGATCAGTTCATCTCGTCGGGTGAACGCAAGTGGCTGCGCATGTCGGGTCTCGTCATGCTGCTGCCGCACGGCTACGAAGGCCAGGGGCCGGAACACTCCTCGGCCCGTCTTGAACGCTTCCTGCAACAATGCGCCGAAGATAATATGCAGGTCGCCAATTGCACGACGCCCTCAAACTACTTCCACATCCTGCGCCGTCAGATCCACCGGCCGTTCCGCAAGCCGCTGATCCTGATGACGCCGAAATCGCTGCTGCGTCACAAGAAGGCCGTGTCGTCACTGTCGGAAATCTCGGAAGGCTCGTCCTTCCACCGTGTCCTGCACGATGACGCCGAGAGCCGCCCCGCCGTGGCTGGCGTCAAGATCGCGGCGGACGACAAGATTCGCCGCGTCGTGCTGTGTTCCGGCAAGGTCTATTACGACCTGCTCGAAGACCGCGAAAAGAAGCAGATCAAGGACGTCTACCTGATGCGCCTTGAGCAGTTCTACCCGTGGCCGATGAAGTCGCTGATGACCGAACTGGCCCGATTCAAGAACGCCGAACTGGTGTGGTGTCAGGAAGAACCGAAGAACATGGGCGGCTGGACGTTTGTCGACCCGTGGCTTGAACTGACGCTCGCCCGCCTGAGCATCAAGGCTAAGCGCGCCCGTTATGTCGGTCGTCCGGCTTCGGCCTCGACCGCCGCCGGCACGATGAGCCGCCACCTCAAAGAACTCGAAACCTTCTTAAACGAGGCCTTCGCCTAAGGGCGGAGGTTTCCTCGAAGTCTTTCTCACTCATTCGCTGAACAGCACGCAAAAATTCAAAACTGGAGCCTGACCTATGGCTGACATCCTCGTTCCCGTCCTGGGAGAATCCGTAACCGAAGCCACCATCGCCAAGTGGACCAAGAAGTCCGGCGAAACCGTCAAGAAGGACGAAATGCTTGTCGAGCTTGAAACCGACAAGGTTTCGCTCGAAGTCGCTTCGCCCGCTGATGGGATCTTGCAAATCCTCGTCGGTGAAGGCGAAACCGTCACGCCGGGTATCGTGCTCGGCACGGTTGGTGGGGCTGGCGCTGCCGTTGCCACGCCGAAAGCCGCCGCTGCACCGGCGCCTGTCGCTGCGGCACCTGCTGCCGCTGCGCCTGCTCCGGTGGCCGCGCCTGCCGCCGCTCCGGCTTCCGGTAATCTGATCGAGGTCAAGACCCCGGTCATGGGTGAATCGGTCGCCGAAGGCACATTGTCGACCTGGCTCAAGAAGAAGGGCGACACCGTCAAGAAGGACGAAATCCTCGTCGAGATCGAAACCGACAAGGTGGCGCTCGAAGTCGCCGCCCCGGCCGATGGGACGCTCGCCGACATCGTGGCCGGCGATGGCGCCACCGTGACGCCGGGTCAGGTGATCGCCCGCATCTCCACCGACGGGTCTGTTTCCGCTTCGGCCCCTGCGGCTGCGCCGGCGCCTGTGGCCGCGCCTGTCGCTGCTGCCCCTTCGACCGACAAGCCGCTGTCGCCTTCGGTTCAGCGCATCGTCACTGAAACCGGTCTCGATCCGAACAAGGTCGATGGCACCGGCAAGGACGGCCGTATCACCAAGGGTGATGCTCTTGCTGCCCTTTCGACACCGGCCCCGGCCGCTTCGGCCCCCGTGCCGGTGTCTGTGGCTGCACCGGCTGCACCGCGTCCCACCGCACCTCGTGAAGAGCGTGTGAAGATGACGCGCCTGCGCCAGACCATCGCCCGCCGCCTCAAGGAATCGCAATCGACCGCCGCCCAGCTCACGACCTTCAACGAGGTCGATATGACCACGGTCATGGCCCTGCGCGCCACCTACAAGGACGTTTTTGAAAAGCGTCATGGTGTGAAATTGGGATTCATGTCGTTTTTCGCCAAGGCGGTTGTCGCGGCGCTGAAAGACATCCCGGCGGTCAATGCCGAGATCGACGGCACCGACATCATCTACAAGAACCATTATGACCTCGGCGTCGCCGTCGGCACCGACAAGGGCCTGGTCGTTCCGGTCCTGCGTGATGTCGACACCCTGTCGCTCGCCGGCATCGAAAAGGGCATTGCCGCCCTGGGCAAGCAGGCCCGCGACGGCACGCTCAGCATCGACCAGCTGCAGGGCGGCACCTTCACCATCACCAATGGCGGTATCTATGGGTCGCTGATGTCGACGCCGATCCTCAACATGCCGCAGGCCGGCATCCTGGGGATGCACAACATCGTGCAGCGCCCGATGGTCGTCAATGGGCAGATCGTCGCCCGCCCGATGATGTACCTGGCGCTGTCCTATGATCACCGCATCGTTGATGGCAAGGAAGCGGTCACCTTCCTCGTCCGTATCAAGGAAGGCCTGGAAGACCCGCAGCGCTTTATCCTCGACGTCTAAGGTCAGGTATAAACCAAAAAACAGAAGCCGCTCCTGCGAAGGGGTGGCTTTTTGTTTATCCGGTATGTGGTAAGATCATGCGGAAAAGAGGCCTCTATGCGTCAGTCGCTCCCCATCTTCCGTCTTGTGCTCGCCGCCTGCGCCCTGCTGTCGCTCGGTGGTTGTCTGACCGTGCCGCGTGACGCCACCGTGCTCAATGAGGCCGCCTCGGCGACCGTGCCGGAATTTCCCAATGCGCGCTTCAATGCCGACGACCCCACCTTGTCGGCCCGGCTGGAAAAGGATATGCGCACCACAGCGGCGAAAACACCTTCCAGCGGACCGTACCAGATACTGGCGCTGTCCGGTGGCGGGGCCGATGGCGCTTTCGGGGCGGGTGTGCTGATCGGCTGGACGAAACGCGGCGACCGCCCGCAATTCAACGTCGTCACCGGTGTTTCGACCGGCGCCCTGATCGCGCCTTTCGCCTTTCTCGGCCCGGACTATGACGCCAAGCTGCGTGACGCCTATACCAGCGGCGCCGCTGCCGGCCTGACACGCAAGCGCGGGCTCTATGCCGCCTTCACACCGGGCATTTTCCAGGCGGGGGAACTGCGCGATCTGGTGGCGCGCTATATCGACGACGACCTCCTGACCGCCATCGCCCGCGAGCAATTGAAGGGCCGCCGCCTGTTCGTCGCCACCACCAATCTCGACAGCCAGGAAGGCGTGGTCTGGGACCTTGGCGCCATCGCACTTGAGGCGCAGACCCACCCCCATAAGCGGGAAGCGGCGCGTGAGTTGTTCTGCAAGGTGCTGGTCGCCTCGGCCAGCGTGCCGGGGGCTTTCGCGCCGGTGATGATCGAGACCGATACGGTCGGCGACCAAAACCCCGAAGCGCAAGGCCCCAAGGGGCATCCGTTGCAGGAAATGCACGTCGATGGCAGCGTCACCCTGCCGTTTTTTATCCTGCCGGAATCGATGCTCGACTGGACCGTGCCGACCGACCTGCGCCACGGCGGCCATGTCTATGTGCTGGTCAATGGCAAGATCAATCCGGCCTATGCGGTGACCAAGAACAATGCCGTCACCATCGCCGCGCGCAGCCTGGAAACCATCACCAAGGCGCAGGCGCGCGTCACCCTGGTGGCGCTGAAGGCCTTTTCCGAGCGTAACGATCTGAGTGTTTCGGTGACGGCCATGCCGGATGATTTCATCAATGGCGGCATGATGGCCTTCGATACCGAGAGCATGAACAAGGTCTTCGACAAGGGCTACGCCATCGGCCTGTCGCCGCAAAACTGGACCGATAAATAAGCCACAGTCCGCCTGTGAAGGAACGCAGTTTTTCCTAAAGCACTGGTGCGGTGGGCGGCGTTGAATTAGTCTCTCAAAAATAATTATTATAAATGAGGGCAGGGATGAAGACGTTACGGGGCGCCGCGCTGACGGCAGTGGGTATTTTGCTGGGTGTGTCTCTGGCTATAGGCGGTACGGCCGCCGCGAAGGGGCAGAAAAAAGAACTCAGCAATCGGGAAAGCTTCACGCCGGCCGACGCCCTGAAAGGCCAGGCCTATGTCAATGCGGCCATGGCCGCGCCGATGATGGATCTGCTGCAAAAAGCCGATGTCCAGCACCCGGATATCATGCTGGAATACGGCATCGCCCTCGATCTGGGCCGCCCGTCGGTATCGAGCCAGATGTCGAAGGATGACCGGGACAAACTGAAGCGCGGCTTCCGCGATATGCTGGACCTCTACATTACCAAATCCGACAAGTTCGACATCACCTTCAACGAAGACGCCATGCTCGATCAGTCCGAGTTCTGGATCTATCTCGCCAAGCATGTCGGCCGGCCGAAGTCGCGCGCCAGCCTGGCCGGCGTAGCGCAGGCCGAGTCTGCGCCCGGCGCGCCGCCGATGGCCTTCGTGCCGGATGATCCCAACCAGGATAAGGAATTCAATCTCAATGAAGACCTGATCCTCAAGCCGAATGTCGTCAATGCCGCCACCGCCTGTGGTCAGTCGGCCTATGGTTTCGCCCGGATGCACAAGGTCCAGACGGTTGATATTGCCGAGACCAAGCTGACGCCGGAACAGTTCGCCACCGCGCAGGAGGCGGCTGTGAAGGCCTATCGCCTGTCATATGCCGAGGGCGTACTGGCCTGTGGCGACCGGGAATATTTCATGCGGGTGGCCGATTTCGCCAGTCGCAATCTCGGTGCGCTCGGCAATATGAAAGACAGCCCTACCGCCGTCGTCGCCGATGTCGGCATGGCCAAGGTTGAGGAGTAGCGTGACGGCGGGATTTGGGTTAAGCTCTCATTAACCATAAATGAGGGGTGACAGGATGAAATATCTGCGGGGGTTCCTTGTTCTGGTGGTGCTGGCCTACGTCGCCTGGATCGCCTTCCCGGTCGTCAAGGCCTTTATCCTGCCGCCGGTCGATAATGGCCCGACCATCGGGGCGCGTTCGATGGATTCCACCGATTATTCCGGCGGTTTCGACGCGCCGATGATGGGGGAACAGGCCGCTCCTGCGACCGATTCCATTCAGGGCGATACGGCGGTCACCGCCATTGTCACCGACAACAAGCCGGTCGTCTGGCTGTGGGGCGCGGTGATCACACTTTATCTGCTGGCGGCGTTCCTTCATGCCAACGGCAATTTCCGCGCCGGCTTCATCTATGTGCTTGGTTTTGGCGCCGATCTGATCCTGACTTACCTGACCAATGGCGATAAAAGCCTCGGCCTGTTCGACAAGCTCTACACCGTGCTTTCCGGCTGGGATCCGCGTTATGTGCTGACTCTGGTGGCCCTGGTTCTCGGCTTCCTCATCTACATGTCGCGCTTCCGGCCCATACCGAGGGCGGGACGCGCGGGTTTGGCGTAAAAAAGTCCATAAGTCTGCGTAATTGACTTGACCCGGCAGGCTTGCGCTCCTAGCTAACGGGCAGAAAATTTACCTTAGAACACGTTTTGGAAACGTGCTCTAAGTTTTGTCTTTAACGCGCATCTTGGTCCGAAAAGTGCGTTACACTTTTCGGGATGCGCTCGGAGCGAGAGGGCTTTCGCATGGCTGACGACAATTTCGACGTGGTGATCATCGGTGGCGGGCCTGGTGGCTATAATGCGGCGGTTCGCGCTGGCCAGCTCGGCCTGAAAACCGCCATCGTCGAATCGCGGGGCGTGTTGGGCGGCACCTGCCTGAACGTCGGCTGTATGCCCTCGAAGGCCCTGCTGCACGCCTCGGAACTGTTCGAAACCGCCGGTCATGAGTTCGCCAATATCGGCATCGAAGTGCCGGCGCCGAAGCTCAACCTCGTCCAGATGATGAAGGCCAAGCAGGACAGTGTCACCGCCCTGACCAAGGGCGTCGAGTTCCTGATGAAGAAGAATAAGGTCACATACCTGGCGGGCTTCGGCAAGATCACCGGCCCCGGTAAGGTCGTGGTCACCGGCAATGACGGCACCACTTCTAACCTGACCACCAAGAATATCGTCATCGCCACCGGTTCCGAGCCGACCCCGCTGCCGGGGGTTGATGTCGATCAGAAGCAGATCGTCGATTCCACCGGCGCCTTGTCGCTTCCCTCCGTGCCGAAGTCGCTGGTCGTCGTCGGCGCCGGCATTATCGGCCTCGAACTGGGTTCCGTGTGGCGTCGCCTCGGTGCGCAGGTGACCGTGGTTGAATTCCTCGACCGCATTACGCCGGGTATGGATACCGAAACCGCCACCGCCTTCCAGAAGACCCTCACAAAGCAGGGCTTCGCCTTCAAGCTCGGCACCAAGGTGACGGCCGCCAAGACCGGCGCGAAGGGCGTTGAACTGACGCTCGAAGCGGCGGCCGGCGGCAATGCCGAAAAACTCAATGCCGACGTCGTGCTGGTCGCCATCGGCCGCCGTCCGTTCACCAAAGGCCTCGGCCTGGAAACGGTCGGCATTACCCCCGATCCGCGCGGGTTTATCCCGACCAGCCACTTCAAGACCTCCGCGCCGGGCGTCTGGGCGATCGGCGATGTGATCCTGGGGCCAATGTTGGCGCACAAGGCCGAAGAAGACGCGGTCGCCTGTATCGAACTGATCGCCGGCAAGGCCGGTCACGTCGATTACAATCTGGTGCCGTCGGTCGTCTATACCTCGCCGGAAGTGGCCTGGGTCGGCCAGACCGAAGAGCAGGTCAAGGCGTCGGGCGTAGTGTACAAGACCGGCAAGTTCCCCTTCATGGCCAACAGTCGCGCCAAGATCAACCACGAGACCGAAGGCTTCGTGAAGTTCATCGCCGACGCCAAGACCGACAAGGTTCTGGGCGTGCACATGATGGGACCGCAGGTCGGTGAAATGATCGGCGAGGTCTGCGTGCTGATGGCCTTCGGCGGCGCATCGGAAGATCTGGCCCGCACCTGCCATCCGCACCCGACGCGTTCGGAAGCGGTCCGCCAGGCGGCCATGGGCGTCGAAAACTGGACCATGCAGATGTAAGATTACGGGGTTTGGGGTCGCGGACCCCACGCCCGGTAAGTTCACCGCTTTTGATAAACCTTGACGTAATCAACCTGCATGGTGCGCGGGAAGATGCTGTCGTCGATCGCGCCCGGCCAATCGCCACCGATAGCCAGATTGAGCAACAGGTATTGCGGTTCATCGAAAGGCCATTGATCGTGGCCGGTGTGGGCATTGGTAAAGGTCTGGTAGACCGTGCCATCGACCCCGACCTCGATCTTGTCCGCTGTCCAGGTCAACTGATACTTATGAAAATCCGTACAGGCGGTCGGCACGGAAATATGTGTGCCGCCGGTGACGCCGGTATTGACCGTTTGCTGGGTGTGCATTGTGCCGTAGATGGTGGTGTCCGAATTGACCTGTTCCATGATGTCGATTTCACCGGCGGCGGGCCAGGAGCCGTTCTCACCCAGCATCCAGATTGCCGGCCAGGTGCCCTGACCGCAGGGCAGCTTGGCGCGGACCTCGAAATAGCCGTAGGTCCAGCTCTTCTTGCCGTGGGTGATCAGGCGGGCGGAGGTGTAGTGCTGGCCGCCGTAATCGGCGGCGGAGGTCAGGTCCTCCTTGCGCGCGGTGATCGACAGGATGCCGCCGGAGATGCTGGAATTTTCCAGCCGGCCCACAGCATAATACTGCTTCTCGTTGTTGTACCAGCCGGTGGCGTTGGCCTCGGTGTCATAGGTCCAGACGGCGGAATCCGGCAGACCATCGGTGGAAAAATCATCGACCCAGACGAGACTGTATCCTGCCGGCGCATCCGATGAACTGGAGGATGATGAACTGCTGGAAGAAGACGAAGATGAAGATGAGCTGCTTCCGCCGCCCGTGCTCACACCGCCACCGCCACCGCCACCGCAGGCGGACAGCGCGCTTGCGGTCAGGGTGATGAACGCGGCCGCGCCGATAATCCCGTACTTGTGCATAGTTAGCCCCCTATTTTACCGTAACTATCCGGCTGTAGCGCTGGCCGTCCGGCGCGACCGAGCGGGTCTCGATCGGTCCTTTGACCTCCACGGCGTCGTGATAGGTCAGCCATTTTCCGCCTTGGGTGCGGTACTGGATTTTTAGGTCGCCATAGGCCAGGTTGGCCTCGAAAATGCCGCCAGTGACACGCGCGCCCGGCGGCGGCAGGCGATAGGCGACCTTTTCCCGATCCAGTTCGGCGAGGCGCGGCGTCAGGCGGTCATTGAAGCCTTGCCAGTCGGCGAGCAGCGCCTGACCATCGACCTGACGATCGCCGTAGCGGTAGGATTTGCCGGCGACATAGGCCGGTTCCCACGTAGCCGTGTGCCAGGCGCGTTCGGCCAAAGCCAGCACGCGCGGATAGAACATATAGTCGGCGATGCTGTCGGCGCGTACGCCTTCGCTCCATAGCTGTCCTTGCATCCCGGTGATTTTGCGTCCGGCCTCCAGCGGTTCGCTGTCGAGAATGGTCTGGCCGTGCGCCTGGATGTCGGTCATCAGGCTGGCATTGGCGCCCAGATTTTCCGGCATGAAGGCAAAGACCTTGAAAAGATCAGTGCTGCGCGAAGCCCAGTCCATGCCGCGCTCTTTCGGATCGGGCGCATAGGGCATGTCGAGATAGAGCACTTCGGGCGTCGACATCACGATATCCCAGCCGCGATTGGCCTGACGATAGGCCTCGGCCACACCGCCGCTGAATAGCCCGCCCCAGCTATTGGACTGCACCTGTTTCGGCATCTCTTCCGGCTTGACATGGCCCATGCCGTCGCTCCAGCCGGCGGGTTCGATGCCCTTCTGGCCAAGCATCTGCGACACCTGGGTGATAAAGTAAGGGGTCATATGCGCCGGATCGAGACCCTTTGCCCTGACCAGCGCCTGACAGGCGGGGGAATCGGTCCAGGCGCCGGCAGTTTCATCGGCACCGATATGGTAGATTTTCAGCGGCACGCCGGCTTCCGTGTGCATCGCCCTGATATCGTCGATCACCGTCTCGATGAAGTGATAGGTCGAGGGGATGCAGACGTTCAGCGTATTGTCGTTGTAGTGCTGGATCGAGTCATAGACGGTCTTGTCAGCCGGATCTTGCAGGCGGAATTCATTGGCGGCCTCCGGCTTGCCTTCGGCCATCAGGCGGCGGTAACGCGCCTCCATCGAGCGGACGGCGGCGCGCGAATGGCCCGGCATGTCGAACGACGGAATGACCTCGATATGACGCGCATTAGCTGATCTGATGATCTCGATATAGTCGGCCCTGGTCAGATAGCCATCGACGATTTTCGAGCCTTGCGGGCCTGCGCCGAGTTGCGGCAGCAGGCAGGCCTCTTCTTTCAGGTCATGGCAGCGACGGCTGCCGATGTCGGTCAGTTCCGGCAGGCCGTTGATCGCCAGCCGCCAGCCTTCATCGTCGCCCAGGTGCAGGTGCAGGCGGTTGAGCTTGTATTCCGCCATCTGGTCGATGGTGTTGAGGATGAAGGTCTTGGAATGGAAATTGCGCGCCAGATCGATATGCAGGCCGCGGAAACCGAAACGTGGGGCGTCGCTGATCTCGATCGGTTTCAGGCGGTTGTGCTCGAAAGCGGCCTGTTGCGACAGGCTTTCAACAGCGTAGGCGGCGCCGGCGGCATCGGCGGCGGTAATGACGATTTTACCGTTCTGCGCCAGTAAATGATAGGATTCGGGCTTGCCGTCATTGATCGTGATTTCGACCGGAACACCTGAGGCGACCAGTTTCAGATGCGAGGCGTCGAGCGCCGCCTTGATGTCGGGAATGGTGAGGCCGGTGAGCTTGAGGGCGATCCCCTTGCCGAGATCGAGCGGTTGGCCATCGAGATGTTTCGCGGCAACGGGCGTCGGCAGAATGATGATATCGGGTTTCGCCTGCGCCACTTCGCGGGAAGCGTTCTGCACGAAGGCGCGCTCCGGCGTCAGCCATTGGGTGGCGTCCTGCGGCCCCTTGCGTGTGGTCGCTTCGTCGGTGATCGGCGTCACGAAGGGCAGATATTCCAGTCCGGTCGCCGGATCGAATTTCGTCCGTGACGCCGCGATCGTAACCGGGGGGGCGCCATCGGCCACGATATAAGCATTGGGCATGGCCAGGTATTCGGAAGGCGAATGGCCGGCCCAGGTCACCGAATAGGTTTCACCAGGCGTGAGCGTGACGCCGGCTCTGGGGGTCAGTTTGTAATTGTCGCCATTGATATGAGTCAGGTCGAAGGCGGTGTCACCAATCAGATCGAGCGGACTGACCGAGCCGAAATAGAGCGCCCACGCGCCTTCGGGCAGGTCGGTTTTGGGCAGGGTCAGGTCAAGGCGGGTGTTGAATCCGTCATTAGATGCGTTTGGAATTACGCTCAGCTTGTAGCCGAGATGATCCGTGAAATAGGTGACAGGATTGACCGCCGCCGTATGCGCCATGATCGGAACAAGGGCCGTGGTGGCGAACAGGGCGGCGCCAATCAAGCCACGAAAATGGCGGATGCGGGATGATTTCGGCATGTTGGCGCCCCTCTGTTTATCTTTTTCTCCGGGCAAGGTGACCCAAGCCAGGGGACTTGTCAATTGCCAGACAGGACCTATATGGCATCATTTAGCCTCCAATATAGAACCAATATGGCGGCTTTGCATGGGCGAAATGAAAATTAAAATTCATGCAAATTTAGCATAATGCTATGTATTTAAATAATAATATATGTTTATTTGTGCATACAAAAACACGATTTCGTATTTTGTCTGGTGGGTATAAAGGACGTATTTGCAATACCAATTTGGCGGCATAAACCACTGGCCGCAACCTGACGCCTGAAGCGCCTGTCTCCATCATCCGTCCCTGCCGGAGAACGCATCCTGTGCCGCCCCGCGGAGCAAAAGACCAATCCTTACTTCAAATTGAATTATTATAGCGATTTCAAGCTGTTTGGATAATACCAATTTATCTTCCGCACTAGCCAGTGAAAGCAATGGCAGGTCCTGCTGTCGGGAAGGGCTGTTACATTTTATACTTAATCATCTGAATTTTCATATATAAATTTATCACCTTAGTCAAAATCGGGCGTCACTTTCACCCGCCAATTGCCGGACAAAACCGTTGACGGAGCAATACCAATGGAATAGTGTCGGCAGTTCGACAACGGCGTTCTTCGTGAAGTGGGCCGTTTTCGGACTGTGCAGGTCCGTACAGCAAACGGAAACAGGAGCCGTTTCCGCAAAAAATGGACTTATAAAAGCCGCTCGGGGAGGGCGTATGTCATTTATCGAAACCGTCGGTGGACTGGTCAGTGACGATCCGGCGCCGCTTTACATGCAGCTCCAGAAGGTACTGCGTGACGCCATCCTGTCGCGTATTCTCACCCCCGAAGCCGCCATCCCGCCGGAGCGCGATCTGGCCGAGGAGTTTGGCGTGTCGCGCCTGACCGTGCGCAAGGCGGTCGATGGCCTGGTCAATGAGGGCCTGATCACGCGTCGCCGTGGGGCCGGCACCTTCGTCGCCAGCCGGGTCGAGAAAAGCTTTTCCAAATTATCGTCCTTTTCCGAGGACATGATCTCACGCGGACGCGTGCCGCACAGCGAATGGCTGTCGAAATCGGCCGGTGCGGTGACGCCGGAGGAATCGCTGTCGCTCGGCTTGTCGCCCGGCACGCTGGTCTATCGTTTCCAGCGCCTGCGCTATGCCGATGGCCAGACGATGGCGCTGGAAAGTTCTACCATCCCAGGCTACTGCCTGCCGGCGCCCGGCGCGGTCGAGGACTCGCTCTATGCCGCGCTCGATGCCGCCGGCAATCGCCCGGTGCGCGCCCTGCAACGCCTTCGCGCCGTCGCTTTCAGCGCCGATCAGGCGGAGGTCCTCGGCATCCGGCCAGGGGATGCCGGCCTGTTCATCGAGCGGCGGGGCTTCCTCGCCGATGGCCGCGCCGCCGAATTCACCCAGAGCTGGTATCGCGGCGACGCCTATGATGTGGTGGCCGAGTTGAATCGCGTTTGATCCGGGCGTGCCACTGCGCTAGACCTGCTCTATGACCCCCAGATCGCTCCATGACCAGTGAAACGCCGCCTTTACGTATCAGTGCCGATGCCCGTATGGAAATGCGCCGGGTCGGCCGCGAAGGCCATCCGCTTTTGATCATCGATAATGCGATCGCTGAGCCGGAAAGGCTGATTGAATCAGCCGTTACCGCCGTATTTGAAAAACCGGATCACACGCGCTATCCCGGCCTCAACGCCCCCTTGCCGGATTATTATGGCCAGGGCATCCTCAGTGCGGTCAATCCATTGCTGGCGCGCGGATTCGGTATGCCGGCGAACCTGCGCAAGACGATGTTCGGTTTCCTGGCCCTGGCCACGGAGGCGCCGGAAGACCTGGAACCGGTTCAGAAGGTGCCTCACCACGATTCGCCCGATCCGTTTCGCATCGCCCTGGTGCATTATCTCTGCCGCGACATGCCGGGCGGCACCGGGTTCTTTCGTCACAAGGCGACCGGTTTCGAGGGGATCGATGCCCGCCGTCGTGCCGATTATGTCCGCCACGCGGCCGCGGAACTGGAGACAACCGGCGAGCAACTGACACGTCACGTAACGAATGAGACGCCCAATTACGAGCTGATCGATTTCGCCGAACTGAAATTCAACCGCCTGATCATCTATCGCAGTCATGTGCTGCATTCGGGGCTTCTGGAGGGCGCGCACCTGACCGGCGACCCGCGCACGGGCCGCCTGACCGCCAACAGTTTCATCGATATTGTGCGGCCCAAAGCGTCATAACGGGCAATCCCGGCGTTTATAATTTGCGGCCGTGACGCGCATGTTATCCTTACGGGCGCGTCAGTATGGTTTCCTCAATGTGCAATTTGAGGGAGTAAACTCGATGGGCAAGAACGGCATCTATATTTTGTGCGGCGTGGCGCTTGTGGTGATCGCCGCTATTTTCCTGCTTAATCTGCCGGATAATCGCAGCGGGACAGAACGGGTCGGTGACGCGGTGGAAGCCCTGCCGAACGGTGTGGACAAGGCGGGCGATCAGCTCAAAGACCGCAATCCGGTCGAAAAGGCCGGTGACGCCATAAGCAAGAAAACCGATTGAAATCTTACCAGAAGCCGGGAGCTGTTTTGATGCGCCCTGTTGCAGATACAAGATATCCGCTTACCTCGCCGGTTGGCCTTTCTGCCGCGCCGCGTGCGCCGTGGTATCGCGATTTCGCCTGGCGCGACGGGTGTCTGGAAATCCGCAAGACCGCCATACGATTGCGGGTCGATCGCCATCTGATGGCTGAAATCGCCAGTTGGGTGGTGTGGCTGACCATTTTGCTGACGGTCGCAAGCTGGGCGCGGCTGACACGCCAGGCCACAA
Source organism: Asticcacaulis sp. (assembly GCF_035497195.1). Taxonomy (GTDB): domain Bacteria; phylum Pseudomonadota; class Alphaproteobacteria; order Caulobacterales; family Caulobacteraceae; genus Asticcacaulis. The sequence goes on from NZ_DATJDZ010000014.1 coordinate 289,735, forward strand.
CGCGTCTCGCCTTTGTGCCGGACAGGCCGCGTCCGTGGTATCTGCTCGGTGGCGCGGCGTTATGGGCGGGTATCGAGTCTGTGGATCGTCAATCCGAGGCCGACGCGGTTATCTATTTTGACGACGTTACGGCGGGCCAGCCGCCGGCCAGCCTCAATGCGCGCCGGCTAAATTTCGCCTGCACCGATATCAGCAAGGGCCATGTCGCCAGGGTTTTTGAAGCGGTTTTCGGCTATCCGCTGCTTGTCGATCCGGAAACGGCCCGTGGTGATATCGTCGCCAAATCCGAAAAAAACGGCGTCCACGATGGCCGGATCGTCACGGCTCCCGCGGAGCGCCGCGACGGGTGGTGTTATCAGCGCCTGATCGATACGACCGGGCCTGATGGCTATTGCCGTGACCTGCGCACACCCTGCGTCGGCGGGCAACCGGTAGTAGTGTGGATCAAGCTCAAACCGTCAGGCAGCCGTTTCGCTATCCACAATCGCAAAGCCTTCCTGCGTGATCCCGCCGAAGTCTATTCGCCGGAAGAACTGGCGCTGATCGCCGCTTTCAACGCCCGCATGGGGCTGGATTGGGGCGGACTGGATATCCTGCGCGACCAGGATGGCCGCCTCTATATCGTCGATGTCAATAAGACGGATGTCGGTCCGGTGATTGCCCTGTCGTGGCGTGACAAGATCATTTCAATGCAGCGTCTTTCCAGCGCGCTTAAAGATATGGTGAAATCATGTTGATGCGCGATATTGCCGTTGACGACCTGACCGCGCAATTTCGCGCCATAATTCTTGATGTCCAATACCCGTGTGTCGGCGCCAAGGCGGCGCTCAATCAGGATCATATCGAAATCCTTGTGGCCATGGATATTTGTTGCCCGGCCGATGATGCCCGCATCCATGCCGCTCTGTCCGCCTTCGCCGGGCGTTACAAAGCTGATCCGCAACCATTTCAAAGCCTGGCTGTCCTGTTTCGAGGTCCGGAAGATCTGTCGGAAAAGGGATTCGAGCAGGCCCTGTGGCAGAGAGTGCAGGCGCTGTCCGATATCGATGCCGCGAAGCACCAGCCCTATGATCCGCGCGTCAGTCCCGACGCCGGCGACCCGCATTTTTCGCTGAGCTTCGGCGGTGAGGCCTTCTTTCTCGTCGGCCTGCATCCGCTGAGCAGCCGACCGGCGCGGCGGTTCATGACCCCGGCCCTGATCTTTAATCCGCATGACCAGTTTGAACGCCTGCGTGCTCAGGGACGTTATGACGGATTGAGCCGGGCGATTACCTGCCGCGATGTCGCCCTGGCCGGTTCGCCAAACCCCATGCTGGCAAAGCATGGCGATATATCCGCCGCCCGGCAATATAGCGGGCGCGCCGTTTCGAAAAACTGGCGCTGCCCGTTTGAATCGCATCATGAGGAACTGAATGATGATCGCTGACGATATGACTACCGAGGGCCGCCGCATCGAAATTCCGGCCAGACACGGGGCCGCATTCCGGCTTAATCGCGGCCAGCGCCTGCGGGTGATCGATCCGCAGGGCGAGCAGGTCTCCGACATGCTGGCTTTCAACGCGCACGATATCAATGAAGTGATCTCGTCCGGCCGGTCGCTTGATTACGCCTCTAAGCTGTTCCTCAGCACCGGCGATCCGCTCTATTCCAACCGCTCCAACATCATGCTGAAGATTATCGAAGATACAGTCGGGCGGCATGATTTCCTGCTGACGCCGTGCTCGAAAGACACCTTCCGCATCATCTATGGTGATGAAAATCCCCACCAGGGCTGTTTCGGCAACCTTGCCCATGCGCTGGAACCTTACGGCGTCACGCCGGATCAGATTCCAACGGCGTTCAACATTTTCATGAATGTCAATATCGCCGCTGATGGCTCATTCACCGTCGATGCGCCCAAGAGCCAGGCCGGCGATCATATCCTGTTCGAGGCCCACATGGACCTGATTGTCGCGCTCACGGCCTGTTCGGCCCTGCAATCCAACAACTATGCTTTCAAGCCGATCCATTACGCGATCGAAACCGGGCATTAAAAAAAACCGTGAAGACCACAAAGGCCTTCACGGAAATAAGTGCGTTTCGGGGTTGAGACCGAAACAGCCAGTTGGGGAAGAACGGGCCACGCCTGCGCGAAACGACAGATGCAGCACCCTTCGTACATAACCTCGCGGCCATGCCCGTTACTTCTCTCGTACTGCCTGTCCGGCGTCAAGTATTTTTGTCATCGATGTCATAAATTTAATCCCTCACAGATATTCTGAGGCGAAGGGCGTTAAAGCGTGCGGTTGGCCTTGGCGACCTGGCCATACCAGCGGCCGGAATCCTTGATTGTCCGCTTCTGGTCATTGGCGAAATCAACATAGGTCAGGCCAAAACGCTGACTGTAGCCGGCGGCCCATTCGAAATTGTCCATCAGGCTCCAGGCGTGATAACCGCGCACCGGCACACCGTCATTAATGGCGCGGGAAAGCGCATCGAGATGGCCTTTGTAGTAGGCGATGCGCTTGGCGTCGTGGATGGCGCCCGTCGCATCAGGGCCAATATTGTAGGCCGCGCCATTCTCGGTGATCTCGATCGGACGGTTGCCGGTGACGGCCTGCATCCGCTTGAGGATATCATAGAAACCCTGTGGATAGATGTCCCAGCCGAAGTCGGTCTTTTCATGATCGCCAAAGGCCCATTCGGTATCCGGCAGCAGCAGGCCGGGCACGCCGGAGGGCTTTTGGGCGTCCCAGACGCGGGTGCGCGAATAATAGTTGAGGCCGATGAAGTCGAGATCGGCCTGCATCAATTTGTCGTCGCCCGGCAGGAAGCCCAGCAGTTCGTTTTGCCGGTCGGCCGGCAGGACGCCTTCGGGATAGGCGCCAGTCAGAACGGACTGGACGAACCACAGGTTCGACAGTTTATCCATGAAAACAGCGGCAGCCTTATCGCCCTCTGAGTCAGTCGAGGCGATCTGCGGCGATACATCGAAGACCGAGCCGATTTTCAGCTTCGGATTGACGGCCTTCATCGCCGCATAGCCCATGCCGTGCGCCAGGTTGACCGTGTGGGTGGCCTTGAAGAAGGCCAGCGGGTCCTTGCGGCCGGGCGCCCACGCCCCCTGCCAGTAACCGATCTGGGTGAAGGCCTTCGATTCGTTGAACAGCGCCCAGTTCTCGATACGGTCGCCCAGGGCGCGCGCCATGATATCGGCGTAGTCGGCGAAACGCTGAGCGGTGTCGCGCACCGGCCAGCCGCCGCGGTCTTCCAGTTCCTGTGGCAAATCCCAGTGATAGAGGGTCGGCAACGGGCGGATGCCGGCTTCGAGCAGGGCATCGGTCAGGCGCGAATAGTAATCGAGACCTTTTTGGTTGGCCGGGCCGGTGCCATCGGGTTGTATGCGCGTCCAGGCGGTCGAGAAGCGGTAGGATTTCAGGTTCATGGCCTTGAGCAGGGCCACGTCTTCTTCGTATTTATGGTAGCTGTCGCAGGCCACCTTGCCGGTGTCGCCATTGAGAATCTTGCCCGGCGCCAGGGTGAAGCGATCCCAGATCGATTCGCCCTTGCCGTCTTCATTCCACGCGCCCTCGATCTGATAGGCGGCGGTGGCGGCGCCCCAGATAAAGCCTTCGGGGAAGGCGCCTTCAACGAACTTTTTAGCCTTTTTGGCTTCGGCGATATTCGGCATGAGGGAGGCGGCACCAAGGGCTAAGGCGGAGGTAAGGAGATCGCGGCGATTCATGGGTGTTTCCTGTGAGAAAAGTCGTGTTTTTTTTTCCATAGACGCTCAAAATGACATCGATGTCAACGAGCGGAAGTGAAAAATTTCCAGCCCCGGCTGACCCCGCGCGAGATGGTCTTCGCCGAAACGCCCGCCAATTCGGCCACATCGTAAATGGTCGCCATGCTTGTCCTGAGAATCCCGGTTTGGCGATTCCGATCGCTGGTTATTTCCGTACCGTGCATGTGATGCGCTCGCGCCACAGGTGGTCAGCGATATCGGGCTATTTCCCGACCGCTTTATGACATCGATGACAAATTACTTGACATAAATTGGACAGTTTGCAAATAGTCGATTGTCAAAATATGACAAGCTTGTCAGGTGTACGGTATTAAAATATAGCTACAATTGCATTATATTTTAATAATATCAGCAAGTTATTAATTTGTCTTCGCTGTCAAATTAAACTGTCCGATAGGACATGGTGGCAAGGTAAATATAAGGTCCGCAGGGGCGCTGGAGGAGAAACAATATCGGCTCATCGCTGATTTATCGACCGCCTATGCCGCACGCCGGCATTGGGCGGCAAAAGCGATACCCCAGGAACACGCGTAAAAGTTTGTAAAAAACTCACATAAGATTAGGGACGAAAACACATGGCTAAAACAATTGGGAAGAGACTGCTGAAAGGCGCGATCGGCGCTGCGCTGATGACGGGCGTAAGTATGACAGCGCTGTCAACCGCTGCCTATGCTCAGACCGAGGATGGCCCCGCTGTTGCGGCGCCACCAGCCGACGCTGAAATCATCGTTGTCGGTATCCGCCGGTCCTTGCGGTCTTCGCAGGATATCAAGAAAAACACGCAGGGCATGGTCGACGCCATTACGGCGGAAGATATCGGCAAGTTCCCCGACACCAACCTCGCCGAAGCCATTCAGCGCATCCCCGGCGTCACCATCGATCGTTCCAACAACGAAGGCTCGCGCGTTACGGTGCGCGGCTTCGGCCCGGAATATAACCTGGTCACGCTCAATGGCCGCTCGATGCCGGCCTCGGTCGGCGGCGGCATGAGCGCCACGCGCTCGTTCGACTTCGCCAATCTCTCGGCAGATGGCATCGCCGGCATGGCCGTCTTCAAGACGGGCCGCGCTGATGTGCCGTCCGGCGGCATCGGTTCGACGATCGACGTCACCACGGCCCGTCCCTTCAACTATAAGGGCCTGACAGCGCAGATTTCCGCCAAGGCGATCAATGATACCTCTTCGGTCGAAGGCAGCGACGTCACGCCGGAAATCTCCGGTCTGTTCTCCAACACCTTCGCCGACGGCAAGGTCGGTTTCCTGGTCAACGGTTCCTATTCCGAACGCAACAGCCGCCTGGAGCAGGCCAGCATCGGCGGCTGGCTGCAAAATCAGGATTTCAGCCAAGGCGTCGTGGTTGACAACAACGAGAACCCCTACGGCAATACCTGGGCGCCGCAATCGGAAGCCTGGGGCTTCGATGACCATGAGCGCACCCGCCTCAATGGCCAGGCCGTATTGCAGTTCCGCCCAACCGACAGCCTGACCGCGACGGTGGACTACACCTATGCCCTCTACAAGGATCACTTTGTTTCGCACACCTCCGGCGCCTGGTTCGGTTACGGCGGGGACCTGCATTCGGCGACGATCAATGAGCACGGCACGGCTGTGAACATCAACGACACCGGTTCCGATCTGTCCTATTCGGTGTTTGATGACCATATCAAGAATGAACTGAAGTCGACCGGCCTGAACCTGAAATGGGACGCCACGGACACCCTGACCGTCAATTTTGACGCGCACCATTCGGTGGCCGATTCCGGCGGCGACGGCGCTAACGGCAACAACATGTTCATGATTGTCGGGCAAAATCCCGGCATCGCCATCGACAAGATCTTCACCGTCACCGATACGGATATCCCGACCACCCTCTGGACCTATCAGGCCCCGACCACGGTCGACAATATCGGCACGGACACCATCCTGCCGTTGTTTGGCCAGGCCAACAACAACACCTTTGAAAACAAGATCGATGAAGCTCGTCTGGACGCCACCTGGCGCAATTCGAGCGACAGCGGCCTGAAAAGCATCAAGATCGGTGCGGACTACAAGGTGTTTGAAACCCACGCCCAGTCCTATAACTCCGGCAACTTCGCCTATGGCTATTACAATCCGGCCGATCTCGGCCTGATGAAGGCCTCGACCTTCACCAAGGTGGATACCTGCACCCTGCTGGAAGATTTCTCCGGCGGCGGCTGTGATATCGCTATCCCGTATATCTATACCTACGACCTGGCTCAGGGCGTCGCGGACGTGCAGTCGAAATATCCGCATACCTTCGCCTTCCCGACCAATCCGACCAGCGATCACATCATCAAGGAAGACACCAAGGCGCTCTATTTCGTCGCTGATTTCGACACGGATTTCAATGGCATGCGTTTCCGTGCCCTGGCCGGCCTGCGTTACGAGCAGACCAATGTGACAGCGAATTCGCTGGAGCAGAAGCCGGTTTCGGTGGAATGGGTCAACCCGACCGAATTCTTCACGCGTTATGCTGCTGATCCGGCCTTCTCCAACATCGAGAAGTCGTACAACGAGTTCCTGCCAAGCCTCGACACCAGCCTGCAAGTTACCGACAAGCTGCTGATGCGGGCGTCATACTCGAAGACGATCACCCGTTCGGACCTGACGTCGATGGTCGGTACGACCTCGGTTTCCGGTACGCCGAAACCCGGCGCCCGCACCGCCACCGCCGGTAATCCGGGTCTTCTGCCTTACGAGTCGAATAATATCGACCTGTCGGCGGAATATTATTACACCCGCGACTCCTATGTTTCGATCAACTACTTCGCCAAGCAGGTCGATAACTTCCTGACGCAAACGACCGTGAAAGGCCCGCTTGCCGGCCTGACCGATCCGATGGCGGGCGCCCTGGCGCAAACGGCGACGGCGGAATTGATTGCGGCCAATCAGCCGACTACGGCGGCGAATATCTTCGCCCAGATGCAGGCGGATACCGGCCAGCTGACTTTCACCGGTCAGCCCGGCGATCCTTTGATCACCTGGGATATCACCTCGCCGTCCAACGCCAACAGCACGGAAATCCACGGCTGGGAATTCGCCGTCCAGCACATCTTCGCGGATACCGGCTTCGGCTTACAGGCCAACCTGTCGATCCCGACCGGCGGCGCCCAGTTCGACAACGAAAAGATCGGTTCGCAGTTCGCCCTGCCCGGCCTGTCGAAGTCCTACAACCTGGTTGGTTTCTATGAAAAGTATGGCTTCCAGGCGCGTGCGGCCTTCACCCATCGCGGTGAATTCCTGCTCGCCACCAGCCAGGGCCAGTCGTCCAACGAGCCGCAGTATGTCGAGGCCTATGACCAACTCGATATCAGCGCCAGCTACGACATCAACCCGCACATCAATGTCTTCTTCGACGGCATCAATGTGACCGGTTCGTCGCAGCGCCTGCATGGCCGTTACAGCGAGCAGTTCCTGAATGCGTATCAGGGCGCGGCCCGCTATCAGCTCGGCGTCCGCTACAAGTTCTAGATCCGAAACTTAAGCCAAAAGCGAAGAGGCCGTCCGGAAGGGCGGCCTCTTTTTTATCGTGTCAGGCTTCTGGCCAGATAGGTCCGCACATAGTCGGCGATTTCAGGGGTCAGGCCGCCATAGGCGCCGCGGGCCTTTTCCGGCAAATGGGCCAGCGGATCGCCGTTCATCTCGAAAATCAGATGGTCGAACACCGATTTCCAGGCGGCTCTTTGCTGCGGCGGCAGGTCTTTTAGACTGAGCAGGGCGTGCAGCAAGGTGTGCATCGGCGGCGCGAAATAGTCCGGCACATCACGCCACCAGTAATTGACCAGCGCGCCGAAAGGCGACAGCGATTCAACGCCGTGCCACCACAATGACGGAATATAGAGCGCGTCACCCGGTTCGAGTTCGGCGATTTCACCGGCCGCCGCCGCTTCGGCATAGAGCGGAAATTTTTCCAGATCGGGCGCGCGTGTATCGACTAGGCTGACAATCTGACCCGCCGGCGTCATGTCGGGCGGGCCGATATAAAGGTTTTTCATCTGCTCGATCGGAAACAGCGTGAAGCGCCGCCGGCCAGCCACCACACAGGCGAGATTTTCCGGATTGTCGTAATGCGGCGCTATGCAGGTGCGATTGCCGATCCAGATCGACTGGATAACCGAAGGGGCCGGGATCAGGCCAAGCGCGGAATTCTCCTTGGCAAAGTCCGGGATATAGGTGGCCAGTGACAATGATCCCGCATATTTCGCCGACGGATTGGGGGCGTCGAGATGGGCGATCAGCCAGTCGAGTAGTTCATTCAGCGGGGCGCGTTTCGACTCGAAATTGAATCCGCTCAAGTCGGCCTTATAGGCGAAGCGGCCGTTGATTTCGGGTGCGCCTTCAAACAAAGGCGCGGGCACGCCGTTGTAAAATCCACGGATATATTCTGCTAAAGCGGCGGCGGAGTCGCGGCCTTTCGCCACCGCCGGCCAGTGGCTAATCAGGCCCTTCAAAATGGCCGGCCGCGCGCGCGGTTTGATGGTCTCGAGAAAGATATCCCGATCGACATTTTTCCAGATTTTCGTCGATTTGCTGATCGATGTCACGCGCCGTTTTCCTCATGCATTTCATATAAATATATATAGAGAAATCAAAATGATACAACCGCAATCGGGGCCGCGAAAAAGACGCCTGAATTGCCATTTTTTCCTGTTTTGGCGCGGTGTACATGGTATAGATTTTGAATATAAACGCGGATGTTTCCGCTATAAAAGTAACAGGCAGGATCAATGGTCAATCAGGTCGTTTTGAACCACGAAACCCATGGCGATTTGCGCGTCGCCACCCATCCGTCGTCGCGCTTTGGCGACAATATCGGCATGGTCGGCATCATCCTGCGCGAATATCAGAGGCTGGTGGCGCACTACCCGATTTTCTTTCGCAAGAACGCCGAAAATGGTCGCTTCGAACCGGGTGCTCTGCTCGGTTTCAGCGGTACAGAGAATCTGTATCTGGTCGATGAGCGCTGGGACGCTGCCTATGTGCCGCTGCATGTTCAGCGTCAGCCGTTCCTGATTGCGCCGGTGGGCGAAGGCCATGCCGTCACCATTGATATCGACAGTCCGCGGGTGTCGAAAGACAGCGGAGAGGCGCTTTTCGCCGAAGGCGGGCGGGCCACGGGCTACCTGCAAAAGGTGACCTCCGCGCTGAAGGAACTGGCGGAAGGCACGGGCGCCGCCTATGCTTATGGCGCCAAGCTTGCCGAGTTTGAACTGATCGAATCCGTGCGTCTGGATGTCCAGTTTGTCGATCATTCCGAGGTGAAACTGGAGGGGCTTTACACCATAAATGCCGATAAATTGCAGGCCTTGCCGGGCGACAAACTGATCGAATTGCGCGACCTTGGCTTCCTGCAACTGGCCTATTTTCAACTGGCCTCCTTGAGCCATGTGGCGGGGCTGGTGGCGCGTAAAAACCGCCGGATCAGTGGGTTGAAATGATGGAGAAAATAACATGCTCCGTTGTCGTCGTGGGCGGAGGCACGGCCGGATGGCTGACGGCAGGCCTGATCGCCGCGCGCCATAAAGGCCATGTGAAGGTCACGCTGATCGAATCGCCGAATGTGAAAATCATCGGGGTCGGCGAAGGCACGTGGCCGACTATCCGCACCACGTTGAAGCGCATCGGCGTGTCGGAAACGGACTTCCTGCGCGCCTGCGACGGCACCTTCAAACAAGGGTCGAAATTCATCGACTGGACGACTGGGAATGATACCTATTACCACCCCTTCATGCTGCCGAAGGCCTATGACGCCATCAATCTGGCGCCCTACTGGCAGGCCGAGCCGCAAGGTTTGAGCTTCGCCGATGCTGTCTGTTATCAACCGGCCGTCTGCGCGCAAAACCTGGCGCCGAAACAGATCACCACGCCGGAATATCAGGCGGTCACCAACTACGCCTATCATCTCGACGCCGGTAAATTTGCCGGCTTTCTGTGCGATCATTGTATTGAAAAGCTTGATGTTTCTCACATTTTGGCCGACGTGACCCAGGTGGAAACGGACGCCGACGGCTATATCACGCAGCTTCAGGCGGCCGGCCGCGAGCCGGTGCCGGGCGACCTGTTCATCGATTGCACCGGCTTCCTGTCATTGCTGATCGGCAAGCATTACGGCGTGCCGTTCAACAGCGTTGCCGACCGGCTGTTCATCGATACGGCGCTGGCGGTGCAGGTGCCCTATGCTGACGAAAACGCGCCTATCGCCTCAGTGACCAAATCGATCGCCCAACGCGCCGGCTGGATCTGGGATGTCGGTTTGACGACCCGCCGCGGCCTCGGCCATGTCTATTCCAGCCGTTTCACGAGCGATGACGAGGGCCTGGCAGATCTGAAAACCTATCTCGGCCTGCAAGGCGAGGCGCTGACCCGCGATGATGTCCGCAAGATACCGATTAATTCCGGTTACCGGGAAATGACATGGGTGAAAAACTGCGCAGCGGTCGGTCTGGCGTCGGGTTTTGTCGAGCCGCTGGAGGCCTCCTCCATCGTCATGGCCGAACTGTCGGCGCAGATGATCGCCGATCAATTGCCGGTCAATCGCAGCGCTATGGCCGTTGTGGCCAGGCGATTCAATGAAACCATCCGCTACCGCTGGGAACGGATCGTCGATTTCCTCAAGCTGCATTATGTGCTGAGTACGCGCAATGAACCCTTTTGGGCCGCCAACCGCGATCCGCAAACAATTCCTGAAAGCCTGAAGGATTTATTGACCCTATGGCAGAGCCATTTTCCGTGGCATGACGATTTGGATCGCCGCGACGAACTCTTCCCGACGGCCAGTTTTCAATATGTCTATTTCGGCATGGACGGCCGGACCGATCCGGGGCCTTTCCCGGTGACGCCGGACTGGCCAGCGGCGCAGGGGCATTTCCGTGATGTGGCGCGGGCGCGCCAGGCGGTCACCGGCCAGTTGCCCGATACACGCGAATTGCTGAAAAAAATCAGTCAGTTCGGGTTCCAGAAGGTCTAAGTCGCGCCAGGTCTTTCGGGGTGTCGATATCGGCGAGGATAAAAGCGCCGGCCTCGACGTGGCGCACCCTGTAGCGCCCGGATCGAACGAGATCACGGGCGCCGTGGTCGCCGGAAAGCCGGCGCAGGTCATCAAAACAGGTGGAAGCAAACAGGACCGGATGGCCGTTTTGTCCGTTGTGAACGGGCACGACGATATCATGGCCGGGCAGGGCGACGGCCATTTTACGGTAAAGATCAGGGACCACCAGCGGCATGTCGGCCAGCACGATAAAGACGCCTTCGCAGGGTTTCAGCACCGCGATTCCCAAAGCCAGCGAACGCCCCATGCCGTCTTCAGGACGTGGATTGACGATATGCGCCACGCCTTCCAGAGGGGCGCGCGAAACCACCAGAACTTGGCCAAGCTCGAGGGCGGCAAGGCCATCGAGCACATGGCGAAGCACGGGTTTGCCGTCAAATTCCGCATATAGCTTGTCGTCGTCGCCGAAGCGCCGCGAAGTGCCCGCTGCCAGCACCACCGCCGAAACGCGCTTCATGTCGCTACCTTTCGACGCCATTGTTCGACCACCTGCGCCATGATCGACAGGGCGATTTCCGGTGGTGATCCGGCCGAGATATCGAGTCCGATCGGACCGTGAATACGCTTGAGCGCGTCCGCTGCCATGCCGGCGTCTTTCAAGGCTTCAAGGCGTTGAGCATGAGCCTTGCGGCTGCCCAGCGCGCCGATGAAGAAGCAATCGCTGTTCAACGCCTTCAGCAGAACCGGCGGCTCATAGGTATGGTCGTGGAAAACCGTCGCCACGGCGCAGTAGCGGTCGAGCGTAATGTCAAAATCATCCGGTGATGTGAGGTGATGGCCATTCAGTCTCAAAGCCAGGCCCTCATCCGGCGACCAGATATCGAGCTCGATTTCCAGCGCCGACGCCAGTTGCGCCAGCGCCTCCGCGATCGGTCCTTGCCCGACCACAATCAGCCGGCAGGCCGGTAGATAACGCCGTGTATAAATGGGTTCGCCCGGCGCGGAAATGACCAGTGATGCCGGTTGGCGGGCTTCCCGGCTGGCGATGATCCTTCCGATTTCGGCATCGCTGATCCGGACGTCGAAAAAGACCTTCAGGCCCGATCCGCACGGCAGGGTGATGTCCTTGAAGCGGGAGCCTTCGCCATAAAGTTCGGTGCGGTTTTCGCCCAGGCGCATGGCCTCCAGCGCATCGAGCGCCAGTGCACCCTCGGCGCAGCCGCCGGTGATCAGTCCGCAGGCCTCACCAGTGTCGCAGACGGCGAGCTGGCTGCCGACCGGGCGAGGCGACTGGCCGGTCGTGCTGATCAGGGTGAGCAGGGCGGTCTTGCGGCCGGCCTTGCGCCAGTCCATCAGCGCCGGCAGCACGAAATCGCGGTAGACGGGCGGTGGCAGGATCAAGCGGCCACCGGTTTGGCCGCCAGGGTTTCCGGCAGGATCGGCAGCTTGCGCAGGCGCACACCACAGGCGGTGTAAATCGCATTGGCCACTGCCGGGATAACCGGCGGCAAGGCGGGTTCGCCAAGGCCGGTCGGCGGGAAATCGCTCTGCACGAAATGGACGTCGATCTTCGGCGCTTTCGGCATCCGCATCATCGGGATGTCGTGGAAATTGCTCTGGACGGCGCGGCCCTTTTCAAAGGTGACTTCGGCCTCCATCGAGCCGATGCCATCCATGACCGACCCTTCGACCTGATTTAAGGCCCCGGTCGGGTTGATGATATGCGCGCCGACATCGCCGACCGCCCAGACCTGCAAAACACGCCACTGGCCATCATCCGCCACGCGGACATGCGCCACCTCGGCGAAATAACCGCGATGGCTGAAATAGGTCGCCACCCCCATGCCTTCGCCTTTCGGCAGCCTGGCCTTGCCCCAGTTCGAGCGCTCGGCGACGGTTTGCAGCACGGTCCGCATCCGCGCCGGATTGTAATTGGCCTTGTCATTCAGGTGGGCGTCGAGTTGCGCCAGCCGGAAAGCCACCGGGTCCTGGCCCGCCGCATGGGCGATTTCGTCCCAGAAGCTTTCATGCACAAAGGCCAGCGCATTGGAGGCTGGCGCACGCAGATAGCCGGTCGGGATAGTGGTCTCGATCAGCGATTGTTCCAGACGGAAATTGGGCGTCACCAGCGGGGCAAAGGCGTTGCCGTCGATACCGGCGCCCTGGGCCACCTTGCCGTCGCGGCTGAAAGTGACGCTATGACAGGCATAGGCGGTCAGCTTGCCCGCCGCATCGACACCAGCGCGTAAGGCATGATAGCAGCCGGGGCGGAAGAAGTCGTGGGCGATATCGTCCTCGCGCGACCACACCAGTTTTACCGGTTTGCCGGCCTTCCGGGCGATGGCGGCGACCTCGGCCATATAGTCGTTTTCCAGCCGCCGCCCGAAGCCGCCGCCCGCCCGCCGCATATGGACGGTGACGGTTTCCGGCGCCACGCCAAGCGTCTTGCCGACCAGTTCCTTGCCGCTGTTCGGCACCTGGGTCGGCGCCCAGATTTCGACGCCTGAGTCGGTGACGCGGGCCGTGCAGTTCTGCGGCTCCATCGGCACGTGCGCCAGGAACGGGACTTGGTAAAAGGCGTCGATGGTTTTCGCGGCACTTTTCAACGCCGCATCGGTATCGCCACTCTGTTGCCTGATCTCGCCCGCGCTTTTGACCAGCGCCTTCGCCTGTTCGAGATAGACGGCGCTGTCGTGTGACGCACCCACGGCGTCGTCCCATACCGGTTCCAGCGCCGTGCGGGCGTTTTGCGCGTACCACCAGCTTTTGGCGAGAATGGCGATGCCGTCCTGCAGGCCGTGCCAGTCCGTGCCTTTCAGGATGAAGACATCTGTCACCCCCGGCATGGCTTTCGCCGCCGTCAGATCGCACGATTGCAGCCGCGCGCCATAGACCGGCGATTTAACGTAAACGGCGTAGAGCATCCCCGGCAGGGTCATGTCGATGCCGAAGATCGGCTCGCCTTTTACGATTTTCGGACTGTCATAACCGTTTTGCGACTGGCCGATCAGCTTGAAATCCTTCGGGTCTTTCAGCTTGAGGCTTTCCGCTGCCGGTGGCGTCAGTTTCGCCGCCTCGGCCGCCAGTTCGCCATAGGTGAAGGTCTTCCCGCTGGTGTGGATCACCTGGCCTTTGGCGGTGGTGAAGGCGTCATGCGGCGCGGACAGTTTCTGCGCCGCCGCCTCGATCAGCAGCCAGCGCGCGGCCGCGCCGACCTGGCGCATCGGCTCCCAGTTCATCGTCGTGGTCATGCTGCCGCCGGCGAATTGCGCGCCGTAGCGCGCTTCATCCGAAGGTGCGGTTTCAATGCGGACCTGCGGCCAGTCGGCGTCCAGTTCCTCGGCGATCAGGATGGGAAGCATGGTTTTCGCGCCCTGGCCGATTTCCGGATTTTTGGCCATGATCGTGATCAGGCCGTCCGGCGTGATGCTGACATAGTCGGTCAGTGCCTGCGTACCTTCGGCTCTGGCAAAGCCGAAACCCAGCAGAAGGCCGCCGCCGATACCGGCGCCCGCCTGGAGGAAAAGTCTGCGTGTCGTATCCATCTCAGGCGCTCCTCAGGTCATCAACGGGTTGACCGGAAGCGGATTTTATGGCGGCGCGGATGCGTTTGTAGGTGGCGCAGCGGCAGAGATTGCCCTCCATCGCTTCATCGATCGCGGCGTCATCCGGTTTCGGCGTTTTGGCCAGCAGGGCGGCGGCGGTCATGATCTGGCCGGCCTGGCAGTAGCCGCACTGCATGACGTCCAGCTCCAGCCACGCGGTTTGCAGCGCCTGGCCTTCGCGGGTGTCGCCTATGCCTTCGATGGTGGTGATCTTCGCGCCGTCGAGCGAGCCGATCGCCGTCACGCAGGCGCGGGTCGCTTCGCCATCAATGTGCACCGTACAGGCGCCGCATTGCGCCACGCCGCAGCCGAACTTCGTGCCCTTGAGGTCGAGTTCATCGCGCAAGGCCCACAGCAGCGGCATGTCCTCCGGCGCATCGACCTCGTGCGGTTTTCCATTGATGGTCAGGGTGATCATGCGGTTTCTCCCGTTTGTCGCGCTGAGAGTAAGCCCTTGGGCGCAAATCGCGCAAGCGGATTGATGCGGATGGGTCACTTCCGGTCACGAAGCGGTCTCCCGCAGGGATAGACCTTGAAAAGATATATAAAACCAGATCATATAAACCCAGATCCTACAAACAAAGCTGGCGCGATGGCGCCCAATAACAAAATAGCGAAAACAGTCGAGATGAACCACACTGACAAGCCTTCCCAAAGCGGAACAGCCCGCGAAGTCCTGATTGTCGGCGGCGGCGCGGCGGGCTGGATGACGGCGGCTTATCTGGCCAAGCATCTGGGCACTTTTGATAATGGCGGCCCAAAGATTACGCTGCTGGAATCGCCTGAAATCGGCATTATCGGCGTCGGCGAAGGCACCTTCCCGACCATCCGCAATATCCTGCGTTCGCTCGGTATCGACGAGGCCGAGTTCATGCGCGGCAGCCACGCCACATTCAAGCAGGGCATCCGCTTCGATGACTGGGAAGTGACGCCGGTGCGCGATGAAAACGGCGAACTGAAACACAGCCATTATTTCCATCCGTTCGAGGCGCCCTACTGGTCGCGTGAAGAACTGAACCTGTTGCCCTACTGGCTGATGCAGGACAAGGACAGCCGCCCGCCTTTCGCCCAAGCGGTCACTTTCCAGAAAAAAATCGCCGATGCCGGTTTGTCGCCGAAGGGCCTCCACCAGGGTAATTTCCAGGGGCCGCTGAACTACGCCTATCATTTCGACGCCCACCGTTTCGCCGGCGTCCTGGCGAAATTCGCCAAGGGCCTGGGTGTCCGCCATCTGTCGGGCAACCTGACGGAAACGGTGCTCGATGCGGATGGCGCCATCGATCATATCGCCACGGCTGAGCATGGCGACCTGACGGCGGATCTCTATGTCGATTGCACGGGTTTTCGCGCCGAACTGATCGGCAAGGCGATGAACTCGACGTTCAAGCCGATCCGGGACGTTCTGTTCGCCGACCGGGCGATGACGGCCCAGGTGCCTTACGCCCAGCCTGACAGCAAGCTGGAAAGCTATACGATTGCCAGCGCCCATGAAGCCGGCTGGACATGGGACATCTCGCTCAGCGACCGGCGCGGCATCGGCTATGTCTATTCATCGGATTACACCACGGACGAACGTGCCGAAGAGGTCTTGCGCGAATATATCGGCCGGATCAGTGATGCCGAAATTACCCCACGCCGTATCAGCTTCACCGCCGGTTACCGTCAACAGCAGTGGGTGAAAAATTGCGTCGCCGTGGGCCTGTCGGCCGGCTTCCTGGAGCCGCTGGAATCGACCGGCATGGTGCTGATCGAATCCGCCGTCAACAAGATCGTCGAATTCTTTCCGTACAGCGGCCCGGCCGATTTGTCGGCGCCTATTTTCAACGATCTGATGACCCGGCGTTACGATACCATCATCGGCTTCATCAAGCTGCACTATTGCCTGGGCAAGCGCCAGGAACCGTTCTGGGTCGATAACCGCAGGCCGGAGACGATCCCTGAGCATCTGCGCGACCTGCTTGATCTGTGGAAATATCGCCCGCCGTCGCGCTTCGATTTCGTGCTGGATCACGAGAGCTTCGCCTTTTTCAGCTACCAGTATATTCTCTACGGCATGAATTTCGAAACGGACTACGAGGCGGCGCGCGGCTCCCTGCAATCGACCAAACTCGCTGATCAGCTTTTTGCCCGCATCGTCTCGTTCGGTGAACAGGCTTCGAAGGACCTGATGCCGCACCGCAGCCTGGTGGATGCGGTCTATAAGGATGGCTTCGTCGAGCGCCAGCCGCCGGGCAAGACGCTGCTGACGCGGAAGGCCTAACCTTCGCGCTTCGCCGTGGTTTCGCGCACGATCAGTTCATGCGAAATGATGTGACGGACCTGGCGGTCACTGGCGGTGACCGTATCGCCGGCGGCGTCGAAAATCTCGATGCTGCGGCGGGCCATTTCGAGATAGGGCTGGCGCACGGTGCTGAGCGCCGGCCACACTGCCGAGGAAATCGGCGCGTCGTCAAAGCCGATAATGGCGATGTCTTCCGGAATGCGCAGGCCGCGCTTGTGCGCTACCGAACTGGTCGCGGCGGCCATTTCATCGTTACAGGCGAAGATGGCGGTGGGACGGTCGGGCAGGGCCAGCAGGCGTTCGGCGGCTTCAAAGCCCGACTTGAACGAGAAATATCCCGATTCCATGTAGGCCGCCGGCGGACGCGGTATCCCTGCGGCGTCATAGGCTTCGTAAAAGCCGTTGCGGCGCAGGATCGAGGCGGCGTGATCCGGATGGCCGCCGATATGGGCAATTTTGGTGTGGCCGAGGCTGAACAGATATTCGACCACATCGCGGGCCGCCAGCCGGTCATCCATAGCGACCGAGGCATAGTGGCTGTCGGGCGTTGATGGCGAGATCAGCACGCAATTTATATTTCTGCTTTTCAGGAAGCTTTTCAGCGGCCCGAAATCGCAAAGGGTGGGCAGCAGGAGCATGTCCTTGATGCCGGCGTCGGTGATGAAGCGGTCGAGATAGGCCTGCCAGTCCGGCATCCCCTGCTCGTAAAGTTCGACGGCCAGATATTTGCGCGATTCCATGCAGGCGGCCAGCATGGCGTGATGGAAACGGCCCTGATAACCGCTGGTCGGGTCTTCGAGCAGCAGGCCAATGGAGGTCTTGCCGCCCATGCGGAGGGATCGCGCCTGGGCATTGGGGCGGTAATCGAGCTGGGCCATGACCGCCAGCACCTTTTCGCGTGTGCTGGCCTTGACGGCCTTGTCTTCATTGACCACGCGTGAAACGGTTTTTGCCGAAACGCCCGCCAGTTCGGCGACATCGTAGATGGTTGACATAATTACGTAAAAACCCCGATTTCGCAGAAGTTTAGACCGCTGTTACCGTTAACGCAAGCGGGCTAACCTTTAGGATGTGCTGCCGCATAGGCGCTGAGCAGGCGCTCGGTATCGACCTGGGTGTATTTCTGCGTTGTGGAGAGCGACACATGGCCGAGCAGTTCCTGGATCGAACGCAGATCCGCGCCGGAGCCGAGCAAGTGGGTGGCGAACGAGTGGCGCAGGGCGTGCGGCGTGGCGCGATCGGACAGGCCCAGGCGCGAGCGCAGGTGCTGGATACTGGCCTGGACATGGCGCGCAGACAGTTCGCCGCCGCGTTTGGCGCGGAAGAGTTTATCTTCCGGCTGGAGGGGAAAAGGCTGCTGCCGGCGATAGGCCTCGATGGTATCATGCACCGCCGCCAGTACCGGCAGGGCGCGCATCTTGTTGCCCTTGCCGATAATGCGCAAAGTGTCGCCGAGTGGCGTATCCTTCACCCGCAGAGACAGGGCCTCGGAAATCCGCAGACCGAGACCATAGAGCAGCATATAGACGGCCTCGTCACGGGCGTTTTCCCAGTCGTCCTTATCGGAATCCATATGAGTTTCGTTGAGCAGGCCCTGCATCTGGTCGATATTGAGCGGGCGGGGCAGGGTGGTTTTCAGGCGCGGCCCGCGCATCAGCGCCACCTGAACATTCGGCCGGTCGAAATGCAGATCGAGGAAGCTGTGAAACGATTTGATGGCGGAAAGGTGCTGGGCCAGCGAGCGCGCCGACAGCGGATTATCCTTGCCGCGCAGATACGCCATCCAGCTTCGGATGTCGCCGGAAGAGACCGCCACCACATCCTCAAGCGTCAGATCGCCGGATATCGAACGGCCGAGATGATCGAGATAATAGCGCAGGGCGTGGGCGTAGGCCTCCAGCGTGCGCGGCGAGCAGCGCTTCTGGTCCTTGAGCCAGCTTATCCAGGCGATTTGGGCGTCGGAAAGGGAAATCGTCAAAGAAAATGCTCCCCTGCGCCGGGGCGGCTTCCCTCCCCGTCCTTACGGAGGGGTAGGAGGGGTGAGAGGGCTTTCTCCATGCCGGACCTCAGGGTGGCGCCAAACCTTAAAGGCGCGTCGGAGAAGGAAGCCTCATAGGCGCAGGGGAGCATCCTTGAATTGTCAATATAGTCACGCATGTGGACAATTTTAAGGTCAAACCGTGAGGATTTCTTTACCTGGCAGCAGGATCACGCCGAGTTGACACATGTTTGGTCGTCAAAAACCGAAGCCGGAAAGGCTCGTCCACGGCTGTCAGAAGACCAAACGTGCATCCTCAACCATATAGGCCGGCGGGGTTACGCCGAAGGTGCGCAAAAGGGCGGGCGCAAAAGCACGGGTCGAAATATGCTCACGCACCGGTGTTTTGCCGGCGACGGTTTTGGGATCATAGACGGCCATGAAGCCTTCGGGAATATGATGGGCCGAGCAGGCGACATTATCTTCATGCCGGAAGAATCCAATGCCGGCCTCTTCCGGGCTGACGCCTGCATTCCCGCGCAGTATTTGCCCGGACGGTTCTTCGCCTTCCCAGTAAAAATAGAGATGGAAGGATTTGCCGTCGCGCAGATCATAGGAGAAGGGCGCGATCTCACGTTCGTTGTGAACGCCGCGCACGCCCATGAACTCGACCGTTTTCATGCGTTCCATGAATTCGCCGGCCTTTTCGGGCTTAAGGCTTATGCTGATGCACGGCACCATGGCGTGTCCGGCTTCCCAGTCGGACCTTTCCATGCCCATGAAATCCATGAAGCGGCCGACATCGGTAACGGTGGTGAAGCCGCGCGTTTCCCCGCTCGAATTGACCGCCGCCTGCCCGAGGCTGGAGGCCAGCACCAGAACGCCGTCTTCCATCTGTTCGACATGGCGCATCAGGCTGGCGACCATCTGGTCGAAGATGTTCATGGCCTGAAAAATCTCGTCACGATACTTGCCGCGCCACGATTCGCTCATCGGGTTTTCCGGTTCGTAATCGTCGACAAAATGCGCCGCCCAATAGCGGTGCATGGCTGCCGCCACATGGTTTGTGTAGAAGGTGGCAAACTGGGGCTGCGTCGTCTTCAGAAGTTTCTGAAAGAAGTCGAGGCCGATGACGGGTTGCAGATTGCGCCGGCGAATTTTGCGGTGACTGGAAATACGTTCGCCGGCAAGCTGGGAGATCACCTGCATGGTCGTGGCCAGAGACAGGCCGTTGTTGAAGGCGCTGCCGGCGAAATCCCTGGCGGCCTTTGCCGGAATGCCGGTATCCACATTCCGGCCCGAACGCCGGGTCATGGCCAGATTAAAACGTTGAAACGGCAGCAATGACGCCGGATGCGCATAGGCCTCGGCGGCAAAATAATCAGGCACATAGAAACTATAGTTTTCGGCGTCTTCCGGCACAGCCGAAGAATGCAGCGAGCCGAACACGCCGACACTGATATTTGCCTGCCGTAAAAGCCGCCAGACCGGCGGATAATGCCGGTCGGCCCATTCCAGGCTCTGGCCAAGGTGCAATATGCCGTGCGCCTTGTCGATCACGCCGCGATGCAGGGTGGGCCAACTGATCCACGGGTCGAGTTCGATTTCGTCTTCGCAGCGGCTGACATAGGTGCGAGACGATCCGACGAGTTTCGCCAGGGCTGAATTTGGCTGACGCGCGACATAATCGTCTATAAGGCGCGGCGGGATCTCATTGGCTTCTAAAAGGATGATGTTTTTCAAGGTCCGCCCACTCCGAAGACGCTTATGGCTTGCATCCGGTTCTATAATGCACAGGATACGCATTTTTACCGGAACGATACGTTATTGTCCCGCCGGGGAGCATAAAGCAAGATTTAGGCCAGCACCGGCCAGCGGTCAGCCACCCGCTCGATCACGCGGGCGACGAAGGCCACAAGCTCTGCGCCCATCTCCGGCGAGAAACCGTCGAAATCACTGGAGCCGAACGCCACAAGACCCGGACGGCCTTCGCGCCACAAGGCGATGCGCAGCACGGCGGCCGATTTGATGCGCTTGACATCCTCATCGAACAGCACGCGGCAAACCCCCTCCGGGCCGAGCAGGCTCAGGCCGGTCTCGCCAATAATGTAATCGACGCCGCCGTAATCGAGCGTTTTCCAGCCGAGCGGCACCGGCGCCGTGTCTTCCAGGGCGATGGTGGCGGCGACCAGGCCAAAGCGGTGACGCACCTCTTCGTTGAGCCGGCGGGCGAGATCAGAATGATTGCGCGATTCCATCAGGCTGAGGGCCAGGCCGTGGGTCTGGCTCTGGGCGTCGAAATTGGCACGGGCCGTCATTTCCAACTGACGGCGGACGTCGAAATCCTTGAGCGCGCGGGCTTCGAGACGCGACAGCGCCGCCGGTCCGAAATCGATCAGGTGCTTCGTCTTGCTTTGCAGGCCAAGCGCTTCCAGCAGGGCGGCATCGCGCCGGATGTCATCGGCGTGTTCGATCAGGTGGCGGCGCATGGCCTGCCAGCCGTCGAGATCTGGAAAAGTTATGTTGCCTTCGGTGCTCATAGCCAGCACCATAATGTGGCTTTTCGCGTCTGTGAAGCGGTTTCCGCTTCCGGCTATGACAAAGCAGGGGATTTCGTGTTAGAGGCTAAAACCATGAGTCCGGCTGCCTCCGATTTGTTTGAATCCCGCGAAAAAGTAACCTTAATCGCCAAGATCGTTGTGCTCGCGCCGATGGCGGAGGCGCTTGATTACGCCGTGCCGTCAGGCATGACGCTGAGGGCCGGCGAACATGTCATCGTGCCGCTCGGTCATGCCAAGGTGCGCGGCCTGGTGATCGGGTTCGAGACACCGGAAGCGGACGAAGACCTGTCGCGCCTTAAGGCGGTGGCGGCAAAGCTCGATGATCCGATCGTGCCGGAAGCCAGCCTTAACTTCTGGCTGTGGGCCGCCGGCTGGACCCTGACCCCGCCGGGCGTCTTCCTCAATGGCTGTATTCGCGCGCTGAAGATTCCGCGTGCCGCCCCAAAGCAGGGCTATGTGCTGACCGGCGAGCCACCGGCCCGGATGACCAAGGC
Organism: Asticcacaulis sp.; assembly: GCF_035497195.1. Taxonomy (GTDB): domain Bacteria; phylum Pseudomonadota; class Alphaproteobacteria; order Caulobacterales; family Caulobacteraceae; genus Asticcacaulis. Next base: position 311,446 of record NZ_DATJDZ010000014.1, read on the forward strand.
CCGACAAGCGGTACTCGATACGGCCCTGGTGCCGATGGGGCTTGGCGAACTGGCCATGGCGGCGGGTGTCTCGACCGGCGTGGTTTCGGCACTGGAAAAGGAAGGCGTCCTGCAAAAGGTCGATCTGGCGCGTGAAGAAGTCTATCCGCAACCCAATCCCGATTTCGCGCCGGCCCGCCTCAATGACTCCCAATCGGCGGCGCACCAGTTGCTGCAGATGGAGCAGGACAAGCATGCCTTCGCGCCGGTTCTGCTCGATGGCGTCACCGGCTCCGGCAAGACGGAAGTCTATCTCGAATCCGTCGCCGACCTGCTGCGCACTGATCCAACAGCGCAGGTGCTGATACTGCTGCCGGAAATCGCGCTGACCCAGGCTGTGCTCGGCCGGCTTGAGGCGCGCTTTGGCGCCCTTGTGGCGCAATGGCACGCCAATATCTCCAATGGCAATCGCCGCCGCATCTGGGAAGGCGTAGCAAAAGGCCATGTGCGGCTGGTTGTGGGCGCGCGCTCGGCGCTGTTCCTGCCGTTCCAGCGGCTGGGTTTGATCGTGGTTGATGAAGAGCATGACGGCTCCTACAAGCAGGAAGAGGGGGCGCGTTACCATGCCCGCGACCTGGCGGTTTTCCGCGCCCGGCTGGATGGCGCTATGGTCGTCCTGGCCTCGGCCACGCCGTCGCTGGAAACCCTGACCAATGCCGAAAAGGGCCGCTACGCCTGGATCAGGCTGGAACAGCGCCACGGCACGGCAGTCCTGCCGGATATTTCGCTGATCGATATGAAGGCGCATTCGCCTGAAAAAGGCCAGAACGGCGAAACCCGCTGGCTGTCCGATACCCTGGTCGGTGAGATCATTGCCACGCTGTCCCGCCGCGAACAGGTGCTGTTGTTCCTCAACCGCCGGGGCTATGCGCCGCTGGTGCTGTGCAAGGCGTGCGGCGAGAAGATGACCTCGCCCAATACCGATTCCTGGCTGGTCGAACACCGCGCTTCGGGGCGATTGGTCTGCCATCTGACCGGTTTTTCGATGCGCAAGCCGAAGACCTGCCCGCATTGCGGCGCGCAGGATAGTTTGATTTCGGTCGGGCCGGGGGTCGAGCGTATCCTGGAAGAGGTGCAGAGCCGTTTCCCCGAAGCACGGGCGGAGATATTTTCCTCCGACACCACGCCGGATGCAGCCAGTTCCGCCTCGCTGATCAAGCGCATCGAGGATAACGAGATCGATATCGTCATCGCCACGCAGGCCGCCGCCAAGGGACACAACTTCCCCAATCTGACGCTTGTCGGCATTGTCGATGCCGATCTGGGCCTGAAAGGCGGTGATCTGCGCGCCGCCGAGCGGACGTTTCAGCTATTGGCGCAGGCCACCGGCCGGGCGGGCCGCAAGCTGAAGCCCGGCAAGGCCGTGCTCCAGACCTATACACCGGAGCATCCGGTGATGCAGGCGCTCCAGCATCAGGACCGCGACGCCTTTTATGCCTATGAATCGATGTCACGCGAGGTGGCGAAATTCCCACCGTTCGGCCGGCTGGCGGCGCTGATCCTGTCGGCCAAGGATCAGAATTTGCTGAATAAGTTTTCGCGCGAACTGGCCCTGTTCATTCCCAATACCGAGGGGGTCGATGTTTACGGCCCGGCCGATGCGCCCTTGGCCCTGGTCCGCGGTCAATGGCGCAAGCGCTTCCTGGTGCGGGCGGACCGCAACCGTGATTTGCAGGCCTTCGTCAGTCACTGGCTGGCGGCGATCAAACGCCCCAACGCCATCCGGTTGGTCGTCGATATCGACCCCTATAGTTTTCTGTAAATCAGGCCAACCGCCCCAACCGCAGGGCTTCTTCGCGCAGGGCGGCGTGTGACGGGAAGAAACCACCGTCATTGGCGCCGTCGCAATTATATAACGTCGCCACAGTCAGTTGTTCGAGCGGCAGGGTCATCAACTGGCCGGTAAAGCCATTGATACGGCCGCTATGCGTGAAGTATGGCTGCGCATCAATAAAGCCCAGCCGCATCCCCAGCCCATAGCCCGGTGAGCGGGTATTCTCCCGATCCATAGCGAAGGCGCCGTCCTTGAGGCGCACCGGTGTCAGCATGGCGGCGAGGCTTTCCGGCTTGAGGATTTTCCCAGACATCAGCGCTGAATGCCAGCGGCAGAGATCGGCGCTGGTCGAGCGCAGCCCGCCTGATCCGCCGGTGAAACTGGGCGAAACCGGCCACACCTGGCCGAAGCCATCGCGCAAACTTCGAGTGGCGCGATGGCCCTGACAGATATCCGGATCGCCCAGGTTCAGCGGATCGATAGCCGTGCGTGACATGCCGGCCCCCGCAAACAGACGCCGCTGGCAAAAAGCCGCCAGCGGCAAGCCGCTCAGACGCTCGACAATGATGCCGAGCAGGGCGAAGCCGGTATTGCTGTAGACCCATTTCATGCCCGGCGGACAGCGGAACAGCGGGGCGGCGGTCTTGATCGCTTCCAGCAGGCCCTGCTGTGTATAGTCATGGCTTTGCGCGGTCATCAGCATGTCGGCGTGTCGACCGCTCAGATAGTCGTCGAGGCCGGAGGTATGGCTTAACAATTCGCGCAGGGTCATCGCATCTGCGCGCGGAAAATCCGGCAGGAAGCGCGCCAGCGGATCGCCGAGAGACAGCTTGCCCTCTTCCGCCAGCAACAAAATGGCGGCGGCGGTGAACTGCTTGCTGATCGAGGCGATGCGAAAACCGGTGTGCGCATCGACCGGATGCTTCGGCAGCAAGCGGGCGTTTCCGAAACCGGCGGAATAGAGCATGATGCCGCCCTTCATGACGCTGAGGGACAGCCCCGGCGTTATCTGGCGCTCAATCATGCGATTCGCCAGATCATCGAGCGACGGCCAGTTCCGCAGCGGTGGTGGCGGCGACGGGGCAACGGGTTCGGTGGCCGCAGACAGGTCCGGCGCATGAACAGCAGCTTTTGGCAGGAAGGTCGCACCGGCCCACAGAGTCACGGCGCCGCCGGTCAACCCTGCGCCTATGCCCGTCAGGACATCGCGGCGCATCAACAGGGCGCGGGGCTTAGGATCGGTCATTACGTATTCCCGCAAACTCACTGAACAGAGTGTTTGCCGATTTCAGTCGTTTCGTAAAGCCATGCCGTCGGTAAATCAGAGCGCAATCCGATAAAGTGGTCGCCACTTTTCGGATAAATTGCGCGCCAAACAAAAAACCAGAGCAAAAATGACGATTCTATCCAACGTCATTTTTGCTCTAGTGGTGATCAGAGGTCTTCTTCGCCCGTCCGCGCGAAAACATCTGCAAGGCCTCGATAAAGCCGGCGAAGGCCATGGCGGCGTAGATGTAGCCTTTTTCAATGTGCGCACCGAAGCCTTCGGCGATCAGCACCATGCCGATCATCAGCAGGAAGCCGAGCGCCAGCATGACGATCGAGGGGTGGCGGTTAATGAAGGCCGAGATTGGCCCTGACGCCACGAACATCAGGAAGACGGCGACCAGCACGGCGATGATCATGATCGGCAGGTGATCGGTCATGCCGACGGCGGTCAGGATCGAATCGATGGAGAAGACGAGATCCAGCATCAGGATCTGGGCGATGGCTGAGGCGAAGCCGATCTTGACCTGCGGCTTTTTGTCGCCGTTTTCATCCTTGTGCTCGGTCGAGTGGTTGATCTCGCTGGTCGCCTTGTAGACCAGGAACAGCCCGCCGCCGAGCAGGATGATGTCGCGCCACGAGAAGCCGTGATCGAACAGGGTGATGACGACATCCTTCATGCCGGCGAGGTGCGACAGCGTGAACAGCAGGGCGATCCGCATCAGCAGCGCGCCGCCAAGGCCCAGGGCGCGCGCTTTCGGGCGCATGGCTTCGGGTAGCTTGTTGGTCAGGATTGAGATGAAGATCAGGTTGTCGATGCCAAGCACCACCTCCATAACGATCAGGGTCAGGAGGGCTGCCCAGGCGGCAGGATCGGTCGCAAGGGCGGTCAGGTCGGCCATGGTATTTGGTCTCTCATCGGAGGTGTGGCGGTAATATCCATTATAAATAAAAGAATTAGCCTGAATCACAAGACAGGAAGGTCAACAAATCGGCGGGTCGCGTAACTTTGATCTCATAAGTGGACTTAGCCTCAAGAATCTCACCCTGTTTGGTTGCGATGGCAAAAACCCTATGCTAAGAGGCCCGCGGCTATAGCCAGCAGAGGCGCTATGTTTCAGCGCCCGTGAGCTTGTGCCCATTATCCGAAGCCTTGTTTTTCCTGGCTTCGCGTACATTTTTCTGTTGGACACACTTTAGGAATATAGCGTGAACGATCAATACCGAGAAACGGAAGCCGGCGAGCGTTATGCCAAGGCCGCCTTTGACCTCGCCGGGGATACGAAAGTCCTCGACAAGGTGCATGGCGACGTGGCGAACCTGAAGGCGCTCCTGCTCTCCAGCGCCGAACTGCGCACCTTTGTGGCCTCGCAGGTCTACAAGTCGGACGTCAAGCTGAGCGGCCTGCTGGCGGTTGCCAAGAGCCTCAAGCTCAATGCCCTGACTCAAAAGACCCTGGGCGTCCTGGCCGCCAATGGCCGCCTCGATCACCTGTTCCCCTTCATCACCGCTTTCAACAAGCTGTACGACGCCCAAAAGGGTATTGTCAGCGCGGAAGTGACCTCGGCTGTCGCCCTGTCGGACGCGCAGTTGGCGGACCTCAAAAAGACCCTGGCCAAGACGCTTGGCCAATCCGCCGAAATCAGCACCCGTGTTGATCCGGCTCTCCTGGGCGGCCTCAAGGTCCGCGTAGGCTCGCGTCTCTTCGACGCTTCGCTCAAGACCAAACTTGATTCCCTCAAATTCGCCCTTAAGAGAGCGTAACACTCATGGACATTCGTGCAGCCGAAATCTCGGCCATTCTCAAAGCTCAAATCGCCGGTTTCGGTGAAGAAGCCGACGTCTCCGACGTAGGTTCCGTACTCAGCGTCGGTGACGGTATCGCCCGCGTCTACGGCCTCGACAAGGTTCAGGCCGGTGAAATGGTCGTGTTCCCCAAGGCCGGCGTCAAGGGCATGGCCATGAACCTTGAAAAGGATAATGTCGGCGTTGTTATCTTCGGTGAAGACCGCGACATTTCGGAAGGCGACGAATGCCGCCGCCTCGGCGAAATCGTCGACGTGCCGGTCGGCAAGGGCCTGCTCGGCCGCGTCGTCAACCCGCTCGGTGAGCCGATCGATGGCAAGGGTCCGATCGTATCGACCGAACGCCGCCGTACCGACCTGAAAGCCCCCGGCATCATCCCGCGCAAGTCGGTGCATGAACCTGTGCAAACCGGCATCAAGGCGATTGACACCCTGATCCCCGTCGGCCGCGGCCAGCGCGAACTGATCATTGGCGACCGTCAGACCGGAAAGACCGCCGTCGCCATCGACGCCATCCTGAATCAAAAGGCCGTCAACGAAGGCACAGACGAAAGCGCCAAGCTCTATTGCGTTTACGTCGCCATCGGCCAGAAGCGTTCGACCGTCGCCCAGATCGTCAAGGCGCTCGAAGAAAACGGCGCGCTGGAATACACCATCGTCGTCGTCGCCTCGGCTTCTGAGCCGGCCCCGCTGCAATACCTGGCGCCGTTCGCCGGTTGCGCCATGGGTGAATATTTCCGCGACAACGGTATGCACTCCTTGATCATCTATGACGATCTGTCGAAGCAGGCCGTGGCTTACCGCCAGATGTCCCTGCTGCTGCGCCGTCCGCCGGGCCGCGAAGCCTATCCGGGCGACGTCTTCTACCTGCACTCCCGCCTGCTCGAACGCGCCGCCAAGCTGAACGAAGACAACGGCTCCGGCTCGATGACCGCCCTGCCGATCATCGAAACCCAGGCCAACGACGTGTCGGCTTACATCCCGACCAACGTGATTTCGATCACCGACGGCCAGATCTTCCTCGAAACCGACCTGTTCTATCAGGGCATCCGTCCGGCCGTGAACGTCGGTCTGTCGGTGTCGCGCGTCGGCTCGTCGGCTCAGATCAAGGCGATGAAGCAAGTCGCCGGCGCCATCAAGGGCGACCTGGCCCAGTATCGTGAAATGGCCGCCTTCGCCAAGTTCGGCTCCGATCTCGACGCCGCTACCCAGCGCCTGCTGGCGCGTGGCGCCCGCCTGACCGAACTGCTGAAGCAGCCGCAATATTCACCTTTGAAGGTCGAAGAGCAGGTCTGCGTGATCTACGCCGGTACGCGTGGTTATCTCGACACCGTGGCTGTCGGCGATGTCGGCCGCTACGAAAAGGAACTGCTGTCCTCGCTTCGCACCCGTCACACCGACCTTCTGACCGCGATCCGCGACAAGAAGGCCCTGTCGGCTGAACTCGAAGAGCAGCTGAAGACGATCGTCGCCGATTTCACTTCCAACTTCGCCTAAGCCCGGAAAGTTAGTCACACAAAATGGCAAGCTTAAAGGACATGCGCACTCAGATCGGAAGCGTGAAAGCCACGCAGAAGATCACGAAAGCGATGCAGATGGTGGCGGCCGCCAAGCTCAAGCGCGCGCAGGACTCGGCGGAAAACGCCCGGCCCTACGCCAAGCGCATGGCAGCGGTCATCGCCAATCTGGCCAAGGGCATCACGGGCGACAGCGCTCCGCAGATGCTGGTCGGCAACGGCTCGGCGACCCATCAACTGGTCGTCGTCGCCACGGCTGACCGTGGCCTGGCCGGCGGGTTCAATTCGAACATCGTCCGCGCCGCCCGCGAATTCATCGCCCAGCAAACCGCCGCCGGTAACAAGGTCCGTCTCATCTGTATCGGCCGCAAGGGCCGTGACCAGTTGAAGCGCACCTATGCCGACAAGATCGTCGAATCCTTCGACCTGTCGGGCACCAAGGTGCTGACGATCGACGTGGTGGCGCCGATCGCCGACCTGATCGCCCGCGAATTTTCCGAAGGCCGCGCCGATGTCGTGACCCTCTTCTATTCGCGCTTCCAGTCGGTCATCTCCCAGGTGCCGTCGTCCAAGCGCCTGATCCCGGCCGATGTCGATCTCTCAGCCGTGGAAGATACCCAGGGCGCGGTCTACGAATATGAGCCATCCGAGGAGGAGCTTCTCGAAACGCTCCTGCCGCGTAATCTCTCGGTGCAGCTTCTGGCCAGCCTGCTGGAAAACAACGCCGGCTTCTACGCCTCGCAGATGAGCGCCATGGATAACGCCACGCGCAATGCCGGCGAGATGATCAACGCCATGACCCTGAAATATAACCGTAAACGCCAGGCCCAGATCACGACCGAACTGATCGAGATCATCGCCGGCGCCGAAGCTCTGTAAGCGGAGTCGAGATCGGTCATGTCACTGACACAGCAACTCCTGCCAGGCGTTCCGAACGTTGAATCTCTGTTATTCAACGCGTCGCTCGCCGACATGGGTCTGACCGATCTCGAACGCGACATCGCCATCCAGCTGAATACACAGGGGTATGCGGTATTCGATTTTCCGGATGACGAACTCGATGCCCGCATCGAACGCATTCGTGCCGACCTGACGCCAAAATTCGATTTCGCGCAATGGCGGCGATCCGGCTGGAAAAATTCGCATGGCCTGCGCCTGGCCAACGCCTGGCACACCAATGCCGATGTCCGCGCCATCGCTGTCAATGAAGGCGTCATCGATCTTCTGAGCAAGCTCTACGGCCGCAAGGCGTTTCCGTTCCAGACCCTGAATTTCCCGGTTGGCACGCAGCAGCATGTCCATGCCGATACGGTACATTTCTCATCCGTGCCTGAACGCTTCATGTGCGGCGTCTGGCTGGCGCTGGAGGACATAGGCCCGGATGCCGGCCCCCTGATGTACTATCCCGGCTCGCATAAATGGCCGGTGCTGCATAATGACATGCTCGGCCGTTATGTCGGCGCGCAGCGTTTCGAGGATGTGCAGGGGCCTTTCGAGCCTGTCTGGCGCGCCCTCGCGGAGCAGTCCGGTATCCAGCCGGAATATTTCCACGCGAAAAAGGGCCAGGCGGTTATCTGGAGCGCCAACCTGCTGCATGGCGGCAGCGCGCAGACCAATCCGGAAAAGACACGCTGGTCGCAGGTGACGCATTACTTCTTCGAGGATTGCGTCTATTATCAGCCGTCGCATTCGGACCCGTTGGTGTCGAATATCGAGGCTTACGATATTGTTGATATCAGTACGCAACAACTGGTTCCCAACATGTATCTGGGGCGTCCGTATGAGAGCCTGGTAAAAGCGTCGTCCGCCCCTGCTTCACCGGCCATGACGGCGCCCGTCGTTAAGGCCAACGTACCCGATACGGGTCAGGCGCCGCCCTTGCCGGCAGACTTCGACGCGAACCTGTACCTGCTGATGCACCCGGACGTGAAGCGCGCCGGTGTCCCGGCAGAACAGCACTACATGCTTCACGGCTGGAAAGAAAACAGGCGTTACAAGTAATTCAAATATCCGAACCAAACAGACATCGACGTAAAAGGTTTTAAATCATGTCCGCTCCACAAAAGATCACTGCCGCTAAAGGCCGTGTCACCCAGATCATCGGCGCCGTCGTCGACGTGTCGTTCGAGGGCGGTATGCCCGCCATCCTGAACGCTCTGGAAACCACCAACCCCGCCACCGGCGCGCGCCTGGTTCTGGAAGTCGCCCAGCACCTTGGTGAAAACACCGTCCGCACCATCGCTATGGACGCCACCGAAGGCCTCGTGCGCGGTCAGGCCGTGACCGACCTCGGCACCCCGATCACCGTTCCGGTTGGTCCTGCCACGCTCGGCCGCATCATGAACGTCATCGGCGAGCCGATCGACGAAGCCGGTCCGATCGAAACCAAGTTCTTCAATCCGATCCACGCTGACGCGCCTTCGTTCGCCGATCAGGCCACTTCGGCTGAAATTCTCGTCACCGGCATCAAGGTCATCGACCTGATCTGTCCCTATTCCAAGGGCGGCAAGGTCGGCCTGTTCGGCGGCGCCGGCGTTGGCAAGACCGTCACCATCCAGGAACTGATCAACAACATCGCCAAGGCCTACGGCGGCTACTCGGTGTTCGCCGGCGTCGGTGAGCGGACCCGCGAAGGCAACGATCTCTATCACGAAATGATCGAATCCAAGGTGAACGAGCACGGCGGCGGGGGCACCTCGCGCTGTACGCTGGTTTACGGTCAGATGAACGAGCCTCCCGGCGCCCGCGCCCGCGTCGCCCTGACCGGTCTGGCCCAGGCCGAATATTTCCGCGACGTCGAAGGCAAGGACGTTCTGTTCTTCGTCGACAACATCTTCCGCTTCACGCAAGCCGGTTCCGAAGTGTCCGCCCTGCTCGGCCGTATTCCTTCGGCTGTGGGCTATCAGCCGACCCTGGCCACCGAAATGGGCCGTCTGCAAGAGCGTATCACCTCGACCAACAAGGGCTCTATCACCTCGGTTCAGGCCGTGTACGTTCCCGCCGATGACCTGACCGACCCGGCCCCGGCCGCTTCGTTCGCCCACCTTGACGCCACCACCGTTCTGTCGCGCTCGATCGCCGAACAGGGCATCTATCCGGCCGTCGATCCGCTGGATTCGACCTCGCGTATCCTTGATCCGCGCGTCGTTGGTCTGGAACACTACGAAACCGCCACGCGCGTTCAGGAAATCCTCCAGCAATACAAGGCGCTGAAGGACATCATCGCCATCCTCGGCATGGACGAACTGTCAGAAGAAGACAAGGCGACCGTCGCCCGCGCCCGCAAGATCCAGCGCTTCATGTCGCAGCCTTTCCACGTCGCCGAAATCTTCACCGGCACGCCGGGCGTGCTGATGTCGATCGAAGACACCATCAAGGGCTTCAAAGGCATCTGCAACGGTGATTACGATCACCTGCCCGAAGCCGCCTTCTACATGGTCGGCACCATCGAAGACGCTATCGCCAAGGCTGAAAAGCTGGCCGGCGAAGGTAAGTAATTATGAGCGAGAAACTGCATGTTTCCCTGGTGACGCCCGAACGCGAACTGTTCGCGGGCGAGGTCGATCAGGTCGTGGCGCCGGGTGTCGAAGGTGAATTCGGCGTCCTGGCGCACCACGCGCCCTTCATGACCACGCTGGCCGAAGGGGATGTCACCATCCTCGACGGCACGACGAAGCGCGTCTTCCAGGTGCGCGGGGGTTTCGCCGACGTCAACGAAGACGGCATGACCATCCTGGCCGAACACGCCAACGAATACGGCGAAAACGTACATTAGTTTTCGCCCTCAAGCCGGGCGGGCTTGCGCGCCATCAGGCGCGGTGGCCACTTGGCCTTGCCAAAGCGTTGCCTTGGTATAGTGGAGTGGTGAGAATTGAAGAAGCCCGCTGAGTTCGCTCGGCGGGCTTCTTTGTTGTCTGGATCAGAAGCTGGACGGGGTTGAATCCGGTCCGTAATTGCCGCCGGCGCTCAGGCCCGGGGCAGGGGCGAGGCTGGAGGATGACGCCGAACTTTCGCTGCCGGAAGGCAATATCTGCTTGGGAAATTTCAGCAGGTCGCGGACATCGGTCTCCAGATCGCCGGGCAGCCCCAGGTCTTCGCGGATGAAGTGATAGGCCTTGTTGCTGGTGCAGCTACAGACGCGCAGTTCGTTATTTTTATTGCGCCAGATGACCAGCGGATAGGCGACATTGACCTTGCTGTTGCGCAAGCTTGGCGCCAGTTCGGTGATGAATTCGCGCGACGCCCACACCACGCCCGATCGCGCCATATCGTCATCCGCCACCGGAATATTCTCCGCCTTCCAGCTTTCGGCCGGCGTGTTGCGCCATTGCAGGTAAAGCGGCCAGCTCCGATTCAGCCACAACTCGGCGATGGTCGAGCGTTCTTCCGGTGTCGATTGTTTGGTGGTTCCGTTATCAGCGAGCGCAAAAGGCACGACGCGGGTTTCGATACCGCCCGCCTGGAGGCGTGGAAATTCGGTCTCTTCATAGGCGCGGCAGGCTTCACATGTGCGGAAGGTGACGAGATAGACCCAGCGCTTGGCCACCGGTTGGGTGACGGCGGTGGTGACGCCTGATGCGGGGCCTGTGGTCAGGACGGCCTTCTGGAAATCGGGCGAAACATAATCGGCGCGATCGAGCAGGCTCTGGATGCTGGCGATATCGGCCGGGGCGGTGATGGTGACGGGCGCGTAACGCTGGAACTGATCCCAGTAGAACCAGTAGCCCACACCGAAAAGCGTAGGCAGTATGACCACCAGCGCCATAGCCCACAGCAGGAATTTCCGGCTCATTCTCACCCCCGTAAGCCTCCGTTAGAGCATCGTACCATCAGGATCGATTATAATCCTTAACGCGCACTCAGAATACCCAACATGGTTAATATAAGAAATCGATGCAAAACACCCGGAAAAACGTCCTGGGGGGCAGATATTACGCCTTAGCGTTGCAGGAACATGGCGAGGAGTGCAAAAACCACACACAAAACAACCGCGATCCACAGGCCGGCGTAGGGGGCAATTGCCTTGGGACGGCGGCGGTCTTCACTGACCGGCGATGGCGCAAGAGCGGCGTCCTGAAGGCGCGAATGGTGCGTGGCGTCGGGCATGGCCCCTGTCATACAGAGACATCTACGCTTTGCCAAGCGGTATGCTGTAACAGTTAGCCGACAGGCTTGCCGGAAACAGCCGAAGCGGTTTACGACAAAGAAACAGCACCCATAGGCCATCGTGAACCTGCATATCGTCGACGAACTGATTTATGAGCGCGCGCCGAAGCTGGTGCGGTCGCCGCTGTGGCCGGTGGTCAAGCCGGTGCTTTACCTGATCCTGGGCCGCCATAAGGCTGTGCGTATGGCCGACGCCATCGCCGGTATGTCCGGCCCGGAAAGCCTGGATTATGTCTCGAATCTCTTGTCGCTTGAGGTGGTCAGCCGCCAGTCTGACCGGGTGCCGGCGCAAGGCCGCTGTCTCGTTGTCTGCAATCATCCGACCGGTATCGCCGACGGTATCGCGGTCTATGACGCCATTCTCAAGCGCCGGCCGGACGCGATTTTCTTCGCCAATGCCGACGCCCTGCGCTTCAATCCGCGCCTGGCCGAAGCGTTGATCCCGGTCGAATGGGTCGAGGCCAAGCGGACGCGTGAAAAGACCCGCGTGACGTTGCAAGGTGCGAAGGATGCTTTTGAGAGCGAGCGCTGCGTGGTGATGTTTCCGGCCGGGCGTCTGGCGCGACGCAATGCCGAGGGCTGGCTGATCGATCCGGCCTGGGCGCCGACCGCCGTATCACTGGCGCAGAAATATGATGCCCCCATCGTGCCGGTCCATGTCGCCGGACCAGACAGCTTCTGGTTTCACCTGTTCAACCGCTTTTCGCAGGAACTGCGCGACATCACCCTGTTCCACGAACTCCTCAACAAGGCCGGCAAGCGTTTCGACCTGACGGTCGGGCCATTGATCGATCCGCAAACGGAAGGTCTGGATACCGGCCGCCTGAAGGCCTATGTCGAGTTGCAACTGCCGGAAGCGCCGGATAAGGTTTTTCATGCCTGAAATACTTGATCTCTCCCAGCCGCACAGCCTTCACTTGCCCGACGAAGCCGCCACTATCGCGCTGGGCGGCCGCATCGCGCCTTTACTCAAGGCCGGTGATGTCCTCTACCTGCAAGGCGAGCTTGGCATGGGCAAGTCGTCGCTGGCCCGCGCCATTGTCCGCGCCCTGACGACCCCCGACCAGGATGTGCCGTCGCCGACCTTTACCCTGATGCAGACCTATGACGGCCCCGGTTTCGAGATCGTCCACCTCGATCTTTACCGTCTGAAATCGCCGGAGGAATCCTACGAACTGGCGCTCGATGACGCCCTGCCGCACAGCGTCCTGCTGATCGAATGGCCGCAGCGCCTGGGGCATTTGGGCTTTGACGACCGTCTCGATATCGTCCTAGAAGAGGCCGGTAATACCAATTTAAAAAGCGGTCGAAACGTAACGCTTACGCCGCAGGGCCGCTTCAGGGACTAACCGAAAATATGACTGACCGCGAGGCCATCAAACGCCGTTTCCTGCAGAGTGCGGGTTTTTCAGAAGCCGAGCGCCAGCCCCTGCCGGGCGACGCCTCGACGCGCCGTTATGAGCGCCTGGTGCGCAAGGATGGCTCGACCTTCATGCTGATGGACCAGGCCCCGGCGCTGGAAACCCAGCCCTGCCGCCTGAACGAGACGATCGAGGAACGCCAGGCCTCCGGTTATAACGCTATGGCGCGGCTGGCCGCCGGGCGGATGGAGGCCTTTGTCGGCGCCGCGCATTATCTGCGCGCGCAGGGGCTTTCCGCGCCGGAAATCTTCGAGGTCGATGCCGCCAATGGCCTGCTGATCAGCGAGGATCTCGGTGACGACCTGTTCGCGGCGCTGATCGCGCGTGGCGAGGACGAAACGCCGCTTTACCTCAGCGCCATCGAGGCGCAGGCGCGCCTGCACGACTTGACCCCACCGGCGATCCTTGATCATGACTGGCCTCTGCTGAGTTACGATGATCTGGCGCTGAAAACCGGCGCTGGTTTATTCGTTGAGTGGTATCCGAAATACGATCCGTCCCATCCTTTAAGCGATGCGGCCCTCGCGGAATGGGAAGCGCTGTGGGCACCGCTGCGCCAACGCGCCGAAGCCGGGGCCACCACCTTCATCCATCGTGATTACCATGCTGAAAACCTGCTGTGGCTGCCGCAGCGCGAAGGCGTGGCGCGGGTCGGCATGATCGACTTCCAGGATTGCCTGCGCGCCCACCCGGCATGGGATCTGCTGTCGCTGTTGCAGGACGCCCGCCGCGATGTTTCCCGCGAACTGGAGGCGCAATGCCTCGATCATTATTTTGCCTTGCGCCCACAGGTCGACCGCGCCGCCTTCATGCAGGATTACAACGCCCTGGCGACCCTGAACGAGGCGCGCATCCTTGGCATCTTCGCCCGGCTGGTCGTCCATTATCATAAGCCGCGCTATGAAGCCTTCATTCCGCGCATGTGGGGCCATATCGCCCGCAATATCCGTGAACCGGGCATGGAAGGCTTGCGGGACTGGTTCCTGCGTCATGGTTTCGGAGATAAACTGTCGTGATCCCTGAAACCGCCTTTATTCTTGCCGCCGGCCTCGGCACCCGGATGCGTCCGCTCACTGACGACCGCCCCAAGGCGCTGGTCGAGGTCGGCGGCCGCACCCTGATCGACCATATGCTTGATCGCCTGAGTGCCGCGGGGGCGAAGCGGTTCGTCGTCAATGTCCACTATTTCGCCGACCGGCTGGAAGCGCATCTGAAGGCGCGCCGCGATCTCGATATCATCATTTCCGACGAGCGCGACGCCCTGCTGGAAACCGGTGGCGGCCTGAAAAAAGCGCGTCCCATGCTCGGCGATGATCCGGTTTGGGTGGCCAATATCGACAGTGTCTGGCTGGAAACTGCACCGGACGGCACGGCCCTGAAAGCTTTATGCGATCAATGGAATCCGGATGAGATGGATGCCGCTTTGCTGGTTACGTCGATGGAGAGCAGCCACGGTTTCGATGGCGCGGGCGATTTTTTCCTGAGCGATGGCCGGCTGGCTTTCCGGGGTGATGCCCCATCGGCCCCATTCAACTATATGGGCGTGCATATCACCAAGCCGCAGATCGTCGACGCCGAGTCGGAAGGCGCTTTCTCATTGTCGCGTATCTGGCGACGGTTGGCCTCAGAAGGCCGCCTCCATGGCACGGTGTTCGAGGGCCAGTGGATGCACGTCGGCGATCCGGAGGCCCGTGATTTCGCCGAAGCCCGGCTCAAGGGATGAGCGGCCCGGATATCTTTGCCCGGCCAGGGCCGCGCTGGTTCACCATTCCGTCGGGGCGGTGCTTTCTCGACGATCTGGCGCGTGGCATCTGCGAGGCGCTGGGTGATCGTCTCTCGACCGCACAAATCCTGACCCCAACCCGGCGCGGCGCGCGGGCTATGGCGCGGTCGTTTTCGCAACAGGCGCGCGCAGGTGCGCTGCTCTTGCCGCAGATCCGCGCCATTGGTGATCTCGACGAAGGCGAACCGCCGTTCGATTTGGAAGCCTTGGCGCTGGATCTGCCGCCGGCGCTATCCCCCCTGCGCCGGCGCTTTGAGCTGGCGCGCCTGATCACCGCCGAATATGACGGGCTGGACGGCCGCGACATCTCGGCAAAGCTGGCGCTCGAACTGGCCGACAGCCTGGCTGGTTTCTTTGACTCCCTGGCCCTGGAAGAGGTTGACGCGACTGACAAGCTGGAAAATCTCGTTTCCGGTCTGGGTCAGGATCAGTATGCGCTCGAAGGCTGGGCGCAGCACTGGCAGGTTTCTGCAAAATTCCTCAATCTGGCGGTGCGCGCCTGGCCGAAACGGCTGGCAGAGCTGGGCCTGATGGACCCGTCGCAGCGTCAGGTGACGCTTATCCGCCGGCTGGTTGATCAGTGGACGGATCATCCGCCTTGCACCCCGCTTATTCTGGCCGGCACAACCGGCTCGGCGCCTTCGATGGCCGACCTGATGCAGATTGTTGCGACAGCCGAACAAGGGGCCGTGGTGTTGCCGGGGCTTGATTTATCTCTGGCTGAGGATGTCTGGGCGCAGATCGAGGAGTCACATCCGCAGGGGACGATGAAGCGCACCCTGGATCGTCATAAGGTCAAGCGCGAACAGGTCCATATCTGGCCGGCCTCGTTGGAAGCTGATCGCAAGGGCGACGCCCGCCGGCGTATCCTCAATGAAGCCCTCCGGCCCGCCGAAGCCACCAAGGACTGGCTGGCCCAGATCGCCGTGCTCAAGGCCGAAGAAGGCGATACCCTGACCGAGGGTTTGAAAGGCCTGAGCGAAATCCATACAGCGCGTGATGAAGAAGCCGCCTCGGTTATCGCCCTGCTGATGCGTGAAACCTTGGAAACGCCCGATAAGGTGGCAGCGCTGATCACGCCCGATATCGCCCTGTCGCGCCGGGTCGCCGCGCGGCTGTCGCGCTGGGGCCTGCAACCGGATTCCTCCGCAGGTGAACCCTTGGCCAACAGTCTGACCGGCCGGTTCCTGCTTGATGTGCTGGCTCTGTTGGAGGCGCCCCACGATCCGGTGCGTCTGCTTAGCCTGTTGGGTCACCCTTATTGTCGTTTTTCCGGTCATGCCGGGCTGTTTGGGCTGGAAAAACGGATTTTGCGCGGGGCCACGCCCGTCAGCGCCGAGACCATCACACAAATTCTGGCAACGCCTGACCGGCTGGACCGCATCGATCAGAACGCCATTGATCTGTGGGCGGACTATCTCGCCATCATGACGCCGGTGCGGGCGGATTCCTTCAGCGATCTCAGCCGCGCCGTCTCGCGGATCGTCGCCCTGGCGGAAAGTCTGGCGGCGGATGACGGGCAGGTTCTGTGGTCTGGCGCGCCCGGCTTGCAGGCGTCGGAAATGCTGGCCGAACTGATCCGCGAAAGCGCCGGTTTTACCCTCTCCGGCACGCATGAGGTTGGCGATATTCTCAGCCATCTCATCAATCAGGGCAAGGTGCGGACCGGCGGCAACACCCATCCGCGCCTGCTGATTTTAGGGGCCATCGAGGCGCGGCTGGTCAAGGCCGACCGGTTGATCCTGGCGGGCCTCGAAGAAGGTGTCTGGCCGCAGGCGCCGGCGCTTGATCCGTTCCTGTCGCGGCCGATGCGCCAGAAACTGGGCCTGCCGACGCCGGAGCGCCGCACGGGCCTGTCGGCGCACGATTTCGTGCAGGCGGCCGCCGCGCCGGAGGTTTTCCTGATCACCCGCCATCGCCGCGAAGGCGAACCGCAGGTGGCGTCGCGCTGGCTGTGGCGGCTGCAAACCCTGTGCGACGGCGCGGGCCTGAAAATCCCGACCGACGGCCGTTATCTTGACTGGGCGCGGGCGATGGACGCCGGGTTGAAGATCAAGCCACCAGCCTTGAAACCGGCTGTCCGGCCCGCCCCAAAACCGCCGGTGGCTGTCCGGCCGATGTCGATGCCGGTGACGCAGGTCGAGGTCTTTGTCCGCGATCCCTACGCCATCTATGCCCGCCGCATTCTCGATCTGCGGCCGCTGGAGCGTCCGAACGAGCCGGTCGAGGCCCGCCAGCGCGGCACGGCCATTCACAAGAGCCTGGAACGTTTCGCCGAGGCGGGTGTGCTGGGCGATGAAGGCGTTCGCCGCCTGACTGAAATGTTGGAAGAAGAACTGGCAGCGACCAATCTGTCACCGGCGCAGATGGCTTTGCAACGGCCTTTGCTGGCCGGCATGGCGCGGGAATTCGTGGCGTTTGAAACCGAGCGCCGCGCCGCCAAACCGCGTCTGGTCATCGAGCAGCAGGGCGAACTGAAGCTCGGAACGTCTCGTGGCGAATTCAGCCTGACCGCCAAGTCCGACCGCATCGAGGTGCGTGACGAGGGCGTCGATATCCTCGATTTCAAGACCGGTCAGCCGCCTTCGGCCAAGGCGGTGGCGGCGGGGTTCTATCCACAACTGACCCTGACCGCGGCCATACTGCGCCACGGCGGCTTCACGGGTATTGATCATAAGAAACCGGTTGGCGATCTGCTCTATATCCGCGTGTCGCCGGATAGTACGATCGCCAAAAATGCTGTGCTGAAAGGCGAAAACGCCACCGACCTGGCTGACAAGGCGCTGGAAAGTTTCCGCCGCCGGCTGGAGGATTACGCCGATGCGGGCAAGCCCTACCTGTCGTGGACCGCGCCGCAGTTCCTGAAAGTACGCGGGGGTGACTACGATCAGTTGGCGCGGCTCTACGAATGGAGCGTGCTGGGCGATGATGAGTCCCCGGAAGAGGAGCTTTCGGAATGAACGCCCAAAATATAGCTGCCGATCCCAAGGCCTCGTCCTTCCTCACCGCCAATGCCGGCTCCGGCAAGACCTCGACGCTTGTCAACCGCGTCGCCCGTTTGTTGCTCAACGGCGCGAAGCCGGAGCGCATTCTCTGTGTCACCTATACCAAGGCCGCAGCCGCCGAAATGCAGGGGCGGCTATTCGAGCGCCTCGGCGGCTGGGCCATTGCGCCTGATGAAGACCTCGCGCGCGATCTCGCCAGTATCGATGAGGCGGTCCATGATCTGCCGCGCGCCCGCGCCCTGTTCGCCAAGGCGCTGGAAACGCCGGGCGGATTGAAGATCCAGACCCTGCATGGTTTCTGCGAAAAACTGCTGCGGCGTTTTCCGCTCGAAGCCGGTTTGTCTCCGGCGTTTCAGGTGCTGGATGATCTGATCGGCGGTGAACTGGCCAAGACCGCCAGCGACGGCCTGTTGACGCTTGATGCGCCTGATTTGGCGGAGGTCATGGCTGCGCGTGACCGGTTGATCCGTAAGCTGAAGGTTTCCGGTTTTGAACGGCTGCTGTCGCAATTTATTCATCAGCACGAGGATATCGCCGCGACCTTTGCCAAACTGGAAGCGAAGGGTGACTGGGCCACGGCGCTTTTCCAAAGCCTCGGTCTGGAAGGTATCTGCACGACGGTGGAATGTCTCGATGCCTACGAAGCCCGGCTGGAATGGGAGATTATCTGCGATCTCGCCGCCGTTCTCAGCACCGGCGTCTCAAAGACCAATCAGGAGGCGGGGCAAGCCTTCCTAACGCTCTACGAAGACTATCAGGCCGGCAAGGGCCTCGATTTCGATCTGTTGAAAACCATCTTCTTCACCAAGTCAGGCAGCCTGCGCAAGAACATCTATACCAAGGAAACGCCGCCGGGCGACGCCATATTCATGGACCGCATGGCCGTTGAAGTGGCGGCATTGGCCGAGCAGTTGAAAGCGGCAGAAATTGCCGAAAATACGCTTGATGGTCTGCGGCTATTCGCTATTTTCAGCGTCCTTTATCAGGCGGAAAAAAAGGCCAGGGGCGCGCTCGATTTCCAGGACCTGATCAACCGGACCAAGACTCTGCTATCCGATCATCTGATGTCGGTCTGGGTGTTGTTCAAGCTCGACGGCGGGCTGGAGCACATCCTGGTCGATGAGGCGCAGGATACGTCCGGCGATCAGTGGGCCATCGTCAAGGCGTTGTCGGCTGAGTTCTTTACCGGCGCCGGACAAACCAGCGCCTTGCGGACGGTTTTCGCGGTCGGTGATGAAAAGCAGTCGATCTATGGTTTCCAGGGCGCCCAGCCGGATATCTTCCTGAAAGAAGGCCAATATTTCGATGCGCTGATCACGGAAGCGGGACAAAAATTCGTCGCGCCCGACCTGATTGAAAGCTGGCGGACCTTGCCGGAAATTCTCGGCTTCGTTGACGCCGTTTTTCCCGCGCCTGATTTGTCACACGCGCTGAATTTCACTGGCAATGTCGTCATCCACAAGGCGCAACGCAATCTCCACAAAGGACTGGTCGAGCTGTGGCCGCTGGTTTTGCCGATCGATGCGCCGGAAGTGACCGCTGATGAGGTTGATGTCGCGCCGGTTGATGCCGGCGCGCGCGATCCGGCGTCGAAACGCCTGGCGAAGCAACTGGCGGCCACCATCAAGGCCGAGATCGAGTCTGGTCGCGCCGTCTTCACCAAGAAAACCGAGACGCCGCGTCCGCTTCATGCCGGCGATGTGCTGATCCTGGTGCGCAAACGCGATGCCCTGTTCGAGCATATCATCCGTGAACTGAAGATCGCCGGTGTGGCGGTTTCCGGCGCCGACCGGCTCAAGCTAGGCGACCATATCGCCTTTCAGGACCTGCGCGCTTTGATGCGTTTTTGCCTGCAACCGAATGACAATCTGTCGCTTGCCTGTGTGCTGCGCTCACCTCTGTGCGATCTCAACGAGGATGATCTGTACACTCTGGCACAGGGCCGCGAGGGCACGCTGTGGGGCCAGTTGCGCGATCATCCTGATACGGACGGCCGCTTTGCCGAGGCGCGTATTTTCCTGCGCTGGGCCTTGGATGCGGCGCACAACCTGACGGCGTTCGACTTCCTGGCGCGTGTCCTCAATCGCCGCGATAATGAGGGGCGTTCGATCAAGCAGCGCTTCCTGACGCGGCTGGGTGATGAATGCGAGGATGTACTGGAAGAAACCCTGGCCCTGGCGCTGAAAGGTGAGGGCATTGGCCTGAACGGGCTTTCCACCTGCCTTGACCTGTTCGAGTTCCGGGCGGCGCAGATCAAGCGCGAGCAGGAAGAGGGTGGCCGCAGCGTGCGCGTCATGACCGTCCACGGCTCAAAGGGGCTGGAGGCGCCGTGGATCATCCTGCCAATCGGGCCGCAGCATACCAGCGCCAATAAGGACGACCTGCTGTTGCGCGGCGAGGAGGGGGATATGTATCTTTGCGCCGGCGGCCGCAAGGGCGATACCGCCAATATCACCGAAATCCGTAACGCGAAATCGCTTAAAGATGAGCAGGAGGGCCTCCGTCTGCTCTATGTGGCGCTGACCCGCGCCCGCGACCGCCTGACCCTGTGCGGCTATGCCGGCAAGAAGGCCGCCGGCAAGAATAACGCCTTCGATCCGTGGTATGACCTGTTGGCCGATGCCTTCGCCCGCCTGCCGGATACGACGGTTGAGGCCATGCCGTTGAAAGCGCCGTTCGATGATCTGGAACAGGCGCAGACCGCCGTGATCAGGCTCTATGGTCAGCGCTCGGCGACGCTGGCCGCAGAAGCCGCGATCGCGCCGCCGGAGGTTATCCTGCCCGATTTCGTGACGCGGGTCGTCGCCCAGGCCGATGTCGATGCCGAACGCGGCCGCGAGCGCTGGGCGGCGATCTCGCAGATGGGCGACGAGGACCGCGAAGAAGAGGAACGCGCGCCCTCGCCGCTGGAATCGCAGAATGGCCTTGGTCGCTATCGGCGCGGCAATCTGATCCACAAGCTGTTTGAAATCCTGCCGGACATCGCCACGGAAAAGCGCGGCGATGTGGCGGCAAAATATCTCGATCGCCAGCCCGACCTCACGGACAGCCAGCGCCGCGAAATGGCCGGTGCGGTTCTGGCGGTGCTGAGCGATGCGCGCTTCGCAGAAGCCTTCGGACCCGATTCACGTCCGGAAGTGGCGCTGGCCGGCCGGATCGGCCAAATGGCTGACAAGTCGGCGCAGGGCGGCGACATCATGCTCTCCGGCCGCATCGACCGGCTGGTGGTGACGGCGGATCGCGTGGTGATCATCGATTACAAGTCCAACCGCCCGGCGCCCGATCGCGCCGAGGACGCCGCCATCGCCTATCAGCGCCAGATGGCTGGCTATGTCGCCCTGCTGCGGCAAATCTATCCGCAAAAGACCGTGGAAGCCGCCCTGCTGTGGACCGACGGGCCGAAGCTGACGCCCTTAAGTGAGGCTTTAGTAAATCTCAGGCTTGGTGAAATTTTGAATCGTTGATTTATCAGCGGCGACTCACTACCTATGAAGCTGAAAAGTTCACCGAGGATTATTTCCCATGGCTACGCATAAGATCACCGACGAAAGCTTTGAAGCCGACGTTTTGAAGTCCGATACCCCTGTCTTGGTCGATTTCTGGGCCGAATGGTGCGGCCCGTGTAAGCAGATCGCGCCGATCCTTGAAGAACTGGCCGAGGGCCTGGGTGACAAGATCAAGATCGCCAAGATCAATATCGAAGATTCGCCAATGACCCCTTCGCGCTTTGGTGTGCGCGGCATCCCGACCATGATGCTGTTCAAGAATGGCCAGATGACCTCGATGAAGGTCGGCGCCATGCCGAAGGCCAAGTTGCTTGAATGGCTGGGCGAAAACCAAATCGCCTAGGTCGGATATGTGTCTGGCGACAGCGCCAGGCAGTCACCGGCCAGATACAGCGAGCCGCAGATCAGCACCCGCAGGGGGCCGTGCGGCAGAGCTTCTATCGCATCCAGAGGGCTTGAGGCGACAACCGCTTCAAGCCCTTTGCTTTGGGCGGCCTGCACCAGTTCGGCGGGGGGAATGGCGGCGTCGCTGCTGAACGGAACGCAGGATATGTGCGCCTCCAGTCCGGCGAAATGCGCGAAAAATTCGGCGGCGTCCTTGGTGTTGATCAGGCCGCAGATCAGGTGCAGCGGTTTTGGATCGCGCGCCTGCTGCTGGTCGATGAATTCGCGCAAGGCGCGTGCGGCATGGGGATTGTGACCCCCGTCAAGCCAGAGTTCGGAGGCTTTATTATCGAGCGCTTCATAGAGCGGGCCGGCCTTGAACGCTTGCAGGCGCCCCGGCCATTGCGCGGCCTTCAGCCCGGTTTCGATGGCTTCCGTGGGGATGCCCAACATCAGTGCCGCCTTGATGGCCAGTGCGGCGTTTTCGATTTGGTGCTCACCGGCCAGCCTGGGGCGTGGCAGGTCGTATAGCGCATTTTCGTCCTGAAAGATCAGGCGATCGCCTTCGCGCCAGGCGTCGATGCCCTGGCCCATACTGGTCAACGGCACACCGAGCTTCATGGCTTGCCGCTCCAGCGCCTGCGCGGCCTCGTCCGGTTGGCGGGCGGAGAGGGCCGGCATGCCGCGTTTGAAGATGCCGGCCTTCTGGCTGGCGATGGTCTTGAGATCGTTGCCGAGGAAGGCCTGATGATCGTAATCGATAGGCGTGATGATGGTGAGTTTCGGATGCCCGATGATATTAGTGGCGTCGAGCAGACCGCCAAGGCCGGTTTCGAGCAGCAGCAGGTCGGCGGGCGTTTCCGAAAAGGCGAGAAAGGCCGCGGCGGTGGTCGATTCAAAGAAGGTCAGGGGCTGGCCGGCATTGGCGATTTCGACGCGGTTCAGGCAATCGGCCAGATAATCCTCATCAATCAGGGTGCCCGCCAGCCGAATACGTTCGGCGAAGCGGACGAGGTGCGGCGAGGTATAGACGTGAACCTTCAGGCCTTGCGCCTCGGCCATGGCGCGCAGCAGGGCGATGGTCGAGCCCTTGCCGTTGGTGCCCGCCACATGGACGACCGGCGGCAGCTTGTCCTGTGGTCGGCCCAGGGCCTCGCAGACGCGCAGCATCCGGTCGAGATTGAGGTCAATCAGCTTGGGATGCAGGGCTTTCAGGCGTTCAAGCGGGGCGTCGAAGGGGAGTAAGCGGTCGGTCATAGGCTCATCTTATGTCATGGGGCGTGGGGTCTGCGACCCCACATCTTGTCTTTTCCAATAAAAAATCCGGCCGAAGCGGGCCGGACTTTTTATTGGAAGGGAAGGCTTGGGGCCCCAGGCCCCAAGCCCCATAACTTATGCCGCCTTGCGCTTGCCGCTCATCAGCATCGACATCAGCGCGCCCAGCACTTCCGGCAGTTCCGACCGCGGCACCACCCGATCGACCATGCCTTTTTCAACCAGAAATTCCGAGCGCTGGAACCCTTCGGGCAGCTTTTCGCGGATGGTGGTTTCGATCACGCGCGGGCCGGCGAAGCAGATCAGCGCGCCCGGTTCGGCCAGGTGGATATCACCCAGCATGGCGTAGGAAGCGGTGACGCCGCCGGTGGTCGGGTCGGTCAACACCACAAGATAAGGCAGTTGCGCCTTTTTCAGTTCCTGGATGGCCAGGGTGGTGCGGGCCATCTGCATCAGCGACAGGGCGCCTTCCTGCATGCGGGCGCCACCGGCGGCGGTGAAGACCACCATCGGCAAGTTGCGGGCCACGGCGGCCTTGGCGGCGGCGATAAAGCCCTCGCCGGCGGCCATGCCGAGCGATCCGCCCATGAAGGCGAAATCCTGCACCAGCACAATACAATCGACACCCTGCACCTTGCCGTAGCCGATGGCCATGACGTCACGCGCACCGGTGGCGGCGCGGGCGGCTTTCAGGCGGTCCTTGTAGGGCTTGCCATCGGAGAAGTGCAGCGGGTCTTCGGTGACTTCCGGCGTCGGCAGGCTTTCGTATTGGCCGTCATCAAAAGTGAATTTCATGCGCGCCTTGGGGCCGATGCGCATATGGCGACCGGAAGGCGTCACCCACAGGGCGGCTTCCAGGTCCGAGCGATAGATCATGTCGCCGGTATCGGGGTCTTTCACCCACAGGTTTTCCGGCGTTTCGCGCTTGCTGCCGACGAAATTGGAAATACCCGGTGCAATTTTTGACAGCCAGCCACCACGCTCGCGGCGTTCGGTGTTCTTGGCGGCGGCCGGTAATTTGGGGCCTTTGTTAGATGTATCAGCCATAGCCATACTCTAAGGTACTCCTGTTAATTCCGGGCAGTGTGGACAGCCTGAGCCAAAATGGCGGCCTTTTCCAGAACTTTCGTGCTGGCCCGGTTACTATTCGGTAAAGAATTCTTGATCTCGTCCACAAGCGCCGACCCAACAACCGCCGCATCGGCGATGCGGGCGACGCTGGCGGCGCTTTCCGGCGTGCGGATGCCGAAGCCCACGGCCACCGGCAGATTGGCGGCGGCACGCACCCTGGCCACCTGATCGGCGATGGCGTCGGCATCGACTGACTTGACGCCGGTGACGCCCGCCACCGAGACATAATAGATGAAGCCCTTGGTGCGTTTGACCAGGGTTTGCAGGCGGCTGGCGTCCGTAGTCGGGGTGGCCAGGCGGATCAGGGCGATATCGTGATCATCGAGCGCATCGGTCAGGCCATCGGCTTCTTCCGGCGGGCAATCGACAACAATAAGCCCGTCCGCACCAGCTTCCGAAGCGCTGGCGGCGAAGCGTTCATAGCCGAGGAATTCGACCGGATTCATATAGCCCATCAGGATGATCGGCGTGTCCTGGTCTATCTCGCGGAAACGCTTTACCAGCATGAAGACGTCGCGCAGCTTGGTGCCGGCGGCCAGCGAGCGTTCGGCGGCGCGCTGAATCGTCGGCCCTTCGGCCATCGGATCGGAAAACGGAAAGCCGAGTTCGATGATATCCGCACCCGCCGCCGGCAGGCCTTTCAGGATATCAAAGGTCGTTTCCAGATTGGGATCACCGGCCATGATATAGGCGATGAAGGCGGATTTATTCGCACGCTTAAGGTCGGCGAAGCGCTTGTCGATACGGGCAACACTCATGACAGCAAACTCGCTCCGGCTTCACCCATATGTTTTGCCACGGTGGCGATATCCTTGTCGCCGCGGCCCGACAGATTGAGGACGACGATCCCGCCCTTGCCGACTTCCTTTGCCAGTTCACCGACACGGGCGATGGCGTGTGAGGATTCCAGCGCCGGAATAATGCCTTCCAGCTTGCAGGTCAGGGCGAAGGCGGCCAGCGCCTCCTCGTCGGTGGTGGTGACGTATTTGGCGCGGCCGGTATCGAAGAGATAGGCGTGCTCCGGCCCGATGCCGGGATAGTCGAGACCGGCGGAAATCGAATGGCCTTCGAGAATCTGGCCGTCATCGTCCTGCAACAGATAGGTGCGGTTGCCGTGCAGCACGCCGGGGCGACCGCCATTCAGCGAAGAGGCGTGGCCATTATAGACGTCAAGCCCGTGGCCCGCCGCTTCGACGCCGACCAGCTTTACGGTATCGTAATCGATGAAGGGGTGGAACATGCCGATGGCGTTCGATCCGCCGCCGACGCAGGCGATCACGGCATCCGGCAGGCGGCCTTCCAGTTCGAGAATCTGCGTGCGGGTTTCCTTGCCGATGACGGTCTGGAATTCGCGCACCATCTCCGGATAGGGGTGCATCCCCGCCGCCGTGCCAATCATGTAATAGGTGTCGTGAACATTGGTCACCCAGTCGCGCAGGGCCTCGTTCATGGCGTCCTTCAGCGTGCCCTGGCCATTGGTGACCGGGGAGACCGTGGCGCCCAGAAGCTGCATCCGGAAGACATTGGGCTTTTGCCGCTCAACATCGGTGGCGCCCATATAGACGATGCAGGGCAGGTCAAAGCGGGCGCAGACCGTGGCCGAAGCGACGCCATGCTGGCCTGCACCGGTTTCAGCGATGATGCGCTTGCGGCCCATGCGTTTCGCCAAAAGAATCTGGCCGATGCAGTTGTTGATCTTGTGCGCGCCGGTGTGGTTCAGCTCTTCGCGCTTGAAATAGATTTTCGCGCCACCGAAATGCTCGGTCATGCGTTCGGCGAAATAGAGCGGCGACGGGCGGCCGACAAAATGCTTCATCAGGCTATGATATTCGGCCCAGAAACCCTCATCGTTACGCGCGTCATGCCAGGCTTGCGTCAGTTCCAGCACCAGCGGCATCAGGGTTTCGGGGACGTAAAGCCCGCCGAACGAACCGAACCGGCCCTTGGCGTCCGGTTGGCTATAGCTGTTTCTGAGAACGGGATCGCTCACCGTGGGAATTCCTTTAAATTAAGGTCAGGAGACAGGCCTTATAGCGACTTTGCTGCTTTTAGGAAGCCCGAAATCAGTCCGTTATCCTTCACGCCGGGGGCGGATTCGACACCTGACGAGACATCCAACATGGGCGCGCCGGATAATCTGACGGCTTCGGCGACATTTTCAACCGACAGACCGCCCGCCAGAAACCACGGCTTCGCACCCGAATAGCCCTGCATGATGCTCCAATCGAAGCTCAGGCCCAGTCCGCCGGGCAGGTCAGCCTCCTTCGGCGTCTTGGCGTCGAACATCATATATTCGACATGCGGCTCATAGGCGGATATGCCATCGAGATCGCCTTTTTCACTGACGCTGACGGCCTTGATCAGGGGAATATGTGTTAAGTCCGCGATCTGCGCCGCGCGCGCCGGTGTTTCCTTACCATGAAGCTGGATCAGGTCCGGCCTGACGGTGTTTTTGAGGTCTGACAGCAGCGAATCATCCGGGTTGACGACAACGCTGACACAGGGAATGTTAGCGTTAACGCTACGAATCGCCTGGATCAGGTTTTTCATGGCGTTGAGCGTCAAATGACGCGGACTTTTCGGGAAATGGATGAAGCCCAAAAAGTCAGCGCTGTCATTTATCGCTGCGATAGCCGCTTCGATTGTCCGAATTCCGCAAATTTTTACCTTGGGTGGCATAAAAAGACCTCGATTTGGCGTTCTTTTGGACAGATGCTTTAGTAAAAATCAAGGTTTGGAATTTACATTTCAAACTTAATTAAGCCGGCCCACAAAAATAAAAAGGCCGGGGATAAAATAAAAACGTAGGGCAAGGAAATCATGACTGACTTTGTATTGCTGAGTGACATCAGTAATGGCAGCTATCTCAAGCTGGCCTTGGCGCGACGCGGCGAACGCCCGCGGGAATCGACTCATTACGCTTGTAACAGTCTCGAAAGCTACAAAGCCGCCATTTCTGACTTTCTGGAAGCGCAGGATAAGCCGCGTCTCGCCGGCGCGGCCATTTCGGCCGCCGGCTGGGAACGTGGCGGTGTCATTCAACTCCCCAATCATGGTTTTTCGATCGACCGGGCCGACATGCGCGGCTTTCTCGATACCCAGCGCATCAACCTCGTCAATGATTTCGTCGCCAAGGCCCTGGCCATTCCGCGCCTGCATGGCGATGAATGCGAAAAAATCTGTGGCGGCGATGCGATGGAAGAACAGGTCCTCGCGGTTATCGGACCGCACAATGGTCTTGGCATGTCGGCGCTGGTGCCGGACGGCATGGGCGGCTGGACGGCCATGCCGACCGAAGGCGGTCACTCCGACCTGGCGCCAACCTCGGATATCGAGGAGGCGGTGATGCGCGTGCTGATCGATAAATACGGCCATGTGTCGCGTGAACGCGTCATTTCCATCCCCGGCGTGGTCGATCTATGGGCCGCGCTGGCGAAAATCGAAGGCGACGATGCCCCTTCGCCCTCTATCGAGGAAATCATCGCGCTCGCCTCGACCGGCGATGGCCGCGCCAAACAGGCCGTTGATCTCAGCATGGGCTGGTTCGCCGCTATGGCGTCCGATGTCGCGCTGATCCTGGGGGCGCGCGGCGGAGTCTATCTGGCTGGCGACCTGCTCGACATGATCGGCGACCTGTTCGATGTGCCGGCCTTTTGCCGCCGCTATGCCGAAAAGGGCCGGCTCAGCGATTATGTCTCGGAAATTCCGGTCTATCGCACACTCGCGCCCGATATGGAGATCATCGGCCTGGCGACCCTGTTCGACTGATCAGCCGCCACAAGATTCCCGAATAACTAACTGCGTCGGGATGCGGGTCATCTCGACCGGTTCATTGTCGATCAGCGCCGCCAGGGTATCGACCAGTACCCGCGCGGCGGTGGCCGTGTCCTGCCGGACGGTGGAGAGCGTCGGGTTGATGCAGGTGCAGGCCCACAGGTCGTCGAAGCCCATCACCGAAACATCCTTCGGCACATTCAGCCCGCGCTTTTGCAGCGACTGTATCGCGCCGATGGCCAGAAGGTCGGTAACGGCGAACACCGCGTCAAATTGAACGCCGTCGTCAAGCAGGCGCTCGATCGCCGCCGCGCCTTCTTCGCGCGAGATAAAGCAATCGACCGCCAATCGCGGGTCTGGCGTCAGGCCGGCCTCGGCATGGGCGCGCTGATAACCCTTGAAGCGCTCGAAAAATTCCGAATGGGCTTCTGAGGCCTCGCCGAGAAAAACAATACGTTTGCGGCCGAGACGGATCAGGTGCACCACCGCCTCGTGCGCCCCTTCCTCGTTCTGCGAGCCGATAAACAGGTTGGGCGTTTCCGGCATGACCGGCCCGAAGACCACCCACGGCTCGCCGACCTTGGCCAGCACCGCTACCTTGCGCAGGTAGGATTCAAAATCGCGGTAACCGAGGAAAATAATACCGTCGGCGCGGCGCGAAAAACCGTAATCGGCGCCCCAGTCGGCATCGGCCTTTTGCAGCGACATCAGCACATCGACGCCCTTTAAATTGGCGTAGTCGAGGATCGAGCCGATCAGTGGCAGGAAGAACGGATTGATGCGGTTGTCGGAATGGTCGAGGTCTTCCGACACCAGCACGGCGATGGTGTTGATCTTCTTCGAGCGCAGTTTGCGCGCATTGATATCGACCGTGTAGTTGAGCTGGGCCGCGGCGTCGAACACGCGCTGGCGCACCGCCTCGCTGACCGATGAGGCGCCCGAAAGCGCCCGCGAAACGGTGGCCTGGGAGACGCCGGCAAGCGCCGCGATATCAAACGAGGTGGGGCGTTTCATGGGTGACTTTTGTTCTTGTTGGAGCAGCATCGCACCCCCCGCCGCTTTAGTCCATAGACAAGCGCAGACGCCTCCGGGCAGGGCTGAACCTTGCAGATATCAGGCGGCGTTTGTCTTCTTGCGCCGGATGCGGCGTGGCAACTGGCGCAGTTTGGTCCACAGCTTGGTCTTGGCCGGTTCCGGATAGGGTTCGAGATTACGCACGAATTCCGCCGCGCATTCCGGCCAGGTGAATTTCTCGGCATAGGCCCGCACATCCTTGCGGTTGATCTTCAGGGCTTCCTCGATGGCGATCTTGAGGTCGTCATTGATGGCGCCGGCGCCGGAACCGGGAATGATGTCGATCGGGCCGTGCGCCGGGAAAGCCGCCACGGGCGTGCCGGCGGCCATTGCTTCGGTGATCACCAGTCCGAAGGTATCGGTCAGCGACGGAAAGACGAAGACATCGGAATCGCAATAGTAGCGCGCCAGGTTTTCGCCGAACTGCGGGCCGGGGAAAACGGCATCGGGGTATTTCGCCTTCAATTCCTCCAGTTGCGGCCCCTTGCCGACCAGCACCTTGGTGCCGGGCATGTCGAGCCTGAGGAAGGCTTCGAGGTTCTTCTCGATGGCGATGCGGCCGACATAGGTCATGATCGGACGCGGCAGGTCGCCGTTGATCGGTTCCAGGCCGGGGCGGAAGGTCTCGGTATCGACGCCGCGCGTCCAGGGTGAGATATTGGTGAAGCCGCGCGCTTCCAGATCCTTTTGCAGGGTCGGCGTCGCCACCATCACCCGGCCCGACGGCTTGTGGAACCAGCGCATGAAAGCATAGCCCACGCTCAAGGGAATCGGTAACCGGGCCGAGACATATTCCGGGAACTTGGTGTGATAGCTGGTGGTGAAGGGCAGTTTGAATTCCTGGCAGACGCGCCGCGCCGCCAGGCCGACAAAGCCCTCGGTGGCGATATGGATGGCGTCCGGCTCGTAATCGAGCATGATCTCGCGCACTTCTTCATAGCAGCCGAGCGCCAGCTTGACCTCCGGATAGTCCGGCCATGAAACAGTCTTGAACTGGTTATAGTCGATGATGTGAAACTCGTGGCCGAGCTTTTCGCACTCCTCAATGGTGCGGCGGAGCGTCGTCACCACGCCGTTGACCTGGGGTTCCCATGCGTCGGTTGCCAGCAAGATGCGCAAATTCGTCTGTCCTTCAGGGCGGTTCGAGGTATCCTGCCTTCAATGCCGATTGTAGCGAAGTTTGGCAAGGGCAAAGCCTTCCACCGGGTTGGCTGGTGACGCGACGGAGTGTTTTTGTTGCGTGGGGCGGTTTGTGCGGTGCACAAAACGATTTTATATGGAAACAATAAAGCGTTTGATCGTTTGCCGCTTGCGTAAAGGCCAAAATCCTTTATTTTTAAAGTCAGGACCCTCATGGGCGCCGGATAATCAAAGTGGCGTGCTCGTGGGGCGAAACAGGAACCAATGGCAGAGCGATTAAAGACAACGCAGGTGCGGGATAAGGACGGAGGCGCAAAAGATACGCCGAAGTCGCGCCGGACCCGCATCCAGATTCTCGAAACCGCCATGCGCCTGTTCGCCGAACTGGGCTATGACCGCGCCGGTAACGCCGCCATCGCCGAGGCCTGCGGCCTGACGCGCGGCGCCATGCTCTACCATTTCCCGACCCGTGAAGATCTCGTTGAAGCCGCCGCCTGGCATATTCACGCCGCGCGCGAAGCCGCCTTCGAGGCCGAGGCCAAGAAGCTGAAACCCGATCGGGACGCGCTCGACGGCGCCATCGAAGCCTATTGGCGGCTGCTCAGTTCCATTCCTTTTTCGGCGTTCCTGGCGCTTGAACGCGCCGCCCGCCAGGATGCCGATGTCGCCAAGGCCATCCGTCCGGCGCAGGAAGCTTTCGACAACGCCGCGATGGGCCGCGCCACGCCGGGCTTCATCATGGCCGGCGCCGACGCCCGCTTTCAGGCCAGCCGCGATCTCGCCCGCTTTGCGCTCGACGGGATGCACCGCTCCGCCCTGACCTATGAATCCGAAGCCCGCATCGAAGCCGTGCTGACGGTCATCAAGCGCGCCGTCCACATGCTCAACCGCAAGGGCGATGTCACGGATTTGTGGGGCGAATAGCCTCCGTTTCCGGCTGGTCTTGACCTGTCGGGCCTCTGGCGCGCATAAGCACGGCATTCCCGTCACCGCCGAGTGCTTATCATGCGTCACGTCCTGCGTTCCAAGATCCACAATGCCTATGTCACCGAGGCCAACCTGGCCTATATCGGCTCCATCACCATCGATGAGGCGCTTATGGAGGCAGTCGGGCTGTGGGAGGGGGAGCGCGTTCTGGTGGTTTCCAACACTTCCGGTCACCGGCTGGAGACCTATGTCATCACCGGCGAACGCGATTCCGGCATTATCGCCATGAACGGGGCGGCGGCGCACCTGATCAACGAGTCGGAGCAGATCATCATCATGGGTTTTGAGCTGACCGACGCGCCGATTATCCCCAGTGTTGTGCTCGTCGACCGGCATAATAAACTTGACCGCTATCTCTCGGAAACGCCCTCCACGATTCTTACACAGAAATCGTGATTGAGGCGAAAAAGTGTCTCGCTTGCGCAAGCCCTTGAGCGGTATGGAGAAAGCGAAAATTTAACCTCTCATTAACGAAAAAGTTCGCCAAAACATCGACTTGATCCTTGACGAAAACTCTGGCCTATGGCCCCTTATATAGACGGGCCGGGTGACGCAGACACTAGATATAGTTGTTAACGTCTCCCATATGGGTAGCTCCGGGCACGGAGCGATTTCGAGATTTCAAGGGTAGAGTGAAGATGTCAGCGAACGAAGCAGTGAAGCGTGAAGTATCCCAAACGTCCGGGAAGCCGAACATGGCCGTCCGCCCGAAGGAACGCGCCGAATTCAAGCTGGTCACCAAAATCGTCACCGATCCGTCGCGCGATTCGCTGCTGACCGCGTTCGGCAAGACCACGCTCGACGACCGCTACCTGATGCCGGGCGAAACCTACCAGGACATGTTCGCCCGCGTCGCCACTACCTATGCTGACGACAGCGACCACGCCCAGCGTATCTATGACTACATGTCGCGCCTGTGGTTCATGCCTGCTACCCCCGTGCTTTCCAATGGCGGCGCCAAGCGCGGCCTGCCGATCTCCTGCTTCCTCAACGCCGTGCCGGATAATCTCGAAGGCATCGTGTCGGTGTGGAATGAAAACGTCGCGCTCGCCTCGAACGGCGGCGGCATCGGCACCTACTGGGGCGGCGTCCGCTCGATCGGCGAAAAGGTCAAGGGCGCCGGCCAGACCTCCGGCATCATTCCGTTCATCCGCGTCATGGATTCGCTGACCCTCGCCATTTCGCAAGGTTCGCTTCGTCGCGGGTCGGCCGCCGTCTATATTGACGTCTTCCACCCCGAAATCGAAGAGTTCCTCGAAATCCGCAAGGCGTCGGGGGACTTCAACCGCAAGTCGCTCAACCTGCACCACGGCATCGGCATCACCGACGAATTCATGGAAGCCGTGCGCGATGGCACGCCGTTCGGCCTGCGCTCGCCCAAGAACGACGAAGTTGTCCGCTTCATCGACGCCCGTTCGCTGTGGCAGAAGATCCTCGAAATCCGTCTGCAAACCGGCGAACCCTACCTGATCTTCTCCGATACCGTGAACCGCGCCATGCCGGCGCACCAGCGCGAACTGGGCCTCAAGGTCCGCCAGTCGAACCTGTGCTCGGAAATCATGCTGCACACCGGTGTCGACCACAAGGGCCGCGACCGCACCGCCGTCTGCTGCCTGTCGTCGGTCAATGCCGAAACCTTCCTCGAATGGCGCGATCAGCCGGGCTTCGTCGAAGACATCATGCGCTTCCTCGACAACGTGCTGGAGGATTTCATCCAGTGCGCGCCGGGTTCGATGGATAACGCCGTCTATTCCGCCATGCGTGAACGCTCGGTCGGCCTCGGCCTGATGGGCTTCCACTCCTTCCTGCAAGCGCAGAACGTGGCGTTTGAATCGGCCATGGCCAAGTCATGGAACATGCGCCTGTTCAAGCACCTGCGCCGCGAAGCCGACAAGGCCTCGGTCAAGCTGGCCGAAGAGCGCGGACCGTGCGAAGACGCCGCCGAGCGTGGCGTCATGGAGCGCTTCTCGCACAAGCTGGCCATCGCGCCCACCGCCTCGATCTCGATCATCTGCGGCGGCACCTCGGCGGGCATCGAGCCGATCCCGGCCAATATCTATACCCACAAGACGCTCTCCGGCTCCTTCGCCGTCAAAAATCCGTACCTGGTGAAACTGCTCGAAGCCAAGGGCCTGGATACGACCGACGTGTGGAACTCGATCGTCGAGAATGAAGGCTCTGTCGCGCATCTGGACGAATTGTCGCAAGACGAAAAGGATGTCTTCAAGACCGCCTTTGAAATCGACCAGCGCTGGGTAGTCGAACTGGCCGCCGACCGCACGCCGGAAATCTGCCAGTCGCAATCGCTGAATATCTTCCTGCCGGGCGACACCGACAAGTGGGACCTGCACATGCTGCATTGGACGGCGTGGGAACAGGGCGTCAAGTCGCTCTACTATCTGCGTTCCAAGTCGGTCCAGCGCGCCTCGCACGCCGGCAGCGACACCAAGGAAGCCGTCGAAAAGATGGAAACGCCGAAGACGGACTACGAGGAATGTCTGGCCTGCCAATAAGGTAAAGACGCAGGGCCACAGGCCCACAGGCCCTGCACCCATAACTCGACAGAGTTTGGATCGACTATGCAACTAAATAAAAAGGGCCTCCAGCGAGGCCCTTTTTATTTAGTTATAAAGCTGGCCCATGCTCAGGCCGATTTGCGGGGTGTGGGGTCTGTGACCCCACGTCTTACTTCTTCTGCGCCGCCGCCGGGCGATCCCCGATCATCGGCGCGTTGTGGTCCTTTTTCTGCATGTCGCTGATGCGTAGCACGACCGGCCCCAGAATGATCAGGAACAGCACCGGCAGGAAGAAAACGATCATCGGCACGGTAAGCTGGGCCGGCAGGGCCGCGGCCTTTTTCTCTGCTGCGGAGAGACGCATTTCGCGGTTTTCCTTGGCCATGACGCGCAGGGCGGTGCCGAGCGGCGTGCCGTATTTTTCCGCCTGGATCATGGCGGTGCAGACCGACTTGATGCCGGGATGGTTGGTACGTTTGGACAGGCCCTCATAGGCCATGCGGCGTTCCGGCAGGTACGAAAGCTCGGCCACCAGCAGGGAAAGCTCTTCCGCCAGTTCGATGGAGGACGGTCCCATTTCGGCGGCCACCTTGTGCAGGGCGGTTTCGATCGACATCCCCGCCTCGACGGAAATCAGCATCAGATCGAGTGAGTCGGGGAAGGCCTGCATGATCGAGGTGCGGCGTTTGGTGGCCCGGTTCGAGATATAGAGGTTGGGCGCGTAATAGCCGATAACGAAGGCGCCGACCGTAATCAGCAGCTTCACCTGTATCGGATAGTGGCCGATATCGACCACGAACATCTCGAAGGCGGCGATGGCGCCCAGCACGAACGGCATGGCGAAACGGAAGAAGTAAAAGGTCGAGATCGGCTTCGGACCGCGAAAGCCGGCCATGGCCAGGTTATCGACCACTTTCGGGTCTTCCAGCAGGGTCTTGAGGTTCAGCTTCTCGACCAGGGCGCGATAAGGACTGGTGTCGGTATGCCGCAGGCCTGACCCTTCCTTGACGGTCTGGCGCGACAGGCGGCGCAGCTCTTCGCGGCGGGTGGCCACGGACTTCATGCGTTTTTCAAGCTGCTCGCCGGCGGTCAGGCTCTGGCCGAGCGTCAGCAGGCTGAAAAAGGCCAGGATGGCCACGAACCCGAAGATCAGGTTGCCGGGGTTCATGATAAAGGCGGCGAAGTCGGTCATGTGATTGCCTGCCCTAGAATTTGAAGTTGATCATCTTGCGCATCATCATGATGCCCATGAACATCCAGGTCGCGCCGGCCAGCAGCATCAGTTGTCCGCGCATGTCGGTGAACATCGGCGCGATATATTCCGGCCGGACGATAGAGATCATGACGCCGACGCCCGGCGGGAGCACGCCGATGATCGAGGCCGAGGCGATGGCTTCGGAAGACAGCGCCTTAATCTTTTCGCGCATCATCTTGCGGGCGCGCAGCACGGTCGACAGGTTGCCGAGCGCTTCGGACAGATTGCCACCGGTCTTGGACTGGATGGAGATCACGATGGCGAAGAAGCGCAGTTCCGGCGCGGGCATGGTCTCGCTCATCTTTTCCAGCGCGCCGTCAAGCGCCATGCCAACGCCGACATTTTCGACCAGGCGCTGGAATTCGGGGCCGAGCGGGGCGGCGCATTCCTTGGCCACCAGTTTCAGCCCGTCATTGACCGGCAGGCCGGATTTGATGCCACGAGTGATGATGTCCATGGCGTTGGGGAATTCTTCGGTGAACTTCTTGACGCGCTTGGCGGCCATCATGCCCAGAATCCAGCGCGGCAGGCCGTAGCAGGCGATAAAGGCAGCGCCACAGGCGATCAGCAGGCGCATCATGAAGGGCATCTGCCCCAGAACCAGCAGGGGGATGAAGAAGGCCACGGCGCCAAGCACACCGCTATAGATCCAGAACTGGGTGATATCGAGCGACACGCCGGCGTGCGCCATCCGGGTGCGCAGGGTCAGGCGCGCCTTGCGTTCGCGTTTGTCGGCTTCCTTGAGCTGTTCGGTAATCTGCTTGCGGCGCTCTTCCGGCGTCTTGGCCTGACTCTTCTGGCGTTGCTTGACGCGGGTATTGGTGCCCAGCCCGATCGTCTGGGTGCGCTTGGCCAGCGCCGGCGATGCGCCGCCACCGGTGAAGGCAAAGCCGACACTGGCGATAATCACGAAGCCCAGAAAGGCGATGACAAGAGTCATGAGCATCTCTTCATCCTCCCCTGTGAAACGGGGGAGGTGGCGCGGCTTGTCGGCGACGGAGGGGGTGCTTTCCCTGCGAAATCAAGGTGCTATTCACTCGCATCGAGCGCCTCCGCCAGTTCACGCTCAAGGCCGTAATATTTGGCGCGGTCCCAGAAGCGCGGGCGGCCGATGCCGGTGGAGCGGTGGCGGCCGATGATCTTGCCCTGTTTGTCCTCACCCTCGATTTCGTAGACGAACAGGTCCTGCGTCACGATGACATCGCCTTCGAGGCCGAGCACTTCGGTGATGTGGGTGATGCGGCGCGAGCCATCGCGCAGGCGGGCGGCCTGCACGATGATGTCGATGGAGCCGACGATCATTTCACGGATGGTGCGCGACGGCAGGCCATAGCCGCCCATCGTGATCATCGATTCGAGACGCGATACGGCTTCGCGCGGTGAGTTGGCGTGTAGCGTGCCCATCGAACCGTCGTGGCCGGTGTTCATGGCCTGCAACAGGTCGAAGGCTTCCGGGCCGCGGACTTCGCCGACGATGATGCGTTCGGGGCGCATCCGCAGACAGTTCTTGACCAGATCGCGCATGGTGATGGTGCCCTGACCTTCGAGGTTGGGCGGGCGCGTTTCGAGACGCACCACATGCGGTTGTTGCAGTTGCAGTTCGGCGGCATCTTCGCAGGTGATGACGCGCTCGGTCGGGTCAATAAAGGCGGTCAGGGTATTGAGCAGGGTGGTCTTGCCGGAACCGGTGCCGCCGGAGATCAGCACGTTGCAGCGCGAGGCCCCGATAACGCCGAGCACGCGCGCCCCTTCGGGACTGATGGAGCCGAACTCCACCAGGTTGCGCATGGTCAGCTTGTCTTTTTTGAACTTCCGGATGGTGAGCGTCGGGCCATCAAGCGCCAGTGGCGGCGCGATGACGTTGACGCGCGAACCGTCGGGCAGGCGGGCGTCGCAGACCGGCGAGCTTTCATCGACGCGGCGGCCGACCTGCGACACGATGCGCTGGCAGATGTTCATCAGTTGCTGGTTGTCGCGGAAGCGCACATTGGTAAGCTGCACCTTGCCGCCGACTTCGATGAAGACCCGCGTGGCGCCATTGACCATGATGTCGGCGATATCGTCGCGCGCCAGCAGCGGCTCCAGCGGGCCGTAGCCCAGAACGTCGTTGATGATGTCCTGGACGAGATTGTCTTGCTCTGCCACCGACATCGACACATTCTTGATCGCCACCAGTTCGGCAACGATGTCGCGGATTTCCTCGGAGGCCGCCTTGTGGTCGAGCGAGGCGAGCTGGCTCAGGTCGATAGTATTGAGCAGGGCGTTGAAGATCGCCGTCTTGGTGGCGTGATAGTAGTCAGACTGCTCACGGACGATCTCGGTGACCGCCTGCGCCTGGTGCATCTGCTCCAGACCCTTGCTCAGCTTATTGGGGGCAAGCTTAGGCTTGACGGCCTGTGCGGCGCCCTTATCCGCGCCAACGCGCTTCTCCTGAGACAGTTCGGGCAGGGCGGTGCGCACGGTGGCGGTATTCTGGGCGGCGGTCTTGCCGTCGAGGGTTTGCGGACGCGTGGCGATATCCGAATTGGCCGAGGCGGGCGGCGGGGCCGCGCCCTGGCTCAGGGCCTGGGCGCGAATCTCCAGAGGCGACGGGCCAGATTTGGCCGCGCCGGCAAGCGCACGGACCCCAACCCCTTGAGACCCCTCGGTCGGACGTTTACCAAACACGTTCAGAACCTCACTTCTTAAACAGATTGCCCAGGAAGGAGGCCGATTTCTTGGTTTTCAGTTCCGGATTGCGACCGGTGATGCGGGCCGTCAGTTGCGCCATCGCATCGGCCACCTTGCCGGCGGGGGCGACCTCCGCCAGCATCTGGCCGTTATTCGACGCCTGGCCAAACAGCTTGGCGTCGAAGGGGATCAGGGCGCACGGCTCGATGCCGAGCGCGGCGGTGAAGTCCTTTACCGGGATTTCCGGACGGCCCGGCATTTCGGTCTGGTTGAGCACTAGCTTCGGCGCGGAGTCATTGGGGCGTGAATGCTTGAGCAGGTCGATGATGTTCTTGGCGTTGCGCAACGACGCCAGATCCGGCGTGGCGACGATCACCACCTCGTCGGCAGCGATCAGGTTGGCCTTCAGCCACGGCGTCCACAGGTGCGGCAGGTCCATGACGATATAGGGCGCGGCGGAACGCACCTTGCGGGTCACTTCTTCGTAGGCGTCCTGATCGGCGGTATAGTCCTGATCGAGCGCGGCCGGCGCCGAAAACAGCGACAGGCGATCGGTACACTTGGCCAGCATCCGGTCGAGCAGCACGGAATCGAGGCGGTCCGGCTCATTCAGTGCGTCGGCCATACCTTGCAGCGGGTCCTGATTGAAATCGAGGCCGGCGGTGCCGAAGGGCAGGTCGTAATCGATGATGACCGTGTTCGACTGCATCTGTTCGCTGAGATTATACGCGAAATTATGGGCGATGGAGGAAGACCCGGCGCCGCCGCGCGCCCCGACAAAGGCGATGGTGCGACCGACGAACGGCGTTTCCGGATCGTTGAACAGGGTGGCGATCGACTTGATCAGGTGCATCGGCTGGACCGGTGCGACCATGTAGTCGCTGACGCCCTGGCGGATCAATTCCCGATAAAGGGAAATGTCGTTATGCGCGCCGATAACCACGACCTTGGTATTGGCGTCGCAGACCTCGGCGAGCTGGCCCAGCTGATCGAGCAGGTCGCGGCCGCGCGACTGGCTTTCCACAAAGATCAGCGAAGGGGTTGGCTCATGGCGGTAGGTTTCGATGGCCTCCTGCATACCGCCGCGCCGGACAAGCGACTGGGCGCGCGACATGCGGCGATCGAGCGCCGCCGCATCGCAGGCTGCGACGGACTCCTCGCTGTCGGGGAAAAAGTGAATGGCGATGCGCGGAATGGAGATCGCGCCGATGTCGTCAGCATCGTGGGAAACATGCAGGCCGGCCGGTTCGCGCAGGCCCAGCGGTGCGGCGGGCGCGGCGAAGGCCTGACGTTGCAGATCGACCGGTTCGTCGTCGAAATCTTCGGCGAACGGATCGCGCACCGGCGTTTCCGCCACGTAGCTATCCACGGCATAGTCGTCCTCGGTGTCGAGCTTGGCCCGGTAATCGACGAATTCGTCGTCTAGGTCATCGAGGCTGTCGAAGGGATCGTTATGTTTGGCGGGGTTTGCCATGACTTGCCTTGCTCTACTTGATCGCGTTGGAAATGGCGCCCGTGGCGTTATCGTCCTTCGCCGAAGACGTAACCTCGCCCTTGCGGTACTTGTCGAGCACCGCGGAGCGGCGGCCCATATCGACCGGCGTGGCCGCCCTGGGTGTTTGCAGGTCACGCGGATCGGCGATCTGGGCGGCCAGGTTCGAGGAGACGGCGCAGCCGAAATTCTGATAGGCGGTGTTGTTGCGGGTGGCCGCCAGGTTTTCCCAGGTCTGGCCGCAGGCATAGGTCCGCGCCCGGAAGTTGACGATATTGACCGTAACGATATCGGCAGGCTGACCCGGCTGGCTCAGTTGCGACAGGTTCGACCCGTCGACATCGTGCGCCACCAGATAGCCGCCGACAGTCTGCCCGGCGGCGATGGCGCGGGGATCGGGGCTGGTGATGATCTCGACATCGACCGGTGCGCCGGAGGTCCAGCTTGCCTTTTCGGCGATCTGGTCGAGGGCTGTGCGCTGATTATCCGACAGGCCACCTGCATTGATGCGCAGGTTGATGGTCTTCGTCATCGTCTGCGCCTGGAGCGGATATTGCTCGGTGGGAGTCGCGGCGGTCAGGGCCGCATTACCGGCCTTGCCGGAACCGGTGGCGCAACCGGTCAGGGCCGCCAATGCGGTGAGGGCTAAAACCAAGGTCAAAGGACGTAAGTGAGTCATGTTATGTCCTATTCAATCACGTAGCCGACGGGCGCCTGATAGGGCGCCGCGGCGGCGGCCTGCGTGGAATCGCCGGCGGGTTTGACGATCCGGTTGAGCGTGCCCATAAAGGTGGCGCTCATATCGCTGGCGGCCTGGAGATTATCGGCCGGGGTCTGCATGGCGTCAGGGTTGGTCGGGTCGACGATATAGGGCGTGACCAGCACGACCATTTCGGTTTCGTCGTTGAGGAAGTCACGCGAGCGGAACAGCGAACCGAGCACCGGCAGCGAAGTCATGCCCGGCAGCGAATCGAGGCTTTCCTTGAGCTTTGACTGCAACAGACCGGCGATCATCAGCGAGGAGCCGGACTGCATTTCGACACTGGTTTCGGCGCGCCGGACGCTGAGCGCCGGAATGGTGACGCCGCCGGAAACGGTGAAGGCGCCGGTATTGGTCAGTTCGGACACTTCGGTCGATATCTTGAGCGAGATGCGGCCGCCGGACAGCACGACCGGCGTGAAGCCGAGGCCGACACCGAAGGGCTTGAAGGTGATGCTGACGCGGCCCTGATCGTCCTCGCCGGTGGGAACGGGGAATTCGCCGCCGGCCAGGAACTTGGCCGATTCGCCGGAAACCGCCGTCAGGTTGGGTTCGGCCAGGGTGCGGGCCAGGCCGGCGTGTTCAAAGGCTTCGAGGCAAGCGTCGCTGCTGGTGCCATAGTTCAGCTTGCCGCTATTGGAAACTGTGGTGGTCGTGCCGCCGCTCGTGGTTGTGGTGGTCGTGGAGCCGTTCAAGGTCGCGGTTTTGGCCTGGCCATAGCAAAGGCCCTTGCCGCCCTGAAAGCCGCCATTGGCGCCATAGGTGTTGGAGCGGCCAAAGGAATAGGACTTGGTGCCGTTATTGTAGGTAATAGAACTGGACAGGCCGAGTTGTTTGATCGACGAGCGGTTGACTTCGACGATGCGCACCTTGAGCGTCACCTGATCCTTGCCAGCGATGGTCATCAGGTTGAGCACGTTATCCGGCGAACCGGCAAAGCTGGCGGCGAGGCGGCTGATCTGGTCGGATTCGCCGACGTCATGCGCGATGCCCGACAAAACGACATGGCCGTTGACGCTCTGGACCTCGACATGCGTGCCGGGGAACAGACGCCCGATCGCATCGGCCAGGCCGTCGGTCGGGGCATCGACGATAATCGACAGGTTGAGGATCTGGCGGCCCATGCCGTCGAAGA
Organism: Asticcacaulis sp.; assembly: GCF_035497195.1. Taxonomy (GTDB): domain Bacteria; phylum Pseudomonadota; class Alphaproteobacteria; order Caulobacterales; family Caulobacteraceae; genus Asticcacaulis. The sequence goes on from NZ_DATJDZ010000014.1 coordinate 352,321, forward strand.
AGATGGCGTCGGACTGGCCATTGGCCACGCCCAGAACGAAGATGCGCCGCGGCGTGCGCAGCACGGCGTCGGCGACGGCGGGATTGGAAACGAAAACGTCGCTGGCGTCGACCGGCAGATCGACGACCGCCGACCGGCCCTTGGGCAGGTTGAGCACCTGCGTCTTGACCGGGGCGCTTTGCGTCTGGACCTGAAGCCCGGCGTTGCCCGTATAGCTGCGCGGCTCCGCCGAAACGGAGGCCGCGCTGAAAAGCGTAAAGGCGAGCGCCGTGAGGCTCAGGCCGGCCATTAAAGCGTGATGTTTAAAGGGCTTCATCGTGACACCATCACCTCTGTGGTCTGGTCGGGCCGGAAAACGCGTACCGATTTGTCACCGGCGCCCGTCGGCGCCGCGGCGACCGCGCCCGAAGGACCGGCGGTGTCGGCATAAGAGCGCAGCATCAGGGACAGGGTGCCCGACGCCTTGGCCAGGGTGACGACCTGACCATCGCTGGGCGACACTTCGAGGGTGGCCGTGGCGCCGATGACGCTCTGCTTGCCTTCCTCGGCGGCGACCTGCTGATCGATGGCCAGCACGCGAATATTGCGTAGCACCGGCTGGACCGAATCGATCGTGCCGCTGCCGGTGGTGCGCGGGGTCTGGTGAGTGACGAGGATATCGACGCGGTCGCCCGGCAGGATGAAGCCGCCGGCGGTGTTATCGACACTGACCGGCACGGCCAGGGCGCGCATGCCGGGATTGAGCATGACGGCCATATAGCCGCCTTCGTCGGCGCGGACGATCTTGGCGTCGATGATCGGTTCGTTGGCGAGAATAGCCTCACGCGTCACGCCGCCGACATAGGCTTCCTTGGCGGCCGAAGGGACTACCTTGTCGGCAATGGCCTGAACCACTTCATTGGCGGGTTTCTTGACGGCGACATGATCGTCTTTTGCGTCGCCCTTTTTCGCGGTGGCGTCTTCGCTGCCGGCGGCAGGTGCGGCGGCGGCAGCGGGCTTGCCGCCATCGACGATATAGGCGGGATTCAGGGTATTGACGGGCCAGTCCTGCCAGTTGAGATCGGCCTCGGTGAGGCGGGTGCCGGCGGGCAGGTCGCGGGCGGCGACAAGCACACGGGCGGTTGGCTGGGTTGGCGGCGCCTGGACGGAGGCCTCGGCCTTGTGGGATCCGCTGCCGGCCACCATGCCGCGCACCAGAAAGGCCAGAATCAGCGCCGCGATGGCCGCAAGACCGATGACGGCATAGCGTGACGTCTTCATCTACCCCATATCCCCTGAGAAGCCCGATAACCCGCATCATGCAGGCCAAATCAGTTTCGAAATTGAACTTAGGGAATCATCGCTTAAGGTTAGTTAACGTTCGGCTAAAGAAACGCCGCGACGCCGTAAATTGATGAATTTTGCCGTTATTTTCGCTGCGGAGAGTCCTTTGCGCCTCATCTTCTTCCCCCTCTCCCCGCCTTTGCAGGTAGAGGGGGAGAGAAGCGATGATCAAGGTCGCATTTATAACGGCGGCAGGGGCAGCACAGTGCTCATGAAGTCGCTCTGCCACAGGGCGGCGATTCCGCCGGCGCAGATGGCGATTCCATAGGGAATGTCCCCCTTGGGTTCGAAGTGCTGGCCGAGCCAGCGCGGCAGCTTGGGGCCGTAAAGCGAGAAGAACTGGCGCAGGCCTAAAAGCCCCAGGGTCAGTACGCCGCCGAAGATCGCCGTATAGAGGAACAGGGCGACAAAGCCGTGAAACCCCAGCCACAGCGAAGCCGCCGCCAGCAGCTTGGCGTCGCCGCCGCCCATGAATCGCAGGGCGAAAAAGATCATGCCGAGCACCAGCCCCGCCAGGCCGAGGCCAAGATGAATACCCCAGTCGGTCAGGCTCAGATGCGACAGCAGCGCGACCGGAACGAAAGCGACCGCCAGACCAATGGTCAGGCGGTTGGGGATGGTCATGGTGGTGAGGTCCGAAAAGGCGGCCCAGAAGAGGGCGATCGGATACAGGCAGGCCAGCAGAACAACGATCGACACGGACGACATACCTCGGACAGGGTTAATGACCGGGAGTAAGTAGCAACTCCGGGTTAAGGATATGCTTATTCGCCGTGGGTCGTCGCACCGACGACGGCATCGCCGATCCTTTGGTACATGGCTTCGGTGTTTTCGATATAATAATGCACCGCCGTGACGATGGCGAGAAAGATCAGCCCGGCGATCAGGCCGTATTCAATCGCCGTGGCGCCGCTTTCATCTGTCAAAAATCGTTTGAACATCTGCCAGTACCCATTGCAATGCGTGGGATGCTTAAAAGAACAGGCCGCAGACAAGATATCGTCTGCGGCCCGCATCAGTTCAGTCCGTCAGGACCGTCCATATTATAGATAAGCCGTTTTCAGCTTACTTAGGCCGCCGGAGCCGCCGGCGTCGCCTTAAGGCCTTCGGAAATGCTGTTAAAGGTGTCTTGCAGCTTGCCACCGACGGTGCCGAGAATGGTGATCAGGGCGACAGCGATCAGGGCGGCGATCAGGCCATACTCAATGGCGGTGGCGCCGGATTCGTCTTTAGCGAAGCGATTGAAGAACTTGGTCATGTGATTTTCTCCTGGATAAATTTTGTAAGCAAGTGAACCATTTCGTATCGGGTACCGAGTAAACGGCTCATTTGCTCCCGAACACGAGATCAACTTAGCGATGTTTGATTAAAGTGAAGTAAACAATCAAAATAAAATAAGAATATTCTATAGTTAACCTACGGTTACTGTTAATTTCAATTAACCTTAACTTATTTTAATCATAATTATCGTTGTATTAATGCGTATTTTTTGACGTTAATATTGTGTTTAGCAAATTTAAAGAAATGTTATTTAGGATGTTTCCTAACCGGACCCTTACGTCCGCCTGTTATAAAGAGACTCACGGACCAGAACGGTTTCGGGCCGATGCGGTATAAGAGCCATTAGGATGACGAATATGAACAGCAAACAGACCGGCATTATGGTTCTGGCGCTCGCCGCCACATTCACCGCTTTTGGCGCTTCCGCCGCCCAGCGCCTGGTTGTCGAAAAAAACCATTCGGCGCGCATATCGCTGAGCGGCGCCGCCGGTTCGGTCATCGTCGCCAATCCCGCTATCGCCGATGTCAATGTCATCGACTCCCGCACGGTCTATATCGTCGGCAAGGGCTTCGGCAATTCAAGCGTCATCATCACCGATCAGATGGGCCGGCCCCTGTTCGATGGCGAGGTCGTGGTGACGGCTTCGCAAAAGGGCGCGATCACCGTCTATAAGGGCCTTACGCCGTCCTTGATGGTCTGCTCCACCATCTGCACATCGGAAGAGGTCGGCAACAGCAATGCCGGCAATGCGTCACCTGTCGGCACGCCGGTCGCTGCCAACCCGTAGATATAATAGCCGGTTTTAACGGACTATTGACCCAACCCCCGTAAGCTAACAGCCACTATTGCGAATAAGGGGCGCGGAAACATCATGCGAGCCAGGCTTGCAGACCTACACCTGAAAGATAGCCGTGGCTCCGCCGCCGTGGAATTCGCCCTTGTGGCCGGACCGCTGATTTTCCTGATCTGCGCCTGCGTCGAACTGGCCCTGATCTTCCTCGTGTCGGTGTCGCTCGATAACGCCACAGACATAGCCTCGCGGAATATCCGCACCGGATTGACGACCCAGGCGAATACCAGCGTCGAACAGTTCAAACAGAAGATCTGTGACCAGATGAGCTGGCTGGGGGACGGTTGCACCAGCAACCTGCAAATAGACGTCCGGAACTACGGCACCTTTGCCGAGCTTACCACGGCGCCCCCGCCAATCGAGGATGGCAAGTTCGTGGCTGCCAACTTCGTTTACCTGGTCGGCCTCGGCAGCAGGGTCCAACTGGTTCGCGTCTATTACGAATGGCCGTTGATTACGCCCCTTCTCGATGGCGCCCTGTCGCGGCTGGGCAACCACAATGCGGTTATCACCGCCAAAGCCGTTTTCAGAAACGAGCCTTTTTAAGATGATATCGCTGCGCCGCCTGAATCGCCTCGTCAGCCTGAAAGCCTTTGGCAAACGCTTCGCCGATGATGGCCGGGGTGTCTCCGCCATTGAATTCGCGCTGGTCGCCCCCGTCCTGATTCTGCTTTATCTGGGCATGGCCGAACTGACGCTCGGCATGATGGCTTCGCGCCGCGTCTCGCATCTGGCCAGCACCATCGGCGATCTGGCCGCTCAGTCGCAAACCCTGACGCCGGATAATATCGCCGACCTGTGGAAAATCGGCGCCAATATGCTGGACCCAAACCCGACTGACGGCGCCTCACTGAGAATGCGCCTGACCTCCGTGACCATGAGCAGCGAATCCACGCCCAGGGCGATGGTGGACTGGAGCCAGGCGTCAAATCTGGCCGAGTATGAAAAAAACAAAGAGCTTTCGTCGATCACCACCAAACAGATCAGTCCCGGCGAAAGCCTGATCCTGACCGAGGTGGAATACGATTACAAATCACCTCTAGGTAATTTATTCAAGAGCGGGACCGTCTTCAAGGAGACCTACACTCACCATCCGCGCAATGGTGCGCAGGTGACGTGTCCGCTGTGCAATTAGCCGCCTTCCAGCACCGATTTGATCAGCGACAGCTTGGTTTCGGTTTCGATGCGTTCGGCCACCGGTTCGCTGTCGGCGACAATGCCGCCACCGGCGCAGGCCCGGACATGCCAGCGGCCATTATCGTCCTTTTCGAGCGCCAGAGTGCGGATAAGTACGTTTGAATCCATCGCGCCGCCGGCGTCGATGAAAAACAATGCGCCGCAATAGGGACCGCGCGCCGCCTCCATTTCGTAGATCACCTTCATGGCCTGCACTTTTGGGGCGCCGGAAATCGATCCCGGCGGGAAGGTGGCGGTCAGCACATCGGCGGCTGTTTTCCCGGCGGATAGTTGGGCCGTGACGGTCGAAACCAGATGATGGACATTGGCGTAGGATTCCAAGGCGTTCAGCGCCGTAACCCTGACGCTGCCGACCTCGGCCACTTTGGAAAGATCGTGGCGCATCAGATCGACGATCATCAGGTTTTCGGCGCGATCCTTTTCGCTTAGGGTCAATTCGGTTGCCAGGCCTGCGTCTTCCGCGGGCGTCTGGCCACGTGGCCTCGTGCCTTTGATTGGCCGGGTTTCCATGGCGCCATCGGCGTCAAGACGGATAAATCGCTCCGGGCTGTTGGAGAGAATGGCGCGATCACCGAGGGTGAGGAAGCCGCCGAAAGGCGCCGGTCCGCGCCCGTGCAGGGCGGCCATGACGGCGCCGGGCGTTGTGCCCGCCTTAAGTCGCCCGCTCCAGCCGCGCGCCAGATTGGCCTGGAACAGGTCGCCGGCGTGAATCTGCCGCACCAAAGCGGCCACCTTGTCCTCGTGAACCTCGTCGGGCGTTTCCAGATCGAGCAGGCCGTCTGTAAAGGGGGCATTGCCGGATTTGGGGCCGGATTTGGCAACGGGCGTCTGGTCATAAAGCGCGATCAGCGCATCGCGGGCGGTTTCGGCCTCCGCCGGCGTTGCGCCGCGCCCGATGGCGGTCAGGGTCCGTTCATGATGATCGAAGGCCAGCACCGCCGGATAACACAGCATGACCAGTTCCGGCCACGGCTGGCGGCCCTCGATGCGAAATGGCCGGCGTTTCATGGCTTCCAGTCGCAGGCCCAGTTCGAACGACGCCATGCCGACCAGCCCGCCAGAAAAAGGCGGCAACTCAACATTATAGTGATCGGCCGTGATGGCGACGGTCATTTCCTGTAAAAAATCAGCCGTTTCACGCGAATTATCATAGGCCAGGTGCGCTTTTGCAACGGGCAGGGCGACCAGATAACTATACCGTCCAAGCGCGCCGCCATCGGAGAGAAATCCGGCGGCGAAAGCGTGTTCCAGCCAGCCTTCCAGCCGGGTTTCAACGGGCTCGAAGGGCCGTTTTTTTTGCACAACGTAAGTAAGGGATATGGCCGAAAACGGCAACATTCACAGCAACTTGATTCGATAGTGAGAGCGAAAAGGCTCAGAATGATATCAGGATTTAACCCCTGCCGACAAGCCCGCGTCAGATGACGCCCGCCCGCTAAGGTTAGGTCCTATGGATGGAGGTCCATTGATCTGACTGGAGCGGTTTGCGTCACAGCAACCCGCTCCTTTTGTTTCTCCTCCCCATTTCTTAAATGGGGAGGTGGCAGCGCCCAGCTCTTTGGGTGAAGCCCGAAGGGCTGATGTCGCTGACGGAGGGGCGTTCCCTGCGCCTGTGCTATCGAAACGGCGGCTCGTCGAACGCCCTGAGCTTGCGGCTGTGCAGCTTTGAGCCGAAATCACGCAATATGCCGACCGTCTCAATGCCGATGCGGATATGCTCGGCGATGGCGCGTTCATAGAAATGATTGGCCTGGCCCGGCAGCTTCAACTCACCATGCAGCGGCTTGTCGGAAACGCACAACAATGTCCCGTAGGGCACGCGGAAGCGATAGCCCTGCGCCGCCAGCGTGGCCGATTCCATATCGATGGCGATGGCGCGCGACTGCGAAAACCGCCGCGCCGAAAGCGAATATTTCAGTTCCCAGTTGCGATCATCGGTGGTGACGACCGTGCCGGTGCGCAGGCGCTTTTTCAGATCCTCGCCATCCTGTCCGGTGACCTGTACCGCCGCGGCATGGAAAGCCTGTTGCACCTCGGCGATCGGCGGTATGGGAATCTCGATCGGCAGCACATCGTCCATGACGTGATCATCGCGCAAATAAGCATGAGCCAGCACATAGTCGCCGATGCTCTGCGAGGCGCGCAATCCGCCGCAATGGCCGATCATCAGCCAGGCATGTGGCCGCATCACGGCGAGGTGGTCGGTGATGTTCTTGGCATTGGAGGGGCCAACGCCAATATTGACCAGCGAAATCCCTTGCCGACCGGGCGCCAGCAGATGATAGGCCGGCATCTGGTGTTTGCGCCAGGGTGAAGCAGCGATCAGGGCCTCCGGATCGGGTGTATCTTTCGTGATGGTGAAATTGCCACAGCAGGAGAGCGCGGTGTAGGGGGTGTCGGGCTTTTTCAACTGCTCCAGCGCGTAGGCGACGAAGACATCGACATAGCGGTTATAGTTGGTCAGCAGGATATAGCCCTGGGTATGCTCGGCCGGCGTGCCGGTATAGTGGCGCAGGCGAGCGATAGAGAAATCGCTGCGCAGGCCGTCGAACAGCACCAGCGGGTGGTGGCCGTGCGCGTCGATAAAGGCGACGCCGTCGGCCACCTCATTGCCGATCAGGGCCAGTTCGGTGGCGGGAAAATGCCGCGACAGGTCGATGGCCGAAACGCTGTTGAGGTCAAGCCCGGCGCCATCGAGCACGTAAGGGTAGGGGATTTCCTGATCCGACAGCGACACCGTACATTCGGCGCTGTAATCGCGGATCAGCAGGTCGAGCTGTTCCTCGATATAGTCGCCGAAAATATCCGGCCGGGTGATCGAAGAGGAATAGGTGCCGGGGCGCGAGAATCGGGCATAGGCGCGGTTGACTTCCGGATGGCGGTTGGCGAGGACCAGCGCTTCATCCTCGTCATCGAGCACGCCTTTCCAGACAATAGCCAGCTTGGGGTAGCAATAGCGCCCGGCATCACGCAGGGCACGTGACGGCTTCTGGCGGGTGGAAAGGTAGGCTTGCAGGTCGGTCTGGAGCGCGGCCACGGCCTCGTCATAGATCTGGCGCAACTGGCGGACAATTTCAGCGGCGGAGGTTTGGGGGGCTGCCGTTTTCTTTTCTGTTTTCATGTCTTTAGGATCCCACGCCGAACGTCAATTTTCCATGACGGCTGTTTTTAAGACTCTTGGGCCATCGGCCTTAAACCCAGTTCGCGCAGCAGATGGGCGTCGGTGCCGGGTTGCGGATTGGGCGTGGTCAGGAGGGTGTCGCCGATAAAGATCGAGTTGGCGCCAGCCATAAAGCAAAGCGCCTGCAATTCTTCGCTCATCTCATTGCGGCCGGCCGACAGGCGCACCATCGACTCCGGGCAGAGGATTCGCGCCACGGCAATCGTGCGGACAAATTCGATGCCGGAGATCCCGCCATCCGGGCCGACCTTATCCCCCAAAGGCGTGCCTGAAATCGCCACCAGATTATTGATCGGGATCGAATCCGGATGATGCGGCAGGGTGGCCAGTTGGTGGAGGAATGATACCCGGTCAGACCGCGCCTCGCCCATGCCCATAATACCGCCGCAGCAGGTCTTCATCCCGACATCGGAAACAGCCTGCAAGGTATCGAGTCGCTCCTGATAGGTGCGGGTCGTCACCACGGAGTCGTAATATTCCGGCGAGGTATCGAGATTGTGGTTGTAGTAGTCGAGGCCGGCGTCTTTCAGCGCTTGCGCCTGGTCCGGCGTGATCATGCCGAGCGTCGCGCAGGTTTCCAGTCCCATCGCCTTGACCCCGCCGATCATGGCGGCCAGAGCTGGCACATCGCGGTCCTTCAAATCGCGCCAGGCGGCGCCCATGCAGAAGCGTTGTGCCCCGCCGTCCTTTGCCGCTCTGGCTTCGGACAGCACCTTTTCGACCGCCATCAGCTTGCCGGCTTTCAGGCCGGTATCGAAATGCGCCGATTGCGAACAGTAGCCGCAGTTTTCCGCGCAACCACCGGTCTTGACCGACAGCAGTTGCGACAACTGCACTTCCGACGGATTGAAATGCTGGCGATGCACCGTGGCCGCCTGAAACACCAGCTCCATAAAGGGCAGGTCGAACAGGGCGGCGATCTCGTCTTTCGACCAGTCGTGGCGCAGTATAAAGGCGGGTGCGTTCATCATCAAATCCTTAGCTTCCGGCCTTGATTAGTCCAATCGCGCCATTCCGGCACCCTAATTCTGCTCTCTTCCTCCGATAATCTGCCGCCATGACCACCAATCGCCGCCAGATTCTTACCGCGCTTACAGCCCTAGGCTTTACATCCTCTATCGCTCGCGCCGCCGAGCCGGGCTTCGATCTGCGCTTGACCAATGAAGGTCTGGTCATGCCGGTGATGGTGCGTGGTCGTCCCTTGCAGGGCATCCTCGATTGCGGCGCCAGCGCCAGCCTGATGGATACGCAGGTCGCCCAATCCCTCGGCCTGAAAGTGGCGCGCGAACGTAAAGGGGCAGGGGTCTACCGCACCATTCGCGTTGGTCAGAGCGAACCGGTTCATATCATGGCGGGTGACGCCGCCTATACCGCGCCGGTCATGATCATGCCGATCCGCGAGGCCGGCCTGAAAGCCGATATGCTGATCGGTCGCGATATCCTCAATCATTTCAAGCTCGATCTCGATGGCCCGCGCCGTCACGCCACCTTCCGCGCGACGCGTCTGCCCCTTGCGGATATGACGCCGCTGAAAGTCATGCGCAGCGCAAAAAATACGCTGGTGGTCGATATGGAGGTCGAGGGGATCCCCGTGCGCGCCAGTGTCGATACCGGCTCCAGCACGCCGCTGATCCTGAAAGGCGACTGGGCCTTGCGCCATGACCTGCTGCATAACCGCAAGCGTTCGCAGTGGCTGGGTGGCGATGTCAGTGGCCTGCACACCATCACCATGAGTTCGGTGCGCGACGCCACGATCGGCGGGCTGACCTTCCGCGACATTCCGGTCGAGGTGTCGGACAACCTGCTCGAATTCGACGTCAATCTCGGCCTCGATGTCTTCCTGCGCCTGCGGTCTTTCTGGGATATGGACAAACGCCGTATCTGGCTGGCGGGAAGCGATGCCGACCTGACGCAACCCTTTGCGCGTGAACGCTCCGGCCTGGCCTACCTGCCGGAAGACGAGGGGCTGAATGTCATCTTCGTGGCGCCGGAAAGTCCGGCCGCTGTTGGCGGCTGGCGTAAGGGTGACATCATCACCGCTATCGATGGCACACCGGTGGCGCAACTGGCCGCCATAGACGACTGGAAGCGCGACCCGGCCCGGCAATCCGCCCGCCTGACCCTGGCCGGTGGTGAAACGCGGGTGCTGCGCTTGAGCGACTATTATTAGATAAACCTTACCTCCGCTGCGAGAAACGGCTTTCACAGATGGCCATCCATGCCTAAATACCGGCATGAGCAAGCTTGTCATCCATGCCACATCCTTAAGCCTGCGCATCGGCCCTGAATGGCGCGGCGTACTGATCATGGGGCCTTCCGGCAGCGGCAAGAGCGATCTCGCCCTGCGGATGATCCAGGCGGCCGGGCAAGCCGGTTGTGCGCTCGTGAGCGACGATTACAGCCTGCTGTGGACCTCCGGCGGCCAGCTCTATGCCGGGGCGCCGGAAACCATCGAAGGTCGCATGGAAATTCGCGGCATCGGCATCATGGCGACCGAAACGCGTAAGCTGACCCGCATCCACCTGGCTGTCCTGGTGCAATCCGACCCGATCGAACGCTTGCCGGAAAACGAGACGACGACCATATTGGGACACGCGATTCCGACCATCCGCCTCAATCCGCGCGAGGCCTCGGCAACCGGCAAATTGCTGACGCGCTTGAAAGTTTCTTAAAAACACTTACCTAAAGGGAAGCTTCGATTTCATTCATGTCCTGTAAATGTCACCTCTGGCATATTTGGCACACCGGCTCTGTTGCGGCGCAAAATGTGCCAGACACACCTAATCTCATTTTGCAGTGCGATGAAATCGGGACTAGTATGGTGGGCTACCCCGCCTGCCGGCCTTCTGACCGGCACGGAATGCCCAAGGATTAGTAAGGTCAAAAGGCTTGGTAAGGCCAAAGACTTGGTAAGGATTGTGCTTTAATGATCGGACTGGTCATCGTTACTCACGGCAAACTGGCTGACGAGTTCGTATCGGCGATGGAACATGTGGTCGGCCCGCAGACTCAGGTGGCCGCCATCTGTATCGGCCCCGAAGACGATGTGGCCCAGCGCCGCAAGGACATCCTCGACGCTACCTTTGCCAATGATTCCGGTGATGGCGTTATCCTGCTGACCGACATGTTCGGCGGCACGCCTTCCAATCTCGCCATCTCGGTGATGGAGCAAACCAAGGCCGAGGTCATTGCCGGCCTCAACCTGCCAATGCTGATCAAGCTGGCCTCCTTGCGTAAAAATGAAGACCTGGGCGCCTGCGTCTGCCATGCTCAGGAAGCCGGCCGCAAATACGTTACCGTCGCCTCTTACGTTTTGTCGGGCGACAACTGATCCACTTTTCCCTCTGGACTAAACACCCGAACGCCCGCATTCTGCGGCGCGAAAAGCCTTGGCCAAAGGAAGGCCGCGGGGAGATATGAGTGAGAGAAACTGAGCCAGGCGTGCGGACCGAGGTCGAGATTTGCAATTTGAAGGGCCTGCACGCGCGGGCTTCGGCCAAGTTCGTCAAGCTGGCCTCGTCGTTTGACGCGCAGATCTATGTCATCAAGGACGAAACCAAGGTCGACGCCCAGTCGATCATGGGCCTGCTGATGCTCGGCGCGGGCAAGGGCACCGCTATCGGCATCGAGGCCGAAGGCGTCCAGGCCGAGGAAGCCGTGGCCGCCCTGGCCGAACTGGTCAGCAACCGCTTCGACGAGGACGCATGACGGCCGCTTTCAAGCTCTGCTTCGCGTTGCTGGCGGCGTCCGTGCTTTGTATGTCGGGTCTGGCTCATGCCGAAGGCGCGCCTTATAACGAAAACGCGCCCGCGCCGAAGCCCGTCGTCAAGCGCAAAAAACCGGCTGCCAAGCCTGTGCCGGCCTTACCGGACGCGCCCATGGCTTACACCAGCACGCTCAGCCCGGACATGGCGAAAGCGCTGACGCCGGGCGCACTCGAACCCCTGCCGCCGCCCGTGGCCGTGACCGCCGCACCCTTGCCGGTTCAGCCGGTCGAAGCGCCACCGCCGCCCGCGCCTGCTCCCATCGTGACGGCGGCAGCGTCCCTTGTCCAGCAGATCAGCCTGAAATGCGAAACTCAGGTCAGCGAAGGCAAGCGCTTCATTTCGCAGGGCATCTTCTATATCGACCTCTTCCCGTCGCCGGTTTTCCCCGATGAACACGCTGATTTCAAGTTCCTGCGCGTCGATCCGGCGCACCAGTCGCTCATCCGCGAATCCATCTGCCTCGATATCGGCTGTTCGGCCACAGTCACCGGCTCGGCCTATTATCTCGTCAACCGCGTCACCAAACACGGCGGCGCCCTGCGCATCACGCTCGATCGCTCAAGCGGCGCGTTTTATGCCGAAGAGGTCGAGGCCAGCCGCCTCGGCATGGGGGCGGCGCACCGCGGCGAAACGGGCTATTGCACACCGCAGAAGCGCGCCGATACGCTGTTCTAAACCCGCGTGATTCTGACTGCCATCCACAGCTTTCCGGGCAGGGCGATCGATGGCCGGGCCGGGTCGTGGAAATCGTAGCCGTCCTTTTTCTGCATTGTGAAAACACCCTCGACCGGCGTCACTGTCATGTTCCAGGTGTCGATCAGGTCGACGCGGAACTGTTCGCCGCCGGCCAGTGCCTGCTTCGGCAGGTCAAGCGGCCATTCCGCGGGTGACTGATCGCCAAAATAGCGCAGGTAATAGGACCCGGCCTGGCCACCGATATGGCGGTCCCACCATTTATCGACCGGATCGACGCCCGGCTTTGGCCCTGCCTCCATCACCGTTTTCAGGAAGGCCAGGCGCGGAATACTGGTGCCCAGAAGCCGCCCGCCGATACCGGTCCAGCCGCCATCCGGGCTAAGGTTCTTGTCTGTCAGCACCTCGCCGTGGCCGACATAGGTGCCGGCGATCAGCCCATGCCAGAAACGCGACACCATCTCTTCGCCGGTCAGGTTACCCCAGCGCAGATCGGACTTGCCCTCGTAACAGATCTCATCGAAGACCACAGGCTTCATCCAGATACTGCGATAGATTTCGGCGCGGGTATCGTCCTTGACGGACATGCCGTTCTGGATGCTGGAATGCGTCACCCACGGCTTGCGGTTATCGAAAAACGCCTTGCAATTATGGATCGAGCGCAGGCGCTGGTGCGGGTCTTCGGCGGCGACGAACTGCCCGATATGGTCCCAGTCGGCCTCTGATTTCGCCTTCACCAGGTCGAACTCATTGGCCATCGACCACCAGACATTGCGGTAAGCGCCCAACCGCGCGATCATATAACGCAGGTAGCGTTCATCATCGGCGCGGGCCATTTCGGCGTAACCATGCACCTTGTCATAGGGATGGTGCAGGATGATATCGGCCTCAATGCCGAGCGCCTGCAATTTCGCCACGCGATCCTCGAAACGGCGGAAAAAGGCGGGGTTAAACCGCGCTGCATTCCAGTCCTTCGGACCTGCGCCGCTATAGGCGAACGGTTCTATCGGCTCGGCCTTCACATTGGCATAGACGCACATGCGGATCTTGTTGAACGAGGCGGCCTTGAGCGTTTGTAGCGTTTCCGCACACAGGGCGTCGGACTGCTGCGCCCAGGCGTAGGCCGTGGTGCCGATCTGGCGGAAAGGCGTGCCGTCGGCATAGGCGAAATGGTAGCCATCGGGCGTGACCCGCACCGGACCGTGATTGCCGCCGGTGGCCGGCCGCGCGGTGAAGGTTCCCGTGCGGTCATTCAGTGCCCTGGTATTGCTGGTCGTGCGCCATTGCCAGGCGCCCTCGGTTTCGGGGCTGAAACGGATTTTATAGATGCCATCTTCGTCATAAAACCCCGGCACACGCAGGGTTTGCGCGCCATTGCGGAATTCCGCTGCAAGCGTAACATCGGCAAAGGGGTTGCCGGTTTTCGGCCCGTCGAGCGTGATTTCATACAGGCCCCAGCGCTCGATAGATGCCGTTTCTGCCTTGGCAACCCCCGCCAGAGACAGCGCGCCGCCAAGCGCCATGACACCGCGCCGCGTGAGTTTTGACATGAAAACCTCCCATTATATTTGTCAGTCATCATATGATTATAATGGCCACAAAGGCAAGCCATGTGGAGGGCCTTATGCCTTTCTTATGTTGCAGCGCCCCTCAAGCGTCGAAAATTTAGGCTCGCGCCGCCTATAGTAAATCCGATTATGTAACCTATTGATTTCAGGAGATATTCATGAACAACGATCGCACACAAGGCGCCTGGGAACAGGTCAAGGGCAATGTTCAGAAAATGTGGGGCAAGCTCACCCATGACGATCTCGACGTGATCGAAGGCGATCGCAAGCTTCTGGCCGGCAAGATTCAGGAGCGCTACGGCATCGCCCTGGACGAAGCTGAAAAGCAGGTCAATGAGTGGAACCGCAAGCACTAGCCGCGAGAAACCACAAAGAGATTGTCGCTTCTTTCCCGCCGGATGGTTGCGACGATAAGGGCGGGAAGGCGTTTCCTCAGATGCGTCTTTCCGCTCTTTTATTTTGCGCTGATCTTGTTGGGGAAGGGACCAGGCGCGACGCCGGCATTGAGCGAGATAAGCCAAAACCCGCCGCACATCGCGCCTGATCTGCAGGCCCGCCGGGTGTCCCATGAAAAGAGGTCTTCGGCGGCAGGGTCAGCTTAGGGTGCAGGTGGTAAGATTGCTGTGCGGGAGAATGGACGGAGGATAAAAGGGCTATAAGAACGCCCCTAATATTAGGGGGTTTGGCGTCAGCAAACATATATGTTTGCCAGCCATGGGCCCCGCTTGGGCCAGAGGGGGTTATCACCCAAGCCTCCGCCTGCTTAACCGCCTGATTTAACCCCACCCGCCCTTCGGGCGCCCTCCCCTAAAATTAGGGGAGGTTCTATTTTTATGGCGCGCCTTCGCGGGCGGTCCGGCGGGCGATGGCGAGGGTTTCCAGACTGTGATTGAGCACCGCCTGCCAGGTGGTCAGGGCCGCCTGTTCGGCTATGGGATCGGCGGTCGTCACCCAGGCCGGCTTGGTGGGCAGGTCGTCGCGCGTCTCGGTATTGACCGCATCGAGCACCTTGCCGACCACAAGCAGAGTCTTGGCGGCCTGTTCGGCCTCCTTGTAGGTGGTGGGCGGTTCCAGCACTTCGACGGCGCGCAACAGCGCCTCGGCCTGATCCCGCAGGCGCTGCTGCTGGTTGCGACGAAGCGCCTGTCTTTGTTCAGGCGTGGCGATGGGGGTATTTGCGTGTTCCATGAGGACAAGCATGGAACGGGAATTACGCGCGGGGATTAGTTTTCAATCTCCTCCCCTGCAAAGCGGGGGAGGTGGCGCGCGTAGTCGCGCCGGAGGGGGCTCTTACGAATGCGCCCGCTCTTTCGCCAATAACCAGATGCCGAGGGCGACTTCATCCGGATCGGCCATGATCTCGCTGGCTGCAATCCTGCATGTCGTTATGCCTTGTTCTAACAACCACGCATCCCGCCGTTCGTCACGTTCCGGATGATCCTCAGTTGTGTGGATCAGGCCGTCGACCTCGATCGCCAGCCTTGCCTTGGCGCAATAGAAATCGAGCACATAAGGGCCGATGGGATACTGTCGGCGAAAGCTGATGCCGGTATCACGCACTCTCAGCCGCGCCCAGATACGCGCCTCCGGCGGCGTCAACTCGCGCCGCAGCCTTCGCGCAAAGGCGATCTTGGATTTGTCCCGAACCCTCATGACCGAAGCCTAACACCCTTCTCCTCCCTTGCAAGCCCTTGGGCGAAGCGGGGGAGGTGTCAGCGCGAAGCCCAAAGGGCTGGTGTCGCTGACGGAGGGGGCCATTCCACGCTCCGAGTCGGCCCCCTCCGTCTCGACGCGGCCTTCGGCCTTGCTCGCCACCTCCCCCGCTGCGCTACGCTTGCAAGGGAGGAGGAAGAAAGACACACCCAATCTTTTCCTATGTCGATTGGTACTGGGCTATGTTCAATTAAGTCTTTTTAGACGGCCCTTGAATCGCTTGTACAAGCTCATACTATGACTGTAACGTGCAAAACATAGGCGCAACCACCGTAAATTACATATGTGCGCGATAAGATATCATCCTAGCTTAATTGATTCTCAGGGGATCACATGCGCTTTCTGACATTAGAGCACCTCCGCTTTAAATACATGCCCAGATTGGCGATGTTTCTGACAAGGCAGTCAGTTATAAATGCACGACGAAAATTGCGGGGCAAAAATATTCGCGTATTGGTGGATACAAATATTCTTGGCAAAGCCGTTACTCACGAAAGCGCTTGGATTTCCACCGGTTCTAAAAAATGGGGTGATCGGGATGTGGAAACAGGCCATATGGCACGAATTCCAGTGCATGCCCGAGATTGTGATAGCAAAGAATACCGGTCTATTAAATATCTTGCAGGTATTGTGCAATTGGCGCGGGAGGGAGTGTTGTCACTCTTTAGCTCGGCAGAGTTGGATGCAGAACAGGATTATCAGCCCATCGGTCGTTACCGTGGCTACGGTTATTTTGATTTCAACCTTTTCAAAGACATCTCTATTCCAAGTATAGATGGATATGCTCAGGTAACCTTGGGGCCATCATATTTGAACCTGCCAAGTTGCCAAGAGCAGCAACATCAAAGAATTAGAAATTACGGAGCCCCTTTGTTTGAGGCTATATACAGTAAGCTTGACCATGATGATAGCAATGACGCTGGCATATAGCAACCGCAGAGCGTCATGATCTCTTCTGCTTTTTGACGATGGACTTTAAATTAAAAAACAAAATACGTGCTCGTCTTACCCTGCCACCATTCAGTGCTTTAAAAACACGCATTATGACTCCCGAAGAATTTGGGAAAGAATTTAATCTAATTCCCATGCCGCCGGTACTTTTCAGCTATAATGATGCGAGTTTCTTTGTACGGCCCGATCTGCATTGGGAGAATAATACGCGACAACCACCGAAGCGCAAAAAAAAGTAAAAGCCTCCGTTTCCGGAGGCTTTTCTTTATGCGATAATATTGCCCTTGGTCGCTTCCGACCGCTTCTTGAGAAGCGTATCGAACGCCCCCCAGACGCCCTCTTCGCCGGTCCATTGCCCCTTGGTGGCGGCCTTGGAATATTCGGTGGCGCGGGCCTCGAAGAAGTTGGCGTGTTCGACGCCCGACAACAAAACCTGCAACCACGGCAGCGGGTTTTCCTTCACGCCGCCATAGACTTCCGGCAGTTCCAACTGGCGCAGGCGCCAGTCGGCGATATAGCGGATATAGGCCTTGATATCTTCGGGGGTCATGCCCTGGACCGGCCCCTGCTCGAAGGCCAGGTCGATGAACTTGTCCTCCATCGTCACCACGGTCTTGCAACAATCGATGATGTCATCGGCCACCGACTTGGTGACGGCCTTCGTTTCGCGGTTGAACGTATGGTAGAGTTTGATGATGCCTTCGCAGTGCAGGCTTTCGTCACGCACCGACCACGACACGATCTGGCCCATGCCCTTCATCTTGTTGAAGCGCGGGAAATTCATCAGCATGGCGAAGGAGGCGAACAGTTGCAGGCCTTCGGTGAAGCCACCGAACATGGCAAGCGTCCGGCAGACATCGGCTTCGGTATCGACGCCGAACGTGCCCATATAGTCGTGCTTGTCGCGCATGGCCTGATAGTCCATGAACGCGCCGAACTCGCTTTCGGGCATGCCGATGGTTTCCAGCAGCAACGCGTAGGCGGCGATATGGACGGTTTCCATATTGGCGAAGGCCGACATCATCATCTTGATTTCGGTCGGCTTGAAGACGCGCGAATAGCGTTCGAGGTAGTTATCCTGAACCTCGATATCCGACTGGGTGAAGAAGCGGAAAATCTGGGTCAGCAGGTTGCGCTCTGAGTCATTGAGCTTGGTGGCCCAATCTTTACAGTCTTCGCCGAGCGGCACTTCTTCCGGAATCCAGTGGACCTGCTGCTGCTTGCGCCAGAACTCGAAGGCCCAGGGATAGCGGAACGGCTTGTAGGAATGGCTCGGGGTCAGGAGACCGGCGGATGAATTGGCCAGAATAATTGAACTGCTCATGAAAAATCCCGAATCGCTACTAAAGCCCAGATGAGAGCTATATCACCACATTTCGTGGTTAAGGCTAGGTTAACATCTACATATGGTATGTGGTTTTTGGGGATAATTTTTCAATCCCGACATTATGTCGCAAGGCGACTCCTGTTGCGCACACGGTAGCACAAGGTCTCGCGCGGCGCAGCGGCAAAAGTTAACGAGTCACAATTGGTGATGGGGGATAAGAACCTCCCCTGATTTGGCTACGCCGAACTTCGTTTCAGGGGAGGGTGCCCGCAGGGCGGGTGGGGTTAAATGGCGCTGGCGGTATTAACCCCTTCCGGCGCAAGAGCGCCACCTCCCCCTGAAATCAGGGGGAGTTCTGGTACAGTTCAGCGCTGTCGAGTTATGGGTGCAGGGAGCTTTTTAGTTGCGCTACCGCTTCGCTGCTTGAGCGCGAGGCCCCTGCTAGCTGCCCGACGCCTTGACCGAATCCCATGAACGCGCTGGCGCCGTAGTCGAGGCCGGTGCGGCTTTCGCGGCCACCGCCTGTTGCAGCCAGGCCAGGGCGTCATCAGCCTGTTGTGGCGGCAGGTCGCGGCGCAGCAGGCTTTCGGCCTCCGGCATCTTGCCTTCGAGGCCGAGTACAAGCGCCAAATTCTGGCGAATCTGCACGGTGACGCCCGGTTGCGCCACGGCGGTGCGCAGCAGCGGTTCGGCGCCGGTGAAATCACCGCGCGTCACTTTCGCCATCGCCATATTGGTCAGGACGGCGGGGTTATTGGGGGAAAGCGCCAGCGCCCTGGCCCAGGTCGTCTGGGCTTCGTCGGGGCGCTTGGTTTGGTCATAGGCGACGCCGAGCAGCGAATAGGCCTGCCAGTCCTTCGGCTTCAATTCGATGACGTGTTCCAGCGGGTCGATGGCGAAGAAGGCGTTGTTGTCGGCGATATGGGCGCGGGCGGCGGCCAGCAGGATATCGCTATTGTCGGGCGCGAACAGCAGGACGCGATGGGCGATATCGGCGGCTTCCGGATAACGGCCGAGCGCGCGCAGGGCGTTGGAGAGGTAAAGCCCCATCTTCGGGTCGGTGGGGTTATGCTCGAACTGATCGTTGAAGAAGACGGATTGCTGGAGCGGATCGGCGCGCAGGGCGGCCTCGATCTCCGCCTTGCCGGCCGGCTTGAAAGTCTCGGTCTTGGGCGTGGCGACAGACGGCGCCGGCGTGTCCTTCGCCTTGTCCTTGCCGAACAGGCCGGCCGAGGCGGGGCTGGCCATGAAACAGGCGATAAGAGCGGCGGAAACAAGCAGGTGGCGCGACATGATCGTATCCAGAATTAAGCTTTCGGTGACCCCTGTGAAGATATAGTTAAAGCTCTTAACAATCGTTAACGGTGACAGATACCGATGCCCAAGCCGATCAAAGCCCCAAAGGCCGCCGCCGAACACACACTTTTCGCCCTGTTCGAGGAAGAGGCCGCCGCGGCGATCGCCGCGCTGAAACCGGCGCAGGCGAAGTTCCTGACGCTCAAGGGCTTTACCGGCAAGGCGGGTAGTCTGATCGTTCTGCCGGAGGAGGGCGGCTGCCGCGCGTGGTTTGGCCTCGGCGCACGCAAAGCCTATACGCCGATGACCTTCCGCGCCCTGCCATCGCAATTGCCGAAGGGCCTGTGGGCTTTGCAGTACGACGCGGAACTCGACGCCCGCGCTATTCATGTCGCCTGGGGATTGGGCGCCTATAGTTTCACGCACTATAAATCGGCCAGCACAGTCAATAGTTCTTTGGGCGAAGTCCGGCTCGATGACAGCGCGCTCGATGAGGCGACGAAAACGGCCGTGGCGCGTGAGGTCAAGGCGCATAATCTGGCGCGTGATCTTGTCAATACGCCGACCAATGATATGGGACCGGCGGATATCGAGACCGAGGCGCGCCGTATCGCCGGGGCGCATGGCGCTGCGATCAACATCATTATCGGCGACGACCTGCTGAAAGAGAACTATCCGGCCGTTCATGCCGTCGGCCGCGCCGCCGGGCCGCAAAACCAGCCGCGTTTTATCGAGATAAGCTGGTCGCCGAAAGGTGTGCCCGGTCCGTTGCCCGTGGTTGCCCTGGTTGGCAAGGGGGTCGCCTTCGATACCGGCGGCCTCAATATCAAGGGCGGCGCCGGCATGGGGCTGATGAAGAAGGATATGGGCGGCTCGGCCCACGCGCTCGCTTTGGCCGATTGGGTGATGGCCAGCCAGTTGCCGGTGGCGCTTCATGTGCTGATTCCGGCGGTGGAAAATTCGATTTCCGGCGATGCCTTCCGGCCGGGCGACATCATCGCCTCACGCGCCGGGCTATCCATCGAGATCGGCAATACCGACGCCGAAGGCCGGCTGATCCTGGCGGATGCTCTGACGCGCGCCAGCGAACTGGAACCGGCCCTGACCATTGATTTCGCCACCCTCACCGGTGCGGCGCGCGTGGCCCTGGGACCGGAGGTCATTCCCTTCTATACCGATGACGAGGATGTGGCGCGGCAACTGGAAGTGGCCTCAATCGCGCAGAATGACCCCCTGTGGCGGATGCCGCTGTGGAAGGGCTATACTGACGCGCTTGAGTCCGACATCGCCGATATCCGCAATGATCCGGCCGGCTGGGCGCAGGCGGGTTCGGTGACGGCGGCGCTTTTCCTGCAAAGGTTCGCGCCGAAATCGGGCGCCTGGGTGCATTTCGACATCTATGCCTGGAACCCGCGTGGCCGCGCCGGTTCGCCGGTGGGCGCCGAGGCCCAGGCGCTGCGGGCGGTCTATCAGTTGCTGACGTCCTACTGAGCGATACAGCGTTAAGACCTGCTTCAGGAGTCATAAATCTCCTGTTGACCTTGGCTGTTAAGGCGATCTTTGCATCCGTGCCGTACAGTGCACATATAGGGCGCATAGCTACGCGCCACGGATAGAGTGACCTGTAGAAGGCAAACGCATATGAGTGATGACCCTTTCGATAAACGCACCACGCCCCTCAAGGACGGCGTAACCGATCAGGCGCATGAAGGCCTGATCCGCGCGAAAACCTATGTCACCGGCGAAATCCTGAGCTGCTATGACGCCTCAGCCCCGATCCTGTCGCAGCCCGAACAGGGCGCCGAACAACTGGATCAGTTGCTGATGGGCGAGCGCTTCAAGGTCATCGAGCGCAAGCATGATTATTTCTGGGGCCAGGCCCTGCGCGATGGCTATGTCGGCTATGTGCCGGTGTCGGCCTTCAAGCGCGACTGGTATCTGCCGACGCACTATGTCTCGACCCTGCGCACCTATGTTTTCGCCGGTCCGAACCTGAAGGCCTCGACGCTTTCCGCACTTAGCCTCAATGCGCTGGTGTCGGTGACACGTTATGAGAATGGTTTCGCCTATATCAACGAAATGGGCTGGGTGTTCGCCAATCATCTGTCGACCTTTGAGACCTTCGCCGCTGATTTCGTCAGCGTGGCGGAAAGCTATATCAATGCGCCCTATCAGTGGGGCGGCCGCGAAAGCCTGGGGCTGGATTGCTCCGGCCTGCTGCAACAGGCGCTATACGCCGCCGGCTATGGCTGCCCGCGCGATTCCGACATGCAGATGAAGCTGGGCTTGCCGCTTATTGTCGGCGCTGATCTGCGCGGCCTGGTGCGCGGCGATCTGGTTTTCTGGAAGGGCCATGTCGCCATCATGACCGACGACGTGCACATCATTCACGCCAATGCGCACCATATGAAGGTGGCCATCGAACCGCTGGCCGATGCGGTTGGCCGCATCGATTCCTGCGGTTCCGGTATGCCGCTGGCGTTTAGACGGCTGTAATTCATCTCCTCCCCTGTGAAACGGGGGAGGAGAAGAAATGAAAACCCCCGCCGGAGCGATCCGGCGGGGGTTTTGTTGTCTTGAGTGGCGGCACCGTTAGTGGGCGGGCGCGGCTTCGGCGGGTGCAGCTGCTGCGGGGGCGCTGGCCGGCGCTTCGCCCGCGGCAGGGGCGGCAGCAGCCGACTTGGGCGCGGGCACCGGATAAGCTGTCGAGCCTTGCGTATGCAGATAGGCGATCAGGTCGATCCGGTCCTGCGGTTTCTTGACGCCGACGAAGGTCATCTTGGTGCCCTTGACCACCTTGCCCGGCGCGCCGAGGAAGGCGTACATCGCGTCCCAGGTCCAGTTCGGCACGTCCTTGGCGTGGGCCTTCATGGCGTCGGAATAGTCCATGCCGGGATGCGAAGCCACCGGACGATCGACGACGCCCCACAGGTTCGGACCAATGGCGTTGGGTCCGCCTTGCTTGTCATTATGGCAGGAGGTGCATTTGGTGTTGAAGGTCTTTTCGCCGGCAGCGATATCGGCGGTCGGGATCACCGTGCCCCAGTCGGGCGGGGTATCGACAGCGGCAGCAGCGCCACCTTCGCCACCGGTATCGGCGACTTCGATCGCGTAACCCGGCTTTTCGGGCGCCTCACGATGGTAGATCGCTTCCGCGCCGAGCTTGACGCCCATGATGACCAGACCGGTCGCCAGGACCGCACCGAGAATTTTGTTTACCTGAAGGTCGCCGCTCATGTCGCCAAGTTACCCTGTTGATTCATTCGTGCCGAAGCTTAGGCCACCAGAGACGTGTGTCAATATGTGGCGAAAGCAAGGCTTATTGATCTACTTGCGTTTGGCTCTCTGACACGCTACCGGCAATTGCGCAAGCTCACTTTTAGGCCCTGCGGACTAAAATAGGACCTTGCGTGGCATTTCGTCGCACTTAATCCGCTCAACGCTAACTGCGGCTCCTCGCATCGGCTCGGGCGCACATTTGTGCTTGCCAAAACCGGGTTCGGTTTTGGCATTTTCTGAGGTTGAGGGACTACCATGAACGCGCAAACCATTCGCAAGATCGCCTATCAGGGCGAGCCGGGGGCCTTCAGCCATCAGGCCATCAAGCGCTGGTTTGGCGAGTTTGCCCCGACGCCTTTCCCAACTTTTGAAGCCGCCTTCGCCGCCGTGCGTGACGGCGAGTGCGAACTGGGCATGATCCCGGTCGAGAATTCCGTTGCCGGCCGCGTCACCGACGTGCATCACCTGCTGCCGAATTCCGGCCTGAAGATCATCGGCGAGCGCTTTTTGCCAATCGAAATGATCCTGATGGGTGTGCCTGAAACCGAACTGGCCAACATCAAGGTGGCGGCTTCGCACACAATGGCGCTGCTGCAATGCCGCAAGGCGCTGAAGGAACTGAACATCACCGCCGAGGTTTTCCACGACACCGCCGGCGCGGCGCGCGCGCTTTCCGAGACGCGCGAACTCGATCGCGCCGTCATCGCGCCGGAGCCAGCCGCCGAGCTTTACGGCCTGAAAATCCTGCGCCGCCATATGGAAGACGCGCAAAACAACACGACGCGCTTCCTGATACTCACCACCGAGGACCGCGTGGTCGAACCCGCGCCCGGTATCGACTGCATGACCAGCTTTATCTTCCGCGTAAAGAACATCCCGGCCTCGCTCTACAAGGCGCTGGGCGGTTTCGCCACCAATGGCGTCAACATGACCAAGCTGGAGAGCTATATCGAAAACGGCGTCTTCGCCTCGACCGTCTTCTATTGCGATGTCGAAGGCCGGCCGAGCGAAGGCGGTCTGAAACAGGCGCTGGAGGAGATCAATTTCTTCGCTGTCGATGTCGAGATTCTCGGCACCTATCCACTTGATCCCTTCCGTAATTCCGAGGGCCAGAGATGAGCGACCGCATTACAGCCCTTGAGGAAACCATCGCGCACCAGGGCAAGACCATCGACGAACTGTCGGAACAACTGACCGAACAATGGAAGGTCATCGACCGGATGAAGCGCACCCTCGAACGCCTGGGCGAGCGTCTGGAAAATCTGGATGCCGGTACAGGTGAGGTGCCGGTGACCAAGCCCCCGCATTATTGAAAGTCGATGAGATCGCCAAATTTTGAATTGGATGGTTGGTGTCTTGAGGATGGTGAACAGTATCACCGAGAAGCGGCAAAGACGTTCGAAATTCCTGATTTGGAAGTCAGAAAAATACTCGATAAAGGCGACATCGCAAAGCTCATATTCCGAATTGCGCTCCATAGCGAAGATGAAGCTGAATCCTTCGAAAGAATGTGGGTGATTGTCAGCAGGCGAACGGAAACGGGCTATATCGGAGTATTAGATAATCAACCTTCCACAATAAGCGAAAATGATAGTCTTCGGGTTGGCACCGAATTACCTTTTGAGCCTCGGCATATCATTTCAGTGGAGCATGGCAGTGAGGCCAGCCTGGTGATTGCAATGAAACCCGCACCTATTCCTTGGATTGGTTAGAGGCAGGAAGTACCTACTTTTTCCCACTGGCCTCGGCATACATCTAATATATCCGGCACAATCGGACCCGCGATCACGTCGGTGATAGCCATCCGAACAGACAACAGGTTCTTATAACGACCTTAAGACGCCTGATCCAGCTGTGTCGGTTCGTTGTCGGGCGCCGTGTTTTCCGGCCGGATCTTGCGGCGTTCCGGACCCGCATATTTGGCGTCTGCCTTGCGGCGGCGTTCCGGACCGAAATAGTTGCCGGCCTTGATGAACTGGCGCGGGTGATCGACGATCGACACCACCTTGCGATACAGTTCCGTCGCCGTCACCGGTTTGCAGCAAAACTCGGTCGAACCGGCGTCGCGGGCGTCAAGCACATGGGAACGCTCGGAATGTGCCGTCAGCATGATGATCGGTATGAACCGATTGGTGCTGTCCGATGACTTGCGCACCAGGTTGATGAATTCGACGCCGTTCAGCACCTCCATCTGGTAATCGACGATGATGATGTCGATAGCGTCGCTTTTCAGGCGATGAAAAGCCTCGGCGGCGTCACGCGCCTCGACGATGTGGACCGCGCCAAAGCCGCGCAAAATCGTCTTGATGATGTTGGACATATGGCCGTTGTCATCAACGACCAGGAACCTTACGCGCGCCAGACTGGCCAATTTACTCTCCCCGTCTCCAAAGGTAGTGATTGGAGCTGAGATCATCATAAGCGAACGCGGTTACCGGACCTTTTATAAAGTTCTTAAAAACAACTTTTATTTTCGGCCGCTGACCTCGGCATAGACCGCTTCAAAGGTATCCGGCACGATCGGGCCGGCGATCTTGTCGGTGATGGTGCCGTCCGGGCTGACGATATAGGTTTCCGGCACACCCGAAATGCCCAGAGCCAGGGCCATCTTGCCATCCGGATCGGTCAGCGTCTTCACATACGGATTATCATGCTGGGCGAGGAAATTCAGCGTGTTTTGCGGTTCGTCCTTCCAGGCGATACCGATGATGGTCACGCCCTTCGCCTTCAAGGCCATCAGTTGCGGATTTTCGGCGATGCACGGCGCGCACCACGAGGCGAAGACATTGACCAGCACCGGCTTGTCCAAACCGGCGACCAGCGCTTTCAGTGACGCCGGCGTGCCATCCTGCAAGTCATTGATCACCACGTCCGGCACCGACTTGCCGACCATTTCGCGCGGTTCGTACTGCGCCTTTTTATGGAAATTATAATAGCCCAGCACCGCCAGCAGGCCGACGAACAGTACCAGCGGCGCGAAATAGACCAGCCGTTTCATTGGGTTTCCGCCGCCGCCTGCAAGGCCTCCAACACCATGCGGCGCTGCGCCTGCACACGCAGGGAGATCACGACCAGCGCGCCGAGACCAAGGAGCGTGGCCCCATAGGCGCCCCAGACGTAAAAGGCGTACTTGCCCATATCGAGGTCCAAGGCGTTCTCCTAATTAAAGCTAAGGCGCGCGCGCAGGGCGCGGTATTTGCGGGCGAGGATTTCGGAATCGAGCCGGACCAGGAACAGCCAGATCGTCAGCACATGATAGGCGGCCACCATGACGAACAGCGGCCACAGCATGGAGGCGGCGATGGTGGGGCCGCCCTTGACGAAGATGCTCTCGCCCTGATGCAGGCTGTTCCACCATTCGACCGAAAACTTGATGATCGGCAAATTGACGAGACCGACCAGCGCAAGAATGGCGGTCGATTTGGCGGCGCGGGTTTCGTCCTCGATCGAGGCATGAAGCGCGATATAGCCGATATAAAACAGGAATAGCACCAGCACCGAGGTCATGCGGCCGTCCCATTGCCACCAGGCGCCCCACATCGGCTTGCCCCACAGCGAACCGGTGACAAGCGCCAGTCCGGTGAAGACCGCGCCGATCGGGGCCAGGGCCTTCGCTGCCGCATCTGCCAGTGCATGGCGGAAGATCAGGCCGAAAAAGCTGGCGACCCCCATAGCGGCGTAGATGAAAAGTCCCATCCAGGCGGCCGGCACATGGATATACATCAGCCGTACCGTATCGCCCTGCTGGTAATCCTCCGGCGAGGCGAAGCAGAGATACAGCCCCCAGACGAACAGGAGCGCGGTCAATCCGGCCAGCCACGACCGCAGGGGCCGCGTGACGCGGGTGAAACGTTCCGGATTGGCGAGGAAATTGATCATGATCCGGACATAGGGGGTTTGGTGATTTTCGGCAAGAGGCCACTCTTAGAACCAACATGGCGTTAACGGATTGCTTGCAGTTTTCGGCTATGATCATGGTAATCGCTGGGAGGCGCCGATGTCGTTCGATCACTTTATTCTGGGTCTGATCTTCATGATCACCCTCGCCATCTATTATTTCAGTATGCGCAAGGACTGTCGCTGGATGGCCTTTTTCATCGCCGC
Source organism: Asticcacaulis sp. (assembly GCF_035497195.1). Lineage (GTDB taxonomy): Bacteria > Pseudomonadota > Alphaproteobacteria > Caulobacterales > Caulobacteraceae > Asticcacaulis. Next base: position 378,852 of record NZ_DATJDZ010000014.1, read on the forward strand.
GCTGATGACCGGTATCACTGCCGGGATCGCGCGTTTCGTGGCCGATGAGGCGGTGGCGCGGATGTTGATCCAGATTTCCATTCTCGTCATGCTGGGCCTGAGTATCCCGGCGCGCTACTGGTTCGGCAGCAAAAACACCCGCAGCGTTGTCTATCGCCAGCACCATATCAAGGTGACCCGCTTCCTGCCGTGGTAAGGCTTAGCTGAGCGCGCTGCGTAAGGCCGCGCCCATAGCGATCGGTCCCAGCGCCAAAGCGAACAGGGCATAGGCGGCAAGAAACGCCAGCGCCTGCAGGGGTGACGTCGAGGTCTGCACCGCCTGCATCAGGCCGGCGCCGAAGATCACCGGCGGCACGTAAAACGGCAAAACCAGCAGGGCCATCAACACGCCGCCCTTGCGCGATCCGAGCGCCAGTGACGCGCCGATTCCGCCGATCAGGGCGAAGCTCAAACTCCCCAGAAATGCCGAGATCAGTCCCATCAGCGCCAGCGAGACCGGTGCGCCAAGAATGATCATGACCACGGGCGTCATCAACGACAATATGACGCCGGTGCCGAGCCACTGGCTGAGGCATTTCAGCAGGGCGATCCCTTCGAGCGGCAGAGGGCCGAGCCGCAGGGTATCGAACACCGCATCCTCGTAATCCCGCTCGAACAGGCGTTCCAATGACAACAGGCTGGAGAGTGCCAGGCACAGCCAGGTCAGGCCGGCGGCGATGCGCGACAGCACCGCCTGATCGGGACCGAGACTCAAGGGGATCATCGCCATCAGGGTCAGGTAAAAACCGACGGCGAGCAAGGGGCCGCCACCGCGGGTCAGTGACAGGCCAAGGTCGCGCTTGATCAAGGCGATGGCGGCGCGGATCATCCTTCTCCTCCCCTGTAGCGCAGCGTGCGGGGGAGGTGGCGCGGCGAAGTCCGCGACGGAGGGGGCGTTACCGCTGCCAAGAGGCCCCCTCCGGCCAGACAAGCTGGCCACCTCCCCCGCTTTGCAGGGGAGGAGAAGATGTGCGTTCCTCTAAACACTGGCCGCCTCGCGTTCTTTCGCCGTTGGCCGTTCGAGTTTGAGACCGCGCGTCTCGAACGGCAGCGCATCATGCACCGCCGCGATGATCAGTCCGCCGTCCGCAAGATGCTTTTGCATGATCCCAGCCAATAGCGCGCGATGGCCGACATCGAGCGGCGCCATCGGCTCATCGAGCAGCCACAAAGGCCGCTTCGCCATCAAAAGCCGCGCGAACGACAGCCGGCGTTTCTGGCCCGCCGACAGATAACGCGTTTCGAGATCGAGCAGGCCGATCAGGTTCAGTTGTTCGATGCCGGACACGTCGCCGCCGAGAAAGTCCGCCTGGAATTGCAACTCCTGCGCCACCGTCCGCGACGGGCTTAAGGCATCATGATGTCCAAGGAAATGGGTCATGCGACCATGCATGATTTCCGGCTCGATCTGCGCATCATTCTCATATGCAGAAATCACGCCTGCAAACGGCATCAGAAAGCCTGCCAGCGTGCGTAAAAGCGTCGTTTTTCCGACGCCGTTTTCGCCTGTCAGGCTAATCGCATCGCCGCCCGAAATATCAAAATTCAGATTATGAATCAGAAGGTTATAGCCTTTTTTCAGGCTCACCCCTTCGACCTTCAGACTCATGCCCATAAAAATAACCCTTTTCGCCTTACGGCTTACATAGACGAAAACAAATAAGAAGTTTAGAAGGCAGTTGCTCCGCCTTTAAGGTATTGCAGCGCAATGTCGAGACCCTGTGCGTCCTTCATTTACGCGCGTTCTTAAATTTACAGTTGTCATCGTGGCGGCTGGCGGATTCGAAAGAAGGATACAGCGTACATGTCTTCCGTTGACAGCTTCAAGTCCAAGGCCGAACTGAAGGTCGGCAAGAAAACCTACACCTACTACGATCTCAAAGCCGCCGAAGCCAATGGCCTCGAAGGCGTCTCGCAACTTCCGGCCTCGCTGAAGGTGCTGCTGGAAAACCTGCTGCGCAATGAAGACGGCGACACCGTCAAGGCCGATGACATCCGCGCCATGGCCGCCTGGGTCAAGAACAAGGGCGCCGTCGAGCACGAAATCTCTTTCCGTCCGGCCCGCGTGCTGATGCAGGATTTCACCGGCGTGCCGGCCGTGGTCGATCTGGCCGCCATGCGCGACGCCATGGTCAAGCTTGGCGCCGATCCGGCGAAGATCAATCCGCTAAACCCGGTCGATCTGGTCATCGACCACTCGGTCATGGTCGATTATTTCGGCCAGCAGACCTCCTTCACGCAGAACGTCGATCGTGAATATGAGCGCAATATCGAGCGCTACAACTTCCTGCGCTGGGGGTCCTCGGCCTTCAACAACTTCCGCGTCGTGCCTCCCGGCACCGGCATTTGCCACCAGGTCAACCTCGAATACCTGGCCCAGACCGTCTGGACGGCCGTGGCTGATGGCGGCGAAGTCGCTTATCCGGATACCGTGGTTGGCACCGACTCGCACACCACCATGGTCAACGGCCTGTCGGTCCTCGGTTGGGGCGTCGGCGGTATTGAAGCCGAAGCCGCCATGCTCGGCCAGCCGATCCCCATGCTGATCCCCGAAGTCATCGGCTTCAAAATGACCGGCAAGCTGCCCGAAGGCGCCACCGCTACCGACCTGGTGCTGACCGTCACGCAGATGCTGCGCAAGAAGGGCGTCGTCGGCAAGTTCGTCGAATATTACGGCGACGGCCTCGTCAACCTGACCCTCGAAGATCAGGCGACCATTGCCAACATGGCCCCGGAATACGGCGCCACCTGCGGCTTCTTCCCGATCTCGCAGCCGACCATCAATTACCTCACCGAAACCGGCCGCACCAAGGAACGCGTCGCGCTCGTCGAAGCCTACGCCAAGGCGCAAGGCCTGTGGCTCGACCCGTCGGTCGAACCGGTCTTCACCGACACGCTCGAACTGGCCCTCGATTCCGTCCTGCCGTCGCTGGCCGGTCCGAAGCGTCCGCAAGACCGCGTCCTGCTGTCGGACGCCGCTACCGCCTTCACCTCCGCCCTGCAAGGTGAATTCGGCAAGGCCGGTGACGAAGCCAGGCGCGTCCAGGTCGAAGGCTCCGACTTCACCGTTGGCCACGGCGATGTGGTGATCGCCGCCATTACCTCCTGCACCAATACCTCGAACCCCTCGGTCCTGATCGCCGCCGGTCTCGTGGCCCGCAAGGCGCGCGCCTTGGGCCTCAAAGTGAAGCCGTGGGTGAAAACCTCGCTGGCGCCCGGATCGCAGGTTGTCACCGATTACCTCAACTCGGCCGGTCTTTCCGAAGACCTCGACGCCATGGGCTTCAACCTCGTCGGTTACGGCTGCACCACCTGTATCGGCAATTCCGGCCCGCTGCCGGAAGCCATCTCGGCCGCCGTCAATGCCGGCGATCTGGTCGCCGCCTCGGTGCTTTCCGGCAACCGTAACTTTGAAGGCCGCGTCAACCCCGACGTCCGCGCCAACTACCTGGCCTCGCCGCCGCTGGTTGTCGCCTACGCCCTGGCTGGCTCGCTGAATGTCGATCTGGTCAATGACCCGCTCGGCACCGGCGCCAATGGCGAGCCTGTGTACCTCAAGGACATCTGGCCGACGACGCAGGAAATCACCGACCTGCAACGCAAGCACGTCACCAACGCCATGTTCTCCAACCGTTACTCCGACGTCTTCAAGGGTGACAAGCACTGGCAGGCCATCCCGGTCGCCGGCGGCCAGACCTACGGCTGGGACGCGGAATCGACCTATGTCGCCAACCCGCCCTATTTCGACGGCATGACCATGACGCCGGACAAGGTGACCGACATCGTGGAAGCCCGCGTGCTCGGCGTCTTCGGCGACTCGATCACCACCGACCACATCTCGCCCGCCGGTTCCTTCAAGGCGGCTTCGCCCGCCGGCAAGTATCTGATCGATCGCGGCGTGCCTGTGTCGGAATTCAACGGTTACGGCGCCCGCCGCGGCAACCATGAAGTCATGATGCGCGGCACCTTCGCCAACATCCGCATCCGTAACAAGATGACCCCGGAAATCGAAGGCGGCGTCACCAAGCACTTCCCGTCCGGCGATGTCATGCCGATCTATGACGCCGCCATGCGTTACCAGTCGGAAGGCCGCAACCTGGTCGTCTTCGCCGGCAAGGAATACGGTACCGGCTCGTCGCGTGACTGGGCCGCCAAGGGCACCAAGCTGCTTGGCGTCCGCGCCGTCATCGCCGAATCCTTCGAGCGTATCCACCGCTCGAACCTGGTCGGCATGGGCGTCCTGCCCTTGCAGTTCAAGGTCGACGGCTGGGCCAAGCTCGGCCTGACCGGCGAGGAAATCGTCACCATCCGTGGCCTGGAAAATGTCTCGCCGCGCGCCGAGCTGATCGTCGAGTTGTTCCGCGCTTCCGATGGCAAGGTGGCCCGGTTCCCGGTCCGCTGCCGCATCGATACGCCGACCGAGCTGGAATATTATCGCAACGGCGGCGTCATGCCGTACGTCCTGCGTAACCTGGCCCGCGGCACCGTCTCGGCCGAAGCGGCCGATTAAGTTCTGCGACAATTGATAAAAGAAAGGCCCTCTGGTTTTCGGACCAGAGGGCCTTTCTTTTGCAGGGTCGTTACGACCCTGCACCCGTAACTCGGTAGTGCTCGCTGGACCACCTGAGCAATCCCGGCTAACACTCCATCAAGTGGAGGAAGGTGTGATGGCATTCTTAATTATGACACGAGCAGGTCTGGATACGATAACGGAACAATTCGATAAGTTTCCGCCTAATCTCTGGGTCAATCAAGGCGTCCTTACTGAGGTCGAACTCCAGACATACCGAGGCAAGGGTATCAGCATCACCAATTTCACATACGACATTCCGCTGAATGACCGTGCAGCCATCAGTGACGCGATGGAAACGATCTCTGAGCATCACCCTGATGAAGTCGTTTATGTCGAGTGGACCAGTTGTTGATATGAAAAATCGCGCTTCGATCATCGCCATTGCCGGCCTCGTGGCCGCCCTGTTCGCCATTATCCTGAACCTCGCTCCGGCGGCGGATGCTAATGCCGGTCGCACCCTGGCGATCGGGGGCCTCATCGCGGCGCTGATGGCGCTTGGCTGCGGTATCGTTACTTTGCGCAAGGGCGGTGGCTGGCGGTTTCTCGCCATCGCCATGATCGGCCCGTCGGTATTCGTGCTGGCCGACGCCGGAATGCGTATAGCGCTATATTTGCGCCAGGGTGTATAAGCCGCTTGCTGCTATAATCTGGCGGCGTGCCGACTAATCAGGCCTCACCACACCGAGGAGCCGTTATGACCCAGCCTGCCACACCCATCAAATTCTACACCTTTCCGGTTTCCGGCAATACGCACCGCGTCGAATTGCTGCTGCGGGCGCTTGATCTGCCTTTCGAGCGCATCGATATCGACCTGCGCGGCAAGCAGCAGAAGAGCGAAGCCTTCCTGGCCATGAACCCTTTCGGTCAGGTGCCGGTGATCGATGACAACGGCACGATCATCTGGGATTCGGTCGCCATCCTGACCTATCTGGCCCTGACCTATGATACGGAACGCAAATACCTGCCGACGGAACCGAAGCGCTTCGCCGAGGTCATGGCCTGGGTGAGCAAGGCCTCCGGACCGATCGCTTTCGGACTGGCGGCGGCCCGGCGCATCCATATCTTCAATACGCCGGCTGATCCGGCGCCGGCGCACCAGATCGCCCACGATTTCCTGCATGTGATGGATGAACACCTGGCCACCCGCGCCTGGCTGGTGGATGACACCCTGACCCTGGCCGATCTCGCCTGTTACGCCTATGTCGCCCATGCGCCGGAAGGCGGGGTCGATCTCAAGCCGTTTGAAAATGTCACCGGCTGGCTGGCGCGGCTGGAAGCGCAGCCCTTCTTCGTCGCCATGCCGAAATCGAAGGTCGGTCTCTGGGCGGAGTAGTCAGGCCATAATCATAAATTCCAAATTCCTTGGAATTTGGCAAGGCCGACTGGCCGCCGCGCACGTTTGCGCGTAAGCCCCTCGGCTTGAGAGAACAAAAAATCAAAAAAAACGCCGCTACGCAGGGGAACGTAGCAGCGCCAGAATAATCTCGGGGAAGAAAAAACTAACTGCCGGCCAAGGAACTACCGAGTTCCGGGGGCTGGGGGGGCTGTTCAGGGTGGAACCCTAGCAATCGCCTCGGCCGACATCTACATATTTGCGTCGGAACCGGGCCGTCAAAGGGCCAAAATAAGGTCATATCGCGTCCTTTTAATAACGATCCCATAAAGACGAGGATATAAATTTACTTGCGCGATTCAGCCACATCAGGCGTAATCAGGTCACATTTTACTGCGGATTCTTGTGCGCATGAGTATTCAGGATTTTAGCGGCGCCTTTGGCCCACAGCCTGATTTGAAAGGCCCGGTGTTCTTCGAACGCCGGGAACTGGAGCTGATCCTGCGGCTCTATGGCCGGCAGGTGGCGGCGGGCGAATGGCGCGATTACGCCATTGATCAACTGGCTGAAGCCGTGGCTTTCAACATTTTCCGCCGCTCCGGTGAAGCGCCATTCTACCGAATTGAAAAACGGCCTTCGCTGGCGCGCAAGCAGGGCGCCTTCGCCGCGTTCAATCAGGCGGGGCTGATCCTCAAGCGCGGCCGTGAACTGGGACCGGTTCTGGCCGTGCTCGACAAGCGCAAGTTCGACGTGCTGTAACAAAAAGGCCCTCCGGAATGATCCGGAGGGCTTTTCAATTTCAGGCTTTAGTCGATTTTAGCGACGGCCGCCGAACAGGTTCAGCAGGCTCAAGAACAGGTTGATGAAGCTGACATACAGGCCGATGGCGCCGATATAGGTCAGCGCGGCGCGGTGATTGGCCGATACCTGGCCCGCCGAATAATACAGGTTCTTCAAGGATTGGGTCTGGTAGGCGATCAGGGCCGAGAACAGCAGGACGCCGATGCCCGACATGACCATGCTCATCAGGCCGCTCTTGAACAGGAAGGCGTTGGCGACGCCAGCGATGATCAGGCCCAGCACGGCGACCGAGAAGAAGCCGCCCCAGCCGGTCATGTTGACCTTTGTGGTGTAGCCGACGAGGCTGACCACGCCGAAGGTAGCGGCCGTAATGAAGAAGATGTTGGCGATCGAGATGCCGGTGTACAGCAGGAAGATCGACGACAGCGACACGCCCATGACGGCGACGAACACCCAATAGAAGGCGCCCGAAACCTTGGCGTCCAGGCCATTCATGAAGCGGCCGGAGATAAAGCTCAGGGCCAGCGGTGCGAAGGCGAATATCCAGCCGAGGATGGTATAGCCGGCAATGCGGCCTTCCGGCGTAATCTGATACAGCAGGCCTGCCAGCGCCGGTGTATTCGCCACGGCCCAGGCCATGGCGCCCGTCACCACGAGGCCAAGCGCCATCTTTTGGTAAATGCCCATCAGGAAGTTCTTCAGGCCCATATCCTTGGCCTGTTCCTCCGCCGTAGGCATAGCAATATAGCGAGTGTCCATGTCGTTCATAGGTTTAAAACCCCTGTTAAATGTCTCGATGCCTCTGACCTGTCTTGTCAAGGTGATCTCCTGATAATATGGGACTGTGGCGCTTTCCTGACAAGAGGCTTTCTCTTACCCGCAGGGACTTTGATTATCTAAGTAAATTTGGGCGAAATCCGCATGAAATATTCTCCGCTTGGGCGCACTGGCCTTGAAGTGTCTCGTGTCTGCCTCGGCACCATGATGTATGGCAGTCAGGTAGGGCAGGCCGATGCCTGGGCGCAGATGGATTATGCGCTGACGCGCGGCGTCAATTTCATCGATACGGCCGAGGCCTACGCCATTCCACCGCAGCCGGAAACGCAAGGGGCGACCGAGCGGATCATCGGCGAATGGCTGACCACACGGGGCAATCGCCAGGATATTATCCTCGCCACCAAGATCGCCGGACGGGCCGATGCCATGACCTGGATACGCGGCGGCCCGCGTCACACCCGCGATCATATCGACGCCGCCGTGGAAAGCTCGCTGAAACGCCTGCAAACCGACTATATCGACCTCTACCAACTCCACTGGCCCGACCGCCGCTATGCCGGCTTCGGTTTCCATCACTATACGGATTATGATGCCGATCATGAGAGCTTCCTGAATATCCTGGAAGCGCTCGATCGCCACGTAAAGGCCGGTCGTATCCGCCATATCGGGGTGTCGAACGAAAGCCCGTACGGTGTGATGAAGTTCATCGCTGAATCGGAAAAGCACGGCCTGCCGCGCATCGCCTCGATCCAGAACGCCTATTCACTCGTCTCACGCAGCTTCGATTACGGCCTGGCGGAAGTGGCCCTGCGCGAAGATGTCGGCCTGCTGGCCTATTCGTCGCTGGCGCAGGGTTATCTTACGGGTAAATACCGTAACGGCGCCTTGCCGGCAGGCGCGCGCAAGACGCTCTATCAGCGCCTGGGCCGCTATGAAGGCCCCGGCGGTGAGGCGATGATCGACAAATATGTCGATCTGGCCGCCGAACTGGGTCTGAGCGCGGTACAACTGGCGCTGAAATTCGTCGATCAGCGGCCGTTCGTCACCTCGACCATTATCGGCGCCAGCACGATGGAACAACTGGTCAGCGATATCGACGCCTTTGATACCGAATGGACGCCGGAAATCGACAAGGCCATGCTCAAGCTGCACCTCAGCCATCCCAATCCCTGCCCTTAGGAGATCGTCATGTTCCGTTCGATCCTGTTCATTCCCTGCGCTAACCCGAAGGCTATGGCCAAGGCAGCGACGCTTGTCTGCGACGCGCTGATCTTCGATCTGGAAGATGCCGTCGGTGATGCCGAACGCGATGGCGCATTGATGCGGCTGGCGGAAACGCTCAGCGGCGGGTTCGTGGCGAAGACGGTGCTGGTACGTATCCATCCGCAATATCTGGGTGGCATTCAGAAGGCATTGGCGGGCTTGCGCATCGACGGGCTGGTGGTGCCCAAAGTGAACACCGTGGCCGATATCACCGGCGTGGCGCACGTTTGGCCGGGCGTGGCGCTGTGGGCAATGATCGAGACGGCGCAAGGGCTGGTCAATCTGGCGGAAATCGCGGCTTCCGGCGTGAAGGGTCTTATCGCCGGCCCGAACGACCTGCGCAAGGATTTGCGCACCCGGCCGATGGAAGGCCGCGCTGATATCCTCTTCGCCCTGTCGCAGATTGTGTTGTACGCGCGGTCCAATGGACTGGCCGTGCTCGATGGCGTGTATAATCAGTACACGGATGAACCGGGTTTCGCGGTGGAATGCGAACAGGGCCGCAGCCTCGGTTTCGATGGCAAGACCCTGATCCACCCGGCACAGATTGCGGCGTGCGAAGCGGCTTTCTCGCCTTCGGAAGCGGAAATAGAGTGGGCGCAGGCCGTGGTTGCCGCCTTTGAAGACAGCCACTCCGGCGTCATATCGGTCAATGGCGGAATGGTTGAACGCCTGCATCTGGACCAGGCGAAGGCTATTCTGGGGAAGTAAGAGATTATACGCCGGATTTCAGCAGGTGATAGGTAATCGCGTCGAACAGCGCATTATATGACGCGTCGATCACATTGTGGCTGACACCCAGCGTGTTCCAGGTGCGGCCCTGGTCATCACGGCTTTCGATCATGACACGGGTCAACGCCGCGGTGGCGTCCGAAGGCGTCAGGATGCGCACCTTGTAGTCGTTGAGGTGCATGGCCTCGAGCTGCGGATAGTGCGGCGTCAGGGCCTTGCGCAGGGCGGCGTCGAGCGCATTAACCGGGCCATTGCCCTCGGCCACGCTCATCACCTGCTCGCCCTTGACGATGAGCTTTACCGTCGCCTCGGAGACATCGAACGCATGGCCCTTTTCGTCGAGGCGATATTCATTCAGGGCGCGGTAGCTTTGCAGTTCGTAATAGCGCGGCAACTGGCCCAGGCGTTCGCGCGCCATCAGCTCGAAACTGGCGCTGGCGTCCTCATAGGCATAGCCGAGCGCTTCGCGTTCCTTTACCGCCGTGACAAGCGCGCCGATATGATCGTCATCGTCAGCGACCTCGATCCCCATCTGGTGCAGGCGGTTGACGATATTGGCGCGGCCGGCCTTGTCCGACACCAGGATCAGGCGCGAATTGCCGACCAGGGCCGGATCGATATGCTCATAGGATCGGCTGTCCTTGTTCATGGCGCTGACGTGCAGCCCGCCCTTGTGCGCAAAGGCGCTGGCGCCGACATAGGCCGCGTGGCGGTTGGGGGCACGGTTCAGCCGGTCATCGACCAGCCGCGACAGTTCGCCGATGTGCGTCAGTTGTTCGGCGGAAAGGCCGGTATCGTAACCCATCTTGAGCATCAGGGTCGGGATGATGGCGATCAGATTGGCGTTGCCGCAGCGCTCGCCGATGCCGTTGATGCAGCCCTGGATCTGGCGCACGCCGGCCTCGACCGCCGCCAGCGAATTGGCTACGGCCTGTTCGGTATCGTCATGGCAATGGATGCCGAGATTGGCCTCCGGCAGGGCGTCCTTCACGGCGCTGACGATGCGCCTGATCTCCGACGGCATCGAGCCGCCATTGGTGTCGCACAGCACCAGCCAGTTGGCGCCGCCTTCATGGGCCGCCTTCAGCGCTTCGATGGCATAGGCGGGATTGGCCTTGTAGCCATCGAAGAAGTGCTCGGCGTCGAACACGGCTTCACGGCCATTGGCGCGGATATGCGCCAGCGAGTCGCTGATCATGCGCAGGTTTTCGGAGGTGGACACTTTCAGCGCCGTCTCGACCTGCCAGTCCCAGGTCTTACCCACCAGACAGACCGTCGGCGTATTGACCGCCAGCAGGTCCTGCAAGCCGGGGTCGTTGGAAGCCGAACGGCCAGCGCGGCGCGTCATGCCAAAGGCCGACACCTTGGCGGTTTTCGTTTTCGGCAGGGCGGCGAAAAAGGCGTCATCGGTCGGGTTGGCGCCGGGCCAGCCGCCTTCGATATAGTCAATGCCAAACGCATCAAGCGCGGCAGCAATCGCCTGCTTGTCCGCAACAGAAAAGTCTATTCCTTGCGCCTGCGCACCGTCGCGCAGCGTGGAGTCATAAAGATAGATACGTTCGGCCATGCCCCATCTACAGAATGGGGATAAGTGCGGTCAAATGATTTCAGCTAACTAACCGGCGCGGTTGAGATAATCTTCCGATCGCATTTCTTCCAGCCGGGACACCGTGCGCTCGAATTCGAATGCGCCGTCGCCTGCCGGATAGAGCCGGGAAGGCTCCGCATCGGCCAGAATCACCGTCTTGGTGCCGGCCTCATAGAGCGCGTCGATCAGGGTGACGAAACGTTTGGCCTCGTTGCGGTTGGAAGGTGACAGGATCGGCACGCCTTCGATGAAGACCGTAGTGAAACGCTCGGCAATCGCCAGATAATCGGACGGCCCGTTATTGGCGGCGCACAGCTCGCCGAAGGTGGCGCGCAGCATCGGCCCGGCGGCGCGGGCGAAATGCAGCTTGCGCTCATTGACCGTGAGCACCGTGTCCATCTCGGTCATCAGATGCTTCATGTCGGCCCACAAGGTATTGAAAGCGGCAATGGCGTGCGGTTCGGTGGACGGCGAAAACCAGGTCCTGGCGCCGCGCAGGCGGTCCATGCGGAAATCCTTCGGCCCCGACACCTCGACCAGCGTTGTGCGGTCCTTGATCATCTGGATAAAGGGCAGAATATGCTCGCGGTTGAGGCCGTCCTTGTAGAGATCGTCGGGCGGACGATTGGAGGTGGCGACGAGGATGACCTTGCGGGCGAACAGCGCCTCGAACAGACGCCCCAGGATCATGGCGTCGGCGATATCGGTGACCTGCAACTCATCAAAGCACAAAAGCTGTGACTGGCTGGCGATCAGACGGGCCACCGGCGCGATCGGATCGTCGCCCTTGTGGGTGCTGAAATTGATCTTGCGTGTTTTTGCGTCGCTCTCGCGCCACAGACGGATATAGTGATGCACCTCGGCCATGAAGGCGTGGAAGTGGACGCGGCGCTTCGGGATCTTGTGAATATTGTTGTAGAAGAGGTCCATCATCATGGACTTGCCGCGGCCTGGCGGTCCCCAGAGGTACAAGCCGCAAACGCGTGGCTGGATACCGAGAATACGCCGCCACAAGGCGCGGCTCTGGCGGATGCGGCGCTCAAGCACGACCAATGCCTCGATGGCCGCCCTCTGGGCGGCATCGGGAATGATCTCGCCTGATTTCAGCAGGCGTTTGTATTCACTTCGGATATTGGCCATTCGACTTGTTCACGCGACGGCCTGCGCGGCCACCCACCAGTTATTGCGGTCGGTTATAAACGATACGGCTCAATATGGCGTTAAAAAAATGCTGCATGTGCGTGAAGGAATTTGCTGGAAAATGTGTCGGTGACGCCTATGGTCTGTCTTCATAAGGGTCGTACGACACGGGGAGATATGAGATGGCTTATTGGAATGCTTTCCACAATGCCTATGGTGTCGTGTGGATACTTGGCGGGATATTTATATTTGTCTATGTGATGACGAACAAAAAATGGAAGTCGAAGCCTTTCTGGCATCGTTTATGGACTGCTTTTGGGGATGCCGATCGCTGGGATCCGATTTTCAACCGTAAATCTACATACGAATTGGAAGAAGATGCAAAAAAAATCCGCCTAGAAAAGCGTGACAAGCGCAAGCCTGGTCAATTGACCGATTTTGATGAATAGCTTTGAAGCTTAATAGAAATCTGCTTCGCCACCTGAATGCCATGCGCGGCCGAGGTCGTTACGCATGGGTGCCAGTAATCCGTCGCCTCGCCGCAGGCATAAACGCCCGGCAGGCTGGTTTCGCCGAAGCGATCAACACGCACATAGCCGTTGTCGAGTTCAAGCGTTAGTCCCGTCGGCGCCATAGCCTCAAAGCCGAACATGATCCCGAAGGCATCAAACGGTTCGCCATTCACCGTCATGGCGTTCTGATCGGCGGCATAGTCACCAACCACCACCCCTACCTCCGGGATCAGCGCCTGCAACAGTGTCTGCGCGCGCGGCATATTGCGGGAAAAGATCGTCACCTTAGCCCCGCGATCGCGGGCAAAGCGCGCCTGATCAAAGGCATTATCGCCGCCGCCGAAAATGGCCACGCGCTTGCCTTTGACCTCCAGCGCCTCCATTCCCACGCCAGGGCCGATGATAATCCGGTCCGAAGCCGTAAAGCCACCGGTGCGCGGTTGTGAGCCCGTGGCGATCACCAGATACGGCGCGGTAAAGACGCTCATGGCGGTCGTCACCTGGCGGCCATCAACGGAAATCACCGGGCACTTCAGCCTCACATCAACACCTACCGCCGCTGCATGATCCGCCAGCGAAGCCGCCACCTGCTGGCCGGTTTTGCCCTGCACGCCCGGTATCCATAAATTCTCATAGGGGCTGCGCGTTTGCAGGCCGCCAAGCTGCGCCGAAGCCTCCAGCAGCACGCAGTCTACGCCCAGCTTTTTCAGCCAGATGGCGCAACTGATCCCGGCCGGACCACCGCCGATAATGAGAACCTGTGTTTCGGAAATCTTCATAACTGACTAACACGTATTGTATATAATTGTTACAGGTTGCGATTCGCCACAAATCGCACGCCTGGGGCAAAAGGGGAAGACTATGAAACTGTTGTGCGTCGAAGACAACGCCACCCAACGCAAGATGATCGATCTTATGCTGGCGGCGACGGGGATAGATGTCGATTTCGCCACTGACGGCCGCGAAGCCGTTGAGGCCTGGCAGGTCAATGACTATGACGCCGTGCTGATGGATATGGAAATGCCGGTGCTGTCGGGGCTGAAGGCCGTCCGTGAAATCCGCCAGATGGAAGGCGGCTTCCACCTTGGCCATACGCCCATCCTGTTCCTCAGCGGCAATCAGAGCGCTGATCAGATCGACCAGGGCTATGAGGCCGGCGGCGACGGCCACCTGAGCAAGCCCTTTACCTCGACGGCCCTGATCGGTGCGCTCGATAGCGTTTTGCGCGCCGCCAATCGCACCGGGCCGGCGGATATCAGGCTGGTGCTTTAGTTTCCGGGTAAAATTGGTTGTTGTGGACAATTAGGCCTTGTCATAAGGGCTAAAAAGGATCATTTGCGCTGCTCTGCATTATAAACAAGGAGCAGCATTATGGGTTATCGGGTCGCCGTAGTCGGCGCCACCGGCGCTGTGGGTCGTGAAATGATGACGATCCTCGAAGAAGTGAACTTCCCCATCTCGGACATCTACGCGGTCGCATCGCGTCGTTCGGTGGGTGCAGAGGTGTCCTTCGGCACAAAAAACCTTAAATGCCTCGACCTCGAAACATTCGACTTCACAAAGGTCGATATCGTGCTGATGAGCGCCGGCGGCGAGGTGTCGAAAGCCTGGTCGGAAAAGATCGGCAAGCTCGGCCCCATCGTCATCGACAATTCCTCGGCCTGGCGCATGGACCCCGACGTGCCGCTGATCATTCCGGAGGTCAATCCGGATGCCGTCTGGCACGCCAAGAAGAAGAACATCATCGCCAACCCCAACTGCTCGACCATCCAGATGCTGGTCGTGCTGAAGCCGCTGCACGACGCCGCGCAGATCAAGCGTATTGTCGTCTCGACCTACCAGTCGGTCGCCGGCGCCGGCAAGGCGGGCATGGATGAGTTGTGGGACCAGACCAAGGCCATCTACGGCATGGGCGACAAGACCCCGAAGACGTTCAGCAAGCAGATCGCCTTCAACGTCATTCCGCACATCGATGTCTTCATGGAAGACGGCTCGACGAAAGAAGAGTGGAAGATGGTCGTGGAAACGCACAAGATCATGGACCCGACCATTGAGGTCAGCGCTACCTGCGTGCGCGTGCCGGTGTTTGTCGGTCACTCGGAATCGATCAATGTCGAGTTTGAGTCGCCGCTCGATGAACGCGAAGCCCGCGAAATCCTGCGTGACGCGCCGGGCGTGGCGGTGGTCGATAAACGCGAACCGGGTGGCTATATCACCCCGATCGAGGTCGTCGGTGAGTTCGATACCTATGTATCGCGTATCCGCAACGATCCGACGGTGCCCTACGGCCTGAACCTGTGGTGTGCCTCGGACAACCTGCGCAAGGGCGCGGCGCTCAACGCCGTGCAGATCGCACAACTCCTCGACGAACGCGGTGTCATTGTGGCCCGAGCCGACGCTTAAATCTCACAAATTGTGATGTTAGAAGCCGGTGGAGCCTGATGGTTCCGCCGGCTTTTTTCTTTTTTGGATTACGACCATGCCTTCCCTGACCTCCCGGCTCAGTTCACCGATCAGCCTGGCCATACTGTGTTACCTGATCTGGGGCTTCGTGCCGCTGTTCTACATCCCCATCCACAATTTTGGCGGCGGCGCGGTCGAGATCATCGCCCACCGCTCGATCTGGGCGGTCGTCTGGGCCAGCGGACTCGTCTTCCTCACTAGGCAATGGCCGGATGTTTTCGCGGCGTTTGCCTCCGCGCACCTGCGCTGGATGCTGCTGCTGACCTCGATCCTCGTCGCCACCAACTGGGGCGTCTATGTCTGGGCCGTCACCAACGGCCATACCATCGAGTCCTCGCTCGGCTATTATCTCAATCCGCTGCTCAACATGGCGGCCGGAGCGGTTCTCTTCAAGGAACGGCTGGATAACTGGGGCAAGGGCGCCATCGCGCTGGCGGCTATCGGCGTGGTGATCCAGGCGCTCGCCATCGGTCATGTGCCGTGGATCGCGCTGATCCTGGCCGTGACGTTTGGCAGTTATGGCATCCTGCGCAAGCAACTGGCGGTCAATGCCCTGGCCGGACTGTTTGTTGAGTGCGTCTATATGTTCCTGCCGGCGCTGATCTATCTTGTCTGGCTGGAAGGGGCCGGGCAGGGCCACTTTTTCAAGCCGTCACAGGCCTTCTGGTTCGTGCTGACCGGTCCGGTGACAGTGTTGCCGCTGGTGCTGTTTTCCTATGTCGCGCGCCGGCTGCCGCTTTCGACGATGGGCTTTATCCAGTTTATCGGCCCCACGAGTACGCTGGTGATCGGCCTGTTCCAGGGCGAGGTCTTCACGGTGCTGCGTGGGGTATCGTTCGCCTTTATCTGGGCCGGCGCGATGGTGTTTGCGTTTGGGGCGTGGCGTCGGTTGAAGGCGATCAAGCCAATCGAAGTTTAAGGCAAAGGGGGCAAGCCCCCTTTGATCCCATAACTAAAGGCAGGAATACAGCGCATTGATCAGCCCGACCGGGCGCGGATCGCCGATCAGATAGGCCGATTGCTTGTTCATCACATAACCGACGCTCAGGCGCTTATCCGCATCGGCCATGACGCACGAACCGCCCCAGCCGCTATGGCCGAGCGCGCGTTCGTTCGGGCCGTAGATCCGGATGCCCGTATTGCGCAACAGGCCCGCCGCCCATGACAGCTTGAACGGCAGGACGCGATCCTGGCCGTAAACGCGTTCGCGGGTCAGTTGCGCCAGCGTATCGGACGACAGAATACGTTGGCCTTTCAGCATACCGCTATTGGCGACGATCCCCATGAACTGCGCCAGAGATAAAGCTGTCGAATGGGCATTGGCCGAGGGAATCTCTATGCGTCGCCAATCCGCAGACCCCTTGCCGGCGGGAGATGAGCCGCGATCAAGGAAGGCTGCCTGCTTGATTGAATCAAGCACGCCCAAATCAGGCGCCGAACTTGGCTTCTGCATGACGGCGATGCGCGGGGCATATTCGTCCGGTGTGCCGATCATCAGGTCGAGGCCGAACTTCGCGGCGATATCCTCGCGCAGGGCCGTGCCCAGGCTGCGTCCATCGACGCGGCGGAAGACCTCACCCAGCAGATAGCCGCCCGCGATGGGATGATAACCGGAACCCTGGCCCGGCGTCCACAAAGGCGCCTGTTCGCACAGGGCTTTCAGGGTGGCTGGCACGTCAAACCAGATGGTCGGGTCTTGCGGCGGCGAAAAGCCCGGCAGCCCGCCCTGGTGCGAGATCAGTTGCCCGACCGTGATGCGCGACTTGCCGTTCTGGCCGAATTCCGGCCAGTAGTGCGAGACGGCGGTTTCGTAGTCGAGCTTGCCCTTTTCGACCAGCCGGGCGATCATCACCGCCATCACCGCCTTGCCGGTCGAAAATATGGGCGTAAGCGTCGTGTCACTGAAAGGGATGGCGCCTTCGCGGTCGGCATTTCCGCCCCAGATATCCAGCACCGTCTCGCCATCGATCACCGCCGAAAAGCGTGCGCCGCGTTCTTTGCCTTCGGCGAGATTGGCGGCGAAGGCGTCCTTTACGGCGGCGAATCTGGGCGGGCAAATACCGGAAATATCGGTCATGAAGAGGCACCTATGGCTGTTTCCTTCGTGTGTATCGCTACACCCGTGATGTGACAAGACAAACGCGATACAACTTGCTACACATTCTCAAAACAGGAGGATTTCCATGCTCGCTCGCCGTACTTTTATCTCCGCTTTTGTCGCCTTAAGTCTGTGTGCCGCGCCGGTTTTCGCCGCCGATCCGGCGCTGGATGCTGCCGTGGATGGTGCGTGGCGCGATGCCGGCAATAAGGCGCGCGATCAATATCGCCATCCGGTCGAGGCTTTGACTTTTTGGGGCTTAAAACCCGGCATGACCATCGTCGAGGTCGATCCCGGCGCCAAGGGCTGGTGGACTGAAATCCTGGCGCCCTATGCCAAGGCGACCGGCGGGCATTACATTGCCGCCGTACGCAATCCCAAGGACGAGAACTTCTGGAAGGAAGTCGCGGACACCTCTATCTTTGGCACGGTTTCGGCCAATACCCTGACACCCCAATCGAGTGACCTGCCAGCCAATTCGGCCGACTTCCTGCTGGTGGCGCGCGCTTTTCATAACTGGTCGCGGCAGGGCGAGACCACCGACACCTATATGAAAATCTTCTTCAATACGCTGAAACCGGGCGGCATCCTGGCGGTGGAACAGCACCGCGCGCCGGAAGGCTCAGATCCCAAGGCCGGCACCGGCTATGTGCCGGAATCCTATGTCATCGCCGCGGCTGAAAAGGCCGGATTTGTCCTCGATGGCCGCTCGGAAATCAACGCCAATCCGAAGGATACGCGCGACCATCCCTTCGGCGTCTGGACCCTGCCGCCGGTGCGCCAGAGCCAGAACGACGCCCGCACCCTGACCGACGCCGAACGGGCGGCATATGACGCCATCGGCGAGTCAGATCGTATGACGCTTAAATTCCGCAAACCGGGTTAGGTCTCAAGCGCCTCACGCAGCCACGTCGCGTAATCCTCGCTGGCCCAGACCACCGGCGTAGCGAGGATTTCCGGCACTTCGTAACTGTGATGCGCCTTGACCAGCGCTTCCAGCATCGGCAGTCGGTCGCTTAATGTCTTGGCGATCAGCATGATCTCGTCGGTTGTGTCGATCTCGCCCTTCCAGCGGTAGGTCGAGCGGATTTCGTGGCTTTGCACGCAGGCGGCCAGGTGCGCGGTGATCAGCAGGCCGGTCAGGCTTTGCGCCTCGGCCTCGTTTGCGCAGGCAATGGATACAGTAACAATATCACTCATATGATCATCCTGCGGAAATCCCTTATCGCATTTTTATAATCGTCTGGCCTAGAGAGAGGCAGGGGGTTTGGCACGACGGAGTAAAGCTTATGAGCATTTTCAGCCAAATCAAGGATTTCATCTTCCACAAACACGGCGACCAGATTGTTCCGGCGCCCCGGCAGCCGATACCCGCCGAAGACTCCAGTCATACATCCGAAGCCATCGCGCCGGCCACCACCATGGCGGACCCGATGCCGGCGCCCGTGATGGAGCAGGTCGATGTCGCGGCCATTCTCGACCAGGAAAACGCCAAACGCGAGCCGAAGCTCAACTGGCGCATGTCGATTGTCGATTTGTTGAAACTGGTCGGGCTTGAATCCGACCTCGGCGTTCGTCAGAAACTGGCGGAAGAACTGGGCTTCACCGGAGACATCCGCCATTCCGGCGCCATGAATGTGTGGCTGCACAAGCAGGTCATGCAAAAGCTGGGCGAAAACGGCGGCAAGGTGCCGGCGGAGCTGAAAAACTAATATGCAACCCGGCGGCTACACACTTATAGCACCTTACAAACACACAGGTTTGTGGGGTCGCGGACCCCACGCCCCATAAGTCAAGCCTTCGCCTTCACGCGCTTCTTGCCGCGCTTGCCGCCCTTGGGACGGTTGAGGCGAACGACCTTGTTGTCATCGGTCTCGAAAGCCTGGCGCGGATTGGTCAGGCTGCGCGGCCCCAGGCCAAACAGCGAAGCCATCGGCGCATCGTCGAGGAAGACGGTTTCCGTCTCGCCATAACCGTTGAAGCGCGTACCCATAGTGACGCCATAGGCGCCCAACATGCCGATTTCCACGTAATCGCCTTCGTTGACATCGGCCGGCAGCCAGAAGGGACCGGGCATGGAATCGATGGAATCGCAGGTCGGGCCATAGAAGCGGAAGGGCTTCAACTGCTCGTCGTCGTGGGTTTCATCCGGGCGGTGCAGGCGCACGGGGAAGGGCCACTTGGCGTGGGTGGCGTCGAACAGATTGCCGTAGGAGCCATCGTTTAGATAGAGGGCGTCGCCCTTGCGCAACTCGACCTTGGTGAGCACCGAGGTCGATTCCGCCACCAGGGCGCGGCCGGGTTCGGCCCAGAGCTGGGTTTCCTCATGCACCTTCATTTCATTAAAGGCGCGGTTGATGGTGTCGGTATATTCCGAAAGGGCGGGCGGGATCATGCCGGGATAGACCGACGGAAAGCCGCCGCCGACATCGACGATATCGGCAAACACGCCGGCGCGCACCAGCGACCGCGATGCGGCCAGCATGGCGCCGGCGTAGGCGGTCGGGCGCATACATTGCGAACCGACGTGGAACGAGATGCCCATCATGTCCTGCGTCGCCTGGCGCGTGGCCAGCAGCAGGGAAGGCGCTTCGTGCGTCTGGGCGCCGAATTTATTGGTCAGTGGCAGGTTCGAGCCTTCGCCGGAGGTGGCGAGGCGAACGACCAGGTTGAGATCCTTGGCATTGCCGGTGGCGTCGAGGATCTTGGCCAGTTCCTCATGCGTATCGAGGCTGAACGTGCGGACGCCGAAATCGAAATAGGCGCGGGCGATCGACACGCGGCTCTTGACCGGGTGCATGAAGGCGAGGCGCGCCGAGGGCAGCGTGGAGCGGACCAACTCCACTTCCTGGATCGAGGCCACGTCAAACGAGCGAATACCAGCCGCCCACAGGGTTTCCAGCACCCACACGGACGGATTGGCCTTCACGGCATAGAAGATGTCGCCTTTGAAATTAGCCTGAAACCATTGCGCGGCAACTGTGACGGGCGCGCGTCGCACGAGGGCGACGGGACGTTCCGGTGGCTGCTTGCGGACCAGGTCCAGGGCTGATTGGTAGATTTCCACCAGCATACCCTTAGATAAGTTAAACCCAGACCGGCGTTAGCAGCGATGCCTGAGCCTCAATTCCCTTAAAGATACAACATCTTTGCGAAAGAAATGAGGCAGGACCATTTGAACTCGGGGTCCGCCGGAAGTGGCGCATAAAATAGGGGAATAGTTGCGTATGTAAAGGGATAAACCGGACAGACCTGTAAAAATTTACACGGAAGCTGTCAGGCGTGATCAAATCGGTTGCCAGCACGATGAAATGCCCCATATGATTCAGGCTGGCGGCGTAATTGGGGGCAAAATCTTGGGGATGGCGGATTCATGACCGTGAGTGCTTTATCACGTAAAGCCCTGGTGGGCGCGCTGATCACCGCGAGCCTTGGGTTGTTCGCGTGCGAGCGCCTGGGTAATGGCATTGACGCGCGCCGTGATATCTCGTTCTCCGTCCTTTCCAGTGATGACGCCAAAACCCAGGCTTTGTGGGCGCCTGTGGTGACTGATCTGCAAAAGCAGACGGGCTTGCAGGTGAAAATCGTGCCATCCGTCAACTATGATGCCCAGGTGCTGGCCTTCCAGGCGAAAAAGGTGCAGGCCGGGTGGTTCCCAAACCTGAGCGGCGCGGAAGTGCTGGGGCGCGGTCACGGGGAGGTCTTCGCCGAGGCGGAGGGCGTTACGGCCTACCAGAGCCTGATCATCGTGCCCGCCACCTCGAAACTGAAAGCGGAAGACCTGCTGAAATGCGACCGCAAGGTCAGCCTTGGGCTTGGCGAGCGCCGGGCCGCGGCTTCGGGGCAGGCGCCGCTCTATTATTTCTTCCAGCCCAACAAGATCGATATGAAGACCTGCTTCAAGACGGTGACGCTAGGCACGGCGGACGAAAACGTAGCTGGGGTGGTGTCCGGCAAGCTGAACGCTGCCGCCGTCGATACCGATATCCTGCTGGCTCTCAGGCAGACGGCTCCCGAAACCTTTGCGAAGGTAAAGGTCATCTGGGCGTCGGAAGCCTTGCCGGAAGACGTGCTGATCTATCGTAACGATCTCGATCCGGTGACGCGGGAGAAGTTGCGCTCGTTTTTCCTCAGCTACGGCCGCGCCCCCGGCGCCGAGGGCGACCGCCAGCGAGGGATTCTGGCCGCCCTCCAACTCGATGGCTTCGCGCCGGAAGATGACGATCATTTTATTCCGATCCGGCTAATGAAAGCCTCGGTCGACCTGATGCGGGCCGAGCGGGCGGAGAACAAGGCACTGATCGCCAAGGCAAAGGAGCGGCTTGAGAAGGCCCGCGCCGACAAACGCGCCGCCGACGCCACGACCGCTCCGCAAGCCCCAGCCGACGCGCGGCCGGCATCAGTGGGCCGATAATCAGGGCCAGCGCACTGTCCTGCCGGTAAAGTGGTCCGCAGATAAGCCGGATCAGTCCAGGTAATCGCGCATGATTTCGGCCACCCAGTCCATGAAAGCGCGCACCCGGCGGGCCTGATGGCGGCGGCGCGGATAGATCAGGGCCACCGGCAGTGGTTCGGCCTCATATTGCGGCAGGATTTCCACCAGCCTGCCCTCGGCCACATGGCGATGATTGCCGGTACGTGGCGATTGAAGGATGCCCAGTCCCGCCACTGCCGCGCTGCTGAAGGCCTCCGTATTATTGACTGTGATGCGCCCCGGCATATCCACGACCTTGTAATCGTCACCATCGCGGTATTCAAACCCAAAGGGCCGACTGCCGAGGTGGAGGGCATAGTGGATCAAATGATGGCCCTTGAGATCGTCGAGCGTTTTCGGCTCGCCGTGGCGCGCCAGATAGTCCGGGCTGGCATAATTGCCCATGTGCATCAGACCGAGGTGACGCGACATCAGGGCGGAATCGCTTAAAACCCCTACGCGTATAACGCAGTCAAACCCTTCCGCCACCACATCTACCCGCCGATCGGTGCAGGAGAGTTCGATATTCAGTCCCGGATGCCGGTCAAGAAATTCCGGCAGGCGCGGCACCAGGAAATTGCGCGCCAGGCTGACCGGCATGTCGACGCGCAATGACCCCGTGAGGTCGCTTTTCTGCTCGAACATCGACTCCAGTTCATCGAGTTCGGCCAGCACCTCGCGGCAGCGTTCATAATAGGCCTGGCCGTCATGCGTAAGCTGGACCTTGCGCGTGGTGCGGTAAAGCAACTGCACCTTGAGATGCGCCTCAAGCTGGCTGACCGCCTGCGAAGCGCTCGATTTAGGCAAGCCAAGCGACTGCGCCGCCGCCGTGAAGCTGCTCAATTCGGCGACACGGACAAAGGCGGACATGGCTTCAAGGCGGTTCATTGTTCATATTTTCCGAACAGTGATGTGCGATGTGATCTGTTTATCGCCTTTCATGAAAACAGTAAACCTTAGCCATCACCTAAGGAGCATCCTCATGAAAATCGCACTCATCACCGGCGGTAGCCGTGGCCTCGGCCGCAACATGGCCCACCACCTGGCCGCCAGGGGCACCGATATCCTCTTCACCTACCGCTCACGCAAGGACGAGGCCGACAGTCTGATCGAGGAACTGAAACAGATGGGCCGCAAGGCTGTGGCGCTGCAACTCGATACCGGCACGACCAGTGGCTTTGATGCTTTCGCCGGCCAGGTCCGCGATGCGCTGAACGCCAACTGGGGCCGCGAGCGCTTCGATTTCCTGATCAACAATGCGGGCACCGCGCTTTATTCACCGTTCACTGATACCACCGAGGCGCAGCTCGATGACATGTTCAACATTCATTTCAAGGGCGTCTACGTCCTGACGCAGAAGCTGCTGCCGCTGATCAATGACGGCGGCGCCATCCTGAACGTCTCGTCGGGCCTGGCGCGTTTCAGCTATCCGGGGTCCTCGGCCTATGCCGCCATGAAGGGGGCCATCGACGTGCTGACCCGCTATCAGGCAGTGGAATTGGGTGCGCGTCGTATCCGCGTCAATTCGATTGCACCCGGCGCCATCGCCACCGATTTTGGCGGCGGGCGTGTACGCGACGATGCCGCCATGAACGCGGCTATCGCCGGGCGCACACCGCTGGGCCGCGTCGGCTTACCGGATGATATTGGTGGCGCGGTATCCCTGCTGTTGTCGGAAGACGCCGGCTGGATCAATGGCCAGCGTATCGAAGTTTCCGGCGGTATTCACGCCTAAATGCCGGTGAGGTCGACCACGATGCGCTTTGCGTCGAGGTCGACCTCCGGCACATTCTCGTCGCTGAACAGCAGATAAAAGCTGGGGCCTTCCAAGGGCTTTATGTCGATCAGGTCGCCGGCGCCGAAATTATCGACATTCATCACACGGCCAACCTCATTGCCGGCGGTATCGAATGCTTTCATGCCGATCAGGTCGGAGATATAGTATTCATCGTCTTCCGGCTCAGGCAGTTCTGAGCGGTCGATATAGAGCTTAAGGCCCTTGATCCTGTCGACAGCGGTCCGGTCCGGCACGCCCTCTGCCTTGACGATCAGCGTGCCCTTGTGTTCGCGTGCCTTGGTGATGACCAGGGCCGGTTCGCCCTTCTCATTGAGCAGGGGGCTGTATTCCAGCACGCTGAATGGGTCATCCATAAAGCTCAGCAGCTTGAATTCGCCTTGCAGGCCGTTGGCGGCGCTTACCTGCGCGACGAAGATCAGATCGGGTTTGGTCATAACCTGTCCATATATAGAAAAAGGGTCCGGACGCAAATCCGGACCCTCAATTTTTAGCCAGCTGTTATAAGGCTTATTGTTCTTCGGCAGGCGCTTCTTCGGCGGCCACTTCTTCAGCAGGCGCTTCTTCAGCCGGGGCCTCTTCAACAACCGGGGCATTCTTGGCAGCTTCGGCTTCCGCAGCGGCGGCTTCCTTGGCGGCGGCGGCATCGGCCTTGGCAGCGGCTTCGGCGTCGATACGGTCCTGTTCGCGCTGGGCGCGTTCAGCGGCGCGTTCCTGCGCCTTCTTGCCCGGAACAGCCTTTTGCGGGTTATTGCCGTGTTCCCACTTCACCAGGCCCTCTTGCGACAGGAAGCGCGCAACGCGGTCGGTCGGCTGGGCGCCCTTCTTGAGCCATTCGGCGATGCGCTCGACCTTGAGCGTAACGCGCTGGGCGTCCTTCGGCAGCATCGGGTTATAGGTGCCGACCTTTTCGATGAACTTGCCGTCGCGGGCGGCGGTCGCGTCAGCGATGACGATGGTGTAGTAAGGGCGCTTCTTGGAGCCACCGCGGGACAGACGAATCTTAAGCATTTCAGTATCCTAGAGTTAAAAAGAGTTATTTCTTTGTAGGGTCGAATGGCTTTGCGCCCGGCAAACCGGGAAGGCCACCAAACAGGCCCGAAGAGGGTTGAGCATCGGGCAGCTTGCCGCCACCGAGCGCCTTGAGTTTGTCGAGATCGAGCGCCGGATTGAGGCCTTCCAGCGGATTGCCGCCAGGACCGGCCTGGGTATTGACGCCCATCTTCTTGGCGATATCGGCCATGTTGGGCTGCGCACCGCCGCCCATGCCAAACATTTTCGCCATCTGGCCCATCTGGCCGCGGCCATTGGAGCGCGACATCATCTTGAAGGTATCGGCCATCTGGCGGTGCTGCTTGAGCAGGCGGTTGATTTCGGCGACATCGACACCGGCGCCGGCGGCAATGCGGCGCTTGCGCGAGGCATTCAGCAGGTCTGGCTTCTTGCGCTCCAGCTTGGTCATCGAGGAGATGATGGCCACCTGACGATCAAAGATCTTATCGTTGAAGTTCGATTCCTCGATCTGCTTCTTGACCTTCTGCACGCCGGGGAGCAGCCCCATAATGCCGGTCATGCCGCCCATCTTCTTCATCTGATTGAGCTGACCGGCGAGGTCGTTCAGGTCGAACTGGCCCTTGGCCATCTTGCGCGCCATGGCCTCGGCCTGGGCGGTATCAAGTTCCTGTGCGGCTTTTTCGACGAGGGCGACGACGTCACCCTGGCCGAGGATACGGCCGGCGATGCGGCGGGCATCAAATACGTCAAGCGCATCGACCTTTTCACCGGCGCCGAGATATTTGATCGGCAGGCCGGTAGTGGCGCGCATCGAAAGCATGGCGCCGCCCCGGCCATCGCCATCGGCACGGGTCAGGATCAGGCCGGTCAGCGGCAGGCGCTCATGGAAGGCAGCGGCCGTGCGCACGGCGTCCTGGCCGGTGAGGCTGTCGGCGACCAGGAAGGTTTCGGTCGGGTTCGAGATTTTGGCGATCTCGGCGGCTTCCGCCATCAGCGCTTCATCGAGCGTGGTGCGGCCGGCGGTATCGAGGATCAGGACGTCGAAGCCTTGCAGCTTGGCCGATTGCAGGGCGCGGCGGGTAATTTCGGCGGGGCTTTGGCCGGCGACGATGGGCAGGACGGCGACATCGACCTGTTCACCGAGCAGCTTGAGCTGTTCCATGGCGGCCGGACGGCGCGTATCGAGCGACGCCATCATGACCTTCTTGCGGTCGAACTTGGTCAGGCGCAGGGCCAGCTTGGCCGAGGTCGTGGTTTTACCCGAGCCTTGCAGGCCGGCCATCAGGATGACGACGGGCGGCACGGCGGCGAGATTGAGCGGCACCGGCTCTTCGCCGCCCAGCATGTCGATCAGGCCGTCATAGACGATCTTGACCACCTGGTCGGCGGGGCGGACAGCCTTGATGACCGCTTCGCCGGTGGCCATTTCCTTGGCGCGGGCCATGAACTGGCGCACGACCGGCAGGGCGACATCGGCTTCCAGCAGGGCGACACGCACTTCGCGCAGGGCCTCGTCGACATCCTTTTCCGAAAGGACGCCGCGGCCGCTGAGGCGGTCAAACAAACCGGAAAGACGGTCGTTCAAGCTGTCGAACATTGCCAAAACCTTTAGTTAGCCTGCGCTTTGACCGGCTTTACCGAAAACAAAAAACCCCCGAGGGCGCAACGCGCTGTCGGGGAGCCTCCTCATCCTCGTTATTCCATTAGGAAAGGTCGTGATGACAAAGGGTTTATCGGTAAAGCGCAAGTCCGGCGCGGATGTGGCCGGTTCTTTGGCCCATAAGGCCGCAAGAGTCAAGGCCACATCAGACCGGCATCAGAAACTGCGACTAAGCGAAACGGTCAGCATCGGGGGTGTTCGAATATCCCAGATTTCGCTGCCATTCCTTGTGGCGGACCTATTGGGGGCGTAGAGGGTGCGATAGTAGGTGTTTCGTATACCCGCCAGGCCGTTTACCTCCACACGCAGCTTCGAGCGCAGGAACCGGCTGGTTTCCACGAACAGACTCCATTCGGTCGAGTGCTCATGCAGACGCACCTCATCCGCATACCATAGACGGGCCTCGAAGCCGCGCGCATAATCAATGCCCCACGATAATTTGGCGGCCGCGATATCCTGGCGGAATGAAATCGTAATTTCAGCGGGACGCTGGCCGGTAATGTCACGTCTTACGCGCGTTATCGGATCTGCGATTATGGAATCAAGATACACATAATGCAGCCTGATCAGACCGCCAGCGACATAGACATCGAGCGGCAGTTCAAGATTTGCCGCCAGGCTCCAGACCCGTGCGCTTTTCACATTGACGACGCCTATATCACCAGAGGGCAGGACCGAAGCCTCAAGCCCGTTTTCGCGCCAGTCATAAAAGGCACTGAGGTTGAAGGCCCCGCGTGTGCCGAAGCGCCGGTCATAGTCGAGGGAGAGAGTGGTTTTGCTATCTGGCCCTAGATCGGCATTTCCGGAAGACGCCGTGCCCTGCGCCAGATTGGCCGACGCCGCGAAATCGCCGAATGATAGCTGGCCGACAGACCGCCGCAGGGAAAGGCGCAGGCTGCTGTCGGGGTCCGGGGCATAAGATGCTGTCAGGTGCGGCTTCAGAAAGGCGAAGCGGTTGCTGGTGTCCCTGTCGTCTTCGGATTTTATCCGCGACACTTCATAAGCGGCCCCGGCGGTCAGCAGCCATTTGCGGGATACCTGCCAGTTTAATGCCCCGAAAACCTCCGCGCGGCCTTCGGACACAAAGATCTGATCCGGATCGGCACCGGTCATGACGGATCGGCTATCGAGCGTGTTCCAGGCAAGCTCAACGCCGCCTTCCGGCCGCAAGGGGCTGTCACCACCTTTTGTCACGGCGGCCCGCAATATACCCTCACGCGATACAGAACGGTTTTCAAAACGATCGGTTGTCTGCAAGGTCGTTGCCGTTGTTCCGCTCTGACTGAGAGAGTCCGAATCGAGATCGACGACATTGGCCAAGGCAAGAAGTTTCAGACTGTAGTCATGGCCCAGCCCGCGCGTCCAGTCGGTACTGACCTCACCCCGTCGGCGGCCCGTATGCTTGGGGAAACGATCGGTCTGGTTATCATTGCGGAACAGAAAGGCCTCGCTCAGACGGGCCTCAGCCACCATGAAATTGGCCGTCATCCGCCCCTGAGCGACGTCGCCGTCAAGGCTCAGACGTTGAGACCATTCCGGGTAATCCGTGCGATAGGACAGGTCGTCCTGCCGGACCGGCTTGCCTGCCGCATCGAACGACAGGCGTGAACCATGTGACCGCTCTCCGGTCGCGTCAAACATCGTCGTCGAGGCCAGATTAAAACCGGCAAAGGTTCGGCTGGCCGTCACCACGGCGCTTCCGAAGTGGCCCTCCGCCATGCCGGAGAGACTGAGACTACCAGACAGACTCTGGATATTCCGGACACGGATGATATTAGCAATGGCGCTCTGACCCGACACATCGTTCGCGGACACACCGCCCCTTATGATGACAATACGTGCCACCTGCCCGGCCGGAATGGCGGAAAGCGCCGCCGCCAGCCCGCCGCTTTTCGTGGCGGGCCGCTCGCCGTCAATCAGCACATTGCCGCCCGCCTCGGAAAATCCGCGCAACCCCGCATCGCCCGGATCAAAACTGAAGCCGGGCAGGTGCTTCACCATGTCGAGCGCCGTCTGAGGTGAAAAGGGGGTGAAATAGGCGGCTGGATAGGCTTCCTGCGCGCCGCAAACGGATGCGAGCGTAAAATACGTCATCGTAAATATGGAAAAAGCGAACCTATTCCTGCGCTTGCGACGGCCATCACGCTGATGTACAGATTGCATGAGTTTGAATCCCCTGATGTTTTGGATGGCATCAAGGTATCCATCTGCGCTGCTCAGGCTAGCGGAGAGGGGCGTCTGACAGGGTGGCCGGGACAGCTAACAGGCATGGGGACGAAAGGTGGATATGGCGTGACGAATGACAGCGACAGATTGCGACGTTTGGCGCCGTCCGTGGTCGTGAGCGGACTGCTCGTCATCGCCGTGGCGGGAAATGTGGCGTCAGGCCTCGATCAGGCCGCGCGAATGGGCCGTCCCGCCGAACTGTTCGCCCTGGTCGTCGATGAAATAACCAGCGGATTGATCTGGCTGCTGCTCGTACCGGCTATTGTCCGGATTTTCCGCATCGCCCTGCCGTCTAGAATGCCGGCGCCCGCTATACCCGCGGCCCATGCGCTTGCCATTCCTATCGTGTCCCTGATCCATTTTGTGCTGACACGTGCCCTGCGAATTGTCATCTATGCCACCAAGGGTGAGGCCTATATCTTCCGTTTCACGTGGTCGGATTTCGTTGCCGATCTTTACAAGGACGTACTAACCTATCTGTTGCTGGGCCTGATCTATCTCGGAACGGAATATCTTCTGGCCGTACGCGCGAAATCCGCCAGCGCCTCTCAAACGAAGGCGCGCCCTGCCGCGGTGATCGATGTGCGCGATGGCGCGCAAACCCTTTATGTGCCGGCCAGTGACATTTTATGGGCGGAAGCGGCTGGTAATTATGTCGAGCTGCACGTTACGTCAGGGCGAGCCCTGCTGATGCGCTCGACCCTGGCCAGCCTTGCCCGACGACTAAACGGCGCGGGTTTTCTGCGCATTCACCGGTCACGGCTGGTCAATCCGGCGGCCATCACCGCTTGTGAAAACCTGCCGGCGGGAGACGCCTGCCTGCATTTGACGAATGGCGCCAAAATATCCGTAAGCCGGACCTATCGCGCGGCGCTACAAAAGGTCATGGCTGCGCGGGTAATGGATCTTCCGCTTGAAGATACGCGTTGAACGGCAGCTCTGCCAGCGCATCATGCCGCCACGGCGCGTGCAGGTCGCGGATGGCCTGAACGCCGGCCTCTCCCAGGGCCTTGCGCAGCCCCGGCTGATCGGTCAACTGGCGGATATCGGTCACGGCCTCGAAAATATGCGGATCGGCCCAGACCTGCATCAGGTCGCGCTTGACGATACTATAGCCGCCCTCCGGATCGGAGACCGGAATCAGCGACGCCTTGATCAGCCGCGAATTTTCCGGCGTCATGAAATCAATATTGCCCGACCAGTCGGTGGCGATCACCGCCACGCCGGCGGCCATCGCTTCCGCCAGGGTCAGGCCAAAACCTTCGGCGCGATGGAGCGAGACAAGGATATCGAACGCGCCGATGTAGGCTTCCATATCGGCTTCGCTCAGGCGGTCGCTCATGACGCGGATATCGCTGCGCGCGGCCGCCATCGCCAAAAGCCGCCGCTCGCTGGCGCGGTCATCTGACAGGTCGCTGACCTTGACGGTCAGGCGCGCCACCGGGTTCTCCTGCGGAAACGCTTCTTGCCAGGCGATCAGGACGCCCCAGGGATTTTTGCGGGCCGCTGACGACTTGGTATCGAACAGGCACAGGACTTCGCACAGCTCATCGGACAGGCCGAATTTTGCACGGGCCAGGGCGTGACGTGCCGGCGGCGGCAGGGGCACCGGATGCGGCATGATGCGCAGGCGCGGGATCAGGTCGGCACGCAGGGCGTCATTGAAGGTGGCCACCAGGGCGTCATGGACGAAGCGGCTCGGCACCCAGATTTCATGCAGGTATTCGGCGATCCGTATCCAGCCATGCGGCGCCTTGGGGGTTTCCCACGCCCAATAGGCGATGCGATAACGGTCGGCCCACTGCGCCGGTTCATGCGCCATCAGGGCCACCAGCACTTCCGGCGCATTGGCATGGATATACCAGACGCCGCCCTTGCCGGGCAAGTCCGCGCCCTCGCTGACGAACTGTTTGAAGCAGGGGCGCAGGTCATGTTCGATGATATCGTAACCCGCCGCCCGGAAGGCCTGCGCGCTCAGGCGGCCGCCCTGCGCCACACCGGTGGTTTCACTGAAAAAGGCGGAAACAACGAACGGCCCTTTGATCAACCCCTCCGGCACAGCTTTCGCCCAGCCGCTGGACTTCGCCCGGCTGAGCAGGTTCAAAGCGCCATGAATCAGCGGCAGCCGATATTTCAGGGGAAGATGTCTCAGGCCCAGCATGTTATAAACCGGCAGAAAAACCTGCCTATACAGGCTTATCGGCTCAAAGGCCAAGCCATTTGCGGCGTTGCGACCAGTAGGACTGGAATTGATCCGCCTGATCCTTGTCCTCGAAGGTCACGACCTTGATCTGATGATCGCCCATAGGGTCGGAACGCACGGAAATGGAATCGGCATCGGTGACGGCGGCGGCTTCGACGAATTTAAAAAAGGCCCCAAAGAAGGCGTCTTGCTCGGAATCGGTATTCAGATCGAACTCTAAACTGACCACGCTGGCACCTCTGACTTCGTTTACCTGACATAGCTAGGACCCGTAGGCGCTAAACACCATGCGAAACCCAAGCCGGAATTATCAGGGTTCTGCAAAAACTGTGCCTAAAACTGTGCACTGCACAAAATATAGTGAAACCTATTCATGGCTGTGAGTCAAAAAAATTAAGCAAAACTTAATGCTCAAGGCGCGCGTCTGTGTCCGCAAAGACGCTTAACGCAGGGATGACAGCCTTGTCACCCCTGCGATCAATTTATTTTGAGACAGTTTTGAAGTTGTCAGTATTCGGACAACAAACGAAAAAAGTTATACTTTTTCCGCAGCCTTGATCGTCTTGTCGTTCGGCAGCAGCAGTTTTTTGACATTCCTGGCAGCCTGGCGAATGCGCGCCTCGTTCTCGACGAGACCGAGACGGACATAGCCTTCGCCATATTCGCCGAAGCCGAGGCCCGGCGCCACGGCAACGTGCGCTTCCTCGATCAGCATCTTGGCGAATTCCATCGACCCCATGTGCTCGAACTTGGGCGGAATCTTCGCCCAGGCGAACATAGAGGCCGGCGGCGCGGGAATATCCCAGCCGGCGCGCTTCATGGAATCGATCAGCACGTCACGGCGCGATTTGTAGGTGGCGCGAATCTCGGCGACATTATCCTGCGGTCCATTCAGTGCGGCGGCCGCGGCCACCTGGATCGGGGCGAAACCACCGTAATCGAGATAGGATTTCACACGGGCCAGCGCGGCGCAGATTTGGGCGTTGCCGACCACCATGCCGACGCGCCAGCCGGCCATGGCGTAGGTTTTCGACAGCGAATTGATCTCGACCGAGCGCTCGATGGCGCCTTCGACCTGAAGGATCGACGGCGGCGGGTTATCCTCGAAATAGATTTCCGAATAGGCGATATCGCTGAGCACGATCAGGTCGTGCTTTTTGGCGATGCGGATGACTTCCTTGTAGAAATCGAGATCGACCCATTGCGCCGTCGGGTTCGACGGATATGAGACGATCATCACCGATGGCGTCGGCACCGAATGCTTGACCGCTTTTTCTATGCCGGAGAGATATTGCTCCGGCGTCAGCGCCGGCACATGGCGGATCACCCCGCCGGCCATCAGGAAGCCGAAGGCGTGGATCGGATAGGCCGGATTAGGGCAGATGATCGTATCGCCCGGCGCGGTGATGGCCATGGCGAGGTTGGCGAAGCCTTCCTTCGAGCCGAGCGTGGCGACGACTTCGGTATCCGGGTTGAGTTTCACGCCATAACGGCGGTCGTAATAGCCGGCCATAGCCTTGCGCAGGCCCTGCACGCCCTTGGAGACGCTATAGCCATGCGTCTTCGGCTTCCTGACCGTCTCGATCAGCTTGTCGACAATATGCGGTGCCGTCGCCATGTCGGGATTGCCCATGCCGAAATCGATGATGTCCGTGCCCGCCGCTCGCAGACGCGCCTTCACCTTGTTGACTTCTTCGAAGACATAGGGAGGCAGGCGGCGGATACGGTAAAAGTCACGCATGACGAACTCAGAGCCTTTTGGCAGGAGGGATGGGAAGCGTCATATGGCGCATCACGGTTCGTTTGTCATCCCGCCAAGGCCATTTTTTTCGGAATATTTTGCACAAATGTCGGAAATTATCCGAAGGCGGTAATATTGGACACAGAGAAGTCAGAACCCCACCACCATCTTCGCTTCGCTCGATGGTCCCCCTCCCCGACAAGCGGGGAGGTACAGAAAAGAATCGTTCCTCCCCGCTTGTCGGGGAGGGGGACCGCGCCGTAGGCGTGGTGGTGGGGTATCTTACTTTATCAAACCCGCGCGCCGCCGGTTATCCAGCAACGACACGATCCAGATGGCAAAACCGCCAAGCGCCAGGCAGACACCCACATACCCCGTCTCGTTGAAAGCGGCGCCACGGGCAATCACCATGCCGGCCAGCAACGGCCCCAAGGCATTGGCGAAGTTGAAGGCCGAGTGATTGAGCGCCGCCGCCATCGTCTGGGCGTCGCCGGCCACGTCCATCAGACGGGTTTGCAGCATGATCCCCAAACCCCCGCCGCCACCGATCATGAAGACGACCAGGCTGATCGCCCAGACATTATGCGCCGCGAACGGATAGACGCCGAGCCAAAAGGCGCTCCACAGCAGGCACAGCCCAATAGCCGGCATCTGCGCCTTGTCCGCTGCCCAGCCGCAGAACAGCGTGCCGACCGTCATGCCGAGACCAAACAGACACAGCACCACCGGCACAAAACCGGCCGTCACATGCGTGACGGTCAGGAGCGTCGAGGCGACATAAGTGTAGACGGCGAACATGCCGCCGAAACCGATGGCGCCAATGCCGAGCGTCAACCACACCTGTCCGCGTTTCAGCGCGCCCAGTTCACGCATGGGATGCGCATCGAGATCGCGGGCCTGTTTCGGCGCGAAGACCCAGACCAGCCCCATGGTCAGGGCCGAAAGCACCGCCACCAGTCCGAAACCGGCGCGCCAGCCAATCACCTGCCCCATCCAGTTGGCCGCCGGCACGCCGATGACCGTGGCGATGGTCAGGCCGAGCATGATGCGCGCCACGGCCTGCGCGCGCTTTTCAACCGGCACGATCGACGCCCCGACCAGTGAGGCGACGCCGAAATAGGCGCCGTGCGGCACACCACTAATGAAGCGGAAAAACAGCATCCAGTGATAATCAGGGGCGAGCGCGCTCAGGCCGTTGGCGATGCCGAAGACCAGCATCAGCATGATCAGCAGGAACTTACGCGACAGCCGCGCCGCCAGGACGGCGATGGTCGGCGCGCCCACTACGACGCCAAGCGCATAGGCGCTGATGACATGGCCCGCCGTCGCCGGATCGATATGCAGATCCTGCGAGAAATAGGGCAGCAGACTCATGGTGGCGAATTCGGTGGTGCCGATGGCAAAACTGCCCATAGCCAGCGCAAACAGCACCACGCCCGGACGGCGCGCGGGCGCGGCATTGATTACCGCACCGGGGGCAAGGCTTTCCATATTCAGAACTCGCAACACACACAGATTAGACGCGTATTTACACGGCGCTATAATGGATTACGAGGCTTTTGAGGTCACTTATTGTTGCGCCGCATCAATTCTCGACGTGAACGCGCAGGCGTTCCAGGGCGCCATCCCACTGGCGGGAGATGATATCGAGGTAATGTCGGGCGTCATCAAAGCGGAGCCGTTCCAGTTGCCAGACCGTCGTGCGACCGAGACGCGTACAGGTGACCAGCCCGGCCTTTTCCAGCACATGCAGATGCTTGGTGACGGCCTGACGGGTCATGTCCGCCTCGCCGGTCAGGCTGACGATCGAGGCGGGGCCGGTCCGCAACTGCTCGACCAGGGCCAGACGGGTTTCGTCACCCAGGGCCGCAAAAACCGCCGCTTCAGAAGGCAAGGTAGGCCTCGATCAATCTGGTCTGGGCTTCCCAGCCGCCGTCATTGGCGGTGAAGGCCTTGGCGCGACGCTCAAGCGGGATGTGCTCGAAACCGGATTCAGTGATCATCAGACGGACGCCCTCCACGACCTCCGACAGGACGAAGGTGCATAGCGTCATCGGTTCCTGGCTGTAATCGAAGTCCTTTTCGACGCCGTAAGGATGCCAGTGAAACGAGAACCGCGTCTGCGGCGTGATCTCACCGACCACGATCTCAAAGGGTGTGCCTTCATACGGTTTCTGCATGGCCGCGATCTCGTCATTGACGGCGGTCGGCACGATGACGCCCCTCAGTTTTTCGCTGGCCTTGAACGGTCCATCGAAACGGACGCCGAACCACTGACCGAATTCATCGGCATGACTGATCGCCGCCCAGACCTTTTCCAGTGGCGCTTTGAGTATAATTTCCTTGCGGATTTCATTTTGCATCTGGCAACTCCCTGGTTGCCTTTTACGCTTTGTGCGCCGAATACGCAACCAAAAAGTTGCTATTCGATTTTGACCGCTTTTGGTTCGATCTTACGCAAGGTCAGCGAGATCACCGTTGCGAGGATCAGGGCCGTGCCCAGCCAGTCATAAAAGCCGAAACGTGTCCCCAGCCAGATCATGCCGATCACGGCCGCCGCCAATGGTTCTGAACAGGCCAGCAGGCTTGAGGTCTCGGCGCCGACGGTTTTCACCGCCGTCAGGTAGGCATAGAAGGGGATCAGGGTGCCGAAAACGATGACAAAGGCGAAGGCGCCGATCGCCGGTGTATCCCAGGCGCCCTCGACCGCCCAGGGCGCGTGAACGAGGCTGAGCGCCAGGCCGCCGATCAGCATCCCCCAACCGATAATGACCGGCGGCGAATAACGGCGCATCAGGCTCAGGGGCTGGATGGAATAGAAGGCCAGAGCCACGGCTGAGGCTAATCCCCAGACCAGCGCCATTTTCGAGATCGACAGGCTGCTCAGTCTGCCATGCGTCACCATAAAAAAGGTGCCGGTAACCGCCATGCCGACACACAGAAATTCAAACGGAGTCGGCCAGCGCTTTTTTTGCAAGGCGAACCAGCCGACGATCAGCACCGGGCCGGTATACTGGATCACGGTCGCCGTGGCGGCGTTCGAGGCATTGATGGCGGCGAAATAGGTATATTGTACGGCCAGCATACCGAACAGACCGAAAACCATCATACGCAGGGCGTCCCGCCGGTCCGTCCAGATGGCGAACAGATCGCGGGGCGTGCGCAGGGCGACAAAGCCGAGCATCAGCCCACCGGCTGCCAGCATGCGCACCGCCACCAGCCATTCGGTATTGACGCCACGATGCGCGAACAGGAACTGGCCGAAAGTGCCCGACACGCCCCACAGCATGGCGGACATGAAGGCCAGTCCGCAGCCTTTCAGATAGTCGGGTTTCATGATGCGCGCCTTTATAAACGGCGCGCAGTCCTATTCCACCGTTACCGACTTGGCAAGATTGCGCGGCTGATCGACATCAGTGCCCTTATGGACGGCGGTATGGTAGGCCAGAAGCTGGATTGGCACCGAATAGACGAGGGCGGCGATGAAGGGATCGCAGTCCGGCGCCTTGATGATCTTCAGCGATTTGGCGGCATCGCCCGAAAGGGTCGGCACCTTGCCGGGCGCATTGGTGATCATGATCACCCGACCACCACGCGCCGCGACCTCCTGCACATTGGAGGCGGTTTTCTCGAACAGCTCGTCATCGGGGGCGATAACCACCACCGGCGTGTTTTCATCGATCAGGGCGATCGGGCCGTGCTTCAGTTCGCCGGCGGCATAGCCCTCGGCGTGAATATAGCTGATTTCCTTGAGCTTTAATGCGCCTTCGAGCGCCAGCGGATAGGTTTCGCCGCGGCCGAGATAGATGACGTCACGCGCCTTGGACAGTTCGTAGGCCGTGCGGGCGATGTCGCTGTCCATGCCGAGGGCTTCGGCGATCAGGCCGGGGGCTTCCAGCAGGGTCTGGACCAGGCGGGCTTCCTCGGCAGCGCCGATGCGGCCGCGCTGGGCAGCGGCGCAGACGACGAGCGACAGCAGCGCCGAAAGCTGGGCGGTGAAGGCCTTGGTGGAGGCGACACCGATTTCCGGACCGGCATGGGTGGGCCACAGAAGATCAGCCTCGCGCGCCATGGTCGACGAATGGACATTGACCAAGGCGGCGGTCATCAGGCCCTGATCCTTGCACCAGCGCAGGGCGGCCAGGGTATCGGCGGTCTCGCCCGATTGCGACACAGCCACCGCCAAGGTGCCCGGCGTCAGGGCCGGGGTGCGGTAGCGGAATTCCGAGGCGACCTCGACATCGACCGGCAATCCGGCCAGTTTTTCAAAAGCGTAGCGGGCAATCGAGCCGGCATAATAGGCGGTGCCGCAGGCGATGATCTGTATGCGGACGATTTTTGAAAAATCGACACCGGCCTTGATATCGGCGCGCACGGCCTGGGCCACCGGATCGAGATAGGCCGAGAGCGTGCGCTGGCAGCTTTCCGGTTGCTCATGGACTTCCTTTTCCATGAAGTGACGATAGGAACCCTTTTCGACCAGCGCCGCCGACGCCGAAACCGTCACCACCGGGCGATTGACCAGGAAGCCGCCGGCATCGCGCACTTCGGCCGAATCCTTATGCAGGATCACCCAGTCGCCTTCTTCGAGATAGGTGACGCGCTGGGTGAAGGGGCCAACCGCCAGGGCGTCCGAGCCGAGATACATCTCACCCTCGCCCCAGCCAATGACCAGAGGCGAACCCCTGCGGGCGCCGAGCAGGGTGTCATTTTCGCCCTTCACCAAAATCGCCAGGGCATAGGCGCCGTGAAGCTGATCGAGCACCGATTTGAAGGCGTCCTTGACCTTAAGTCCGGATTGCAGGGCGCCATCGAGCAGGTGGGCGATGACCTCGGTATCGGTATCGGATTCAAACACCTGCCCCTGCGCTTTCAGGGCGGCCTTCAGTTCGGCATAGTTCTCGATGATGCCGTTATGGACGAGGGTGACCTTGCCATAGGTGTGCGGATGGGCATTGGCGACGGTCGGCGCGCCATGGGTGGCCCAGCGCGTGTGGCCGATGCCGGTGACGCCGGCGATCGGGTCTTCGGCAATGACCGCTTCCAGATTGCGGATCTTGCCGGCGGCGCGGCGGCGCTGGACGCCATCGGCGGTCTGCACGGCGATGCCCGCAGAGTCATAGCCGCGATATTCGAGGCGGCGTAAGCTTTCCAACAGGCGCGGGGCTGCGGGTTCATTGCCGATAATACCGATGATGCCGCACATGAGAACCGTACCTTTTCGCCGTTCGCGCTAAATTGCGATTTTCAAATAGCACATTGAAAATTATATTGCTATAAATTGGTGTTACAAAAAATGGCACCTGAATGCCCGTATTTGCCATAAACAGGTCATTAACTCATTACACTCGAACTTTGCACACCAAATGACGCGAATTTTACAATTTGCGGCGTGGACACAAATTAATAATGCAATAAATTAATTGCAAATTATTTGTTGCAAGCTTATGAGCGTTAGGTCGTGTGTAAGGAAGCCTGATATGAGCGAGAACAAGTGGGAAAAACTGCAAGCCGCGGTCAATGCCTCAGGCATTTCGATCAAGGACGTGGCCGAAGCCGCCTCCATCGCCCAGAGCAGTATTTTCCGCGCCATGAATGGCTCCACCAAGGCGCCGCGCCCGGAAACGGTCGACAAGCTCGAAGCCGCCTTCATCTCGCTGCTCACGCAAAAGATCGCCGATTACCGTCAGGCCATGTCGCTTTACGGCTATAACCCTATCCGCAACCGTAACGAAGAGATGGCCACCCATATGTCCGCCATGACCCAGACCCGCAAATATTTCGGCACCGACGGCATCCGCGGTCAGGCCAATACCTTCCCGATGACCGCCGAGGTCGCTTACCGGGTCGGCATGGCCGCCGGCAAGATGTTCATGTCGGAAACTGACCGCCGCCACCTGGTGGTCATCGGCAAGGATACCCGCCTGTCGGGCTATATGATCGAACCGGCCCTGGTGGCCGGCTTCACCTCGGTAGGGATGGATGTGCGCCTGTTCGGCCCCCTGCCAACGCCGGGCGTAGCCATGATGACCCGTTCGATGCGGGCCGATCTCGGCGTCATGATCTCGGCCTCGCATAACGCCTTCGCTGATAACGGCATCAAGCTGTTTGGCCCCGATGGCTACAAGCTCTCCGATGAGGTCGAACTGGCTATCGAAGCCCGCATGGACGGCAATATCCTCTCCGGCGTGGCCGATCCCGCCAAGCTCGGTCGCGTGGCTCGCGTCGATGACGCCCAATGGCGCTATGTCGAAATCGCCAAGGCCACCTTCCCGCGTCACCTGACGCTCAATGGCCTGCGCATCGTGCTTGATTGCGCCAATGGCGCCGCCTACAAGGTGGCCCCGCTGGCGCTTTATGAACTGGGCGCCGAGGTTTTCCCGATCGGCGTCACGCCCGACGGCCTCAATATCAATGAGAAATGCGGCTCGACCCAGCCGGCGGCGATGGCGCAGAAGGTCAAGGAACTTCGCGCCGATATCGGCATCGCGCTCGATGGTGACGCCGACCGCATGATCATCTGCGACGAAAATGGCGTCATCGTCGATGGCGATCAGATCATGGCCATTATCGCCGGTAACTGGGGCAAGAAAGGCCTGTTGAAAGGCGGCGGCCTCGTCGCCACGGTGATGTCGAATCTCGGCCTTGAGCGCTTCATGGAAAAGCAGGGCCTCAAGCTGGAACGCGCCAAGGTCGGCGACCGCTACGTCATGGAAAAGATGCGCGAAGGCGGCTTTAATCTCGGTGGCGAGCAATCCGGTCACGTCATCCTGCATGATCACGCCACCACCGGCGACGGCCTGATGGCGGCCCTGCAGGTTCTGGCTGTGCTGGTCGAGCAGCAAAAGCCGATGAGCGAACTGGGCAAGCAGTTCGATACGGTGCCGCAACTGCTGAAGAACATAAAATATTCCGGCACCAATCCGACGGAGCGCGAAGACGTCAAGCAGGCGATCCGCGCCGGTGAGGAAACCCTGAAAGGCACCGGCCGGGTGCTGGTCCGGCCTTCCGGCACCGAACCGCTGATTCGCGTCATGGCCGAGGGCGATGATGCCGATCAGGTCAAGTCTGTGGTCAATTCCATTATCGAGGCCATTAAAGGGTAAAGCCGCAGGGACAAGTCCCTGCGCCCATTCGATTAAAGATAACTCAGCCACCATTGACGGTTTTTCAGCCGGTATCGGGCGTACATCCGCGAGATTGGATAAAGCAGGCACAAGATCGCCAGCCAGACGCCATAGGTCGCCAACAGGCCGATTCCCCAACCGTCCTGCGCCAGTTGCCCCGGATTACCAAGAAAGTTGGTGAAATGC
This sequence comes from Asticcacaulis sp., assembly GCF_035497195.1. Taxonomy (GTDB): domain Bacteria; phylum Pseudomonadota; class Alphaproteobacteria; order Caulobacterales; family Caulobacteraceae; genus Asticcacaulis. The sequence goes on from NZ_DATJDZ010000014.1 coordinate 418,597, forward strand.
GCCGGTGGTATGCCCTGCGCCATGCCGAGCAATATCGCCCCGACATGCACGATATAGATATGGAGCAGATAGGTAAGGAAGGGTGTCTGGCCAAAGGCCAGCAGCGGCGATTGCAAAAAGCGCGGCAGGTGCGTCAGGGTCAGGGCCAGGCAAAAAGCGAGGCCCAGGGTCACCAGCGTATAGTCGAGCGAGGGTGGATATTTCGCCACATTGAGCATATCCAGCACCATCAGGCCGGGATTTTTCTGCCATTCCCAGGCGTTCGGATCGCCGTACAGATTCGACAGGCGCAGAATGAAAAACAACCCCAGAAAGCCGGCTGCCAGCAGGGTGATCGCCCGTCGCCGCGCCAGTTCCTCCATGCGGAAGACCGGCCCCAGGCCATAGCCCAGGCACAGGATACCGAACCATGGGATGACCGGATAGACGACCATGCCGGGTAATATGCTTAGGCCCCCCGGCTCCATAGCCAACCGCCAGATGATCTGGTCCGTGCCCTGCAAGGTTTCCGCCCTTATGCCGCCCAGCAGGCCATGCCCGGCGATCAACACGATACCGATGATCAGCACCGACCGCCCAGGCAGCCAGTGCAGCACCGACATCAGGATCATCCCCACGCCGAGGGCGAAGATGATTTGCAGGAAAAAGTACGGATATTCGAAATTGAAGCCGAAGCTGATCAGCGTCACTTCGAGTGCGACCAGCCACAGTCCACGCGTCAGCAGGTAACCGGACAGCCGCCACGCCGTCTTGCCACGCGCCTGCTGCAAAAAGATCGAGACTCCGGCCAGAAAAACAAAGGTCGGGGCGCACAGGTGAGTGATCCAGCGGGTAAAGAAGAAAACCGGCGTTGTCTTTGCAAGATCGAGCGGATCGAAAGCCAGCGCATCCTTGTTGAAATAGTCGCGGGTATGATCCAGCACCATAAGGATAATGACCAGGCCGCGCAGCAGGTCGATGATTTCCAGCCGGCGGGGCGCTTCGAACTCTGTCTCGGACATCTACATTCCCCCAAATGATAGATAACACTGTATCGCAAAGGCCGGACTTGGCAAGCGGACGCAAAAAGGCCCCCGTCGTTGCCGGCGGGGGCCTTTTAAATTGAAGCTTTTACAGCCTTAGAGGATCGACTGGCCCGTTTTTGCCCAGTCTGCCAGGAAGGTTTCCAGACCCTTGTCGGTCAGCGGATGCTTGAACATGTCGCGGAAGGTTTGCGGCGGCAGGGTGGCGCAATCGGCGCCGGCCAGGGCGGCCTCGGCGACATGGCCGGGGTGGCGCAGGCTCGCCGCCAGGATCTCGGTGTCGAACTCATAATTGTCATAGAGGGTGCGAATGTTATGGATCAGTTCCATGCCGTCAGCGCCGACATCATCGAGACGGCCAACGAACGGCGACACGAAGGTGGCGCCGGCCTTGGCGGCCAGCAGGGCCTGCGACACCGAGAAGCAAAGCGTGACATTGGTCATCAGGCCCTGCGCCGAGAATTCCTTGGTGGCTTTCAGGCCGTCAATGGTCAGCGGCACCTTGATGACGACATTGGTGGCGATCTTGGCCAGCTTTTCGCCTTCCTTGATCATGGTGGCGGCGTCGGTGGCGGCGACCTCGGCCGAAATCGGGCCTTCGCAGATATCGCAGATTTCCTTGATGACCTCAAACATGTTGCGGCCGGACTTGGCGATGATGGTCGGGTTGGTGGTAACGCCGTCTATCAGGCCGGTTTCCATCAGTTCGGCAAGGACTTTCGTGTCGGCGGTGTCGGCAAAAAGCAGCATGAGATGTTCCTGTTACGGGCGCGGTTGAGGAATAAACTTTCAACGCGCGCGATAATTCTGTATGGGAGGCTTAATCCCCATTCCCCCCCGAAAAAGCAAGTTTTATCTGTATGAGTGACGCCGTTTTGAAATCGGAGGCCCAGCCCAAGGTCGGCTTTGTCTCTCTCGGCTGCCCCAAGGCGCTGGTCGATTCCGAGCGTATCCTGACGCGCCTCAAGGGCGAGGGTTACGACACCTCGGCCTCCTACGCCGGCGCCGACGTCATCGTGGTCAATACCTGCGGCTTCCTCGATTCCGCCAAGGAAGAAAGCCTGAACGCCATTGGCGAGGCCCTGGCGGAAAATGGCAAGGTCATCGTCACAGGCTGCATGGGCGGTGAAGAAGCGATGATCCGCGCCCGCTTCCCCAATGTGGCGGCTGTCACCGGGGCGCACCAGTATGACGCCGTGATGGATGCCGTGCATAATGTGGTGCCGCCGAAGCCTGATCCGTTTCGCCCGCTGGTGCCGGAAGATTCCGCCGGTGTGCGCCTGACGCCGAAGCACTATGCCTATCTCAAGATTTCCGAAGGCTGCGATCACCGCTGTTCCTTCTGCATCATTCCGTCTCTGCGTGGCGATCTCGCCTCTCGCCCGGTCGCTGACGTATTGCGCGAAGCCGAAATCCTCGCCAAGTCGGGCGTCAAGGAACTGCTGGTCGTCTCGCAGGACACCTCGGCCTACGGGCTTGATATCCGTTATGCTCAATCCGAATGGCGCGGCCAGAACTGGAACGCCTCGTTCGAGGACCTGTCACGCGGGCTTGGCGAACTCGGCATCTGGGTGCGGATGCACTATGTCTACCCCTATCCGCACGTCAATTCGGTCATTCCGTTGATGGCAGAAGGCAAGATCCTGCCCTATCTCGATATCCCCTTCCAGCACGCCTCGCCGAAAATCCTGAAGGCGATGAAGCGCCCCGGCAATCAGGAAAAGACGCTTGACCGCATCCTCTCCTGGCGCGAAATCTGCCCCGACCTGACCCTGCGCTCGACCTTCGTCGTCGGTTTCCCTGGCGAAACCGAGGCCGATTTCAACTTCTTGCTCGACTGGCTGGAAGCGGCGCAGATCGATCGCGTCGGCGCCTTCGCCTATGAAAACGTCGAGGGCGCGGCTGCCAAGCTGCTGCCGGATCATGTGCCCGAAGAGGTCAAGCAGGACCGCTTGGCGCGCTTCATGGCGGTCGCCTCGCGCATTTCGGCGCAAAAGCTGCAGGCGAAGGTGGGCCGTATCGAGGACTGTCTGGTCGATGACATCCGCAATGACGGCACGGCTATCGCCCGCACCAAGGGCGATGCGCCGGAGATCGATGGCCATATCTTCCTGAAAGGCTTTAATGGCCTGAAAGCCGGCGATCTGGTCAAGGCGAAAGTTACCAAGGCCGACGCCTACGACCTGTGGGGCGAACCCGAAGGCCTGATCAAGCTGAACCGTGTGCCTGGTCAGGTTTCGGGCGCCACCCCGCGCCGGATGCACAACCTGATCATGCGGCGCTAAAAGGCCGCCCGACTGGCGGACGGCCTGGCTTCGTCACTGCGCGGCAAACCGGCGCGTAAGCTTCATCCGGATTCGATCCGTCGCCACCTGTGATACCGGCCTGACGAAATCATGGCCGATATCCTGCCAGTCCAGGTCATCCATTTCGTAACCGAGGCGCGGCAGGATTTCGAGCGAGGTCACGAAGCATTGATGCCGGTAAGGCAGGAGCACCCCGCCGTGGGCAAGCTGGTGCGCCTTGGCATCATCGTAACTGGCGAACCAGTGATTGATCGAATCCTTGAGGCCGGGGGCGGCGAAAAATTCGGAAAAATCGAGACCTTCACGCGCCTGTTTGAGCGCCGTCCATGACGGAAAGCCGGCCTCCATAGCGACCACGGCCAGGGCGTGTTTGAGTTGCATCTGTTCAGGCCTGACCAGGCTCACCAGCCGGGCAAAGCGCTGCATGGCGGTGGCGTGGGCCAGTTCGTCATCTGATCGCATGGCTTTCAGCAACCGGGCGGCGTCACGTTTATAGGTGTCGATGGATTTGGAATCATGCGCATTCGGCATGGGAAATCTCCTTTGTACAAAGGCCTTTTCCCCAACCCGAAAAGCCACAAAAGAGCAGATTATGTATAGCAAGTCTCTTGCAACAGGATGACGCAAACGTCTTTCGCGGGGCCGAGCCGTCCTGCAGGCTCGACCGCTAGATAGTCGCAAATGCGGCGAAAAGCAAGCAAGAGGCGAAAGCGCTGTCAGGGCGTTTGCATTTTCTTCATGATTGAAGAGTGAAGTGGTGTTAAGGTTTAACGACAGCGTACCCAGAAAAATTCGGGCGGGCAGATTGATCAATCTCAAAGACAGGCTTCAGGACTTCACTCGCGCGCATGACGCCATGCCGGATCTTGGACCGTCGATTTCCGGCGTGCTGAAAAAATCTCCCATCTATCATGATCGCTGGTGGATGACCGATGACGGTCTGCGGATGTACGCCCGCGATTATCCCGCCGCTGCCGGCCGGGTGCGGTTGCCGGTTATCTGCCTGCATGGCCTGACACGCAATTCCAACGATTTTGAGGAGGTCGCGCCCTGGATCGCCGCGCTCGACCGCCGCGTCATCGTGCCGGATTTCCGCGGTCGCGGCCTGTCGGAAAACGATCCCGACGCCATGAACTATCACCTGTGGACCTACGCCAAGGACGTCCTTGACCTGTGTGACGCCTTAGGTATCGGGCAGGCGATTCTGATCGGCAATTCGATGGGCGGACTGGTGGCCATGGTGCTGTCCACCCTGCGGCCCAACCTGATCAAATCGGCCATACTGAATGATATCGGTCCTACGCTTGCCCCAAAGGGACAGGCGCGCATTTCGGCGCTTGCCGCCATGCAGCGCCGGGCCATGCGTAACTGGCAGGACGCCAGCGCCTTTATCGCCGAGCAATATCGGCTGGTTTTCCCTGACAATACCCCGGCGGACTGGCTGAAATTCGCCCGGCGGGTGTTTAAAAAGGGCCGCGATGGTAATTTGCACCTGGCATACGATCCGCGCATTACCGATGCTTTCAAGTCCCTGACGGTCGGTTCGGCGGCCTATGACCTGGCGCCCTGCTATGCCAGCCTGGCGCATGGCCGAAAGATTTTGCTCATTCGCGGCGTCCTGTCGGATGTGCTCGACGCCGCCGAGGCGAAGAAGATGGTGACATCAAAGGACGTGACGCGGGTCGACATCGATCGGGTCGGTCACGCGCCCCTGCTGACCGAACCGCAGGCGCGGATAGCGATCACCGACTTCCTTGAATCGCAAGGTTAGAGCGCCCATATCGTTTTTATAAACGTGAGGGTGCTGATGACGCGGACCGTGGTTTTTGACAGCCCGTATTTGCTGGGTTTTGACGATATGCGTTTGCTGATCGAGCGCATCGGTCGCAGCCATGACAATTATCCGCCCTATAATGTTGAATCCCTGAGTGCTGACCATATCCGCATCAGCATCGCCGTGGCGGGTTTCACCGTCGATCAGTTGCGTATCGAGGTGCGCGGCGCTCATCTGACCGTCTTCGCCGCCCGTGACCGTGCCGGAGAGCCGGTTGAGCGGGATTATCTGCATCGCGGCATTGGGCTTCGGGGATTCAACCGCGCCTTCGTGCTGAGCGAGGGGCTGGAAATTACCAAAGCCAGCCTGGCCTATGGCCTGCTGCATATCGACCTCATCCGGCCAAAGCCAAGCGATGAGGTCAGGATCATTCCGATTGAAGTGGTAGGGTAATAAATTTCAAATCTCTTCATGAGATTTGGCAAGGGCGACCGGATAACCGGCGTAACGTCCGCCTGAGCCTTTGCGAGGTATTTCTTACTAAGAAAGCTTAATCGTCATTTGCTGCGCAAATAACGATTAAGCGGCGTTTGTGTCCGCCATGTTGGTGAGGATGGCATAGAGCGCATCCGGCTTGTCGATCAGGCGCAACTGTTCACGCAGGTCTTTTTGGCGCAGCAGACGCGACACCTTGGCCAGGGCGCGCAGATGCTCGGTGCCGGCGCTTTCCGGCGCGAGCAAGGCGAAGATCAGGTCAACCGGCATATCGTCGATGGAATCGTAATCGACCGGGGCATCCAGGCGCACAAAGATGCCATGCATCCGATCAAGGCCGGGCAGGGCGGCGTGCGGCACCGCCACGCCCATGCCGACGCCTGTTGAACCAAGTTTTTCGCGTTCCAGCAAGGCCTGATGCACATCGGACGCTTCCAGACCCAACTGGCGCGCCGCCACGTCAGCTACCATTTGCAGGGCCTGACGCTTGGAATTGACACTGACATTGCCGAGAATGGCGTGCCGGTCCAGCAGGGTGGTTAAAAACATAGCGTATCCGTTATCGTCATTGTGGCTTCCCCCTGAGGCCTGACCCATCGGGTCTCGTAAGCGGCGGGGGCGCGGCGCACGCCTCCATAGAGAAGCGGGTCCGGAAGGTCAACCCACTCATATGGGCAGGCCTTCCGGGCCGCATCTCGTCCGTCTGCCGGATAGCTGGTTTACTGAGTGGTCACCTTGGCGCGGGTGCGTTCCGGATCGATCCAGCCGATATTGCCGTCCGGCCGGCGATAGATAACCGACAGGCCGCCATGTGCCGCGTTACGGAACATGATCGCCGGATAGTTGGACAGCTCCATTTCGGCCACGGCGGTCGAGACCGTCATGGTGCGCAAGGCAGTTTCGGTTTCGGCGATGATCATCGAATGCGGCGGTGAGGTGTGATCCATGCCGTCATCCAGATCACTGTCGCTGTCATCCTCGCCGTCATAGGCGCGCAGCACAGTCACGTTCGCCGTCTCTTCCTTGACCGGCGTACCATTGTGATGCTGCTTGAGCCGGCGTTTATAGCGGCGGACCCGCTTTTCCATATTGTCGAGCGTACCGTCAAAGGCCGAGTGGGCGTCACCGCCGAAGGCGTGGGATACGAGCGTCTGTCCTGACGCCAGGCGTATCCAGCAATCCGCCTTGAAAAGGTAGCCCTGTTTCGAGATGGTGACTTCGGCGTCACCCCCGCGCTCGAAGTATTTTGAAATACCCTGAGCCAACTGAGTCTCGATGCGCTCACGCAGAGCGTCACCGACTTCAACCTGTTTTCCACTGACTTGAATTTGCATAGCGATATGTCGCTCCGTTCTTAAACAACAAAGAACTACACCGCCGGCCAAGGACGTGTCCTGGAGGTGCCGGCGGCCATGATGTCCTGTTGGACAGGAGAAGCTTACGCCTCTCTGTGGGGTTTGGAAGTCAAGAAAATGTGTATAGGCTGCGGCATAAAACCACCCCCGTTCACCTTGATTATTATAGATTATTTACAAGTGTGGGAGTCATTATGCCGCTCGCCGATACGCCTGATGCGCGACTTTATAGGCGGCCTCGTGTCAGCGTATCTGGCGCTTGCGTTCGACACTCGACGGGATGCGCAGGGCTTCCCTGTATTTGGCGACCGTCCGGCGGGCGATATCGACGCCGGCTTCTTTCAGGATTTCGACGATGCGGTCATCCGAGAGAATTTCGCCGGAGGTCTTTTCCCCGTCGATCAGGGTCTTGATCTTGTAACGCACCGCTTCGGCCGAATGCGCCGAGGTGCCGTCGTTCGAGGCGATGGAGGAGGTGAAGAAGAACTTCAGCTCGAAGACCCCACGTGGCGTGGCGACGTATTTGTTGGAGGTGACGCGCGAAATGGTCGATTCGTGCATCCCCACGGCGTCGGCCACGGTTTTCAGGTTGAGCGGCCGCAGATATTCGACGCCATAAACGAAGAAGGCATCCTGCTGGCGGACGATTTCCGCCGACACTTTCAGGATGGTGCGGGCGCGCTGATCGAGGCTCTTGATCAGCCAGTTAGCTTGACTAAGGCATTCATTCAGATAGGATTTTTCGGAGTCCGAGCGCGCAGAGGTCGCCACCTTGGCGTGATATTTCTGATCGACCAGCACACGCGGCAGGGTGTCGGAATTGAGATCGATGCGCCAGCCGCCATTGGCGTCCGGGCGCACAAAGACATCGGGCACCACGGTCTGCGACGGTTCGGCGCCGTAGGCCGACCCAGGGCGCGGATTGAGCGATTTCAGCTCGGTGATCATCTCGCTAAGGTCTTCCTCATCGACGCCGCACACCTTGCGCAGGGCCGAGAGATCGCGGCGGGCCAGCAGTTCGAGATTGTCGATCAGCGCCTGCATGGCCGGATCGAAGCGGTTGCGCTCGACCAGTTGCAGCTTCAGACATTCTGGTACGCTTTGCGCCATGATGCCGGTCGGCTCGAAGCCCTGGCAGGCGGTCAGCACCTTCTCCACCAGCTCAAGCTCACAGCCGAGGCGATCGGCGATTTCGGCCAGCGGCACCCGCATATAGCCGGCTTCGTCAACGCCATCTATCAGGACCTGGGCGATGGCCATTTCCGGCGCGCTGAAATGCGCGATCAGGGCCTGGTCGGTCAGGTGTTCGGTAAGGGTTTTTTCGCGCGTCAGGGCGCGTTCCATGTCTTCGTCGCCATCGAAGCCGCCGCCCTTGCCCGCCTTGGACCAGTCGACCATCGGGCCTTCGTTCGAGTCGGAAACCACTGAGTCGCGCTCGCGCACCACCGGCGCGTCGTCGCCATAAACGTCGGATGTCGAGGCGTCCATTTCGCTGTTGGCGGCCATGGCGTCGCGGTCGCCGAGTTCGAGTTCGCGGGAGTCGCCGGCCTCGATGGCCGGGCCGTCGGAATCGCTCGATTCGTTGGCTTCACCGACCGGATCAGCCTCATCGCGCTGCAACAGCGGATTGCGCTCCAGCTCGGTTTCGATGACCGCCTCAAGCTCAAGATTCGACAGTTGCAGCAGCTTGATCGCCTGCTGCAACTGAGGGGTGATAACCAGCCCCTGACCCTGCTTGAGTTCTAACCTTTGACCGAGCGCCATTACCGACCTTTAGAAGCTTTCCCTCATACTGAGCGAAAATCGTCTATATTTCTTTAGCCTCCGGCAATTTTTGCTGGAGCCATGCGAAAATCATTCGCCATTCTGCGTTAACAAGTGCTGTCGAATGGTTAATAGCGGCGGTAATCGGTAAATTATGCCTAATGATTCCGTGAATTAATTGAAGGATTCGCCGAGATAGACGCGCTTCACTTCCGGATCGTGGGTGATCTCGTCCGCTGTGCCCTCAAACAGAACCTCGCCGGAATGGATGATCGAGGCGCGATCGACCAGATCGAGCGTTTCACGGACATTGTGGTCGGTGATCAGGATACCGATGCCGCGGCTTTTCAGGTACATCACCACTTCGCGGATATCGGAAATCGCCAGCGGATCGATACCGGCGAAGGGTTCATCGAGCAGCATGAAGGATGGCTTGCCGGCCAGGGCGCGGGCGATTTCGACCCGGCGGCGCTCACCGCCCGAAAGCGCGGTGGCTGGCGAATGGCGGATATGGGTGATGCGCAGTTCTTCGAGCAGACGGTTGACGTCCTCGCGGACCTTGGCCGGGTCTTTCTCGTTCAGTTCGAGAACGGCGAGGATATTCTGCTCCACCGACATGCCGCGAAAGATCGACGCTTCCTGCGGCAGGTAGCCCAGTCCCATGCGGGCGCGCTGGTACATCGGCTGATAGGTGATGTCCTGGCCATCGAGCTTGATCGTGCCGTAATCGGCTTCGATCAGGCCGGTAATCATGTAGAAACAGGTGGTCTTGCCGGCGCCGTTCGGCCCCAGAAGCCCGACGACCTCGCCGCGCCCCAGCTTGAGGCTGACGCTCTTGACGACGGCGCGCTCCTTGTAGGTCTTGCCAATCCCTTCGACAACGATGCCTTCATTACCGGCATTTGACGCCGCTTCGGTGCTAGCAGCGGGATTAACGTCTTCTAAAACTTGCATAAGGCTTATTTCTTATCCGGATAGATGATCGCCTTGACGCGGCCGGTGCCGGCGTCGAACGTGGTCGTCTTCTGCGTCAGGTCATAAACCAGGCGCGTGCCGGTGGTGACGTTCTGGTTTTGCGTCAGGATCACATCACCGGTCAGCACCATATCGTCGGTCGCCTTGGTGTAGACGGCCTGTTCGCCCTTCATGGTGCTTTCCGGCGTGACGTAATAGACATTGCCGCTGGCGACAATGGAGACGACCTCACCGAAGCCCTTGCCGTTCGGTCCGGCCTGGCGGGTGATGACCACCTTGTCGGCACGCAGGCGGGCGTCATCCTGCATTACCTCGACCCGGCCGGTAATGGTTTGTGTGTGGGCCAGTTCGTCCATGTGCATGGAGTCGCCGCCAACCATGACGGGGCCGCCCTGGCCCGACACCTGAGCCTGCGCAACGCCGAAGCCTGCCAGTCCGCAAACCGCCGCAGCCATCCCGGCCGCGATCAGCGCCGTCACAACCGTCTGCCTTTTCATACCGTCTTTATCCTTTTGAGAAGCGGTCCGCTTGAAGTGTCATTGCTCGTTTATCGTCGCCCAGGCCTTGGTATCGCCGCGTCCCTTGACGTCAAGTGAGCGGCCATTGTCGGACACCAGGAAGGATTCCCCCACTATATGCCCCGCCGAACCGTTTCCTTCAACGTGTTTGTCACCGGAGACGGTGGATTTGTCGAGGTCCACCACCGCCAGTTCGGTCCGGAGCACGAAATCCGATCCGCCCGCCGCGATCACCACATGACCTGTCAGGGTGAACTTGTTGGTGGTCTGGTCAAAGACGCCATTGGCCGCCGAAACCCTGGTCGGGCTTTCGGTGTCGGTGCTCTTGAATTCCATATTGGGCGACTTGAGCGAGATCGTCGTGGCGTTCATGCCCTTGCGCACCGCTTCCAGGCCGCTGATCGTATAGCGGTCGCCGTTGCTGCCCTGGCCGAAATAGCGCGGATTGGTGTAGCGGATTTCGTTCAGGTTGCCGCTGTAGACATTCATCGAATTGATGATGGTCTGGGCGGCGATCCAGCCCAGGTTGAACAGGCCGAGCGCGATGATCAGACCCGGCAGCAGCCGGCGCAGCAGATGGATCAGACGCGAACGCCGGCGCACCGCCGCCACCTGCTGTGCCAGGCGGACGCGACGGTCGGCGGCTTCAGCCTCTATGTCGATCGGGGCCGCGATGCCCAGAGGCTGCAACGGCGCGTTAAGCTCGGTCAGGGTCATTCGGCACCTTGCCAGAAACGGCTAAATTGAAGGGCGCTTAGGCCCAGCTATGGGCGAAGATATCGCAATCTTCCCAGCCTGCCAAATCGAGTTTGACGCGGTGCGGTAAAAATTCCATTGCGGCCTTGGCCAACTGATCGCGGCCTTCACGGGCAAGCATGAGATCGAGCTTTTCCTTGAGCGCGTGCAGATGCAGCACATCGGACGCCGCATAGGCCAGTTGCTCGGCCGAAAGCGTGGCCTGGCCCCAATCGGAACTTTGCTGCGCCTTGGACAGATCGACGCTCAGCAGTTCGCGGGTCAGATCCTTCAGGCCGTGGCGATCGGTATAGGTGCGCGCCAGTTTCGAGGCGATCTTGGTGCAGTAGACCGGCGCGGTGGTGACGCCGAGGTGCAGTTCGAACATGCCGATATCGAAACGGCCAAAGTGGAACAGCTTGAGCACGGCCGGATCGGTCAGCAGGCGCTTGAGGTTCGGACAGTTGTAATCGGGTCGGCTCATGCGCACGACATGGGCGTGGCCGTCGCCGGCGGAGAGTTGCACCACGCACAACGGATCGCGGCGGAATCGCAGGCCCATGGTCTCGGAATCAATGGCGACGGACGATCCCAGATCGAGTCCGTCGGGCAGGTCGCCTTCGTGGTAAAATACGGTCAAAACACTTGCCTTCTCTTTGGGCACGGTTAACGGCGGCCCTTTCGGGGTTTGGCCTAATCCCAAAAGCCGAAAAGGTCAATTGCGGTCGGGTTTAAAGCTTCGCGCGTTGCGCCATCAGCACGGCCAGCCAGTTCGTGCCGATCAGCCGCAGGCATATTCTCTTGAGCGAGCCTGCGCCCACAATCAACACCAAACCCACCGCAAGATCGAAAACGGTTATGGCGACAATGGCATCCAAAGAATAGAAATAACCAGGGCCGGTCATATGGGCGATGGCAATGGCGACCATACAGCCGCCGATCAACATCAGACCCAGAGATTGCCAACGGGCATAACCTGAAATCGCCTCGTTTGCTCCCGCAGGAATGAAGTGCCGTGATAGGCTTTCGGCGCGGAACCATATCCATAGCCAGACGGCGTAAAGGCTGGAAAAGAAGACAGTCTCGAAAATGGTCATCGCAAGGCTGTCCGTACTGCGTTGCGTCAGCACGTACCACAGCCCATGAGCGCTGAATGCCAGTCTATAGGGCAGGGCCAGGAACAGCATATAGGCCGACAACATCTGCAGGCCCAGTTTGGCGAAGGTGGCGGGAGTCATTCTTCATCTGCCTCGATGATTGGCTTATTTCCCCAGGCGCGCAACGCATTCAATCCGCGAACAAGCGTTTGCGGCAACAGGAGCAGCACCAGGGCAAACAGCAGATATATGAGTCCGCCCTTAATCGTCGAGGCGGCACTCTCGTCGTAAGAAAAACCGTCCACGGCCATGGCCTTGAGAAGCTGGGCGAAGACCTGACAGGTCATGAAAAGAGCAAATAACCCGACCGCTAAAAAGACAAGTGCCTGCCAGTGTTCGTAGGACATGTCTGCTTCCAGCTTTTCTGGAAACGGCTTACTGACATGACGCGCAATCCAGCTTGCGCCGGTCCACAAGCCCGCTGCCGCCAAAACGTATAGACTGGTAATAATCACACTGGCGCCTGCATAGGCGATTCCGCCGCCTTGTCCGAGCAAAAACGTCCCCACGGCCTGAACCGTCATGCTCAAGCCATAGGTCACCAGCAAATAAACAGCGAAAAGCCGGCTGGCGACAAAGGCCACGATACGTGCATTCATTGAAAATCCCCCCTTTTTTGGCAGTCTACAGTTTCGCGCGCAAAAAGGCCATCATCCGGGTCCAGGCCTGTTCGGCGGCTTCGGGCACGTAGACTTCCGGGCGAGTCTTGTTGAAGAAGGCGTGGTCGGCATCATAGCTGTAGACTTCCGGCGGATTACCGGCCCTGGTCATCGAGGCCTCGATATCGGCGACCACGGCGGGCGTTACCCAGTCGTCTGTCTTGCCGAAATGGCCCTGGAATGGGATACTGATATCGGCCGGATCGGCGAATGCCTTCGGTGGTACGCCGTAGAAACAGACCGCTGCCTTGAAGCCTTCGAGACGCGCCGCCGCGCCGATAGTCAGGGCGCCGCCCATGCAAAAGCCCATGATAGCGACCGACGGATTGATGCTTTTCAGATAGTCGAACGCCGCGGCGATATCCTGATGGACCGCGCCAGGGAAATCGAGACCGTCCATCATGTGACTGGCCTCGTCGGCATCCTTGGTGATGCGGCCATGATAGAGATCGGGCGCCAGGGCGTTGAAGCCTTCGAACTCGAAGCGGTCGACGATCGATTTGATATGGTCGTTCAGGCCCCACCATTCCTGGATAACGATGACGCAAGGCCGGCTCTTGTCGATATCGGAGAGATAAGCGTCGAGGTGGCCGCCATCGGGGCGATTGAGGGTGATCATGCGGCCCATCGGCTGGCTCCTTGCTGCGTTCAGGGGAATTTCTTACACCCGATTTGCCGCGATTGGGAAGCCTTATGCGTCCGGCTTACCGGGACAGCGGTTGGCGCTGTGTATCCGTATTGACCCGGTTGCGCGGCGTCGCCATAGCCGAAACGAAGGCGGCGGCGCATTGCGACGGGGCGCAGGAGCGGGCGGCAGAAATCCAGTTTACGGCGGCGACCTTTTGCATGATGCGAATCCTCGGATGGATCTGTGCCCATCCTTTAACTATGAACCTGTCTCCTGTTTATAACGGATAATTGTCAAGATTCGATGATGAAGACCTGAATCGAGCGTTAACCTTGCCGGGCCATTTTTGTCTTGACTTATTCATAGCTCGATAGCTATATGTAAATTCATAGCCAAATGGGTATGAATTGCAATGCCGACCGCACAAGATGTCCTTTTCAAAACGCTCGCCGACCCGACACGGCGCGCTCTTTTCGAGCGGTTGTGCCGCGAAGGCGAGAAGACGGTCGGCGCCCTGACCGCCCACGCCGGTGTGTCGCAGCCGGTCGTCTCGAAGCATCTAGCCATGCTGAAGCAGGCGGGTCTGGTGCGCGACCGCCCCGATGGCCGACAGACCCATTACAGCGCCCAGCTCGATGCTCTTGCGCCGCTAATCGACTGGACCCGCCAGATGAACACCTTCTGGCAGGGCCGGTTTGACGATCTCGAAAACCTGCTGAAACGGATGGACCAATGACCGACGCTGAAACCGAAACCCGCTCGGTGGTTGTCGAGCGGGACATGCCCTTTCCGCCGGAAAGGCTATGGCGGGCGCTGACCCAGCCGCATCTGATGGAGGAGTGGCTGATGAAGAATGACTTCAAGCCGCAGGTGGGTCATCGTTTCAATTTGCGCGGCGAATGGGGCGGCGTGCTCGACTGCACGGTTCTGGCCATAGAGCCGAACAAAACCCTGTCCTACACCTGGGACTATGCCCACGACGACGCGGCCTTCAACCTGAAAAGCGTGGTGACATTTACGCTCACCCCGACGGCCACGGGCACCCATCTGCGCGTGGAGCAGGCGGGCTTCCGGCCGAACCAGAAACAGGCCTTTGGCGGCGCCCGTCTCGGCTGGCAAAACTTCCTGGTGAACCTGGAGCAGGTCACGGGCCGGATAGACTGATAAAAGAGGAAATGACCATGAAAATCAAACTGACCACCCTTTATGTGAACAACCAGGACAAGGCCTTGCGCTTCTATACCGAGGTATTGGGCCTGGCGAAAAAGGCCGATTTCAGCAATGGCGGATTCCGCTGGCTGACCGTGACCTCGCCTGAAGAGCCGGACGGCGCCGAGCTGCAACTGGCGCTCGACGATAATCCGGCGGGCAAGGCCTATCAGCAGGCCATTTTCCAGCAAGGCCAGCCGGCAGTCATGTTCTTCACTGACGATATCAAGGCCGACCATGAACGCATCGTGGCGAATGGCGGTGAATTCAAAATGCCACCGACCGATGTCACCGGCTCGACCATCGCTCAACTGACTGACGGCTGCGGCAACCTGGTCCAGCTTACGCAGCTGGCGCGCTGGTGAGACCCTATGAACGCCACCGAACAGATTGACCAGTTGATTGCTGGCCTCACGGACTGGCGCGGCCAGACCCTCACTCATGTCCGCAAGATTATCCTTGAGGCCGATGACGGGATTATCGAGGAATGGAAGTGGATGGGCAGTCCGGTATGGTCCCGTGATGGCATGATCGCGGTCGGCAACGCCCATAAGGACAAGGTGAAGCTGACCTTCTCCCACGGGGCGAGCCTCGAAGATCCCGACAAGCTGTTCAACAACGGCTTCAATGGCAAGGTGTGGCGCGCGATCGATATCACCGAAGCTGACCGGATCGAAGAAGCGGCTT
This sequence comes from Asticcacaulis sp., assembly GCF_035497195.1. Lineage (GTDB taxonomy): Bacteria > Pseudomonadota > Alphaproteobacteria > Caulobacterales > Caulobacteraceae > Asticcacaulis. Next base: position 433,881 of record NZ_DATJDZ010000014.1, read on the forward strand.
TGAAAGCGCTTGTCCGCGCCGCTATTGCTTACAACCAGAGCAAGGTCAGTAAAAAAGCGCCTGCGGATCGTCGCTGACGCGGCTAAGGTTTGATTTTGAATTGGAAAAGCCTGCGTCCTTTAGGGACGCGGGCTTTATTGGCGGAGCTTGGCGGAGTGATGCGCCGCGCTTTACGCGGCTTACCCCTTCGGGGCGCCTTCGGCGTCGCTCGCCCTTTCGGGTCTCGCCGAACCGCGCGGTTCGACCTATGCCTGATCAATAAAAAAGCCATCCGCAAGGGATGGCTATTTTAATGGTGGAGCTTAGCGGAGTCGAACCGCTGACCTCTTGCATGCCATGCAAGCGCTCTACCAGCTGAGCTAAAGCCCCATCTTTAGATGGCATCGACCGGGTTGCCCCGTCCGAGGCGGCGACTTCTAGTTCAGGGTTCGCGGCGACGCAAGCCCTTTCGCAAACTTTTTTGAACTTTTTCACAGGCCTGTGGCGGCAAAAGAAAAGAGCCGCCGGAACAAACCGGCGGCTCTTTAATTTAGTGGTCGTCTTCGTCTTTGCCGGGAAGGCCTTCGATCTCTTCGTCGAAGTCAGCGTCTTCGTCGTCTTCGAGGAAGGGCACGTCATCGGCGTCGTCATCATCGACCAGTTCCGGGTCTTCGATATCCATATCGACACTATCGGGCGTGCCGACACGGGCCGGATCTGCCGGATCGAGGTCTTCGTCCTCATCGATAAGCAGCGGATCGTCGGCCACCACTTCGTCGATTTCCGGGGTGACGATTTCGGGTTCTTCGTCCTCATCTTCCTCCGCGGCGGCCTTTGCCTTGGCCAGGTCTTCGGTTTCCTCGTCTGTATCTTCGTAATCGGCAGGCGCGGTGCGGACACGCGAACGGCGCGTGCGGACGACTTCTTCCTGGTCGAATTCGGTGTCACAGCGCGGGCAGTGCGCGGGGTGTTTGTTAAGGTCGTAGAACTTTGCCGTACAATTGGGGCAAATTTGTTTGGTACCTAAGGCAGGATCAGCCACGAGACGTCCTTCTTTCAGTCTTTAGAAAAAATCTATTGCGTCGGCCCCCTTGCCACTAGATAAGCCTGCTGTCAAAGCCCCTTTTTGGCGCGCCGTTCATTTTTTCGTATAAACCGAGACTTTCCCGTGGCCAGTCCGACAAATGCCGCCAATCTGAATGCCGTAAAGCTTCTGCCTCCCAAAGCCAGACTTGCCGGCCAGATCGCCCTGCCAGGATCAAAATCCATCACCAACCGGGTGCTGCTGATCGCAGCGTTGGCGAAAGGGCGGAGCCATATCAGCGGCGCGCTCAAGAGCGACGACACGACCTATATGGCGCGCGCACTGCGCCAGCTAGGCGTGATGGTCGAAGATGCCGGCGACACGGATTTCGTGGTCGACAGCACCGGCACATTGACGCCTTCGCAGGAACCGCTGTTCCTTGGTAATGCCGGCACGGCGGTGCGTTTCCTGACGGCGGCGGCGGCCAATATCAACGGCACGACCGTCCTGACCGGTGACGCGCATATGCAGAAGCGCCCGATCGCGCCACTGGTGGACGCGCTCAACGCGGCCGGGGTGACGGCCACGGCGCCCACCGGCTGTCCGCCGGTGACGGTGACCAGCGAGGGCGGTTTCGCCAACCGCTCGGTCGATGTCGATGCCAGCCTGTCCAGCCAGTATGTCTCGGCCTTGATGATGGCGGGCACAAAGGGGGATGCGCCGTTCTCCTTGAGGGTAAAAGACGGCGATATCGGCGCGCGCGGCTATATCGACATTACGCTGGAATGTATGCGCGCCTTTGACGCCGGCATCACGCAGACCGGTCCCTTAAGCTGGGACATTGCCAATACGCCTTATTCCGCGCGCGACTATCAGGTGGAGCCGGACGCCAGCGCCGCCACCTATGTCTGGGGCATTAATGCGCTGCTGGGCACGCACATCGATATCGGCATTGCGCCGGAAGCCATGATGCAGCCGGACGCCAAGGCCTATGACTATATAAAGTCGTTCCCCAACCTGCCGGCCGAGATCGACGGCAGCCAGATGCAGGACGCCATCCCGACCATCGCGGTTCTGGCGGCGTTCAATAATTATCCGGTCCGTTTTGTCGGCATCGCCAATCTGCGTGTCAAGGAATGCGACCGTATCAATGCCGTGGCCACCGAACTCAATCGCATCCAGCCCGGCCTGGCGGAAGAAATCGGCGACGATCTCCTGGTGACGCCCGATCGCAGCCTGATCGGCAAGCGCGTTGAGGCCGACATCCATACCTATCATGACCACCGCATCGCTATGGCTTTCGCGCAGGCGGCTCTCGTGATTGACGGCATCCATATCCTCGATCCCGGCTGCACGGCCAAGACCTATCCGGGTTACTGGCGCGACTTGGCAAGCGTGGGTGTCGAGATGTCGTTCGAATGACTAATCCCCTCCTGATCGCCTTTGATGGCCCCGCCGCATCCGGCAAGGGTACGCTCGCCTCGGTGATTGCCGCCGATTACGGCCTGCCATTTCTCGATACCGGCTTGCTCTATCGCGCTGCTGGCCATCTCGCGCATATTCGTAATATCGACCCCGCTCAGGCCGCCGCGCTGATCGATGCCGAGACCCTGGCGGATGATGTTCTGCGTGGCCGTGAAGCCGGCGAGCGCGCCTCCCAGGTCGCCGCCATTCCGGAGGTCCGTGCGGCCCTGTTCAAATACCAGCAGGATTTCGCCAACCAGCCCTCCGGCGCCGTGCTCGATGGACGCGATATCGGCACCGTCATAGCGCCCCATGCGACGGTCAAACTCTTCGTCACCGCCGCGCCGGAAATCCGCGCCCACAGGCGGTGGCTGCAACTGGTGAAGCTCGATCCGGCCCTTACCGAGACTGAGGTTTTGCATGATATTCGCATCCGCGACACGCGTGATTCGTCGCGGTCAAGCGCGCCATTGGAAAAAGCGGTGGATGCGCTCTTGCTAGATACCTCAGACTTGAGTATAGACACCGCCATCGCAACTGCGCGATCCCTTGTGAAAAGCCGTCTGTGACACTCTTAAGAGCGTTAAATCCACCAGCGGCTTTATAGAGGCAACACACGGGACGTCTTCGGGGTCGAAAGATCTGCACCGCACCTGATTGGGGCCGGCCATTGCGCCGCCTCCCGACACACATATTCACAAAACCCAAAGTCGCACCCCCGCGCCCTTTCCCCGTCGAACGCCACGGCCTCACGTCGTTTTCGGGATATGAAAGACGGGACACGCGCTAACAGACAAAAGAGACTCTATGAGCGATTACAATCCGTCGCGCGACGATTTCGCCGCCCTGCTTGACGAATCCATGCACGGCCGCGACATGCTTGAAGGCCAGGTCATTCACGGCCTCGTCGTCGGCGTCGAAAAAGATTACGTCATGGTCGATGTCGGTCTGAAGACCGAAGGCCGTATCTCCCTGAAGGAATTCGCCCTCGCCGATGGCGAGACCCTGAAGGTCGGCGATCAGGTCGAAGTTTACCTGGAACGCGTTGAAAACGCCATGGGCGAAGCGGTCATCAGCCGTGAAAAGGCCCGTCGCGAAGAAGCCTGGACCCGCCTGGAAGTTATCTTCAACAAGGGTGAGCCGGTCATGGGTACGATCGTTGGCCGCGTCAAGGGCGGCTTCACGGTTGACATGGACGGCGCTTCGGGCTTCCTGCCCGGTTCGCAGGTCGACATCCGCCCCGTGCGCGACGTCGCCCCGCTGATGAACAAGGAACAGCCTTTCGCCATTCTGAAAATGGACCGTCCGCGCGGCAATATCGTCGTGTCGCGTCGCGCCATCCTCGAAGAAGCCCGTGCCGAACAACGCACCGAGCTGGTCGGCCAACTGGCCGAAGGCGAAATCCGTGACGGCGTCGTCAAGAACATCACCGATTACGGTGCGTTCGTTGACCTCGGCGGCATCGATGGCCTGCTGCACGTCACCGACATGTCGTGGAAGCGCGTGTCGCATCCGTCGCAAGTCCTCAACGTTGGCGATGCTGTCAAGGTTCAGATCATCAAGATCAACCCCGATACGCAACGCATCAGCCTCGGCATGAAGCAACTGCAATCCGATCCGTGGGATGGTGTTGACCTGAAGTATCCGGTCGGAGGCAAGTTCTCCGGTCGCATCACCAACATCACTGACTACGGCGCTTTCGTTGAGCTGGAATCGGGCGTTGAAGGCCTGGTGCACGTTTCGGAAATGTCGTGGACCAAGAAGAACGTCCATCCGGGCAAGATCGTTTCGACTTCGCAGGAAGTTGAAGTCGTCGTGCTCGAAGTCGACGCCTCCAAGCGCCGCGTGTCGCTCGGCCTGAAGCAAGCCCAGAACAACCCCTGGGACGACTTCCTGGCTCAGCATCCGGTCGGTTCCACCATCGAAGGCGAAGTCAAGAACGCCACCGAATTCGGCCTGTTCATCGGCTTCGAAAACGAAATCGACGGCATGGTCCACCTGTCGGACCTCGACTGGAACGTGGCCGGCGAAGAAGCCATCGCCAAGTACAAGAAGGGCGATGTCGTCAAGTCCAAGGTTCTGGACGTCGACGTCGAAAAGGAACGCATCAGCCTGGGCATCAAGCAACTCGGCAGCGATCCGATGACCGGCGACACCTACCGCAAGGGTCAGAACATCACGGTGACTGTCACCGAAGTCACCACCGGTGGCATCGAAGTGAAGTTCGGTGAAGACGACGCCCCGATGTCGGCCTTCATCCGCAAGTCCGACCTGTCGCGCGACCGCAATGAGCAACGCGTTGAGCGTTACGCTGTCGGCGACCGTATCGACGCCCAGGTGACCAACATCGACAAGGCGGCCCGCAAGGTCTCCGTTTCGATCAAGGCCCTGGAAATGGCTTCGGAAAAGGAAGCCATCGAGCAGTACGGCTCGCAGGATTCGGGCGCTTCGCTCGGTGATATCCTCGGCGCCGCCCTGCGCGGCAAGCAAGAGTCCTAAGGACCAGAGGCTCTTAGCCCGGAATCACGACGGTGTTTCATGCGCTTGAGTGACAAGGGGTGAGGATTGAAAATTAAGCCGGAGTCTCTTCGTGAGGCTCCGGCTTTTTTTGTGCCTAGGCTGTCAATTCCCTGCACCAGCGGAGACAAGCCGTCTTTGAGATCATAAGTCCCCGTGATGTAAGGTTTTTTTATAAACCTTGTCATTGCGGGGGTTTTTCATATGATGGATGTCCGACTTGCGCTTTGTGGACAGGAAAATTTCCTGATACAGATGGAAAATGTGCATATGGTAGCGCTATCAACACGTTAATTTATCAACAAGCCCTTGAACTCATTTTCATTTTCGGACATGCTCGCCATTCTCAGATTTACCGCGTGAGGGAGATCAATGCTCAAGTCTGAACTAATTGAACGTTTGGCTTCCGAATATCCGCATTTGACGCAAAAAGACGTCGAGCGTGCGGTGAACCTCATTCTGGAATCCATGATCACCACGCTGGAAAAGGGTGGCCGCGTCGAGCTTCGCGGCTTTGGCGCCCTGTCTGTGCGGTCCCGTCCGGCCCGCGCCGGCCGTAATCCGCGCACCGGTGAATCGGTCAAGGTGCCCGCCAAGCATGTGCCCTTCTTCAAAAGCGGCAAGGAATTGCGTGAACGCCTGAATCTTTCGGGTGACGACAACGGCTAAACAGAAAGAACGATCATGAGCATAGCATCTGAGTTCAAAACCTTCCTGATGCGCGGCAATGTCATCGACCTGGCGGTTGGTGTGGTCATCGGCGGCGCCTTTGGCAAGATTGTTACCTCCCTGGTCGATAACATCATCATGCCGCCGATCGGCTATATCACCGGCGGCGTCGATTTCTCCAGTCTCAAGCTGATCATGAAGCCGGCCGACGCGGTGACCAAGACGGCCGAGGTCGCCATCGGCTACGGCGTCTTCATCAATACCCTGATCCAGTTCCTGATCATCGGGGCGGCGATTTTCCTGGTGGTCAAGGCGATCAACCGGCTGATGCCGCCACCGCCCGCGGCGGTGCCTGGGCCAACGCAGGAAGACCTGCTGGCCGGTATTCTCGCCGAACTGAAAAAGAAATAATGACAGGCCGGGGTTCGCTCCGGCCTTCTTCTTTGTACGCATAAAAAAGCCCCCGATGCCGAAGCGCCGGGGGCTGAGTTGGGTCAAAGGGGTTGAGACTTAATCTTTGACCTTGTTGGAATAGCGGGCGTAGGCGACCGGATTGCGGTCCCAGACCTGACGATCGCGTACGCTGCGCAAAAGTTTGATATATTCGGCATGGCTCCAGGCCAGCGGTGTGGCGCTGTCAGTGCCTTCGCCGACCGTGTAGTCGTGGGCGGTTTTCGAGCCGACGCCATCATAGACCTGCTCAGGGATCATCAGGCCTTCATTGGCGAAAAGCTCCATGCCCTTGATATAGGTGCCGCGGATGGCGGCGATATCGGCATCGGTGACGCCGCCTGATTTCAGGCCGTCGAGCGCCAGTTCGTAATGGCCCCGTTCGCCGGTGAAGATCGGCCAGACGCGCCCGCGCTGGTCCGGTGACATCGAACCGTAATTGCCGCCGTCCGTGCCTTCGCCATAGCCGTCATTGCCGTAACGGCGAAAGCCAGGAACCGTGACATCCGTGCCGGGGAAGTGGAAATCGTAACGGACGCGCAGGTTTTCCGGCAGGGTCTGGTCATCGATCACGGCCAGCGAAGCGGTGATATCCTTGTCATCCGCCGGGCGGACGCCATAGCGCACCAGTTCGAGGAAGCCGGCGTCGATCATCAGATCCGAGCGCAGGCCCGTGCGGCCGTTACGCTCATCCTGGGTGCCGGGAGTATTGGCGTCTTCCGAGCGCGAAATACGCAGGAAATAGCTGGCCGGCTTGTCATCGCCACGCACCTTACCGGTGGTGGTGAAAAGTCGCTGTTCCAGTTTTCCGGAATAATCGTCAGCCTTGGCAACGTAAAGCTTAGCACTGTCCGCATCGCCCGCCTGGGTGGCGATATCCGACGCGGCCACCAGACCGGCGATCACCGCGGCGGTCGTCGAGGGCGAATGGCCTTCCTGCTCCTCCCAGCGTTCCTGCTGGCTATAGGGCGGGGTAATGGTGGCGTGGTTCCAGTCCAGCCCGACCGTGCCGCCGTGGCTGAGGAAATCAGCCGCCGGCTTGAGCATCGTCTTGTAAGATGACAGCAGTTCGGCCTGGCTGATCAGGCCCAGTTGCTCCAGGCGATCGCCGAGCAGGATCGGCATGGCGGTCTGGTCGAGCTGGACACCGACCCATTCCGGCGTGCCGTCGACATGAGCCTTTTGCAGGAACCAGCCGGTGGCGCCGGTGTTGCCCGGCGTGTCGGGTTTGACCTGAATGGTCGGCAGGAAGCGGAAGGCGGCGACGGGGGTTTCCTTGTCGCCCAGCGCGGCCAGCGCCATCGACACCTGATAGAAATCGCGCGGCCAGACGCCCTTGTAACCGGTGGCGGACACATCGGTGATCACCGTATCGCCCCACGGATTGCTGAGCGAGGCGATCAGCGCGCCGGCGGCGGTATGGTCTTCCTGCACCTTCAGGGCCAGGGCCGAGGCATAGAGCAGCTTGCCGTTGTCTTCGGAAACCGGCACGAGGCTTTTCAGTTCGGAAAGCGAGGCGAGATAGTCTTCCCAGCCGACCGCTGCACCTTCGCCGTTGTAATTGGCCAGCACCTTGCCATAGCCGGTTTTCAAAGTGGCGGCGGATTCCGCACTGGCCGCTTGCGTTGTGCCGCCAAAACCGACCGCCAGATCTACCGTGGATTCCCTGGTCACAGTCGGCAACTGCCCGACCAGTACGATATTGCCCTTGGCGTTGGCTGAGCTGTGCAGCGTGCCGAGCGACTGGCTGGCAGTCAGTGCCTTGATACCGTCAGAGACGCCGGTATAACCGACCGTCGCCTTTTTGAACGGCACGCTGGCGGAAAGATTGAGCGCGACATTTCCCTGCCAGGCTTGCAGGTGGGTGACATTGGCATGGCCTTCATCGTCGCCGGAGGTATTGGCCATCGAGGGATCAAGGATGACATAGGGCGTCACCGGCCCTTTCAGCGCCTTGACCGTGACGCGGACCATCAGGGTCTGGTGGTCGGGGTCGGTGAAGACGTCCTTGATGATGACGAAGCGGCCCTGCTTATCAGTATTGGTCAGGCGGTAGGCCGGCGATAGCGGGCGGCCATCGGCGTCGGTATGGATATATTCAACATGGCTCGTTGTGTCAGTGCGCTCGAAGGCGGTCCATCCGGCCCCGGTAACGGCGATCTGCAATTCGCGGATCTGCGCTTCGTGGATGCGGCCATACATGGTTTCGGTGACCACGCCTTCGGCCAGCGAGAACCACACTTTTGAAACCGTGCCGGTCGTGGCGGTATCGGAGAACTGATAGTCCTTATAGGCCTCATAGGCGCTGCCGATGCCCTGCTTGCCGGAATAGGCCCAGGGCGAGGCGAGACCGGGGCCATTGGTGGCCTTGGCGTCGGCGATGACGGTCGGGTTGTGATCAGGGATAGTCGGTTCTTGAGCGAAGGCCGCGCCGCTCATCACGGCCACACTGGCGCAGCCGGCCAACAGATATTTACGCATTATGTCCTCTCCTGCATCCGCGCAGCCAATTCCGGCGCGCGAATCTTATTGATTTTGATCGGGCAAAACCCGTCTTTTCATCACTATGGCAAAGAGAAGGGGGCGCGTCGCGCTGCATACGTATTCACGACCGCAAAATCCGCATGAATACGAATCCACAAGCTTTAAGGGTGGTTGGAGGGCAAAAAAAAGCTCTTTGGCCAGAAGCCAAAGAGCAGTTTATGTTGAGAAGATACCACTTACAAAGCAAGACCCTGTAATTGGTGTATTCCGGCCGCGTCACAACAGCCGAAATAGGAGCGCCGGTTTTTAGCCAAAGCGCCAGCGACGCTCTCGGCAAATGACCGGAAATTTATCTGTAAACGTTTGCACTAACCTGGGGCAATAAGAAAAGCGCATCAGGCGAAAAATTTTGCGTCATTTCCGAGAGCCTGTTTGCCTGAAATTGAATACAGGCGGGCGAAAGGCAACGTTTGCCGAAGTTGTCATCAGCTTATGCGCGCTTTCTGCGACGCGCAATCTTGAATACGTATTCAACTGTCATTCGGGCCTCTGAATACGTATGCACGTCTTCAAATGCACATAAGGTCTTTTGCCCGGCGGCTATTTGACATAAGCCTTGGCGATAAAACGACTACAGGAACAAGGAAACCTATTCATGCGTAACGCGGCTGGTCTGCTGACGATGGCTTTTTCGCTGATAGCGGTAACGGGCTTTGCCGCCGGTCCGGGCCTGGCGCAGGACGCCGCGCCGGCTGCCGATGTATCGCAATCCTCGCAGGGAGCGCCGAAATTTCAGACCATCGCCAGCGCCGATTCGCCGGGGAAGGTGTTGCACGTCGATGTCATGCTGAGCGGTGACGGCAACCTGTCGTATCAGGTTTCACGCAATGGCGAGGTTATCGTCAATCCGTCGCGGCTGGGCCTGATCCTGGCCAATGCGCCGAAATTCGACCGTTATTTCGCGCTGGAAAATACGGAGACGACATCGCACGACGACACTTGGGAGCAGCCGTGGGGCGAGCGCCGCTTCACGCGCAATCACTATACCGAACTGCGCGTCAATGTCGTCCAGAAGGTCTGGGACAGCCGCCGGATGACTGTTGTCTTCCGCATATATGACGATGGCCTGGGTTTCCGCTACGAATTCCCCGACCAGCCGCAATTGCACAAGCTGGAGATCATGGACGAGCTGACCGAGTTCGCCATCGCCGATCCGGCCACCGCCTGGTGGGACGTGGCCGGCGAATGGAACCGCGAGGAATATCTCTACCAGAAGACGCCGCTGAACGAGGTCAGCGAGGCGCAAACGCCCATGACGATCAGGACGGACAAGGGGCTTTATATCTCGTTCCATGAGGCGGCACTCGTCGATTACGCCGCCTACTGGCTGCGGCGGGTCGATGGCCAGCGCCTGAAAACGCGTCTGGCGCCCTCGGCAATGGGCGCGCCGGTCGTGCGTGAGGCGCCCTTCCCGACGCCGTGGCGGACGATGGAGATTACCGATACCGCCGCCGGACTTTACAACAGTTCCGACCTGATCCTGAACCTCAACGAACCCAACAAGCTCGGCGATGTGTCCTGGGTCAAGCCATATAAATATGTCGGCATCTGGTGGGGGATGCACCTTAATAAATGGACCTGGGAAGCCGGCCCGCGTCACGGCGCCACCACCAAAAACACCGAGGACTATATCGATTTCGCTGCCAAGAACGGCTTCCGTGGCGTGCTGGTCGAGGGCTGGAACAAGGGCTGGGAAGACTGGTTCGGCAAGGGCTACAACTTCTCCTTCACCGAGGCCTATCCCGATTTCGACCTGGCGGCGATTTCCGCCTATGGCCTGAAAAAGGGCGTCCATCTCGTCGGCCACAACGAGACTTCAGGCAATGTCTCTGTCTACGAACCGCAGATGGAAGCCGGCTTTGCGCAATATGAAAAATACGGCGTCGACTCCGTGAAGACCGGCTATGTCGCCGATGCCGGCGGCGCCCGCGTTCGGGCGGCCGATGGCGAAATCCGCTACACCTGGAACGACAGCCAGGAAATGGTGCGTCATTACCTGCTAAACGTCACCACGGCGGCGAAATACCATATCGCCATCGATACCCACGAGCCGATCAAGGACACCGGCCTGCGCCGCACCTATCCGAACTGGGTGTCGCGCGAAGGCCAGCGTGGTATGGAATATAACGCCTGGGGCGATCCGCAGAATCCGCCGGAACACGAGGCCAATCTGGTCTTCACTCGTATGCTCTCCGGGCCGATGGATTTCACGCCGGGAATCCTCAGCTTGCAAGGGCAGGGCAAGCCGATCCCTTCGACCCAGGCCAAGCAACTGGCGCTTTATGTCGTGCTCTATTCGCCGATCCAGATGGCGGCCGACCTGCCGGAAAACTACGCCAAGTACCCGAAGCCCTTCCAGTTCATCAAGGACGTGCCGACCGACTGGGATCAGTCGATCGCGCTGAATGGCGAACCGGGCGATTTCGCCACCATCGTCCGCAAGGATCGCCATTCCGATAACTGGTATCTCGGCGCCGTGACCGACGAAACCGAACGCAGCGTCGATGTGCCGCTGACATTCCTCGAAGCGGGCCGCAGCTACAAGGCGCAGATCTATCGCGATGGCCCGAATACCGGCATGACCGGTGACGCCCGCTTCGATATCGTCATCGAGGAAAAGACGGTCACCGCCGGCGATACTCTGACCCTGCGCATGGCGCCGGGCGGCGGCGAAGCCATCCGCTTCGTGGCCCAAAAGAAGAAGTGACGTACCTGCATCTGGCTCTGGCGTCTCTGCTGCTGGCGACTCCCGCCGCAGCGGAGGCGCGCCTCGATCACTTGACGCAGGTGCCTTCGCAATATGTCATTCCGCGTGATGTCGTCGTCTTTGTGCCGGATCAATGCCAGGTGGAAACGGCGCATTGTAAGGTCATCTATATGATGGATGGTCAGAATCTGTTCTCGCCCAGTCAATATAGCGGCGCGGACTGGGGCGTGGCCGAAGTTCTGCCGAAGCTGATCGCGGAGGGCAAGGCGCCGCCGGCCATCATCGTCGGTATCGACAATGTTCCGGAACGGACGCGCGAATACATGCCGCAGCGGGTCTATGACCTCATGCCGGCGGCCTATCAGGCGCGCATCCGCGCCTTTGAAGATGGCAAAGTTCCGAACGCGGATAATTTCCTGAAGTTTCTCGTCAGCGAACTGAAACCGCTGATCGACCAAACCTATCACACGGCGTCCGGCCCGGAAAATACCTCGATCATGGGATCTTCGATGGGCGGGCATATCGCGCTCTATGCGCAGGGTGAATATCCGCAGGTTTTCGGCGCATCGGCCTCGCTGTCCATGCCGTGGCTGATGGCCGATCCGGCCAAAGATCCCGCCGCCATTCAGGCGGACGCAGAAACCGTGGCGGCCGGCTGGCAGGCCTGGTTGAAAACGACGCAGATGATCCCTGGCCGAAACCGTATCTACAGCGACCAGGGCACGGTGGGGCTTGATGGCCTGTTCACGCCCTACGAAGAAAAAGCCGTGGCGGCGTTCCGCACGAATGGCTGGACGGAGGCCGATTTCCGCGTGCCGATTTATCCGGGTGCGGAACACAGTGAAAAGGACTGGCGCAAACGGGTGGACGTGCCGCTGATATTCCTGCTCAATCCCTAAGTTTTTTCATAATGCTGAAAGCACTTGCTTTCGCAGGAGAAAATGTGTTCTCTGAACCGAAATCCGCTTAAGCGGACAGGGGTTTAGGGATGATGGACACCATATCAGGCAAGGTCAGGCTTGAAGATATCGCCAGGATTGCCGGCGTATCGGTCGCCACGGTATCCCGCGCGCTCAACGATTCGCCCGCCGTCAACCGTGTCACCAAGCGCCGCGTGTGGAAGATCGCCCGCGACCATAATTATGTCCTCAATCAGGACATGCCGATGTCGATGTCCGGCTCGCAGGCCACCATCGCCATCGTCATTCCGCCGCCACATGGCCGCGAAGGCCGCTTTTCCGATCCCTTTTATCAGGAACTGATCTCAGCCGTCGGCGAGGCGGCGCGCGATATGGGCTGCGACCTGCTGCTGTCGCACCTGACGCCGAAAAGCCAGAACGATCTCGCCACCCTGATGGCCAATATCAAGGCCGATGGCGTCATCTTCCTCGGCCAGAGCTACCTGCACGACCGCTTCAACCATCTGGCCGGCAGCACCAACAAGTTCATCGTCTGGGGCCAGGAAATTCCCGGCCAGAAATACTGCACCGTCGGTTCCAATAACCTTCAGGGCGGCACGCGCGCCACCTCGCATCTGGCGCGCCTGGGCCGCAAGCGGATCGCCTATTTCGGCGAAACCGAGGGCGTGGAGATGAAGCAGCGCTACCAGGGTTATCTCAATGTGCTGTCCGAGGCCGGGCTGGCGTTCGATCCGCGTCTGGTCGTGCCGACCCATTTTGAAATCGCTTCTGCTGAAGCCGCGGTTCTCAATCTGATCAATAAGGACGTTCCGATCGACGGCCTGTTCGCCTGTTCGGACATTATCGCTTTCGGTGCCATTCGTGGTCTGATGCGTGCCGGCCTGCGCGTGCCGGAAGATGTGTCGGTGGTCGGTTACGATAATATCGTTCTGGCCAGCCTGACCCATCCGTCATTGACAACCATTTCGCAGGATCTGGCGCGCGCCGGCAAGCTGATGGTCTCCAAGCTGATCGGCTCGATCTCCAATGATGAAAGTCATTCGGAAATCGTCTCCACCGAACTGGTCGTCCGTGAATCCTGCGGCGGCTGATCCGCTACGTTTCGATAACGTTGTGATGTTAGCGCTATCTTTGCATATTTTTGCAATTTTTTACATAAAGCGTCAAAAATATTCCTGTCATGTAATATGTGAGTTTTACGCGTTATGCGGCATATTATATTACATATAGGCCTATATTTGGCGCCTTATCTGTCATTTTCGTATCTTCAAAGCCACAATATTACGAATTGTTCAGATTTCGAACTGCAAAATTTTGCAAAGCATTGCAAAAAGAACCGTGTTGTATAGATACTTTTCCTAAAGCGCCATCAGAGCGCCATGAGGGTTGAGATGTCTAAAGGCGAATGTCCTGCATTTAAGAACAGGGCAAGCGTTAAGATCGAAACGCAACACCAGGAGGAAACCTAATGCGTAATTCCAAGGGTCAAAATGCGACGCGTGCGCGTCTGCTGACCTGTGGCGCCACCGCGGCCATCGTAACGGCCTGCGCTTTCGCCGTTCCCGTCATGGCCCAGGATGCAGCCCCCGCTGCCGCTCCCGCTGACGACTCGACCACGATCGTGGTCACCGGCATTCGCCGCGGCATCCAGGACGCCATCAGCGCTAAGAGAAAAGATTCGTCGATTATCGAAGCCGTTTCGGCTGAAGATATCGGCAAGTTGCCGGACAGCTCCATCGCCGAATCCATTGCCCGCCTGCCGGGTATCGCCGCCCAACGTACCAACGGCCGTGCGCAAACCCTGTCGATTCGCGGCCTGGGTCCGGACTATACAGTCACCACATTCAACGGCCGTGAGCAGGCCTCAACCAACGACAATCGCACGGTTGAATTCGACCAGTATCCCTCGGAACTTGTCAGTCAGGTGAAGGTCTACAAGACACCGGACGCCGCCCAGTCCTATCACGGTATCGCCGGCACAGCCGACATTGAAACTGTCCATCCGCTGGCCTACGGCAAACAGGCGATCGCGCTCAATTATCGCCGCGAAATGAACTCGATGAAGTCGCCGGTACCTGATGCGATGACAGCGGGTGACCGCTACTCGGCGACCTATATCGATCAATTTTTCAACAAAACCGTCGGTCTGGCGCTCGGTTACGCACACAACACCACGCCGTACCAGGCCCAGACCCGTGAGTACTGGGGGTATCCGACCTGCGGCGCCCAGTGCCTGCCGGCGGATGCCGATAAGATTGTGGTCGGTGGCTCGAAGGATGGTGTCCAGGCCTCTTATTACAAACGCGATGCTTTCATGGGCATATTGGAATTCAAGCCCAACGATCAGTTGCATGTCATCGTCGATGGCTTTCACTCCGAATTCAAGGAAGCACAAACCATCCGCCGTCTCGAATACGGGACGATCTGGGGCACCGGCGTCTTGCAACCGGGCTATACTGCCGATGCTGACCGCATTACGAGCGGCACCTTCAACGGCGTCACGACCATTGTTGAAAACTATAACAATGAGCGTAACGCCACAGTCGACTCCCTGGGAGTCAATGCCAGTTATTTGCTGAACGACGAATGGACCCTGAACGCGGATGTCAGCTATTCCAAGGTTCATCGTACCGACCTGCGCCTGGAATCGACCGCAGGCACCGGTCCGGCCGGATCAGTGGTTCAGGATAATCTGGGCTTCACGACCAATGCCAATGGCACCACGAACGAAACCACGGCGTTTGATTATGCCGATTTCGACCATGTGTTCCTGACCGATCCGGGTGGCTGGGGCGGTGGTCCGCGTCGCTCTGGTTACGTCGGCAACCCCACCGTCAATGACGAAATTCAGGCGATGAAACTGGCGGCGACGCGCACGCTCGGTGGCGGCTTCTTCAAGGGCGTCACCTTCGGCGTCAACTTCGCCGACCGCAAGAAGGACAAGTATCTATGGCAGAGCATACTGTACCTGCCCGACGGCCAGTCAACCGCTGTGGTCCCCACCCAGTATCGCACCGGCACGACCGATGGCGCCTTCTTCGGCAACAGCAATGGCATCATTTCCTATGACGCTATGGGCCTTTACCGCAGCGGCTTCTGGGACACCATCGATGCGCGGGTCGATACCAATGCGGGTGACGGCGACCGTACCTTTGAAGTCAGTCAGTCCTGGGCCGTCGAAGAAAAGCTGACCACCGCCTACGTTAAGGCTGACATCGAATCGACGCTGTTCGGTGTACCTGTTACCGGTAATATCGGCGCGCAATATCAATATGCCGATCAGCAGGTGACCCAGTTGTCATCGCCCGGCGTTGACAAGATCACTCCCGGCCTGTCCCCCCTTGAGCAACTGCACATCCGGACGGATCACTACAAGACCACCTATGGCGATTTCCTGCCCAGCGCGAACTTCAACTTCTCCCTGGCTGACGATATCAGCCTGCGCGTAGCGGCAGCGGCCACCGTGTCCCGCCCGCGCCTCGACGATATGGCCGGTGGCGTGACCTATGGCGCCCGGACCAATTCCAATCCGGACAATCAGGGCAATCAGCAATATTACTGGGGCGGCAGCGGTGGTAATCCCGAGATCAAACCCTGGAAGTCCAAGCAGTTCGACGTGTCTCTGGAAAAATATTTTGGCCGCAAGGGCTATCTGTCCGCTGCGCTCTATTACAAAACGCTAGACAGCTACGTTTATAACAACTCCCGCGTCATCGATTTCAGTACGCTGCCTGGCTACACGCCACCAAACGATCCCGCCGGTTGCGCCGTGGGTAGCTGTTACGACCTGGCGCGCGCCAATACCACCGGGGTGCTTACGGTCAAGGCCAACGGCAATGGCGGCCACGTCCAGGGAGCGGAGTTCACAGCATCGCTTCCCGGCGAAACTATCTGGTCTGCGCTTGATGGCTTCGGCGTGATCTTCAGCGCCGCTTTCAACCAGTCCGAAGTGAAACCGGCAGGCAGCAAGATCGAACTGCCCGGTCTGTCGCCTCAGGTCATCAATACGACCCTATACTACGAAAAGCATGGGTTCTCGGCGCGTATCAGCGAGCGCTATCGTGACGCCTGGCTGGGTGAAGTGCCCAACTTCGACTCCTCGCTTGGCGCCCACTATGTCAAGGCGGAAGCTCTGGTCGATGCGCAAATTGGTTATGAATTCCAGGATGGCCCCGCCAAGGGCCTGACGATCAATCTGTCGGCGACGAACATTACCAACAGGCCGTTCGTCCTCTATGACACCAAGGACGCTCCGACAAACGTACTCAAATACGAAAAATACGGCGCGACCTATGCAATCAGCATTGGTTACAAGTTCCAATAGACTTTGTAGCTTTGTCAAAAACACCTGCCGGTTCCGACCGGCAGGTGTTTTTATGCCTGGAAAGTGTAGACTAAAAAAAACGGGGAACAACATGCCATCAGCGCCTATCAGCAAAATCGTCATCCTCGGCGGCGGCACGGCTGGCTGGCTGGCCGCCTCCATGATGATCAAGGTGCTCGGCAAGACGGTCGAGATCACCCTGGTCGAATCCGAGGAAATCGGTACGGTCGGCGTTGGTGAAGCGACCATTCCGCCACTGATCAACCTGCTCAATTTCCTTGGCCTCGATGAGGCGGAGGTGATGCGCAATGTGCAGGGCACCTACAAGCTCGGCGTCGAATTTGCTGACTGGTACGAGAAGGGCCACACCTACCGCCATATGTTCGGCGCGCCCGGCAATCCGCTCGGCGTCCTGCCGTTTTATCAGTACTGGCTGAGGCAAAGGGCGCAGGGCAAGGGCGGTTCGTTGTGGGATTACAGCCTAAACGAACTGGCGGCGAAACAGAATCGCTTCACCCATATCAAGACAATTCCGGACGCACCCCGGATGGACGGCATGAACTACGCCCTGCATTTCGACGCCGGCCTGCTGGCGCGTTATCTGCGCGGGGTGTGCGAACGCTCAGGCGTGACGCGGCGTGAAGGCAAGGTGTCAGGCGTCAACCAGAACAGCGAAACCGGCTTTATCGAAAGCCTGGCCCTGGCGTCGGGCGATGTGGTCGAAGGCGAGTTCTTCCTCGATTGCTCCGGCTTCCGCGGTGTGCTGATCGAGGACAGCCTGCACGCCGGCTACGAAGAATGGACGCACTGGCTGCCGTGTGATCGGGCCGTCGCCGTGCCCTGCGTCACATCGGGGCCTTTGCGCCTGCTGACCCAGACACGCGCCCGCACCGCCGGCTGGCAATGGCGCATTCCGCTGCAACACCGGATCGGCAATGGCCATGTCTTTTCCAGTGGGTTCATGGAACCGGACGAGGCGACACGCATCCTGCTCGATAATCTCGACGGCGCACCTCTGGCGGACCCGCGTCATCTGCGCTTCGTGACGGGCCGCCGCAAGACAAGCTGGAAAAAGAATTGCGTGGCGCTGGGCCTGGCCGCCGGCTTCATGGAGCCGATCGAATCGACCACCATCCATATGGTGCAATCGGCCTTGCAGCGCCTGCTCAACCTGTTCCCCGACACTGGCTTCAACCAGCCGGAAATCGACGAATACAATCGCAAGACCCAGCGCGAATACGAACTGATCCGCGATTTCATCATTCTGCACTATAACGCCACGAAACGCGACGACACGCCCTTCTGGAACTATTGCCGCACCATGACCGTGCCGGACAGCCTGACGACCAAGATCGAATATTTCCGCCAGCATGGCCGGGTGATCGTGGAGGAAGATGACCTGTTCAAGGAGGCCAACTGGATACAGGTGCTGATCGGCCAGGGAATCATGCCGGAAAGCTTCTCACCGCTGGCCCTGAATGTCGGCGATGACGATCTCGACGGTTATTTCGACAGCCTGCGCCAGATCTATGCGCGCACCGTGGCCGGGATGCCGACCCATGACGAATTTATCGCCCGTTATTGCAAGGCACCGGTGATTTAGGGGCGGCCTTTGGCTACCGCCACTTTCGAGCGCGGCGGCCGGCCCAGCACATCCGATATTTGCCAGGCGGCGGCCACGATGGCATCGAGATCGACGCCGGTGTTTATACCCATGCCGGTCAGCATATAGAGCACATCTTCCGTCGCCACATTGCCGGAAGCGCCCGGCGCATAGGGGCAGCCGCCCAATCCACCGACGGATGAATCAATCGTGGCGATGCCGTAATCGAGCGAAGTCAGAATATTGGCCAGAGCCTGGCCATAGGTATCATGGAAGTGTACGGCCAGTTTTTCGGGCGGAATAACCTTCAGTACGGTATCGAGCAGGCGCGACACATCGGCGGGTGTTCCCACGCCGATTGTATCGCCCAGGGATATTTCGTAGCAGCCGATATCGAGCATTTTTCGCGCCATTTCGGCCACGGCCTGCGGCTTGACTGGTCCTTCATAGGGGCAGGCGATGACGGTGGAGACATAGCCGCGCACCTTTATGCGGTCGCTCGCCGATTCCTCCATGATGAAGGTAAAGCGGTCGAGGCTTTCGGCCACGGAACAGTTGATATTGCGCTGGCTGAAGGTTTCCGACGCCGCGCCGAAAATGGCGACGGTAGTGGCGCGGGCGTCCTTGGCGGATTCATAGCCCTTCAGATTTGGGGTCAATACCGGATAGGTTACGCCCGGCGCACGGGTGATCCCGGCCATGACTTCTGCGGCGTCGGCCATTTGCGGCACCCATTTCGGTGAGACGAAACTGGCAGCCTCGATATATTTCAGTCCGGAGGCGGACAATGTGTCGATCAGCGCGATCTTGTCGGCGGCGCTGACGATCTCGGTTTCCGCCTGCAAGCCGTCGCGCGGCCCGACTTCGTAAAGGATGACTTTGGCTGGTCTCATTTCGTTTCCTCGAACAGTTCCCGGCCAATCAGCATCCGGCGGATTTCAGACGTGCCGGCGCCGATCTCATACAGCTTGGCGTCGCGCCACAGTCTACCCGTCGGGTAGTCATTGGTATAGCCGTTGCCGCCAAGACACTGGATCGCTTCGCCCGCCATCCATGTGGCTTTTTCGGCGGCATAGAGGATGCAGCCGGCGGCGTCCTTGCGCGTGGTCTCGCCGCGATCGCAAGCCTGCGCCACGGCATAGACATAGGCGCGACAGGCCGCCCAGGTCGAATACATATCGGCGATCTTGCCTTGCATCAACTGGAAGGTGCCGATGGGGCTGCCGAACTGTTCACGCTCATGGATATAGGGGATCACCACATCCAAACAGGCGCGCATGATGCCGAGCGGTCCGCCGGAAAGCACGACCCGCTCATAATCCAGGCCCGACATCAGCACGCCGGCGCCGCGACCTTCCGTACCCAGAACATTTTCCACCGGCACCTCGCAATCGGCGAAAACCAGTTCGCCGGTATGCGAGCCGCGCATCCCCAGCTTGTCGAGTTTTTGCGCCACCGAGAAGCCGGCAAAGCTTTTTTCGATGAGAAAAGCGGTCATGCCTTTCGAGCCAGCCGCAAGGTCGGTCTTGGCGTAGACGACCAGCGTATCGGCGTCGGGGCCATTGGTGATCCACATCTTCGAGCCGTTGAGAATATAGCGGTCGCCTTTTTTGTCGGCGCGTAGTTTCATGGACACCACATCCGAACCGGCGGCGGTTTCCGACATGGCCAGAGCCCCGACATGTTCGCCGGAAATCAGCTTCGGCAGGTACTTCGCTTTCTGGGCTTCGTTACCATTGCGGACGATCTGGTTGACGCAGAGGTTGGAATGCGCGCCGTAGGACAGCCCGATCGAGGCGGAGGCACGGGAGATTTCTTCCATGGCGATGGTGTGCGCCAGATAGCCCATTTGCGCGCCGCCATACTGTTCGGGCGCAGTGAGGCCGAGCACGCCCATCTCCCCCATCTTGCGCCATAGTGGCATGGGGAACTGGTCATCGCGGTCAGCCTCGGCGGCCAGCGGCGCGATCTCGATCTCGGCGAATTTGCGCACGCCTTCGCGCAGGGACTCGATATCGTCGCTGTGGCCGAATTGCAGATGCGGAAAGTCGATCATCGCCTGTCTCTTTTCTTATACCTCCCCGGGCTACTGGGGAGGGGACCGCGCGCCTCTTGGCGCGGGGTGGTGGGGTTTCTTGTTTTCATTCAATTTCAACCAGAATGGCCTTATCGGCCACCTGATCACCGGTCGCGGCATGAACGGCCCTGACCACGCCCGCCTTCGGGGCCTTCATGGTGTGTTCGATCTTCATCGCGCCGAGGATCAGCAGCTTCTGGCCCTTCTCGACCGTCTCGCCAGCGGTCACAAACACGTCGATCAGTTTGCCCGGCATCGGCGCCTTGATATCGCCCGAAGCCACAGCCTCTTCACCCGCCTCGGATTTCAGATTCAAAGGCGAACGGGGCGGCAAGTTAAGCTGCCAGCCGGTAATATCGTTCCACGGCGAGGTCGGATCGGCCTGTGAGGGCGCGATCTCACTGTCGGGCCAGGGCAGAAGCAGGCGCTCCTGATGGCGGGCGATAAAGCCGGTATCGATCTGCACCGCCGCAAACGCCTCATCCGAAACGACACGGCGCAGGAAGCCGAGATTGGTCGCCAGTCCGCGCAGTTTCGTCTCGATCAGAGCTTCGCGCATCCGGCTCAAAGCCTGTTTGCGATCCTTGCCGTGAACGATGATCTTGGCGATCATCGGGTCATAAAACGGGCTGACCGCATCGCCTGGCTCGACCGCGGATTCAATGCGCGCCGTTGCCGGAAACACCAGTTGTTCCAGCGTGCCCGTGGCGGGCAGGAAGTCATTCTGAGGGTCTTCGGCATAGAGTCGCGCCTCGATGGCGTGGCCGGTCAGGGTGAGTTCCTCTTGGCTCTTCGGCAAGGTCTCGCCTGCCGCCACGCGCAACTGCCATTCGACCAGATCAAGCCCGGTGATTTCCTCGGTCACCGGATGCTCGACCTGAAGCCGCGTGTTCATTTCCATGAAATAGAAGGGCGCGCTTTGGATGCCCTCTGACACATCGACAATGAACTCGACCGTGCCCGCGCCACGATAGCTTATCGCCTGCGCCGCCCGAACCGCCGCTTGTCCCATCGCCCGGCGCATGGCTTCCGGGAGGCCGGGGGCGGGCGCTTCCTCGATCACCTTTTGATGGCGGCGTTGCAGCGAACAATCACGCTCGAACAGATGGACGACATGGCCGTGCTCATCGGCGAATAACTGGATTTCGATATGGCGCGGCACATCGAGATATTTCTCGATCAGCACCTTGGGATCGGAAAAGGCGTTCAGCCCTTCGCGTTGCGCCGAAATGAGCGCATCTTTGAAATCCTCCGCCCGATCGACCCGCCGCATCCCCTTGCCGCCACCGCCGGCCACCGCCTTGATCAGCACCGGATAACCGATCCGCGCCGCTTCGGCGGCCAGATTGTCCGGGTCCTGATCATCGCCATGGTAGCCGGGCGTCACCGGCACGCCGGCGGCCGTCATCAGGGCCTTGGCGGCGCCTTTCAGGGCCATGGCGCGGATGGCGTCCGGTCGCGGGCCGATAAACACCAACCCGGCATCCTCGCAGGCTTCGGCGAATTCGGCGTTTTCCGACAGGAATCCATAGCCGGGATGGATGGCCTCGGCTCCCGTCTCCAGCGCCACAGCGATGATCCGGTCGCCGCGCAGATAGCTGTCAGCGGCCGCCGCCGGTCCGATCAGTACGGCGCGGTCCGCCTCGCGCACGAAAGCCGCGCGCGCATCGGCGTCGGAATAGACGGCCACGGTTTCCACGCCCATCCGCTGGCAGGTGCGGATGATGCGGCGGGCGATTTCTCCGCGATTAGCGATCAGTATTTTGGCGAACATCAAAGCGTCCAGTGGGGTTTGCGTCGGCTCAGGAAGGCCGCAACGCCTTCGCGACCTTCATCCGAAGCGCGGCGCGTGGCGATGCGGTGGGCGGTCAACTCGCCCTTGTCGTCCATCTTCGTAATATCGCCGATCAGATCCTTGGCATCGGCAATGGCTTCCGGGCCGCCGGCCAGCAGGGCCTCGACCACCTTGGCACCCTCGGCCTCCAGGGCGCTTGAGACCTCATGCACCAGGCCGATGCGCTGGGCTTCCACGGCCGTGAAGCGCTCCCCGGTCAGCATGTAGCGCCGCGCCGCCGACTGGCCCACCTTGGCGATAACGAAGGGCGAAATCACCGCCGGGATCAGGCCCAGGCGCACCTCGGTCAGGCCGAACATTGTCTCCGGCTGGGTAATGACCACATCGCAGCAGGCCACGAGCCCCACCCCGCCGCCGAGCGCCGCGCCCTGGACCAGGGCGACCGTCGGCTTGGGGCAGGTGTTGAGCGTATCGAACATGCGGGCCATAGACAGGGCGTCTTCGCGATTGGCATATTCGTCCTGTTCGGCGGCGCGCTTCATCCAGTTGAGATCGGCGCCAGCACTGAAGCTGGCGCCATTGCCGGCCAGCACGATGACACGCACGCCGTCCTGCTTGCCGAGATCGGCAAAGGCGTCGGTCAGTTCGCCGATCATGCCCTCGTTGAAGGCATTGTGGATGGCCGGGCGATTGAGGGTGACGCGGACCACGCCGCGTTCGTCGGCTTCTACGGTGATATCCTGCATGATCGTTTTCCTATTCGGCGGTTACATTCTGAAGACACCAAAGGTGGTGGGTGCAATGGCTGCATTCAATGCGGCGGATAGTCCCAGCCCCAGAACGCGCCGTGTATCGGCGGGATCGATGACCCCATCATCCCACAGGCGGGCTGAGGCATAATAGGGGTGGCCCTGGGCCTCGTAGGTGTCGCGGATCGGCGCCTTGAAGGCGGCCTCCTCCGCGGCGCTCCACTGGCCGCCTTTGGCTTCTATGCCGTCGCGCCTGACCGTGGCCAGCACATTGGCCGCCTGCTCGCCGCCCATGACCGAGATGCGTGCATTGGGCCACATCCACAGGAAGCGCGGCTCGAAGGCGCGGCCGCACATGCCGTAATTGCCGGCGCCGTAGGAACCGCCGATGATGACCGTGAATTTCGGCACATTGGCGCAGGCGACGGCGGTGACCATCTTGGCGCCATGCCGCGCGATGCCTTCGTTCTCATACTGTCGGCCGACCATGAAGCCGGTGATGTTTTGCAGGAAAATCAAGGGGATGCCGCGCTGGCAGCATAGTTCTATAAAGTGCGTGCCTTTCAGCGCGCTTTCGGAAAACAGCACGCCATTATTGGCTATGATGCCGACCGGATAGCCGTAGAGGTGCGCGAAACCACACACCAGGGTTTCGCCGTACAGTTTCTTGAACTCATCGAATACCGAGCCATCGACCAGCCGGGCGATCACCTCGCGGACATCGTAGGGCTGGCGTGTGTCAGCGGGAATAATGCCGTAAATCTCTTCGGCATCGTATAGCGGCCCGACCACTGGCTTCGTCGCCAGTTCGACCTTTTTCGTGCGGTTGAGATTGCCGACAATGCGGCGGGCAATCTGAAGCGCATCGGCGTCATTGGCGGCCAGATGATCGACTACGCCGGATATCCGCGCATGGACATCGCCGCCGCCCAGGTCTTCGGCGCTGACCACTTCACCGGTCGCGGCCTTCACCAGTGGCGGGCCGGCCAGGAAGATCGTGCCCTGTTTTTGCACGATAATCGACTCATCCGACATAGCCGGCACATAGGCGCCACCGGCAGTGCAGGACCCCATGACCACGGCGATCTGCGGGATACGCTTGGCGGACATCTGCGCCTGGTTGAAGAAGATGCGGCCGAAATCGTCCTTGTCCGGAAAGACCTCATCCTGGTTTGGCAAATTGGCCCCGCCGGAATCGACCATATAGACGCAGGGGAGGTTGTTGGTTTGGGCGATCTCCTGCGCCCGCAGGTGTTTCTTGACGGTGAGGGGATAGTAGGTGCCGCCCTTCACCGTGGCGTCGTTGCAGACGATGACGCATTCCGCGCCGTTGATGCGGCCGATGCCGGTGATCAGGCCGGCCGCCGGCACCTCGTCATGATAGACCTTGTGCGCCGCCAGGGCCGAAAATTCGAGAAACGGCGAACCGGGATCGATCAGACCGGCGACACGATCCCGTGGCAATAGCTTGCCCCGCGCCATATGTTTTTCGCGCGCCGAAGGTGATCCTCCCGCTGCGATCCTGGCCGAAAGCGCGCGCAGATCTTCGACCACGGTGGTCATGGCGGCGGCATTGGCCTTGAATTCGTCCGAGGCCGGATCGATGTCGCTTTTGAAGGCGGTCATGATGTCCCTGTCTTTTTACAGGGAGGATAGTACGCGCTTGGCGTCTATGGGGAAAATTGATAGTCACAATTCTGTGCATAGACAATATCTATGAATTAACGTCACTGGATAGAGCATGGAACTGTATCTTCTGCGCTATTTTCTGGCCGTGGTTGAAAGCGGCAGCTTCACCAAGGCCGCCGTCGCCTGCCTGATCACCCAGCCGAGCCTTTCCGCCGGCATCAAGCGGCTGGAAGACCAGATGGGCGTGTCGCTATTCGTGCGCAATAACAAGCGCGTCTCTTTGACGACCGCAGGATCGCGCTTTCTGCCCCGCGCCAAGGCGATCCTGCACGAGGTCAACATGGCCTCTGCCGAGATCGCCGCGGCCGAACAGGCCGACGTTCTGCGGCTGGGTGTCCTGCAAACCCTGCCTGCCGTCCTGGTGGCGCGATTACTGACCGGCTTTTTGGCCGAGCACCCCGGCATCCGTTTCGATCTTTATGACGGCAGCGAACAGGAACTGCTGAACCGGCTGGATGAACGCGGCCTCGACTATGCGCTGTCGCTTCGGCGCGTAGATGACAAGACATCCAGACCATTGTTCGAGGAGGGCTACAAACTGGCGCTATCCGTCAATCATCGCCTTGCCGGTGAACGGATTATTCGTGGCGAAGACCTGTCCAATGAGTCGATGATCGTCCGGTCGCGTTGTGAAGTCCTTAGCGAAACCAGCCGGTATTTCACCGATCGCAATGTCCGCCCGCCTTTGGTTTATCGCACTGCGCAGGACGAGCGCGCCCTGAGTATGGTTGGCGCCGGCGTTGGCGTCACCGTTATGCCGGATAGCTATGCAGCGCCCGATGTCGTGCGGATACCGATGCGCGATTTCAACCCGCGCCGCACGGTGGCGCTGTTTCTACCGCGCTTCGCCTTGCCGGATCGCCTTGCCGGAACGGGCGGCGCCTTTGCGGACTTCACTGTCGGTTTCTTCGCTATCGGCCACGCGGGCTGAAGCGCGCGGCATCATGTAGTCGCGGGTGATCGGCAGGGTGTCGAGCCGCTTGGCTAACTGCACCTGGAAGACCATCAGATCGCCATAGCGGAAACCGAGTTCGCAATAGCACAGATAGAATTCCCACATGCGGCAGAAACGTTCGTCATAGAGGGCGGCGATCTCGGCACGATGCACCTGGAAGCGTTCGCGCCAGTGCCGCAGGGTTTCGGCGTAATGCAGGCGTAAGGGTTCGATATCGGTAATGAACAGGCCGGATTTTTCGACGGCCACCGTTATTTCCGGTAAACTCGGAATATAGCCGCCGGGGAAAATGTATTTATTGAGCCAGGCCGAACGCCCACCCACCCGGCCGCGCCGGCCGATGCTGTGAATCAGCGCCACGCCGTCGTCCTTCAACCGATCGGCGACAGTCTGGAAATAGCCGTCGAAGTTGGCAAGTCCGACGTGCTCGAACATGCCGACGCTGACGATACGGTCGAACACGCCGGTCACTTCGCGATAGTCGCACAGCTCGAAGCGCACCCGCGCATTGACACTGGGCGCCGTGGCGCGACGTTCGGCCACCGTCAGTTGTTCGGCTGAAAGCGTCACGCCGGTGACATTGACGCCCGCCTGCCTGGCCAGATGCAACGCCATCCCGCCCCAACCACAGCCGATATCGAGCACGCTCTGGCCAGGCGAGAGGTAAAGCTTGTCGGCGATATGGTCCTTCTTGGCGATCTGCGCGTCTTCCAGCGAGATCTGCGCACATGGGAAATAGGCGCAGGAGTATTGCATGTCCTCATCGAGAAACAGCCGGTAAAGCTTTTCTGACAGATCGTAATGATGCGCCACATTGGCGCGTGAGGCGCTGAGCGAATGGCCGGGCAGGAAGCGCTTGACGCCATGCAGCAGACGCGACAGCCAGCCCCGGTCCGGCGCATTGCGCATATTCAGGCCGACCAGCTCCATCAGGTTCCACAGGGTGCCTTTTTCAACAACCAGATCGGCCTCCATGAAGGCCTCACCAAAGTAGAGATAAGGATGCAGACCGATTTTGAAGGCGGTCCACGGGCTGTTTATCCAGATGGCGACGTCGAGATCGGGCCGTTCTGGTATCGGATTGCCGAAGTGGTAGGTCTTGCCGGGATTGATCCGGACGGTCAGTGTGCCTTGTTGAATAAGGGTCTGAAGATATGTGTGCAGCACGACGACCTCCAACTGTCAGGGTGGTTACAGAAGAAAACTGAAGGCGTAAAAAACCGATCGGCTTTGTGTTTTCAAAAATAAGGATTCGATTAAGAGCGCGGGGCGAAAACTTTTGTGCATACTGTCATCAAAACCGTTGACCGGTGAAATATTTCCCCCTATAGGTCGCCGCCTTCGCCGAGAGATCGGTGGGGACTACCACCTAAGTAAGTGCCCAGGTGGCGGAATTGGTAGACGCGCTGGCTTCAGGTGCCAGTGGCTTAACGGCCGTGAAGGTTCGAGTCCTTTCCTGGGCACCATCTAGGGGTTCGCGGCTGTCCGCGTAAAATTGAAAAACCCTTTAAAATGTGCTAGTTATAAGACGTTGAGTTCAACTCCGTCCGCTGGAGTTCGCCTGCATTCGCCCTTGTTGGGGGGACTTCTGGGGGGATTTCTCAGCGGTGCGGTCCTGCTTTTAGGACAAACGCAATGGCACTATCTGATACCGCTTTGCGCAATGCGAAGCCGCAAGCGACCAAGTACAAACTTTACGACGACGGCGGACTGTTGGTCGTCATAACGCCCACGGGTGGGAAGCTCTGGCGGTTCAAGTACCGCTTCGGGGGCACTGAAAAACAGTTATCCCTCGGCGCCTATCTTTGGCAATTCCTTAGACATCGCCCATTTTCTCTCATGAGGTCATAACGATTGTCGGTATGCCATAAAAATTTCTATAAACACAATTTGCTACGTTGGAAGGCCTGCCGCAATCTACGAGGTCGGTCGAACGACTACAATTAGCGTAAGAAAATGTCCGGTATGCGCTAATTGCCGTCCTGCTTCGAGAACGAAAATCATCGTGAAGCTTAGGTGGTTGACTGTTAGTTCGGTTTCTTAGTGAACTACTCTGCCACAGACTCACCTCAGGAGCGTAGTTTGAGTCAATTACACGCAACTGGAGTCAAGTTGCATGCAACCTCACATATAAAAATAGGCTTGGAGCGGGTGAAGGGAATCGAACCCTCGTTGTCAGCTTGGGAAGCTGCTGCTCTGCCATTGAGCTACACCCGCATCTATCAGGAAATGTTACGTTTTCCAAAAAGAAACGTCGGCAAACCTCGTTAGCTTACACTTGAGTTTACATCAGTGTCCGCTAAGCGTTTCCCCAATGCCACGACAATAGCGTGTTGGTCAATGGCCGACACGAACAGGTGGTCGGTAGCAGACTGGATCGCCAATTGAATCATATATCCTTGAAGGCCGGAAAAGAATCCGTAGATGTCATCCACTCACGAAGAAGTCCGGCGAGGGGACCACACCGGACTTCGTTTTCAGGTTTGCAGAGAAGTCAGCTTGTCCAGCCACCACCCAGCGCGCGGATCAGGCCGACCGTGGACTGATATTGCGCCGCGCGGACCTTAAGCGCCTGACGCCGGATGGTCAGCAATTGCCGCTGGGCATCGAGGACCTCAAGCTGAGACGATGAGCCGTTGGTATAGCGCGACTGCGACATGGCAAGCGCTCGGCTGGCGGCGGAAACCGCCTGATCCTGCGCCGTCTGCTGCTGCTTCAGGTAGGTCAGGTCTGAAAGCTGGTCCTCAACATCGGAGAGGGCCGTAAGCGTGCTCTGCTGGTAATCGGCGAAGGCGGCGTTGAGGCCGCCCTTGGTGTAGTCGATGCCGGCATTGCGGCGGCCGCCGTCGAAGATAGCCTGCGCCAGTATGCCGGTCAGCGACCAGTTTTTCGCCGTGTCCTCGAACAGATTGCCGAGATCGCCGGACGCATAACCGCCGGAAGCGGTCAGGCTAAGGGTCGGGAACCACGCCGCCCTGGCGATGCCGACACGCTTTTGCGCCGCCAGAAGCGAGGCATAGGAGGCGGTGACATCGGGGCGGCGTTGCAGCACGTCAGCGGGGATGCCGGCAGGTATCACCGGCACAGCGCCGGCCCACGGCTCGCTCGACCAGGCGACGGTGGCGATATCGAAGTCGCTGGCCGGTTCGCCGAGCAGGACGGCCAGGGCGTGGGCGACCTGCGCGCGCTGTTGGTCGAGCGCCGAGGCTTGCGCTTCGGTCGAAGCGACCTCGGCCTGCATCCGCGCCACGTCGATTTCGGCGACATCGCCTTCTTCGAAGCGACGGGTGGTGACATCTAGGCTGCCGCGATAGGCGACGAGCGTATCGCGGACAATAGCGCGGTCTTCATCCAATGCCCGGAGCGCGAAATAGCTTTCGGCGACGCGCGACTGGATCAGGAGTTGCGTATCCTTCAGCAGGGCCTGGCTGGCTTCAGCATCGAGACGGGCGGCCGAAGCGGCTTTTGACAATCGGCCCGAAAGATCGACCTCATAGCTGAGATCGACGCCGAGACCGTGACCCGTGGCCGGCTTTTGCGAGCCGGGATTGAGCGTGGCGATATTGGCGCCGTGAACCGCTTGGTAACCGACGCCGGCCTGCGGCCAGAGGTCAGCCTTTGACGAACGGATCAGGGACTGCGCCTGCTCAAGATGCGCCGAGGCGAGCTTGATGGTGTTGTTCTTTTGCATGGCGCGTGCGGTCAGGTCATTGAGCACGTCGTCATTGAACACCAGCCACCAGGCGGTGCCTTGAACGGGCGCCGGTGTAGCCTCGGCTGTCTTACCGGCGAAGGCAGCCGGGGTCTCGAAGGCGGCTTTTTCCAGCGGGGCGGTGGCGCAGCCGGTCAGGAGGAGAGCGGCCAGGGTTAAGGTAGCGAAACGGGGCATTTTAGCCTCTCTAGTCGATATATTGAACATGCGGAGCCTCCTCTTCGGGTTCGCCTTCGCCCTCAAGCGTTGAGGTGTGCGATTTCAGCGGACGATTGCCGGAAAGGGCGCGCAGCAGGATGTAGAAGAAGGGCGTCATGAACAGGCCGATGGCGGTGGCGCCGATCATGCCGCCGAAGACGGCCAGGCCCATGGCGCGGCGCATTTCGGAGCCGGCGCCCTGGGAAATCACCAAGGGCAGGACGCCCATGATGAAGGCGATCGAGGTCATCAGGATCGGGCGCAGACGCAGGCGGCTGGCGCGGATGGCGGCCTCCAGCGGACTAAGCCCCGTCAGTTCGAGTTCGCGGGCGAATTCGACGATCAGGATGGCGTTTTTCGCCGACAGCCCCACCAGGACGAACAGGCCGATCTGGGTGAAGATGTTGTTGTCGCCGTGGGAGAGCCACACCCCGATCATGGCCGACATCAGCCCCATCGGCACGATCAGGATGATCGACAGCGGCAGGACGACGCTTTCATACTGGGCGGCGAGCACGAGGAAGACGAGCAGGATGACCAGGCCGAAGACGAGGTTGGACGAGTCACCGGCCAGGATCTGTTGGTAGGTCAGTTCGGTCCATTCGTAGTCGATGCCGGCGGGCAGGGTCTCGGCGGCGATGCGCTTGATGGCGTCCTGGGCCTGGCCGGACGAATAGCCGGGGGCCGGACCGCCGGAGATGTCGGCGGACAGGTAGCCATTATAGCGGCTGGCATTGACCGGACCGGAGACCGGATCGACCTTCAGCACGGCGGCCAGCGGCACCATTTCGCCGGTTTTCGAGCGGACCTTCAGCTTGCCGATGTCTTCGGCCTGGGCGCGGTAGGGCGCGTCAGCCTGGACCCGGACGCTGTAGGTGCGGCCGAAGCGGTTGAAGTCGTTGACATATTGCGAGCCGAGGTAGATCTGCATGGTCGAGAAGATATCGCTGACCGAGACGCCCAACTGGCGGGCGCGGGTGCGGTCGATATCGGCGTAGAGCTGCGGCGTGTTGATGTTATAGCCGGAGAAGACGCCCGCCAGTTCCTTGGTTTGCGATGCCTTGGCGATGAAAGCCTTGGTGGCTTCGTCAAGCTTCTGGTAGCCGAGGCCTGCGCGGTCTTCGAGTTGCAGCTTGAAGCCGCCGGTGGTGCCGAGGCCGAGGAGGGGCGGCGGCGGGAACATGACGGCGTAGCCTTCCTGGATGCCGCCGAGCTTGGCGTTCAGGGCGCCGGCGATGGCGCCGGCGGAAAGGGCCGCGCCCTTGCGTTCCTTGAAGGATTTCAGCGGCATGAAGACGACGGCTTCATTGGAGGCGATGGTGAAGCCGTTGATCGACAGGCCGGGGAAGGCCAGGGCGTGATCGACGCCGGGGGTGGCGGCGGCGATGGCCGAGACCTTGCGGGCCACGGCTTCGGTGCGATCAAGCGTGGCGCCATCGGGCAGCTTGACCATGCCGACGAGATAGGCCTTGTCCTGCTGCGGGATGAAGCCGCCGGGAACGATCTGGAACATGACGAAGGCGAGCGCCGCCAGACCGGCATAGAGGCCGAGCATCAGGCCCTTGCGGCCGGCAATCTTGCCGACGCTGCGGCCATAGGATTCCGAGGACTTCTTGAAGGTGCGGTTGAAGGCGCCGAAGAAGCCGCCCAGCCAGCGATCCATGAAGCGGGTCACGCCGTCCTTGGGGGCATTGTGGCCTTTCAGGAGCAGGGCGGCGAGGGCCGGGGAAAGCGTCAGCGAGTTGATGGCCGAGATGACGGTCGAGATGGCGATGGTCAGCGAGAACTGGCGATAGAACTGGCCGGAGAGGCCGGTGATGAAGGCCAGTGGCACGAAGACGGCGACCAGAACGAGCGCGATGGCGATGATCGGGCCGGAGACTTCGCGCATCGCCTGGTAGGTGGCGTCACGCGGCGACTTGCCGGCTTCGATATTACGCTCGACGTTTTCGACGACGACGATGGCGTCATCGACCACGATCCCGATGGCGAGCACGAGGCCGAACAGGGTGAGGGCGTTGATGGTGAAGCCGAAAAGGTGCATCACGGCGAAGGTGCCGATGACCGAAACCGGCACGGCCAGCAACGGGATCAGCGAGGCGCGCCAGGTTTGCAGGAACAGGATGACGACGATGACGACGAGGATGATGGCTTCCAGCAGGGTGTGGATGACCGAGTCGATCGATTCATGGACGTATTCCGAGGTGTCGTAGGCGATCTCGTAGGAGACGCCTTCCGGCATGGCCTTTTTCAGTTCGTCCATGGTGTCGTGGACGTCTTTCGAGAGTTGCAGCGAGTTAGCGCCGGCGGTTTCAAAGATGGGGATGCCGACGGCGTTCTTGTTATCGAGCAGCGAACGCAGGGCGTAGTCGGCCGCGCCCATCTCAATACGGGCGATATCACCGAGGCGCGTGACGGCGCCGTCAGCGCCGGTTTTGACGATGATGTTGCGGAAATCTTCTTCGGTCGAGAGGCGGCCTTGTGCGTTGACCGACAGTTGCAGGGTCAGGTCGGGGATGCCGGGGGAACCGCCGATGACGCCGGCCGCGGCCTGGACGTTTTCCGAGCGGATGGCGTCGGCGACGTCAGATGGGGAAAGGCCGCGTTCGGCGACCTTTTGCGGATCGAGCCAGACGCGCATGGCGTATTCGCCGCCGCCGAACATCTGGATCGGCCCGACGCCCTTGATGGCTTGCAGGCGATCCTTGACGTGCAGCAGGGCGTAGTTGCGCAGGTAGTTGACGTCATAGCGGCCGTTGGGCGAGGTCAGGTGGACGACCAGCGGCAGCGAGGATTGACTTTTCTGCGTGGTGATGCCGAGGGCGCGGACATCCGCCGGCAGACGGGCTTCGGCCTGCGACACGCGGTTTTGCACCATCTGTTGCGCCAGGTCGGCATTGGTGCCGAGCTTGAAGGTGACGGTCAGGGTCATCTGACCGTCGGCGGTGGCCTGCGAGGACATGTAGAGCATGTTCTCGACGCCGTTGACCGCCTCTTCGATAGGCGAGGCGACGGTAGCGGCGATGACGGCCGGCGAGGCGCCGGGATACATGGCGTGGACCACGACCTGCGGCGGCACGACTTCCGGATATTCGGAGACAGGCAGGACACGCAAGCTGAGCAGGCCTGCCACGAGGAACAGCAGGGACAGCACGCCGGCGAAGATCGGCCTGTCGATAAAGAATTTGGAGAGGTTCATGTGTGGCCCCTTTGTTGGGCGAAATTTGAAGCAAGACACCCCACCACCATTCCGAAGGCGGAATGGTCCCCCTCCCCGACAAGCGGGGAGGAACAAAAGATTGGTGAATTCTGTACCTCCCCACTTGTCGGGGAGGGGGGCCGCGCCTCACTTGAGGCGTGGTGGCGGGGTGTCTTGCTGACTAAACTTAGGCTTCCGGCTTGGCTTTCGCGTCCATCGCGGCGACGGTTTCGGAAACCACCGAGCCGGGGCCGACATGCTGGATGCCGCTGACGATGATGCGTTCGCCATCCTTGAGGCCGGAGGTGACGATGCGCAGGCCATTGGCCGTGCCGCCGAGCGTCACTTCACGATAGGCGACCTTGTGATCGGCGCCCACCACATAGACGAAGCGCTTGCTCTGGTCGGTGCCGACCGCCAGCTCCGAAACCAGCAGGGCCGGCTTTTCCTGCGCCGCGCCCATATGGACACGGACGAACTGGCCGGGGATCAGCTTGCCTTCGGTATTCTGGAAGACAGCGCGGGCGCGCAAGGTGCCGCTGGTGCCGTCGAACTGGTTGTCGATCAGTTGCAGGTGGCCGTCAATCGGTTCCCCGCCATCGGCTTCGACGGTTACGGGAATGGTTTCCAGCGAGGTCGAGCCCAGATCGGCGATGGTGGTGTGGATGACTTCTTCGTCGGCGTCGAAACTGGCATAGATCGGGCTGACCGAAACGAGCGTGGTCAGTACGGAGGCCTGCGGACCGGAACCGACCAGATTGCCGACGGTCACCTCAATGCGGCCAACACGGCCGGAAACCGGCGCGCGGACCTGCGTATAGCTGAGATTGAGGTTGGCATATTGCGCCGAAGCGCGCGCGGCATCGAGATTGGCCTGGGCCGCCTTCAGGTCATTGGTGCGGCTTTCCAGTTCCGACTGGGCGATGGCGTGATCGGCCCACAAACGCTGGGCGCGGGCCTGTTCGGAGGTGGCGAGCGTCAGGCGGGCGTTGGCGGCGGAAACCTCGGCCTGGGCCTTGGCGGCTTCGGCCTGGAAGGGCGCGGGGTCGATGGTGACCAGCAGGTCGCCGGCCTTGACCAGAGCGCCTTCGCGGAAGTGGATGGCCTTAATGGCGCCAGCGACGCGCGGGCGAATCTCGACGCGATCGACCGCTTCGAGGTGGCCGGAGAAGTCGGTCCACTGGGCGACGTTTTGCGTAGAGACGACAGAGACGGTGACCGGAGTCGGGGCGGCGGCGGCCGGCTGGTTGGCAGCCTGAGTCGAGAGGGCGGTGCCGATACCGGCGGCGGCTAAAACGGTCAGCGACACGGCGCCGGCGACGAGGAACTTGCGGTAGCGGTCAAGCTTGATGGAGGAGAGAACGGGGTCGAACATAGCGGAGATCCTTTGGGGAGAAAGGAATGGGGAGGGGGGAACGCGTACAGTGGGCCTAAAATCGGGATTGCGCTTCTGCGGCGCTGACCTAATTTAATGCGGCGTCGCATTTAAATAACCCTGCCCTGTCATTTTGTAAACATATTTTTATGCGACATCGCAAATAAATATGTTAATGTGCCTTCAAGCGCTTATCGCCTTCTTGTTTTGGGGCTTTGCGCGACAGGGAAAAAATGCTTAGTCTGTCGGCGTGCCAGAAAGTGGCAACTGCCAAAAACAGGCAAAGCTTTTGGTTAGGAGTTGCGTGTCTTGGATGATCTGAAGACTTTTGAGCTGCCTGATGTCACCTGCGGCGGCCAGGGAACCGATGTCGAGGCCTGCGCCTGTGAAACGCCGCGCAAACGCGGCCGCCCGCGCGCCTTCGATCCGGATGTCGTGCTGGAAACCGTGCTCGAACTGTTCTGGATGCGCGGTTTCGCCAATACTTCGCTCGATGATATTTCCGCCGCCACCGGCGTCAGCCGTCCCTCACTCGCCGCGA
Source organism: Asticcacaulis sp. (assembly GCF_035497195.1). GTDB lineage: Bacteria > Pseudomonadota > Alphaproteobacteria > Caulobacterales > Caulobacteraceae > Asticcacaulis. The sequence goes on from NZ_DATJDZ010000014.1 coordinate 468,372, forward strand.
CCTTCGGCGACAAGGAAGCGCTCTATCTCAAGGCGATGGAGCGCTATCGCAACGGCATCAGCGGTCAACTCGACACGGTGCTGCAATGCAATGGCCCGGGCGACAATCTGCGCGGCATCGTCAATCGCTATTTCGACGTGATGATTTCGTCCTATACCGGCGAGACGGAAGACTGTCTCGGTTGCGCCTTCATGTGTACGGCGCTCAATGAAGCCCCGCGCCATGAATCGATCATGAGCGTTTTGCAGGGCACGATCGAGGAATTCGACGCCCGTTTCGAGCACTTCTTTACCAAGGCGCAGGAGATGGGACACATCGGTTCCAACCAGGACCCGAAGGTGATGTCGCAGATGATCACCTCGCTGACCTCCAGTCTGGCCGTGCGCGCCCGCGCCGGCGCCAGCCGCGAGGATTTGAAGGCGATCGTAGACGCGACAACGAGCTTTTTGTTTCCATAACTCTCCTCTCCATTTGAGAAATGGGGAGAAGAGGTTGTTACGCTTCCGCCCACTGGCGCATAAGGTTGTGATAGTGCGCAGTCAGGCTCAGCACCTCAGGCGTATCGCCCAGTTGCGCACGCAGCTTGCGGATATTCATATCCAGATCGAACAACAGTTGCCGCTGAGTGCCGTCGCGCACCAGGCTTTGCAGCCAGAAAAACGAACACACCCTTGCGCCGCGCGTCACCGGCGTCACCTGATGCAGGCTGGTTGACGGGTAAAGGATCAGGTCGCCGGCCGGCAGCTTGACCTCATGCGCGCCGTAGGTATCGACCACCTCCAGTTCGCCGCCATCGTATTCATCCGGATCGCACAGGAAAAGCGTGCAGGACAGATCGGTGCGCAGCCAGCCATCTTCGCCGGGCACCCGGCGCATTGAGCCATCGACATGCAGGCCGTAGGTTTCCCCGTCTTCATAACGGTTGAACAGGGGCGGCACGATGCGTTTCGGCAGGGCGGCGGCGAAAAACAGGTCGCTGGCGTTCACGGCGTCGAGCACGATCTGGCCGAGTTCGCGGCTGAAGGCGCTGTACTCCGGCAGTTGCCGGTTGTTCTTCACACGGGCGCCCTGCTCGCCAACCGTGGCGCGGCCGTCCAGCCAATCTGCCTTATCGAGGGCCGCGCGCATCTGGCGGACATGTTGGGCGGTCAGGACGTGGGGGACATGCAGCATCATATCTAGCCTCGTATCATAGGGGAAGCCCCGGCGTATGTTCGCCAGGGCCTCACAGGTCTTATTACAATTGCCGCCGTCTTAGAAACTGACGTTCGCCGTGAGGCGGAAGGTCTGCGGCGTGCCCGGCGTATAGCGATAGCCGGACTTGTTGATCGCCGCCACATAGGTTGTGTCGAGCAGATTATAGGCGTTGAGCTGAAGCTGGACCCGCTGCGTGAGCTGGTACGTCGCCACGCCGTCGAAGACGACATAGGACTTGACGAAGGCAGGCGTGCCGACGGCGCCGTCTTTGCCGCGCTTCATTTCGCCGTTATAGCGCGCGCCGCCACCAATGGTGAAGCGCTTGCTGGGCGCGTAGGTCGTCCACAGCGTGAAGGCGTCCGTCGGGCTGTAGGCGAGATCGGCCGAGCCATCGGCGGTCACGAGGGCCTGGTTCTTCACCTTGGTGTCCATGATCGTGTAACCGGCGCTGATATTCCAGTGCGGATTGATCTGGCCGACGACGCCCAGTTCGATGCCCGATGTGCTTTTTTCGCCGGTACGGTAGAAGGTGCCGTCGGTATCGGTGGCGATGGCGTCGGAAAAACGGGTGGTGTAAAACGCGCCGGTCAGCGACAGGCGTTTGTGCAGCAAGTCCCATTTGGCGCCGATTTCCGATGTCTCGGCTTTTTGCGGATCAACGTTCGGGTTGTTGGCATTGGCCGAGTCGCCGGCGGCCAGGGTGAAGTTCGAGCCGCCCGGCGGTTGCTGGGTGATGGCGTAGGACGCATAGACGCTGCCATTGGCGGCGGGTTTGTACACCACGCCGAACTTGCCGGTCACCAGATCGTCCTCGGCTTCATAGCGGGTGGGTGTGCCATCGACCGCCATGCTGGTATATTCGGTCTTGTAGTGATCCAGGCGCAGGCCGGCGCTGACCTGCCAGGCTTCGCTGAACCGGATGGTGTCATTGACATAGAGGCCGATCGTATCGGTTTTGCCGTCGGTATAGGCGCCGCTATGCTTGCGCGTATAGCCGCCGACATTGGCGTCAGGATTGTAAACGCTGACGGCCGGATAGGCGCCGGCGGCGGTGCTGTCGAAGGACAGGTTTTCCTGTTCTTCGCTGATCAGCTCCAGGCCGCTGCTCAGACTGTGCTCCAGACCGCCCGTGGTGAAACGTGCCTGCACATTGGTCTGGTTGGTCAACATGGTGTTGGTGGCGTCCTTGTTGTTGACCAGGCGCGTCAGGGTCCAGGTCGAAGGATCGGCGGGATTGGGCGTCAGCAGGGGGCGCGTGCTGGTTGCCGCCTGTCCCATGATCGCGCTGAGCTGATAGTCCTGGCTGGTCTGGCTCCAGCGCGTTGTGTTGCTTAGATGCAGGCCGTTATTGAAATCATGCTCGACCATGAACGTGAGCACGTCGGTCTGGATGTCGTCAAAATCATCCTTTGTGCCGTAAAAGTTTTTCGGATTGACCGGCGCGGCATCGTTAAGGAAGTCGCGGTAACCGGGCTTGTTGATATCGTCCGGCGAGGAATAGCCGGGCAGACCGATGGTAAAAACGCCGCCATCGGGCGTGTTATCCTGATCGACGTGCATGACATCGAGGAAATAGCGTGTGTTCGTGCCGAGTCCGAAGCCGAGCGATGCGGCGGCGCCCCAGCGTTTGTTCCTGATCTCATCGCGGCCGGCGACGCCGGCGTCCTGGGCCATCAGGTTCAGGCGCAGGGCGGCGGTTTCAGCCAGCTTCCAGTTCAGGTCTGCCGTGGCGCGGCTGAAGTCACCGCCGCCGGCAGATACAGAGCCGTTATAGAAGTCATGCGGAGCGGCGTGCTTGCTGTAGAGGTTGATGGCGCCGGTGGCCGAGCCGCGGCCGACATCGGTGCCGGCAGCGCCTTTGAGCACTTCGACGGATTCGATATTGAAGACATCGCGCGATACCGAGGCGACATCGCGCACCCCATCAACAAAGATGCTGCCTGAGGCGTCCGCGCCACGCATATAAACGGCGTCGCCGGTCGAGGTATTGCCGTTTTCGCCGAGATAGAAGGTGCCGACGCCCGCCGAGTTGCGCAGGGCTTCGGTCAGGGTGGTGGCGCCCTGTTCCCTGATGATTTCCTTGCCGATCATCTGAATGGTTTGCGGTGTGTCGATCAGGTCGGCCGTCGCCTTCTTGCTGGCGGACGTGTCTGTCTTGTAGGGCGCGCGGCGGTCGCCCTTGACCAGAACATGGGTGGAGCCATCGGCGGCCGCATCGGCCATAGCTGTTACGGGAAGAGCCAGGGCGGTGGCGGCCAAGGTCACATTCAGGGCGAGTGCGTATGGATTTACCGTATGCTTACGGCTGCGGATGGAGGACATTAGTTCTTCTCTCAGATTAGGCCGGGGAGGCGGCTGTCCGTAGCTTGTTATTGCGAACCATTCTTAATTGCAAGCTGAATTTTGCGAATAATTTGCATTATCGCCTCAATCTCGTCCGAATCCTATATCAGGTGGAAGGGGCAAATTGCCGCAGGTTTTGCGATTCATACGCAATGTCTTGACCTGTCCCGGTCATAAATGATAATCATTCTCATCGTAAGAGTGAGAGACTATGAAACTGACCGAACTGCCCGCCTTTGCCTCCGCCCTCGTGACCGGCGTGGTCGATATCCATGATGGAGATCTGATCAGCAACCGCCTGCGTGAACTGGGGTTTGTCGATGGCGAGCCGGTCAAGGTGGTCGGTCGCGGACCCATTGGCGCCGACCCGCTGCTGATCCAGATCGGCTTTACGCGCTTTGCCTTGCGCCGCTCGGAAGCCGCGCGCGTCACTGTGGAGCGGGCGGCGTAAAATGGACAGCATGACCATCGCGCTTGTCGGCAACCCGAACTGCGGGAAGACGGCGCTTTTCAACCAGCTTACCGGCGCCCGGCAAAAGGTCGCCAACTATGCCGGCGTCACCGTCGAGCGCAAGGAAGGTTTCTTCCATGCGCCGTCGGGCCGCAAGGTGCAGGTGCTGGATCTGCCCGGTACCTACAGCCTCGACGCCATGGGGCCGGACGAGATCATCACGCGCGACATCTGCCTCGGCCGCCGACCGGGCGAAACCATGCCGGACCTGATCGTCTGCGTGGCCGACGCCACCAATCTGCGCCTGCATCTGCGCTTCGTGCTGGAGGTCAAGCGTCTCGGCCGGCCGATGATCCTGGCGCTCAATATGATGGACGCCGCCCGCAAGCGCGGCATCACCATCGATACGGCGAAGCTGGAAGCAGAACTCGGCGTCAGGGTCATCGAGACTATCGCTGTGAAAGCCAACGGCACCGCCGCGCTGGTGGCGCACCTCGATGCCAATGTGGCGCCGCATGTGCCGGAGATCAAGGAAACCGGTGACCTGCATAAGGACGTCCGCCGTATCCTCGACGCCTCGGTGATGATGCCGCAGCGCACGTCTCTGATCGACGACCGGCTCGACGGCATCCTGCTCAATCCGTTCCTCGGCATCCCGATCCTGATCGTCATCATGTTCGTGGTTTTCCAGGCGGTTTTCACCTGGGCGACGCCGGCTATGGACTTCATCGAGGCCAGCATGGCATGGCTGGGCGGCTTCGTCACCGAAACCCTGCCCGACGGCCTGCTGAAAAGCTTCATCGCCGACGCCCTGATCGGCGGTCTGGGGTCGGTCATCGTCTTCCTGCCGCAGATCATCATCCTGTTCTTCTTTATCCTGATCCTCGAAGAATCCGGCTATCTGCCGCGCGCCGCCTTCCTGCTCGATAACCTGATGTCCAAGGCCGGCCTGACTGGGCGGTCCTTCATTCCGCTGTTGTCCAGCCATGCCTGCGCCATTCCCGGCATTATGGCCACGCGGAGTATCCATGATGTCCGCGACCGCATCACCACCATCCTGATCGCGCCGCTGATGACCTGCTCGGCGCGCATCCCGGTCTATACCCTGCTGATCGCCGCCTTCGTGCCGGAGCAGCAGGTGTGGGGCTTTATCAGCTTCCGCGGCCTGATCCTGTTCGGCATGTATATCATCGGCATCATCGGTGGGTTGACGGTCTCGCTGGTCATGTCCCTGTTCCGGCGTGACAAGAGCGAGCATCCGCTGATCATGGAGCTGCCGTCCTATCGTCTGCCGCACGCCAGGAACCTGCTGATCGGCCTCGGCGAACGCGCCATGATCTTCATGCGCCGCATCACCGGCATCATCTTCACCGTCAATACCCTGTTGTGGGTGACGACCACCTTCCCCGGCAAGCCGGTCGGCGCTACGGGGCCAGCGATCGACTATTCGCTGGCCGGCATGATCGGTCACTGGATCGAACCGGTGTTTTCGGCGGTGGGGTTCAACTGGCAGATCTGTGTGGCGCTGATCCCCGGCTTGGCCGCGCGCGAAGTCGCCGTCTCGGCGCTGGGCACGGTCTATGCGGTGTCCGGCAGCGATGACGCCGTGGCGTCTCAGCTCGGTTCGCTGATCTCGTCGCAATGGTCGCTGGCCACGGCGCTGTCGCTGATGGCGTGGTATGTCTTCGCGCCGCAGTGTTTGTCCACCCTGGCGGTCATCAAACGCGAAACCAATTCGTGGAAAATGGTCGGCATCACGGCGGGGTATCTGTTTACGCTCGCTTATATTTTCGCGTTCCTGACCTATCAGATTACGAAGGCTTTGACATGATGTACGCTGTTTTACAGGCCGTGATCATAACGGCGATTGTGGCTTTCTGCGCCGTGCAGATGGTGCGCAAACTGATGCCCGACCTCAGCCATCATCTTCAGATGAAGGGCGCCAGGGTGCTTGATCGTGCCGGGCTGCCGGTCCTTGCCCGGAAGCTGCAACCGGTCGAAACGCCCGCCAGTGGTTGCGGCACGTGCAGGGGCTGCGCGCTGTCGGAATTGAAGCGGTAACATCTTCTCCTCCCCTGCGAAGCGGGGGAGGAGAAGTGAAGAGTCACTCCGCCGGACAGGCCGCGCCGGCTTTCGTTTCCGTCAGGCGGATATCCGAGATCGACAGATCAAGCGTTCCGGCGGTCTCGATGCGCGCCACCGTCGGCGTGGCGGCCAAATCCTGCGTCTTGAAGCACGACAGCGGTACGGCCAGCACCGCATAACCCGTGGCGGTCTTCAGCCAGCCGGTGACAGGAACCGATGCCGAGCCGACGCCCAGACGCACCTCACCGGAGGGGGCGGCATTCACCCGTAATGTCAGCGCAATCATCATCGCGCCATTGGCTTCGCGGGCGATATCGGACGGCTTGTCAGCCCCCACTTCGAGCGCGGCCCCGGCCTTACCATTCCATACGCCCTTGATCGCGCCATCCGCCTGCGGGGAGACCGTCAAGGCCGCCGTGCCGTAGATTGTCGTCTGAGTGCCGACATATTCCATGCGATGCTGATCGCTGTCGGCGAGAGTTATTTTATAGCCGTTCCAGGCCATACCCTTGCTGAAATAGACATTCTTCTCGCCGTATTTTGTGGTGTCGGCGACTTCCGGCAGTTGCGGCGTTTCGGCAGGAGCGGCGTAACTCAGGCCGTAGCCGTAGGCGAACTGCGGATCGTAATTCTTGTCGCCCACGTTCAAAGGCGTCTGGTCGGGGCGCTTCGGCCACGAAAAGCTGAGCCTGCCGGTGAAGTCCGACTTGCCGGTCAGCACATCAGCGATACCTTCGCCCTCAGACCCCGGCAACCAGGCGGCGACAAAGGCATTGGCGGCGTTGATCTGCGGATTAACGTAAAGCGGGCGGCCCGACAGCATCACCGCCACGACCGGAACGCCCTGCGCTTTCAGCTTTTTGATCAGGTCGAGCGATTCACTGTTGTCGTGGTGCAAAGCCACATCCGACTGGTCGCCCATGAACTCGGCATAGGGCGTCTCACCGAAGACGACGATGGCGACGTCCGGCTTTTGCGGCGCGGTGCCGTCCGGGCTGTACAGCGCCTGTCCACCTCCGGCTTCGATCTGGCTTTTCAGGCCTTCATAGATCGAGGTCGCGCCAGGGAAATCAGCATTTGTGTTGTCGGCGCCCTGCCAGGAAAGCGTCCAGCCGCCGGACTGCATGGCGATATTATCGGCGCCATCACCGGCGATCAGCACTGTAGCGCCGGCTTTCAGCGGCAACACGCCATCGTTTTTCAGCAGCACCAACGACTTGGCCACGGCCTCGCGGGCGATGGCACGGTGCTCAGTCGTGCCGATCGGTTTGAAGGTGTCCGGGCGGTTGGCGGGCGAGGGCTGATCGAACACACCCGCGCGGAATTTCACCCGCAATATCCGGCGCACGGCGTCATCAAGCCGCGCCATCGAAATGCTGCCGTCTTTCACCTCACGCACCAGATTGCCGTGCAGCGCCTTCCAGTCCTGCGGCGCATTGAAGATATCTAGTCCGGCATTGAAGGCGGTGGCGCAATCACTGTTGGTGCAGCCGGGTATCTGGCCGTGGGCATTCCAGTCGCCCATGATGAAGCCGTCAAAGCCCATCCGGCCTTTCAGCACACCGGTCATCAGGTCCTTGTTGGCGTGCATCTTGACGCCATGCCACGAGTTGTAACTGGCCATGACCGATTGCGTGCCGGCATTGACGGCATCGACATAGGCCGCACCGTGCAGGCGGGCGAGGTCGGCCTCGGAGACCGACGATTCGCCCTGGTCGCGGCCGCCATCGGTTGAGCCGTCGCCGAGGAAATGCTTGGCGGTGGAAATAACGTGGTGATCATCAAGGAAGGTTGGGCCAGCCCCCTCAATACCGGAAACCATTGCGGCGGCATATTGCGAAACGATTTTCGGGTCTTCCGAATAGCTCTCATAGGTGCGGCCCCATCGGTCATCGCGCGCCACGGCGATGGTGGGGGCAAACGACCAGTCCATGCCGGTCGAGCGCACTTCGGCGGCGGTGGCTTCGCCGATGCGCCGCAGAAGATCGGGATCGTGTGCCGCGCCCAGGCCGATATTGTGCGGGAAGAGCGTGGCGCCATAGACATTATTGTGGCCGTGGACGGCATCCGACGCCCAGATCAGCGGAATGGTCACTTTTTGCCCCGGCGCTACCGAGGCCTGATAATAGGGTTCGATCAGATCGACCCAATCCTTGACGGTTGAGTGCTTATTGCCGCCGGGCACCGCGCCGCCGCCGTTCTCGATCGAGCCGATATGATACTGCGTCACCTCTTCCGGCTTGATCGACTTCCATTCCGGTTGGATGACCTGACCGACCTTTTCCTCGATCGACATCTGCGCCAGCATGTCGGTAATGCGCTTTTCCATAGCCGGGTCGAGACCAATCGGCGACTTGGCGATGGGCCATAGTTTCGGATGGACGACCGGCGCTTTTTCAGCGGCGTAAGCATTAGCGCTGAGAGCCAGAAACAGGACGGCCATGGAGGCGGCGCCCTTCAAAAGGGGACGATGGGACATGAGGCGCTTCTTCTCTGATATATTTTATTGCCGCTATGGATCACGATGACAGCGCTGTCGTCAAGTGCCTATTGACACCGGTGACGCTGCGTTCGTATTCAGGTTGTCGCTATTAAGAAGTGAGAAACCCCACCACCATTCATTTTGTTCACCGACGCGCTCTTGCGCGTTGGTGGTGGGGTTTCTCACTTATGACAGTCGCCAAAAACAACAAGGACAGGAAACGTGCAAACCCAACTCAATCTCGGCGAGGCCGAAGCGCGGCTGGCCATCGACGCCTGTGTCGCCGAACTGAAAAAGCGCGGCAAGGCCGGCGTGGTGGCGGTCGGTGACAGTCATGGCGAATTGCTGGCCCTGTGGCGCACCGATGGCTGCGGCCTGCCGCCGATCGTCATTGCGCAAAACAAGGTCTATACCGCCGCCCGTGTGCGCGGCCCCTCCGGCGATCTTGGCCGCAATGCCCAGGCCGACGGCTCCGACGTCCACTATCATGGCGACAGCCGCTATGTCGGCTGGGATGGCGGCGCACCGGTCATGTATAAAGGCCAGTGTATCGGCGCGGTTGCGGTCAGCGGCCTGTCGGGCGTCGAAGATCTCGAAATCGCCAATATCGGTATCGCGGCCATTCTGGCCACCCTGTCCTGAATTTTTCAAAATATGAGGCTTCCCTAAATGGCTTTTCCCGTTCCTTACGTCGCCGCACCGACCCGTTACGACACCATGCCCTATCGCCGCTGCGGACGATCTGGCTTGAAACTGCCGGCGATTTCGCTGGGCCTGTGGCAGAATTTCGGCGGCACGGATGTCTTTGAGACCGGCCGCGCTATCCTGCACCATGCCTTCGATCACGGCATCACCCATTTCGACCTGGCCAACAATTACGGCCCGCCCTACGGCTCGGCGGAAGAAAACTTCGGCCGCGTCATGGCCACGGATTTCAAGGCCCACCGCGATGAGCTGGTGATCTCGACCAAGGCCGGCTGGGATATGTGGCCGGGGCCCTATGGCGATGTCGGCGGTTCGCGCAAATACCTGATCGCCTCCTGCGACCAGAGCCTGAAGCGCATGGGCGTTGATTATGTCGATATCTTCTATTCGCACCGCGTCGATCCGGAAACGCCGCTGGAAGAAACGATGGGCGCACTGGCGCACCTGCACCGGCAGGGCAAGGCGCTCTATGTCGGCATTTCGTCCTATTCGCCGGAACTGACGCAAAAGGCCGCCGCTATCCTGAAAAGCGAGGGCGTGCCGCTGCTGATTCATCAGCCCTCCTATTCGATGCTCAATCGCTGGATCGAGGAGGGCCTGCTCGATACCCTGGCCGAACTGGGCACCGGCTGCATCGCTTTCTCACCCTTGGCGCAGGGGCTGCTGTCCAACAAATACGTCAACGGCGTGCCGGCCGACGCCCGCGCCGCGAAAGCCGGGTCTTTCAACCAGCGCCTGATCACCGATGACAATATTCGCCGCATCAAGGCACTGAACGATATCGCCGCCAAACGTGGCCAGACCCTGGCGCAGATGGCCATCGCCTGGGTGCTGCGTGATCCGCGTATCACTTCGGCGCTGGTCGGGGCGCGGACGGTCGAACAACTAGCCGACACGCTGAAATCGCTTGATAATCTGGCTTTCAGCGATCAGGAACTGGCCGATATCGACACCTACGCCACCGAGGGCGGCATCGATCTGTGGAAGGTGTCTTCGACACTTTAAACCCTGCCAATCGCATGACCCTTTCAACGCCCGGCGTCCGGATGACGCCGGGCGTTTGTGTCTGTGATGAAAGTGCCACATCTATAAAAATCTCATCATATATAAAATAACCGTGTTGTGCCGGTTTTTATTCGATTGTATGACAAATGGGCCTGTCCAGTCATTTGACGCACCGTGGCGTCCTTTGCCTTGATAGCGCCAACATAATAATAACGAGCAAAGCTCACAAAGCGGGAATGGGAGATATCATTGGATTCGTTGAGTAAAACGACGGCCGGCAGGGCTAGGATGTCCTGGGCGGCTGGTCTTTTGGCGCTTGTTTTTATCGCTGGCTGCGGCGGCGGGGGCAGCAGCAGCGCCGGTAGTGGCGGTAGCGGGTCTTCCAGTTCATCCAGTTCATCCAGTTCATCGAGTTCTGCGTCTTCAAGCTCATCCAGTTCCAGTTCTTCGGGCAGCCTGACCGCCGCGACGGCCTTGCAGGAAATGTCGCCGGGCTGGAACCTCGGCAATACGCTGGAGGCCATCGGCGGCGGCACGGCGCCCTTTACGGTGTCGCAGGAAACTGCCTGGGGCAATCCCGCGGCGACGCAGGCCCTGATGACTGCCGTCAAGGCGGCGGGCTTCAAGAGCGTGCGCATTCCGGTGGCCTGGAGCGAATATGCTGACGGCGGCAACACCATAAATGCGGCCTGGATGGCGCGCGTCACCGAGGTGGTGACCTATGCCCGCAACGCCGGGCTTTATGTCGTTGTCAATGTCCACTGGGATGGCGGCTGGATGCAGCCGACCTATGCCGACCAGACGGCGGTCAACGCCAAGCTGACCAAATTCTGGACCCAGATCGCCAATAACTTCAAAACCTATGACGATCATCTGCTGTTCGCCGGCACCAATGAGGTCATGGTCACCAATGTCTACAGCGCACCGACCACGGAAAACTGCGCGGTGCAGAACAGCTTCAATCAGACCTTCGTCAATGCCGTGCGCGCCACCGGCGGCAATAACGCCAGCCGCTATCTGGTCGTCCAGGGCTACAACACCAATATCGACTATACGGTGGCCTGTAACGCGACCCTGCCGACCGACACAGCCGCCAGCAAGTTGATGATGGAGGTCCACTACTACGATCCGTATAATTTCACGCTCAACGCCACCAGCGGCATCTGGCAGTGGGGATCTATCGCCACCAATCCCGCCGCGACCGAGACCTGGGCCAACGAAGCCTATACCGATGCCCAGTTCCAGAAGATGAAGGCCAACTTCGTCGACAAGGGCGTGCCGGTGATCCTGGGTGAATACTCGGCCATGCTGCGCACCGAATACGATGCGCCTGGCAAGTATCGCACCTTCTGGGATGAATACATTACCCGCTCAGCTTATCAGCACGGCATCGTGCCGATGTACTGGGACAATGGCCCGGCGAGCAACCATAGCTCCGGGCTTTTCGACCGGGCGACGGCGACCCAGGCCTTCCCTGACACCATCACCGCTATCGTCGATGCGGGAAGCTAACGGTCGGATTACGCTTTAATTTTGCTCAACTGTCGGGCGATATTTGATCGCCCGACAAAACCACACTGATTTGATATGGTATTGTTCGTAATCTACGGACACACCCCAAAGCCCATATCATGTCGAAATTTCGCCCCCCTGACGTCCCCGCGCCGGCGCCGCTGATCTGGTACGCTCGCTGCCCGACCCTGACCGCCCTGGGGCTGATCGCCAATCGCGGCGTCTTGCAGCGCGAGTTCCTGCGCGAGAATGTCCACCTCGTCTCGGTGCGCGAAAATTCGACACCGAGCGTGCGCCAGGGGCATCTCGATCATAGCCTGCCCAACCTGATCCGCGAAGCCGACGCCGCCACGGCGCTGTGGGCGCACGGCCAGAACGAGCGGTCGCGCCTGCTCGCCATTGGCCAGACATACCATTCGGTCAGCATCGTCACCCGCTCTGGACAGCCGATCAATGGCTTGCGCGATCTTATCGGTCGCCGTCTCAGCCTGATCAAGGAAGCGGGGAATTTTTCGCCGGCGCAGGTGCGCTCCATGCGGGCTTGGGAAACGGTGCTTTCGGTCGCGGGTATTCCAAAGTCCGACATCGAGTTCGTGCCGGTGGTGGCCGATCACCCCAGCGTGCCCTTCGGTGATGTGGCGCGGCGTGAAGTCGATGCCTTGCTCGGCGGGCAAAGCGATGTCGCCATCCTGTTCGGCGCCAAGGGCCTGGAACTGGCGCGCTCGGCACACCTGAAAGAAGTGCACCGCTTTAAGGCGGAAGAGATCCGTACCGATGCGCGTCTGGCTGGACTGGTCGAACTGCGCGCGGTCACGGTCGATCATGTGTTGCTCGAAGGCCGCGAAGATATCGTGACGCGCATTATGGGGAACCTGACCGAGGCCGGCCGATGGGCGCGGGCCTTCCCGAAGGAGGCGCTGAAACAGGCGGCGATCGAGGGCAAGGTCGAGGTCGAAGATGCGGAAACGGCCTATGGCGACCTGCTGCCCGACGGCGCCCGTATCGGTTTCGAGCCCGAACGCCTGACGGCGCTGGAAAGTCTCTCCGGCTGGCTGAAGAGCCGCCATCTCCTGCCGGAGTCGCACCAGATCGGCCAGTGGGCCGAACCGGGCGTCTTGCTGGTGGCGAAAGAAAATTTGCGAGTGGTGGCCTGAGGGTCTTGTCCCTTCCTCACGCCTTGCGCAAATCAGGGTCCGAAGGTCTCCCCGCCTGTGTTTTTCCAGTCTTTTGGCCTTTCCTGTTATAAGAGGTGATTCCGGAGCGCAACATGAACCCTGTCTTTGCCGATCTGCCCGTCAGTATATTCGAGATCATGTCGCTGGAAGCGAAGGCGCGCGGGGCGGTCAATCTGGGGCAGGGCTTTCCCGAAACGGACGGCTTCCCGGAGGTGCGTGAAGCCGCAGCACGCGCCTTGATGGAGCGGTCCAACCAGTATGCGCCGATGCGCGGTTTGCCGGTTCTGCGTCAGGCAGTTGCCGATTTTTATCACCGACGGCAGGGTCTGACGCTTGAGCCGGATACGCAGGTGCTGATCACCTCCGGCGCCACCGAAGCCATCTGCGCGACGATTTTTTCGATGATCACGCCGGGCGATGAAGTGGTCGTTTTCGAGCCGATGTATGACGCCTATGTGCCGCTGATCAAACGCGCCGGCGGCATCCCGCGCATCATCCAGCTCAATCCGCCACACTGGCAGTTCAGCGATGACGACCTGAAAGCCGTTTTCAATGACCGGACGAAACTGGTGCTGATCACCACGCCGAACAACCCGACCACGCACTGTTTTACGCCCGAACAACTGACCCTGCTGGGCGATTATTGCGAGCGGTTCGACGCTTACGTGATGAGCGACGAGGTGTGGGAAGAGGTTATTTTCGACCGCCGCCATGTCAGTGTGCAGCACATTCCCGCTCTGGCGCGGCGCTCGATCAAGATCGGCTCGGCGGGCAAGATATTTTCGCTGACCGGCTGGAAGGTCGGGTTTGTTGTCGCCGAAAAGGCGCTGATCGACCAGGTGGTGCGGGCGCACCAGTTCATCACGTTCGCCACGCCTCCGGCCCTGCAACATGCTGTGGCTTTCGGGCTTGACCTGCCGCTGGCGCGTTTCGATGCGGCCCTGGCCGAACTGAAAGACCAGCGCGATTATCTGGCCGGACAGCTAACTGATGGTGGCTTCAAACTCCTGCCGGCCGAAGGCACCTATTTTCTCAATATCGATCTGCGGGCCTCCGGCATCGAAGGCTCCGGGCTGGATTTTGCTTATAATCTCGTTCGGAACCATGGTCTGGCCACCATACCGTTACAGGCCTTCTGCGAGACAGGCAGGGATCTGCCCGTGTTGCGCCTGTGTTTTGCCAAGTCCCGCGATAGTCTGGCGCGGGGCGCATCTGCCTTGATCAATCATTGATTTGCGAAAATCCTTAACAAAAGCAATGTTGAATCTTAACCATGTCCGGCAATCAACGCTTTCAATGCGGCGATAATCTCAGCGCGGCTTTTCGCCGTCTGCCGGCCTAGTCCGCCTTGATGCGCCGGCGGGATATGCGCCACCGGATCGCCGCCGGTCTGGAAAATGTAGTGATCGAACATGGTTTTCCAGTACACCTTGTCCGCCGGTGAAATATCCTTGAGCGCCAGCAGGGCGGCGAGGAAGGGCGCCATCGGATTCTCGACGGTTGGCGCGCTGTTGCCCCACCAGTAATTGACCAGCACATTGAACGGCGTCAGCGACTGGACATGGTGCCACCAGTATTTCGGCACATAGAGCGCGTCACCCGGTTCCAGTTCGGCCACGGTCGCGGTCTTCAGCGCTTCGGCGAATTTCGGGAAGCGCTCGAAATCCGGCTCCTCTAGGCTGGCCAGTGAGATCGCGCGCCCCGAAGGCGTATGGTCCATCGGGCCGATATAGAGATTGGCCACCTGCTCGGGCGGGAACAGGGTGAAGCGGCGGCGGCCGGCGATAACGCAGGCCAGGTTGTGGTCGTTGTCGTTGTGGGTCTGGGCGCGGGTGGCATTGCTGATCCAGATACGCGGCTGAATGGCTGGCGGCAGAATGGGGCACGGATTTTCGGGTACAAACCGTGGCATATATTCCGGAATAACCGTTGACTGCACATAGGTGTAGGGCGGGTTGGGATGTTCAAGCGCGGCCAGTATCTGGTCAATGCCGGCGGAAATCGACTTCGAACGCTTGTTGAAGTTGAAGTCGTGCATATCCGGGCCGTAGGCGAAACGGCCCTGCACCTTATTGTTGGCTTCCAGCACGGTGGTTGGCTGGCCGTTATCCATCGCTTTCAGATATTCCGCGGCCGATTCGGCGCCGGCCAGGCCGTGCGCCACCGCTGGCCATTTCGCCACCAACCCGCGCATCAGGACCGGCTTTCCCGCGGGCAGGATAATTTTGGCGAAGGTGTCCGGCGTCACATCCGCCATCGATTTCACCTCTGGAAAGGCGCTGATTGCGGCTGTTTTTGACATAACTGCGAGACTCTTGAATGGAACTGGAATGGCTGGGCGGGGGGCTTGATTGGCCGCCTGATCCGGCTCCAGTGGTAAATCACGCCCTCTACGATGGCAAGGTTTTGCGTGGGCTTGCTGTCCAAAGAAGTACCAATTTGGCCGAATAGGCGGTGAAAATTCAAAATCCGCACTTAATCAGGCCTTAATTGAAGCAACATTGATATGCGTTCGCAAGATTGCATGATCGATGTCATACAAATAGGTTCCTATTTGTTTGTCCGCTGGGGTGAATTCGGGATTCGTATAAAATGGCTGTTAAATCAACACAATCACATAGCTTTATTGGAGAAAATTGAGGGTAAGGCGCACGGAACATAAATATCAATGTAGCAATGTTGCCAACATAACTTGATCCCTCGGGGTGGTTTCGACCAATTGTGAGCGCTATCATGTGTGGCATTCGTGCCATTATCTGTCCACATTGTGGCGAAAGCGTCATATTGGTGCTGGAAATTTCCGTCGCGCTTATATAACAAATAAAGACGAAATAATTAATCAGGTCGAGAAGCGCTCAGAGGTCACTCCCGGAATTCAAGATACGCGGCGAAAATATCCCGGCAAATTTTTGACACTCAGGTCAAAATTTCCAGGTTCATAATAACGTCAAAGCGTACAAAATTGCCGATCGGGTCCGTCCTCATTTATCAAAGGCGCTTCACCTCGACAGGTTGCTGTTTTGTAACAACGGTCCCACCGCCAGAATCTCGGGTCTGGCGTAAAGACAATTAGGGAGAAGAAAGCATGAAGAGTTTCAAAGGTAAGGCCTCGGCGCTTACTCTGTTAAAGGGCGGCGTGTCCGCGGTCGCGCTGACCGCGATGGCGGCCACCCTTATCACACCCGCATACGCGCAGGACGCCGCGCCGGCGACGGATGACGCCGCTGTAGCTCAGGAAGTCGTCGTCGTCGGTGTTCGCCGTTCGTTGAAGACGGCGCAGGATATCAAGAAAAACGCTGATACGATCGTCGATTCGATCACCGCGACCGATATCGGCTCGTTCCCCGATAAGTCGGTGGCCGAAGCGCTGCAGCGCGTCGCCGGCATCACCGTCACCCGTTTCGCCGCCGCCACGGATACGGCGCACTTCTCGGCTGAACCGTCGGGCGTTCTGGTACGCGGCCTGCAACAGGTCCGTTCGGAATTCAACGGTCGCGACGTCTTCTCCGCCAACTCTTCGCGCGGCCTGTCCTGGGGCGACGTTTCGCCCGAACTGATGGCCGGCGTCGATACCTACAAGAACCAGACCGCTGACCTGATCGAAGGCGGCATCGCCGGTTCGATCAACCTGCGCACCCGTCTGCCGTTCGATTCCAAGGGCCAACTGATCGCCCTGTCGGTCGATGAGTCTTACGGCGATCTGGCCAAGCAATGGACGCCATCGGTTTCGGCCATCTATTCTAATCGCTGGGATACCGAACTCGGTGAGTTCGGCCTGATGATCAATGCCGCGCATTCGGATATTGCCACCACTTCGCAAGGCATCCAGTACGGCCGTATCGGCATCTTCTGTACCGATCGTCCGGACCTTACTGATCCAACGACCTGTAATGAGAACCAATTCGGCAACGACAACAACGACGCCGCCCAGCATAACTTTGCCTATATACCCGTCACGACCACGATGCGTGACACCAACTTCGACCGCACGCGCAACGGTATTTCGGCAGCGGCGCAATGGGAAAGCAAGGACAAGAGCCTGCTGGCGACTTTGCAGTACAATACTTCGAGCTATGAAAACGAGTGGCACGAGCATTTTGCACAGACAGGCTATTTCGACGTCTGGGCACAACCGCTCGGCTATCAGTTCTCGAATAGTTCGGCTGCCAGTCCGCTGGCGGGTGAAAACTTCACCTTCAACGACCAGGGTCTATTCCAGACGGGTGTCCTGACATCGGATATCGGCTGGTGGGGTTCCGGCGCCGCAGAGTCTGCATTGGTTGCGCAAAATGACCAGGGTCAGGCCATGGTCACCGCATGTTATAATAACTCGGACAATGGTTGGGGCGGGACACCTCTGACCTGCCAACTGGGTGAAAATGGTGCGGGGCGTCGTGGCGCCGGGTTTACTACCGGCACACGTTATAACCACAACGAAGAAACGACAACCGATACCTCATTCAACTTGCGCTGGATCATCAGCGACAAGTTGCGAGCTAACTTCGACGTGCAATATGTCAAGGCGAATGTCACCAATTATGACATCGAGGTCGATATAAATTCCTTCACCAATGTCCTGCTAGATGCGACGGGTGATTATCCGAAGATGACCTTGCAAGATCCGTCGAACGTTAACCAATCGGCGGGTGGTCTGACCAATCCGAACAACTATTACTATAACTCGGTTATGGATCATACTGAAGACTCGGAAGGCAAAGAGCTGGCCAGCCGGTTTGACCTGCAATATACTAGGGATGAAGGCTGGATCGACACCATTAAGGTCGGCGTCCGCTATGCCGACCGCGAGCAAAATGTAAATTGGTCGACCTATAATTGGAAAAACATTTCCAATACCTACAGTCAAAATGCTGCAACTTGGAACATCGATACGCCGCTGCGTGAAGGTGGGCCGCTCTATCATACCGAAGAGTTCGGTAATGACTTTATGCACCAGAGTGACCTTATTAATCAGCATGAGTTTGTTTTCTTTAATTACGACACACTGGAAAGCCGTGAGGCTTTGTCCAAAGCGATGAGTGTTGCTGGGACAACAAATAGCATGACCCCAACGGGTATTGGTTCGTGGGTGCCGATCTGTGATCGTGCCAACGAAGTGGCCAACAGTTGCTACACCCCGGCTGAAATCATGGATATTGAAGAAGAAAGCTACGCCGGTTATCTTCAATTGAAATTTGGCGGTAATGACAAAACGATTTTCGGTAAATCGGTTACCGGTAACGCCGGTGTGCGCTGGGTCCAGACGAATATTACCTCCAAGGGTGGTGGCGTCAAATTCCCGGATGCGTTTGAATACAACCAGAACAACTGCGATACTTACCAGCTCACCCAACTCCAGCTCGATATGGCAGCTGCCAATGGCAGATATCCGGCCTTGGGGAACTGCATCGTACACCACTCTCTCGATGACGTGGCGTTCCGTGATGGCGAGATCACCAGTGATCCGCAGTTCCCAGCGGTTGTGAATACAACTCACATCAACTGGCTGCCGTCCTTCAATTTGAAGGTGCAACTGGATGATACCTGGCTGATGCGTTTCGCCTATTCGCGCGCTATGTCGCGTCCGGATATGGGCTACCTGCGTAACTATTTCTACATCCAGGGGTCCTCTTTGACGGATTCGGATCTTTTCGTCGGCAATCCGTATATTACGCTGGGTACAAATACGGCCTACGATCATCAGCAGAATGATGTCAACAATCCGACACCAACCAATTGTGCCGCTGGTGCCGCCTGTAGCTATACGGGCTTCCGTTATACGGCGTCTTCAGGTAACCCGTATCTGAAGGCCACCACGGCCGACCAGTACGACATCACCTTCGAAAACTATTTCGCTTCGGTGGGTTCGTTCTCGTTCGACCTGTTCTACAAGCAGTTCTATGACTATGTACAAAACGGCACCCGCCAGCTTGTCACATTGACCCACGGCACCGCGCCGACATTCGACGCAAACGGTGCGCCCGTTTATGAAGCGGATGGCGTTACGCAGGCCCGTCATCCGGTCACCCGTGATGTTCAAGTCACAGGTCCGGTCAACGCTGAAGGCGCCAGCCTGAAGGGCTTCGAAGTGTCGTATCAGCGCTTCTTCGACTTCCTGCCGTCGCCCTTTGACGGTCTGGGCATCCAGGCGAACTACACCAAGATCAAGAACACCGGCGTCAAGAACGCTGGCCTCGGCTCGACGTCTGCCGGTGGTGGCGGTGGCCTTGGTTCCGGCGGTGGCGGTGTTATCGCGGCTTACGACAACATTGTTGTCAATCGTCTCGAAGGTCTGTCGGACGACTCGTACAACCTTATCGGCATGTACGAAAAAGGCCCTTGGGCTGTTCGTGCCGCCTATAACTGGCGTTCGAAGTTCCTGGTTACGGCCGCTGACTGCTGCGTCGGCTTCCCGATCTGGCAGAAGGGTATCGGCTACCTCGATGCGTCGATCCGTTACCGCGTCAGCGACAATGTCGAACTCAGCGTTCAAGGCTCGAACCTGCTGGATTCCGATACGGTCCTGATGCAGCAGGTCGACAACCGCGGCACGCTTCTGCCGAACGCCTGGTTCAAGAACGACAAGCGCGTTCAGGTCGGCGTCCGTCTGAAGTACTAAAAAGAGACCCTCTACAGGGGGCAATGGGGGAGCGCGTCGCGGGGTAACCTGCGGCGCGCTTTTTTCTTTATGCAAACAGGGAAAATAGGGTTGCACGCGCTGTCTCGCCGTGCATCCTGCGAACAGGAATAAGGAAGGCCGCACGGATAAGCGGCAACGGACGGGAAGACTATGAATTCACCTTTGAGAGTCGTTATTCTGGGCGGCGGTACGTCCGGCTGGATGTGCGCGGCGGCCTTAAGCGGCGTACTGAAACTAGGACAAAAAGACAGCCTGCTGGATGTGCGCCTGGTTGAATCGGCCGAAATCGGCACGGTCGGGGTCGGTGAGGCCACCCTGCCGCAGATCAAGGATTTCAACGATTATCTCGGCATCAATGAAGCCGAATTCATGCGCCGGACCAAGGCGACCTTCAAGCTGGGGATCGAACTCCGCGACTGGGGGAAGCTCGGTAATAATTATCATCATCCCTTCGGCGCCTTCGGTATGCCGATGGCCGGTGTCGAATTTCAGCATCACTGGACCCGCGCCAATGCGCTGGGTAAGGCGGCGCCGCTGGAAGACTATTGCTACGCCATTCAGGCGGCGCGGCGGCAGAAGTTCGATTTTCCCTCGGAAGACAAGCAATCGATCAAATCGACCTTTTCCTACGCCTACCATTTCGATGCCGGGCTGTACGCGGCGTTCCTGCGCGAATTCTCCGAAGCGCGCGGTCTGAAACGTACCGAAGGCAAGGTGAAAAACGTTACGCTGCATAGCGACAGCGGCAATATCCGCAGCCTCATTCTGGAATCGGGTGAGGAAATCGAAGGCGACCTGTTTATCGATTGCTCCGGCTTTCGCGGCCTGCTGATCGAGGAACAACTGATGGCCGGTTGGGAAGATTGGTCGAAATGGCTGCCGTGCGATCGCGCCCTGGCGGTGCCGACGGAACGGACGGCAGATTTCCATTCCTACACCCGCTCGACCGCGCTGGCCGCCGGCTGGCAGTGGCGCATTCCGCTCCAGCACCGCGCTGGCAATGGCTATTGCTATTCCAGCGCCTTTATCAGCGAGGACGAGGCGCACAAAACCCTGATGGGCAATCTCGACGGCGCCGCGCTGGCCGAACCGAAGCTGCTGCGTTTCACAACTGGCCGGCGCAAGAAATCGTGGTATCGCAACTGCCTGACCATCGGCCTGTCGAGCGGCTTTCTGGAACCGCTGGAATCGACCAGCCTATATCTGGTGCAGATCGCCATCACCACCTTTATCCAGCTCCTGCCCTCCACCAAATCGATAGATCCGAAGCTGGCGGAAGAATTCAACCGCTTGATCGATACCGAATACAAGCGCGTGCGCGATTTCCTGATCCTGCATTATTACGCCAATACGCGCACCGATGCCGCCCTGTGGGAATACACGCGCAATATGACCGTGCCCGACAGCCTGAAAGACAAGATCGAGCAGTACCGCCATCGCGGCCGTGTTCCCAATTACAAGGACGGCCTGTTCTCGCCGCCTTCCTGGGTGTCGGTGCTGAATGGTCAGGATATTACGGCCCACGGGTACGATCGCATGGCCGATAATATAGATGACGCCACCCTGATGGAAAAGCTGGAAACCATGCGCGGCCGTATTCAGGCCAGTGTCGACGCCATGCCAGACCACGCTGATTTTGTTGGTGATTACTGTTTCGTGCCGCCGTCAAAAGCCATGATGGAAGGAGCGGCGAAATGACCGGTCTGGATATGAGGCAGGTCCGCAAGGTCGTCATCGTCGGCCGTGATGTCGCGGCCTGGCTGGCGGCGAATGCGCTGGCCCGCGCGCTGGGCGGCACCGGTCTCAAGGTCGAGGTCGCCGAATTACCGGGTTTGCTGCGCCCGCAGGACACGCTGGCGAGCCTGCCGCAACTCGAAAACTTCCATCGCCTGCTGGGTTTCGACGAACATAGCCTGCTCAAGGCGACAGGCGGTAGCTATTCTCTTGGCCAGAGCTTCGTCAATTTCTCCAGCGCGGCGCCGCCGTTCTTCCATCCCTATGGCAGTCATGGTGGCTCGATCAACCGTGTGTCCTTCATGCCGTTCTGGATCAAGGCGCGGCAGGCCGGATTGAATGTCGCGCTGGAGGAGTTTTCCCTGACGGCAGCAGCGGCCAAACAGGGGCGCTTCTTCACGCCGACGGCTGAGATGAGCGCGTTTGGCAGGCTGGATTACGCCTATCACCTGAAAGCACAGTCTTATGTGCAGTTCCTGAAAGCGCAGGCTCTGCGCCGGGGTGTCGAGGTACTGCCCTTGCGTCTGTTTGATGCCCGGCGGGACTCGGAGACCGGCCATATCACCGGCCTGATCAGCGCGGATGGCCGCGTGATCACCGGTGACCTGTTCATCGACGCGACTGGGCCAGAAAGCCTGCTGCTGGGGCAGGCTCTAAGCGTCGGTTTTGAAAGCTGGTCGCAATGGTTCCCCGGTAATCGCGTCCTGACGGTTTCCGGCGAACGGCTTCGCAGCCTGCCGGCCTATTCGCAGGTGCGCGCCCTGTCTTCCGGATGTCTCCACCTGACGCCGGTGCAGGATATGACCGGCCTCCAGCATGTCTACAACGACACACACATCACTGATCAGGAAGCGCTGGAAGCCACCGCCCTGATCGCCGGCCTGCGCCTCCAGCCTGATGCGGTCGTGTCACCCCTGATGACCGGCCGCCGGCAGCAGGCCTGGGTCGGCAATTGTATTGCCGTGGGCGAAGCGGCTTGTGGTTTCGACCCGATCGACAATGTAGGCATGCACGCGCTTCAAACCGGGCTGGCTCACCTGATCGACCTGTTCCCTGTGACGCCGGACAGCCGGTTGGAAGCGCACGAATATAATGCCCAGATGCAGCAGAGTTTTGAGCGTATCCGTGATTACCAGATCGCTCATTACAAACTCAATCGCATCGATAATGAGCCTTTCTGGGATCGGCTGCGTGCGATGGAAATCCCCGATACGCTGGCCTACAAGATCGAACTGTTCAAGGCGCGCGGCATGGTGCCGCTTTATGAAGAGGAAGTTTTCGTGGCCGATGACTGGCTGGCGCTTTTCACCGGTCACGGCCTGATGCCGCGCAGTTATGATCCGGTGGCCGACATGACGCCTGACGCCGACGCCATTGGCCACTTCCAGAAGATGCTGGGCTTTATCAAGCAGCATGTGGAGAAAATGAGTTCACATGACGCGTTTATCGAACGCAACATAGCAGGCAGCCTGGCTAAAACAGTATGAGCAAAATAATCAAACGCATCGTCGTTGTCGGTGGCGGCACCGCCGGATGGATGACCGCCAGCGCCTTGTCGAAAGTGCTGGGCACGCGGAACCACACCATCACGCTGGTTGAATCGGCGGAGATCGGCACGGTCGGGGTTGGTGAAGCGACCATCCCGCAAATCCGGCTGTTCAATGATTTGCTGGGGCTGGATGAGGACGATTTTGTCCGCCGCACCAGCGGCACCTTCAAGCTCGGTATTCGCTTCGTTGACTGGCGCAAGGATGGCCAGTCCTATATCCATCCGTTCGGTCTTTACGGCGCCGATATGGACGGCATCGAGTTCCATCATTTCATGCTGCGCCAGGCGGCGATGGGCGGCAGCCAGGATTACGGCCGCTACAATGCCGAGATCATGGCTATCCGCGAGGGCAAGTTCGGCCGGGCGAAAGCCGACGCTTCGGGGGTGCCCCGCATGAACTACGCCTACCAGTTCGACGCCAGTCTTTATGCTGTCTTCCTGCGGGATTACGCCGAAACGCGTGGGGTGGTGCGCCGCGAAGGCAAGATCGTCCAGGTTCATCAAGCCGCCGAATCCGGTGATGTCACCGCTGTGGAACTGGCGAGCGGCGAGCGGATCGAGGGCGACCTGTTTATCGATTGCTCCGGCTTCCGCGGGTTGCTGATCGAAGAGACGCTTAAAGTCGGCTATGACGACTGGAGCCAGTGGCTGCCGTGTAATCGCGCCGCCGCCGTGCCGACTGAAAAAGCCGAGGGACCGATTGAGGTCTATACGCGCTCGACCGCGCGCGAGGCCGGCTGGCAGTGGCATATTCCGTTGCAGCACCGCACAGGCAATGGCTATGTTTTTTCCAGCGAATTCATCAGCGAGGACGAGGCCTGCACGAAATTGTTGTCGCGCCTCGAAGGCAAGCCGCTGAAAGACCCGAAGGTGCTGCGTTTCGTGACTGGCCGCCGCCGCAAGTCATGGAGCCATAATGTGCTCGCTTTCGGCCTGTCGTCCGGCTTTCTCGAACCGCTGGAATCGACGTCCATCCATCTGGTTCAGGTCGGGATCGCCAAATTGCTGGCGATGTTCCCCAAGACCGGCATCCAGCCGGCCGTGGTCGATCAGTACAACCGCGAAATGGCGGCGGAATATATCAATATCAAAGACTTCCTGATCGCGCACTACCATGTGACCGAGCGCGACGAGACCCCTTTCTGGCAATATTGCCGCCATATGAGCATTCCCGAATCGCTCAGGGAACGGCTGGACCTTTTCGAGAGCGTTGGTCAGTCGGCGGTGCGCAATACCGACCTTTTCAAGGAGGTTAGCTGGTTCTCGCTAATGGTCGGGCAGGGCAGGCCGCCGCGTGAATATCACCCGATCGCCGACCTGATTTCGGAAGACGAACTGAAGCAGCGCCTGACTCAGGTGCGGTCAAAAGTTCAGGATCGCGTCGATGGCCTGATCAGCCATGACGCCTTTATCGAGAAAAACTGCCGGGCGAATATCTAAACTGTCAGCGCGATTTCCAGCCTGGCCAGGCCTTCGTCAAGGATGTCGTCGGAGGCGGTCAGCGGTACGAGCAGGCGGATGGTATTGGCGTAGACCCCGCAGGAGAGCAGGATCAGGCCATTGGCCTGCGCCTTGGTTGTCACCGCCTTGGTGGTGGCGGCATCCGGCGTGTGGCTGCCGCGTTCGGTGACGATATCGAAGGCGATCATGGCGCCGAGGCCGCGAATCGCGATTATCGGCACGATATCGTTGCGATTAGCCAGCGCTTCGAGTCTGGCCTTTAGTTTCGCGCCCTGACGGTTGGCGGCGTCGAGCAGCTTTTCTTCGTCGATGACCTCCAGCACGGCCAATGCGGCGGCGCAGGCGACCGGATTGCCGCCATAGGTGCCGCCGAGGCCGCCGACAACCGGCGCGTCCATCACCTCGGCGCGGCCGACCACGCCGGAAAGCGGATAGCCGCCGGCCAGCGATTTGGCCATCGTCATCAGGTCCGGCTTCACATCGTAATGTTCCATGGCGAACAGCTTGCCGGTGCGGCCAAAGCCGGTTTGGACCTCATCGGCGATCAGCAGGATGCCGTGTTCGTCGCATTTTTTACGCAAGGCGCGCATCAGTTCCGGCGGGGTGATCAAAAAGCCGCCTTCGCCTTGCACCGGTTCGATGATGATGGCGGCCACGGCGTCCGGCGCGATATCGGCCTTGAAGAGGTAATCGAGCATTTTCAGCGTATCGTCGCTGTCGATGCCGTGCGCCTCCACCGGAAAGGGCAGGTGATAGATGCCGGGCTGTTGCGGGCCGAGGTCTTTCTTGTAGGGGACTACCTTGCCGGTCAGGGCCGAGGTCAGGGCGGTGCGGCCGTGGAAGCCACCGGTAAAGGCGATGACACCCTCGCGCCTGGTATGGCAGCGGGCGATCTTGACGGCGTTTTCGACCGCTTCGGAGCCGGTGGTGAAGAAGGCGCACTTGGCCGGCCCGTCGATCGGCGCCAGGGCGTTTATCTTTTCGGCGAGGGCGATGTAGCTTTCATAGGGCACGACCTGGAAGGCGGTGTGGGTAAAGG
The DNA here is from genome assembly GCF_035497195.1 of Asticcacaulis sp. GTDB lineage: Bacteria > Pseudomonadota > Alphaproteobacteria > Caulobacterales > Caulobacteraceae > Asticcacaulis. Next base: position 493,747 of record NZ_DATJDZ010000014.1, read on the forward strand.
CGTCCATCTGTTTCAGCGCGGCGGCCTGCACCTTCGGGTGGCGATGGCCGGTATTGAGCACGGCGATGCCACCGGCGAAATCGATGAAGCGGTTGCCGTCGGCGTCCCACAGCTCGGCGTTTTCAGCGCGACCGGCGTAAAGCGTGGTGGCGTGACCGATACCGCGGGCGACAGCGGCGGTGCGACGGGCGGCGAGATCGGCATTGTTGGTCATGGGAAGGCTCCGGCAATCAGATTGAGCGGAGACTACAGATTGTGATCACAATATGCCAGACACTTTTTTAAGACAAAGCGTCGCCCTTGGCGTCGGTGAACCCCCCTGCCTCAAGTTTGCTTCTCAAAGGTAAAAGTTCCGCCTCATATCGTCGCCATGCGCCCATACCATCGGCATTGATCGGCTTGCGCACCTGGCTCGCACTGGCCGAGGAGACAGCGCCTTTTGTGGTGTGCGGACTGAGGCAGGCGTCTTCAAACGGCAGGCCGCAGGCATTGAGCAATCGCCGGATCTGCGTCTCCGGATCGCGGATCAGGTTCTCAAGCGAGACATCGATCAGACCGTTGCCCAAACAGCTTTTCCAATGCGCCATCACCCCGCGATAATGGGCGTAATGCGCCGCCAGGTCGGCCTGATCAAATGACCAGCCGGCGGCGAAATAGAGCTTGTAAGCGCCGAACAGCGCATCCATTGGCTCGCGGCGGACATGCACAATCGCCGCATCGGGAAAGACCAGCCGGATCAGGCCGGCATAGTCGGAATTATGCGGCAGTTTGTCGGTGACGCAAGGCGAGCCATCGTGGCGCCACGCCGTTTCCTGATCATAGAAATCGGCAATGGCCTGCGGATCGGCGTGCCCTGCGGCGATGATGGTATCTGTGTCGAGCAGAGCCGGGCTTTGCGAACCGGAAACGGTCTTGACGGCGGCCGGGAAGGTCGGCAGTTCACCCAGCGCCTGCACCTGGCTATGCGTGCCGAGGATGCGCTCGACCAAGGTGGTGCCGGACCGTGGCAGGCCGATGATGAAGATGCGGCGCGGCCCGGTGCGCCGGATATCCGGCACGGCAGCGAAACGCTCGGGCGGAAAGGCCGTTGTCCACGCGGCGAGTGTCGTTTGTTCGGCCTCTGCCGACCAGGCCGGACGCCTCTGCGTCACCGGCTGGGCACGCGCCGCAGAGGCGCCCTTTTGCAGCCAGTTCCAGGCATTGGCCCGATCATCGATATCGTCATATTCCTTGAAAAGCGCGTAACCCTGACAAGCGTGATGCAGCGCAGTCTGTACGGGGGCAGAGAGCAATCGTTCGATATGATTTCGCGCCGGTGTCCAGCGTTTCAGCCGCGCCAGAGCCAGATGGGCCGCCCAGTTGCCTGTTTTGGCGGCGGTATCATAGCTGCGTTCAGCCTCATCGGTCAGGCCGAGAAATGCCTCGGTTTCACCGCGTGTCTTCCAGTATGGACCAGTTTGCGGCATCAGTTCGGTGGCGCGTTGCAGCAGGGACAGGGCTTCGGATTCGAGCCGGGCATTGCAAAGCGTCAGGCCGAGCATATTCCAGGTGGCGGCATCGCCTTCGGCGCCCGGCGTCTCCAGCAGGGCCACGGCTTCGCGGACGGCGCTGACCGCCTCGGCCTGACGACCAAGCGGTCCCAATATCCGACCCTGCTGAGCGAGGAACGGGATTCGCGCCGGGCCTTCGAGCTGGCGCAGCCCTTCGGCCAGCAGACTTTCGGCCCCGGTATAGTCGTGGCGCTCTATGAGCCGCGCGGCCAGATTCCAGAGTGCGAAAACAATGTCCGTATTGCCGACAGGTGGCGCATCAATTTGTGGCATTGCCGTCTTCATCGATCGCACCCATGGCCTCCAGGCGCGCGCGCAGGGGCATCAAGCCTGACGCATAGCGCCGCCACGCGCCCACGCCTTCGCTATTGATCGGCTTGCGCACCTGGCTGGAGCTGGCCGAGGCGACGGCGCCTGTGGTTTCATGCGGGTTGAGGCAGGCGGCCTCGAATGGCAGCCCGCAGGCGTCCAGAATCCGGCGGATATGGCCTTCCGGATCGCTGATCAGCGCTTCCAGCGATACCTCGATGATGTCATTACCAAAGCAGACCTGCCAGTGGCGCATCAAGTCGCGGTAATAGCCGTAATGGTCGGCCAGGTCGTTCTGATCGAAGGACCAGCGGGCGGCGAAATGCAGCTTGTAGGCGCCGAACAGCGAATCCAGCGGATTGCGGCGCATGTGAACGAACAGGGCGTCAGGAAAGGCCAGCCGGATCAGGCCGAGATAGTCGGTATTGTTCGGCAGCTTGTCGATCATGTAGGGCCGGCCGTTATCGAGATAGGCCGTCTCCCGCTCATAGAAATCGGCATAGGCCTGCGGATCGGTCCTGGCGGCCGTGGAGATGGTATCAGCATCGAGTAAGGTCTTGGTCTGCGATTTCGACACCATCTTCATGGCGGCGGGAAAAGCCTGTAACTCACCGGGCGCCTGCACTTGCGAATGGGCGGCCAGGATGCGCTCCATCAGGGTGGTGCCGGAACGCGGCAGGCCGATGATGAAGATGCGGCGTGGGCCAGTACGCGTAGTTGCCTGCGGAATTGTGAAGCGCTCGGCGGGGAACCAGGTCCGCCAGGCGGCGACGATTTCGCTTTCCAGCCGCGATGACCAGGCGGCATTGCGCGGGGTTTCAGGTTCCGCCTTGGCAAATTCCGCCCCTTTTTGCAGCCATTTCCAGGCGGCGGAGCGGTCGTCTATATCGTCGTATTCCTTAAAAAGGGCATAGCAATAACTGGCCTGATGAAGCGCCGTTTGATCAGGCTCGATGGAAAGCAGCCGTTCGATATGGTTATTCTGTGGAGACCAGCGCTTCAACCGTGACAGGGCGAGATGCGCCCCCATATGCGGGACAAGCGCCGCGGCTTTTTCAAAGCTGGCCTCGGCCGCTTCCAGGTCTCCCAAAAACTGTTCGGTTTCGCCGCGGCTGAACCAGTAGGCGGCGGCATCCGGTTGCAGGGCCGTGGCGCGTTGCAACAGGGGCAAGGCCAGGTTTTCGCGGGAGGCACGCGACAGATGGGTGGCCAGCAGATGCAGGGTTTCTGCGTCCTCAACCCCTATGGCCAGGGCCTGCCTGGCCGCTTCGCAAGCCTCCGCATAGCGGCCAAGCGGCGTCAGGGCGCGGACACGCTGGGCGAGAAAACGGACGCGGGCCGGATGATTGATCGGCAGGAAGCTGGTCCCTTCAGCCAGAACCGTCTCTGCTTCCTGATATAGATAACTATCGAGCGCCGCCATGCCCCACAGCCACCAGGCCTGGAGCTTTTGCGGGTCGAGTTCGACGACGCGCCGAGCGGCGGCAATGACAGCGGCATGGTCATGGCGGCCGGCAGCCTGCATCGCCTCATCAAGAGCGGCGTCGGCGGGACGGAGGATATAACCGGTCATTTACTCTTGACCATCGGGGCGGTTTCCGGACAACCGGTCCGGGCGCAGACACCCTTATCCGACCAGGCAATCAACCGCACCACCATGTCGCCCGGTTGGGTGCGCGGGTCGGTGCCCATGCCGAGAATGTGAGCGTCGAAGGGCGCGGTGAGGGTGGCGATGATCTGCCCAAACGGATCGGTGACTGTGGCGAGTACATCGCCCTTCCTGACATTTTGGTTGAGCTTTACCTTCACGTGTGACCAGCCACCGCGCGGGCTTTCGACATTGGTCACCTGATTGCCGAGATAGGGTTCCGGATCGCTGAGATCGGGTATGCCGGCGATCATGCCGCGATCGATCATGACATTGCGCACACCGCGAAGGCCGCGCGCTATCAATTTGCTGTCAAAGACCTCGGCGCCGCCCAGTTCATAGGTCACGGCCGGTACGCTTATGGCGTTCAACATATTCTCGACCGCGCCGTCGATACCGGGGTCCATGTTGATGACGTCCGGACGCAGCATGTCGGCGATATGGCGCGCCTGGGCTGTCTGGGCGAAGACATAGGCGGGATAGGTGCCGCCGCGCGATTGCGTGTGCAGATCGACGGCGAAATCGGCATTACCCGTGAAGATATTCGACCATAGCCGTCCGGCATAGCGCGTGGCGGCGTCGCCCTCGTGACCGTGCTCGGCGGTATCGTTGGGCATCAGGCGGTTGAGATTGCCACCGGAGCCGGAATGGTAGCCGCTGAAAGCGCGGGTGGAATGTTCCAGTCCGGCAGCATTCAGGCCCGGTACGGCGACGAGAGTGCCGCTGAGGGTCTTTGGATCGATGTCCGTCACCAACTGCTGGATGACCGCGATGCCGTTCAGCTCATCGCCGTGAATGCCCGCGGTCAGCAGGAATTTCGGCCCTGGCTTCGCGCCCTTGATGACAACAACCGGCACGTACCAGCCCTGGCCGACTGAATTGTCGGTAACCCGGAACCACAGCTTCGTCACTGCCCCGGTGGGCAGGTCGCTGATATCCAGCTTCTCGATCACCGCCACGCCATCGACCTTGTCGCCGGTGTAGACGGTTTGCGCCATGACAGGCGAAGACATAACAAGCAGGGCGGCGACGATAGCGGTCAAGTATTTCATGCGGATATCTCTCTAAACAGCTTTGATCCGTAGTCTTAGCCGTTTTCAGTTTCGCCGCAAGGTATCCGTTTAGTGTCCGGCCTCGAACGCCTTGACGATCTGGAACTGCGCCAGCCGGATATCCAGTTCGGCGGCGCGATCGACCTTGCCGTCGTCGTGCAGGCGCAGGTCGGTCAGCTTGCGCTGGATGTCGGTGTCATAGGCGGCCAGCAGTTGCAGCAGTTCCGGCTTGCTCAGGACCTGAGCCTGGACAAGGGCGTTCATGCGGATGACCTTATCTTCAAGCTCGGTCTGGGCCACGGCGGCGATGGCGGCCAGCCGGTATTTGTCGGATTCCGACAGCTTGGAGAAATCGATATGGCGGGCCACTTCCTCGATGATCAGTTTCATGTGCTGGGTGGCGATGAAGTGTCGGACGAGGGCGTCGGTGCCGTCGATGCGGTAAACCGCGCGCGCCAGATCGATGCGCTCCTCCACGGCCGGATCGATCACCGGCGTGGCGGCGTAGGTGGCGGCGCTTTCAGCTGTCTGGCCCGGCGCCTTGAAGGCGGTGAGAATGGCGGCAGCGGTTTCGTGATCGAAATTGGCCGATGCCGGTACGACGGGCGCCGCACCCTGGCCGGCAGCCAGGCCGTAGGTGATGCCGGAAGACCCGGCCTCCGGCGCGCCAAGATCGAGAATGGCCAGCATACCCCTGGTCTTGACTTTTTTAACAGGCGCCGTTTCATCGGCCGCCATTGACATGGCTTCCGCTGTCGCCACGACCGGCGCGGCGGTGGCCTGGGCCAGTTGTTCCGGTGTCATGCTGCTCATGGCCTGCATGACGGCGCGGTTGATCTCGCCTTGCGTTTCGGTTGGCGGCCGCATGGGCGTAGCCGTGCTCTGATTGAGATAGGCCTGCATCTGGGAAGATTGATTGAAGGTCATCGCGGTTTGCGCATGAGCGGAAACCGCGGGCAAGACGAGCAGGGCGAACACACTGATCCGCAACCGTTTAAAAGACACCGACACCAAACCCTATCCCCCCAAAAGTTCTCTGCTATTGCCGTGTCTTAACTCGCCTGCGATTCCGTAAAGGTCTTGATGATTCGGATCACCGCCTCGACCATGTAGGTCTGAACCTCGCCGGCCAATGCGTCCTGCTGCATGAACTTGGCGGCGTTATATTTGGCTGCGGCGATCGACGAATTGGCGATGATAAGTTGCTGGATCTCGTCCGAACTGAAGGCCGGCGCCTGCGCCTCGGCGATATTCTCGATCAGGCTGTTTTGTGTATCGAGCAGGATCTTGTCGGCAATCTGATTGTAGCGCGCGTCCTGTTCCGGCGTCAGCGTGGTCAGGCCGGCGCGGTCGATGACGATCAGGCGCGTGGCGGTCTTGGTATTGGTGATGACTTCGCGCACATTGCGGGAAACGCCGTTTAGTTCCATCAACTGCTTGTAAAGATCGACTTTTTCCTGAACGTGGGCGGTCTCGGCGGCGTCGTTGAGCTGCGCCACGGCGCTGACCGCAACATCACCGGCGGCGAGGGCGTATTGATTGGAGGGGGAGGCGGCAACAATTTCCTGCGCGGCGCACGGCAGGGCGATAGCGCTCACGGCGCCTGCCATCACCAAAGCCTTGAATCTGAACCCGAACACGGCACCCCTCCGCTTAATCAAAGATTAAGCATGAAGACTAGCTCTATCCACAGGCTGTGGCAATGGGGGAATGCCCTGCAGGCGAACGGAAGGCGTTCGGTGTGTCTTTTAAACGCAGTTCCTTGCCGGGATCATTAAAAAGGCCTCCGCCTGAGTTCAGGCGGAGGCCTCAAGATCGCATTCCTGATGGCTCAGAAGCGTTAAACCAGTGTGCCGTGGCAATGCTTGAACTTGTTGCCCGAGCCGCATGGACACAGGCCGTTGCGCGAGGTGTTCTCCCAGCCGGTTGGCAGGGCCTGAGGCGGCAGGGCGGCGCGCTGTTCCGGCGTCAGATCGTCGCCCAGCTTGGGACCACGCTCGTTCAGGCCGGTGTGCGGATCGAGATGCACTTCCTCGAAGGCCCGGCGCTGTTGCGGCAGCGAAGGCGCAAACGGCATTGGATCGGCGGCCTCTGTGGGCTGCTCGAAACGGATTTCCATGGTCATCAGCCAGCGTGTGACCGAGTGGCGCAGATTGGTCAGCAGGGTCTCGAACAGGGTGAAGGCTTCGGTCTTGTACTCATTGAGCGGGTCGCGCTGGCCGTAGCCGCGCAGGCCGATAACGGCGCGCAGATGATCGAGGTGCATCAGGTGTTCGCGCCAGTGCATGTCGATCATCTGGAGCATGAACTGCTTTTCCAGCGCCTTCATCTGGTCGTCGCCGAGCAGCCGCAGGCGTTCCTCCATCTTCTCAGCCGCCAGCTTCTGGATACGCTCTTCGAATTCCTCGTTGGCGATGCCTTCTTCCTCGGCCCATTCCGCCATAGGCAGGTCAAGGCCGGTCAGGTTGAGGATGGCTTCCTTCAGTTCCGGGATTTCCCACTTTTCGGCATAGGCCTTGGGCGGCATGTGGCGCTCGACCAGATCGTGGATCGTGTCGGTGCGGAATTCGCCGATCAGTTCGGACAGATCCGTGGCGTCCATGAAGTCCTGGCGCTGCTCGAAGACGGCCTTGCGCTGGTCATTGACCACATCGTCGTATTTCAGCAGGTTTTTGCGGATTTCGTAGTTGCGTTGCTCGACGCGTTTTTGTGCGGTGGCGATGGCGCCGTTGAGCAGCTTGTGGGTGATCGCTTCGCCTTCTTCGACGCCGAGCGACTTCATCATCGCGTTCAGGCGGTCGCCGGCGAAGATGCGCATCAGGTCATCTTCGCAGGATAGGAAGAATTTCGAACGGCCGGGGTCGCCCTGACGGCCGGTACGGCCGCGAAGCTGGTTGTCGATACGGCGGCTTTCGTGGCGTTCGGTGCCGAGCACGAACAGGCCGCCCAGTTCGAGCGCCTTTTGCTTGAGGCCGGCGACCTGGGATTCGATTTCGCCTTTTTTAGCCAGAATCTGTTCGGCCGACACTGCGTTGCCGGCGGCGTCCTGTTCGGCCAGCCATTTCTGCACGCGCATGTCGACATTGCCGCCGAGCTGGATATCGGTGCCGCGGCCGGCCATGTTGGTGGCGATGGTGACGGCGCCGGGAATACCGGCATCGGCAATAATGTCGGATTCCTGCTCGTGGAAGCGCGCGTTCAGAACATTGTGCGGGATGCCCTTGCCGGATTTGTAGGTGATGTCGTAGGCGTCTTCGCCGGCTTTCAGGATTTCCTTCTTGTCGGCATTGGCGTACTGCGATTTCAGGGTGCGTGACTCCTCGACCTTGTAACTATAGTCGTTGAGGAACTTCGACAGGTCGTCGGATTTTTCGATCGAGGCGGTGCCGACCAGGATCGGCTGACCCTTGACGTAGCAATAGGCGACCTGGGCGGCGATGGCGGCAAATTTCTCGGCCTCGGTGCGGTAGACTTCATCGTCGTCGTCGATGCGCTTGATCGGACGATTGGTCGGGATTTCCAGCACGTCCATCTTGTAGATGTCGCCGAATTCCTGCGCTTCGGTGGCGGCGGTGCCGGTCATGCCCGACAGCTTGCCGTACATGCGGAAATAGTTCTGGATGGTCACCGAGGCCAGGGTCTGGTTTTCCGGCTGGATCTCGACGCCTTCCTTGGCTTCGATCGCCTGGTGCAGACCTTCGCTAAGCCTGCGCCCCGACATCATGCGGCCGGTGAATTCATCGATCAGGACGATTTCGCCATCCTTGACGATATAGTCCTTGTTGAGTTGGTACAGCGTATTGGCGCGCAGGGCCTGGTTGGAATGGTGGACCAGCGAGATATTGACCGGGTCGTAGAGACCGGCGGAATCTTCCGCCAGATGGCCGCCGGCTTCCAGCATTTCCTCAAGGCGTTCCGAACCGGCTTCCGACAGCAGCACCTGGCGTTGCTTTTCATCCAGTTCAAACATGTCCGGGTCCTTGATCAGCTCAAGGGTGACGGTGTTGAGAATTTTGTAGAGTTCCGAACGGTCCTCGGTCGGGCCGGAGATGATCAGCGGCGTGCGGGCTTCATCGATCAGAATCGAGTCGACTTCATCGACGATCGCAAAATTGTGGCCGCGCTGGACCATTTCACTGGTGCTGTAGGCCAGGTTGTCGCGCAGGTAGTCGAAGCCGAATTCGTTATTGGTGCCGTAGGTGACATCGGCATTATAGGCCTGCTTGCGCTGCCCCTGGCTCAGACCATTGACGATGACGCCGGTCGAGAGGCCGAGGAAGCGGTAGACGCGGCCCATCCAGTCGGCGTCGCGCTTGGCGAGATAGTCGTTGACCGTGATCAGGTGGACGCCCTTGCCTGCCAGGGCATTGAGGTAGACCGGCGCGGTGGCGACCAGGGTCTTGCCTTCACCGGTGCGCATTTCGGCGATACCGCCCTTGTGCAGGATCATGCCGCCGACAAGCTGGACATCGTAGTGACGCTGGCCGATGGCCCGCAGCGAGGCCTCACGCGCCACGGCGAAAGCTTCGTCCATCAGCGAATCGAGCGAGGCACCCTTAGCGATGCGGTCCCTGAAGATTTGCGTCTGGCCGCGCAGTTCGTCGTCACTCATGGCCTTGTATTTGGGTTCAAGCGCCGTGATACGTGTCGCCCGCACCAACATGGACTTGACCTTGCGGTCATTGGAGGAGCCGAAAAGCATTTTGGCGATGGCCAGCATGAGAAACCTTAACTATGAATTTCGTATCAGTCGAAATGGCCTAAATCGGGCCAAATTAGCCTGTCAGATGTAGAGGCCAGAGATGGAGCATTGTGAAGGCGGCGCGAAATCTTCTTATTTATCTGTAGTGTTCGTAACGAGACTGAAACGACTTACAGGTCAAATAGGTCCGGAATAGCGCTTTTCAAGCACGGGCACTGACTTAAGCGGCGGAATGATGTATGTCAATCTTAGCTTAGGGCCAGCTTCGGTAAGCACCCGGTTTGCTCTGCTGGTTTGGGGAAGGTTTGGGGAAATTCATGGTTAAACGCTCTGTTCTGCGCCTTGTTTATGTGCCTGCCCTGTTGGCGCTATCCTTAAGCGTCGCCGGTTGCAACAAGCCGACCGTCAGCAATGAAGCGCCGCCGGAAGCCGGCGATGTCGCGGTGGCGCGGATCGACGGTGAAACCATCTGGACCTCCGATGTCCGCGCCGAAGCGATCGCCCAGGGCCAGATCGGCCCCGGTGAGCCGCTCGATGTGACCTCGGACCTGTTTTCGCGCACGCTTGAAGAGGTGGTCGATCAGCGCCTGTTGGCCAAGGCGGCCGTGGCCAAGGGGCTGGAAAAATCGACCATCGCCCAACGCCGCCTGCGCGCCGCTCACGACCGGATTCTGGGGGATATGCTGGTCGAAAACACCATCGACCGCGATATCGACGACAAGGCGGTCAAGTCGCATTACGATGAGCAGGTTCAGCTCTCGAAACAATCCGAGGAAATCCGCACCCGCCTGATCCTGTTGAAAACAAAAGCCGAGGCCGACGCCGCGCTGAAGCAACTACAGGCTGGGGCGCTGTTCGAGGCGATGGCGATGGAAAAATCGATCGACCAGGGCACGCGCTTCAATGGCGGCGATATGGGCTATTTCACCACTGACATCATGCCGCAGGTCTATAAGCCGGTGCTGGCGACGGCCAAGACCGGTGATACGGTCGGCCCGGTCCAGACGGAAGGCGGCTGGGCGCTGCTGCGGGTCGAGGATCGCCGGCCGGAACAGTTGCCGACGCTTGAGGAAGAGCGCCCGATCATCATGCGCTACCTGATCTATAATCAGGTCGCCGGTATGCTGAATTCGCTGCGCAAGAAGGCCAATGTCGAGCTTCTGGTCAAGCCGTCCAAGATGTCGGGCGCCCAGGAACCGGATTCGGCTCCGGCTTCAGAGGCCGCCGATGACGCGTCGGCGGATAGCGCATCAGCTTCCAGCGCTGAACCCGCGAAAAAGGCTGGAAAAAAGACGTAAAGCGCAATCCGGCCTTTTTAAAAGGTTTGTTCATCCGCTGTCAGGCGACAACAGGCGGTTTGATTAGAATTTCGCCGTTCCGGGTGCGAAACCGAAGGCCAGCAGACCCATCAGGAAGGCTTCAATTTGCTTTTTCATTGGACTCATTTCCAAATGCAGGGGGGTGTTTAAGCGAAGGTTTTAGTCAACGACCGGCAGACGGTGCGCCTTGGCCCAACTAACAATGAGGTTCACGAGAATGCTTGCGATGGACTTCATAACACTTATTCCTGCGGGCGAAGTGCCCGGTTCATATTTATTGACAGCGCTGTCATATCATATTTCGCACATGCGAGAAAGACGTTCATCATCACAATTGACATAACGCCCGGTAACGGTTCGTGTTGTGCTTTGGCATTGCCCCTGATGCCTTTAGCTATGGCGTCCTTACCGGCTCTCTGTTAAGGGGCAGAACCGTATTCCGTAAAGCAAGGAACCGCGCCAATGACCAAGACGCCGACTTTAAAGACCCCCGCCGCCAGCCGCATTACCCAGCGCGCCGCCGAAGGTCTTGAGCGCGCGCTTGATCCCTTCACCAGCGCCGTCAAACGCGCCGTCCAGACCGGCGCCGATGCGGTCGCCAACCTGACGCATCCGGCTGACGCCGAACCGGCCAAACCTGGCAAGCCCGGCCTGGCCGTTTCGCCCCTGGCCGTGCCGTTTCCCGTCATGCCGCCCGTCGGGGGTGTGCAGCTTTCCACGGCTCAGTCCGGCTTCTACAAACACGACCGCAAAGACACGCTGCTGATGAAGTTCGCCGAGGGCACGACCTGCGCCGGCGTTTTCACCCGCCACACGATCGGCTCCGCGCCGGTTGACTGGTGCAAGAAGCAACTCGACGCCAATGAGGGTCTCGATGTCCGCGCCCTGATCTGCAATGCCGGCTGCGCCAACGCCTTTACCGGCAAGCCGGGCGCTGACGCTGCCCGCCGCACGGCTTCGGCGCTCAGCCGCCGCATCGATTGCCGCCAGCGCGATATCATGCTGGCCTCGACCGGGGTGATCGGGCAGGTGCTTGACGATTCCAGGATCGCCGCCCGGCTGTTCGATCTCGAAAAAGACCTGCGCGCCGATGCCTGGGCCGAGGCCGCCGCCACCATCATGACCACCGACACCTTCCCCAAGGGCGCCACGGAAACGGCGATCATCGACGGGGTGACGGTGCGCATCAACGGCATCGCCAAGGGGTCCGGCATGATCGCGCCAGACATGGCGACCATGCTGGCCTTTATCGCCACCGACGCCACCCTGTCGCCCGGTGTGTTGCAGGCTCTGCTGGCCCTGTTCACCCGCACCACCTTCAATTCGGTGACGGTCGATGGCGACACCTCGACCAACGACACCTGCCTGCTGTTCGCCACGGGGGCTGCCGGTGCGCCGAAGATCTCCCGCGCCGGTGACAAGCGCCTGGCCGACTTCAAGGCCAAGCTGGAAAGGGTCATGCACGCCCTGGCCACGCAACTGATCCGCGACGGAGAGGGCGCCACCAAGTTCGTCAAGGTCAATGTCACCGGCGCATCAAGTCCGGCTTCGGCGCGCAGGATCGCCAAGTCGATCGCCGAAAGCCCATTGGTCAAGACCGCCTTCGCTGGCGAGGACGCCAACTGGGGCCGGATCGTCATGGCCGTCGGCAAGACCGAGGAGCCGGTGGACCGCGATCGCATCGCCATCCGCTTCGGCGATCTGGTGGCGGCCGAACACGGGGCGGTGTCGCGCACCTATGACGAGGCGGCGATGAGCGCCTATATGAAGAAGGCGGAGCTGGAGGTCAGCGTCGATGTCGGCGTCGGCCGCGCCACGGCGCATGTCTATACCTGTGACCTGACGCATGGGTATATCAGCATCAACGGCGATTACCGGTCGTAAGAGGCTATCTTTGGACGACTGCGACGCAATCGTCTCAAAGCTAACCACTTACGCTACTGCGCAATTTTATACCTCCCCATCTATGATGGGGAGGGGGACCCTCCGGCGAAGCCTTTAGGCGAAGACGGATGGTGGTGGGGTGTCTTGCTTTCCAAACCCTAATATCTTGGCACAGTAACCATATTAATGCGGTATTCACGTCCATGACCTACGCATAATCGTGTCTATAGCGTTCAAAAGGCCCGACCACACTGGTGAAGCGCGTTGATCCAGATCGTGGTGCTCCTTTATGTCGGCGATGGCGGCATCTCAGCGCTGCGGGCGCATGAGGCCGAAATGGCGCCGATCATTTACCGCTACGGCGGCCAGATCGTCTCAGCCTCGCAGCCCTCCGCGCCGCGTCCCGGTGATCCGGATGAAATTCACATCCTGCATTTTCCGGATATGAAGGCCTTTGACGATTTCCGGGCCGATCCGGACTCTCAGTCTAAGTTGGAACAACGCCGTCACGCCATCTGCGATGCGCGCGTCTATATTACTGACCAGTTCGTCACCTGTATCGATTAGGCGGGATTTGCCTCGGCGTCGCTTTTAGGCCAAAAGGAGCTTCCTTTTGTCCGGAAGCGTTCCTATGAAAACCATCCTTGTCGTTGCCGCCGCCCTCGTTGATTCCGATGGCCGGGTGCTGATCGCCCAGCGCCCGGAAGGCAAGCAACTGGCCGGCCTGTGGGAATTTCCCGGCGGCAAGGTCGAACCGGGCGAAACCCCGGAAATCGCCCTGATCCGCGAACTGGAAGAAGAACTGGGCATTGTGGTCAAACAGGCCTGCCTGGCACCGTTCGTTTTCGCCTCGCACACCTATGAAAGCTTCCATCTGCTGATGCCGCTTTACCTGATCCGGCGCTGGGAAGGCGAACCGGAGGCGAAGGAACATGCGGCGCTCAAATGGGTGCGCCCGAATGACATGCGCAACTACCCGATGCCGCCGGCCGACGACCCGCTGGTCGCCTGGTTATGCGATTTTATCTAAGCATTAAGAGTTTTTGAAAACCCGCTGTTAGAGATTTATGCGTAACTTCGTTATTTGGAGGGGCGGGCAATGACGCATGGACCAAGCTACGGACAACAGGCAGCGGCGAAGGAAGCCGCCTTTTTACGACAGCGCATGACGGCGGCGTCTGGCCGCCTGCGACACGAAAGCGAGATTTCCGACCGGCTTAAACTGATCAGCACCGTGGTCCTGATCGGCCTATGTCTTTATCTCGGCCTGACCCAGTTCAGCCCGTGGAACTTGCCGACCACCCTGCGTCATCTGGCGGCGGGCGGTGGCTGCGATATCGCTCGCGCGGTCAAACTGGCGCCGGCCCATCGTGGTCAGCCGGGCTACTGGAGTTATCTCGATACGGCTCGCAAAGGCATCGCCTGCAAACTCTAAAGCTTGCCCTCTTTCACGCCCAGCGCATCGGCCAGGCGCATTTTCGCCGAGCCGGGACGCAGGGGCTTTTGCTGGCTGTCGTGCGCTTTCCAGCCGGAAAGCGTGATGATCTCGAAGGTCGCCGCAATGCGGCCTTCCGCATCGGCATGGCGCTCGAAATAGAGCGCGGACGCCTTTTCCAGAATGGCGCGGTTCAGGCCCTTGCGTGGGCGCTGCAACAGGATATTGCTCTCGCCCATCAGCCGCAGGTCGGCCATCAGGCGCAAGGGGTGCTCATAGGTCACGGTCACACGGTCTGAATCAACCACAGGCATGTTGAAGCCGGTACGCTTCAAAAGGTCGATCAGGTCATGGCTCTCGGCGAAGGGCGCGATGCGCGGGCCATAACCGCCCCGCACCTCAAGCTCGGCCTCCATCAGGCAGGCGCGCAACTCGGTCAGGGTTTCGCCGCCGAACAGTGAGCCGATAAACAGGCCGTCGGGCTTCAGCGCCCGCCTGACCTGCACCAGCACGCCCGGCAGGTCGTTGACCGTATGCAGGCTTAAGCCATTGACCACGAGGTTGAGGCTGTCATCACCGAAGGGCAGGGCCTCCTCGTCCATGATCAGCCGCGCCGCGCCTGATTGCTGCGCGGACAGTTTTTCCGAAAGGTCTCCCTCGATCAACAGGCCGACTTTATCCGCGACCGGCGTGCCCATAATGGCCCGCCCGAAAGCGCCGTCGCGCGCCGCCATATCCAGCGCCACATCGAACGGTCGGTTGATGGCGGAAAGCGTCTCGATCAGGTCTTCCACGGCGCGTGCGCGCAGAAAATGCGCTTGCGAAAAGCCGCCGGCCGCGCGATCAAGTCGGTGGGCCAGCAAATTACGATCAAACAGACGAGGTGGAAGCGACATGGCGGGGGACTCTATATGCGACTGAAGTCCCGTTTAGGCCAAATCCGTTCCGAGGTTAAGGCTTTTGTCGAGGACCACCTGACGGCCGCTCATATCCGCGCCTCTTTAGCCCACGCGCTCGATACCGTCTTCCCGCCACACCGCTTTGACAGCATGGAAGACGCGCCGCCGGAGAGCCTGATGGGCGCTGGGCTGGCAGCAGCAAGCTGGTCGCGGATGCGCTTTCTCGATCATGACGGCTGCGATATGTGCGCCCGGCCGTTTGAAGGCGGCTTGTTCCTGGGCGTGGGCGCCCATTGCAGCGAATGCAGCGACAAGCCGTTCCCGTTTCGTCGCGCCCGTGCCGCCTGCATCTATGATGAGGCGGTGAGCGGACTGATCCTGGGTTTCAAGAATGGCGACCGGCTCGACCTTGCCCCCATGTTGACGCGCTGGCTGGAACGTGCCGGCGCTGATGTGATTGCCGGGGCTGATATCGTCATGCCGGTGCCGCTGCATCCCTGGCGTCTGCTGCATCGCCGTTTCAATCAGGCGGCTGAACTGGCCCGGCCTGTGGCGCGGCGACTGAACCGGACCTATCTCGGCAATGCGCTGAAACGCACGCGCCAGACCCATCAGCGTGGCAAGGGCGCCCAGGCGCGCTGGGAGAATGTCCGCGGCGCTTTTGCGATCAGCGCGAAGGACCAAAAACGCATTACCGGCAAGCGCATCGTGCTGATCGATGATGTGTTTACGACCGGCGCCACCTTACGCGCTTGCGCCGATACCCTATTGAAAGCGGGGGCGGCGTCAGTCGATGTTTGCGTGCTGGCAAGAGCCGTGAAGCACTCATCACTTTAATTTCTTACACGTTTTCCTATATTCTCTTTAAAGTATCCCTTGTACCGAGTGTCCCATGCCCCAGATCGATATCTACACCAAGCCCTATTGCCCCTACTGCGAGCGCGCCAAGGCGCTGCTTGAGAAGAAGGGCGCCGTATTCAAGGAGATCGTCGCCTCGCACGATCCGGCCCTGCGCGTGGAAATGAATGAGCGCTCCGGCCGCTATACCTATCCGCAGATTTTCATCAACGGCGCGCATGTCGGTGGTTGCGACGACCTGATGGCGCTGGACTCGCGCGGCGGTCTCGATCCGCTGCTGGCTGCTTAAATGACAGATATCCTCAACCTCGCCCTGATCCAGACGCGGACGCCGGCCAACCCGGCTGACGCGCTGGAACACGTTCGTCCGCTGATCATGCAGGCCGCCAGCAATGGCGCGCAATTCATCCTGCTGCCGGAATGCGCCAACCTGATGGAGGCGCGCAAGGAACAGAAAGCGTTGGTGGTCACGACCGAGGCCGAGGATGTCTTCATCAGGGGTGTGCGCGAACTGGCGCAGTCGTTGCGGGTGGAAATCCTGATTGGTTCGGCGATTATCAGGTCCGGGATCGATGCCCGCGCCGCAAACCGTAGTTTATTGATCAATGCCCGCGGCGATATCACCGCGCGCTATGACAAGATCCACCTGTTCGATGCCGATACGCCCGATGGTCGCGCCTACCGTGAAAGCGCCACCATGCGGCCGGGCGAAAACGCGGTAGTGGCCCAGACCCCGTGGGGAAGCCTGGGCCTGACCATCTGTTATGATGTCCGCTTCTCGCATCTCTATCGCACCCTCGCTAAAAGTGGCGCGAAAATGATCGCTGTCTGCGCCGCCTTTACCGTGCCGACCGGCAAGGCGCACTGGGAGGTGCTGCTGCGTGCCCGCGCCATTGAAACCGGCTGTTTCGTGCTGGCCCCGGCCCAGGGCGGCCTGCACGAAGACGGCCGCACCACCTATGGCCACTCGATGGTGATTGCGCCCTGGGGCGAGGTCATCGCCCGGCTGGACCATGACCGTCCGGCCGTTCTGGAGGCCAGTATCGATTTTAGTGAAGTCACGCGCGCCAGGCAGGCCTTGCCTTCGTTGCAGCATGACAGAGAGTTCAGAGTATTATGATCCGTTACGCGTTGAAATGTATTGTCGAGCACGAGTTTGAAGCGTGGTTTTCCTCGTCGAATGGTTTTGACGAACAGGTGGCGCAAGGCCTTGTCGAATGCCCGATGTGCGGCTCCAGGGCTGTGAGCAAGGCGATCATGTCGCCGATGGTGCGCACCACCAAGGGCAAGGATGCGCCCACTTCCTTAGCGGAGGCCCAGCAGGCCGTGGCCGAGGCCCTGCATCGCCTGCGCCGGCATGTTGAAAACACGCATGATTATGTTGGCAGCGGTTTCGCCACCGAGGCCCGCGATATTCATGAAGGCCTGGCGCCGGATCGCCCGATCTATGGCGAGGCGACGCCGGACGAGGTGCGCGGGCTGGTCGAGGACGGTGTGCCGGTCGCGGCGGTGCCGGTGTTCTCGCCGCCGTCTGCGATTGATGCGGAGACGAAAGTGCCGGTCTTGCCCGCGCCGTCGCCGGTCATCGACAAGAAACTGAATTAAGAAAAAAAAGCCTCCGGTCATAAACCGGAGGCTTTTTTGATCAGGCTTCTTCCGAAGCGCTGGCATCTTCTTTTTTCTTGCGGACCCGCTTGGGCTTGGCTTCCGCTTCCGGTGCGGCGGCAGGCGCCTCAGCGGCCACCGGCGTGGGGCGGTGCAGGAAGGCTGGCAATTGCGCGGCGTCGTTTGAGGTGTCGGCGCGGGGCTTGCGTTCCGAACGCTCGCGCTTTTCTTTCACAACGGGCGCTTCGGCGGCAGGCGCATCAAAACTGAGATCTGCCTGGGCCGGACGCACGCCTAGCGGCTGGGTCGAGGCGATAAAGGCCGGCGCGACATATTCGGCTTCGGCTGCCGGCGCATTCACGTTCTGCTCCTGCTCGGCGAAGCGCTGCTGGCGACGGCGCTCATAGCGTTCGCGACGGGTTTCGCGGCGATTGCCGTTTTCATCGAATTGCGGTTCCGAATCGCGCGGGGCGTTGTCACGGGGGGCAGCGTCGCGCGGCGCATTGTTGCGCGGCTCGAAACTGCGCGGCTCGTTGTTGCGCTCGCCGGTATTGCGATCATTCGGACGGAATTCACCGCGAGGTTCGCGCCCGTCACGATCCTTGAAGTTGCGATTATTGCGGTCGTTGTTTTGACGATTGCCGTTGTTATTCCGGTCGCGATCATTGCGCTCGCGGTTTTCGTAACGCGGCTCATCAAAGCTCGGCTGGGGATCTTCGGGACCGACGACCGTGTTTTCATCGTCGCCGCCGTCGCCGTCCAGTTCTTCGTCGTAATCGTCGAAGCCGCTGGAGAACGGATCGCGCTGCACGAATTCCGACACCGGGCGCGTCGGTTGCATCTGGCGGATCATGCGGAAATAATGTTCGGCGTGTTGCAGGTGGTTTTCAGCCAGCACACGGTCACCGGCGGAATTGGCGTCGCGCGCCAACTGCTGGTATTTTTCGTAGATGGTCTGGGCATTGCCACGCGCCTTGGTGCCTTCCGGCCCGTTCGATTCGTAGGCGCGGTTCGGATTATTCGAATTGCCAGCGGGTTTGCGGTTGCTACGGCTGCGTTGCCGTTTCATGCCCCTGAAGTCTTTCATCGGTAATTTCGTCTCTCTTACGCTCCGCCCGGTGTATTCCTGGGGCGGCGAAATATGTGCATAAATTTCAAGTCGGACCGTTGGCTATCGTCGTGTCGAGCGGTCGTAAACCTTGCAATTGTCCTGGCTTTAAGGGGCGCGGGAGCCTTGTTTATGACCCGTAGAACCTCGCGCTCTCACAGTCCTCTGCCGCGTTGATACCGCTTATACTCAAAGTCGGGCTTGTTCGCGATGTGAGGAAGACAGTTATCTCTAGCCTTTCCGAAGCTTTCTGCCAAGCGGAATTTTCACTCTGGCTTTAGGCGGGCTTCTGGCCGGTGACCACGCGCGGCAGGTTGGAGAGGTCGAGATACGTAGTGACATCATCAAAACCCGCTGATCTCATTAGGTTTTCGACATCCATCGCCTGGTCGAAACCGATTTCGAGATAGGCCATGCCGCCCGGCTTGAGCAGTCGGAAAATCTCCGGCGCCAGCTCTATATAGGCCTCCAGGCCGCTTAAGCCGCCATCCAGCGCGAGAATCGGGTCGTGTTCCTTGACCTCCGGTTCGAGCGTCGGAATTACGTCGGAACGGATATAGGGCGGGTTGGAAGCGACGATATCGAACGTGCCATCATGCAGGCCGGACCCCCATGAGGTGCGCAGGAAAGCCGTCTGGCCTCTGAGGCCGAGATTGGCCGAATTATCGCGCGCCACGGCCAGGGCGTCTTCGCTGATATCGGTGCCAATGCCCTTGGCCGCCGGGCGTTCCGACAGCACCGACAGCAGGATGGCGCCGGAACCGGTGCCGAGATCGGCCAGTTGAAAGCTGTCGCCCGGCTGTGAGCGCTTGAGGATCATATCGACAATGACCTCGGTTTCCGGCCGCGGGATCAGCACATGTTCGGAGAGATTGAGCAGCAGTTTCCAGAAGCCCTTGCGGCCGAGAATCCGCGCCACCGGCACGCGCTTCTCACGTCGCGCCAGGTATTCTTCCAGGGTGTTGATCTCGTTCTCGGTCAGCTCACGGTAGGGATCGGTGAGGATATCGGCGCGGGTGGCGCCGGTGGCCGCTTCGAGCAACAGGCGCGCGTCGATGGCCGGCGAGTCGATGAAGGCGGCCTTGAGGCGTTGCTGGGCACCGGTCCAGGCTTTGACGAGAGTAAGGGGCATTGGAAAGTTCTTCAGTGATTGAAAAGCAAGAAACCCCACCACCACATCTAACCGCTTCGCGGTGTCGTGCGGTCCCCCTCCCCGGCATAGCCGGGGAGGAACAAAGAACTGCGCTCATTCTTATACCTCCCCAACTTGTTAGGGAGGGGGACCATTGCGAAGCAATGGTGGTGGGGTATCTTGCTTTCCAGGTTAAAACGCGGCCGTAACCGGATATTTCGCCACCACCATGTAGTTGACATCGGTATCGTCCGACAAGGCCCAAGTCTGATTTAGCGGATTAAAACTGACGCCGACGGGTGGTTCCGGCATCAGGTCGGTGCCATCGAGAAAACTGGCGATCTCGCCCGGCATCAGGAACTTTTTCCAGTCATGTGTGCCTTTCGGCACCCATTGCAGCACATATTCGGCGCCGACAATCGCCAGCCCATAGGATTTGATGGTACGGTTGAGCGTCGCCACGAACAGCAGCCCGCCGGGTTTTACCAGCGACGCGCAGGTCTTGAGAAAGGCCTCCGGATCGCTGACATGCTCGATGACCTCCATCGTCAGGACGACATCGTACAAAACCTCACCCGATTCAGCCAGTTGCTCGACCGTCTGGTTGAGATAGCGGATATCGAGGCCGCCCTGATCGGCATGTGCCTTCGCCGTGCCGATATTCTTCTCCGAAGCGTCAAGACCTGTCACGGTAAAGCCCATCCGGCGCATCGGCTCGGAGAGCAAACCGCCGCCGCAACCGACATCAAGCAGTTGCAGGCCCTCAAACGGCGCCCGTTTTTGATAATCGAGCGCAAAATGCTCCACGCAGGTTTCGCGGATGAATTTCACCCGTGTCGGATTGAATTTGTGCAGCGGGGCGAATTCGCCCTTCACGTCCCACCACTTGGCGGCCAGGGAGGAAAAGCGCGACACCTCGCTTTGATCGATACTGAAACCGCTTGCCGCCCCTGAATCCAAACTGTTTAGGTTTTCAGCCATTTTGAATGCCTATTTCTGATCTTTTGTCACTGGAATCGGCCTTGCGGCACAGGGGCTTAACCGCTAATTAGGCCGCGCAATAAGTCCGGACAAGGATAGATGCCTGTCCGTCAGAAAGAAAGTGGCGAAATGACGCGGTTGGTGATGAAGTTTGGCGGCACCTCCATGGCCGATCTCGAACGCATCCGCAGGGCGGCAAGGCTGGTGGCGGCGGAAGTCGATGCCGGTCACAAGGTGGCGGTGGTGGTTTCGGCGATGGCCGGCAAGACCAATGAACTGGTCGCCTGGACAGACGGCGCCGGCCAGCCGACCGGCAAGGCTGCCGAGGTTCACGCCAACAGCGATGACGAATATGATGTCGTCGTCGCTTCGGGTGAACAGGTGACGGCCGGTCTTTTGGCCATGACCCTGCGCAATCTCGGCTATCCGGCGCGTTCGATGATGGGCTGGCAACTGCCGATCAAGACCTCCATGCTGCACGCCAAGGCGCGGATCGCCGATTTCGAAGCCGACAATCTCATTGAGGCGATGGACTCTGGCCAGATTGTCGTGGTTCCCGGCTTCCAGGGCGTCAGCGATGACGGCCGCATAACCACGCTTGGCCGTGGCGGCTCCGATACCTCGGCCGTGGCTGTGGCCATCGCCGCCCAGGCGATCCGCTGCGACATCTATACCGACGTCGATGGCGTCTATACCACCGACCCGCGCATCGAAAACAAGGCGAAGCGCCTCGACAAGATTTCCTTCGAGGAAATGCTAGAAATGGCCTCGCTCGGCGCCAAGGTGCTCCAGACCCGTTCGGTCGAGCTGGCTATGGCCTATCGTATGCCGGTGCGCGTACTCTCATCCTTCGTCGAACCCGGCGAAAACCTAGACCAAGGCACCCTGGTGTGCGACGAGGAAGAAATCGTGGAAAAACATATCGTTTCCGGCGTGGCCTACAGCCGTGATGAGGCCAAGATCACCCTGCTTGGCCTGCCCAACAAGATCGGCGTTTCAGCGGCCGTTTTCTCGAAACTGGCGGCGGCCAATATCAATGTCGACATGATCGTGCAGTCGGAAAAACGTTCGGGCGAATACGCCAACCAGCTTTTCACCGTCGGCCGCCGCGATGCCCAGCGCGCCGCCGAGATCATGAACGAGGCCAAGGCCGAGATCGGTTTCGATGACCTGAAGGTTGATGAAGGCGTGTCAAAGATATCGATCGTCGGCGTCGGGATGCGTTCGCACACCGGCGTGGCCGAGACCATGTTCCGCGCGCTGTCGGAAAAGGGCATCAATATCCAGGTCATCTCGACCTCGGAGATCAAGATTTCGGTCCTGATCGATGAGGCCTATACCGAGTTGGCCGTTCGTGCCCTGCACGCGGCCTATGGCCTCGACAAGATCGGCGCCTGATCCCAGGGGCTGCACGCATAAAAACGGCGATCTGCGGAAGCAGACGCCGTTTTTTGTGCGTATTGCCGTCATAACGCTGTTCGCGTTTTTACGGTTAAATTGTTATTAACAACGTCCGGTTACATCATACATCATCCTGTAGATGGTGGGGCCTGCGATGTCGTTCAAAAACATGCCCATGCTGGCTAAAATCCTGAGCCTGCTCGGTTTTCTGTCCCTAGTCGTCATCGCGGCCGTCTTTTTCACCACCTCGCGGATGCACGCCATCAGTGCTGATTACGGCCGGGTGATTTCCGGACCGGGCACAGCCGCAGTCGATATGGAGCGCGCCAGCAAGAATATCCAGCGCGTCCAGACGGCCTTCTACAAGCTGGTCTCATTCAATGATCCCAAGGATATCGCCGCCGCCAACAGCGAATTGAAGCAGGCGCAAAGCTCTTTCTCCAAAGAGACCAGTGAAGCCTTAAAGGCCCTGCCTTCGGAAGCCAGACGCATCGAAGGCATTCAGGCCAGCTATAATGCGGCGATTGACCAAACCTGCGCCGAAACCCGACGCCTGGCCGAGAGTGGCGATGATGCCGATGCGCTTCGCCTGATGAAAACCACCTGCGATCCCGCCATATCGCAACTGGAAAAGACCATGGCGCAGGTGGTCGATGACACCATCGCCGATAATGCCGCCGCTTCCGCCGCCGCCGGCGTCGATACCCAGCGCACCATCGGCATCACCTGGGCCGGTCTCGGTTTCGGACTGGTGATCGTCATGCTGGGCGCTATGATGGTGACGCGCATAGGCATTGTGCGGCCGCTGTCGGCGCTGAACGCCACCATGAGTGAAATGGACAGAGGCGCACTTGATATCACCGTCCCCGGACAGGATCGCAAGGATGAACTGGGTGGCATGGCGCGCACCCTGGAGACCTTCCGCAAGGGACTGGAAGAGGGCCGTGTCTTGCGTGAGGCCGCCGAAGCCGCCAAGGCCGCCGAACTGGCGCGTCTGCACCGCGAACGTCAGGTGGTCGAAACCTTCCAGGGCAAGATGGTGAACCTCGCCGATTCCTTTGTGCGCTCGTCGTCCGAAGTGTCTGACGCCGCGCAAAGCCTCTCCGCCACCGCCGAAGAAACCAGCCGTCAGGCGCAGGTCGTCACCGGCGCCGCCGAAGATGCCGCCGGCAATGTACAGACCGTCGCCGCCGCCACCGAGGAAATGGCCGCTTCGGTTCAGGAAATCAACGGTCAGGTGATCCGCGCCGCCGAGGTTGCCAGCGAAGCCGCCAGCGAGATCGGCAATACCGAGATCGAAATCCGTGCCCTGTCGGAAGCTGCCTCAGGCATCGGCGCTGTGGTCAAGCTGATCAACGATATTGCCTCTCAAACCAATCTGCTGGCGCTCAACGCCACTATCGAAGCCGCCCGCGCCGGCGACGCCGGTAAAGGGTTCGCCGTCGTCGCCTCCGAGGTCAAGACCCTGGCGACGCAAACGGCGCGCGCGACGCAGGATATCGGCGACAGGGTCGATCAAATTCAGGCGGCCACGCAGCGAACGGTCGACTCCATAGAGAAAATCATCGCCACCATCACCGACATGCGAAATATTTCTGCCAATATCGCTTCGGCGGTCGAGCAGCAGGGCGCCGCCACGCATGAGATCGCCGGCAACACCGCCCGCGCTTCTGACGGCACTCTGCAAGTCACCGAGAATATCTTCGGCGTTGGCCGCGCCGCCGAAATGACCGGCGCCGCCTCGACGCAACTCATGGGCCTCTCCGGCAGTCTTAGCGAACAGGCCGACGACCTGCAAAAGGAAGTGCAGAACTTCGTCAAACAGTTGCAGGCGGCTTAGGCGATGCCGTGGGTAGTGGCAGCGCTGGCTGTGGCGAGCGGCGTCCTGTTCAAGGTCGACTTTGAAACCGCCCCAGCCGGCCCCTACACGCCGGCGGCAATGAACGCGGATTTCCATTATCCGGCATGGAGTGACGGCATAGATGAAGGCCGTGCCGCCATCGTGTCTGCGCCCG
Source organism: Asticcacaulis sp. (assembly GCF_035497195.1). GTDB lineage: Bacteria > Pseudomonadota > Alphaproteobacteria > Caulobacterales > Caulobacteraceae > Asticcacaulis. The sequence goes on from NZ_DATJDZ010000014.1 coordinate 517,645, forward strand.
GTCGCTGCGGCCAGGCCCTGCGCGTCGACTATCCCGCAGGCCGGGTAGGGGAAGGCGTCATTATCCCGGTCGCCCTGGCACGTCATGACGCGCTTTACCTGGCGTTCGATGTCTATTTTCCGGAGGGGTTCGTCTTCGTGAAGGAGGGGAAGCTGTTGGGGCTTTGCGGCGGCGCCTGCAACAGTGGCGGCAAGAAACCCGATGGCCGCGATGGCTGGTCATCGCGGGTGATCTGGCGCGGCGACCGTGCCGCCCAGTATCTCTACTGGCCGGGCCAAGCCGATATCTATGGCGATATAGCGCCGTGGCGGGATGCCCGCCTGACGACCGGCGCCTGGCACCATGTCGAAACCTATGTCAGGGTGAACCATCCCGGCCAGGCCGATGGTGTCAGCGAGTCCTGGCTGGATGGCCGCCGCGTCTATCTGAACCGGCATATCCGCTGGCGCGATATGGCGGATGTCGCCATCGACAGCTTCCGCTTCGAGACCTTTTTTGGCGGTGGCACGCCTGATTTCGCGCCGCCGGCCGACCAGTATGCCCTGTTTGACAATATCGCTGTATCGACGCGGCGGCGGCATCATCCGGCGGCAAATGTATCAGACTGTTAAATCAATGTGATTATAACCCCTTCGTGACTTGCGCTGCGTCGGCCGCAACCGCTAGACAGCGCGCGAAAAGGGTTTCAAAATAAGAGCCTGTCGCGTATCGACGCCCGAAGGGCCGGAAGGGAAATTAGCGTGGTAAAACTGGGTCCGTTTGAAGGTATTCCGAAACCCTTCCTGGCTGTTCGCGGCCAGCGCGGCCTGTTGCGCCAGATCCGCGAGACGATGGAAGAGGGCCAGTCCGCCCAGGCGCGCCTCGATACCGTGGTGCGCATTATCGCCTCAAGCATGGTGGCTGAGGTCTGCTCGATCTATCTGCGCCGCACATCGGAAGAACTTGAACTCTTCGCTACCGAAGGCCTGAATGCCGACGCCGTGCACAAGACGCGGATGCGGCTCAGTGAAGGCCTGGTCGGTGAAGTCGCCCGCGCCGGTGTGCCGCTGAACCTGATGGACGCGACCTCGCACCCCAGCTTCTCCTATCGGCCGGAAACTGGTGAAGACCCTTACCGTTCCTTCCTTGGCGTGCCCCTGCTGCGCGGTGGCCGCACCATCGGCGTGCTGGTCGTACAAAACATGGCGGCGCGCAGGTACGAGGAAGAAGAGGTCGAAGACCTGCAAATCATCGCCATGGTGCTGTCCGAGATCGTGACCGCCGGTGAACTGGTCGGCCTCGAAGAACTGAAGGATATCGAACTCGCGCCGCAGAAGCCGGAGCGCCTGAAGGGTTCGATCTTCGCCGACGGCCTGGCGCTTGGCGTCGTCATCCTGCATGAGGTGGCGGTCACGTCTGACCATCTGCTGAGCGACGACTCGGTGGCCGAAGAGGTGCGCCTGAACGACGCCATTGTGGTTCTGCGCGAACAGATCGACGCCATGTTCGAGGGCACGCACGGCCTGGCCGGCCCAACGTTCGATGTGCTCGAAACCTACCGCATGTTCGCTCACTCGACGAGCTGGGTGCGCAACCTGACCGAGGCCGTGCGCAACGGCCTGACGGCGGAAGCGGCGGTCGATCGCGTGCGTAACGAGCAGCGCGCCAAGCTCAACAATGCCCGCGACGCCTATATGCGCGAACGTCTGCACGATCTCGAAGACCTGGCCAACCGCCTGCTGCGTGTGCTGGCCGGCAAGAACACCACTGTCCGTGAAATTCCGGAAAATTCGATCCTCGTCGCCCGCGATCTCGGTCCGGCCGACCTGCTCGAATACGACCGGACGCGGCTCAGGGGCATCCTGCTCGAAGAAGGCTCGGCCTCGAACCACGCCGCTATCGTGGCGCGCGCCCTGCAAATCCCCTGCGTCGGGCGTCTGCAAAACCTGCGCGACCGGGTGTCCCAGGGCGATATCGTCATTGTCGACGGCGAAACCGGCGAGGCGTATCTGCGGCCACGGCCGGATATCATCGAGGCGGCGACGACGCGGATGGACGTACGCGCCGCGCAGCGCGCCGAATTCAGCAAGATCAAGGATGTCGAGGCCGTCACCCGCGACGGCCAGCGCATCACGCTTCTGATGAACGCCGGCCTGGAATTCGATATCGAGATCATGAACGAAACCGGCGCCGAGGGCATCGGCCTGTTCCGCACCGAGTTCCAGTTCATGGTGTCCGACGACCTGCCGCGCCTCAAGCGCCAGACCGATCTTTACGAGCGTATCATGGATGGCGCCGGTGATCGCCCGGTCACCTTCCGTACGCTCGATCTCGGCGGCGACAAGATCCTGCCCTATATGGAAATGGAGCGCGAGGAAAACCCGGCGCTCGGATGGCGCGCCATCCGCATGGGACTGGACCGCCCGGCGCTTCTGCGGATGCAGTTGCGCGCCCTGATCACCGCGGCGCGCGGCCGCGAACTGCGCATCATGTTCCCGATGGTGGCCTCGATCGATGAGTTCCGTCAGGCACGGGAGATGGTTGATATCGAATGCGCCTGGGCCAAGCGGCGCGGCCGCGCCCTGCCTGCGCTGCTGCGCGTTGGGGCCATGATCGAGTGCCCCTCCCTGTTGTTCCACCTCGACGCCCTGCTGCCGCTGGTCGATTTCGCCAGCGTCGGCACCAACGACCTGATGCAGTATCTTTTCGCCGCCGATCGCACCAATCCGAAGATGTCGGATCGCTACGATCCGCTGTCGCCGCCCTTCCTGACGGCGTTGTCGATGATCCAGAAGGCGGCGAAGGACTCAGGCACGCCGGTCTCGGTCTGCGGCGAGATCGCCGGCCGTCCGCTGGAAGCCTTCGTGCTGATCGCACTCGGTTTCGACCGCCTGTCCATGCCGCCCGCCGGTCTGGGGCAGGTCAAGCGCATGATCCTGTCATGCGACCGCGAAGCCGCCAACAAGGCGATCACCAAGCTGATGTCGAGTTCCAACGGCTCCCTGCGTAACGAGGTGTTGAGCCTGGCGCGCAAGCTCGATCTGGATATGTAGCTGCGCAGGTGATATATTAAGGCCATAATTTGGTGGCAGACCGGATTCAGTATGGCCCGGTTGGAGGTTTCGCTTATGGTTGCGTCCCGTATTGTTTTTGCCCTTGCGCTGGCGGCCGGTTCACTGGTTGCGTCTCTGGCTGTCGCTGATGAAGTCGTGGTCGCCGCCTCGCGCCCAGCGCCTTTGCCGACGGCCGCCGAACAGGCCAAGGCGAAAGCCGACGTTCAGGCCAGGGCCGAGCAGGCGACAAGACCCCTGACCACTGAGGAACAGGTCGCCGCCTGGACGGCCCATTCCCCGAAAATCAGCCGCGGCGATCAGGCCTCGGATGACGGCCTGTGGCCCGCCGCCGACGCAAGCAGCAAGCGCCAGGTGCATGGTGAGGCCAGCGTTACCGTTGGCACGGGCGGCTATCGCAGCGCCTATGTTTCTTCTCTCATTCCGCTTGGCGAAAACGGCACCCTGGGCATTGCGGTCAGCCAGACCGATTACGGTAATAACGCCCGTTACGGCTATGGCTATGGCGACCCCTATGGTTATGGATATGACGATAATGGCTACGGTTATGGACGTGGCTGGGGGCGTCGCGGCGGCAGCTCGCAATCGGTGGCCCTGTCGCTCGATATGACCGGCAAGAACCGCAGCGGCGCCAGCACACCTGAAGGCTGCGCCCCCGGTTTCCGCAATGGCGACCGCTATATCGAGCCGGTCTGGGTGACGCGGATGAACGGCAATCGTGATTGCGAAACCGCTATAGAGCCCTGATTCATTCTTATACCTCCCCGACTTGTCGGGGAGCCGGGCGGCCGGTGCCGGGGACCGCGACGCTCTTGCGGCGTGGTGGTGGGGGTTCTTACTTTCTAAGACTGTTCCTGAAATTTTCTGTCACCAAAATGCGGTCTTCGACGTATAGATAGGCAAAACCAATTCCATCGGGTGGCGCGTGTCTTCAATTCTGCGGTTTGTTGTCTGTTTCTTCGTGCTTGCCTTTGCCCTGCCGGCCAATGCCCAGGACGGTGCCACCGAAGGAAAATCGCCCCATATCACCGCCCGGCTGGTCGCCGAATCCGCCGCGGTAGCGCCAAATGGCGATGTGACCGTAGCGCTTGACTATACCCCCGCGCCCGGCTGGCATACCTATTGGGTAAATCCCGGCGACACCGGCCTGCCGCCGAAGTTCAAGTGGAACCTGCCCGATGGCGTGACGACTGGCGATATCAAATGGCCGGTGCCGGAAACCCTGCCCACCTTCGGGCTGATGAGCTATGGCTTTACCGGCCAGACCATTCTGCTGATTCCGCTGCATAACGCTTCACGCCTGACGGCGGGCGACACCCTGCCGATCAGGGCGCACGTCGATTTCCTCGTCTGCGCGGATGTCTGCATCCCTGAAAGCCTCGATGTCAGTCTCGATCTCAAGGTCGGGCCGCCCGCCGCCGGTTCGAACAGCGCCTTGATTGAAAAGGCGCGCAAGGCCCTGCCGATCAAGCGCACCGCCGCGACCGTAGACCTGCGTAATGGCGAGATCGAACTCGGTTTCCCGCTGGCGGATGTGAACGCGCAAGGCGCCTATTTCTTCCCCGAACAGGCCGGTGTGACCAGCGCCCCGGCGCCGCAAGCGCTTGATATGGGGGCTAATGGTTTCACTCTGCGCACCAAGGCCGCAGGCACGGCCCTGCCCGATGGCGACCTGTCGGGCGTACTGAAACTTGCCGATGGCGGCGCCTACGCGATCAAACTCACCCGTGCGTCGCTCGACCCGGCTGTTCATGGCCTTGGCGCTGCGGCACAAACCAAAACCACCTCCAGCGGCGTGCTGATCGCCATATTCGGCGCCTTTATCGGTGGGCTGATCCTCAACCTGATGCCATGCGTCTTCCCCGTGTTGTCCATGAAGCTGCTCAGTCTGGCGCGCTCCGGCCATGACAAGGGGCTGGCGCAGCAGGAGTCGCTGTTCTACGGCGCGGGCACCATCCTGACATTTGTCGGCCTGGCCCTGATCCTGACGGCGGCGCGGATATTCGGCCAGTCGATCGGCTGGGGTTTCCAGTTGCAATCGCCCTATGTCACCGCCGGTTTGAGCCTGATCATGCTGCTGGTGGCGCTGAATATGTCCGGCGTGTTCGAGATCGGTGCCTCTCTGCAAGCCGTCGGCGGCATCCAGGTCTCGGCGAAACGCCCGCGCCTCGGCGCCCTGCTGACCGGCGTGCTGGCCGTGGTCGTCGCCGCCCCCTGTACCGCCCCCTTCATGGCCACAGCCATCGGCGTGGCGCTGGCGCAAGGCGGACTGGTGTCCTTCGCCATCTTCGTGTCGCTCGGTATCGGTTTCGCCCTGCCATTCGTCGTTCTGACCTTCCTGATCACGCTGGTGCCCGCCGTGGCCAAAGCCCTGCCCAGGCCGGGAAAGTGGATGGACTGGCTGAAACATGCCTTGTCGCTGTTGATGTACGCCGCCTGCCTGTGGCTGGTCTGGGTCTTCGCCCAACAGGTCCAACTCGCCGGCGTCATCCTGCTTGTTTTCGCGCTGATGCTGGTCATTCTGGCAGTGATGAAGATCCGCCTGCCGAAATTCATCAAGCCGGTGGTGCTGATTGGCGGGCTTGTGCTGTGCGGACTGGCGGCGTCCTTGCCGCGCACCGAAAAGGTCCAGCCCGCGCCGTCAGGCCTGTTGCCGCACAGCGATTTCAGCGCCGAAAACCTGACGGCCCTGCGCGCGCAGGGAAAACCCGTCTTTGTCGATCTCACCGCCGCCTGGTGCGTCACCTGCAAGGTCAATGAACGGCTGGTTCTGTCAACGAAGGACTTTGAAAAAGCGGTGGCCGACACCGGTACGGTTTACATGGTCGGTGACTGGACAAATCAGGATGCCGCCATTGCCCGTTACCTGACGCTTTTCGGCCGTTCAGGCGTGCCGCTTTATGTCTATTACGGCCCGGATAATGCCGAGCCGGTCGTCCTGCCGCAGTTGCTCAAAACGGCCGATGTAGTGAAGGTCATCCGAGGGAAGTAGAGAGGATCACGGAAAAGGCACGGAAGGTTCGTGCGGCGACACCTGCGCGAAGCGCCATGTCACATCTGTTTTCGCAGACACGGCAATACCTTTCGGGCGCAGTAGTCACCACGCAAAGAATTCCGTGTCTTTTCCGTGAGCCTGTTTGCCTGGCAGACGTGGCCGACTCTAATGGAGACCAGAAAGGTGCACACCGAACGGTCCGAAATAATACAGACAGTCGGCGTCATTATTGGCATGGGTGAATTGCCCGGAAACGACGATGGCTTGCCCCAAACCTAACTTTAATAACGCCGGATAAACCGGATCGCCCTTCGGCACGATGGCCTCCAGCCGGATAGCGGGGCCTCCCGCTGGGCCGATATTGATCTCCAGGTCAGCCGTGCCGTCGAGGGTGGAGATACGCAGGTCCTGCACCTTGCCATGCCAGTTTTCAAACCGGTCATAGGTCTTGAACTGCCCGCATAAGTTGTCGGCTGTCTCGCCCTTGCGCGGGATAGCCAGAAAGGCGGTTTGACTCGCGGGCAGGGACGCCTGAACTGGTGGCGGGGCGGCAGGTTTCGGCTTGTCGCAGCCGGATAACAGGACAAAGGCGAGACACATCAGCCCGACGCGCGCCATCAGGCGTTTGGTCCGAATTCGAGGGTGCAGTCCAGCCCGGAATCGGCGGTGGCCGGCGTAACGATGACATCGATATTATCGCTGAGGAGTTCGGACATATTGGTCAGGGCTGCTTTCATGTCGGCATCGTTTTTTGCTGTCTGGATGGCGGTGAGCTTGATCGGCAAGTCGCGTGACAGGCCGGTCAGGATACATTTCAGGTCATTGTCGGTGCCGCGGGCTTTCAGCGTCTTGTGGCCTTGCTGATCACCCGCTGAAAGGGCGTGGATGGCCTGGGCATAGGCCGGAAAATCGGGTTGTGACAGCAGGGCCGGCGTCGGCTTGAAGGTTTCGGTTTTCGCCTTCAAACGTACTGCCTCCGTCACCAGTCCGGCGAAAAACGGTTCCTGCGATATGGCGCTCTTATCCGGGGTGGCGGTGGCGAAAACGGGCGTACCTGAAGCCAGCAACACACTGGCCATACAGGCGATAGCAAAGGGACGGTTCACGGTGCGCTCCGGAAGTGACACAATTGTCCGGCACTATGCAGGACGGCGGCCAAAAAAGCGTTAATGCCGCGATACTAAACACCACTAGCGCCGCTCCGATAGGGCACGGAGCGGCGTTCATGGCCGCGCGTTCAGGGTATACTTATCACGCCGCTCAATCACATGGATTGAGCCGGATACATACCTGCAATAATGGGTGGCGAAGCCTTTAGCTTCGTCAGTAACTGACGTGCACGGGTTCACCGCTCTTGTGGCACGGTACGCCGACAGCGCATCCGACGGAATCAAACGTCGAGAAGGCCCATACGACAGCGCCGATCAGGGCGACGACGACGACCATGGCCACGACAAAACGCGAAAAGTTTTCGGCTGTATGCGACTTACTCATTGTTTTGCCCTCCTTAAGGGAGCCTCATTTATAACACGGTTTTACCGCATTTTGAAGGGGTTAACCGTAATTTTTTGACTTAAGTGTCAAAATACCGTCGCATCCTTATTTCCCCTTGAAGGCGAACGGGTTTTTCGTTTCGGCTTGTCTCCGGCGGCGGGATGCTTTAATTCGCGCGCATGACCCAGAACACCGAAAAAGACACTGAAAACACCGCCGCAGCCTTCCGTCCGGAAGCCCGCAGTCCGCGCGGCTTTATCGACAAACGCAGCGGCCAGATCGCCATCGAGCGCCGGCTGATCGAGACCGTCTCCAAGGTGTATGAGGATTTTGGGTTCGAAGCCCTGCAAACGCCGGCTTTTGAATATGCCGATGCGCTGGGCAAGTTCCTGCCCGATTCCGACCGTCCCAATGTCGGCGTGTTCGCGCAGCAGGATGACGACGATCAGTGGATGGCCCTGCGTTACGATCTGACGGCGCCGCTGGCGCGCTTCGTGGCGCAGAACTGGGAAACCCTGCCGAAGCCCTTCCGGCGCTATGCCTTCGGCCCCGTCTGGCGCAATGAGAAACCCGGCCCTGGCCGCCTGCGCGAATTCATGCAGTGCGACGCCGATATCGTCGGCTCCGACCGCCCGGAAGCCGATGCCGAAATGATCGCCCTCGCCGTCGCTGGCTACAAGGCGCTCGATGTGCCGGTGCGCATCCGCATCAATAACCGCAAACTGCTCAACGGCCTGCTGTCGAGCCTCGGCGTCAGCGATTCCGGCCAGCAACTCGGCGTGCTGCGCGCCATCGACAAGCTCGATCGTTTCGGTCTGGAAGGCGTGGCCCTGTTGCTCGGCGCCGGCCGCAAGGATGAAAGCGGCGACTATACCAAGGGCGCGCAACTGCCGGCTGGCGCGATCCAGCCGGTGCTCGATTTCGTCAGCGCGGGCGGGGCCGATAGCCGTTCGGGCGTGCTGGAAAAGCTGGCGGCCGTCCTGGCCAATTCGGCCGAAGGGCAGGCGGGCCTCGAAGACCTGGCGCGTATTGATGCCGCCGTCTCGGCTATGGGCGTCACGGAACAGGCCGCCATCTTCGATCCGGGCATTGTGCGCGGTCTCGAATACTATACCGGCCCGGTTTTTGAAGCTGAATTGCTGCTGCAAACCCGCGATGAAAAGGGCCATCTCGTCCAGATGGGCAGCGTTGGCGGCGGCGGACGCTATGATGATCTGGTGGCGCGCTTCACCGGCCAGCAAACCCCGGCTACAGGCTTCTCGTTCGGCGTGTCGCGCCTGGCGGCGGCCCTGTCGCTGATCGAGGCCGGCCAAAAGACGGGAAAGAAGAGCGCCGCGCGTGGCCCCATCGTTATCATCGCCTTCTCCGAATCGGACATGGGTGAATATTTCAAACTGGCCGCCGAACTGCGCGCCGCTGGTCTGCCGGCCGAAGTTTACCTCGGCCGTTCCGGCATGAAGGCGCAGATGAAATATGCCGACCGCAGGCTCAGTCCGGCGGTCGTCATGATGGGCGAGGACGAGCTGAAAGCTGGTAGCGTTACCATAAAAGATCTTGACCTTGGCCGTGATCTGGCGATGCAAATAAGTGACAATAAGGCCTGGAAGGAAGGGCGTCCGGGGCAAGTCACCCTGCCGCGCGGCGAAGCCATCAAGCACCTGAAATCCATAGTAGAATCGTAAAAAATGCCGACTGACAGCGCTGTCAATCTGTTGGATGATTTCGATATGAAAAACAATGCGGCCATATTGCTGAAATAATTTTGACGCAATGTTACAAAATGAGTTGACAGTCTTGGCAAAAAAATGTTTTCTCCGTCCCAAGAGAGCAGAACTTTTCCCGTAGAGAGAAGTCAGTTCCGGCGTTTCGGGGAGGAAACGCTCTTTAATTACAAAATAAAAAAGCTCGCTGGGTTTTATCCCCCCTAAGCGGGCTTTTTTTTCGCCTGAAATCCGGAAAAGTGACGAGGCTGTCAAAATGGGGACGGCGGTAACTTTCGCAACAAGATTACCAAATGTTCATGAGACACAGTTGTTAAACTGTATCAATGTGCGATCCTGATCCTGGGGGCGCGCTGATAATGGGGCCGCTCCATTGCCGGAGAGCCATATGCGTTCCAAATCCCTTATTTCTTCCCTGGCCATCGCCGCCGCCCTGCTGACGACCCAGATGGCCGCCCTGCCGGCTTTCGCCGAAGCCCCGGCCGCCGTTGTGCCTGAGAGCACAGTGGCCAAGACCTACGGCACCTGGGGCTTTGATACCGCTGGCATGGACGCCTCGATCAAGCCGGGCGACGACTTCTTCGACTACGCCAACGGCACGGCGCTGAAAAACATGGTCATCCCCGGCGACCAACCCGGCTATGGCAGCTTCAACGCCCTCTACGATCTCTCCGAACTACGCCTGAAGGCGCTGGTCACCGGCCTGGCGGCCCGCACCGACCTGACAGGCGAAGACCTCAAGATCGCCGATCTCTACCGCTCGGCGATGAATGTCGACCTGAAGAACCAACTCGATCTCAAGCCGGCTCAACCGGAACTGGCCAAAATCGCTGCCATCACCAACAAGGACGATATGGCCGCTTTCATGGGATCGACGGCGGAAACCTTCGGCGCGGCGTTTTTCGGCATCTTCGTCTATGACGACGCCAAGAAGCCCGGCTACCGCGCCTTGCAGATGTCGCAAGGCGGCCTGGGCCTGCCGGACCGCGACTATTACCTGACCGACACCTATGCCGATAAGAAGGCGGCTTACGAAGTCTATATCAAGGACATGCTGACCCTGGCCAATTACCCGAACGCCGAAAAGGCCGCCAGGGATATCGTGGCCATGGAAACGAAAATTGCCGAGGTGAGCTGGACCAAGATCGAGAGCCGCGACGATACCAAGACCTATAATCCGATGGCGCTGAAGGACCTCAACAGCTACGCGCCGGGTTTCAGCTGGGATAATTTCTTCGCCGCCGCCCATGTCAGCCAGGCGCAGAAGGTGGTCGTGGCGCAGAATACCGCCATCCCGAAAATCGCCCAGATCTATGCCGATGCGCCGCTGGAAACCCTGAAGGCCTGGGAAGCGTTTAACGCGCTCGATCAGGCCTCGGCCTATCTGTCGGACCGCTTTTACGCCCGCCGCTTCGATTTCCGCTCCAAGACCATGTACGGCATCGCGGAGCAACGTCCGTTATGGAAGCGCGCCATTGGCACCACCGACGACAAGATGGGCGAAGCGCTCGGCCGCGCCTATGTCCGCGATTACTTCCCGCCCGAATCCAAGGCCAAGATGGAATCCCTGGTCAGTGGCCTGCTGGCCGCCATGAAACTGCGCATCGAAAACCTGACCTGGATGAGCGCCCCCACCAAGGCTAAGGCGCTGGAAAAGCTGTCTACCTTCGGTGTCAAGATCGGCTATCCTAACAAGTGGCGTGACTATTCCGCCCTGACCATCAAGGCCGACGATCTCTACGGCAATATCGAGCGCTCTTCAGCGTTTGAATGGGCCTACCAGGTGTCGCATATCGATAAGCCGATCGACCCGGAAGACTGGGAAATGACGCCGCAGACCGTCAATGCCTACTATTCGCCGACCAAGAACGAGATCGTTTTCCCGGCTGCCATCCTGCAACCGCCCTTCTTCGATCCGAAGGCCGACATGGCGGTCAATTACGGCGCCATCGGCGCGGTGATCGGCCACGAAATCACCCACGGTTTCGATGACCAGGGCCGCCACTACGATTCGACCGGTGCGCTGGTTGAATGGTGGACGCCGGAAGATGCCGCCAAGTTCGAGGCCCAGACCAAGGCGCTTGGTACGCAGTATGATTCCTACGAACCTGTACCGGGCGTCCACGTCCAGGGCGGCCTGACCATGGGCGAGAACATCGCCGATCTCGGTGGGGTTTTGCTCGGCCTAGACGCCTATCATATGTCGCTTAATGGCAAACCGGCGCCGGTCATTGACGGCTATACCGGCGACCAGCGCGTCTTCCTCGGCTTCGCCCAGGTCTGGCAATCGAAATACCAGCCGGACTTCCTGAAATATCTTGTGTCGTCCGATCCGCACTCGCCGGATAAGTTTCGCGCCATCGGCGCCGTGCGTAACGTCGACGCCTGGTACTCGGCCTTCAACGTCAAAGACGGCCAGATCTATTACGTCAAACCGGCCGACCGCGTGAAGATCTGGTAGCAGGGGCACGGCCCCTGCACCCGGAATCGTGACGGTGGCGGTTGCGCCGCTGTCGCGGTTCTCACAAAAGCCCGTCTCGAAAGAGGCGGGCTTTTCTTATGGCTGCACGCTCGTCAAGGCCATCGAGGTCCGCACCTTGCCGGCATAGCTGGCGCCGTCGGTCGGCTGATATTTGAGCAGGACCGGCAGATCGTTGCCCGCCAGAGCCAGTTCGTGGTTCCAGTCGCGGTCAGCATAGGCGAAGCGGCGCATATTCGGGCTGGCGGCCTGAAAAGCGACCCACAGGGCGATGGTGAGCAAGCTGGCGGCGATCACGGCGAACATCAGGCGTTTCATGTCTCAAATCCTCAGATAGTGCCGGCGAACCTCACCGGCGAGGAGTCGGGCGACGGCGCTATCCCACCGCCGCCCGGTACGCTTTCACTGTGCAATCCCCCCTCATTTCCAGGTTTTGACGCCTGGCCCCCAAGGGTGTGAAACAACGCTTTCTCACGGGGGCGAACCATGATATGAACGCCGTTCACAATTGTTATGTAGCGTGAATTTGAACGACGTTCAACAAATAAATTGAACTTTGTTCAAAATAATTCAGGATAAGCGTCAATGTCCGCCAAAGCCATATCCACCGCCACAGCCGATCGCCGCCAGGCGCAGCTCGAAGCCCTCATTGCCGCCGCCGAAAAGCGTATCTGCGACTCAGGAATGCACAGCCTCAAGGCGCGTGATCTCGCCGCTGATATCGGTGTGGCGCTGGGCGGGCTTTATAATATCGTGCAGGATATCGACGCCCTGCTGCTGCTGGTCAGTTCGCGCACGCTGGCGCGTCTGGGCGAGGCAGCGCAGACGGCCACGGCGCACCTGCCGGTCTCAACCCGCGCCGAGGCCATTGATCGGCTGGTTATGGTGGCGCAGACCTACCTGACCTTCGCACGGGAAAACCTGCCCCTGTGGCGGATGATCTTTGAACTGCGGCTGGATAGTCCGTTGCCGGATTGGGCGGCGCAGGATCAGTTGCGGCTGTTTCGCCATATCGCCGAACCGCTCCACGCCATCATGCCGGAACTCGATACCGTGGCCCTGACCGTCCGCGCCCGCACGCTGTTCGCCGCCGTGCATGGCATTATCAGCATCGGACTGGAAGAGCGCCTGATCGCCGTGCCGGCGCAGAAACTGTCCGATGAAATCGCCTGGCTGGTACGGTCGGCGTGTAGAGCGCACGCGTGAAACGGACCCGAATTCGAGGCCTATTGTGTACTATCACGGGGCTGGCCATGATCGCTATCCCACTCGTCGTGGCGGAATACGCCTTTGCAAACTGGGGGGATAATGGAGCGGCCATGCTGTTTGTTTCGCCAGTTTGGGGGTCGCTATTAATGTTGAGCTTCTGGGGTGGCGTTTTGATGACGCTATTTGGCGTGACGCTGTTTGCATCTACGTGGTTTAAGAAGCCGCAATAGTCTTCTTGTACCTCCCCGACTTGTTCGGGGAGGGGGACCGACGCGCGCTTGCGCGTTGGTGGTGGGGGTATCTTGCTTTCTTAGGGCCTTGGGTTCGCGGGAATAAAGTAAGCAAGACGCCCCTCCGTCTCGACGCGCTTCGCCTGACGGCCGCGCTTGCTCGACACCTCCCCATTTAGGAAATGGGGAGGAGAAGGGGTGAGAACCGCACCAGCGGCACGACGTCCACCGTCACGATTCCGGGTTAAGGGGGCTTGCCCCCTTACCAGATGCGGACGCGGGCTTCCGGCGCCAGGTAATACTTCTCGCCCGGCTGGACGTTGAAGGCCTTGTACCAGTCGTCGATATTGCGCACTGGCCCGATGACGCGGAAAACCGCCGGCGAGTGCGGATCGGTGGCGACCTGCTGCTTGACGGCATCGTCACGGTATTTCGAGCGCCACACCTGGGCGAAGCCCATGAAGACGCGCTGGTCGCCGGTGAAGCCATCAAGTACCGGCGACTCCGCGCCGTGCAGCGAAATGCGGTAGGCGTCGAGGCCGAGCAGGTTGCCGCCGAGGTCGGCGATGTTTTCGCCCATCGTCAGGCCACCCTGAATATGAACGCCGGGCAGGGGTTCGAAGGCGTCGTATTGCTCGCCGTATGTCTTGGTCTGGGCATTGAACTTGGCGGCGTCTTCTTCCGTCCACCAGCTCTTGAGGAAGCCGTCGCCGTCGTAGTTGCGGCCCTGGTCGTCGAAACCGTGGGTGATTTCGTGACCAATGACGCCGCCAATGCCGCCGTAATTGACGGCCATGTCGGCGTCCGGATCGAAGAAGGGCGGTTGCAGGATGGCGGCCGGGAAGACAATTTCGTTACGCGTCGGCGAATAGTAGGCGTTGACGGTTTGCGGCGTCATGCCCCATTCCAGCGGATCGACCGGCTTGTCGATCTTGGCGACATTCCAGGCCCATTCAAAGGCGGACGAGCGCTCGACATTGCCGTAGAGGTCGCCCGCCTTGATATCGAGGGCGGAATAGTCGCGCCACTTGTCCGGGTAGGCGATCTTGACGCCGAACTTGGAGAGTTTCTCCAGCGCCTTTGCCTTGGTGGGGGCGCTCATCCAGGTCAGGTTCTCGATACGAATCTTGAGGGCGGCGCGCAGGTCGGCGACGAGGCCTTCCATCTTGGCCTTGGATTCGGCAGGGAAATATTGCGCCACATAGGTGCGGCCGATGGCTTCACCAAGCGCATCGTCGGTGACGCTGATGGCGCGCTTCCAGCGTTCGCGCTGGGCCTCCGCTCCGGAGAGATCGCGCGAGCGGAATTCCCAGTTGGCTGTGGCGAAACGTTCGGAGAGATAGGGCGCCGCCTGATCGACCGTGCGGAAGGTTTGCCAGGCTTTCAGGGTTTCCAGCGGGGTATTGGCATAGACTTGCGCAATCTTAGGGAAGGCGGTGTTTTCGCTGACGATGATCTTCTTCGCCTGCGTCAGGTCGGCGCCTTCGAAATACGCCTTCCACTCGAAAGCCGGGGCGTATTTCGCCAGTTCGGCCGGCGTCATCGGATTATAGGTCTTGGTGTCGTCGCGGCGGTCGATGCGCGTCCAGCTCACCTCGGCGATCTTCGTTTCCATGGCCACGATATCCTTGGCCGCCTGGGTGGCGTTGGGGTAGCCGACCATGATCAGCATCCGGGTCACATAGGCCTCATACTTGGCCTTCTTCTCGGCGAAGCTGGCTTGCAGATAATAATCGCGGTCGGGCAGACCGAGGCCCGACTGGCCGACATAAAGTACGTTGATCTCCGGGTTCTTGGCGTCGCCGTCGACATAGCCGTTGAAGAAGCTGGCGCCGAATTCACCGCTGGTCTTGCCCATGTAGCTGGCCATCTGCGGTTTGGTCTTGATGTTGCGGATGGCGACCAGGCTGGGGGCCAGCGGCGCGACGTCTAGTTTCTGGATCGTGGCCTCGTCCATCATGGCGTTGTAGAGGTTGGCGATCTTGGCGTCGTCGCCGGAGAGGCCCGTTTGCGAGGCCAGACCGGTGACCAGCACCTTCATGCGGTTTTCCGACAGTTCGCGCAGGGCCAGGAAGCTGCCGTAGGAGGTGCGGTCGGCGGGAATGACAATGTTTTTGACGGCTGTGCCGTTGACGTAATCGAAGAAGCTGTCACCCGGCTTGACGCTGGTGTCCATACCCGAAATATCGATGCCCCAGGCGCCGTATTTCTTCGCCACCGTGTTCGGCGCGGCGTCATCGCTGCCGGAGGATGTGTCGGCGGCCATCAGGGCGTCGATGCTTTCCAGCGTCTGCATATGGCAATAGGCGTCGATACAATCGGCGGCCTGGGCTGGCAGGATACTTAGCGCAAGGCCGCCCAGGGCCGTCGAGCAGGCAAGGATTTTCAGCAATTTCATATGGAGGCACCCCTTGAGACCGGCGCTCTGCGTTCACCGTGTCCGATTGATTAAAAAAGATACTATCTGCACCTTAACGCTTTTATGAACGCTGCCACATGAATTTTCCGTCATCTTTCACGAAAATGTGTGCATCAGGGGTTACAATTGGGGCTGGCATCCCCTTATAGTTAAATGCACCCCCTAATGAGGATAAGTAACCGAAGATGAACGCATCCGCAGCAAGTCAAATGTCCACGATCGCGAAAGAAACCCTGGCGCCAGTCTTAAATTCTGAGACGCAAGGCTATTATATCTTCATCATCGTCTTTTTATTGGCTTCCGCGGTCGTTGTACCCATTTTCCAACGTTATAAAGTCTCCAGTGTTCTGGGCTTTCTTCTGATCGGTGTCCTGCTGGGGCCTGACGTCATGGGAAGGCTGGCCACTGCCTGGCCGGTGCTCGATGCCTTTAGTGTCATGCGCTCGCATACTGTCCACCAGCTTGCCGAACTCGGCGTCGTCTTCCTGCTGTTTTCCATCGGTCTCGAACTGACCTTCGAGCGCCTGAAATCGATGCGCCGGCTGGTTTTCGGCCTCGGCGCACTGCAAGTGGTGCTGTGTTCCCTGGCGCTGACCGGCCTGTTTTTGGTGCTTGGCCAGAGCATTGTCGCCTCGATCGCGCTCGGCATGGCCATCGCCCTGTCCTCCACCGCCGTCGTCATCCCCGTTCTGGCCGACCGCAAGGCGCTCAAGACCGCTTCGGGCCGCAGCGTTTTCGCCGTGCTTCTGGCGCAGGACATCGCCGTCGCCCCTATCATGATCACCGTCGTCATGCTGGCCGGAGGGGCTGCGGGCGCATCAGGTAATGCCAATGGCCTCAGTGGCCTGCTGGCCCTGATCCCGGCCCTGATCGGCATTGGCATCCTG
The DNA here is from genome assembly GCF_035497195.1 of Asticcacaulis sp. Lineage (GTDB taxonomy): Bacteria > Pseudomonadota > Alphaproteobacteria > Caulobacterales > Caulobacteraceae > Asticcacaulis. The sequence continues at coordinate 534,129 of NZ_DATJDZ010000014.1, forward strand.
GTCGTCGGCGGCCGCTGGCTGCTGCGTCCGTTGTTCAATACGGTCGCCTTCTCCCGTTCGCGCGAACTGTTCATGGCCGCCTGTTTGCTGTGCGTGCTGGTCGCCGGGCAGATATCGGTCATGGCCGGCCTGAGCATGGGGCTGGGCGCTTTCGTCGCCGGCGTGCTGCTGGCTGAAACCGAATATCGCCGCGAAATCGAAAATATGGTCGAGCCGTTCAAAGGCCTGCTGCTTGGCCTGTTCTTCGTCACCGTCGGGGCGCGCCTCGAAATCGCCGCCGTGGTCAGCCAGCCTGCGCTGGTCCTGGGACTGGCCGTCGCCCTGATCGTCATCAAGGCCGCCGTCATCTATCCGGTGGCGCGCGCCTTCGGCCTCAATAACCGCAGCGCCATCGAGACGGCGGCGGTGCTGGGGCCGGCGGGGGAGTTCGCCTTCGTTATCATCGACCAGGCCATTGGTCATAAGGTGCTGAGCGCCGAGGTTGGACAGGCGGTCATCCTGGCCTCTATTATTTCGCTGTTCTGCATTCCCTTCCTCGCCGCCGGCGCTGCCCGTCTGTCGAAAAAGCTGGCAAAAAACGCCGCAGCGCCCACCTCTGTCGCGCCGGATATTGTCAGTGAAGCAGCCAAGGTCATCGTTGTCGGTTTTGGCCGTGTCGGCGAACTGGTGACCGATATGCTGAAGTTGCACAATATCGAATATATGGTGGTCGACATCAATCCGCAGGTGACCCAGCGCGCCCGCGCCATGAATGTCGAGGCCTGGTATGGCGATGCGTCAGCGGCGGAATTCCTGCACAGCTTAGGGATCGAGCGCGCCCGCGCCGTGGTGGTGACGGCGTCGAACCCGGTCTTTACCGATCAGGTGGTCAAGGCGGTGCGGGCCATGCGCGACGATGTGCATATTATCGCCCGCGCCCGTGATGCTTCCCACGCCCAGCGCCTCTATGAAATGGGCGCCACCGATGCCGTGCCGGAGACCATTGAAGCCTCGCTGCAACTGGCGGAAAACACCCTGATCGATCTCGGTGTGCCGATGGGGCTGGTGCTGGCCAGCGTTCACGAGCGCCGCGATGTCTTCCGCAAGATGTTTGGCATCCGCAAGCCTGAACCTATCAGGTCGGAACGGTCGCTGGAGGCCGTGGCCCTGGCAATGGCTGAAAAGGCGGGGACGCAGAAGGCTTAATTACAGCGGGCGGTGATCTGCGTGTCCATGCCCTGTTTTTGCGACACCAGGGTCGCTGACAGGCTGAGCACATCCTGAAGCATCCGGCCGCGCGTTTCTTCATTCAGCGCGGTGTTCTCAGAAATCAGGCCGGAAAGCTGCCGGGCCAATTCGAGGCTGGCCGCGGTATCGGCTGCGGTGGCGCGCAGATCGGTGCAACCGCCGGCCGCGTCATTCGCCTTGAACTTTGCGGCGGCGCTGTTGGCTTCCTGTTCGGCTGTCTTGACCGAATCGACCAGGCGTTCCTGAACCTGTTCCTGGGTCTGCGCCCATGCGCCTGTAGCGATGAGGCACAGGCAGATAAAGGCCGGCGCCAGGCGTTTCGGCAAGGGGATGATCATACGCGACTCCATAAGCAGCGTCGCAAGCTATCACAGCTCGTTTCCCGGTAAAATCCCAAATAATGGACTATTTACCGTTGCCATCCTGGGCTTCGAGGCGGCTGCGCAGGGCGTCGATCTCGTGGAAAAAGCGCTTGCGCACCTCGGCCGCGAATGGATTATCGCGTTCGATCGACAGAAACAATTCGTCGGAATCGCCGGAGACCAGACCGACGCCCTGCATCATCAGGTCGTAGGAGCGCGTGGTGTGGACGGTCGGCAAAGGCTCCAGCCCGCTCAACACCTTGGCGATCAGGTGGGTCAGGCCCTGCACGGCGGCCAGCGCCTTGTCGTGCTGCTCAGGGGTGGCGACCGAAACCTTCAGGTCGAGCGTCTGGCTGAAGAAGCGCATCAGGGTGCCCATATGGCGCACCCGCACCGGGCACAGGACGATTTCAAGGTCGTGGATACCCTTGCGCGCCGATTGCGGGCCGAAAAGGGGGTGGGTGCACAGGATCGAAACCGTCGGCGGCAGAGCATCGACCAGCCACTTTGCCGGTTTGATCTTGACCGAGCCGACATCGATCACCAGGCCATGCGGCTTGACATAGGGCGCGATCGCCTGGGCCAGGGCCTGTAGCGTGCGGATCGGCGTGGCGAGCACCACGATGTCACAGGCCGCAGCGGCAGGCAGATCAACCAGGGTGACGTTATGGCGTCGGGCGAAGCCGCGCGCCTCCGGGCTGGGGTCGCAGGCATAGACGTCGAAATAGGGTGACAGATGCTTGACAATCAGGCGGCCGAACGCCCCCAAACCGAATAACCCCAAACTACGCACTTTTTTGGACACGCCGTCACTGCCTTGGATAAAAATGAAGCGGGCGGCGTAACACGAAACCAGGGGTAAGGCGAGATGAAACTTCTTTACAATGGCTTTCAAGGGACGGTTTTGACTATCGGACCGTCATTATGCGAACGATTTTACCCGAAAATCAGTAACCGCCGAAACGTTTCTTCTTGTCGCTTTTGCCCTTTTTCACATCCGGTGATGGCGTTTCACTGGCGATCTGGGCCGGCGTCTTCGGCAGTTCATCCATCGTGATAAAGCCGTCCTCGTTGCGGTCGAGGATGGTGAAGCGCTGGTTTGAGGCGTTGATCCATTCGTCGATCTTGACGCGGAAATCGAGATTGCTGTCGGCGGCGCGGATCGGTTGCGGTTCGTCGATCACCCCGTATTGCGAGGCGCCGACGATCTGCTTTTGATAGCGGCCGCCCGTCGGGTCGGTATCGCCGCCGCCGGAATCGGCGCTGGCGGTGTAGTTTTTCGGTTGCCTGATGCGCGGGTCGATGTTCTGGATTTCCGGCGCCACCTGGTTTTCATAGGCGCTGTTTTCCGAACTGACGATATAGCCGTCGTGATTGGCGTCGAGCTTGTTGAAGAAGGCGGTGGCGTCAGTGATGAATTCATCATGGCTGATCTTGCCGTCCTTGTCCGTATCGGCCTGCTCGACCCACTTCGCCACCGGATAGGGCTGGCCGGCCGCGGCGCGAAAAGGCTGGCCGGAGGGCGAGAAGAAGGTGTTCAGGCTCATGCCGACGCCGACATAATCCTGTGCGCCGGCGGCGGTGCCGAGGCCTGCGCCAGCGATGAGAACCGGGAGAAGGAAGCGGAGAGGGCGCATGGCGATGTCACTATTCAAGGGGTGGAGGTGCAAGACTGGATTCAAGGGGTGGAGATGGAAGCCTGGCTAGGGTCATTTTGTGGTCAATTTTAGGCCGCTTTTCAGACTAGCCGTCACCCTGCGGATAGGCAAGCGAACTTTATCGACGGGAAAAACGTGCCTATGCGATTTTTCCTACAGTAAATTTTGCTTATTTATATGTTTATGATGATATATTTGTAGCCAATTGCTGTATATTTCAAGTCATAAGTTCGGTATTTTTGTAACCATATTGAAATATGGATTAAAATAATACCATGTTAACTTGAATATTTTCTCTTGTTATCTTGCCGGATATCTTTCTCCGGCTTTTTCAGGAGATCAACATGCAGATAGGCAGCACGGCAGGGCCATCCCTCAGCCAGTTATTGTCCCAGATGCAGGCCAGGCTGGCATCCCAAACGTCCTTCGCGTCCTCGTCATCTTCGACAACCAGTTCGACAAGCTCAACATCAACCACCACCGGTGTCAGTGAAGACTTAAGCTACTTCCTCAATTCGCTTTCGGACCGGTTGATGAGCGGTCTGCTGGGCGCTCAGCAAGTCCAGGGGGAGGGCGAACATGGCGGCGCGCCGGAATTGTCGGATATGGACAGTGACGGTGACGGCGCCATCAGCAAGACCGAGATGGAGGCCTTCGATACTTCCAAAAGCGGGAGCACAGATACCACCCGCGCCGACCAGATGTTCTCGGTCATGGATAGCGACAGCGATGGTTCTGTCACCGCCACCGAGAAGTCGGCCTTCGACAGCGAGATGGCCGCCAATCGTCCGCGGGGTGGGCCGCCGCCTGCTGGCGACGCGACGGCAAACTCATCGGCGTCCAGCGCCTTCAGCAGCATGGAGTCCTCAACGGATTTCGCCAGTCTGCTTAAGGATCTGCAAAGTGCGATCGAGGCCTACAGTTCGGACAACTTGAAATCGATGGCTTCGGCCTCGGCGTCCAGTTTGTCGGTCGCGGCCTGAAAGCAGAACGCTTCCCTGCCATGGGCGGGGAAGCGTTTTATTTCAGCTTGTGGCCGGTATCAGGAACGATCCGGAAAAAACTCGCGGCGGATCGAGGCCCAGATATAGTCGAGCACCAGGTAATAGAAGACGGTCTTGACCAGCTTAACGGTCTGGATTTCGAAATAATATTGCAGGCCGATGCACAGGGTCAGGGTGGCGATCATCACCAGGCCGGCGATCATCAGTTTCTTCGGCATCAGCAGTTTTTCAGTCAAAGACATACACGCGTCTCCATAACTTATGACATTCTAACTTTTACGATCGCCGGATTTATAACCTCTTAACACCGGTTAACGGGTGTCCGTCAATCAGAAATTACGCCTGAAAAGCGATATGGCGGATGTATCGCGCCGCATGAAGCCGTGATAGCGTCCGCGTCATGAGCCGTGATTTCGTCAATACCTATTGCGCCACCCTGCCCGGCGCCGAAGTGTCCGACCCCTGGGGCGGCGGGCATGATTGCTGGAAGGTCGGCGGTAAGATGTTCGCCTCGATTGGTGCGATAACCCCTGCCGTGGCGGTCAAGACGGCCGATATCGAAACAGCGGAAATGCTGATCGAGGCTGGTGTCGCCGAACGCGCCAAATACCTGCACCGCTCATGGGTTCAGTTACCGTGGGGCACGCCCGAAGATGAACTGCGGGCGCGCATCCTCGAATCCTACAAACTCATCCGCAGCGGACTATCCAAAAAGCTGCAAGCCGCTCTGGGGGAACCATGATTTCGAAACGCGCTTTTTTGACTGGCCTGGCTGCCGCTGGCCTGGCAGGCCCCGCGCTCGCTCAGAAGGCACCGACCTCCCTGGCTGCCAGTGCCAAGCCCATCGACGCCACCGAACGACTGGCGCGCATCAACAAACTGCAAGGCCTGATGCAGGCGCAGGGCATATCCGCCCTGCTGGTCGAATCCGGCTCCACGCTCGATTATTTCACCGGCATCCAGTGGTGGACTTCCGAGCGCGTCACAGCGGCGGTCCTGCCGGCCAAGGGCGCGGCTATCGTCGTCACCCCGGCTTTCGAGGAACCGAGCGTCCGCGAAACCCTGCAAATCGAGGCCGATGTCAGGCCGTGGAATGAGCACGAAAATCCGGAGGCCCTGATCATCCAGGCGCTGAAGGATCGCGGTTTTACGACCGGTCGCATCGCCATCGAACCCGATGTCCGCTTCTTCATCGTCGATGCCCTGAAGGCGCAAGCCCCGGCCTGGGAACTGGTTTCCGGACAGGGGCTGGTCAATGCCTGTCGTCAGATCAAATCGGCCAGCGAACTGGCGTTGATGCAGGTCGCCAACGACATTACTATCGCCGCCCTGCGTCAGGTCCATGCCGCCGTCCAGCCCGGCATGTCCGGCAAGGATATCGGCGCCCTGATGGACAAGGCCACGGCAGCGCTCGGCGGCAGTCCGGAATTTTCCATGGTCCTGCTCAATGAGGCCAGCGCCTATCCACATGGCTCGAAACAGCCGCAGACCGTGCGTGAAGGTTCGGTGATCCTGATGGATTGCGGGTGCAGCGTGCATGGCTACGAATCCGATATTTCGCGCAGTTGGGTCTATGGCGCGCCCTCGGCCAAGCAGCGCAAGGTATGGGAAACGGTGAAGCGCGGGCAGGAGATCGCCCTGGCCACCGCCCGTCCCGGCGTGCCGGTCGGCAGTATCGATGATGCCGTGCGCGCCTATTATGAGAAGGCAGGCTGGGGACCGGGCTATCGCCTGCCGGGCCTGTCGCATCGCACCGGCCACGGCATCGGCATGGACGGCCACGAGTCGCCTTATCTGGTGCACAGCGACCTGACGCCACTGGCGTCCGGTATGTGCTTTTCCGACGAGCCGGGCCTCTATATCCCCGGCGAATTCGGCATTCGGCTGGAGGACTGCTGGCACATGACCGAGGCCGGCCCGAAGTTGTTCACCCCGTTGGCCAGATCCATTGATGAGCCTGTCTAGGCGGATGACGATGTCTCGGCGGCCGCCGTCTCGACACGCCGGGCACCGGTGATCTCGATCGGCGCAGCCAGCATCTGGCCGGACCAGCCGCCTTCGCGCGTGTGGCTGTCGATACGGCCTTTCAGGATGGCCTTCACCACGTCCATGCCCTTGCTGACGTGACCAAAGGCAGCATAGCCCAGCTTATCATCGGAGCCTTCGCGGCCGGCGTCCATATAGGTATTATCGCCAACGCACAGGATGAAGTCGCCGGTCGCCGTGCCGGGGGCGAAACGCGACATCGAAATGGCGCCGTTGGTATGCGACAGCCCGGTCATCTTCGTCGATTCATGGGCGATCGGCGGAAAGGTCGGCCCCTGGATGCTGGCCTGGATAAAGCCGCTCGGACCGGAATGGGCGGCGCGCCAGAAATTAGCGCCCACGATCTTGCCAGCGTCGAGATAGTGCAGGAAATTGGCGGTGGTGAGCGGCGCCTTCTTCGCTTCCAGAACGATCTCTATATCGCCCTTGGTGGTAGTAAGCACCACCGTCACGGTTTCAGGCGGAGGCGGTGGTGGCGCGATCACTTTCGGCGCGACGGGGGCGGGCGCTTCGGCCTTTTCCGGCTTTTTCGAGCAGGCAGCCACGGCTGTCGCCATGAGCGCCAGTCCGGCGCCGATAAATCCCCGTCGTTTCATACGTGTCTCCAATAGTGATCTGCCTCGCACTATCGAAATTTCGGCGGCTTTGGCAAGCCCTACTGCACCGAAAGCGACTGAGTGAGTTTGATATCGGCTGAGGACTCACCGATCATCAGACTGACCGGCGCGGTCTCAACCGTAAACGCCTTGGCATCGACGTTCCAATAGGCCAGTTGCGAAGCTTTCAGCGGGATTTGCATGGTCTGCGTCTCGCCGGCGGCCAGATGGACGCGTCTGAAGCCTTCCAGCTCTTTCATCGGCCGCTCGACCTTCGATTTCGGATAGCCGATATAGAGCTGGACAACCGTATCACCGGCGACCTTACCGGTATTGCTGACATCGACACTGACGGTGATCACGCCATCTTTGGCGATTTGCGGGGCGCTCGTTTTCAGGTTGGCATAACCGAAGGTGGTGTAGCTCAGGCCAAAACCAAAGGGATAGAGCGGCTTAGCCTTGGCGTACATATAGGTGCGGCCGTGGCGGATATTATAGTCCATCATTGGCGGCAACTGATCCATCGAGGCTGGCCAGGTGGTGACCAGATGGCCGCCGGGATTGTAGTCGCCGAAAATCACCTGAGCCAGAGCCGTGCCTTCATCCTGCGACGAATGCGTCATATGCAGGATGGCGGACACATGATCCTGTGACCAGTTGATGGTGTAGGGGAAGCTGGAGATCAGCACCATCACAGTCCTGGGATTGGCGGCATAGACCTGTTTGACCAGTTCCTCCTGCGCCAGGGTCAGGGTTTCGCGGTCACGGCCTTCGCGGCCATCGCCCGGATCGACGCAAGGGTTAGTGCCGGCGTCGTTCCAGTCGTGCGCCATGTTCGGGCCACAGGTCGGGTCATTGCCGACGACGACAATGGCGACATCCGCGGCTTTCGCGGCGGCCACGGCCTTACCGTCGGTGTTATCGGCGGCGTAGATCACTGAGGCCTCGGGACCCATTTTCGCCCGGATAGCTTCTAAAGGTGTAATGGCATATGGCGGCAGGCCCCCGTACCAGTCCCAATGGACACTGTCGGCCAGCGGTCCGATCACGGCGACGGACAACCCTTTTGAAATGTCCAGTGGCAGGGCGCTCTTTTCGTTTTTAAGCAGCACCACCGATTCCAGCGCGATCTGTTTCGACACATCACGGCTGGCGTCGGTATTCCACGGCTCGACGCCATCATGGATTTTGGCATAGGGCACCAATTCCGGCGGATCGAGCAGGCCGAGCTTGATGGCGATACGCATCTTGCGGCGCACGGCGTAATCGATATCAGCTTGAGTCAGCGAACCATCCGCCAGCGCTGCGTGGGTTTCGTCCTTATAGGTATCAAGGAACTGGTTGATCCCGGCCTTGATGCTGGCGACCACGGCGTCCTTCTGGTTGGGGAAGGCCTTGTGCCACTTGACTAGGTTGCCAACCGCGCCGCCATCCGATGACAGCACTTCCACGCCCCATTGCTTGGTCAGAATGCTGTCGAGGATGGGGTGGATGGTCATCGGCGTGCCGTTCCAGGCATTATAGGAGGCCATCACCGCCTTGGCGCCGCCATCCTGAAAAGCCATACGGAAAGGCACGGAATAGTATTCCCAGAACAGCCGCTTATCGAAATCCGACGACGAACCGCTGCGGCCGTTTTCATTGCTGTTGGCCAGGAAGTGCTTGAGCAGGGCGGCGGACTGCCAGTATTTCGGATCGTCGCCTTGCAGGCCCTTCACGAAGGCCGTCGCCATAGTGCCGTTGAAGAACGGGTCTTCGCCATAGACCTCCTCGCTGCGGCCCCAGCGCGGATCGCGCGCCAGGTCGGACTGCGGTCCCCACAGCATCAGGATTTGCCGGTCGTATTTCGGCGTCTGCGAGATATAGCGCGCCTCGTAACCTTCGACACCGGCGGCCTTTTGCACAATCTCCGGGTCCCAGGTTTCTCCCATACCCGGCGGTTGCGGAAATTGCGTGGTGGGGATCGGCGTCAGATTGCGCTTGCCGCCACCGCGCTGGACCACGCCGTGAATGCCTTCGGAACTGCCGATATTGGGAATGCCGAGGCGCGGCACGCCGGTCTGGGTGCCGAGAATGTCGATCTTCTCATCGATCGTCATCAGGGAGAGGATATTGTCGATGCGCTGTTCAGTTGGGAGTTCCGGGTTCTGGAACGGATATTTATTCTGCGCCAGTGCTGGCATGGCCAACAGACAGGCGGCGGATATGGCCAGCACAAGGCGGCGCGAATGACCTGACATGCGTATCTTCTCCTGGAAATGGCCGCTTCTCGGTTGGCGCGATTTTACCGGCGCAACGGGCAGTTATCGGTGAAATTTGTCATACGAAAATGACGCTGGCAAGCACCATTTCCGGCGCGGCCTGCTGCCATATCCGGACACCGGGCGGCGTAGAGTTTTTCCAAACCGGAGCCACCACCATGACCGACACGCTCGTCCCCGCCGTCGAACTGGCGCGCAATAATCCCGTCCGTATCCGCAATGAAAGCGCCGAATACCGCGCCGCGCGCACCGCCCTGCTGGTCGAGGAAATCGAGCTGCGCCGCCATCTCGAGCGGGTCGCGGCTCAGCGTCGGGCCCTGCCGCCGGGCGGTCCGGTGGCAGGCGATTACCAGTTCATGGGCACGGATGGCCCTGTCGATTTCGCCGGCCTGTTCGGCGACAAACAGACCCTCGCCATCTACAGCTACATGTTCGGTCCGCTGCGGGAAAAGCCGTGCCCGATGTGCACCAACCTGCTGGGGCCGCTCGATGCGAATGCCGAAGACCTGGCCCAGCGAATATCGCTCGTTGTCGTGGCGCGGTCGCCGATCGAAAAATTGCAGGCGTGGAAGACGCATCGCGGCTGGCAGAACCTGCGGCTCTACAGCGACCTGAACGACACCTATTCCCGCGATTATTTCGGCCTGCTGCCGGATGGGTCGGAAATTCCGGCGTTCAACTTCTTCACCAAACGCGACGGCACGATCCGCCATTTCTGGTCGGGCGAAATGACCGGCCCGACCGCCGATCCCGGCCAGGACCCGCGCGGCGCGCCGGACATGGCGCCTTTGTGGAATGTGCTCGACTGCACGCCGGAAGGCCGCGGCGAAACCTGGTATCCGAAGCTCGACTACTGAGCGGCGACGGCGGCCGCCGTGATCCGGGACCGGCGGAAATGGTAATAGATCAGGGCGCTGACCAGCGCCGCGAAGAAGCACCAGACCGACGGCCAGTTCAGATGGTAGAAGCTGTAGGCGACGCCGAAGCCGCCGACCATAGCCACGCCGATCCAGCGCACTGTCCGGTGTGACGACACAAAATATGCCGCGCAAGTGGCGATGACATAGGCCGAGCGCACCAGCAGACCGCCGCCGAAGGGGTTGGTGTAGACGAGGCAGTGGTTGATCACCTCGACCCCGACGCCATAGCGCAGAATGATCATGAAGGTGCCGATGGCGACGATGACGCCGATAGTGAAGACCCCCATCATCAGGCGTTTGCGCAGGCGGTCAGGCTCGATCAGCAAGATGCCGAGGGGAATCGCCATCGGCCAGATGACACCGATGAAAAATGCGTAGACCTGGACCAGCAAGTGCGATGCGCCGCCGGTGCCGATTTGCGGCAGCAGCAACCACAAGACGCCTTCGACGAATTGCTGCATGGCGAACAGCAGCGGCACGCTGGCGAAGGGGCGTTCCGACGCTGTACTGGTTTCACGCAGGGCCAATGCCCCGGCCCCGGCGACAAACGCGCTGGCGGCGAAACTGACGGTTGCGGAAAAACACATAAAAGCGAACCCTTTGAATACAGTGGATCAGCTTAGGATGTGTTCGGCAGCAATGTAAACAGTTTCGCCTTGAGCCGTTTGCGTTCGACGCTCCACATGCCCGCCATCAGGGCAAAGGTGATGCCGTAGCCGCTCCATAAAACGACCGCCGTAATCTGGGTATACATGTCGACATGCGAGGACAGGTGGATGGCGAAATGGGAAATGACGGCATTGAGCTGGAAAGCGGCGATGAAAAGCGTCCAGATGCGCCGTGACCACAGGGACAGGATGACGAAGGCGATGAGCGCAATCGTATCGACTGTAACCAAGCCGGCGCCATCATAAACGCCGGGCTGGAGCCTATCCGCCAGTATACTCAGGCCAAACCCGACAAACATGATGCCGCCGCCCCAGCGTTCGGATGGGCCACCGCGCCACAAGGCCCATATGCAACTGACGATGAGCAGAATCGTTCCCGTCCACCCCCAGATAAATTGGATCGTCATGTGTTATTCCGCCATGCTTTCATTTCAATCCGGCAGAAATCCCTCAGAAACGCCAAAGAGGAATCGCCAGACCTGCCCCCTCAGCCGATCTGGCGATTCAGAACCTGAAGGCCTTCCAGGGTGCCGATGACTGCCGCGATTAGCCCGCTGGCCAGTATGGCAGAGAGCACCCCCACAATCACGATCAGACCCAGCCACTGGAAAGCATTCAGGCGGTTCAGTCTTTTTTCAAGGCTGTCCCGTCGTCGGTCAACCAGGCGGTCGCCGCGATCATGCTGAACACCACCTTCTCCGGCCCAACGCTCTGGCTCAGCGCGTACACCGCCTCCAGCGTCTCCTCCACCTGGGATAGCTTGTCCGGGGTGGCCAGCATACGCCAGGCGACTTCCAGATCGCTCCAGCGCATCATCAGATAGGGATCGTTTGGAAAGAAGGGCTTGTTCATGAACCGATACTGAGCCGTCGGGCCTGGTTTCGGCTATCGGTCTTGCCGTCCCTCGGTCGCCGGGACCGAGGCCGGCTTCATGGGCGGCCAGCAAACGCGCGGCATCGCGGCTTGTTGTCACGCCCAGCCGGCGGCGGGCTTCCTCGGTATGGGTCTTGACCGTGCGCTCGCTGATATTGAGCAGCCGCGCCACTTCCTTGGCCTGAAGATGCCGGGAAATCAGCCGCAGGATTTCCTTCTGGCGCCTGGTCAGCGCCTCTACTCCTGCCGTTTTGGTCTCCATCCAGACTCTCCCTTGCCTTGGCGTATATAAACCAGAAATCGCGGACCGTTTCCAGACAAAGGCCGTGCTATTTCCGTTTTGCCGGCATGTCGGATATCAGGGCGGCGCAGTTGGCGTCCTTGGCGTAGTCGATATTGACGAACGGCAGGATCGTATTGAGCGCCAGGGCCAGGCCGCCCTGAACCGCTGCGGGGCCGGCGTCGATGCCGAATTTCGGCGCCGACAGATGCCCGCCGATAACGATCGGCGCATTGATGCGGATCAGCCGGAATTTCTTCGGCTTGCCCTTGAAGACCAGTTTCAGGCTTTCGTCATTGAGGTTGATCGTGCCGCCGCCATTCACCCGCGTGATGCCGGTATCGAAGACCGCATTACTCGCCTGCATGACGCCATTACGGATCTGGAAATCGGCCACGCCGCAGCGCACATCGGTCTGGTGCGGGTCCTTGGTCAGGAGCTGAAACAGTCCCTTGGTGGCGTTGACCCCCATCAGTTCGGCGAAGCTCTGGCGGATCGTGCCGCGCGGCATAACGAGCGTCAGTTGACCATTGGCGCTGGCCGCCGCCTTGTGCACCGAATTGCCGGTGCCGGAAGCCTTCACCCGCGCATCGAGTATTCCTTCCAGCGGTTTTGAACCGCCGACATTGGGTATGAAATCCTGAACGCGCAGGCCGGTCAGGCGCATGTCGAGGCTGTTTTGCTGAACCGCATTGCGCGCATCGATCCGCGCCGTACCTTGCAAACGGCCCTGCGGGAAACTGAACTCGACCGGATCGAGGATCATCAGGCCGTGATCAAGATCGATGCCGAGACTGACCGCGCGTAATGGCATATTATGGATCGCTTTCACCGCCAGCGCCCGGTAGCGCACCCTGGCATCCATGCCGCGCACGCGTTCGATATCGAGCGTCGCATCAGGCAGCAGGCGCCGCGCGGGGGTCTTCGCGGTCGGTGTGGCGGAAATTTCCGCGCCCTGCGGCGCATTGGCCGAGGTGGCGCCGAACAACGAGCCGAGGTCCTTGAAATCGAGCAGACGCGAACGCAGATCACCAGTCAGGTAAGGCCGGTTGTTGCGGCTGGTATCGACCTTGAGAGTCCCCTCGAGATCGCTGCCGCCGACCCGGCCATGGATGCCGGCGATATCGTAGATGCGGTTATTGCGCGTAACCTGGGCGGCAATGCGGTAGGCCGGGGTATTCGGCAAGGTCAGGCCGGTCAGGTAATAGAGATCGGCCAGATTGCGGCCGCTGACCGTCACCGCGCCGGCCAGTTCGCCAAGATTGAACGGATGCAGCACCCGGCCCCTTGCGGTAATCCGCGTATCGCCGGCGCGCACCACCATATCGAACGGATAGGGCACGCTGGTGCGGACATTGAGGAGAGGGCCGCCGGTCGCGTTCAGCTCGAACTTGCGATTGTTCAGGCTTCCGTCGCCGACAAGCGCGAAGGCCTGGCCACCGGCATTGGTCGTTTTGTCGGGGGCCTTTTCATGGGCATTGACCGTGCCGGCGAATGTCAGCTTGCGCTGCACACTGGTCAGGGTCAGGTGCCCGTCATTGATGATAAAGTTCCTGATCGGCGGCAGTTTGGTTGGCTTTCCCTTGTTCTTTCCATTGCTGAAATCCCAGTTGGCGCGGCCATCCTTGTCCTGGTAGAGCTGCACATTCGGCCGGTCGACCTGGAGGTGGGGCAGGACGATGCGGCCGACAAGCACCGGCATCAGTTCGGCGGTGACGGAGAGATTATCGACCTCGGCCAGATAAGGTTTCAGTCCGGCTTTCGCCCCCCAGTCCGGCTGGCCGATCTTCAGGCCGCCGACCGTCGCGGTCGGCGTGAAACTGAACAGGTGGACGCGCAGATCGCCATCGATCCGCACCGGCCTGTGCACACGCCCCGACGCGAGGGAGGCGACCATCGGCCGCGCCCAGTTCCAGTTCGGTTGCGCCAGGAAGATCAGGATCGCACCGATCACCAGCACGATGGCGGCGAGCAGACCCTGGCCCCAGCGCGGCAGGGCGCGCAGTTGCATCCATAATGCCTGCGGCAAATGCTTCAGCCATGCCCAGGCCCTGCGGAGCCAGTCAACAGCCCTGGCTTCGATGCCGGCGATGTCTGCCTTGCTTATCATCTGCAAAGCGTAAGATGACGCGTATCAGGAATCGATCAGGTTATAACCACGGGACTCTACTGACTTCGTTAGGCGATGGTCTCCCGCCGTTGCAACTTGCTCAGGATATCGTCGATCCGCTTCTGACGTGTTTCCGGGCGCTTGGCCGTCTGGAGGCGGTGGTAAATGGTGTAGAGTTGCGCGCGTTTCAGCGTATCAAAAAAGGCTTTGGCGTCGGTGTCTTGCTCCAGCGCGGCCAGAAAATCGTCGGGAATGACCATGTTCGACGAGCCGGCATAGGCGCTCTCCCAGCGTCCGTCGGCGCGCGCCGCCTCGACATGGCTCAGGCCGGAGGGTTGCATAAGCCCCTCTGCGATCAGGCGTTCGGCGTGTTCGCAGTTCTTCTTCGACCAGTTGGATTTGGCGCGCCGTGGCGTCAGGCGCTGTATGAACGACACCTCGTCCAGCGACCGCCTGACGCCATCGATCCAGCCCCAGGCGAGGCACACCACCACGCAGTCCTCCCAGGTGACCGAGGGCGTGCCGGTGCCTTTCTTGTACATCCGCACCCACAGTTCGCTGGCGCTGGCATGGTTGGCTTCCAGCCAGGCCGACAGGTGGGCGGGAGTGGCGAAGGCGAGATGTTCGGCGGATGGCATGACGGTGCTGCTCAAGGATTGAAACCTGAGGCCTGTCCTATCGGATGCTCTTGCCAGAATTTGGCAGTAGGCACTTCAGTCAGGAAGCTTGGTTATCGCTTCGCCTCGGTGCAGCTGTAAAAATGGGGATTGTCGTCACTAAAGGGCGAATAATCGGGCCAGTGGCCGGTTTGCTGCGCCTTGAAGCGGGTGATGGTGTTGCCGCAACGGGGCGGTCGGGATCAAAGGGCGTACCGTCATACCGTATGTCGTTTTCGTGGGCATGGAAGACGGACAGACGGTCGATCTTTGCCATGACGTCCATGCGTCCGTAGATGTCAGTCGCATCCGGATCGTCTTCGATGTCGTCAGTGAAAGCCGGTTGTTTCGGCAATTTCGGTGTTTCATAAAGCTGGGCCAGCATGTGATCGGTGGCCAGCACGCAGCGGCCGGCGCGTTCGGCGCCCAGGAAGGTAACCGGCTGGGGGATGGACTTGACCTCTTCGGCAATCTGGGTCGCAACGGTGCGCAACCGCCGCGTCGCAGGTTTCCATGTGGCCATTATGCGGGCGATTGAAAGGGCGGGGAAAACTGCTACCTTATACCTCCCCGGCTTGCTGGGGAGGGGGACCGCGCCGCGCTTGCGGCGTGGTGGTGGGGTATCTTACTTAATTATCCGCGATCGACATGTCCTAACCAGCCTTCCCGCAAATGGCTCCTGCACGCAAGGAAGAAAGCCAGAAACCCCACCACCATTTCGCTGGGCTCATGGTCCCCCTCCCCGACAAGTCGGGGAGGTATAAGGAAGCCTGTTCAGGAATGTTTCACCGACCTGATTGACTAATGCAAAAATTGAATTTCTATTACCTGAGGTGGAGCGTGGTGAGGGGGAGTAATGCCATTTTATTTTCGTAAATCAGTTAGTGCAGGACCATTCAGATTCAATTTCTCAAAGGGAGGAGTGGGTGTATCTGTCGGTGTGAAAGGGTTTCGTATAGGCACGGGACCGCGCGGTCACTACGTCCATGCTGGAAGAGGCGGGCTTTATTATAGGGCGACTGTAGGGAAGGCTGGAGCCAGAAAAACCAGCCAAAGCCCATTTCAGCCAAGTCCGGTTCCTCAGAGATTTGGTGATACTAACAGCTTCATGATGATCGAAGTTGAATCTGCGGATGTTATGGGTATGCGCGATGAATCTTTTAGTGATTTGCTCGATGAAATTAATAAGAAAAGCGGTCAGGCAAAATTATCAACTTTACTTGGTTGGGGGATTGGACTGCTTGGCTTTCTAATTTCTGCGATGACGCCATATGTTGATTTTTGGCTCTGTTTATTCGCCTTGCCAGGATGGGGGTTTGGCAAATGGATGGATAGCTATCGACGAACTACAGTCCTGTTTTATGAAATAGACGAGGATTTTGAACGTCGTTACCAAGCTATTACTTCCAACTTCGACAAACTTTGTGAATGTGCGGGGAAATGGCACATGGAAGCAGGTGGAGCTGTAACTGATCTCACGACGTGGAAGCGGAATGCGGGAGCGTCGCATCTTGTTCAAAAAAAGCCAACGATTTTGGCCTATAAATTACCACCCATTATCACTAGTAATGTAACGCCCCCAGCTTTTCATGTTGGGCGCCAAATTATGTACTTCCTGCCTGATGTCGTACTCATGCAAGATGGTGTTAAGATGGGAGCTATTTCATATAGCGATCTTCATATTAGGTGGCAGGATTCTAATTTCATCGAGGAAGGCCCAGTCCCTCGTGATGCCGTTGTCATTGGACATACTTGGAAGCATCCGAACAAAAGTGGGGGGCCTGATCGTCGTTTTAGGGATAATCACCAAATCCCCATATGCCGATATGAAGTAATGCATTTCACAAGCTCTTCTGGCGTTAATGAACTCGTGGAGTTTTCTCGTACCGGTGTCACTGCGGGCTTTTCTACGGCAATAGGCAATATGTTGAAAAATCCAAATGCGATTGGGTATGGAAAAGACTAAATGCCATTAGCGTTACATAAAAAAAGAGCGGGCCTTGCGACCCGCTCTTTCCATTTTCAGTCGGTGGTCGGGATGGATTAGAAATCCATACCGCCCATGCCGCCCATGCCGCCGCCCATTTGCGGAGCCGGGGGGGCGTCCTTCTTGGGGGCTTCGGCGACAGCGGCTTCCGTGGTGATCAGGATGCCGGCGACCGAAGCGGCGTCTTGCAGCGCCGTGCGGACAACCTTGGCCGGATCAATAACGCCATCGGCAACCAGATCGACATACTGTTCGGTCTGGGCGTTGAAGCCGAAGGTGGCCGATTCATTGGCCAGAACGGCATTGACGACGACGGAGCCTTCAACGCCCGAGTTTTCGGCGATCTGACGCAGGGGCGCCTGGATCGCACGACGGACGATATTGATGCCGGCCGTCTGGTCGGGGTTGACGCCTTCGAGACCCTTGAGGGCCAGCGAGGCCTTCAGGAGCGCCGTGCCGCCGCCGGGGACGATGCCTTCTTCAACGGCCGCGCGGGTGGCGTTGAGGGCGTCGTCGACGCGGTCCTTCTTTTCCTTGACTTCGACTTCGGTCGAGCCGCCGACGCGGATGACGGCAACGCCGCCGGCCAGCTTGGCCAGACGTTCCTGCAGCTTTTCCTTGTCGTAGTCCGAGGTGGTTTCCTCGATCTGCTTCTTGATCTGGCCGATGCGCGACTCAATGTCGGACTTCTCGCCGGAACCATCAACGATCGTGGTGTTTTCCTTGGTGATGGTCACCTTCTTGGCGCGGCCGAGTTGGTCGAGCGAGACGGTTTCCAGCTTGATGCCGAGGTCTTCGGAGATCACTTCGCCCTTGGTCAGGACGGCGATGTCTTCCAGCATGGCCTTGCGGCGGTCGCCGAAGCCAGGCGCCTTGACGGCGGCAACGCGCAGGCCGCCACGCAGGCGGTTGACGACGAGGGTGGCCAGGGCTTCGCCTTCAACGTCTTCGGCGATGATCAGCAGCGGACGGCCGGACTGGACGACGGCCTCTAAGATCGGCAGCATGGGCTGGAGCGACGAGATCTTCTTGTCGAACACCAGGATGTACGGGTCTTCGAGGACGACTTCCATCTTGTCGGGGTTGGTGATGAAGTAAGGCGACAGGTAGCCGCGGTCGAACTGCATGCCTTCGACGACGTCGAGTTCGGTTTCGGCGGTCTTGGCTTCTTCAACCGTGATGACACCTTCATTGCCGACCTTTTCCATGGCCTTGGCGATCATTTCACCGACTTCGGTGTCGCCATTGGCCGAGATGGTGCCGACCTGGGCGATTTCGGCGTTGGTCGTGACCTTCTTGGAGGACGCCTTGATTTGCTCGACGACGATGGCGACAGCCTTGTCGATGCCGCGCTTCAGGTCCATCGGGTTCATGCCGGCGGCGACCGACTTCATGCCTTCCTGCACGATGGCTTGCGCCAGCACAGTTGCGGTGGTGGTGCCGTCACCGGCCTTGTCGTTGGTCTTGGAGGCGACTTCGCGGATCATCTGCGCGCCCATGTTTTCGAACTTGTCTTCCAGTTCGATTTCCTTGGCGACGGAGACGCCGTCCTTGGTCGAGCGCGGGGCGCCGAAGGACTTGTCGAGCACGACGTTGCGGCCCTTGGGGCCGAGGGTCACTTTAACAGCGTTAGCGAGGATGTTTACGCCGCGCAGCATCTTGTCGCGCGCGTCGGAACCGAAGAGAACTTGTTTGGCAGCCATGATATGTAGTCCTATCTTTTGGCGTTGAATTGAAAGGTTTTTGGATGGGTGCTTGACCCGAAGCAAGAAACCCCACCACCACATCTCGCCGCTTCGCGGCGTCGTGCGGTCCCCCTCCCCAACAAGTCGGGGAGGTATAGGCGGGGCAGAAAATTACTTCGTCAGAACGCCCAGAACGTCGGATTCCTTCAGGATCAGCAGGTCTTCGCCGTCGATCTTGACTTCCGTACCGCCCCACTTGCCGAACAGGATGCGGTCGCCGGCCTTGACGTCGAGCGCGACTTGCTCGCCCTTGTCATTGCGGGCGCCGGGGCCGACGGAGACGACTTCGCCTTCCTGCGGCTTTTCCTTGGCGGTGTCAGGGATGATGATGCCACCCTTGGTCTTGGATTCTTCTTCGACTCTTTTGACCAGAACGCGGTCGCCTAACGGGCGAAAGCTCATGGGATGTCTCCATTTTCATTTTGTTAAGGATGCGTGTTAGCAGTCGCCCACGGCGAGTGCTAAGGCGGCTTTGAAGTAGTGCCGGTGCCTGCCGGAGTCAAGAGGGAGGCAAGGGCGGTTCCTCACAAAAAAATTATAAAATGGTCTGAAATCCGAACGGTTTAATCACTATATTCCCGTTAGGTTTGATCCTAACCGCAATTCTGAGGAGCCTGTTATGTTGTCTGCCAAGGCCAAAGCCGCCGCCCGTAAGCTGGAATCGCTCAATGAAGGCGAGGTCGAGTCGATTTCCGAAATGATCAGGCACGAGGTCGAGCACGCCACGCATGTGGTGGCCGAACGCGCCAAGGAAGCCGAGGCCAGGGTGCGCGATTTCGCCGATCACGCCAGTGACGATGTGAAGCGCTATTCCAGCCAGGCGAAGCACAAGATCGAGGAAAATCCGCTGCCGTCGGTGGCGATTGCCTTGGGCGTCGGGTTTATCCTGGGCGCCCTTCTGATCCGCGGCGATCGCCGCTAAGGCAAGACCACATCCGCCACGATCGGGAAGTGATCGGAAATCACCCGGCCATCGAAACTGTCGGTCAGGACGGCGAAACGGCTGACAGTTAGCGCGCGATCGACGAAGATGTGGTCGATCGCCTCGCCGTTGGTCTGAGCGATCTTGAAATCATTGAAGGTGCCCGCCGGGCCGAAATCGATGGCGGCGCCGATGCGGGCATCCTTCAGATTGAGGCCCTCTTCGCTGCTTAATATGCGGTAGGGCGTACTGTCGACGCCGGTATTGAAATCGCCCATGACCATGACGACGGCCTCCTTGTAACGCGGGATGGCCTCAAGCTGACGTGCGCAATTTTCGCGCGCCACTACGCCGACATTGTCGAAATGGGTATTGCGGACATCGAGCAACCGGCCGCTCAGTTTGTCGCGCAGGACCAACCGCGTGATGGTGCGGGGATAGGCGGCGTCGGCGTCCTTTCCGGGCGCACCCGGCGTTTTCGAGCACCATTGCGTGCTGGCCTCAAGCCGTTCAAACCGTTCACGGCTGTAAAACAAGGCGGTGGTTTCGCCGTTCTTGCCGTCGTCGCGGCCAAGGCCGTAATGGTCGTAGCCCGGCAGGCGGTCGGCGAGGTCGGCCACGGCGGTCTGCGCCGCTTCCTGAACGCCGAAGATATCGGGTGCGGTGAAGGCGATCTGTTTCGCCATCGGATCACGGCGCTCGGCCCAGCGCGGATTATCGCTGCTGACATCGACGCGGACATTATAGCTCATCAGCCGCACTGTGGGGCCGGCCAAAACCGGCGATGCGGTGAATATCAGCGCCAAAGCCAGAGCGCCCAAGCCTGTCCATATCCGCATATCAGTCCTCCGCCTGTGTCAGCTCGTTATTGTATTCTATAATATCGGCCGGTTGGCACGCCAGGACCAAACACATCTTCGAGAGTGATGTCTGGTTCGACAGTGGAATCTGGGCTTTCTATAAAAGCGGGGATTAATCGATCTCTTCGGCGACGAGGCGGGCGCGGTTCAGTTCGCCGATCGATTTGGCCTCGGGGTTTTGCTGCGAGAACAGGTCGGTCATCTGCACGCGCTGCTCACAGTGGGCGCAGTGCGCCACCGGGCTAAACGAATGGCCGCAGGTTTCGTGGATCAGTTCGGTGACCGGTTTTTCCTCGCCATAGACATGACGTGAACCCCAGTCGTTCATGAAAACGATCATTGGGCGCAGTTCCTGCCCCTTTTGCGTGAGGATGTATTCGTAGCGGCGCGGGCGTTCGCAATAAAGGCGCGGCTCGAAAATACCGTGGGCGACAAGGTGCTTGAGGCGCGCGGCCAGCACATTGCGCGCCAGGCCCAGGGCTTCCTGCCATTGTTCGAACCGGCACAGGCCGTCAAACGCATCGCGGATGATCAGCAAGGTCCAGGGTTCGCCGACGATTTCAAGGCTGGCCGCGATGGCGCACCTCTGCTTACTGTAATCTGCTGATCGACCCATTGTTCAGTTTGAACTCTTACTTTTTCGATTTTTGGCAGGGCCGATGTAGCCATGCTCACGGCGCATAACCAAGCAAAATAATTTTAATATTATGTGGAGAATGAAAGATAATGCAAAGATAATATGTCGCACATGCGCATGGTGCCGCGTGAAATATCACGCGACCATTCATCTCTTTGTTTGTGTTTGTTTTTCAGTGCGCTTAGCGATTCAGGGCGTAGAGCGCGGAAAAGGCGCGCGCCATGCGGGCTTCATCATTGCGAATGAAATCGGTTTCAAAATGATCGCCCTGCCAGTGCAGCAGCACTGTGGTATCGCCATCGAGGCCCAGGATCAGGCTGTCGTTTGTGGTGTGAATGCCGGCGGTGGCGCAATCGGTGGTGTAGGTGCCGCAGTCGGCCTGATAAACGCCGGCGGCGGCAACGTGCAGGTTGGGCGTACTGTTGCCGCTATCGACGCTGGTGACGCGGATATCCTCATCGCCATTGACCGTATTGAGGCGGACATGGATGGCGACGCGGCCGGTATCAGCCTCACCCGCCATGTAAAGTTCGTCCGTGCGGCCGTCGCCGTCGAAATCACCGCTGCGCGCCAGGGTTTGGCTGGAGTGGCTCAAGGTGTTGAAATCGGGCGTCAGGGTTGAGGCGTCGGCCAGGCTGGCGATCATCATGCCGCCGGCGGCCAAAGCGGCCAAAAGAGTTCCCAAAACAACTGTTCGCATACGCATTTCCGCACCTGTAAGCCTGCGGGCCGGCTGTCCGTTTTCGGTACAGTCCTGAACCCTTTGCGTGGGACTCACGCAAGGCCGATGCCAGATTTGCCACAGCGGCAACCGGATGACAATAATAATTTGTTAACTAATTAGATGATTGTAAAATGAGGAAAACGGCGAGATCTCCCCCGGCTTGGGTGGTAAATGCGTGTGGGCTTCCGGCGGCGACGGGTGCGGTCTGGGCTGGGTTCGGCGGTCTTCTGTGCGCAAAAGGGCGATCAGGGCTTCCGATCCGAGACTCAATAACACCATGATGACGACTCCTGTTATGCGATTGAGAATAAATCGCATAACGGAAATGGCAAGCGGAAAATGAGTCACGTTTTGGTGTGAAAAAGATAAGGGGATCACGGAAAGGCACGGAATTCTTTGCGTGACAGCTTCTGCGCGACGCGCGATCACGTCACATCTGTTTTCACAGACGCGCGGCAAATGCCCTGCGGGCGCAGGCGTCATCACAAGCTCATATTTTCGTGTGTTTCCGTCTTCTTCCGTGCCTTTCCGTGATCCTCTTCAACAGGAATTCGCACAAAGCTACGGCTTAAGCTTGATCACGCCGATAATCGCCGGTTCGGGGGTATCGGTTTTCGCATTGCCGCGATCATCGAGATTGCCCCACTGGCTGTCGGCGACGAAGACGAACTCATCGCCCGCCACCACGCCCTGCGTCGGCTGCGACAACAGCTTGTCCGAGCGCAGCAGGATCTCGACTTTTTCGACCTGCGTCCAGTCGGCCGACATATGCAGGCGCAGGATTCGGTTGGGTTTTAGGCCATTCTGCACCGCGATCAGGTCGTTGCCGTGGCGGCTGAGCGAGGTGATGCCTAAAAGGTTGCCGTCCGCCGGCGGCAACAGGCGCGCCATGCTGCCAGCCGTCAGATCAACGCGGTAAAGCCCGGAGGTGAAGTCGGCGACCATCAACGCCGTGGCGTCGGCATTTTCGGCCAGGCCCTGCGGGCTGTCCATATAGCCTTCGGGGATCAGCACTTCCAGATCCTTGCCATAGCCGGTCAGGCGCAGAACCTCGCCGTGGGCGGTATCGGCGACATAGAGATCGTCGCGCCCCGGCAGCAAATGACCGAACTCCCGGTCTTTTTTGGCCGGGTCGCTGACCGCTGAGATGACTTTCCCATCCGCAGCGGCGAAGGCGACGATCTTGGAATTGACCGGCTTGGCGGGATCGTAACCCTGGGTCAGGCGGCTTTGCACTGTGGCGGCCCACAACGTGCCATCGCGCAGGCCCAGACCATAGGCGGCGACGCCTGGCCGGAAGGCGATGACATCGCGCGCACCTTCCGGCGACAGGGCGAGGATCTTGCCGTCATGGATGCTGCTCAGGTAAAGCTGGCTAGGGTCCGGCACATAGGCGAGCCCCTCAACGATATTGAGCCCTTTGAGGGCGGTCAGGCCCTCCATATCGCCTATCGTCGTCTGGTTGGCCTGGAGCTGGTTTTCCAGATCGCCGTCCCAGATGGCGTTGAACTCGGTGTTTTTGCTGAGATCGAGCAGATTGCCGCGCCGCAGATAATCGAGCAGCGCCGCCTTGGCTTCGGGTTTGCGCTTTTGTTTCAGGAAGGCCTGCGCGCTCAACAGGGGAATGGAGGGCGAATCCGGCAGAATGGCCTGCGCCTTGGCGAAAGCGTCCAGAGCGGCGGCCGTGTCGCCCTTGTCGAGCGCGGTCATGCCGTCGCCGCGCAGGGTGCGGAACTGGCCGAGATCGGAAGCCGGGTCGACGGCCTGCGCCTGCGCTGAGGCCGCCAAACCAAAGGCCAGACAGGAGATCAGCCAGATATGCCGCATTATTTCTCTCCCGTTGCCTTAGAGGCGCCCGTCAGGTCGATCACCAGGCTGATCGGCACCGCCGTCGTCTGGCGCACGCTGCGCATGATAATGCGGCTTTCGACGCCGGACACAAGGTCCGAGGCCAGCAGCTTGTCGCGCAGGAAATCGTCATAGGCGTGCATGTCGCGCGTCATCACCCGCAGCATATAGTCCTCGTGGCCGGTGACGGTCTGGCAACTGACGACTTCAGGCCAGTTTTCCAGCCGCGACTCGAAGGCTTCCAGATTGCTGCGTGAGGGCAGGGACAGCTTGACCGAGACATAGACCTCGAAACCAAGGCCGAGCTTTTCGGCGTCGAGCACCGTCACACGCTTGCGGATCACGCCCAGGTCTTCCAGCCGCTTGATGCGCCGCCAGCAGGGCGAGGGCGACAGGCCGACACGTTCGGCCAGATCGGCCACGGAGAGCGAGGCGTCCTCCTGGATCAGTTCCAGGATACGGGCATCAAGTTCATCAATCAGATCGGACAAAATTTACCCCCGGAACGCATCTCGGCACAACACATTCCTATTACTGAGCACATTTGGGGCAAATTTCTACCTAAAAACGCCAGCCAAATCCTAAAAAGCATCAAATGAAACGAATTGGCGACTTTCCGGCATCCGAATAACGAAAATAGCGGTAAAGGGCTGTAATTCCGCCGAATATCTGTACGATAAAACCCTGAGTTTTTCGTCTGTCTCCGGATAAGTCTTCCATGCGCGTCCTCAATATCATGCTGGCCCAGGTGCGCGGTGGTGTCGAAACCATGTCCCTGCGTTACCACGAAGCGATGACGGCGGCGGGGATAGACGTTTTAAGTCTTGGCCACAGCGATGGCGTGTTGGCGCATCACCTGCCGGCGGCGGCGTTCCGCCGGGTCAATGCGCTGGTCAATCACGATCCCTTCGCCGCCTGGGCGCTACGCCGCATCGCCCGCGAATTTCGCCCCGATATCGTCCTGACGCATGGCAACCGCGCTACCGGCATCGCGCTGCTGCCCTTTCTCGGTACGGCGAAAAAGACGGTGCAGGTGGTGCATAATTTCCGCCACAAGGGCCAACTCAGCCGGCTGCGCGCCGCTATCTGCGTCTCCGACTCGGTGCATGACAGCGTGGCGGCATCGCATCCGGATATGCCGCTGTTTACCGTCGCCAATTTCGGTCCGCTGAATGAGCGCCCGGTCAAGTCGGCGCCAAAGGGAACGCCGGTGCTGGGCACCCTGGGGCGACTGCACGTCAACAAGGGCATAGATGTCATGGTGCGCGCCCTGGCTCTTCTGAAAGCGCAGGGCGTGGATGCTATCCTGAAAATCGCCGGTGATGGCCCGGAAATGCCGCACCTGACGCGCCTGATCATCGACGAAGGCGTCTCCGATCGCGTTCAGTTCGCCGGCTGGATCAATGAGCCGGCGGATTACCTGCACGGGCTCGACCTGTTTGTGCTGCCGTCGCGCGTCGAGCCGTTCGGGCTGGTGGTGGCCGAAAGCATGGCGGCCGGCGTGCCGGTGGTGGCGACCGATATCGATGGCCCGAAGGAGATTTTACAGCACGGCGCGCTCGGTCAGCTCTGTGCCGCGGAAGACCCGGAGGGGCTGGCGGCGGCTATAAGCACCGCCCTGGCCGACTGGAAAACGACGCTGGAAAAGGCCCGTAATGCGCAGGTCTATGCCCTGTCGCAGTTCAGCCTGGCGGCCGGCCAGGCGCGTCTGGTGAAGACGCTCGAACAAATTGCGCAAAATCACTTATCTTAAGTCTTGAACCCCTCCGACATATTGGTTATACGCCCTCCCTCCGAGAGCGTGAACCTGTCCGCTCTCGATAAGGCACTGGTACGGTTGGGTAGCTCAGTTGGTTAGAGCGGTGGATTCATAACCCACAGGTCGGCGGTTCGGATCCGCCTCCAACCACCAGTCGCCGCCTTAATGCGGCGCCGGATTGCTATCGAGCATGTCTTTCAGCGCCCACAAATCTACCGGCTTGGTAAGGTGTTCGTCAAAACCGGCTTCTCTGGTGCGTCGGCGCGTTTCGGCATCGCCCCACCCGGTTTGTGCCACCACGCGTAGGCCACAAAGGGCCGGATTTTTCCGCAGTTGCCGGCACACCTCGTAACCGTCCATGATGGGCATGCCGATATCGAGCAGGACGATTTCCGGCTGAAAATCATCCGCGACGGCAACAGCGGAAACACCATCATAGCAAGTCCTGACTTCATAGCCATACATTTCCATCGCCCAGCTTAGTGTCATGGCGGAGGACTCGTTGTCATCGACGACCAGAATGCGTCGGGCGGTATGAGCCGCGGTATGGGTAGTCATTTCAGACATGATGTCTCGCCTTATGCGTTTGCTGAATTGAGCGTCCGCCGGGCCCGCTACAGTTGCTGAATTCTTTCGCTTATCGTTAAGCTTAGTGCACTCAAAATAAGGACTCGATGGGAGACGCGCGACACGCTTGAGTTTGCAGGGGCAGCCTTATTTCTTATTGATGTTTCTCCATTGCGTAACCCGGATATTCTTTATGTCCTTGTCCTTAGTGTGCAGTGCAACGCACCCCTAAATGACAAATGGAGCTGATCATGGATACCCTGGACAAGTTCGAAAACACTGTGGCCGCTGCTGTTGATGATATGAAGCCGGAAAACGGCACGGATAAAGAGA
The DNA here is from genome assembly GCF_035497195.1 of Asticcacaulis sp. Taxonomy (GTDB): domain Bacteria; phylum Pseudomonadota; class Alphaproteobacteria; order Caulobacterales; family Caulobacteraceae; genus Asticcacaulis. The sequence continues at coordinate 560,172 of NZ_DATJDZ010000014.1, forward strand.
CGGATACGTTTGTTGACGATGTTGTCGATGAGGCCGTTGCCGTCAGCCGGAAAACAGACTGGCGCAAAATTGCCGGCTATGCGGCTGTGGCGGCCGCTGGCGCGCTTGCCGGTTACGCTTATGGCAAAAGCCATCAGAAAACAGCGAAAACGCGTGTGGAACGCCTGCGCGATCAGTTAGGCCTGGGGACTGTCGATATGTCGCGCCTGCCGTCCAGCCTGCGCGATATCGATTTTAACCGCGTTAAGAAGACCGGTCATGATGTTGGCTCCTATGCGAAGAAAGCGACGCATCTCAGTGCCAAGAAGGTCGCCGAACTGACACGCTGATTGACTAAGTCCCGCTTGAAAAGGCCGGGCTTTGCGGATGTCGGGGGATAGGTTGAGGCAGGCTGAAAAAGATAGTTTTTCAGTTGAAAGGTCTATAAAAGGCCCGGATGTCCAACCTGTCCCTGCTTACCATACGCGACGCCTCGGTGGTGCGCGGCAAACGCCACCTGCTCGATGGTCTCAGCCTCACCCTCAAAGCTGGCCAGCACACCGCCATTCTCGGTCCGAACGGCTCCGGCAAATCCACCTTGGTCAAGCTGGTTACGCGCCAGCTCTATCCGCTGGCGGGCGGCCATGTGTCGCTGTTCGGCCATGAGCGCTGGAACGTCACAGACCTGCGCAGCCTGATGGGGATCGTGTCGTCCTCGATGCAGCTTGATTTCGACGCTCATCCGCCGCTGGAAGTTTTCGATTGCGTTGTCTCCGGTTTCTTCGCGGCGCGGGGGCTGTGGAAGCAACACGCCGTCACCGAAGACATGCGTGCGCGCAGCCATGAGGCGCTGATTCAAACCGGGGCGGATCATCTGGCCGGGCGCGATATGTCGACGCTTTCGACCGGCGAGGCCAGGCGCGTGCTGATCGCGCGGGCGCTGGTGCACCGGCCAAAAGCGCTGCTGCTTGACGAGCCGTGCGCCGGGCTTGATCCGGCCTCGCGGCGGGTATTCCTGGAAAGCCTGCGCAGGCTTGCGGTCAATACCACCCTGATCATGGTCACCCATCATATCGAGGAAATCCTGCCGGAGATCGGCCATATTGTCATGTTGCGGGACGGTAAATTATTACATGAAGGCGACAAGGCGGAGCTGCTCGACAGCGCGCACCTGACGGCGCTTTTTGGTATGCCGGTCGAGGTACGGGCACGAGGCGACTGGTACAGCGCCAACGTGGATTAAGGCCCCCTCCGTCGCCGACTTCGCGGCGCCACCTCCCCATTTGAGAAATGGGGAGGAGAATCAGCCGATCTGGCCGCGCAGGTCGCCTTTGTTGTCGAACGTAACGGGGAAATCGTTGGTGCGGATAGCAAAACCTTCGCCGCCGCCCATGCGGTTCAGCGATTGCCCCGGCATACCGGCATTGCCGCCATCGCCGCCCGAAGCGCCGCGCTGGCCACCCTTGCCGCCGCCGCCGATCGTGCCGTAATAGCCGCGATTGCCGGCCACGATGATGCCGCCGTCGCCTTGCAGTGCGCTGCCGCCTTCGCCGCCCTTGCCATTGGGGAAGCCGCCCCCGCCGCCCGAGCCGATGCCGTCCGCGCCGGCCCCTCCGCCGCCGCCGGCCTTGACCGAACCGGATTTGGTGATGGCGATGCCGATTGGCGCCTGAACGTAGATGGCGTCACCGCCACGGCCGCCATCGCGCACCAAAGGCGTATCGCCGCCGTCGCCGCCATTGCCGCCGCCGCCATAGACATTGCCCTTGATGAGCAGAACCAGCGATATGCCTTCGGGCCATTTGCCGGTATCGATGCCTGAGCCGCCGCCCGGATTGCCGAGAATATTGGTTTTGGCCGGGACGACGAACAGATAGCTGGCCGCCGACTGGCCATCATAGCCCTGCTGATCGGCCAGGGTGCGCAGATTGGCCGTTTCGGTCACGGTAATGGTGATTTCGGGCGCTTCCGGCGCTGTCTGCGCGAACACGGCCACCGGCGTCAGAACGAGGGCGGCAAACACAGCCGCAAACGCAAACATTTTCATGGAACATCCCCTCAAATATATCTGTATACGATATATTGTCCGAGTTTTATCCGCAAGCCGCTTTCGGTATTATGACGCCAGGGCGGCGCGCGTAGACGCGATAAAGCCGCCGCCGAGCACGCGGCCGTCATCGGCGGTATCATACAGCACACAGGCCTGGCCGGGGGCCACGCCTTCTTCCGCGCCGTCGAATTCGACTTCGATGCGGTCATCGGTGGCGATCAGCCGCGCCAGAACCGGCGGGCGGGTGGAACGCACGCGTGCTAGCACCGGCTTGTTTGCGCGAGCGGCGGCCAGCAGGTCGGCTTCATCGCCCAGCCAGTTGGTTTCCTTCAGCGTCAGGGCGCGGGTCAGCAAAGCCTCGCGCGGACCAACGATAACGGCGCGGGCGTCAGCGTCGATGCGGGTAACGAACAAAGGCTCGCCAACCGCGACATTCAGGCCGCGGCGCTGGCCGATGGTATAGCCGGTGATGCCGTCATGCTTGCCGAGCACGCGGCCGTCTATATGGCGGATATCGCCCTTTTCCATGCCTTGCGGGCGCAGCTTGTTGATCAGCGTTGTGTACTTGCCTTCCGGCACGAAGCAGATGTCCTGGCTGTCGGGCTTGTGGGCGATTTTCAGGCCCAGTTGCTGCGCAATATCGCGCACCTGCGGCTTGGGGATGCCGGCCAGCGGGAAACGCAGGAAATCGAGCTGCGCCCGGGTGGTGGCGAAGAGGAAATAGCTCTGGTCGCGTGATTGATCGGATGCGCGGCGCAATTGGCCATCCGTCGAGCGTTCGACATAGTGGCCGGTGGCCATGGCAAGGGCGCCGAGGTCGCGGGCGACATCGAGCAGGTCGTGGAACTTGACGCTTTGATTGCAGCGGATGCACGGCACCGGGGTTTCGCCGCGCAGATAAGAGTCGGCGAATTCCTCGATCACGGAATCGCGGAAACGGCTTTCGTAATCGAGCACATAGTGGGCGATGCCGATCTTTTCGGCGGCCATGCGGGCGTCGTGGATATCCTGACCGGCACAGCAGGCGCCAGTCTTTTTCAGCGCCGCGCCGTGGTCGTAAAGCTGGAGCGTGACGCCGATGACTTCGTATCCGGCCTGATGCAGCAGGGCGGCGACCACGGTGGAATCGACCCCGCCCGACATGGCCGCGACCACGCGCGCCCCCTGCGGCAACCCGACGCTTTGGCGGGTGGCTTCGATGGCGGCATCAAGATCAGCCGATTGGATAAGGGGGACGGCGCAGACGGTCATGGTTCCAAAATACGGTGAGCCTGACTCACCGCATTCTGGAAAGGACAAGTGTCTGCCCGAGCCTATGCGAGGAGCCTGTGCGGCGTTTGAGCACAGAAACAAAGCCGCTAGATAGGGCAAAACCGAGTAAATTGCTAGGGTATGATCCGGAAAAAGCGGTCAGATGACCTGGCCGCCGGAGACCTCTATGCGCTGGGCGGTCATCCAGCGATTGTCATCGGACAGCAGGCTGGCGATCATCGGGCCGATATCGTCCGGTACGCCGACGCGGCCAAGCGCCGTCATTTCGGCGAAGATCGTGTTGAGGTCTGGCATGTCGCGCACGGCGCCGCCAAGGAAATCGGTCTCGATCGCGCCGGGCGCCACCGTATTGACGGTGATGCCGCGGCTGCCGAGTTCCTTCGCCAGATAGACGCTGAGGATCTCGACCGCGCCTTTCACCGCCGAATAGGCCGCGAAGCCGGGATAGGAAACGCGGGTCAGGCCGGTGGAGAGATTGACGATGCGGCCACCGTCACAAATCAGCGGCAGCAGGGCCTGAGTCAGGAAGAACACGCCCTTGAAGTGGACATTGACCAGGGCATCGAACTGCGCCTCGGTGGTGTCGGCGATCAGGGCCATGTCGCCGTGGCCGGCATTGTTGACGAGGTGATCGAAGGTGCCGGTCTGCCAGGTGTCGCGCAGCGCCGCCTGTACATTGCCGGCGAAGGCGGGAAAGCTTTTTACGTCGCTCACATCGAGCGGGAGGGCGATGGCCTTGCGGCCCATGGCCTCGATTTCGGCGACGACGGCCTGTGCGTCATCGCGACGGCTTTGATAGGTGAGGATGACGTCATTCCCCTTGCGGGCGATATTAAGGGCAGTATTGCGGCCGAGGCCCCGGCTGGCGCCGGTTACGAGAGCGATCTTTGTCATGTCTGCATTTCCTGTATGGGTGTGGCCGGTTTATAGCGGGCGGGGATCTGGCGGTCGTTACCGGAACCGCTATATGACTTGCCTGTTTCTCCGAAGCCGCTAGGCGTGCCGCGCAGGATCAGTTAAAATGGGCTTATGACAGACACACTTCTTGATGCCGTTTCCCGCTATGTGACCGACCATGCCGATGCGGTGGGAATTGCCCAAACCCCCATTTCAGAGGTAACAGCGCTGCGCTCTGCGGCGCCGGGCGAACTGCAATATGCGATTTCCCGTCCGATTGTGGCGCTCGTCGTACAGGGCGTGAAGCGCGTCACGGTGGAGGGTCGGGTGCTGACATTCGGCGCGGGGGAGTCGCTGCTGATCACCGCCGATGTGCCGACGGTCAGCCAGGTGGTCGAGGCGACGGCCGATGCGCCCTACCTCTCCCTCGTCTGCGATCTCGATCCGGCGATGATCGCCGAACTGACGCTGGAGATGAAGATGGCGCCTGTAGCTGGCGGCGCGCCGGTGACGGTAGAGCCGACCGACAGGGCGGTGACGGAAGTGGCGCTGCGGCTGATGAAACTCCTGCTGGAACGGCCCGCCGCCGTGCCGGTATTGCAGGCGCAGATGATGCGTGAATTGCACTACTGGTTGCTGACGGGCCGCCATGGCGCCGCGATCCGGCAACTGGGATACCCGGACAGTCACACGCGGCGGATCGCGCGCGCTGTGGCGATACTGCGCGCCGAATTCACACACAGCCTGCCGGTGGAACGGCTGGCGGCGGTGGCCGGCATGAGCGCGTCGTCATTTCATCAGCATTTCCGCGCGGTGACGTCGCTGTCGCCCCTTCAGTTTCAGAAGCAATTGCGGCTGATCGAAGCGCGGCGGCTTATGCGGTTGGAAGGGCTGCCAGCCAGACAGGCGGCGTTCGCCGTCGGCTATGAAAGCGTGCCGCAGTTCACCCGCGAATACGGCCTTATGTTCGGCCTGCCACCCGGCCGCGATACCGAAGCCGCGCGAGCGCTCGTGAAAGCGGTGGCGTAAAGGTCTACTGCCTGTAGCCCCAGGTCAGCATCCAGCGGTCGATGGTGCTGAGCGAGATCAGGTCCTCGCCCTTGTCGTATTCGAGGCCGAAGACATAGTGGCTTTGCGGCGTCGGGTAATAGGCGGCGCGCGAAATCATCCGGCTGGCCGTGGCGCCATCGCCGCGCAGGTCATCGCGGCGGCTGTATTGCACGTTGAGGCCAAAGCCCGGCTTGTTCTTGCCGCGGTTGAGCCGCACATCCCACTGGGCGTCGAAGCCGGCGCGGGCATATTGCGGCAGGTCGATCAGGGCCAGCTTTTCGCCGGGATCGCTGACATCGACATAATCGGTCACCAGGGTCATGTTGGCCGTCTGGCAGATGACGCATTCCGACGAGCCGTTGCCCGGAAAGGTCCGGTCCGTCCAGGCTTTCAGCGGCAGGCTGAGCGAGGCTTCGAAGCGCGTCAGAGACGACTGGAAGCGGTCGTCGGTCTCGTAGGCGGCGGTCAGGCCGCCGATATAGGCTTCCTTGCCGTCATTGCGGGCGAAGCGGAAATGACCGCGCAGGCCGAGATCGAGGTTGTTGACCTCGCTGCCGGGATTGACGCTCGATATGCGTTCATAGCCGGCGAACGGGCGGATGTCGCCGAAGCCGCGATTGGCGACGCTCTGATCGCCCCAGGTGATAATGGCCGGCGCGGCGATGACGCCTTTCGCCGAAATCACCGGCGCGCTGTCGGCGGCGTTATCGACATAGGACAGCCGCGCCGGATCGCGCTTGGTGTAGTCGTCCTTTTCGGTTTCATTCACGGTCGAAGCGATCCGCCAGTGCGAAATGGCGGCACGCAGGCCTTTTTTCGGCGCAGCCTCTGCGTTGGGAATGGCGGCGATGACCGGCGCGCTGATCGGCGGCGGCGGGGGCGCGCCGACGCATTGCAGGGCGTAGGTGTCGTGCGACAGGTCGAAAAAGGCAGCGATCCGGTCGGTGCGTGAGGCCGGTTCGACGCCTTCACCGGCCCAGATCAGCCGAAACCGTCCGTCATCACGCGCGTCAAGCATGGCGCCGACGGTGCGATTGAGCGCGGCGTAGGCGCCAGCGGTCAGATTGCCGTCTGTCAGGCAGGCATTGTCGGCGCAGGCCGCGGCGACGCGTTGCGCCAGCGGGGTTTGCGGGCCGCTGAAATCGGCGGCGTCTATCACGATCGGGTAACGTGTCAAAAGCTGGCTGATGGCCTTTTGCCGCGGTAAGCTGCGAGCGGTATCCTCGCCTTCGCAGGCGGAGAGATCGAAGGCCGCGAAGGCGGACGGAGAGGCCGTATCGGTGGCGCTGGCGGGGGTTGCCGCGGCGATTAGCACGCTGGCCATAAGGCTGATCAAGGGCAGGACTCCTCCCTGAAACGGGTCTTAACCGGTAAAGGCCCTTCATGGATGCGCAAGGCGTGTGCGCGATATCCCCCGACCGTTCGCAAGAGCGGACGGGGCAAAATAGCAGAGCCGGCGCTGGGGTCTACCCCAAAAAGGGAATAAAAACAAGGTTATCCGGATGTGATGAATTTGGGGCTTGCTGATATCTATATATCATGTAATCTTGATGTATGGAAAAGAAGCAATCTCTCGACGCCTTTGCAGCGCTTGGCCAGGAAACCCGCCTTGATGTTTTCCGCCTGCTGATCACGGCTGGCCCGGAAGGCATGTTGGCGGGGGGAATCGGCGAAACGCTCGGTGTACGGCAGAACACGATGTCGGCCAATCTGTCGATCCTGACCCAGGCCGGCCTGATCCGTAACGCCCGCGAAGGCCGCTCGATCCGTTATTTCGCCGATATGGAAGGGGTGAAGGGATTGCTGGAATTTTTGCTCGAAGACTGTTGCGGCGGCCGCAAGGAGCTCTGCCAGCCCGTCATCGAGAAACTGGCCTGCATGTGCTGAGGAAACCATGACTGACAAAATCTATAATGTGCTGTTTATCTGCACCGGCAATTCCGCCCGTTCCATCCTGGCCGAAGCGATCCTGAACCAGATTGGCAATGGGCGTTTCAACGGCTATTCAGCCGGTTCCATGCCGCGTGGCGAGGTCAATCCGAATACGCTGAACTTTCTGTCCGGTTTGGGTATCCCGACGGATTTCGCCCGCTCTAAAAGCTGGGATGAATTTGCTGGAGCGGGTGCGCCTGCGCTCGATTTCATCATCACGGTTTGTGATAACGCGGCCGGTGAGGTCTGCCCCATCTGGCCGGGTCAGCCGATGACGGCGCACTGGGGCCTGCCCGATCCGGCGGCGGCGACCGGAACGGACGCCGAAATCGCCCTGGCGTTTGCGGATGCCTATCGCGTGCTGCGCAATCGCATCGCCGCCTTTATCAACCTGCCGATTAAAAGTCTCGATAAGCTCTCCCTGCAAACGAAGCTGTCCGATATCGGCAAGGATGCCCTTTAATGCCAAACCTGGGCCGCCGGCTGTTCGCCGAATTCATCGGAACGTGCCTGCTGCTGGCGACCGTCGTCGGTTCCGGTATCATGGCGGAACGCCTGGCGGGCGGTAATGTCGCCATCGCCCTGCTCGGCAACACCCTGGCCACCGGCGCCATTCTGGTCGTGCTCATCACCATGCTGGGACCGATTTCCGGCGCGCATTTCAATCCGGCCGTCACGCTGATTATTGCTATCCGGCGCGAACTGAAGACTGCGCCGGCGGCGGCCTATGTGATGGTTCAGATCATCGGCGCCATCGCCGGCGTCTGGCTGGCGCACGCCATGTTCGGCGAGGCGATCCTGCAAGTCTCGCAAAAGGTCCGCACCGGTCCGGCGCAATGGCTTTCGGAAGGGGTGGCCACTTTCGGCCTGATCCTAACCATTTTCGCCACCCACAGGGCGCACCGTGAGTTCGTGCCCGTCGCTGTCGGCCTTTACATCACCGCCGCCTACTGGTTCACGGCCTCCACCTCATTCGCCAATCCGGCCGTCACCCTCGCCCGCTGCCTGTCCGACACCTTCGCCGGCATCCGACCGGTCGACGTACCGGCCTTTATCCTCGCCCAGATCGCCGGTGCGCTGCTGGCCCTGGCCGTCTGCACCTGGTTTTTGAAACCCACACATGAGATAACTGCATGAACCCCGTCATCTTTCACAATCCCGATTGCGGCACCTCGCGCAATGTGCTGGCCGTGCTTGAAGCGGCGGGCTACCGACCGGAAATCGTCGAATATCTCAAAACCGGCTGGACACGCGAATTGTTGCTCACGCTCCTGACCGCCGCCGGTCTCACGCCGCGTCAGGCCTTGCGCGAAACCAAATCTCCGGCGAAGGAGATGGGCCTGCTTGATGAGGGCGTGCGCGATGAGGCCATCTTTAAAGCCATGCTGGAAACGCCGGTTCTGGTCAACCGGCCCTTCGTCGTCACCGATCGCGGGGTGAAGCTGTGCCGGCCTTCCGAAGCCGTGCTAGACCTGATCGATCGCTATCCGCCGGGGCCGTTCGCCAAGGAGGACGGCCAGTTGATGATCGACGCGGAAGGCCAGCGCGTTGTCTGATCCGCTTAACGATAGGCCGCAAATGGATGCGGCCAGCTTTCTGCCGGTGGACCGGATGGCGCTTTTCAATCCGAAGCGCTCGGATCATGCGCCGCGCATCCTGCTGTTATATGGTTCGGTGCGAGCGCGTTCATTCAGCCGGCTGGTTACGCAGGAGGCGGCGCGCATTCTGGAGGCCTTTGGCGCCGAAACGCGGATATTCAACCCCTCTGGCCTGCCTCTTCCAGATGATGCGCCGGCGGATCATCCCAAGGTGCAGGAACTGCGTAGCCTGGTCCAGTGGTCGGAAGGCATGGTGTGGTGTTCGCCGGAGCGGCACGGGGCGATGACCGGTATCATGAAGGCGCAGATCGACTGGATTCCGCTGTCGCTCGGTTCGGTGCGGCCAACCCAGGGCAAGACCCTGGCCGTGATGCAGGTTTCGGGTGGATCGCAGTCGTTTAACGCGGTCAATCAGTTGCGTGTATTGGGGCGGTGGATGCGGTTAGTCACGATCCCCAATCAGTCATCGGTCGCCAAGGCCTTCACCGAATTTGACGATAACGACCGCATGAAGCCGTCGCCCTATTACGACAGGATCGTCGATGTGATGGAGGAACTGATCAAGTTCACCTGGCTGACGCGCGATTGCGCCGGCTATCTCGTTGATCGCTATTCCGAACGCAAGGAAAGTGCGGAGGCCTTGTCGGCGCGGGTCAATTTCAAATCGATCTGATTATTTCAGCAAATTGAGCAGGCTGGTCTGGTTGAGATTGGCCAGCACCTGGGCCGACGCCTGGACCGCCACCTGCGCCTGTTGCAGGTTGGAATAGGCCGTCGCCATATCCGCCGAGGTGCGGTCATCGACCAGTTGCGACATCGAATCCGCCTGACCTTTCAGTGAGGTCTGGGTGTTTTCGACGCGTTTCTGCATGGTGCCGTTGAGCGCGCTGAATTGCAGCGTCTGGTCGTACAGCTTGCTGAATTCCTGCGCCTTGGTGGTCAGGAAATCCTTCTGGCCGTCGGTCAACGGGTCAGCGAAGGGGCCGGTGGTCGGGTCGTCGTTATAATTCTGGATCTGCTTGTAGAGATCCATCAACTGCGTGCCGATATCCGAGGCCAGCATCCCGGTCTGGATAGTGGTGCCGGCGTCGATCTGCGAGCTTTTCTTGACCGTGCCGTTGGTGAAGGCGTCGGCGGCGGCGGGCAGGGCGGCCAGTTGCGACAGGCTGTTGACCGAAACCGGCGCGTCATTATCGTTGCCGCCATTGAAAAGATACTGGCCGTTGTGCCGGTAGTTGAGGCCGGAAAGCGCCGCCGAGAAGCTGCCTTGCAATTCGAGGATCAGGGTGGTGCCCGTGGCGTTGGCCAGCGAACTCATGATCGAATCCTTGGCGCTGGTCACGGCGTCGCCGGTGGTGGTCAGGGCGATATCCTGACTGTTCAGGCGGGCGGAGACTGTCTGGGTGACGTCGATATAGGAATTGGTGCGTGACAGGGACGACTGGTAGGAGGCAATGATTTCGGAGGTGCGGCCATAGCCCGCCAGATCGGTGGCGATCTTCTGGGTCGAGACCTGGTTATTGGCGGATTCCTGCCGGGTCTGCGCCGTCATCAGGTTATTCAGGGCGTTGGACCAGGATTCGGCTGTCGAGATGCGCATGTGCTTTATACCATGTTGAGCAGGACGTCGTACATGTCCTTGGCCGCCTGAACGAGGCGGCCGGCGGCGCTGTAAGCCTGCTGGAAGGTGGTGAGATTGATGAGTTCCTCATCGAGATTGACGCCTTCGTAGCTCGACCGGCGCGAGGTCGCCTCACTGAGCAGGGAGGCGTTGCTTTCCTTGGTGGTCTTGGCAGTGGCGGCCAGATTGCCGACCTGGCCGGCGAGATCGGCGGCGTAGCGTTCGAGCGTCGAGGCGCCGCCGCCGTTAAGCCCGGCCGCATTGAAGGTGGTTGCCTGGGTGCCGATGGCAGCCATCGCCATGCCGCCCGCGCCATCGCCGCCGGTCAGGGCGCTGACGCCGCCGGCGGTGTTCAGGTCGACCTGGGCCAGGGACAGATTGCCGACATTGTTTTCGATGCGTGAGGCGACGTTGAAATGCGTCGCGGCGTTACCGGCGCTATCGGCCAGGCCGAAGAACTGGGTGAAGGAAGCGCCGGTGCCATTGCGCTGGGTTTCATCGCCGGCGACGCCGAGCGTATTGGCCGGACTGCCGAAACCCTTGAAGGTGAGCTGGCCATTGCCATCGAGCGAAAAGGTGCCGAAGCGGCCAAGACCGGTCGCGGTGTCATTCAGGCCATCGGTCCCGGTGATCAGGTCGGACATAGTGGTGGCGCCGGCCGGAATGGCGTAGGCGATATTGGCGACGGTCGCGCCGTTGGCGGACTTGATGGCGAAGTTGATCGTGTCACCGGCGGCGAAGCCGTGATCGCTGGCGCCGGTCAGGCCGGTCTTGAAATTGGTCGGCACGTCCGACGTGATCAGGTCGTTCAGCCCGAAAAACTGTGAAAAACCCTGGCCGAGCTTGTTCGACGGGGTGGTGCTGGTGGCGGGATCGGCCGGAGAATCGACGACAGCCACGCTATCCGTGCCGCCCGCCGTCAGCTTCATCACACCGCTGCTGAAATCGAGTGTCGCCGCGCCGCCCAGGCCGGCATTGATATCGCTGACGAAGCTGCCGACCGAGAAGGTGCCGGCCACACCGTCCATCAGATAGCTGCCATTGCCGCTGCCGTCGGTAGCGAAGGTCAGGGTCATCTTGTGAGTGATGTTGCCGGTCTGGTCGAGCGTGACAATATTGGTCTCGCCCCGAAAGCCGGTGATCGCTTCTGCCTCGGTCAGGCTGGTGTTCTTGCCGGTGAGGGAGGTCGGGGCCGGCACGGCGCTTGAGGCGTTGTGCGCGGCGTTCATCTGGCTGGCGAACTGGGTGACATACTCGTTGAGCTGGTCATTGACCGCCACAGAGGTCTTGTCGCGGATATCGAGCAGGCCCTTGATTTCGCCGGAGGTCAGGCTGTCGGCCAGGTCGCGGGTTTCGCCATTGACGCCGGTGACGGTAATGGCGCCGAAGCTGGTCGTGGCGTCGACACCCGTTGTCGGCTTGTAATCAAGGGTGGCGTAGGAACCGGCAGTCACCAGTGTCAGGCCTGACTGGGTGCGGACGGTGACGCCGCCGTTCGGTTCCTGATTGACCTTGACATCGACCAGTTTCGACAACTGGTCGATGTAGGTCATCTGACTGGTCTGTGCGCCGGTGGCGTCGGCGCCGGAAACGGCGGCGCCTGAGATCGAGCCATTGAGCGCGCTGATGCTTTTCAGCAGGTCGTTGACGGCGCTGACATCGGTGGCTATGCGCGCGTCGGCGTCGCCGCGGATGGTCTGGATGCGCGTCGAGATGCGATCGGCTTCGGACAGAAAGCCGGACAGATAGCTGACGGCCTGCTGCCGGCCGGCGCTGGAGGTCGGGTCTTCGCCGAGTTGCGCCATCGAGGACAGCGCCGAACTGGCCTGGCCGAACAGGTTATTGGTGTCGGTGATATCGCCGAACTGCGACTGTATCTGGTCGAGCAGTTCGTAACTGGTGTCCGATTGCGCCGAGGCCGAGGTCGCTTTCAGCGCCGCCGCTTGCAGGTACTTGTCGGCGGCCAGAGTGACCTGGCCCGACTGCACGCCCATGCCGACGCCGGCGGTGACGACGCTGTTCTGCTGGGAAACCTTGCGGATATAGCCCGGCGTGTTGAGATTGGCGATATTGTCGGAGACAACGTGCAATTGGTCCTGCGCCGTCATCAGCCCCGAAACACCGATATTCATGATGGACGCTAACGACATGCGGCGGCCTCCCGGCGGGCGTTCATAGGCAAACCCTGCATGCAACCCGGCAAAAATGGCCGGGGCGTTTTATGGCTGAATTTAAAAAAACTGTTGTTTTTCATAAACTTGGCTTTTTGTTCCTGACAGGGTGAGCGGTTGTCTGCGTTAACAGTTTCAAGTCGCGTGCCAGCTTCGCGGATCGTCAAAGTTCATGCCCGCGCGCGCGATCATCATATCGCGGGGCAGGGGATCGACTGAAAATGCCATTGTGGGGCTGGATTTGTCAGGACGCGGGGCAGGGAGAGGCCCGACAGCGGCGAAACGTCGCCGGTCTAGGCAAATTTGACCACTGTCCCCGGCAAATGCCGCCGTTTCAGGGGCTGTCACTTTACGGTAATTGTAGTTAAATCAGATGGTTAAGAACTGGCCCGGCGTTTGCAAGGCGCTTCCGGATTGGATGCGCAAAATGCGTTGACTTCGCCCCGACCGCCTGCCGCAAGACGCGACCGGCTGTTCTCGTTGTTTTCGCGGATATTCATGTCGTTCGATCTTCCCCTTATGCCAATAGTGGCGACCGGTGCATCCACCGGCGGGGAAACGGCTGCGTCTGTCTCAAATACGGGAACGGGTGACTTCGCCAGTTTGCTTTCGGGTTCTTTGACTGGCCTGACCGCCGCGCCGGGCGCCGGTGTTCCGGGATCCGCCTCCCCGATAAATGCCGCGTCGCGGAGTGTTGCCCTCCAGATCGCCGCGTCTCAGGCCGTTGACCCGCAAATCGACATTTTTCAGGCTGCTGTTTCCGCGCCGGTCGCTTCTCCGGTCAATACGGCGCAGCCAACCGTCACGCCCCAGGTCATGCCGGTCAATCCCCTGATCCTGCCGGCAGATGCCGTGACGCCGGAAGCGGTACCTGCGATCCAGGCGATTCCGCTGCCGATCCTGGCGCCGGATGTCGTCGTTGAAGCGGTGCCGGCTGAGGGTATCCTGCCCGCCGTGCCCGCAACGAAGCCGCAGGCAAAGCCAGTCGAAACGCCGACGCCTTCTGCTACAGCCCCCAAAACGGCGCAGGCCGAAGTCGCCTTGCCCGTGATCGTGTTGCCGGAAGCTGAACAGACGGCGCCTGCACTGGTTACCGTCGTTGCTCAAGATAAGCCCGCACCCGTTACGCCCGTAGCCTTGCCGGTCCAGGCCCCGGTGTTGACCGAAGCACCGATTGAAGCGGTTCCGGTTGTCGCGGCGCCTGTTGTCAAGGCGACGGACGTGAAGCCCAAAGAAAACGTGACGCCAAGCGAAAGCAAGGCGGCGGATGCCAAAACAGACAAGGTCGCCGTTGCTGAAACCGGCAAAAGCGCCCCCGAAACGATCCCGCTCGCACCGGACCCCGCAGTCAGCCTGGCCGTCATCGCGCCGCCTGTGGCGCCGGTAGCCGCGCCGGTCAGTCAGCCTGTCACCGCCGCGACCGGGGATAACAGCACGCCCGCGCCGGTTCGCAACCCGACTCCGGCTGCGCCGGCCGTGCCGCAAGCGCAAGCGCCTCAAAATCAGGCTGCCGACACTAAAGCGGCGCCGAACACCCCGTCCGCTCCGGAGGGGCAGGCGTCAGCCGCGCCGAAATTCGCCAGCCTGCTGAACGCGGCAACGCCGAACACACCCGCCGCCGCGCCTGCCGTACCGGCGACGAGCGCCAATGTTCAGGCCGATGCGCAGCCGGCCAAGGCCGCCGTGCCTGCGCCTCAAGCGCAGCAACCAGTTCAGACCCAGCCTGTTCAGACTTTGGCGCAAAACCAGGCCGCCCAGGTTCAGGCCCAGGCCGTCACGCGCAAGACCGCCACAGCCCGGGCTGAAAACAGCCCTGAAATCGCCAGCACGCCGGTCGCTGCCGCACCGTCCGGTTTCTCGCTGGTCAGCGCACCCGTGACGAGCGACGCCAACGGTTATGCGCCCGCCGCGACCCCGCAGGCGCCGGCTGCCAGCCTGATGTCGCAAACCGCCGTTGACAACATCAACGCGCTCAGCGTCCAGATCAACAAGCGCAACGCCGAGGGCGCGACCAAGTTTACCATGGAACTGCACCCGGCCGACCTCGGCAAGGTCGATGTGGCGCTCAGCATTGGCCGCGACGGCAAGATGACGGCGCACATGACCTTCGATTCCGATATGACGGCCGCCACTTTCAGCGCCCGTGAAAGCGACCTGCGTCAGCAGTTGAGCGCCACCGGCCTCAAGCTTTCCGATGACGCCTTAAGTTTCTCGACCCGCCTCAAGACCGACGCCACGGCCCAGAGTCAGGCGCAGACGGTCAATGCCAATGCCCGCAGCGCCGATGACTCCTCGTCGGGCAATTCGCCGCAGCAGCAAAATGCCTTCACCCAGGCAGACAGTCAGCAGGGGCAGCAGCGCCCTCACAGTCAGCATCTGGCGCAACTGGCCCGCAGTCAGGCCGCCGCCGATCAGGCCGCGGCGGACGCCGATCTCGCCGCGCTCAACAGCGCGATCGACGCCTCCGCCGCCCGCCTGAAATACCGTCAATCCGCGTCGCGCCTCGCGCTCGATCTCAGCGTTTAGGAAACTCTCATGGTTGCCAACGTCACCGATACCTCATCGACTACAAATAATACCAAGACGGCGGCGGATACGTCGAAGTTCAGTTCCGACTACAGCACCTTTCTCAATCTGCTGACGGCGCAGATCAAGAACCAGGACCCGCTGTCGCCGATGGACACCACCGCGTGGACGGCCCAGCTCGTGCAGTATTCCTCGGTCGAGCAGCAGTTGAAGGCCAATGGGTATCTGGAGACCATCGCCAGCAACAACACGCAGAATTCGATGAACGCCGCCGTCGGCTATATCGGCAAGACGGTGACCGCCGATCAGGACATCGCCACCTTGAAGGACGGCAAGGCCGACTGGCAATACGCCCTGAGCGCCGAGGCGACCAGCGCCACCCTGAGCGTCAGCGATTCCAAAGGCAATGTCGTCTGGAGCGGCCCCGCCGGCGACCTGACGAGCGGCATCCACGACTTTAGCTGGGACGGCAAGGACAGCAGCGGCAAGGCTCTGCCCGAAGATCAGTACCAGCTCAGCATCAAGGCCACCAACGCCGCCGGCGACGTCAAAGCCGCCATCGGCGTCACCGGCGTGGTCACCTCCGCCGCCGATGTCGACGGCACGGTCGTCCTCAAGGTCGGCAATACCTCCGTGCCCCTCACCGGCGTCACCAGCGTTTCCTGATTTTTAAACCCATTTCACTTTATCGTTTCCGGGAGTTCATCTCATGAGTATCAACAGCGCCATGCAGTCCGGGGTTACCGCGCTCGCCGCGAACGCCACGGCCCTCGCCACCATCTCGAACAATATCGCCAATTCCAACACCACCGGTTTCAAACGGGTCCTGACCAACTTCACCGACCTGGTTTCCGGTTCGAACAACAAGAACTCCTTCAGCTCCGGCGGCGTGGTTTCGGTCAATCGCCAGAACAACACCGCTCAGGGCGAACTGAACAGCAATACCTCAGGCTATAGCCTCGGCATCAACGGCCAGGGTTTCTTCGTCGTGTCGGAAAAGCCGGAAGACCTGACCTCAGGCAGCTCGCTGCTGTTCACGCGCGATGGCTCCTTCACCACCGACACCAAGGGCAACCTGGTCAATTCGGGCGGCTACTACCTGCAGGGCTGGCCCGCCGATTCCAGCGGCAACATCTCAACCTCGGCCACCAACGTCAACCTGCTGGCGCCGATCAATGTGTCGGACCTGGCCAATTCGGTCGAGGCCACGACGGCGGTCAACTTCGTCGCCAATCTTGACGCCCGCACCACTATCTCGGATGCGGTCAACCTGGCGGATAACGACCCGACGACCTTTGATGACGGCCCCTATAACGCCACCACCGCCGTCACCGCATCGGACATGACGACAACGCCACCGACCTATTCCGCGGCCATGTCGATCTACGATCCCGCCACCGGCGCGGGCACCAAGCCGGATTCGACGATCACTTCCACGGTGTCGGATTCGCTCGGCCAGGAACATACGATCACGATTTCCCTGCTCAAGGGCAATGTCGATACCGACAACACCACGCCCAGCCCTACCTACGGCATGACGCGCTGGTACTACGAAGTCTCTTCGGCTGATGTCGATTCCGACAATGGCCTGAATCAGATTGATACCGGCTCGATCTATTTCGATTCCAAGGGCAAACTCGTTAAAGACCCGGCGAGCTATGGCGGCACCCTGCCGAAACTGTTGTCGGACACCGGCTTCAGCATCGGGGCCTCGTCCGCTGACGTCACGGTCGCGCCGCGCTGGAAAACGGCGGTCGGCGCCGAAGGGCAGGACATCAGCATGGGGTTTGGCGCAGCGGGCAGCAGCAATATCACGCAGACATCGGGCGATTCCACCACCGTCTCGGTCAAGGCCAACGGCACCGAATTTGGCACCCTGTCCAAGGTCGAGGTCGGCGCCGACGGTATCGTCAAGGCGATCTACAACAACGGCAATACCCGCACCCTGGCCCAGGTCGCCCTGGCCACCTTCCTCAACGCCAACGGCCTGACGGCCGTCAGCGGCAACGCTTATCAGGTATCGACCGATTCCGGCGCCTATCTGTTGAAGACGCCGGGCGAGAACGGCGCCGGCAGCATCGAGGCCGATACGCTCGAAGCTTCCACGGTCGACCTGGCGCAGGAATTCACCGGCCTGATCACCACGCAGCGCGCCTACTCGGCGGCCTCCAAGATCGTCACCACGGCGGACGATATGTTGCAGGAACTGCTGGCTATCAAGCGTTAAATGAATTGAAAGAGCGAAGTTATTGAAGTTTTAACCGCTCTTTTTCATTTTATACTTATGTGAAGAAAAACTATTAATACGCGTTAATCTTGAAAGTGAACCCTTAACACATACTAAACAGAGTATTAACGATATCCTACCGCAATTTTTACACCATATTTACCATGGGGATTAAGCGGATGTTTAAGGACGTTGTATAGGATGCTCGTATGTGATGGTAACAAAGGCAAAACGCCATGCTTCAAGAGCAACGCCGCGATAACAAAGGCGAAAAATACGTGATTGGTCCTACCGGGGCAAAACTGACGCTCAACGACCTGCCGCCCGCCGGCACGGAACGTTGGGTTATCCGCCGCAAGGCGGAGGTGGTGGCGGCCGTGCGCGGCGGTCTGCTGACCTTCGACGATGCGTGCGAACGCTACAACATTACCTCGGAAGAGTTCCTGGGTTGGCAAAAGGCCATAGAGACTCATGGCATGGCCGGCCTGCGCACGACGAGGATTCAGAGCTACCGTTAACCCTGACGGCGCTTTCGACGAGATTTGACAGCCACACCTGAGCGATCGGGTGTGGCTGTTGTCGTTTTGTAATCCCTATTGCGATTTTATCCGCTGTCCGGCCAATTCTGTTGTCGTGAAACAGAGGTGAAGCATGGCGGACTATACCCTTATCTATTGGCCGGTGCCGTTTCGCGGGCAGTTTATCCGTGCCATCCTGTCTCATGCCGGCAAAGCGTGGGACGAGTCGGACGACGTGGCAGAGCTGACCAGCGCCGCGCCGGAAGATCAGCCGGTGCCCTTCATGGGGCCGCCGGTGCTGATCGATGATCGCACAGGCTTCAGGCTGTCGGAAATGTCGGCGATCGCCTTCTATCTCGGCGAAACACTCGACCTGTTGCCGACGGGCGTTGAGGGACGGGCGATGTCGATCAAGGTTGTCAACGACGCCAATGATGTCATCGATGAGATCACCAACGACGGCGGCCGCGAGATGTGGACGCCGGATAGCTGGAAGGCCTTTATCCCCCGGCTCAGGCGCTGGATGAAAATTTTCGAGGTGACGGCCAGGCGCAATGGCCTGACGCCGGAAGCCGGTTTCCTGCTGGGTGGCGACAAGGCGGGCATCGCCGATATCGTCACCGCGACGCTTTGGGGGACTTTGGCCGACAAGTTTCCAAAGATTGGCGATATTCTGCCAGATCAGGCGCCTTTGATCGCCGGTCTGACCAAGCGGATGTGGGCGACCAAAGGATTTGTCGAACTGGCAGCCTTCTCCAAAAAACGCTTCGGGGATGCCTACTGCGGCGGCCAGATTGAAGCGTCGCTGCGGAAGGTGGCGGGTTAGCCCGCGGTTTTCGGCCGCGGGCACTTGTGATTACGCCTGACTAAGCAGAACTTCGGCGATCTGGACCGCATTGAGCGCGGCGCCCTTGCGCAGGTTATCACCGGTGATGAAGAGGGTCAGGCCGTGCGCCACCGTGGGGTCGCACCGCACGCGCCCGACGAAAACCTCATCCTTACCCGTCGCGGCCAGCGGATTGGGCACATCGGTCACGACCACACCCGGGGCGCGGCTTAAGACATTCCGTGCGGCCTCAGCCGCGATCGGGCGCTCGAATTCGGCGTTGATGGACAGCGAATGGCCGGTGAAGACAGGCACGCGCACACAGGTGGCCGCCACCTTCAGGTCGGGGATTTCGAGGATCTTGCGGCTTTCGTCGCGCAGTTTCAGTTCTTCCTCGGTATAGCCATCCTCGTCCAGCACATAGTTGAGCGGCACGACATTGAAGGCGATCGGCACGGCCCACTTGCGCACCTCGCCGAGGTTCACGCCCGAACCGTCATGGGCCAGCGCCGCGCAATCCGCTGCCCCGGCCACGATCTGGTCGCGCAAAATTTCGATACCCTCGATGCCGCCGCCGGAAACCGCCTGATATGTGCTGGCCACCAGACGGATCAACCCGGCGGCGTCGTGCAGCGGCTTCAGTACCGGCATGGCCGCCATCGTCGTGCAGTTGGGATTGGCGACAATACCCTTCGGGATATGGCGCAGGGCTTCGGGATTGACCTCGGATACCACCAGCGGCACGTCGGGATCGCTGCGCCAGGCCGAGGAGTTGTCGATGACGATGGCGCCGGCCGCCGCGACCTTCGGCGCCAGGGCTTTGGAGGTCGAACCACCGGCCGAAAAGAACACGATATCGAGGCCGGCATAATCGGCCGCCGCGGCATCTTCGATAACGATCGTCTGCCCCCTGAAGGACACGCTTTTACCGGCGGAACGGCTGGAAGCGAACAGGCGTAAGGATTGCAGCGGGAAATTACGTTCGGCCAGCAGGGCCAGCATCATGCTGCCGACCAGGCCGGTGGCGCCGACAATACCGATATTGGGAATCTTGTTCATTAGTCACGTCTCCTTTGATTAGGCGGAAACGCGAGGTGTGATGGTCGTGAGTACAGACTGGCCCCGCGCTTTCGCGGGGCTTTGTCCGGTGTCTGCTGTTAAACCGCCAGCACGACAGGACCGCCCCGCAAACGGGTCGGTGTCAGTGTCGGTTTTGTGGTCATCATCATGGACATGGCGGCGCTTATAGGGGGAAATGTCGGACACGTAAAGGCGTCAGGTGGCGCCTTCGCGCAGGGTTTCGATATCGCGCGCCGGTGGGCAGCCGTAAAGCCGGCTGTATTCGCGGCTGAACTGCGACGGGCTGAGATATCCGACGCGGTGGCCCGCCGTGCCGGCATCGCAAGCCTCCACCAGCATCAGCCGGCGGGCTTCATGCAGGCGCAATTGTTTCTGATACTGCACCGGCGTCAGGGCCGTCACCGCCTTGAAATGGTGGTGCAGCGAAGAGACGCTCATGCCGCAGTTACCGGCCAGATCCTCGATGCGCAGCGAACGGGCATAATGTTCGCGCAGCCAGGCGACGGCGCGGGCGATGCGGTTACCCGGCGTATCGGCGCGCGCGATATTCAACAGGCGCGGGCCATCGGGGCCGGTCAGCAGGCGATAGAGGATTTCCTGCTCGATCAACGGCGCCATGGCGGGAATATCGGCAGGGCTGTCAAGCAGCCGCAGCAGCCGCAGGACCGCGTCGAGCAGTTCGGGCGCCGCCGTATTGACGCCGACGCCGCGCACCGGCGCGGTGGTGAAGGCCGGATGCGGCACCGGAAGCCGGGCGATGACCTCGCGCAGGCGGTCGGCATTGATCAGCATCCCCATGCCGAGCTGCGGCACCTCCGGGCTGGCGTCGGTGACGCAGGAAGTCACCGGCAGGTCGAGTGAGATCACGATACACGAACCGACGCCGTAATGGTGGGTTTCCGTCCCGACGGTCACGCTCTTGGCCCCCTGCGCCACCAGGGCGAAACAGGCGTGCTGACCCTTGTGGAGGGGGTCGGACGGGCCGGAGCGCCGGCCGAGGAACAGGCCGTCGATCGGCGTCATGATCTCGCCGTCGGCCGTGGCGTAACGGGCAATGAGCGCGGCAAGCTCACGATAGGGCGTAAAGGGCAGGCTCATGCGGAAACCATTTATAATTTGGAGGACCAAGCATAGCAGAGCTGCGCGCGCAGGGAATGGTGAATACGCGCCTTTTGCAGGATCGTGCATAAGGCTTGCAGGATTGCTATACCACCCGCGCGCGTTTGCAGGGCATGATCAGTCATCACCACATATTCGGGATACAACATGGCTTCCATAACCGCCTGTGGCGTGGCTACCCGCCCGCACGTCTTCCATTCCCTCCTGCGCCACCGCCATGCCGGGGCCGGCAAGTGCGTTGCCATATACGGCACCGACGGTCTGGCGCACATGGCCATCCGTATTGCCCGCGCCACCGGCGCCGAGGTCAGCGTGCTCAACCCGGTGATTTCGGCGACGGACCGGCTGTGGATGGGCGCCGATCATTACTTCGCCACCAATGACCCCGTGACCCATCGTGCGCTGGAAGGGGCGTTCGACCTGATCGTCTGCACCGTGGCTGAAGCCGATATCAAAACCTGCCTCGGCCTGCTGAAATGCGACGGCGCGCTGCTGATGCTGGAAGCGCAGGCATCGCCCAACCTGATCCAGAACGCATTGACCTTCTGTGGCCTGTCGGATGTCATGAATACGGAGCGCCTGTGATGAGTGAAGCCGTTGAAATTACCAGCTTCCGGCTGGCCCGCGGCACCTGCGCCGAATTCATCGCCGCCAATGCCGATGTCGATGCCTGGCTCAGGCGGCAGCCCGGCTTTCGTTCGCGACGCATCTGCGAACGCGGCGACGGCCTGATCGTCGACATGCTGATCTGGGCGTCAGTGGCGGATGGCGAGGCCGCCGCCGGCGGCGTGATGACGGAACTGGCCGACTCACCGGTCCATGCCCTGATCGACCAGGGGACGGTTTCGTGGAGCGTTTCACCGGTCCGGCACACGGTGCGGTAAGGCCGTCTCGCCAATAACGCGAATTTGAAGGCCTGGGCACTCGCCCACTGCCTGTGCCCGTGTTAAAAAGTTAATCCGGTTCCAAAAAGCAAAGTGCCATGCGGAATAAGCTTTTTTGCGCAGTCGGCTGATTAAATTCATAAAATCGCCCCCACTCATTAACAGCAAATTAACCGGCTACTGGGAAATTACTGCCTAGTTCGGTGGACAATGCGTTTGTCCGCCTGTTGGTGATGGGGCGTCAGACGCGTGGAATCCTTTTTCGCAGGTTTACAGAAGTTCGGTATCGGCCGGCTGACGGCCATTCTGGGCGCGGCCGCCGGCGTGGCCGCGGTGCTGGCCGCGATTATCCTGCACGTCAGCGCCCAGCCGCAATCGCTGCTCTATTCCAATCTCGACCTCAAGGAAGCCGGCGAGATCACCACCAATCTTGATCAGGCGGGTATCAAATACACCGCCAAGGGTGATGGTTCCGCCATCATGGTCGACCGAGACAAGGTGGCCACCGCGCGCATGATGCTGGCCGGCAAGGGCCTGCCCACCGCGGCCTCGGTCGGTTATGAAATCTTCGACAAGGCGCCGACCCTCGGCCAGACGGAGTTCGTGCAAAATCTCGATAACCAGCGCGCCCTTGAAGGCGAACTGTCGCGCACCATCAATACCCTGAAAGGCGTCTCCTCGACCCGTGTCCATCTGGTCATGCCCAAGCGCGAACTGTTCAGCGACAGTGCCCAGCAAGCCAAGGCGACCGTCGTGCTCGGCCTGTCGAGCGGCAATCCCAATGCCGAGCAGGTCGGCGCCATTCGCAATCTCGTGGCATCGGCCGTGCCCAATCTGAAACCGTCGGACGTCACCATCGTCGATGACCGCAACCACCTGCTGGCGGCGGGCGGCGACGAATCGGCCAATGGCCTGGGCGCGGCGCACCGCGATGAGGTCGAGGACACCCTGCGCAAGCGCATCACCGATATCGTCGAAGGCGTGGTTGGGCCAGGTGCGGCCCGCGTGACGGTGACCGCCGATCTCGACCAGACGAGCACCACCAAGGAACAGATCCAGTTCGACCCGGATGGCCAGGTTGTCCGCTCGACCCAGACCTCGGAGAGCAACGACAAGACCGCCGACCCCAATACCAATGGCGCGGTCACGGCCTCGGCCAATATTCCCGGCGGCCAGCAACAGCCGGGCGCTTCCACGGCCACGCAGCAGAGCGGCACCACCTCGGAACTGACCAATTACGAAATCTCCAAGACGACGACCACCTCTGTCACCGCGCCCGGCGAAGTCAAGA
Organism: Asticcacaulis sp.; assembly: GCF_035497195.1. Classification (GTDB taxonomy): domain Bacteria; phylum Pseudomonadota; class Alphaproteobacteria; order Caulobacterales; family Caulobacteraceae; genus Asticcacaulis. Next base: position 583,213 of record NZ_DATJDZ010000014.1, read on the forward strand.
AACTGGCCGTCGCTGTCGTGGTCGATGGCACGCTGACGCCTTCCAAGGACGGCAAAACCCCGCCGGTCTATGCCGCGCGCTCGCCGGAGGACATGCAGAAGATCGAGGACCTGGTGCGCGCCGCCGTCGGCATCGACGCCACGCGCGGCGATGTTGTCAAGGTCACCAATATCCGTTTCAATCATGGTGATATCGATGTCGCCGGCGGCACCGGCGGCAAGGCGTCGATGTTCAATTTCGACAAGAACGACATCATGCGCGCCCTCGAAGTGGCTGTCCTGTTCGTCGTCGCCCTGCTGACCCTGTTGCTGGTGGCGCGCCCCTTGCTCAAATACATCACCTCGTCGCCGACCAATTACCTGGTCGCGGCCAATGGCGGGGCGCTCTCAGGCCCCGAAGGCCTGGCCCCGGCCGGCGCAGCTCATGGCCTCAGCGGCCCCGCCGAAAGCCATTTCCCGCAGATCGGCAATGGCGGCCTGGCGCCTGTGGTCAATGAGCCTTCGGGTATCGACATCGCCCGCATCGAAGGTCAGGTGAAGGCCTCGTCGGTCAAGAAGGTGTCGGAATTCGTCGATCGCCACCCCGAAGAGTCGGTGTCGATCCTGCGCTCCTGGCTGCATGAGAATTAAGACATGGCCAGTGTACCCCGCAAAAACATCATAGATGATCCGAAGCGCCTCTCCGGTGTGGAAAAGGCCGCCGTCGTCCTGCTGGCGCTCGGCGAAGAGCACGTCTCGCTGTGGCAATCGCTCGATGAGGAAGAGATCAAGGAAATTTCGCAGGCCATGTCGGCGCTCGGCACGGTCAGTTCCAATGTCGTCGAAGACCTGCTGGTCGAGTTCGTTTCCGGCATGTCGTCTTCCGGCACCATCATGGGTTCGTTCGAGCAGACCCAGCGCCTGCTCAATAACTTCCTGCCGCCCGACAAGGTCGAGGCCCTGATGGAAGAAATCCGTGGGCCGGCCGGCCGGACCATGTGGGACAAGCTCGGCAACGTCAACGAGGCGGTGCTGGCCAACTACCTGAAGAACGAATATCCGCAGACCGTCGCCGTGGTCCTCTCCAAGATCAAGGCCGATCATGCGGCGCGGGTGCTTTCCTCCTTGCCGGAGGATTTCGCGCTCGAATGCGTGCAGCGGATGCTGCGCATGGAACCGGTGCAGCGCGAGATTCTCGACAAGATCGAGCAGACCCTGCGCATCGAATTCATGTCGAACCTGGCGCGCACGAGCAAGCGCGATTCGCACGAACTGATGGCCGAAATTTTCAACAATTTCGATCGTCAGACCGAGAGCCGCTTTGTCGCCGCGCTGGAAGAACGCAACCGTGAATCCGCCGAACGCATCCGCGCCCTGATGTTCGTGTTCGAAGACCTGTCGAAGCTCGATCCGGGCGGGGTGCAGACCCTGCTGCGCGCCGTCGAGCGCGATCAACTGGCGCTGGCGCTCAAGGGATCGTCGGATGCGTTGCGCGATATGTTCATGTCCAACATGTCGGAACGCGCCGCCAAGATCATGCGCGACGACATGGAATCGATGGGGCCGGTGCGCCTCAAGGACGTCGATGCGGCGCAGATGGCGATGGTGCAGGTCGCCAAGGACCTGGCCGCCAAGGGCGAAATCATGCTGGCCGGTCAGGGAGGCGATGATGAGCTTATTTATTAAGAATGGAACCTTTCCTGATTTCAGGGGAGGGTGTCGCGCAGCGACGGAGGGGGTTAAATCCCGCCGTATCTGCAAGCTCATCCTTTGGGTTTTAACCCCCTCCGGCCTTGCAGGCCACCTCCCCCTGAAATCAGGGGGAGTTCTGATGGGAGTCGCCGCATGACCCAGACCGTTCACAAGCGCTTCGAGTTCGGCACCGTCTTTGGCGCCGGCGGCAATGTCGTCTCCAGGCCCGCGCCGCCGCCGAAGAAATTCTATACCCCCGATGAGGTCGAGGAGATCCGTCAGGCCGCCCAGGCCGCGGGTGAGAACTCGGCGCTCGCCCGCGCGCAGATGGCGCAGTCCGCCGCCTTGCAGAGCCTGGCCGACGCCGCGCAGCAGGGCCTTGGCGGCCTGACCGACGCCATCCACGCCCACAAGGAAGCCGCCGTCCGCCTGGCCTTGGTCTGCGCGCAAAAGATCGCCGCCGAGGCGCTGGACCGCTTCCCCGAAGCGCCCCTGACCGCCGCGCTCGATGCGCTCGGTCAGGAGATCGAACCGGCGACGCGCCTGATCCTGTCCGCCAGCAATCCGAGTGATGAGCTGAAAGCTCTGGCCGAGGAAGCCGCCATCATGGCCGGCTACATCGGCGCCGTGCAGTTCCGCGACCATCCGAACCTGCCGAAGGGCGGTTTTGAAGTCGTGTGGAGCGACGGCCGCGCCGAATACAATCCGCAACAGGTGTTCGAGGTGCTCGAACACGCCCTCAATGAAGCCCTCGAAGCCGAGGCATATCATCAATCCCGCACCCATGAGTAAGGAGTAAGTCATGGCCGATCTGGGTCTGGAAGATTTTGAAGACGCCGGTATGCCGGGCGTCGGTCCGGAAGACGAAGGCGACAAGTCCGCCGCCGATCTGGCGCCGGTTTTCGATGTGCCGGTCAATATTTCGGCGGTGCTGGGCAAGAGCTACATGTCCGTGTCGCAGTTGCTGAAACTGGGGCAGGGCAGCGTGCTAGAACTCGACCGGAAGGTCGGTGAAGCGATTGATATTTATGTGAATAACCGCCTGGTCGCGCGTGGCGAAGTGGTGGTGGTCGATGATCGTCTGGGCGTGACCATGACGGAAATCATCAAGAGTGAGGATGCGGGTCAATGAGACTGTTAGTTGTAGGCAAGCTGAGCGGCCAGCTCTCCGTCGCGGTCAAGATGGCGATGGAAACCGGCGCCAAGGTGGCGCATGTCGAGACGCCGACCCAGGCCACGGCCGCCCTGCTGAAAGGCCAGGGCGCGGACCTTTTGATGGTCGATTACGAACTTGATATCAAGTCGCTGATCGAGGCCAACGAGCGTGAGCATATCTTCGTCACGGTCGTCGCCTGCGGCGTCAATCCTGATCCGCGCAAGGCGGCCTTCGCCATCAGCCAGGGCGCCAAGGAATTCATCCCCCTGCCGCCCGACGCCGAACTGATCGCGGCGGTGCTGGCGGCGGTATCCGACGATTCCCGTCCTCTGGTGACGGTCGATCCCTCCATGCTGGCGGTCATGAAACTGGCCGATCAGGTGGCGGCAAGCGATGCCTCGATCCTGATCACCGGCGAGAGTGGCGTCGGCAAGGAAGTGATGGCGCGCTACCTGCACGAAAAGAGCAAGCGCGCCACGCGGCCGTTTATCTCGGTCAACTGCGCCGCCATCCCCGATAATCTGCTGGAATCGGAACTGTTCGGCCATGAAAAAGGGTCTTTCACGGGCGCGATGGCCCGGCGTATCGGCAAGTTCGAGGAGGCTGACGGCGGCACCCTGCTGCTCGATGAAATCTCCGAAATGGATACCCGCTTGCAGGCCAAGCTGCTGCGCGCCCTGCAGGAACGCGTGATCGATCGTGTTGGCGGTGCCAAGCCGGTGCCGGTCAATATCCGCGTGCTGGCGACGTCCAACCGCAATCTGGTTCAGGCCGTCAAGGAGGGGACTTTCCGCGAAGACCTGCTCTATCGCCTCAACGTCATCAATCTGGCCCTGCCGCCGCTGCGTGACCGTCCGGCCGATATTCTGGCCCTGTCGGAATATTTCGCCAAGAAATATGCCGAGGCCAATGCCATTGCGCTCAAGCCGATCTCGCTGGAGGCCAAGCGCCGTTTGCAGGCCCATCCGTGGCCGGGCAATGTGCGTGAGCTGGAAAACGCCATGCACCGCGCCGTGCTGCTCTCTCCGGGGGCGGAAATCGACGCCGAAGCGATCCGTTTGCCGGATGGCCAGCCGCTCAATCCGGTGGCCCCGATCGGCATGGATTACGTCAACCGCGCCGCCGAGGCCGCCCAAAGCGCCGCGCGTACCTTTGTCGGCTCAACGGTCGCCCAGGTCGAACAGACGCTGATCCTCGACACCCTGTCGCATTGCCTCGGCAACCGGACCCACGCCGCCAATATCCTCGGCATTTCGATCCGCACCCTGCGCAACAAGCTCAAGGAATATGGCGACGCCGGCATTCCGGTGCCCGCCCCGCAAAGCGGTGCGAGCGCGGCCTAGGCTGACTGGCTTCCACACACCGGACACGCCGGGTCGGCGGCCAGTCTGACGATGCGTGAGGTCATGTCGAGACCGTCGAAGATCAGCAGCTTGCCGCGCAGGGTTTCGCCGGCGCCGGTGATGACCTTGATCGTTTCCAGCGCCGCCAGCGATCCCATGACGCCGGCCAGGGCGCCGACGACGCCGACCCTTTCGCAGGTTTCGGCATCGGGCGGGGTTTCCGGCACCAGGCATTGGTAGCAAGGGCGACAGTCGAAGGTCGCCAATTGGCCGCTGAAACGCCCCAGCGCCGCCGAAACCAGCGGCTTTTTCAGGTCATGACAGACGCGATTGACCAGCAGGCGGGTCTCGAAATTATCGCAGCCGTCGAGCACGATGTCGTAGCCGCCAAGCACCTCGGCGGCATTGCTTTCTGTCAGGCGCAGGCGGTGAACGCGGCAGTCGCAATAAGGATTGAGATTGTCGAGATGCACAGCGGCGGCCTCTGCTTTTGACGCGCCAATATCCTTCGCGCCGAACAGCACCTGCCGTTGCAGATTGCTCACACTCACCTCATCATCATCGATCAGGCCAAGCGTCCCGATGCCGGCCGCCGCCAGATAGAGCGCGGCCGGCGAGCCGATCCCGCCCATGCCGACCAACGCCACCTTCGCGGCTTTGAGCTTCATTTGCCCCTGGCCGCCGATTTCCTTCAGCACCAGATGGCGGGCGTAGCGGTCGATTTCATCGTCTGTCAGCATGGTTTCCATATAGGGTGCGGCGGCGGCCATGACCACATCAATTTATTTGCCGATGGCCGGGAGACTGTCCCTATTATTAAGGTTGTACTGGCTTTTGTCGCCGGTGCATGCTGGCCGTGGTTGCGATTGTTCCCGTCTGGGATGACGTGTCGCAGAGGTTTCGCCGCAAAAGCTCTTGAATACGGTCGGCAAAGGGGCCAATTACAGGCGCATGAGCGAACATAACTCCCCCTTTCCAAACTGGCACGGCACCACCATTATTGCCGTGCGCAAGAACAACAAGACGGTCATCGCCGGAGACGGCCAGGTCTCGATGGGGCCGACCATCGTCAAGGGCGGAGCGCGCAAGGTGCGCACGCTCCAGGGCGGCAAGGTGATCACCGGTTTTGCCGGGGCCACGGCCGACGCCTTCACCCTGCTGGAACGTCTGGAAGCCAAGCTGGAAATGTATCCGGACCAGTTGGCGCGCGCCTGTGTCGATCTCGCCAAGGACTGGCGCACCGACCGTTATCTGCGCCGGCTGGAAGCCATGCTGCTGGTGGCCGATAAAAACACGGTCCTGACCATTACCGGCGTCGGCGATGTGCTCGAACCGGAGGATGGCGTGGCCGCTATCGGTTCGGGCGGCGTCTATGCGCTGTCGGCGGCGCGGGCCTTGCTGGAATATGAACCCGACGCCGAGGTCATCGCCCGCAAGGCCATGAAGATCGCGTCTTCCATCTGCGTCTATACCAATGACCACCTGACGCTTGAGATGCTCGAAACGTGATTACCTTCCGGCCCCTCAAGGACAGCGACGCCGGTCTGCTCCTGATCTGGATGGCGTCGCCACATGTTCAGCCTTGGTGGACGGAAGCTGGCTCGACGCCGGAGGATGAGGTTGAGGAAGCCTTGAACCTGATTGGTTCGGATGACGGCGCGGCCTTTATCGTCGAACTGAACAAACGCCCGATCGGCTATATCCAGTCTTGTGTCTGTGGCCCCGATCAGCCGAAAGGCACACTGGGCGTCGATCTGTTTATCGGTGATGTGTCGCTGACGGGCGAGGGGCTTGGTCCGCAAATCCTGCGCCAGTTCGGCGACGACCTGCTGGCGAAGGGTGCGATCCGCCTGGTGATCGATCCGAACGCAAATAATGATCGCGCCATCAAGGCGTATAAAGCCGCCGGCTTTGAAATTCTTGAAACACGGGACGGCGTTACGCTTATGTCTCGAAACCCGAAACTGAGTGCCTGAAAATGACGACTTTTTCTCCCCGCGAGATTGTTTCCGAACTTGATCGCTTCATCATCGGCCACCACGACGCCAAGAAGGCCGTGGCCGTCGCCCTGCGTAACCGCTGGCGGCGCAAGGCGACCGATGACTCGATCCGTGACGAGATCACCCCGAAGAATATCCTGATGATCGGGCCTACGGGCGTCGGCAAGACCGAGATCGCCCGCCGGCTGGCCAAACTGGCACAGGCGCCCTTCATCAAGGTCGAGGCGACCAAGTTCACCGAGGTCGGCTATGTCGGGCGCGATGTCGATCAGATCGTGCGCGACCTGGTGGAAGCCGCCATGATCATGGTGAAGGACAAGAACCGCGCCGGTGTGCGCGCCAGGGCCGAGGCCGCCGCCGAGGAGCGTTTGCTCGATGCACTGGTGGGCGAAAGCGCCGCCGCCGCGACGCGCGAAAGCTTCCGCAAGAAGCTGCGCAACAACGAACTGGACGACAAGGACATCGAGATTTCCCTGGCTGACAGCGCGCCGGTCGGCATCATGGAAATTCCCGGCCAGCAGGCGGGCGCGTTTAATCTCAGCGACATGCTCTCTAAAGCGATGGGCGGCCGCAAAAAGACGGTCAAGACGACCGTGAAGGCCGCTATTCCCAGCCTGATCACCGAGGAATCCGACAAGCTGCTCGATCAGGATTCGGTGGCGAATGAAGCCATGAAACTGGCCGAGAACGAAGGCATCGTTTTTCTGGATGAGATCGACAAGGTGGCCTCGCGTTCCGATCGCGGTGGCTCCGATGTGTCACGCGAAGGCGTGCAGCGCGACCTGCTGCCGCTGATCGAGGGCACGACGGTGTCTACCAAGTACGGCCCGGTCAAGACCGACCATATCCTGTTCATCGCATCGGGGGCTTTCCACGTTTCGAAGCCATCTGACCTGCTGCCGGAATTGCAGGGCCGCCTGCCGATCCGCGTCGAACTCAAGGCCCTGACCCAGGAGGATTTCCGCCGCATCTTAAGCGAACCCGAAGCCAATCTGATCCGGCAGAACCAGGCCCTGATGGCGACCGAGGGTGTGACCCTCGTGTTCGAAGACAGCGCCATCGCCGTGATGGCCGAGGCGGCGGCCACGGTCAATGCCAAGGTGGAAAATATCGGCGCCCGCCGGCTGCAAACCGTCATCGAGAAGGTGATGGAGGAGATTTCCTACACGGCGTCCGATATGTCCGGACAGACGGTGAAAATCGACGCCGATTACGTCAAAAAGCGCCTGGGCGATATCGCCACAGACGCTGATTTGAGCCGCTATATCCTGTAGCTATTTCGCCACTTCGAAATTGCTGGCGAACTCGTCGTAGCAATCGTGGAACATCTGGCGGAACTGCTCCTCGAACATGAGGGTGGCCTCGGCGCGTCGGGCCGCCATCTGTTCGCCGGAGCCATTGCCGTTGATGCACAGGTAGGCGCCATAACGCGCGGCGGCATAGAGCGCCGACAGGGCGACGTCTTCGGCATGGGCCGATGCGCTCTGTTCGTTACAGATGTCGATGTGCGCCTTGGCGCGGGCGGTAAACGCCAGTTCTTCGGGGGTGGACATGGTTACAGAGCCTTCGCTTTGTAGCGGCTGTAGTTGTTGGTGTAGTCGTCGTAGCTTTCCTCGAACATACGGCGGAATTCCTCGGTGAAGATGCGCATGGCTTCGTCCTTGCGCTGCTTCATGCGCTCGCCGGAGCCGTCATAATTGGCGCACATCCAGGCGGAAAAACGGGCGGCGGCGAAGGTGCCGGACATGGCGACGCGCGCGCCTTCCATTGTCTTCAACTGTTCATTGGAAAGGGCGATGTGTTCGTCAACGCGCTTGAAAAAATCGGTGTCCGGTTTTTGTTCTGCCATGATGTCCTCGGTATAAAGTGTGCCGGTATTCAGGCATTTGTGAGGGCTTTTAGCAAGCCCGCGCCGGCTTTTTCACACAGGTGATAAACCGCCTCGAAATCGGCCGTGCCACCATAATAGGGATCGGGGACGTTCTTCGCTGTGCCAAGCGCCTCTTCGAGGTAGAGCGCCACCTTCGCCTGTGAACCTTGCGGCTGCATGGCGGTGAGGTGACGGACATTATCACGATCAAGCCCCAGGATCAGGTCGAAGCGATCGAAATCGTCGAGATGGATCTGCCGCGCCCGCTGGTCGGAAATGTCGATGCCGTGCGCCTGCGCCACGGCGACCGAACGCTTGTCGGGTAATTCGCCTGCGTGCCAGCCACCGCAGCCGGCGGAATCGATGGTGAAGCGATGCGCCAGCCGCGCTGTCTGCACCTGATGGCGGAAAACGCCCTCGGCCAGGGGAGAGCGGCAGATATTGCCAAGACAAACGAACAGGATGGCGGGCATTTCAGGGTTTCCAAGAATCGGGCATAAGAGACGCTGACCCTAATGCTGAAGACCTGTGATGAAAACCACCAAGCCCCGCAAGCCCGATCCCGAACTGATCCGCCAGTTGTTCGAGCGCTTCGAACAGGACAAGCCGGAGCCGAAGACGGAACTGAATTACAGCAACGCTTTTACCCTGGTGACGGCGGTGGCGCTGTCGGCGCAGGCCACCGATGTATCGGTCAACAAGGCGACCGGGCCGCTGTTCGCCATCGCCGACAATCCGGCCGACATGCTGGCGCTCGGCGAAGACAGGCTGATGAAGATGATCAGTTCCATCGGGCTTTATCGCAACAAGGCGAAGAATGTCATGGAGATGTGCCGCATCCTGCTGGCGCAATACGGCGGTCAGGTGCCGATGAACCGCGCGGCGCTGTTGAGCCTGCCGGGCGTCGGCAACAAGACGGCCAGTGTGGTGCTGAATGAGATGGATATCGAGCCGGCCATCGCGGTGGATACCCACGTCTATCGCGTGTCGCACCGTCTGGGGATCGTCGATGCTGCGGCCGATACACCGGACAAGGTTGAGGCCGAGCTGATGAAGATCATCCCGAAGCACTGGCTGACCCGCGCCCACCACTGGCTGATCCTGCATGGCCGCTATGTCTGCGTGGCCCGCAAACCGAAGTGTGAAATCTGTATTGTGCGTGATCTGTGTCCGAAGATCGGCGTCGATTTCACACCGCTGATTTAAGGATGCAGACGGGCGTGTCTACCGATCCAAAGAAGGGATGGGCATAGCCTGGTGTCAGGCTTGAAATGCGGTTCCGCGCCATCTGACCATTGCAATTGCGGGCGATGGGGCAGGTCCTTCGCCACCCTGATATCCCAAGCCAGACCCAAGGCTTCCAGCGCCTTGATAAAGCGGTAACCGGGATCACTCTGGCCCTTGTAGAGGCCGATACGCGCCGAACCGGGGAAGGCATGATGGTTGTTGTGCCAGCCTTCGCCCATAGTGATCAGGCCGGTGAGATGGACATTTCGGCCCTGTACACCGGCGCCCTGCACCTGCCAGTCGTCCTTATGCGCCTGATGAGCAAAATAGCCGATCAGCCAGTGACCGGTCACGGTAGTGGCGATTTGTGCGCAGACGCCCCAGATCACCCAGGCCCAGCCACCGAGCAGATAAAAGACGATGATCCACGGCAGATGGACAGCGATCCAGTGGCGATCGACAAAGCGATAAAACGGATCATTGGCAACCTCGGATTCAATGGTCAGGTGAGGTGGCTGGTCCAGCCGAACATCGCCGTGCATTTGCCACAGGGCATCGATGATCATGGGCCGACGGTGGGCGAAATAATCGTGGCATTGCCTTTGACGCTGCGCCCAGTCGCGGAAATCGTGGGTGCGGATCATGGCGAACGGCCCGCCCAGTCCTACCAGGACACCAAAATAGACCAGCGTGCGTTCGAGCCATAAGGGACAGCCGAAGCTCTTGTGGATCAGCCGGCGGTGCATCCCGACGCTGTGGCCGAGCAAGAGGACGGCTACTGTTTTAACGGCGAATAGCAGGGCGGTATCCCAGCGCAGATAATGGATCAGTCCGTAGATCGTGGCGGCATACATGCTCAGCAGAAACAGCGATTTGACCAGAGCATAGACGACTTTCCCATTTACGGCGTCCGCTTCAACAGCCGGGTCAATACGGTCGATGTTTTCAAAACCCTGTGACATGGCAAATCCCTGAAAATTTCAATTAGCTAATTATCTAAATAACTAATCATGAAAAACTGAGACCGTCAAGCGGAGGAGATTTAAGGATGTGAGCGCTCCAGAATAAATACCGACTCGCCGTGGAAGGTGCTGTCACGCAGGGGTTTGTAACCGGATTTCAGCGCCAGTTTCAGCGACGCCTCATTTTCCGGGCTGATCATGCAGACAAGGCGCGGCAGGTTCAGCGTGTCGTCGGCGCAGGTGAGCGCGGCGGCCAGCGCCTCGCTGGCATAGCCCTGGCCATGAAAGGCCGGATCGAACACCCAGCCGGTTTCAAGCGTATCAAAAGCCGGCTTGATGTCGCGTTTATAGTCGAAAATGCCGACGACGCCGATCGGCTGCTCGATGTCTTTCAGCCGGACCGACCAGTTGCCGAAGCCAAAAACCTGCCAGTGGCCGATATCGCGCAGCAGGCGCAGCCACACCTCTTCCGGCCGCATCGGCTTGCCGGTGATGTGATGGTAGACCCCGCGCTGGACCCAGAGCGCGCACAGGAAATCATAATCCGTGGCGGCCAGCGGTTTCAGGATCAGGCGGTCGGTTTCAATGAACATGATCAGGACTTGAACAGCCGCAAACATGAAGCGCCGCTTCAACCGCATCCTTGAAGCGCATCGAGGCTTCGAGATCGTAGGTCAGGTAAAGATCAGGCTCGATCAGTTCCAGTTCCATCAGGCAGAAGCCACCATCGGACGCGCGCACCATATCGACGCGGGCATAGAGCAGGCGATCGCGGCCGATGAAGTCGATGGCGGCGTCAGCCAGGGCGCGGGCGGCGGCGGGCGCTTCGAGCGTGCGCAGATTCGCCTCGTAATCGGGCTGGGAGCGGAAATCGCCCGCCTTTGGCGTCTTGAGCACGGCATGGGAGAATTGTCCGGCGAAATAGAGCAGGGACCATTCGCCTTCGGACTGGATGGCCGGCATGAAGGGCTGGATCATGGCCTGGCCTTCCGGGGGGGCGTCGGCGTCGGTCAGGCGGTCGCCCTCCCACACCAGCGTATGCTTGGCGCCGGCCGAAACCACAGGTTTGAGCACCAGCGCTTTTTGGCCGAAATCGACACGGGCGCGCGCCACCTCGCTGTCGCTCACCTGATCGACAAACAGGGTCGGGATGATGCGGATGCCGGCGTCGGCAAGATCGCGCAGATAGCGCTTGTCGACATTCCAGCTTACGATTTCCGGCGGATTGAACACGCGTTGGCCTGCCAGTGCAGTCATGGCGGCGCGGAAGTCATCGGGCGCGTTGTGATAGCCCCAGGCGACCAGCGGCACGATCAGGTCGAACGCCTCGGTAACCGGTTCCGACCACGGCTGATCGAAGATTTCGGCGTCTATGCCGGCCAGGGCCTCGCGGTAGGCCTCCAGCACATAGGGCCAGCGGCCATGATGCGACGGATGGGCGGGATTGGGTGTCAGGATCAGAATACGCTTGCTCATGGACTCTTTATTGATCATTAGGTTAGGACATCGCAACTGAAATTTGAGAACCGCTCTTTATGACGATCACCTATGATATCACCGCCGTTGGCCATGCCATTGTTGATGTGCTCGCCCCCTCCGATGAGGCCTTTCTTGCCCGGCATGACCTGCCCAAGGGGGCGATGACCCTGATCGATTCACATCGCGCCCTCAGCCTGTCGGATGCGATGGCCGAGAGCGAAATGGCGTCTGGCGGGTCGGCCGGCAACACCATTTCCGGCGCGGCGTCGTTTGGCGCCACATGCGCCTATGTCGGCAAGGTGGCGCATGATACGATGGGCGAGTTCTTCGCGCACGACCTGCGCAAGATGGGTGTCGAGTTCCGTACGCCGGTGCTGCATGACGACCCGACCCCGACCGGCCGCTGCCTGATCAACGTGACGGCGGACGGCCAGCGCACGATGGCGACGTTTCTGGGCGCCGCGGCCCTGGTCGCCCCGAAGGACCTCGACGAGGACATCATCAAGGCGTCGCAGATCACCTACCTCGAAGGCTACCTGTTCGATACGCCGTCGGGCCGCGAAACCTTCGCCAAGGCGTCGCAGATCGCCCGTTCGGCGGGTCGCAAGACCGCCATTACCCTGTCGGACGGTTTCGTCGTCAATCGCTGGCGCGAAGACCTGCTGGCCTTTATCGACCGCCATATCGATGTCGTCTTCGCCAATGAAAGCGAACTGCTGGCCCTGTTCCAGACCGACGACTTCTTCAAGGCGCTGGGCTGGCTGCGCACCAAGGCCGATCTGGCCTTTATCACCCGCTCCGAACAAGGCTCGGTCGTCGCCAAGATGGACGACACCCACACGATCAAGGCGGCGCATTGCGACCAGGTGGTCGATACCACCGGCGCGGGGGATTCCTACGCGGCAGGCGTGCTGTTCGGCCTGACACAGGGCCTGCACGTCACCGCCTGCGCCGAACTGGGGTCACTGGCGGCGGCGGAAGTGATCGGTCATTATGGCCCGCGCGCGCAGGTGTCGCTGAAAGCGTTGGCGACCGAAAAGGGGCTGATTTAGTAGCCCCCTCCGTCAGCCCGAAGACGGGCTGTCACCTCCCCATCTTTGCCGAGGCTCGATTGGGAGGAGAGAGTTAGCTTCGCCGCTTGAGCGCCACGTACAGCGCGCCGGCGCCGCCGTGGCGGGCATGGGCCTGCGAAATGCCGGCGACGATATGCGATAACGCCGGATCGGCCAGCCATTCGGGCGCATGGCGTTTCAATATGCCGTTTTCGGAAACGCCCTTGCCGGTGATGACGAGAATGGCGCGATAATCATTGGCATAGGCCTGCTGGACGAAGGCTTTCAGGCGGGCCTCGGCGGCGAAGGCGGTCATGTTGTGCAGATCAAGCCGCGCCTCGATCGGGTCGCGTTCGCGGCTGATGCGGCGCTTGCGTTTCGGCTCGATCGGATCAGGGGCATAGTCCGCCGCGCGGGTGATCTTGAAACCGCTGACGGGCTTGAGCGATTGTCCGAGCTTGAAGGGCGTCAGCGGCACGGGGGCAGGCTTGGTGGCGCTCATTTCGCCCGGCATGTCGGCGATTTTGAGAGTTTCGGTCTGGGGTTTGGCTTCGGGTTCGCGGACAGGTTTGTGCGGTCGCACGGTCGCTGTCACCAGCGCCCACAACCGCAAATCTTCTGCCTTGAAACCGAACCGTGCCATAACCCTGCGCTAAAGAAAGCAAGAAACCCCACCACCACGAGCCTTTCATTGCGTGTCTTCTAAAGAGTCGGCTCGCGGTCCCCCTCCCCGGCATAGCCGGGGAGGTAAGATAATAAGCATAGACCTTATACCTCCCCGACTTGTTGGGGAGGGGGACCGCGCCGAAGGCGTGGTGGTGGGGTATCTTACTTTAGAAAAGCGGCCAGAGGCTACCGAATTCAGAACTCTTCCGACTGAAACGCCTGTAACTGGCGAGTCAGGCGTTCGCCGCGTTTGCCGGCGGCAAGCGCGGCTTCCGACAGACGGCGGATATTCTCCGGGCTGTCGCTCTGGCGGGCCATGACTTCCAGCGCGCCGTTGATCACATTGAGCATCTGGGCGAAATCCTGCGCCACATCGCTGGTCAGGCGGCCGACCGTCTCGTAGCGCTGGGCATGGCTGAGGGCTTCGTTGGCCCGATCGAACTGTGTTTGCAGATCGTTCAGGCGGGCTTCCAGCGCACTGTGATCGACAGCGGGCGCCTGCTCCAGGCGCGCCTGGGCGTCATGATAGGCGGCCTGCCATTTGGTGATATCAAACTGCGCGGCGGCCAGTTTTGCCTCCCATTCCGACGTGTCGGGCTCCGGCGCCGGTCTATTCAGCAGAGCCTTATGCGCCGCCTGAAGCTCGGCATGACGCGCCGCCGCCTGATCGAGGGCGTTTTTCAGGCCGGTAATGCGCGCCTCGTGCATCCGGTAATCCGGTTCCGGCGCCGGCGTATTGGACAGCACATGATAACGCTGGGCCAGGTCATCATGACGCTGCTGCGCCGCTTTCAGGCTGTCTTCGAGCGCGGCGATGCGGGATTCATGTGCGCTGAAATCAGGCTCCGGCGCGGGCGTTTCGGCCAGTTCGCGGTAACGTTGCTCAATACCCGCCTTTTCGTCTTCAGCCGTTTTCAGCTCGGTTTGCAGTGACCGGATGCGGGCTTCATAGGCGCTGTAATCGGGTTCGACCACCGGCGTATTGTGCAGGGCGTTCAATTCGGTTTCCAGCGCGGCCTGGACGGCGCGAGCCATGCCCAGTTCGGCGGTCATCTCATTGACGCGACCCTCTTCGGCCGATTTGGTCGCAAGCGCCTCATCAAGTTGCCGCTGCAAGGCGTCGCGGCGGCTTTCGGCGTCCGTGATCCGTGCCCTCAGTTCTGCGTTCTCGGCCATGACCAGCGGATCGGGTTCGTGGATGATAACCGGATCGGGCAGGGGCGGCGGCATATGCCAGTCATAGGGCGTTGGCATCTCCGACAAGGCTTCTTCGCGGGCGACGGCGGCGGCTTCGGTGATGGCGCTTTCGCGTTCGAGCGCCGCTTCGATACGGGCGGCTTCCAGCTCGGCCTCAAAAGCGGTGCGCGCCTCGGCCAAAGCGGCTTCGCGGGCCTTGGAAACAGTATCTTCAAGCGCGGGTGCCGGCTGTGCGCTCTTCCAGGTCGTGCAATCGAAGGCGACGCCATAGATATGACGCTCGCCATTAACGGACTTGGCCTGGCCTTCCAGCGCAATCCACCGTTCGCTTCCATCAGGCCGCGTGACCTTGATATCGAGCGCCAGATGGTCGCTTTCGCCGCTCATCAACTGACCGAAGGCGGTATCGGCCACGGCCTGGTCGGTATCGGAAATCAGCGTCGGGCCGCCGGGATATTCGCGGCCAATCAGCGCCATCATGCCGGCGTCTTCGACAATGGTATCGGCCTCCGCATCATACTGCCAGGTGCCGACACCGAGCGCGGCGCGCGCCTCTTCGGCCAGGCGGTGATCGGCCAGTTCCTCGGCCGCAAGCGCGTGTGCCTCATCGGCGGGAGCGGCAGATGGTGCCGCGGCGGGCAGGATGCCGGAGGGCAGGGCCGTCACGGTCAGGCCGCTGTCACCGCCTTCATGGGTGCGCACAACCCAGGCGGTGACGACGCAAGGCTGGCTGTCGCCATGCGATGCCTTGAGCGTGAGTTGGATCGAGGTCTGGTTGTGCGGCGAGGCGTCATCCTGCCGGTCACCGAGATAATCGATGGCTTTCTGGAAATCGCCGTCCGCCACGAAGAACTGCGTCCAGTTCTGACCCAGCGCCTGTTCGCGCGTAAGATCGAAAGCGTCGAGCGCGGCGTTGTTGATGTCGATGATCTGGCCTTTGGAATCCAGCCCCCAGAACGGCACGGTCGCCGCGGCGAACCATTGACCGCGCCACAGGCCGTTCAGGTCGTCTATGCCCTCGCCGGAGGCCGTTTCCAGTTCGACCATGGCGGCGGTGGAACCGATGATCTCACCGGCGCCGTTCATGATCGGCATGGAGGTGACGCTGACCAGCACCTTTTCGCGGCTGCCGTGATTGACCAGCAGATGCTGGAAGCCCTTGACGGTCTGGCCGCGCAGGGTGCGGGCGATCGGCAGCAGGTCGGCCGGGATCATGCGGCCGTCGGGATAGGTGATGCCCCAGGTGGCGGAATGGAAACGCAGGCCGAGCAGTTCGGAATCCTTGCGGCCCAAAAGCTGATGCGCCGAACGGTTGGCGAAGGTGAACTTGCCGCTGGTGTCGGTTTCGACCAGGGCCACCGGCACGGCGTTGAGCACGTTGAACATGCGGCGCTCTAATGTGTCGATCTTGCGCTCGGCCTTGAACAGCAGGTCCTGGAACTGGCGGACCTGGAAGGATTTGAGCGAAGCGATGACGCCGCCGATGACCGCCAGGGCAAGCAGGATGAAGGCGGCGACTCCTAAAAGGGCGACCAGATCATGCTCACTTTGCAACAACATACCCGAACCCTACCTCAAACCCCAACCGGCAGGTGCGTCATTTTGTGACAGACTCCGTCCGATGCCCCCGGTTCAAGCAAAAACCGTACCTGAGTTGGATGCAAGCGAAATCATCTGGTGGGGATGGGGATGGGGATGGGGATGGGGATTGGCAGGCGGCCGCCAAACCTATACACGCAAAAGTAAAGTGAACTGGCCATTTACCCTCATATGGGGTTTACTTTTGGGCGCGGACTGTTAGCGTATCGCCATAGTAACGAGCGGCCCCGATCAGCGTTTCTGACCAGCGGCCCTCCAGTATCCTTGCATCCCCACTGTTGAAATTTAATCGGTCGCCCCGGTTGAAATGCGTATGCGTTTCACCCGGCGACTATGGAGCACGATATGGATCTGGATCGGGAAGTCGATCGTTTGATGAAGCGCATTGAGCAGAAGGTGGCGGAGCCGGAAATCATCTTCGCGGCCATAAAGCAGCTTGTCGGATCGCATTTCGCCGCCAGGGTGCCGGCCGAACTGGGGGCGTTCAATCACTTCATGGATATGTCGTTGAATCGCCGGTTGTCAGGATCGGGCCTCGCCGTCCTGACCAATGATATCAAAAAGCGGATCGCCGCGCTCAACGCCGTTTGTTATCTTCAGGCGGCTAAGGCAGATATACATTGGGTCTGAGGGCCTTGGCGCGCCTCAAAGTCTGGCGGGCCGTTTCCATCAATTCCCTGACGAAGCCGCGTGTCAGCCCGTCGCTGCGCATGACCATCTGAACCAGTGGGTCGGTCAACAGATCGTCGAGGGTCGGTTCCGTAAATGTACGTGTCATGATCTATCCTCAGGTGCTTGCCATAGGGTCACTGTAATGCTAATGAGAATTATTCGCAATATAATTCTGAGCAGAGGTCAGCCATGTCCGCACCGGAAGCCGCGCCTAATGACATCCGCAATCTGAGCTATGCCGAGCATTTCATCGTCTGGGTGATGCGGACGGCGGTCGCCTGTGCGCCGGAATGTCGCATGATCCACCGCGAGTTCAGCCATGCCTTCGGGCCGCATGTCGAGGCCGGCGCCAAGGCGTTCGAGCGGGTCTTGCTGGCCCTCGCCAAAGGGAAACGGCCGATCACCCTGTCGCGGCCGGGGCATATCCACATGACGCATGATGAACTGAGCCTGCTGGCGCTTTTCGCGGCGGCGCAGGGCGGAGATGAGGCGCGCGCTTTGGCCCATGCGCGCTGGATGGTGGGGCAAGGCCGGCCGGAGCCTTTATGCGAGGCGGTGGCGGATCTGGGTGTTTTGCTGGAACGCAATGGCCGGACCTTCCGCCGGGCGCCTGAAGTGGTCCCGCCGGAAGGCTGTGTTGGAAAATCCGGGCGGTTGCACGCTGTGATGTGACGGCGGGTGCTCGCTCTTTTTGAAAGTCTAATAGGTGTCGGCAGCGTGCATGGTACAGGGCTCAGACGTCCTGGCCGTTTTCCTCTTCTTCGAGTGTCACGGCGACGTCGGCATTGGCGGATAGCCTTACCCGATCACCTTCAATATCCGCGACGAGGCCGAGGTCAATATAATGGTGATGACCCCTGTGCGCCTTGTTTTCCACTTCCAGCTTTGTCAGTTTGATGCGCCTGCCATCTACGTGGTCAACCGTGCCAACGTGGACGCCATCTGCGCCAATGACTTCGGCATGTTCTTTAATATCTGCAGCGTCTACCATGTTCGTCTCCTGAGGATATGGTCAATGTACGACCGCTTCCGTAATGGACATCCCGCCTGTAAAATAACAATGTGGGGAACGGTTGTAGCGATTCAGGCTGTGGTTGCCTTTGCGACCCGTCGTGCCGCCAAACCGCCTCTGTCTGTTTGAGAAAGCGCAGATGCGTCTCCCGCGATAATGGTCGAGCTAAAACAAAATCATCTGCCTGATTTTAGAATGCGAGACCGCGCGTAGATGGAGTGGGTATCGATAGACCTGACACCGTTGGCCGTTGTAATGGCCTCGGGCTTCAAACTCTCAAGTTGGGGCTGAGGGATAAGGTCGGAAACGAAAAAAGCACCCCGAAGGATGCTTTTTATTCATTTCAAGATGATTTCAAAAAATCAACAAAAACAATCCCTGAAAGGGATTGGAGCGGGCGAAGAGGATCGAACTCTCGACATCGACCTTGGCAAGGTCGCGCTCTACCGCTGAGCTACGCCCGCGTTATCCGTTGGCAAGTCAATGTCCGAAGACAGTATCTCGCCGGGAGAGCGGCCTTATAGACGGAAGGCCGTTTTCATTGCAAGCGCCTTTTTTCGGAATCCTGTGAAAAACTTTTGCAGGCGGCAAAGGAAGCCAGAAACCCCACCACCACGCCGCAAGGGCGGCGCGGTCCCCCTCCCCACCATAGGTGGGGAGTACTACAGCATGGCCGGGATGACACGGTCGGGCGGGCGGTGGCCGTCCTGGTGCGTCTTGATGTTGAGGATCACCCGGTCGCCCATGTCCTGGCGGGCCTCGATGGTCGAGGACGCCATGTGCGGCAGCAGGATGGCGTTGGGCAGGCCGATCAGTTCCGGATTGATCGCCGGTTCGCGTTCGTAGACATCGAGTCCGACGCCGGCGATACGCTTTTCGCGCAACATGGCGGCTAGGGTTTTTTCATCGACGATCTGACCGCGCGCCGTATTGACGAGGATGGCGTGGGGTTGCAGCTTCGCCAGGCGCTCGGCGTTGAGCAGGTGCTTGGTGCCTTCGCCGCCGGGGGCATTGATCGAGATAACGTCCATGCGCGCCAGCATCTGGTCGAGATCGTCCCAATAGGTGGCGCCCAGCTCGTCGCTGATCCGCGCCGAGACCGGCTTGCGGTTATGGTAGTGGACGCTCATGCCAAACGCCTGGGCGCGGCGGGCCAGCGCCTGGCCGATGCGGCCCATGCCGATGATGCCGAGGCGCTTGCCGAAGATGCGACGGCCGAGCATGAAGGTGGGCGACCAGGCGGAAAACTCGCCCTTCTGCACCAGTTCGGCGCCTTCAACGAAGCGGCGCGACACGGCCATGATCAGGCCCATCGTCATTTCAGCGGTGTCCTCGGTCAGAACGCCCGGTGTATTGGTGACCATGATGCCTTTTTCGGTGGCGGCGTTGATATCGATGTGTTCGTGACCGACGCCAAAATTGGCGATCATCTTCAGGCGGTCGCCGCAATTGGCGAAGAAGTCGGCGTCGATGCGGTCATTGATCGAGGTGACCAGGACGTCGGTGTCCTGCGCGGCTTCGAGGATACTCGAAGGTGGCATCGGAGTCATGTGCAGCCACAATGTGGTGTTGAACAGCTCGCGCATACGCGTTTCAACCGCGTCGGGCAGCTTGATGGTGAGGACGACCTTGAGTTTTACAGCGCTCATAAATGCCTTTGTTCTTTTTTTTGCGCGCTTTTTAACCCGAAAAGTGCGTCACACGTTTCGGAAAGCGCTTGTAAGCGTTATTGTCAGCGCAGCCAGAATCCTTTCCCGAAACCCTGAAGCGCCGCCGGGCTGTTGGCGCCCGTTTCTGCCGAATGAATTCACACTCGGTTAACCAAATCTGAACCCTTGCGGGCAATCATGCGGGACTGTCATTCCGGTCTTTCCGGCCGAAACCGCCCACCCCCATAAACGTCAGCCAGATATGCGTCCGTCCGTGTTCACAGGTTTTTTCGACATAAACGCTTTATACCCGTTCTTTCAAGCCTTTTGGCGCAAGCCGGCGCTTATGTTCGCGGCCCTGACGGTCCTTGGCGCGGGGTTTGTCACTGGACCCGTTCACGCCGAAGGCGAGGTCTTCGATACGCCCTCGGGCCTGCAAGTGCCGCGCTGGGCCATGCTGCGCCGTAATGAGGTCAATGCCCGCAACGGACCGAGCAAGGATAATAGCGTCGTCTGGGTCTATCATAAGGCTTCCTTGCCGGTACAGATCATTTCCGAAACGCGCGACTGGCGCCTGATCTGCGATTCGGAAGGCGCGGTCGCCTGGATCAGCCGCACCATGCTTCAGGCGCCGAAAACCGTGCTCAGTCCGGCGGGGCAAAAACTGAAAATGCGCCAGAAACCGGATGAAGAAGCCGATATCAAGGCCATATTGAAGCCAAGGGTGCTGGCCTCGCTGGATAAATGCAAAGACGGCTGGTGTCGTATTTCCGTCTCCGGCCAGACCGGCTGGGTGCCGCAGGCTCCGCTGTGGGGCACGCAAACCACCGCCGCCTGCAAGCGTCCGGACCCGTTCGCCAGTAAATAAAGACGCGTTTTCCTTGGCGAAGACAAGCGTTCATTTCACATGTTTTACACGACCCTGACGGCGATTGCGCATTAAAACTATTGAGCCGGCGCGCGGCATCATGTAACGCATCATTTTTTAATGTTACACGCATTGGGAACTCGCTTGACTGAAGCGCCCCGATTGCCGCGGAGCTTTTTGCTGATGACCGAACGCCCCTCCTCCTTTTCGTACGAAGACCTGCTGTCCTGCGGGCGCGGCGATATGTTCGGTCCGGGCAATGCCCAGCTTCCGGCCCCGCCGATGCTGATGTTCGACCGCATCGTCCAGATCAGCGAGACGGGCGGCGCTTTCGGCAAGGGGTATATCGAGGCAGAACTCGACATCAATCCGGACCTGTGGTTCTTCGCTTGCCACTTCATCGGCGATCCGGTTATGCCGGGCTGCCTCGGCCTTGACGCCATGTGGCAACTGGTCGGCTTCTTCCTTGGCTGGAAGGGTAATCCCGGCCGTGGCCGCGCGCTCGGCGTCGGCGAGGTGAAGTTCACCGGCCAGGTGACCAACGCCGTGAAGAAAGTGACGTACAAGATCGATATGAAGCGAGTCATGTCGGGCAAACTGATCATGGGCATCGGCGACGGGGTTGTCGAAGCCGATGGCAAGATTATCTATCAGGCGTCGGGCCTGCGCGTCGGCCTGTTTGACGCCAAGGAACTCGGTTAAGGGCCAGTATAAGGCTTTATTGGTATTCGCCGCAGGGACTAACAAGTAGGATATTACATGCGTAGAGTCGTGATTACAGGACTGGGAATTGTGTCTTCCATCGGCCTTGGCGCCGATGAGGTCACGCAGTCGCTGAAAGAGGCGCGCTCCGGTGTGGTCACCGCCGATGATTATGTGCGCCTTGGCTTCAAGTGCCAGGTCCATGCCCCACCGAAGATCGATGACTGGCAATCGCTGATCGATCGCCGCGCCGCACGCTTCCTGTCGCCGGGCCTGGCCTATGGCCATATCGCCATGGAGCAGGCGATCGCGTCTTCGGGCCTGGAAAAAGACGATATCTCCAATGAGCGTACCGGCATCATCTTCGGCGCCGGCGGTCCTTCGACCAGCGCCATCGTGGCGGCGGCGGATATTACCCGCGAAAAGACCTCGCCCAAGCGCATCGGGCCATTTGCTGTGCCCAAGGCCATGTCGTCCGGCCCGTCGGCCGTGCTGGCGACCTGGTTCGAGATTCGCGGCATCAACTATTCGATCTCCTCGGCCTGCGCCACCTCCGTGCACTGCATCGGGGCGGCGGCGGAGCAGATCATGATGGGCAAGCAGGACGTGATGTTCGCCGGCGGCACCGAAGAACTCGACTGGACGCTTTCCGACATGTTCGACGCGATGGGCGCCATGTCGTCGAACTTCAACGACCGACCGGCCATTGCTTCGCGCGCCTATGACCGCGACCGCGACGGCTTCGTCATCGCCGGCGGCGCCGGCATGGTGGTGGTCGAAGAATACGAACGCGCCAAGGCCCGCGGCGCCAATATCATCGCCGAAGTGGTGGGTTATGCCGCCAATTCGGATGGCTACGATATGGTCGCTCCCTCCGGCGAGGGCGCGGCGCGCTGCATGAAGATCGCTCTGGCCGATGCGAAAGGCCGTAAGATCGACTATCTAAATCCGCACGGCACCTCGACGCCGGTGGGCGACGAGAAGGAAATGGGCGCGGTGCGCGATGTCTTCGGCGGCAACAGCCCGATGATTTCTTCGACCAAGTCGCTGACCGGCCACTCACTGGGGGCTGCCGGCGCGCAGGAAGCCATCTACTGCCTGCTGATGATGCAGAACGGTTTCGCCGCCGAAAGCGCCCACATCGACAATCTCGATCCGGCGTTCGACGGCATGAACATCCTGCGCAAGCGCTTCGACGGGCCAATCGGCACCGTCATGTCGAATTCGTTCGGCTTCGGCGGCACCAACGGCTCGATCATCTTATCCCAAGAAGACTTATAAGGACTACTCCATGGCTGACGAATGGAACTTCCCCACAGGCTCTCTGATGAAGGGCAAGAAGGGCCTGGTCATGGGCGTGGCCAATGACAAGTCCATCGCCTGGGGCATCGCCTCGCAACTGGCCGCCCAGGGCGCCGAAATGGCCTTCTCCTATATGGGTGAAAGCCTGCTGCGCCGCGTCGGCCCGCTGGCGGAATCGATCGGCGTCAAGCACCTGATCGAATGTGACGTGACCTCCGACGAGTCGATGGACGCCGCCTTCGCCAAACTGAAAGAGGTTTTCGGCGAGATCGATTTCGTCATCCACTCGGTGGCCTTCGCCAACAAGAACGAACTGCAAGGCTCGTTCGTCGAAAACACCACGCGCGAAGGCTTCCTGCTGGCGCTGAATGTCTCGGCCTTCTCGTTCGTCGACGTGTCGCGCCGCGCCGCCGAACTGATGCCGAACGGCGGTTCGCTGGTGACGCTCACCTATCTCGGCGCCGAGCGCGTGATCCCCAACTACAACACGATGGGCGTCGCCAAGGCGGCGCTGGAAGCCTCGACCCGTTATATCGCCCGCGATCTGGGTCCCAAGGGTATCCGCGTCAACGCCATCTCGGCGGGCGCCATGCGCACCCTGTCGCTGGCGGGTATTTCCGGCGGCCGCGGTCTGCACGCCAAGTCGGGGCAATTTTCGCTGATGAAGCAGGAAACTTCGATGGAAGGCGTTGCGGGCGCAGCCTTGTGGCTGGCCTCGGACCTCGGCTTCTCGACCACCGGCGAAGTGGTTCACGTCGATGCCGGTTTCCATGTGGTGGGCCTGCCCGAAGACATCGAAGGCTGAAAATCACATAAGGCGGCCGCCTAGTGCGTCGGCGTCGCTGTCCCGTATTTAAATACGGACGGCGTTAGCCTCCTGCTATTCGACTCGCCTATCGCGATTTTTGGGAGAAACGTCTTATGAACACTTTCGGTCTTGCACCCTCGCTTGACGATATCGAGATAATCGCGCGGGCAGCCCTGAAACGGCTGCCCGACCCGTTTGCGGGCTATCTGAAAGACGTCGTGCTGATCGTCGAGGACTTTCCGTCCGAGGACCTGCTCAATCAACTGGAAATCGGGGATGCTTACGAGTTGACGGGCCTTTACACAGGGCGCCCGGCAGAACTGGAAGCCATGACCGGCGACCTGCCGCCGATGATCCACCTGTTCCGTCGCGCCATACTCGATGAATGGGCGGACGGCGGTGTCACACTGGAAGACCTTGTAAGCCATATCCTGATCCACGAAACGGGGCACCATTTCGGCCTCAGTGACGACGACATGGAATGGCTGGAAGGCGAACTGAAGACGTCTTAACGGCTATGTGCCACTACCCAGTCGGTGATGATTTTCAAGGCCACCGGTGACAGGGTTTCCTCAATGCGCTCATATTCCGAAGGCGCCCCGGTCGTGGCGGTCTGGAAGATATGGTTGAAGCCGGGCAGTTCCATGACGGTCGTGTCCGGATTGTTTTTCAGCGCCTCCCGGATCGCTGCCAGATCTTCCTTTGGCGGGACCTGCGTGTCGAGCGCGCCATTGATTGCCAGCACCGGCGCCTTCACCTTTTCCAGCACGGGGCGGGGATCGGAACGGATGAATTCGTAGAACCAGGGCGTCGTAACCCTGGCAAAAGCCGCATCGGCCTGGGCCTGGGTCATCTGTCCGCCGGCGACCAGATCGGCGGCCATGGCGGCGGCTTTTGCTTTCGCATCCTCAAGGCTCTGCGCCGATTTGATTATCTCAAAGGCCGCCTTGTTCACCTTTTCAGCATTAGCGATAGCGGCTTCCGGTTGTCCGGCCGCACGGGCGATAGCGGCCTGCTGCAACAGAAGTATCTGATCGCCGGGAAGGCCGGGACCGGCCATCAGGACGATAAAGCCGACCGATGAATCGCTGACGGCGACAGCCGGCGCGATCAGCCCGCCTTCGGAATGGCCAATGACGCCGACATGCGCCTTGTCGACCTCGGGGCGTGTCTTCAGCCAGTTCACCGCGGCGATGGCGTCGGCGGTAAAATCCGTCGTTGTCGCATTCGCATAGTCGCCGGTGGACTGGCCGATACCGCGCTTGTCATACCGCAGTACGGCGATGCCGGCGCGGTTCAGCGCATCGGCCAGCACGAGAAATAGCTTGTGGCCGAAGACGTTTTCAACGCGTGTCTGCGGCCCGGAACCGGCGATCAGCACGACGGCGGGGAAGGGGCCTTGGCCCTCAGGCACGCTGAAAGTGCCGGCCAGTCTGACACCGGCCGCCGAACTGTCGAAGGCGACTTCGGCAACCGTATAGGGGCGTGGCCCGGCCATGATCGCCTCTTCCTGGGGGCGTTTGGGTTCAGAAGCGACCACCTTGCCGTCAGCCAGTCGCTTGAGTTCGAGCGGCATGGCCTGGCCTTGAGTCCAGGTGCCGACCCATGCCTGTTTCTTATCGTCCCAGACGCCGTCATAACTGCCGTTGATCTTGGTGATGGCGAAGGCGAGATGATCAGGCGTGGCCGTCACCGCATCGGCCGGCAGGACGAAGGCACCCTGATCGGGGCTTTCCAGCGAGGCGCTGTACTGGCCCTTGTCGTCCTTTTTGACGTGGACGATGATGTGCAACTGCGCCATCAGCAGCCCGCCCCAGTCGCCCGCGGCCTCTTCAGCAAAAGCAGGCGCAGCGAATACCATGGCCAGGGCGGCGCTGATCAGTGCCAGAGATGTCTTCATGATGATTTCCCCTCTTATTTTGTCATATTCCGAATTAATCCAGAGTTGTCAAAATGTCCAGAGGGGCGGGTAGAAAAAGACCGCCCGCCTATTCCCGACCGGATTGTCCCTTTATGCCCTTGAGCGCCAGCACCAGGCTGAAGCGCGCCAGCCAGGCATCGATGACGGCGATGGAGATCAAAATCGGATAAACCCAGCCGCCCAGCATTTCCGGTACTTTCGGTGGATCGGTCAGGGCGCCGAGGGCGAAATAGCCTGGCTCCGACCAGACCCCGACCATCTGCGGCTGGGCCATCTTGAGCAGGATGCAGGCAATTGCGCCCAGTGTGGTGAGGCTGAAAACCAGGAACATGATCAGGCCAAGCGTGGCGATCAGGCTCTGGCCGGCCACGGACAGCAGCGCCCTGACCATGGCGACGCTGCGCTGGCTGTCGAGCGCAGTATTCAGCTTGTGGTCTTCCAGAAAGGCGCGGGCATAGGTTTCCGCCTTGCCGAAACCGGCCAGAGCGGAAGTGGCGCTAAGGCCGGCGGCCAGGCGCTCTTCCAGATGAGCACGGGCCTCGACCACAATGTCCTCCCGCTCGGCGGCGGGCAGGGGCGCCAGCACCTGTTCGAGATAGCCCAGCCAGGTATCGATGTCGGCTTGCTCGCTCATGGCTTGATCCCCCTTTGCAAAAACGCGTTCAGCTGGCCGGTCAGGTCCAGCCAGATTTCCGTCTGCACCTTCAGTTCGGTGGCGCCCGCCGGTGTCAGGCCGTAATATTTGCGCGGATGACTGGCTTCGGCCTCATGCCGCCACTCGGCCTTGATCAGGCCCGCCTTTTCCAGCCGGTGCAGCAACGGGTAAAGCGTGCCTTCGGACAGGTCGAGACCGGCTTCCGTGCGCAGGGCGTCGAGGATTTTCAGGCCGTACTGCGCGCCATCCTGCAACAGGCGCATCAGGGCCAGTTCGAGCACGCCCTTGTACATCTGGGTGCGGCGGCTTTCTGGCGTTTTGTCAGGTGACGGCGGCACTTGAGCCTTTCATGACCAATTACTTTGTGATGCAAGGTATATGATCAGGCGGCGTTTTTGGCAAGCGGTTTGTGCCGGTAGATTACTGGTTTCTGTACAGCCGGCCCTTTTCGGCGATGGCGATCAGCGTGAAGGCGATCGTGCCGCAGATCAATGCGGCCAGCGGCAGCCAATAGATATGGCCGGTCCAGCCGGCGCCGATAAAGCCGGAAACGAAAGCCCCGCCCACCGTGGTGATGACCCCTTGCAGGGAGGCGGCCGTGCCGGCGACATGGCCGACCTTTTCCATGGCCACGGCTGAGAAATTGGAGGTCGACAGCGACATCAGGCCCATCGTCAGGGCTTGCAGGAGGGCGAAGCTGACTATGGTTTCGCGGCCGCTCCACGCCCAGGCCATATGGATGGCGGTCACCACCAGGTAGCCGGTGAGGGCGGTATGCGAAATGCGTTTGGTGCCGAGGCGTTCGACCAGCGAGGCATTGAGCGCCGAGGCCGCGCCCATTGTGCCGGCGCAGGCGGCGAAGATGCCGGCCATCAGGTGCGGCTTGTGGAAGACTTCGGCGAATATCTGCGGCATCAGGGCGACATAGGCGAGCAGGCCGCCGATCAGGCACATGATGGCCAGCGAATAGAAGATCGAACCGGGTTCGGTGACGACAAAAAAGGTGACGCGTTTCAGGTGCGCCAGGTCAGGGCGGCGGCGATCGGCGGGGTTCATGGTTTCCGGCAAGCGAATCCACGCCCAGATGGCGGTCATGGCCCCCAGGATCGACATGATCAGGAAGATGGCGCGCCACGGCCAGACCAGAAGCACAAGCTGGCCGAGACTGGGGGCGAGGATCGGCACGAGCAGGAAGACGACAACGCTGATCGACATGACCTTGGCCATTTGCGCGCCACTGTAGAGGTCGCGGATAATCGAGCGCGTCACTACGCCGGTGGTGGCGACGGCGAACCCCTGAAACAGGCGCAGGATCAGCAGGAAGGCGAAATTCTGGCTGAAGGCGGCGATCAGGCTGAAGATAACATAGACCACCACGCCGGCAATCAATACGCGTTTACGGCCCAGCCAGTCGGACAGGATGCCAAAGCACAGTTGGCCGATGCCCATGCCGAGGAAGTAGATCGAAACGATCCATTGCAGATGGTTTTCGACCTTCACATCCAGATCCGCGCCGATCACCGGCAGGGCGGGCAGCATAGAGTCGATGCCGAGTGCGCCCAGCGCCATCAGCGAGGCGATCAGGGCGACGAATTCGGCGAAATGCGGCTTTCTGGGAGCGGTTTCGGACATGGCGCAGCCTATACGGCTTTTGTTTCGCGGGTGCGAGGGGAAAGTGAAGCAAGATACCCCACCACCACGCCATGAAGAATGGCGCGGTCCCACTCCCCCTCTAGATGGGGAGGTACAAGAATTGAAATGCTTCTTTCTGTACCTCCCCCGCTTGTCGGGGAGGGGGACCGAAGCGCTCTTGCGCTTTGGTGGTGGGGTTTCTTACTTCATGACCGCCTTGATCTTCTTTTTACCCTTGGCATTTGGGGCAATCACCGCCACCGCGCCGCCGGAAGGGGCAAGCGTCAGCGTCAGGCTTTTGCCAGCGTCTACGGTGATATCCGACGCCGTCAGATGGTTGACATCCGCGCTATCCTGCCGGACATGCACGCTATATTCGTCCTGACCGAGGAAGCTCAGCGGCACCTCGATCGTGCGGCCGTCTTCGTTGGTCATGGCGCCGATATACCAGGTGTTGCCCTTGCGGCGGGCGGTGACGATATATTGCCCGATATCGCCGGCCAGGACGCGGGTTTCGTCCCACGAGGTCGGCACCTGTTGGATAAATTCGGCGCCATCCGCCCAGGTGCCGTCAGCGTTTTTATACGCGTCCGGACTGTCGGAGACCATCTGGAACGGGCTGTCATAGACCACATACATGGCTACGGCCTGGCCGCGCGTCGTCTGCACGAACGGCGCATGATAGCGCTGCTGCGTCCTGAAATCGGCCGGTGTCAGCGAACGGAAACCGCCGGGGGTATAGTCCATCGGCCCCAAAATCATGCGCGTAAAGGGCAGGGTGACATTATGCGTTGCCGTGATGCGGGCGCTCCACTTGTTATTCTCGGCGCCCAGCACGCCTTCCTGGGTGATGTAGTTCGGCCAGGTGCGGGCCAGGCCATTTGGCGGGTAGGCGCCATGCAGATCGACCATGATATGATGTGCCGCCGCCTTCTCCAGAACCTTGTGATACCAGTCGACCATCTCCTGATCGTTGCGGTTCATGAAATCGACCTTGATGCCCTTGACCCCCCAGGCCTCATATTGCGTCAGCGCCGCATCCATCTGATTGTCGAGTTGCTGCCACTGCACCCACAGCCAGACGCCGACGCCTTTGGATTTCGCATAGGCCAGCAGTTCCGGCATGTCGACCACCGGTTTGGCTTTCGTGACATCGGCCGCCGGATTGGGTTCGATATCGCTGCCGACCGACCAGCCTTCATCGATCAGGATATCATCGAGCTTCATCTCCTTCGAGAAATCGACGAAGGCCTTGTAGGTTTCGGTATTGATGCCGGCGTTCGGCATATCAAGCGCCCAGTCGTTCCACCAGTCCCATGAGGTCTTGGCGGGCCTGATCCAGCTTGTATCCTTGATCTGCGAGGGGGTGGCCAGGGTCGGGATCAGGGTGGAGGCGGTCAGGTCGCCCGGCATATCGCCCAGCATGACCGCGCGCCACGGTGTCTGGAAGCCCTTGCCGGACATATGCACCTTGGCCGAGACGGATTGCTTGAATCGGAAATTGCGGTCGTTGTCGAAGCGCGGCGGCAGGGTGACCATAACGCCCAGACCGGCATCACCGCGGCCGGAAAGATAAAAGCCCGGATAGTCCTTGACGTCGGATTCGGCGATGGCGAAGGTGGTTTGCGCGTCACCTGTCTTGCAGACCAGCGGCGCCATATAGTTATTGAAGTTGCGGATCTTCGAGGCTTTGACCTGATCGTATTCGGCCTCGAAACTGCTGTCGAAGCGGCCCATATTGGCGCCCCAGCAATCGTAATCCTTCGGGAAATTGAACTGCGTCGCCTCGTTCATCACCTTGAAATCGCTGACGCCGGGCTGTTCCGGCACGGCATAACGGAAGGCTATGCCCTCATTATAGGCACGAACGATGATATCGAATTTGAAACCTTTGTCGGTAGTGAAGGCGAGGTCCGACTGGTTGTAGTGATCCGGCGCTGTATCGGCCTTGCCGACGACGATGTCCCAGGTTTCGTTGACCTCGATGCCGGTGTGATTGGTATATTGCGCACCGGCGCCCACGGAGGCGATATCCAGGTTCAGGCCCAGCGGCGACGGATCGATGACCGCTTTGCCGTCGCGGCTGACGGCATAGGTCAGCTTGTCACTGTCCACGGTCACGATATTGCGGCCATCGGGCGATGCGACGGTGACGGTTTCAGCGTGAGCCGTCGCGGCAGATAAAGCGATGAGGCTGGCGGCCAGCAGATATCGTGACATGAAAAAGCTCCCGGTAATTATCGTTTTCCGGGAGCTTAAAATGTACGATTTTTTTGAGCAAGTTATTTGGCGCGGTAGTCGGCGATTACCTCGCCGGCCGCTGTGATTTCGGCCTCATGCGCGGCGTCGCGTTCGGTTTCGGCGATGCCGGCGGCATACCACTCTTTCATGGCGGGGTGTTGCAGCATGAAATCGACATAGGCACGGGCCTCCTTGCTGAGGTCGAAGCCTATGCCATAGGTCTGGATACGGAAAACCACCGGCGCATAGAAGGCGTCCACCGCCGTGAACTGGCCGCCGGCGAGAAACGGACCGCCGAAATTGGCGAGGCCGCTGCGCCAGATCTCATCGATGCGGGCCAGGTCGCGGATCAGGGCGGGCGGGGTGTCGAACATCTTGACGCGGATGCCGACGTTCATCGAACACAGATTGCGCAGGGCGCTGAAACCGGCGTGCATTTCCGCTGCCGCCGAGCGGGCGAAGCTGCGCGCCTCGCGGTTGGCAGGCCAGACGGCGGAGTGGTCTTCGTAGATATATTCGGCGATGGCCAGCGAATCCCAGACGGCGGTCTTGTTATCGATCAGGCAGGGCACCAGGGCGGTTGGCGAAAACGCCTTGAAGGCGCTGTTGTCGGGCGTGAAATAGTGCTGGTGCTCGATGAAGGGGATATCGAGCGCCTTCAGCAGGATCCACGGACGCAGCGACCATGACGAATAGTTCTTGTTGCCGATATGCAGTTCGTATTGGGTATTGGACATGGGAGCATCTTTCCGTGAGCGCTAACAATGCGCGGAAGATGTCGCAAAGACCGTAAAATCTCCAGAGGGTTTTCCCGCCAAAAAGGATCGAGTTCCGGCCAAAACAACAAAAGATTAACGGATGCAGGCGATGATGCCGGCATGGTCAGTTCCCTCGCCCGCGCCGATTCCCTGTCCGAAGCCGATGAGGCCTCGATTGGCGAAGGTGTTGATGCGGCGCAATCCGCTGAACTGGATCAGATTTTCGACGATATCATCGCCGAGGCGCCGCAGCCGAAAAACCAGGCGCGCCATGTCCTGCTGAGACGCCTGGCCGATGTGGTCTGCCTGCCGGAAAGCCGGATCAACGCCTTCGAGCGCGCCGTCACCGCCGACCTGCTGGTCGAGATGCTGCGGGAATCGGCGCTGCACGACCGGATGCGCGTCGCCAAACGGGTCAGTATCCTGGCGGAAATTCCCAATTCGCTGATCCGGATGCTGATCACCGACGATGCCGAGGTGGCGCGGCCGCTGATCGAGGACTGCGAATCCCTCAGCGACGCCGATCTTTATTATTGTGCGAAGTTCGGCAATCACCATCACCATATGCTTCTGGCCACGCGCAAGGAACTGTCGAGCATCCTGTGCGAATATCTGGTCGATACCGAAAATATTCCGGTCATCGAGACCCTGCTGAAAAACCAGCGGGCGCGCCTGTCGCAGCCGGCGCTTGAGGCGGCGGTGGCCATGAGCCAGAACTACTCGCAGCTCATTCCTCTGATCATGAAGCGCGCCGAACTGCGCCCATCCTCGGCCTATGTGCTCTTCTGGTGGGCGGAGGCTGACAGCCGCCGTCTGATCCTGACCCGCTTTGGCGTCAATCGTGAAATCATGCAGGATATGGCGTCGGATGTCTTCGCCATGATGGCCGCTGAAAAGTGGCAGGACCCGCTGGCCCGCAAGGCGCTGCAATTCATCGAACGCCGCCAGCGTAACCGTGAGGCGCTGGAGAAAAGCCCCTACGCCTCGCTGGAAGCCGCCATCGCCGAGGCGGCGCGGCTGGGCATGACGCGCCACATGGCCGAAGAAATTTCCTACATGTCGGGCATCAAGCCGGCCACCGGCGCCAAGCTGATGCGCGATCGCGGCGGTGAAGGCCTGGCCGTGCTGTGCAAGGCGACCGGCCTCTCCAAGAAAGCGCTCAAGGCCTTGTGGAAAGCCCTGCGCCGTCCGCTGCGCACAGCGGAAGGCCTCATGCACCCGCACCTCGCCGAAGTGTTGATCACCTATGATATCCTGGCGGTTGATCGCGCCCAGACCGTGCTGCGTTACTGGAACTGGTCGCTGTCGTCGGCCCTGACGCACGTCATGCTGCGCGCCATATCTTCAGGCGAAGATGTCGATCTCGATTCGCTGAGCGTGCCGCAACGCGCGGCCATGCTCGCTTTCGCGCAAGATTTAAAGGGGTAGAGCGCCCGGAAAACAGGATGTATCTATAGTTTGCAGTCCTGATAAGTCTCTCTGAACTGTCTTTAATTCTCCATGTGTCAAGTAATCCGCCGCTTACATCTGAGCGGGATGCGTTTTTTTTGACGATAAGGCTTGAACATTGCAAAGCAGTGGCTTAGGTAAAGTCGACAAAGTGCAAAGGATAATATAATGGAAAGCAAGACGGATACCTTAGACATGACGGCGGATATCGTTTCTGCCTTTGTCGGTAATAACTCCGTACCGGCCAGCGAACTGCCTTCGCTGATCCAAAGCGTCTATGCTGCGCTCAACTCTATTTCTTCCGGTGAAGAGACCAAGATCGAAGCGCCCAAGGAACCGGCTGTTTCGGTCAAGAAATCGATTTCTTCCGACTTTATTATCTGCCTCGAAGACGGCCGCAAATTCAAGTCGCTGAAGCGTCACCTGCGCACCAAGTATGGCATGAGTCCCGAGGATTACCGCGCCAAGTGGAACCTGCCGAAGGATTATCCGATGGTCGCCCCGAACTACGCCAAGGCGCGTTCGGATCTGGCCAAGCAAATGGGCCTCGGTCAGGGCGGCCGTCAGGTCACCCGCAAGCCCCGCGTCGCCAAGGTCTAAACCTTGCCGAATTGAGAATTTTAAAAACCCCGGTCCTGTTGGCCGGGGTTTTTATTTGCGGATCGTTTTTATCCAGAGGATCGGCAATATTTTACTGTGGCCAATATGACTCAATTTGGCCGTATTTAAAATAAAAGCGAAGGTGCCCGTGACGGAGATATGGTCGCCAAATCTCATTAATCCCCATGAATAAACGGATTAATGGGTTCTGGATAAAGTCTGCGTTAACCCTTTTTTGCTTGCCAAGGATTCACCAGTTAAGAGAAGGTGAATTTGGGTGATTCGCGGGCATGGGCTGTTTTATACAGACTTGATTCAAGTGTTCGCGTCTTGTTCTATTTTGTAGGTGTAAATGCGAGAGCCTTATCCTTGGTTTGTCCAATGGAAATGGTTTTAGCGAAGGGGCAAACGAACTTTTACTTATGGCTGGTTTAGCTTCCGATATGTTGGCGGCCCTGCGCTCGCATGAGGACATCTTTCGTTACTGGAAGAGTCTGCGTCGGTGCGGCAGGTTGCCCTCACGGCAAGATCTCGACCCGGCGGCGATCAAGCGCCGCCTGCCGACCATTAGCCTGATCGATGTACTGACGCCAAATCCTGAAAATAACCCCGAAGGTTTCCGCCAGCGCCTGGCCGGCACCGAGCTTTTCGCCGCCTACGGCGAGGAGATCACCGGCAAGCGGCTCGACAGCATCTATACCGAACCCGAAGCGCAATACTGGGCCGAACACCTGACCTTAGTGGTTGAGACCGGCAAGCCCAATGTCGGCCTGCATTCGATGGCCTGGCGCGGCGCCAAGGGCTTAAGCCTGTTCTGGTTGCGTTTGCCGCTGGCGTCGGATGGCGTCAATGTCGATATGATCCTTGGACATGATGCGCTGATCGGCAAGGTCGATCTGCTGCAATCCGGTATCCGCTCAGCTTAAAAAGCACGCGTCACGAGCATAAAATCCGCTGGATACGGTGGTTGTCCGCTCTTCAAACTGTTTTTATCCCTAAGTCATTTGGCGGCTAATGCCCGCTTCTGGCGCGCGCCAAATAAAAATACAACTTGAATTATATTTATATAAATTAACTACATAAACGCGCGTAAAAAAGGAAATTATACCTATTCACATTTTTAAATAGGAAAGTTATCCTCTCGTCGTGGGGCGCGCTTATGATTTGTCCGTGGGTTAAACACGGCCAGCGGGCGATGGGAGTTAAGATGATAAAGGCACAAAGTACAGCGAGTGTTTTGGAGATGCGTGGCAGCCGTCCGCAGGTGCGGGCCGATGGTTTGCGGCGTGATGTGGCGCGGGCGCTGTTCGTGATGGACCTGGTGGCGCTGGCGACCGGTGTGCCGGCGGCGCAGATCCGCAGCGCAACCCGCGGTCAGGCCCGTGCGGCGCGGGCGCGGCAGGTTGCGATGTACCTTGCCTATGTCAGTTTTGAATGGCCGCTGGCGCGGATCGGCGCTGCTTTCGGCCGTGATCGGACGACGGCAGGTTATGCCTGCCGGCTGGTCGAGGATTTGCGCGATGACCGGTCATTCGATGCCCGGCTGGAGCATCTGGAAATGTGCCTGAAAAGTGCGCCTGACCCGTTCGATGTTAAACTGCTCAGCACCAATCTGATGGAGATGGTGGCTTAAACAAAGGCGATGGCTCAGGCCGTCGCTTTTTTCAGCCGTTCGACCATCGACATCAGGCCGTTGGTGCGCTGGGAAGACAGGGCTTCATTGAGGCCCAGTTTGGCCAGGGTGTCGCGGATTGAGAAGTCCTGAATATCGCTGTAGGGCAGGCCATCAAGCAGGCGGATCAGCACCGCGATCAGGCCCTTGACGATAAAGGCGTCGGACTCGCCGCGAAAGCGTAAAATACCTTCCGGGCCTTTATCCATCACCAGCCAGACCTGCGAGGCGCAGCCCAGCACCTTGGTGGCGGCGGTTTTTTCTTCCGGTTTGAGCGGCGCCAGGTCCTTGCCGAGATCGATGATGTAGCGGTAACGCTCCTCCCAGTCATCGAACAGCTCGAACTCATCGAGCAGGTCGTTCAGGCGGGATTGGAATTCGGACATGGCGGCGCTCGTTGTGAAACTGGTGCCTATATGTCGATTTACGCTGTGCGGTTCAAGCGCCGATATGCAGGTGCCTCTCTCAATTCATATCTGGGGGTAAAATAGTCCAGTTCAAGAATTGGCAGACCATTTTTTATGCGTAGACTGCGGAGCCTCAGTGGAAGAGGCCAAAAGAACATGCAGCAATCGAGCAAGTCACGGACTGAACATGCCGTGGTGATCGCGGGCGGTGGCCCTGCCGGATTGATGCTGGCGGGCGAACTGGCCCTGGCGGGAATTGACGTCGCCATTGTCGAGCGTCGCCCCAATCAGGATATCACCGGCTCACGCGCCGGCGGACTGCACGCCCGCACCATCGAGGTCTTCGATCAGCGCGGAATCGCCGGGCGGTTCCTGGCGGA
Organism: Asticcacaulis sp.; assembly: GCF_035497195.1. Classification (GTDB taxonomy): domain Bacteria; phylum Pseudomonadota; class Alphaproteobacteria; order Caulobacterales; family Caulobacteraceae; genus Asticcacaulis. The sequence continues at coordinate 618,162 of NZ_DATJDZ010000014.1, forward strand.
GGGGCAGAAGGCGCAGGCCATCGGGTTCGCCGGCGTTACGTTGAGCATCAGTGATTTTCCGACCCGCCACCCTTACAGCCTCGGCCTTTGGCAGAACCATATCGAGCGCATACTGGCCGGCTGGGTCGCCGAATTGGCGGTGCCGGTTTATCGCGGACGTGAAGTGACGGATTTCACACAGGACGAGTCCGGCGTCGATGTCGAGTTGTCCGGCGGTGAGGTGTTGCGGGCGCAATATCTCGTTGGGTGCGATGGCGGACGTAGCGTGATCCGGAAAACCGCTGGCATCGCGTTCCCCGGATCGGACCCGACAACCAGCAATCTGATCGCCGAGGCCGAGTTGTCCGAGACGCCGCCACAATGGGGCATCCGGCGCGATGCCTTGGGCATCCATTCCATCGGCAGGGTGGATTATGAAATTCGTGACGGCGAGATAGTTTACGCGGATGAGGGGCCGGTCCGCATCCTGGTGACCGAACGGCAGGTCGGGCACGTCACCGAACCCACCCTGGATGATCTCAGGTCGGCGCTTGTCGCCGTATACGGCACCGATTACGGTATCCACAGTCCGGCTTCTATTTCCCGGTTTACCGATGCGGCACGGCAAGCCGAAGTCTACCGCAAGGGGCGTGTGCTGCTGGCTGGTGATGCCGCGCATATACATGCGCCGGATGGTGGCCAGGGCCTTCAGACCGGTATGCAGGATGCGGTGAATCTGGGATGGAAACTCGCCCAGGTCATAAAAGGCGCGTCACCGGAAAGCCTGCTTGATACCTATCACGCCGAGCGCCACCCGGTGGGCGCCCGTGTGCTGCGTAACACGATGGCCGCTGTCGCCCTTCGCTGCGAAGACGATCGCACCAAGGCTCTGCGCGATACAATGGCGGAACTCCTTGGCATGGACGCGCCGCGCAAGACATTCGCCGCAATGATTTCGGGGTTGAGTATTCATTATGATTGCGGCGAGGGACATCCGTTGCTCGGACGCCGAATGCCTGATCTCGACCTGATTGCCGCCAGTGGGCCGCTGCGGGTTTTCTCCCTGTTGCACTATGCCCGGCCGGTGCTGCTCAATCTCGGCGAACCCGGCGCTTTTGTTATCACGCCGTGGGCCGATCGGGTGAAGGTGATCGACGCCGAATATACGGGTTCGTGGACACTTCCGGTGCTTGGAGAAGTTACGCCTCCCACCGCCGTGCTGATCCGGCCCGACGGTTATGTGGCCTGGGTAGGAGGAGGTGTTCAGTCGGGCCTCACTGACGCGCTGACGACCTGGTTCGGATCTTAAGCCGTCTTTAGCCGCACAATCGCCTTCAACGCTTCGCCCTTGCGCGACACGACGCCGAAGGCGCCGCCCATAGCTTCGGCATTCAGCCTGACCACGGCCCAGCCCAGGCCGGCGCCTTCATGGCGGCGGTTCTCGGCGTTTTCGCCCTGTTCAAAAGGCTTCATCAAACGTTCGATTTCGCTCTGATCGGGGGCATTGCCGCGATTGAAGACGGTGAGGGCGACATAGCCGTCTGCCCGCCGGGCATTGACCTCGACGACTTCACCGGCGACGGTGAAATCGAGGGCATTGCGCAGCAGGTGGTCAAGACAGACGGCCAGTCCGCGCGGATCAAGCCAGGCGTGCAGGTCTTCATCGACGAGGCGATTATACAGGGTGACGCCGCTCGCCTTTGCCTGGGATTGAAGTTTTCCGATCGCTTCCTCAATGATCGGCAGGACCGGCTCGTTCATCGGGTTCAGCCCGCCGCCGCCTTCGAGGCGCACTATATCGAGCACATTGTTGAACAGGGTCAGCAGCTTCTTGCCACTGTCGCGGATAATGCCGGCGTATTCGATATATTGCGGCGAACCGAGCGGGCCGTAAAGTTCCTGGTTCAGGATGTCGGCAAAGCCGATGATGCTGTTGAGCGGGGTGCGCAGTTCGTGGCTGACCATGCGCAGGAAGGCGCGTTTTGCGGACTCTTTCGCAGCGTCTTCCGCCACCGCCTCGCGGGCGGCCTCCAGGGGCCAGTTGGGCGCTTCGGCCGGCTGCGGGAAAGACATGCTGCACCTGAAAGCCGGGCGGTGGTCAGGACGCGCGGCATAAATCTCAATTTAGGCGGGGGGTATTAAGCATCGGTTACCCCGGCCTGTGGCATAGTAAAAAGACCCGGTTTTGTAACGTGACGTCCCCGGAATCTCCCGCTGTGAGGGATATGCTTGGGCAATGTCATATTTCCGGCTAAAATTCAGATGCTTATTATATAGGCGGGATATTTGACCCGCGCACTTTGTTCGTCTTTAGGGAATTCACCAGGCGTGTCGCTTAAAGCCTATTTTCAGGATGAAGCCCCGAATGCCGCTGAAGGCTTGCCCGGCCTTCGGTTGCCGGGGCTGCGGTTGAGCGTCGTGGTCTGGCACCTGTGCTGGGCCGGCTATTGCCTGTTCGGCCTGCTTGGCCTGCTGTTGTTGCCGGCGTCACCGCTGGTTATCGCGGCGCTGGTGATGATCACCGTGCCCGGCGCTGCCTGTGTTATCCTGCTCAGCCGTGACAGCCGGTTCATGCGCCAGGCCCTGATGTGGGTGTGGTCGTTGGGCGCCTTGCTGGCTGTGGGGCTGACCGGCGGCATATCCGGCCCGCTGGCGGTATGGTGCGCGCTGCCGCTGCTGGCGGCGGTCGTGCTCAATCAGCGGACCCTGATCACACTGGGGGCGTCACTGGCATTCGGCGTCACCCTATTCGCCATCATGATCAGCGTGTGGCACGGCATCAAGCTGCCCGACGAACAGGAAGGCTTCTGGCTGTCGGTCATCGCCAATGTCTCCATCGTTGCCGGACTGGGACTGGCCGTTCTGCCGGCCCTGCGGATGCGCTCCGAGCGCGCCAATGAGGCCGAAGACACCCGCGACCGCCTGCTGAAAATGCTGACCGAACAGCCGAGCCTGCTGATCTGCCTCGATGGCGACGGCCGGGTGGTGGCGGCTTATGGCGAGGCGCCGGCGGGGCTTGACCTCAAGGCGCTGCTGCAACTGGGCCTGCCGGCCTCGGCCCATGTGCCCGACCGCATGGGGGTCAAGGCGGCGATTGAAACGGCCATCATGGAAGGCCGGGCCGACATCGGCTTCACCCCCCACGCCGCTATGGATCATTACGTGCTGCTGTCCCTGCGTAAAGGGGGGGATGACCGGCTTTACGGCGTGATGCACGATGCGTCTTTGTCACACGCGCACGAAGCCTCGCTGGAGGCGGCGCGGATTGAGGCCGAGAGCCTGAATCAGGGCAAGACGCAGTTCCTCGCCAGCATGAGCCACGAACTGCGCACGCCGCTCAATGCGGTCATCGGCTTTTCGGACATCATGCGCCTGAAGATGTTCGGTGACTTGCCGCCGAAATATGCCGAATACGCGCAGTTGATCTGGGAATCCGGCCAGCATGTGCTCGACATGATCAACGACGTTCTGGATATGTCGAAGATCGAGGCGCAGAAATACGAGCTGACCCTGGAAAGTTTCGACATGCGCGAACCGGTTTCGGCGGCGCTGCGGCTGATCCGCGGACAGGCGCATGAAAAAACCATCGATATCATCAGCCAGATGCCGGAAATGACCCTGACCGTCACCGCCGACAAGCGCGCCATCAAGCAGATTTGCCTGAACCTGCTGTCGAATGCGGTGAAATTCACCCCGCAGGGCGGGGATGTGCGCCTGAGCCTGAGCCAGCGCGAGGATGTGGTCGATATCGTCATCACCGATACCGGCATCGGTATCTCGGCCGAGGACCTGAGCCGTATCGGCCAGCCCTATGAGCAGTCGGGTTCGGCGGAACTAAGGGCGATGGGGACGGGGCTTGGCCTGTCAATCGTCAAGGCGATGGCGCATCTTCTGGGCGGAAGCATGATCTTGTCCAGCCGCCTTGGCGAGGGCACGACGGTGACGGTTTCCCTGCCGGTGGTGCAGACGGATGAACAGCCGGAACTGCCCATGCCGGTTCCGGTCCAGCCGGAACCGCAGGGCGTGGTGCAGTCGCTGGAAGCTTTCGCACGGGCGGCCCAAAACGCCACCAGGCACGCGACGCATAATCCGCTGGAAGATATCAGCCACACGCCGGATAGTCTGAGCCGGTTCAGCGATTTCGTGATCCGCCCGCCGAAGAGCTGAGTGTGTGGTTTTTTACCCCCTCTTGAAAAATCGTAAGCCGATTTTCCAAGCTCCCCTTGTTGCAGAGGGAGTTTCAATTCGGCGCCTTACGGCGAAGGGAGAGGGGTAAAAAATGGACGAGGATACGTGCGAATTCGCCCGTCATTTACGCCAGAACATGTCCCTGCCTGAAATGCTGATCTGGTCGCGGATCAGAGGGCGGCATGAAGGGGTTCCAAGGTTTACGCGCAATCATCCCAATGGTCCTTACTTCGCGATGAAAAACGCGATGCCTGGATGAAGACTGAAGGCTCCGAAGTTATGCGCATTCCGGCTCAGGATGTGTTGAGCCGGATGAAATGGTTCAGGGGATGCTCAATCTGGCGACTGATCGCATACGTGACAAACGTCCGTAATTTACCCACCGAATCGCCGGCCTCGAAGCGGGCGTACCTGCCTTAAACCGGATCACCGGGTAACAGGCTGGCCTGCCTGATCCAGTCGGCCAGTTGCGCTTCGTCGATCAGGTCAGTCTCGCGGATATCGAGATAGCGCACATTCTTCTGCTTGGATGTGCCGGGCGGCAGCGGATCGAGCAAGACGCCTTGGAAGAAAGCTATCTTTACATATTTCGTGAAGCAATGGACGCCGAGGAACCAGCCGTTCTGCGTGGTGCCGTAGAAGGGGGAGTTCCATTTGACGGCCTTGCGCACATCGGGGAGGGTGCGCTCGATCAGCGCGTCGAGACGTCGCCCGACCGCGCTTTGCCAGTCCGGCATGGCGGCAATATAGGCCTGCACGGGGGCATCGCCATCGCCCTTTTTGATCTGCGGATTGCCGCCAGAAAGACGGGGAGGGGGCGTCTCATCAGTCATGAGGTCAGTTCTCAGGCATTGCGCGTGGCCGCAGATAGGGCAGGGTGAACATATATAGCCCGGTGACCAGCAGATAGAACAACGGCGGCAGCGGCACGTAGTTCAGCCATAATAGCGGATGCCCCAGTCCGATCGCCACGAAATTGGCGACGACGGTCAGCGCAAAGACAATCGATACCCAGCGGTGACTCTGTCGTATCCAGGCGCTCCGGTTCATTCGTCCATCCTTTTCAGCGGGTTTCAAGTTTATCGAACCGACTTTACTGAACAGCTATTATCTGCAAGCGTCAATTCATACCTCATTGGCTATGAATTGACGTATAGTCATTCAGCTATGGATGAGTCAAGCCAAAATTCAGCTCTGCGTATTGACCTGGTTATGCGTATAGGGCGCCGGCAGGGCGACATAACTCAGGCCCGTTATGAAATCGCCGACCTCGAAACGGGCATAACGCGGACCGTCTTCGCTGTTGAATTCGACTACGATATCCTCACGCGGATCGAGCCTGGCGATGGCCATCCAAGCGCGGCTGGGAAAATCGAAGCGCATGGCGGCTTCCGGTCCCTGCGTGCCGACATAGTTGCCGGTCAGGGTAAAGCCGGCCAGGTTGGTCTTCATGCCAGGGTGCAGATCGGCCGTCACATCGCTGATGCCGTGCGCCATGAAGCTCAGGGAACTGTAGTCGGAAAAGCCCGCCGGCATGGTTTCGCTCAGGCCATAAGGGGCGCGATTGATCACGCCGGTCGCCACGATATCGGTATTGCGCACCAAAAGACGGGCGCTATAAGGGCGGGCGCCGTTCTTGAAGTGCGTCATCAGGCTGAAACTGTTCTGGTGCAGGCCGCCGTACAGACCAAAGGCCATGTCGGCCTGATCGGTATTTTGATATTGCACCAGCCGCCAGATCTGATCGTCGCCATAGGTGCGATTGGCCAGCCATTCCGTGCGGCCGGAACTGAGTTGCAGATGCGGCACGGCGATGAAACGGCGAAAGCCGCCCTCGGCTGTCGTGACCTCGGCGATCAGCGACGGTGCTGTGCAATCGGACTGATGGGCGGCGGTCTTCGCTTTTTCCAGCCACGGGGCGAGATAGGCCATGCTGAGGCCGGCGCGCAGGGCATCGTTACGGGCTTGCAGGTAGCCGGCCTTGAGCGCCTGGCTGGTCGGGCCGTCGAGCAGGTGGCAGCGGGCGTCGGCCTGGACCATGAAATACCGTTTGACCACCGGCAGGGTGTAGTCGTCCGCCGTCCGGGCCACCAGCGGTGCAGTAATGCACGCCGTCAGGGCGGCAGCCGTCAGGGCGAGCTTTTTAGCGATCGGGTGAAGGTTCATAAAACGGCTTTACATGGTCTTTAAGGAATGTCTTTTCATCGCTTATAGACCAACGCGCTTTAGACGGCGTTTCCAATCAAGGTTAGCCAAATGTTACTTTCGTCGGATATCTGGGTGGGCGCCCTGCTGCGGCGGGTCGAGCAGGCGGGCAGCTTCGCCTACATCGCCCGGCGCGGGGACAAGTCATTCGGCGCCGTGCTGGTCAAGGTGCTGAACCTGCGGACGCGTGACACCTATGTGCTGCGTGAGGCGCAAAAGGGCGAGGAAAGCGTGTGGATGCAGCCGGTCGAGACGAAGGATGAAGCTGATCTCGATGCCTGGATCGCCCGTCAGGCCACATATGATCCGGATATCTGGGTGGTGGAAATTGAGGATTCAGCAGGCCGCCATTTCCTGACTGAAAAAGTCGAAATATAATGAATCGCCGGTTTACCTTATCTTTCAACGGAATAACAAAACCTCTGGGCTAGTGTGGTTCTCGACCATAACTCTGTACAGGTAGCGTTTTGTATTTTCTGTTGAATGACCTTATCCTCGATGTCGACGCCACGCGCATGATGCAGCCGCTGGACGCCGAACGCTTTTCCGCGCTCAGCGTCGATTATATCGCGCAACTGGGTAAGGAAATGTTCGCCGAGGATGTTCAGGCGCACCGCAATAATCCGGAGCGCGCCCGCCGGCTCGCTTACCTGATTCACATGAAAATGCCGCGCGTCAACGCCGCCCAGTTTTTCGTGACGTCGACCAGTGGTGGATCGGAAAGCGTGGACGCCAGCTTCAAGTCGCTGAACGAGATGGCGATGGAGCTGATGTTCGCACAGCAGAAGATCGGCCAGCTCGACACCCGCAAGGTCGATAACGAGGTCTGGCATCGCATGGCCGCGTAGGGGTCAAGCGATGCTTTTCTCATAAGAGATACGCGCACCGTGCTCAAGAAGCGAAGCGTTAGCACACTTCTAGGCGTGCGCGGCGGGCGCTTGCCCTTGCCAAAACTCATAAGGATTTATGGGTTTTGGAGACTGCCGTGCAGCCGGGCCAATGCCTCCGCCGCCAGAGCCTTTGTCAGGCTGGCGGCATCCGTGCGTCTGGCGAGTGCCGCCGCCTGTCCGGCCCATAGATTACTGAATTCCGCCGCGCCATTGAGCGCCGCGCTTGATTTCAGAGGCGTGAGGGCGCCGCCCGCCAACGGAAAATCGGGGGCAAGCGGCGACAGCGGACCGAGGTCGCGCATCGCCTGATTGATGATCCCGCGCGCCGGCCGGCCAGTGAATATATTGGTGATCTGCGTGCCATCGTCGGTCGTGGTCAATAGCGCCGCGCGATGAGCCTCGCTAATGGTCGCTTCGTCCGTCAGCAGGTAGGCCGTGCCGACCTGAACTGCCGAAGCGCCGAGCACAAGCGCCGCGGCCACGCCACGGCCATCGGATATACCGCCGGCGGCGATGACCGGCACCGATACCGCGTCGGCGATTTGCGGCGCCAGGGCGAAGGCGCCGACCTGACGCGACATGTCCATTTGCAGAAAAGACGCCCGGTGGCCGCCGGCTTCCGCGCCCGTGGCGATGACCGCATCCACACCGCGCTCTGCCAGCCAGCGCGCTTCGGCGACCGTTGTGGCGGAGGACAGGATTTTCGCCCCGGTGGCTTTCACGCGCGCGAGTAACGCCGGCGCGGGCAGACCGAAATGGAAACTGACGACGGCGGGCCTGACCTCTTCGACCGCGCGGCAATAGGCGTCATCGAACGGGGCGCGGCCGGAAAGCGGAAACGGTGTATCGGCGGCAAGTCCCGCGGCTTCATAAAAGGGCGTCAGGTGCCGCCGCCAGTCTGCGAGGCGCGCCTGAACCGCTGGATCATTCAAGTCAGGCGCGGCATGACAGAAGAAGTTCAGGTTGAAAGGGGCGCGGGTCCGTTCGCGGATTTGCCGTGCCGCCTCAAGTACTTGCGCCGGTGACAACAGCGCGCAGGGCAAGGAGCCAAGCCCGCCGGCCTGGCCGACCGCGATCACCATTTCGATGCCGTTGGCGCCCGCCATCGGCGCCTGAATGACCGGCAGGTCGATCCCGAGCAAATCCAGCAGGCGGCGGTCTTTCCAGGCGGCCATGTCTATCTCTTGTCGAAGAAGCCAAGCGGGATAGCCTCGGCCATGGCCGCCGCGCCGACGTCATTGGGGTGCAGGTGATCGCCGACATCATAATCCGGGCGCAGGTGACCGGGCGCATCCGGCGCCTCAACGGCCTTGTCGAAATCGATAATGCCGTCGAAGACGGTCTGGCGCCTGATCCAGGCGTTGATCGTCTGACGGCGGCTTTCTTTTTCGTCGGAATAATAGCCCTCGAATACCGTGCCGATGAACGGCGTAAGCGTGGCGGCGTAGATTTTCAGGCCGCGCTCGTGGGCGCGCGCCGCCGTCTGACTGAGGCCGTCGATCAGGTCGTCGGCGGAAACATAGCCGTCGGATCCCGGTCCCTGCGCATGGCCCAGATCGTTGATCCCAATCAGCACGATGACAGCGGACGCATTGGGCTGGGCCAGGACGTCGCGGTCGAAGCGCGCCAGCCCGCCGTCGCCGAAGCGCGCCCACTGGCCGTGGTGCAGCAGGCGGTTGCCGCTCAGGCCGGCATTGACGACACTCACGTTTATACCTGACTCATGCAGGCGGCGGCTCAGGAGTTCCGGCCAGGTGCGGCCCTGATCGGGCGTAATGCCGTAGCCGTCGGTGATCGAGTCGCCGAAGGTGATGATCGCCTGTGTATCGGTGCCGGACACCTCGATCTCGGCCAGCCACGGGAAGGCGTTGCCGACGCCAATATCGGTCCTTGCTTCGGGCAGTTCGGATAGGTTGCTGGCGCGGCCCGGTGCGACATAGAGCGCCCCGCGCTGGATATCGTGAACCGTTGCCAGAGGCGTTTCACCAGGCACATAAAAGCTGACCGCAAGGTCGGAATCGGCCAAGACCTTCATTGTCAGCGGATCGCTGAGGACATAGGCGCCGGGCGCGACGGTGACGCCATTATGGCCATTGAAGGTGACCCTCTGATCCGTAGCGGTATCAATGCGGCTGCCACTGATCCGCTTCGCCACATGAATATCGTCCAGCTTAAGCGGCGTCGTGCCATAGGCATTGGAGAGGCGCAAACGCACAGATGTGCCGCCGGCGCTGACGCGTACAATCTGGCGCAGGGTTTTGTCGTTGATTTTGGCGTCAGGCGCGCCTGATGGCTCCGGCGAGGCGTACCAGGTGGGCACCCAGGCCGTTGCGGGCGCTTTTGCGAAGGCCGGCGTGACGGGCAGGACGGCGAGCGTGAGAGCGAAAGCAATGGCGCGGACAGCGGAGCGATTCATCGTGCGGGTTTCCCTGTTTTGTGCCTGCACAAATGGCATGGCTGTAAGGGTGCGTCAAATGTGATGTTATAATATTCTAACTCATTGATTTCGATATTTATTTCCTGCCGCCTCTGGTCTTCTCCAAAACGGCGGCCTAAGCTCAATTCTTCCATATTTCAGCGAGTCCGTATGGCCCACGATCATCACGCGCAATCTCATGACCACGGCCATTCGCATGGGGGGCATGGGCATTCTCATGCGCCAACCGATTTCGGCACGCGCTTTCTATGGGCGGCGGCGCTCAATGCCGCCTTTATCCTCGCCGAGGTGATCTACGGCCTGAAAGCCAATTCGCTGGCCTTGCTGGCCGACGCCGGTCACAATTTCAGCGACGTCATTTCGCTCATTCTAAGCTGGGCGGCGTGGTGGCTGGCGAAGAAGAAGCCGGTCGCCGGTTTTACTTACGGCTTTCGCGGCGCCTCGATCATGGCGGCTTTGTTTAACGCTATCCTGTTGATGGTGGCGGTCGGCGGCATTGTTTGGGAAGCGGTGCAGCGCTTTTCATCGCATGAACCGGTGCAAGGCGATCTGGTCATGTGGGTGGCTGGCGCGGGTATCCTGGTCAACGGCTTTACGGCCTGGTTGTTTGTGCAGGGACAATCGGACCTGAATATCAAGGCGGCTTTCGCGCATCTGGCGGCGGATGCGGTGGTCTCGGCCGCGGTGGTGATTGCGGGCCTCGTCATGCTGCTGACCGGCTGGGGGTGGCTCGATCCGCTGCTCAGTATCGCGGTGTCGGTGGTCATCGTCTGGGGCACCTGGGGCCTGCTGCGCGATTCCGTGCGGCTGTCGCTTCAGGGCGTGCCGCCGCATATCGACTTTGCCAAGGTCAAGGCCTTTCTCGCCGGGCAACCGGGCGTTACCGACGTGCATGACCTGCATATCTGGGGGATGAGCACGACCGAGGTGGCCCTGACCGCGCACCTGACCATGCCAGGCGGTCATCCGGGCGATCATTTCCTGCACGAACTGGCCGAAGAACTGGAACACCATCACGGCATTATCCATGCCACGGTGCAGATCGAAATGAGCGACGGCGCGCACCCTTGCGCCCTTGCGCCGGACGAGGTGGTTTAGGCCCGCTTATAATTCAGCGCGAAAACGCCCAGCGCCAACAGCGGCGCGAGACCGCCGGCCAGGGCCACATATGCCCAGCCGCCGCTGCCATACAACGAACTGGCCACCGCCGAACCGATGGCGCCGCCGGTAAAGATGCCGGCCATATAGATGCCATTCAGGCGGCCCCGGCTGAGCGGATCGAGCGCATAGATGGCACGCTGGCCCTGCACCATGTTCATCTGAACGCAGAAATCGAGCACCACGCCCAGCAGCGCCAGCACGATGACGCCGCGCATCGACGGCAGGAGTGTAATCAGCATCGCCGCCGAACCCACCGCCAGCGCGGCAAAGGTCGCCTTGACCGTATGGCCGGCATCGGCCAGCCGGCCGCTGAGCGGTGCGGCCAGGGCGCCGGTGGCCCCTACCAGGGCAAACAGGGCGATCTGGGTTTGCGTCAGATGAAAACGTCGCGCCAGCTCGAGCGGCGCCACGGTCCAGAACAATGAAAACGCACAGAACATGCAGGCCTGAAAAAAGGTGCGCAGACGTAAGCTCGGATGGGCGCGCCACAGAACCGTCAATGAATGGATCAGCCGCACATAGGTGGTCCTGTGGGTCGGTTGATGCGATGGCAGGTTCAGGGCCAGCAATCCGCCCATCAGCACCATGAAAGCGGCCGCGGTGAAATAGACGGCGCGCCAGCCGCAATGATCGGCGATCAGGCTGGAGAGCGGCCGCGACAGCAGGATGCCAAGCACCAGTCCGCCCATGATATTGCCGACGATGCGGCCACGCGTTTCATCCGGAGCCATATGCGCCGCCAGGGGTATCAGCACCTGTACCGCGACGGCGGCCACGCCGATCAGCAGCGAAACGATGAGGAACAGGCTGCCATTGGTGGCCAGCGCCGCCATGAGCAGGCTGATGAAGGACGCTGCCAGCAGGATCATGATCAGCCGGCGGTTTTCCATCCGGTCGGCCAGGGGCACGATGAACAAAAGACCGAGGCCGTAGCCTATCTGCGTCAACGAAACGATCAGCGACGCCGCATGATCGGACAGCCCGACATCGGGCGCGATCAGGGCGATGATCGGCTGGCCATAATAGAGATTGCCGACGATAACGCCGCAGACAAGTGAGAACAGACCGACAAGCGCCGGCGTAAGGGTGGTTTTGGCGGAGGTCATGCTTATATCTCTGGGGGCGTCTTTGGGGCAGGGAGGCCCAATGCGACATATAACCGCCAGAGTTACAGAGGCAAGTCGCATCGAAAGAACACGTCACCTTTCTTGATGGGGCCGGCCTTTACTTCACCTCATTTTCCGCTTACGTAAACGTTAGATTTTATCCCCTTGCAAAACGCAAAATTGTGATTGGGAAGACCGCTGTCAAAGGCCTAAAATACACATCATGACCATCGAGAAACTAACCGAAAAACTATCGCACTACCCCACCAGATGGGCGCGCCATGCCGACCTCATCGTGCATATCGTGGCGCTGGCCTTTGCCTTGTTCGGCGGCGGGGTGGCGCTGGGTCTTGCGGTCAATCATGGGCTTCTGGGGCGGATCGCCGCCATTACTATTTACGCGCTCGGCATGATTGCCATGCTGGCCTTTTCAATGGCCTATAATTTCGCTGTGCCGCGCTGGCAACCGCTGCTGCGCCGGCTCGATCACGCCGGCATCTTCCTGATGATCGCCGCCAGTTATACGCCCTTCACCACCCAGGCGCTGAAAGGCGGTTGGGCCTTGTGGATGAGCGTCGGTGTCTGGTCGCTGGCCGCTCTGGGTATCCTGGCCAAGTTGTTCCTGCCGGGGTTGGGCAAGGGCTTTTGGGTTGTGCTCTATCTGATTTTGGGCTGGCTGGTGGTGATCGCCATCGGGCCGATGGTCCGCGAAGTGCCGTTGCCGGCCATGATCCTGCTGGCGCTTGGCGGCGTGGCCTACAGCGTCGGCACCATCTTCTACGCCATGAAAAAACTGAAATTCCGCCGCGCCATCTGGCACGGTCACGTCCTGACCGGCGCGGTTCTGCACTATGTCGCTATTCTCGTCGGCGTCGTGCTGGTGGGCTCGAATTAGCTGGCTTTCTCCTCCCCATTTCTTAAATGGGGAGGGGGACCACGCAGTGGTGGAGGGGCGCCCCTCCGTCATTTGCTACGCAAATGCCACCTCCCCACTTCGTAGGGAGGAGATTTCTTAACCCGGCAGCTTGACCGTCAGAACCAGATGATCAGTCTCGGCGGTGAAATCGAGCGTGCCGCCGGCTTCATTGACCGTAGACCACAGCCAGTGCGGCTGAATCCACTGACCGTTCAGGCCATCACCCAAAGGCAGGCCCTTGAGGCCTTCGATGGCTTCGGCCTTGAGGCGGGCGCGCGGGCCGGCGGCATCGGCCGTCAGGGTCAGGCCATTGTCATTCGTCACGGCGGTCAGCGTCGCCTTGCCCCCGGTCGGTAGGGAATTGCTGGCGAGCAGGCCGAGATTGAGCAGGGTGCGCGCGGCCGGCTTTTGGAACAACATGTCGGCCGGAATGGCGAAATCGAGTTCGGCGCGCAGGGTCGAGAACACGTCGCTGAGGATTTTTTCAAGCTGGGCGCCGCTGAAGGCTTCCGAGGTGCTGGCGGCGCCGTAGGCGACACGGGCGAAATGCACCAGGGTCAGCATCTTTTTGGCCGAGGCGGTGATCAGGTTGAGCGCTTCCTGGCGCATATCCTGCGCGGACGGATCTTCCAGCAGATCGAGGCCCGACATGATGGCGCCGGCGGGCGAGATGAAATCGTGGCACAGCTTGCCGACCAGTTGGGTGGCCAGGTCGTGCGGGTGCATCTCCAGAACCGAAGGTGCCGGCATGGCAGGATCGATAGCGGCGTTCTCTGCATTGTTCAGGTTCGGTGTTGACAGATCGTCCATGCTCATCTTCTTATCCGTTCGCTTGTTCAGGCTTTGGGGTCGGGCTTCAGTTTAGTGTGACTGATCCGAAGTGTGAGGTGATTTGCCTTACTCTGGAAGCCAGGAAGAGATAAGATGTTTTGATATGTCTTAACGAGCGGTTTACAAAGCGCACGCGCGCAGGGGCGATCGCCCGGAATCCCCTGTTCATTTAGAAAAACAACCTGGAGACCCCTTATGGCTGATGCTCAATCCTCCCTCGCCCGCAAAGGCCGCGGCAAGATATTTGATTCGATTCTCGACACAATGGGCGATACGCCCCTGATCCGCCTGCCGCGCCTGTCAGCGCAATACGGCGCCAAGGCCACCGTGCTGGCCAAGCTCGAATTCTTCAATCCGATGGCGTCGGTCAAGGACCGTATCGGCATTTCGATGGTCGAGGCGCTGGAAGCGGCCGGCAAGCTGAAAGCCGGCGGCACCATCATTGAAGCCACCTCCGGCAATACCGGTATCGCCCTGGCCTTTGTCGCCGCCGCCAAGGGGTACAAGTGCATTCTCGTCATGCCGGAATCGATGTCGATCGAACGTCGCAAGATGCTGCTGATTCTGGGGGCGCGCCTCGAACTGACCCCCGCCGAAAAGGGTATGCGCGGCGCCATGGCCCGCGCGCAGGAACTGCTGGAAGAAACACCGGGCGGCGTCATTCCGAAGCAATTCGAGAATGAAGCCAATACCTTCGTTCACCGCTTATCGACCGCCGAGGAAATCTGGAACGACACCAATGGCGCGGTCGATGTGGTGGTGTCGGGGGTCGGCACCGGCGGCACGATCAGCGGCGTGGGCGAAGTGCTCAAGGCGAAGAAGCCGTCGGTAAAGATGGTGGCCATTGAGCCGGAAGCTTCGGCGATCCTGTCCGGTGGTGAGCCTGGTCCACACAAGATCCAGGGACTTGGCGCTGGTTTTGTGCCGGCCATTCTCGATCGCGGCGTCATCGATAGCGTCGAGACGGTCAGCAATGATGCGGCCTTTGCGATGGCGCGCAAATCGGCCCAGGTCGAAGGTCTGCCGGTCGGTATTTCGTCGGGTGCGGCGCTGGAAGTCGCTTTCCGTCTGGCGGTGATGGACGAATATGCCGGCAAGACGATTGTGGCGATCATCCCGTCCTTCGCCGAACGTTATCTGTCGACGGCCCTCTTCGACGGACTGTAGCAAAAAAACTCCCCCTGAAACCAGGGGGAGTTTTAAAGATGAAATCAGCCAAACTGAAACGCGCTGATGGCGATGCCGGTGGTGCCTAGACTATCCTCGTGATAGGTCCGGCGCACGGTGTCGCCATCGGCCGCGCCGGCCGCCACCATCAGCGGGATCAGGTGCTCCTCGCGCGGGTGGCAGTCATGAGCGCCGGGGGCGCTGGCCCACTCATTCAGGCCGTTGATGTCGGCCGTCAGTGTCTCATTCAGCCAGTTGTCGAAAGCGTGTGACACCGGACCACTTCCGGAACCACGCCCCATCAGCGGGGGGATGGAATGGTAGCTCATGCCCGAACCAATGATCAGCACGCCTTCGTCACGCAGAGGCGCCAGGGCCTTGCCCAGCGCAATATGTTCCGCCGGATTGAGGCCCTTTTTCAATGACAGTTGCAGGGTCGGGATCTCGGCGTCGGGCCAGGCCAGCAGCATCGGAATAAAGACGCCGTGGTCGAAATCGCGCTGGCTGTCGGCGGCGACCGTAATGCCGGCTTCGGCGGCGAGCGCCTGCACGCGGGCGGCGATGGCTTCGGAGCCGCGCGCCGGATAGTTCAGCTCGTAGGTGTGCGGCGGAAAGCCGTAATAGTCGAAAAACATGCCCGGCGCCGGCTTGGTTTGCACGGTAAAATCGGCCTCTTCCCAATGCGCCGAAACGATTAGCAGTGCTTTGGGTTTCTCGCCGACATCAGAGGGCAGGCGCTTAAGGTATGCGCCCATCTTGTCCCACATGCCGGCGGGGTTCCAGTCCATGAAAAAGCACGGTCCGCCGCCGTGAGGAATGTAAACGGTCGGGGTTCTGGTCATAATCATTTCTCTCAAATCTCCAAACCTGAGGAGTCCATGCCTTCAAAAAAGGTTGGCGGCGCTTGAGCGGCTAATAGGCTTCGGCGTCGATGATCAGGTCGATATCATCGCCGACGATCGGCTCCAGATTGCCCAGCCCGAAAGCCCTGCGGCTGAGATGCGCGGTGGCGGAAAAGCCATAGCCTGTTTTGAAGACGGCCGGATTGAAGGCTTTTTTGTTGAAGGTGACGGCCAATACCTCGCTTTGGGTGACGCCGTGGATGGTCAGGTCGCCGGTAATGTTGGCGGTGTTCTCGCCGGTTAACTCGACCTGGGCGCTTTTAAAAGTCGCGGTAGGGAATTGCGCGACCGCGAAATATTTCTCGCTTTTCAGCAGGGCGTCGAAAGCGGGCAGGGCGGTGGTCAGGGTTGTCATATCGAGCGTGATATCGACGGCGCTCTTCGTCAGGTCATCATGATCAAGCGTCAGGGTGCCGGTAGCGCCCATGATCTTGCCCGATGGATGCGACAGGCCGAAATGTGGATATTGGAAGATGACCGAGGTGTGGTCGGGTTCGAATGTCAAGGTATCAGCCTGCGCCGAACCGGCCATGAGGCCAAGCGCAATACAGATGGCGGCAAATCTCAACATCCGAACCTCCTTTCAGCGCTTACTGAGCGTTGGCTTCCGCTTCAATATAGAGATCGATCTGGTCGCTGACGGCTGGCACATAGGTGCTGATGCCGAAATCCGAACGATTGATCGTGCCCTTGGCGGTAAAGCCGGCGGTGAGCTTCTTCATCATGTTCGGCCCCTTCTGGTTCAGTGTCACATCGAGGGTCACCGGCTTGGTGACGCCATGCAGCGTCAGGTCGCCGGTCACCTTGGCGGTGGTGGCGCTGGTCGGCTCGACCCTGGTGCTTTTGAATGTGGCGGTCGGGAACTTGGCGGCGTCGAAGAAGTCGGCGCTTTTCAGGTGTTCGTCGAGCTTCGGCACGCCGGTATTGACGCCATCGATGGCGAAGGAGACCTCGACCGAACTATTGGCAGGGGTGGCGTCATCGAGCGTCACGGTGCCCACGGCGTTCATGAACTTGCCGGTCGGGTGCGAGAAGCCGAAGTGGGTATACTGGAACGTCACCGAGGTATGGGTGGGTTCCAGAGTGTAGGTATCGGCGGCGAAGGCCGGCGCCGAGAAGGACAGCAGGGCGAAAGCGAAGGCCGAGGCGGACAGGACGGATTTGAGAGCTAACTTGGTCATTGGAACTCTTTCAGGGGGTGAATCATAAAATTGAAACGTAACAATAGTGGTTACTGTTGTGAATTTCAAGGGACCGCCGTCACAATTCGAAGGAACTTCATCCCCCTGTTATACGGCGTAATTGCGGCGGTGGCAGATAAGAAACGGTAATTGCCTGAGTGAAAGAAGTGTGGTCTGTTCACGATCCAGAACAGGGGGATATTTATGATTTCGATGCGTATGTTTGGCCTGATGGCGGCTGCTTTTTTTGTGGCCGCACCGGCCTTGGCGGAGGATGCCACGCCACGTCTGCCGGATGTTCAGATCGTCGAGTGCCGCACGCATGACGCGACGCAGGAAAAGGCTGACCAGGCCCTGGCGATGTCGGCGCTCGATCTCATGCAGGCGCACGATATCGACAAGCTGAACGCCCGGCTGCCCGATCTGAAAGCGGCGCTCGGTCATGCGCCGGACGTACTTTCGCATCCGGAACATTGCGGCGACAGCATCATTGTCTATTCGGATGAACTGAGCGACGTGCTGACGGTTTCGGCCATGATCCAGGGCCATGAAAAGGAATTTGGAGCATCGAAGGTGGCGCAGCATGAGGCCTTGCCTTATCCGCTGCTGGCTTTTGTCGTCGGCTGGATTGAATTCGAGAATGAGGATTTCCAGTCGGCGCATGACGCCTATGCCAAGGGGCTGATCAACGATCCGAATTACCATTCCTTGATCATGGAAGACACCCTGACCCTGGCGGCGCTGCATCGCAGCCCCGAGGCGCTCGGTCAGCTTGACGCCTACCTGGCGCGCAATCCTGACCTGCCGGATGCGCAGATGGCCAATGCCCTGCGCAAGCGCGGCTATGTGCTGGTCGAGCTTGAGCGCTGGGATGAAGCCGAGACGGCGTATAAGGACTCTCTCAAGCTGGAGCCCGATGACGAGACCGCCCAGAGCGAACTTGAATATATTGCGCAGAACAGGCCTTCCAAGCCGGCCAACTGACCCCATATGCAGGCCTCCCTACCTGACACACCAAGAGGAAAACATATGTCTGAGGCGGTTCAAATCGATATGTACAAGGCATCCGTGCCGGTGGTGCTTAACGCGCTCACCAACCTGAAGGCCATACTCGGCAAGGCCGAGGCCTGGGCCGCGGAGAAAAACGTCAAGGAAGCCACCGTACTGAACGCCCGCCTGGCACTCGACATGCTGCCTTTCTCCAGGCAGATCCAACTGGTCAGCGATACGGCCAAGGGCATTGCGGCGCGTCTTGGTGGCGTCGAAAATCCGTCCTATGCCGATGAAGAAGCGACCTTCGCGGACCTGCACGAACGCCTGCAAAAGACGATCGATTTCGTCAAATCGGTCGATGCCAGGGGCTTCATTGGTTCGGAAACGCGCGAAGTGGTGCTGAAATTCCCCAGCCGCACCATGGAATTCACCGGTTTGAGCTACCTGACCGGTTTCGCCATCCCCAACCTGTTTTTCCACGTCACCACGGCCTACGCCATCCTGCGCCATTCCGGCGTGCCGATCGGCAAGAGCGACTTCCTGGGCGGTTAAGATTGTGAGAACCTCCCCTGATATCAGGGGAGGGTGGCCGTAAGGCCGGGTGGGGTTATCTACGGAAAAATCAGCCTGCATTGAGGTTGGGTTTAACCCCCTCCGGCGCAAGAGCGCCACCTCCCCCTGATATCAGGGGGAGTTCTTTTCAAACACCTCAATATCGAAGCGCCGGAGTTCATCGAGGTAGTCTTCGAGCCTGACCAGGCCGACACACGGAAAGGCCCCATGCGCAAGCGTGGGGTCTTTTTCATGCAGGCGTTTCGCGAGAAGAATCGCCGGCACGCAGGGGATCTGCGGGCCGTCGCCGGATTTGGCCACGATAAACCACGAACGGGTGAGCGGCGCGCCGATGTGATCCGTGCCGCTGATGGTGACGTGCATCCCGCCGACATCACTGCCCATGACATTGAACCAGTCACTGACCGCCAGCAGCGGTTTCGCCAATGCCGACAAGTTAAGCGGCAGGCCCGCGCGCACCAGTCCGGATATGGCCCATAGCCCCAGGTGCATGAAACCCAGTTCCAGCCCGGCGCCAAAGCGGATTGACCGGAAACCATAGATCGGCGGCAGCAGGTCGAGATCAGGAATATCGCAGGTGCTGAGCCAGCGATCTCCCATGACCGGATAAACCTGCCGGTGCGTATCCTGCCAGCCATAGGGCTGCGGATGTCCGGCGAAGGGGCGCAGAGGTTTGCCGACATAGCTCATGATGGCGCGCGTGGTGGCCAGTCCACGCTCGGCTTTTTGCCCCGGAGAAATGCCGAAATCGAGCGTATCCATGCGGGCGAATTGAGGTTTCAGGTGCTCGACCACCGCCGATGACAGGCCGGGCACCGTGCTGGCGCCGCTGATCAGGGTGACGCCCGCGGCCTTCGCTTCGACATCGAGAGCGCTGAAATCGCGGACGAAATAGCGGCCGTCGGCGAGATCGATATAATGAACGCCAGCGGCGATGCAGGCCCGCGCCACCTCATAATCGCTGCCCTGGAATGGCCCGCAGGTATGGATGACGACGGATGGCTTCTCCGCCGCCAGAACCGTGCCGAGGTTGCTGTGGATATCGACCTGCAAAGGCCGCGCATTGAGCAGTTTACGGCACAAGGCCTCGGCTTTCGAGAGATCGCGTCCGGCGACTAATATCGGCAGGCCATGGCGCGTCAGGGCCTCGGCGATGCGTTTGCCAAAATTGCCGTAACCGCCCAGGATCAGTATGTCACCCATCGCGCAGGCTCACTTCCGTCACGGTAAATTCGCCTTCATAACTGTATTCGGTCAGTGCCTGAAACAGCCCGCCATAGAGCGCCATGCGCATCTTGAAGCTGTTTTCGCCGGTCGCCTGTTCATAGGCGCCGCCATGTCCCAGCAAAAGTTCACCGAGCCATGACAGGGGCAGGTCTCTTCCGAATATCCGCCAGACATAACCCCTGTGCTGCAACAGTACCTTGTCCTTGTCGTAATAATAGGCGCAGCGCCAGCCGACGCCGTTCGCCATATATTCGATGACTTCGTGCGGCCGCTGCATGATCATTTTCGAACGAAAGACATATGGCGGGCGTCCGGGAAACGCAAAACGCCGCTCGAAGATGAACGCTTTCGACTCCGGTTCGCTGCGGAATTCGACCGTGCAGGGCACATCCATGCCTTCCCACGGTGTCAGCATCTTGCAGGCCTTCAGCAGGGGCGAGAACAGACGCAATAAGGGGGCCATGCGGATGGTCAGCTTGCCCGTCACAGTTACGCGATCATTCGAAAACGGTCGGTTGGCGTAGTGCGCCTTTAGCGCCGGTGGCAGGCTTTTCCATTGTTCGGCGAATATCTCCGCAAAAATTGGCAAGGTCATATCGGTGTCCGGCCAAGCACCTTCAGCGTCAAATCACGCACGCCCTTCATGAAGGGATAGGCGAAATCGACTGTCTTCCTGTGGCGAAACAGGATGACGTTCAACCGGTTGAGCCAGCCGGTTTCGGAGCCGATCAGGGCCAGCAGGTGCAGGGCGTCGCGGCCATGATAGAGCCGGTCCTGAAACTTGACGGCGATGCCCTGATTGAGGTCCAGCCCCTGTGCCGTGATCTCCGCCATCAGTGGATGATTGGTCGCCTCACGCGCGTTGAGGATGCGCAGTCGCCCCACCGCCTGTTTGATCCGCACCATCTGGGCGGAGGCTGAACAGAAGGGACAATCACCGTCGTAAACCAGCCAGATAGCCGGCGTCTCGTCAGGTTGTGATTGCGGCGCGGGCATGTGGGGTTTAAGTTCCTGTTCGCAAAATCTTACCACAGGGCGGACCGGCGGCAATGCTTTATCTCTGCGTCAAATGGTTACATATCCTGTCATCGACCGTGCTGTTCGGCACGGGTATCGGCACGGCCTTCTTCATGCTGATGGCCAACTTCAGCAAGGATATCCGCGCCATTACCTTCGCCTCCCGCACGGTGGTCATCGCCGACTGGGGCTTCACCACGCCGGCGGTCATTATCCAGCCTCTGACCGGTCTGTGGCTGATGCACCTGACCGGTGTGACGTTCAGCGCCGGCTGGCTGGCTGCTGCCCTCGCGCTCTACATATTCGCCGGCGCCTGTTGGCTACCGGTGGTGTGGATGCAGATCCGCATGAAGCGCCTCGCCGCCGAAGCGCTGGCGAGCGATACGCCCTTGCCGCCGGCCTACTGGACTTTGAACACCTGGTGGATCACGCTTGGCAGCATGGCCTTCCCGGCGGTGGTGGCGATCTTCTGGCTGATGGTTTTCAGGCCGGTTTAGGCTTGCAAGCGGGCGGTAAGCGCCTATCTTTGACGGTAATTATCGAGAGGAACGGACCATGATACATCTCTATGCCTGGGGTACGCCAAATGGTCGCAAGGCCACCATCATGCTTGAGGAACTCGGGATTCCTTATGAGAGCCATCCGGTCAATATCGGTAAGGACGAGCAGTTCAGGCCGGAATTTCTCGCCATCTCGCCCAATAACAAGATACCGGCCATCGTCGATGACGAAGCGGACGGCGGGCCGTTGAGCCTGTTTGAATCGGGCGCCATCCTGATCTATCTCGCCGATAAGTATGGCCGCTTCGTGCCCATCCTGCCGCACGAACGCTATACCGTCATCCAGTGGCTGATGTGGCAGATGGGCGGCCTGGGGCCGATGATGGGGCAGCTTGGCTGGTTCGTGGTGTCGGACAAGGGCCAGACGCCTACGGGCGTCAAGCGTTACGCCGCCGAGGTCGAGCGCCTGTTCAATGTGCTCGAAAAGCGCCTGAGCGAGTCGCAGCATGTCGGCGGGGATGAATATTCGATCGCCGATATCGCCATCTATCCGTGGATTCAGCAGTATCGCACCCGCGTGCCCGATCATGTCGAACCGCTGATCCAGGCGCGGCCGTTCATTACCAACTGGCTGGCCGAGGTCGGCCGCCGACCGGCGGTGATGCGCGGCATGAAGCTGCCCTAAGCTGTACTTTGCCTGGCGTAACTGTCATACGAGCTTTTTTGAAAGATATGTCCGATGAATAAAGCCAAGCACCGCCTGCTGACCCCGATTGAACTGGCCGAACAGCGCAAGGCCCAGATCCAGGCCCAGACCGCCAAACTGATCGAGGCGCAGAAGAAAAAGGCCGAAGCCGCCAAGGCTTAAGCCGGCTTCTGGAAATCCTTACGGCGGACGTAAAGCGTCTTGTGGACCTTCGCCACGATCACGTCGTCCGTATCGATCACATCGACTTCGTATTCGGCATCGAGCTTGCCTTTGGTATCGGCTTCCAGCTTTACGCGGGCGATTTCTGCCGGCGGAATATGGAAATGCGCCTGCACGGATTTGCGGCCGGGCTTGAGAAAGCGGATCGACGCCGCCTTGTCCCAGACGATGTAATCGCGGCCCAGTTTGGTCATCAGAATGGCCATGAAGAACGGATCGCACATCATGTAGAGCGAGCCGCCGAACTGGGTGCCGACGACGTTTTTATTCCACCAGCGCAGCTTCATCTCGACCGTAATGGCGGTGAAATCCGGTGCGGTGTCGATCACCCTGATACCGGCGCCGATCAGTGGCGGATACCAGTTGATCATCTTGAAATGGTCGGTCCTAGCCATGATGACGTCCTTGATTTGTTTCCGTTCACGTCAACATATGCGCGCCGGCAAGTCAATAATCCGCCATGCGGGTAACCGATTTTGGTTTCAAGTCGTATACATGTTAGGCTGACACAAAACCGGGAGTCTTCGTGTGGACAAGATCAGTATCCATCCCCTGTGGCTGCGGATCATCCACTGGGCTAACGCCGCGGCGGTGATCGTGCTGATCATGAGCGGTTGGCGCATCTATAACGCCACGCGCTTCATGCACCTCTATGTGCCCTTCACCAATGAACCGTTGTTTCCATCCAAATGGACACTGGGCGGCTGGCTTGGCGGAGCGATACAATGGCATTTCGCCGCCATGTGGGTGCTGTTCGCCAGCGCTGTTCTTTATACGGTTCTGTTTATCTTTTCGCGGCGTGGCAAGCAGTTCTGGCCGATCACGCCGAAGGTATTGTGGAGCGATATCAAAGGCTTTCTCACCGGCCACCTCAGCCACGCCGATATCCGCAAATACAACACCATCCAGAAACTGGCCTATCTGTTCGCCATGGCCGATCTCGTCGTGCTGATTGCCTCCGGTTTGGTGTTGTGGAAGAACGTGCAGTTCGGCTGGCTGCGGGTGCTGCTCGGCGGCTATGAGGCGGCGCGTTATATCCATTTCTATGCCATGTGCGGGATCGTGGCGTTTATCGTCGTGCATGTGGTCATGGCCCTGTTGGTGCCGAAGACCATCAAAGCCATGTTGTGGGGGCGCTGATATGGACAACGACATCAAGACTGACGAAGAGGCGATCCTGAAAGAGGCGGAAGGTCTTTTGAAAGACCCGGCGAAGCGCCGTCTGCTAGGCAATGTGCTGACGCTCGGCGGGCTGTCGCTCGCCACCGGTATCGCGCTCAATCACTATGGCTCGGTGAAAGAGATTTTAAAGGCCGTGTCGCGCTTCAACGATGGCGCGCAAGGTGTGATCTTCAACCCGAATAACCTGGCGCCGACCTATACCGAAGCCGATATCAAAGAGCCGTTCCCTTTCAACGCTTTTTACAGCGTCGATAAGGCGCCGGTGGTTGATCCGGGCAGTTTCCGCCTTCAGCTTTCCGGCAAGATATCCGATCGCCGGCCGTGGGATTTGCCGGCGCTTTATGCCCTGCCGCATACGGAACAGATCACCCGCCATATCTGCGTCGAGGGCTGGAGCGCCATCGGCCGCTGGGGCGGGGTGATGTTCTCGGAGTTTCTCAAGCGGGTAGGGGCCGATACGACATGCAAATATGTCGGTTTCAAATGCGCCGACGGTTATTTTACCAGCATAGACATGCCGACCGCCCTGCACAGCCAGACCCTGCTGGCCTTTACCTTCGACGGTCAGTTGCTGCCGGCGAAATACGGTTTTCCGATGAAACTGCGGATGCCGACCAAGCTGGGCTACAAAAACCCCAAGCATATCGTCGAGATATTCGTCACCAATGTCTATCCTGGCGGTTATTGGGAAGACATGGGCTATAACTGGTTTGGGGGAAGTTAGGCTACTTCTCCTCCCTACGCAGTGGGGAGCCGGCCGGCCGGTGCCGGGGACTGCAAAGCGGTGGAGGGGCGCCCCTCCGTCATTTCGCTTTGCTCAATGCCACCTCCCCATTCAAGAAATGGGGAGGAGAGGGTGCTACGCCGTCAAATCCACGAATGGTGCGTTCAATGACCGTGCGGCATCGTCCGGCGTGAGGCTCAATAATAGCCCGCGCTGGCCGGCATTTATGTAAATCGTGTCAAACAGTTGCGCCGTTTCGTCGATCGCTGTCGGAGTCGCTTTACGCTGGCCGAAAGGCGAAATGCCGCCCACCTTGTAGCCGGTCAGGCGTTCGGCATCGGGCACCTTCATCATGTGGCCGGACTTGCCGTGGAAAGCCGCGGCCATCTTTTTCATGCTGACCTCGCAATCCGACGGCACCACGACGCAGACCGGCTTCCCATCGACCTCGGCCATCAGGGTCTTGAAGGTCTGTGACGGATCGATACCGAGCGCTTCCGCCGCCTGCAAGCCGACGCGCGGCGCGTCCGGATCGTAGTCATACGGGTGCAGATCGAAGGCGATGCCGAGTTTGGTGAGCATCAATGTGCCGGGTGTGGTTTTGGACATGGTGTTTGTGTTCGTTAAAGTAAGAAACCCCACCACCATCCGTCTTCGCCTAAAGGCTGCGCCGGACGGTCCCATAGCTGGCGAAAGCTATACTTTCGCTGGCGCTAAACCCCGACGAGTGGGGAGGTACAAGAGGTTAGCAGTCGTTGAGGAAAGTTTTTACATCGTCGTCGGTGGTGGCGAAACTGGTGACCAGGCGGTAGGCGTCCGGCCCTTCATTCGGCCAGTTGTAGAAGCGGTGGCCTTTGGCGAACAGCCGGTCGGCCATGACTTTCGGCAGGGTGATGAACAGCTCATTGGCCTCGACTGGATGCAGCAGGCCGACCCCCAGGCGATCGATCAGGCCATCGCGCAGGGCCTGCGCTTGTCGGTTGGCATG
Source organism: Asticcacaulis sp. (assembly GCF_035497195.1). Classification (GTDB taxonomy): domain Bacteria; phylum Pseudomonadota; class Alphaproteobacteria; order Caulobacterales; family Caulobacteraceae; genus Asticcacaulis. The sequence continues at coordinate 643,257 of NZ_DATJDZ010000014.1, forward strand.
ACGGCCAAGCTCCAGCCACAGATTGTTTTCCAGCAGGGTCTGCAACTGCGCCGAGACATAGCGCGCCTTGGAAGGCAACTGCCCGCCGCGTTTGTGGATATAGGCGAAATCCTCGATCAGGGCCGGATTGAAGATGATCGCTGCTTCGGCCAGCATGGCTCCGTTTTTCGTGCCGCCGAATGACAGGATATCGACGCCGGCCACCACCTTGGTCGGTGCGCAGCCGAGCGAGGCCACGGCATTGGCCAGGCGCGCGCCGTCCATATGGATGTACAGCCCGTGCGCCCTGGCGAAGTCGGACAAGGCCTTAAGCTCATCGAGCGAATAGACCGTGCCCAGTTCGGTCGATTGCGTCAGGCTGATCACCTTTGGGCGCGAGGTATGCGGCGCATGGCCGCGCGCCGCCGCGATCAGGTCGCCGATACTGGCCACGGTCAGTTTGGCGTGCTCGCCTTCGAGGCCGATGATCTTGCCGCCGGTGAAAAATTCCGGCAGGCCGCATTCGTCGTTATTGATATGGCTCTGGCGGTGGGTGAGGATCGACTCATAGGGCCGGATCATCCGCGCCAATGCCAGGCCGTTGCACGCCGAGCCGTTGAACACCGGAAAGAGGCGGGCCTGCGGCGCACCGAACGCCATGCGGACCGTTTCCTGCAATTTTTCGGTGACCGGATCATTGCCATAGGCCGGCATATTGCCGCTGTTGACGTCGATCAGCGCATGCATCACCTTCGGATGGACGGGGGCGGTATTGTCGCTGGCGAAATTGGCCATGAGGGTCTCGATACAAAGAAAACGACACCTATAGAACCGCCATCACCGCCTGAGAAGCCGTTTTTTATGCGTCCGTCGCCGTATAATACTGTCCGGATGGCCGTTCGCTGAGCAGGGCCATGACCGCCCCAAACTGTTTCGGATCGATTGTCGAGACAGAGTTCTTGTGCGCCGCAATATCTTTCCAGACTTCCAGCACAATCAACTTGTCATCTTCATCAATTCCGTCTGCTACTTTCAGGTAGAGCGTGCAGCTTTCATTGCCTTCTATTGTGCGGATTTGCGCCACTATCTCTTCAAACCGGGTGATCAATTCCTCGAATTTTCCTGGTAATGCCTTGAATTCATTAAGTCTCATGATGCTCATGTGGGGCTCCCTCTGTTGAAAATTCTATACTTTGGCCGGCGCGATGCGCGCACTTTTTACCGCTCCGGACCGGTTTTCAATTCTTTTTGTCTCTAATGGATGCTTAACCGAGTTTTATAACTGTTGTGATATTCCGAGCGTATGAAACACCTATTTCCTGTTCTTGGTATTTTGCTGTTCGCGCTCGGCGGCAGGGCTACGGCGGCTGACCTGACCGTTGCGGTCAACAGCCCGTCGGGCAAGCCGGTCGCCTTTGCCGTGGTGACCTGGACGCCGGCTGGTGGTGCAGTTATACCGGCGGCGGAAAAGAACAGGGCGTTCGTCATGGCGCAGAAAGACGTCCGGTTCACCCCCTATGTGCTGGCGGTTCCGGCCGGGGCGACGGTGGCTTTCCCCAATCTGGATCGCGTCAACCATCACGTCTATTCGTTCTCGCCAGTCCAGCCCTTTCAATTCCCGTTATACGGCAAGGGCAAGAGCCACACCATGACATTCGGGCGCCCCGGCACGGTGGCGCTCGGCTGCAATATCCACGATTCGATGAGCGCCTATATCCGCGTCGTCGATACGCCGTATTACGCCACAACCGGCGCCGATGGCCGCGTGACCCTGAATGTGCCGGAAGGCGCCGGCAGTCTCGCCGTCTGGCAGCCGACCCTGGAAGCGCCGGAGCACCAGTCGGTAAAAAATATCACCTTAGGAAAAATGGCCGCCGCGCAGACCTTCAGTATCAAGGTGCGCCAGATCGCGCCGACGGCGGGCCAGTACTGAGCCATGCCGATTTTCAAACGCCTCAGCACCAAACTGGCCGTGATGTTCGGCGGGCTGTTCGCCCTGGCCCTGCTGCTGATCGCGCTTGCCTCGTATATGGCGGTGGTCTCCTATGCCCGCACGTCGGTGCAGAAGGAGTTGCAGGCCTCAGCCAGTGTTTTCAAACGTATCTGGACCCTGAAATCGGACGCCCTGCAAACCAATGCCGTCCTGCTGTCACGCGATTTCGGCTTCAAGTCCGCCCTGGCGACACAGGACGCGCTCACGGTCGAATCCGCCTTCGACAATCTACAGGCGCGGTTGAATGTCGAGGCGGGGCTGGTGATCGGCAGCGACGGCAAGCCGATGGCCGGCGAGCAGGGGCCTCTGGGCCAGAACCTGGCCAACGCCTTACGCAACAAGAACGAGTTCGGCGCCGTCAATGGTATTATCGCCATCGACAGCCATCCGTATCAGGCGGTGGCCGCGCCGGTCATGGCGCCTGATCGTCTCGGCTGGGTCGTTTTCGCGCAACGTCTCGACGATAACGAAATGCAGAACCTGCAAGGCCTGTCGTCGATTCCCATCAAGGCGGGCATCCTGACCCAGACGCGCGGCGGCCTGTGGCTGGGGCCGCAGGAACAAACCAGCGACTACAAGCCGAGTTCGCTGAGCTTCTTTATCGACAAGAGCCTGCAAAGCAAGGCCGCCAGCATGGTGTCTTCCAGCCACGGCACCATGATTGCCGTCGCCACGCCCCTGCCCAATCTCGACAGCCGGCAAAAGAGCGTGCTGCTGCTTAGCTATCCGCTGGGGGCGGCGCTGAAATCCTACCAGCCCCTGTTGGCCGCCCTGCTTGGCATCGGGCTGTTCGGCCTGTGCATGGTGGTGGCCGCCAGCCTTTATCTGGCGCGTAACCTGACCCGTCCGATCCTGGCGCTCAAGGACGCCGCCTTCGCCCTGCGCGATGGCAAGCCCGGTCAGGTGCGGATCACCACGCATGATGAAATGGCCGATCTCGCCTCGGCCTTCAACGATATGGCGATCTCGATCGAGGACCGCGAACGCGATATCACCCGCCTGGCCAAGAGCGACATGGCCACCGGCCTGCCCAATCGCTCGGCCTTCGAGGATCATATCGGCGCCTTGCGGGAGAAAGGCATTGAAAACGGCGTGGTCGTCGTCTGTATCGGCATCGACCGCTACGCCCATATTCGCGCCGTCTGGGGGGTGTCCTATGCCCACACGCTGATTGGCCGTTTGCAGGATATCCTCATCCGTATTTTCGCCAACGCCTATATCGCCCGCCTGTCGGCCGATACGCTTGGCCTGTGCCTGCATCCGTGTGAGGCCGAGCAGGCCCTGCCGCTGGCTCGCGCCATCGCCGCCCGCCTCGACAAGCGCATCAAGGTCACCGAAGACCAGAGCCTGGATGTCATGGTCAGTCTCGGCGTCTACCATATGGCCAATGCCCGGCCGACGCCGGATGAAATGATCGAACGCGCCCTGATCGCGCTCGATCAGGCCCGCGCCGGCAAGGCCCGGATCGCCCTGTTCGACCCGCGTATCTATTCCGAACTGGCCGATACCCTGCTGCTGACCGATCAGCTGTATGCCGCCCTGGCCAGCAAGGCCTTGCAGGTGTGGTATCAGCCCAAGTTCAGCTATCGTGAAGGCCGGATCATTTCGGTGGAGGCTCTGGTGCGCTGGAATCACCCTGAGCGCGGCTATGTGTCGCCGCAGCGTTTCGTCCAGATTGCCGAGGAAACCGGCGCCATCCGCGACCTGACCACCCAGGTGCTGCAAACCTGCATCGCCGATCAGGGGCGCCTGAAATCCGCCGGTTTCGACCTCGATATCAGCATCAACTATTCCGGCCGCCTGCTCAGCGATGAAGCCTATAATGCCCAGGCGCTCGCCATCTGCGGTCAGGCGGTGGGGCAGATCTGCCTTGAAATCACCGAGACGGCGGTCATCGAAGACCCGAAGATCGGCCTGGCGGCAATCAATACCTTTGTCGAGCGCGGGCTGGAAATCTCCATCGACGATTTCGGCACCGGCCTGTCGTCGCTGGCCTATCTCAAGCAGATCCCGGCGCACGAACTGAAGATCGACCGCTCCTTTATCATGGAGATCGAAAGCGGCCAGCGCGACGCCCTGCTGGTGCGCTCGGCCATAGACCTGGCGCACGGCCTCGGCATGAAGGTGACGGCGGAGGGCGTGGAAACAGCGGCGGCCTTTACCCTGCTGCAATCGATGGGCTGCGACATCGCCCAGGGCTACGGCATAGCCAGACCCATGCCTTTCGGTGACCTGATCCTCTTCCTGAATGATTTCAGCGGCATGGCCGAGACCAAGACCCAGATGCCGACCTATCGCAATCGAAAGGCGCTCTGACGAAATGGGGGCGGTTCGGGGTATTCCAGCCTTGATATCCACGCTGTTGCTGGCGGGCGCGGCGTATGGAAGCACGGCCCAGGCGGAAACCAGCCTGTTCGACAGCGGCAACTATACGGCGTGGATCGATCTGCGCCTCAGCCAGGCAAACGGCGAACGCGGCTGGCTTGACGGCGGCTTCGGCAAGCTGCGGCATGGCGATGAAGCGGCCGCCGATATCGCCCAGGCGGCCATTCTGTGGAAGCCGCAACTGACCGATACCTTTTCGGGTTACGTCCTGCTTCAGGGCGTTTCCGACGCCGAAGTGCCGGTGGGCGTCGAGGAAGCCTATCTGCAATGGAAACCTGTGCCGAAATCTGGTTTTCGCTATGGCCTGCGCCTTGGCCAGATGTTTCCGCCGGTCTCGATGGAGCACGACGGCACCGGCTGGACCACGCCGCGCAGCCTGACGCCCTCGGCGATCAATTCGTGGATCGGCGAGGAAGTGCTGGTGCGCGGGCTGGAAATCAATGCGCAGCAAACCTTCGCCGGGCATAGGCTCGGCCTGACTGTTGGCGGCTTTACGCGCGACGATACGGCTGGGACTATGCTGAGCTGGCGCGGCTGGGCGCTGCACGATATCTCCGCCGCCGAAAACACCAAATTGAAACTGCCGGATGGCGACAATCAGGGCTGGTATAGGATTTTCGATGAATACCAGGCGCCGGCCAGCCAGCCGATGGTCGAACTGGACGGGCGGCTGGGCTATTATGTCCGGCTGGACTGGCGACCGCCGGCGCCGGTGGCGGTCAATCTCGAATTTTACGACAATCAAGGCGATCCGATGGCCGTGCGCAACGGTCAGTGGGGATGGGCGACGCGTTTCTGTAATCTCGGCGTAGCCTACCGGCTGACAGCAAAGGACGAACTGCTCAGCCAATACATGACCGGGCAGACCGCAACCGGCTGGCCGGTGGGGCAGGGCTACCGTGTCGTTGATACCGGCTTCGAGTCGGCCTATCTGTTGCTGTCGCATAGCTATAACAATGGCGCGCACCTGACGGGACGCATTGATTATTTCGCGGTCAAGGACCATTCGTGGCGAGCGGTCGATAACAATGGCGAAACCGGCTACAGCGCCACCGTGGCGTGGATGAAGCCGGTCGGTGATCATCTGGACCTCGGCATTGAGGCTCTCCGTGTGATCAGTGATCGTCCTGCGCGGACAACGCACGGTCTGTCGCCGCAACAGGCCCAGACCCAGCTCCAAATCGCGTTAAGGTGGCGTCTTTAGGCGCAGGCCGGTGGCTTTCGATTCCCGATAATCGACGTCGTTGACTGGCAGGCATATGTGCTGCGTCACAATAAATTTTCAAAAACAACTCTCGGCGGACCGATTGCGCCGTGATGTATCTGCGGTAGCCGGTGGTGGTGCGCCGGGTTAGGAAATAATGGCTGTCAGACGCGAAAAAGGGCTAAATGTGGTGTTTTTCATCTCTGCTGCGGCGCATCAATACAGCGGCCAAAATACCACAGCAAAACGGCTCCCCTGGGTCAGGGGAGCCGTTTTGCTGTGGTATGGCGGAGAGGGTGGGATTCGAACCCACGGTAGGCTTCCACCTACGCCGCATTTCGAGTGCGGTACATTCGACCACTCTGCCACCTCTCCGTAAGGGGGAATTACGCAAAAAATCTTATAAAACAAAGGTCATTTGCGTCTGATTCAGAACGGCTCGCGCCGCCAGGGTCGATCAGAGGGCGTGTCTCTACTGAAAGCCTGTGAAAACCGCAAGCCCTTTTACATTCTTTATGATATTTTTATAATGCGCTGATGGCGCGCTATAGCTTTTTAACGGTCAAGTTTGACCTATATGAGCCATTGTACGGCTTCAATCCCATAAGCGTGTCTTTCTGGTGTCAGTTCTCGCCAAAGAGGCTAAAAAACAGCACGAATTTAACCAAAGTTGCATTTGGGTGCTATGCAAAACGGGCTGGTAAAGTTATGAAGCGTCGTACTAAGGTTTCAGCCGAGATGATCGGCTGTTCGTTGGATGGCCATGAGAGGGCAATAACATGAAACACATTTTGCTAGCGAGCGCTGCTCTCGCTGCGATGGCAGTGGCGGGTTCCGCTGCTGCCGAACAGGCTAACGGCTGGTATGTAGCCGGTGACCTGGGTTACAACTGGAAGTCGGATTACAAGGCGCGTTCGCAAGGCGCCATGCCTGACGGCGGCGCTTACGTCTATGACGTGGCGACCGACGACGACTGGGCCGGCTTCGCCCGTCTCGGTTACCGTTACAGCCCGAACTGGCGCGTTGAATTCGAAGGCGGCTACCGCCCTGGCGATATCAGCTCGGCCACGGGTTTCCCGCGCACCTATCCGGGTTCGGCCGCTCTGGTTGACACCGCGATCTGCACCACCGGTGTGATCCGCGCCGCCGGCGATGCCTGCGGTTCGCCCAAGGGTTCGTTCGAACAAACCACCGTCATGGTCAACCTGTACTATGACATCATGCCGGAATCGCGCTTCCATCCGTTCGTCGGTGCCGGTATCGGTCTCGACAGCGTGAAGGCGAAGATGCTCGGCCAACTGTCCACCAGCCCGGCTGGCGGCGTTTCCGACCTCAGCATGGTTGGCAAGGACACGGTTGGCGCTTACCAACTGCTGGCCGGTGTCGCCTGGGCGCTCTCCGATCGCCTGAGCCTTGATGTGACCTATCGTTACCTCGACGCTGGCAAGGCAAAGTTCAACGCCGGTATTGCGCCGCTGTCGAACGCCGCTATTGCCGATGGCTGGACTCAGCCTGAAACCTTCACCGGCAAGTTCAGCGACCAGACCCTGACGGTCGGCCTGCGCTGGGCCTTCGGCGCCGAAGCGGCCCCGCCGCCGCCGCCGCCGCCCGCTCCTGAGCCGGCTCCGGTTGTGGAAGCACCGCCGCCGCCGCCGCCGCCGGCGCCTGTCGCCCCGGCTTATGAAGCCCGCGAGTTCATCGTGTACTTCGAATTCGACAAGTCCGCCCTGACCACTGATGCGCAATCGGTCGTCTCGGCTGCCGCCGACTACGCCAAGGCCGGTAACGCCGCCCGTATCGTTGTCGTCGGTCACACGGATACCTCCGGTTCGGCCGCTTACAACATCAAGCTGTCGGAACGCCGCGCCAAGACCGTTGCTGACGCCCTTGCCGGCCTCGGCGTTGACGGCTCCAAGCTGGCTGTTGACTGGAAGGGTGAATCGGCCCCGGCAGTCGCTACTGGCGACGGCGTGAAGGAACCGCTGAACCGTCGTTCGACCATCGACATCACGTTCTAATTTCAGAACGCGACGTTAAGTCGAAAACATATGAAGCCCGGCCTGAGCAATCAGGCCGGGCTTTTTCTTTGCCGGTAAGGCCTGGACTGATATGCCACGCGAAATGGGCGTGTGACATTTAGGGCGCAACCCGTTGCGGCTGTGACCATCGTCACAAAAGGTTCGCAGCTTCTGTAAAAAAATCGACACAGACGCCCCTAAAAGACGAGACAGCAAAAAATCATTGTGAAGCACATTCACGCGCACGAACGGAATAAAAGGCCCGTTTTGCGCGATGGGAAACTGCGCCCTGAATAGTGCCTGACGGTGGTGGCTTGTCTTGTTTTTAACCGGAAGAGGGATACTTCCCATGAAGTTGAATAAATCAGTCATTCTGGCTGGCACGGCTCTGATGAGCGTGTTCGCGGCAACCACCGCACTGGCGCAATCGACCGCGACCCAGGAAGTCGAAGTCGTCGTCGTCAAGGGCGCAAAGAAAGGCCTGGGGCCGATCAACAAGGAAAGCGGCACCAAGACCAAGACCGCCATCGACCAGGCCTATATCGGTGCGCAAACCGCTGGCCAGACGATCGCCGAAACCCTGAACCTGGCGCCCGGCTATAATTTCACCAATAACGATCCTTACGGCTCTTCGGGCGGCAACGTCCGCCTGCGCGGCCTCGATGGCGCGCGCGTGTCGCTGACCATGGACGGCGTTCAGCTCAATGACGCCGGTAATTACGCCATCTACACCAACCAGCAGCTCGATCCGGAACTGATCCAGTCGGCCACCGTCATCACCGGCGCGACCGATGTCGACTCGATGACCGCCTCGGCTTCCGGCGGCACGATCAGCTATACCACCCGCAAGACCTCGGACACCTTCGGCGTCGAAGCCACGGTTTCGACCGGCAGCTTCAACTATAACCGTCAGTTCGTGATGGTGAACACCGGCGCGATTGGTCCGTTCGGCACCCAGGCCTGGTTCGCCGCCTCCAACCAGAACTACGACACCTTCACGATCGAAAAACCGGATAACGGCAAGCTGAAGAAGCAGCAGTATAACTTCAACATCTATCAGCCGCTGGCCAATGGCAGCTATTTCGGCGTGCGCGGCAACTATAATGAAAACCGCAACCGCTTCATCTTTAGCCAGAACCTCGCCAGCTTCGCCGCCAATGGCAAGTATTACAACAGCGCCGGCGTCAATAGCGTCAACCCGTCAAATACCGGCAATATTCGCGGCTATTCGAAGTGGGTGATCAATGACCACTTCTTCTTCACGGTTGATCCGACCTATCAATACGTGATGGCCAATGGCGGCGGTTCTGCTGGTATCAGCGAAGGCGCCGACTACGCCCAGATGAGCGTTTCGGGCCGCACCTTCCGCTATTATGAACTTGGCGGCGTTGATATCAACGGCGATGGACACATCGGTGGGCCTTACGTCAATGCCGATGGCTCGATCGGTTCGCCTTCTGTCCCCAATCCGACTTCGATTTCGATCTACAACCCGAACACGACAGTCACCAATCGTTACTCGATCACCTCGACGGGCGTCTATACCTTTGATCGTGGCGATGTGCTCCGTTTCGGCGCCTCATTCGACCGTGGTCGTACCCGTCAGTCAGGTGAGAGCACCCTGGTTGTCGATGGCAATGGCGGATACAATTATGCGGGTCAGTATATCGATCCGTTCGGCGGCCGTGAAGATGAAAGCCTGCGCATCATCGGCAACGATGGCTCGACTCACGAACGCCGCTATCGCTTCTCGCTGGCCAATGTCGATACCTTCTTCCTCGAATATCGCGGCCACTTCCTCGAAGACAAATTGTTCGTCTCGCTGGGTGTCAAGCAGCAGAAGATGGAACGCGACCTGAACCAGTACTGCTACTCGCCGGATGACGGTTCGGGGTCCTATGCCCCGTTCTGCACCACGGGCACGCCGACAGTTGATAATGGCGATGGTACGGTCAGCTTCGGCTACACCTATCTTACGACTAAAAATCCGGTTGCGGGCGGACCCGATATTGTCCACACCAACTTCATCAAGCCATACCACACCACCGTCGACTTCTCGAAAACCCTGCCCAGCCTGGGCGTAACCTATAAGATCACTGATTCGAACCAGGTCTACGCCAATTACTCGGAAGCCCTGTCGGCCCCGCGTACCGACAACTATTACGGCGTCATCGTCGATGAGAACGGCGTGGTCAAACCGGCCAATCCGCTGCCGGAAACCAACAAGACGGTCGAACTGGGCTATCGCTTCACGTCCCCGACCTTCACCGCCACGGCGGATGTCTGGGCGCAGAAATACGAGAATCGCATCGTCTCTTCCTATGATCCGGCTTCGGACAGCTATTTCGACCGTAACGTGGGCAGCGTCGATCTGAAGGGCTTCGAGGCTTCGGCGGCTTATGCGCCTAGCTCCAAGCTGGCGCTTTTCGGTGGCCTGACCTATACCGACACCGAGATCCTCGACAATTACGCTTCGGGCGCCACGGCGACGGTCAATACCAAGGGCAAGGCGCTGCCGGAAGTGCCGGAGTGGATGGGCACCTTCGGCGTCACCTACAAGCCGTTCACCGACTTTACGTTCAACCTGAACGGCAAGTATGTCGGCAAGCGCTTCGCCACCGACCTGAACGACCTGGAAACACCGTCCTATACGGTGTGGAACGGTTCGGTGCGCTGGGATCTGCCGGGCCTGGCTTTCCTCAAGCAAGGCACCTATGCCCAGTTCAACGTGATCAACCTGACCGACGAATACTACTTCGGTTCGATCAGCAGCACGGTCGCCGCCTCGAACAAGCCGTCGTTCAATGTCGGCGCGCCGCGTACCTTCATGCTGTCGCTGCACACCAACTTCTAGGCGATACGCATAGCAAAAGAGAAAACGGCTCCCGCTTCGGGGGCCGTTTTTTTGTGGGAGCGGTGGTCAAATCGGCTGGGCCTGTGCTAATAGGCCAGTCACAGAGCCGGCGCTTAGGCCGAACGGCAAGGATATCAGATGACACGATTTGTTCCGGCAGAATGGGATGCGCACAAGGCGATGTGGGTGGGGTTTCCCAGCCATGAAAACCTGTGGCAGGAAGACCTGATCCCGGCGCAGGCCGAGGTGGCGGCGCTGGTGCGCGCGCTGTGCGAACTGGGCGATGAACACGTCCGGCTGATGGTCATGGGCGCCGAGGCGCGCGCCGCGGCCGAGGAACTTCTGGGCGACCTGACCAGGCTCGAAATCATCGACGGCCGCTTCGGCGACATCTGGTTCCGTGACACCGGCCCGATCTATGTCAGCGACGACGCCGATGACGACGACCTGCACCAGGCCCTGCCGGTCAGCTTCCTCAACAATGGCTGGGGTGGCAAGTATCATCTGAAGCACGATGATGAGGTAGCGCTCCAGATCAGCACGGCGGATGGCTTTCCGCAACAACTTGAAGACTTCATCCTCGAAGGCGGCGCGCTTGATCACGATGGTCACGGCACCGCCATCACCACGCGTCAGTGCCTGCTCAATCCGAACCGCAATCCCGGCTGGACGCAATCGCTCGCCGAACAGGCCCTGTTCCAGTCGCTTGGCATCCGCAAGGTCATCTGGCTCGATGACGGCCTGCTGAACGATCATACCGACGGCCATGTCGATAACCTGGCGCGTTTCGTGGCGCCGGGCGTGGTGGCCTGTCCGGTGGCGTTCGGCCGCGAAGATCCCAATGCCGATGTCTATGACGCCACGGCGAAACTGCTTTCCACCCAGCACGACTCGCGCGGCCAGCCGTTGCAGGTGGTGCGCATCCCGTCACCGGGTGAAATTCTCGATGAGGATGGCGAAATCGTGCCGGCCTCCCATATGAACTTCCTGATCGCCAATGACTGTGTGGTGGTGCCGATCTACAAGGACCGTCCCGGCGAACTGGCGGTGGAGGCCCTGCAAAGCCTCTTCCCCGAACGCCAGGTACTGGGCCTGTCATCGCGCGCCATCCTGACCGGCGGCGGTTCGTTCCACTGCATCAGCCAGCAGGTGCCCCTTATCAAGGCGTAGCCTTGATAAGGGTTTCTTTAGCTCAAGCGCCGCATGGCTTGCTTCGCATCAGCTCGGGCGGCCACTTGGCCTTGCCAAAATTCAACGAATGAATTTTGGAATCTTTATCTTGTACCTCCCCGCTTGTCGGGGAGGGGGACCGCGCCTCTCTTGAGGCGGGGTGGTGGGGTTTCTTGCTTCCCCTTGGAGTATAAGTCGAATGACCAGAACCGTTTCCGTCGCCGCCATCCAGACCTCATATGGCGCAGACATGGCCGCCAATATCGCCAAGACCGAAGCCTTTGTGCGTGAGGCGGCGGCGAAGGGCGCGCAGATCATCCTGCCGTCAGAATTGTTTCAGGGTGAATATTTCTGTGTCTCACAGGAAGAGCGCTGGTTCGCCACCGCCTTTCCCTGGCGCGAACACCCGGCCGTGCTGGCCATGCAGAAACTGGCGAAGGCACTGAATGTCGTCATCCCGACCTCGATTTACGAAAAGGAAGGCCCGCACTATTTCAATTCGCTGGTCATGATCGATGCCGACGGCGCCCTGATGGGCGTCTACCGCAAGAGCCACATCCCCGATGGTCCCGGCTATCAGGAAAAGTACTATTTCCGCCCCGGCGATACCGGCTTCAAGGTGTGGGATACGAAGTACGCGAAAGTCGGCGTCGGCATCTGCTGGGACCAGTGGTATCCGGAAGCGGCGCGTTCGATGGCCTTGCAGGGCGCGGAAATCCTGATGTACCCCACGGCCATCGGCTCCGAACCGCACGATGCCGAACTGGACACCGCCGCCCCCTGGCAGCGCATCATGCAGGGCCATGCGGTCGCCAATGTCATGCCGGTGATTGCCTCGAACCGCATCGGCATGGAAAGCCTGATCTCGCCGCAGAATGGCGCCGGCCAAACCTTCTACGGCCACAGCTTCATCGCCAGTCACCGCGGCGACAAGGTGGCCGAGTTCGGCGCGAAAGAAGAGGGCGTCCTGGTGGCTGAATTCGACCTCGATTACCTGAATACGCACCGCGCCGCCTGGGGCTTTTTCCGTGATCGCCGCCCGGAACTCTATACCGCCCTGGCCAGCCCGCGCCCGGCGTAATCCGGCTTGTCACGCGCTCGGCGTGTGGTATCCTGAACCCGTAAGAGGGGGAAGGATACATGAAAAACTGGCTGATCACGGCGATGGTTTTGCCCTTGGCGGGGTGCGTTATTTACAGCGGTCCATATCGTGAGACACACAGCGAGACCGTATCGAGCGACGGTCAGACGACCACCCGGACGACAACGGTAAAGGCCAGTGGTTGGCACATTGAAAACACGCGAACCGAAAACGGTAACGCCTGGCTGGCTTATCCGACCTACGCGAAGACAAGCGACCTTTGCGATATCGCCATCGTTGTCCTGAGTGCGGAACGGGCACGAGGGGAAGCCCAGCCGGTCGATTATCTGTTCTGGGATAACGATATCCGCACAGGACCAGACTGTGCGTCGGAAATTCTCACCACGGGCTTTCCCATGACAACTGGCGCGCCGAATGAAGTGGCGCGCCACATGGTCATGCCGAGGCAATTGCCCGATGACCGCGTCTATGCCGAAGTGGACAGGGACTGCGCGAAAGAATGCCAATCAGGTACGGGCTATTCGGTCAGCAGGCGGGATGGTCACTGGCAGGTCGATCTCGCGCCTCTGGCCACCTGGAAACGCTAGATATATCGCGCCAGCACCATGCACAGCAGGCAGATGGCCAGCAGCGGCGCGGCGATCCGGTGGACGACCGCAATCCGTTTTCTCGCCGCCGCCCCCTGCTCGCCCTTGAGCGTCTTTAAGCTGACACCGACGCCTATGGCCTGAATGCAAGCCGCCAGTGCGGCGCACGCCACACCCGCCGCCAGCACCTTTTCATAGGTGCCGAACCCACCCGTGTGGAGTTGGCTCCACACATATCCACCTGTCAGCACGACCAGAACCACGGCGACCATCTGCCTGGGGAACAGCATCTCCGCGCCTTGTCCGCCGGCGCGCGCCAGCATTCCCGTAGTGGCCATCCAGAAAATGGCCGCCAGAACGTGCAAGGAAAGAGCTAGGATGATCAGGATTTGCATGGCAGACTCCGGTCTGGTCAGTAATTGATATACACTCCGTTTACTGAAATATAGATATACACGCCGTAAATTGAATTGCAAGCCTCAATGTGCTCAGAAGCTACCGAATCTCGTCCCTATGTCAGCGCCAAGCGTGACGCCGCCGCCGCTAAAAAACGCGAGGCCGTGATCGAGGCCGCCAGCCGATTGCTCAATGACGGGCCGGCTCTGATGTCGATGGAAGCAGTGGCGAAGGCGGCCGGCGTCACGCGGTTGACGGTCTACAAGCAGTTCGGTTCGCGGCGCGGCCTGCTGGAGGCGGTGTTCGATGCCAATGCCGAAAAGGGCGGCCTTATGCGCTTTCGGGAACTGATCCAGTTGCCCGATCCCAGGGCGGCCCTGTTCGCCTGCATTGACCTGATGTGTGAATTCTGGGGCAGTCATCCGGGGTTCGCGAGGTTGCACAGCGCGGCCGGACTCGATCCGGATTTTGCCGAAGCGATCGATGCGCGCAATGAACGCCGCCGCTTTCTTTTCGCCACCCTGCTGGCGCGCATGACGGGCGACGACAAGGCAAAGGCCGACGCCACTGATCTGCTGTTCGGCGTCACCAGTATGCCGATGTTTCGTATCCTGATCGAGAGCCGGAAGCCGACGGAGGTGGCGATCCTGTTGAAATCGACCAGCGCCGCCATTCTGGACGCCCATAACCTGACCTGAACCCTGGGAGAAAGACATGAAAGAGATTTTGTATGCCGCCGGCCTGGCTTTTCTCCTTGCCGGGTGCGCCGTCACACCACCTGTGGCGGATGTTTCCGGCGGGGCGCGGCTGGCGCTCAGCGACGACCTGCAATGCCGTATCCTGGGCGATCTTGGCCTGGCGCTGGCCGCCGATAATTACGATTCGACCGTCATGGGGGAGGGCGAGACGAAAATCGATTGCACCGCGGCTTTCCAATCCGCTGGCCTGCCAATGACCGGTAATCCGGAACGCAGCATAAGGTTCAACGCGCCGCAATTCACAGATGACGATGAAGCCACGGTCAAGGTCGATTTCCTCTGTCTGCGCCTGTGCGGTCATGGCGAGGAGATCCATCTGCATCGTGACGGATCGATATGGAAAATCGCCGATCGCAAACCGACATGGATTTCCTAAGCTTTTAGCAAGCCTTGCGCCTCGGCCTCGGTGAGCAGGCGCCATTTGCCGGGCTTAAGGTCACCAAGCGTGAGGTCGCCCATCTGGGCGCGGTGGAGGGTTTCGACATGGTTGCCGACGGCGGCGAACATGCGGCGCACCTGATGGTAACGGCCCTCATAAAGTGTCAGCCGGGCAGTCTTTTCACCGGTCACTTCGAGGAAGGCGGGCTTCAGCGCATCCTTTTCGCTTTCCAGAACCAATGTGCCGGCGGCGAAAACCTCGCCATAATGCGGCTCCAGCGGACGGGCGCAGGTCACTTCGTAAATCTTGGCGACGTGGTTCTTCGGCGAAATGATCTTGTGCAGGTAATCGCCGTCATCGGTAAAAAGCAGCAGGCCGGAGGTGTCGGAATCGAGCCGGCCGATAGTGGAAAGCACCGGCTTGCGCTCGGAAAAACGCGTTGGTAGCAATTCATAGACCAGGTTGCCGCGATCCTTGAGCGAACAGACATAACCAGTCGGCTTGTTGAGCATCAGCACCAGGCCGAAAGCCGGATCGAGTGGACGGCCCTTGTAACGGATATCGCCGTGGGCGATGGCGCTGTCATCGTCAAGCGGAACGCCCTCGGCATCGGTGATCGCGCCTATGCGGATCAGCTTTTGCATCTCCTTGCGCGAGCCATAGCCGAGATTGGCGAGCAGCTTTACGAGCTTCATGTTTTCTTGGCCGACTTAGGCCCAACAGCCTTGAACACCTTGTAGAAGTTGTTCTGCGCCACCACGCTGACATGCTTGAAACAGACTTCCAGTGTCTCTTCATAAGGCAGGTGACGATTGGCGACGATCCACAACTGGCCGCCGGAAATCAGTGACTGCGCCGCCGTGGTGATGAAGGCCTTGCCGACATCGTGACGGTCGGCGCGATCAGCCACATGAAACGGCGGGTTGCTGATAATGGCGTCATAGGTGTCAGGCAAAGTCTTGGCGGCGTCGAGCCAGTGGAAGGCGACGCGTTCGCCATATTTCGTCAGATTTTGCCGTGCCATATCGAGTGCGCGGTGCTCGGCTTCGATGACATCGAGATGGGTGATGGTGGGGTTCTTCGCCAGCACCTCGTCGCTGAGATAGCCGAAGCCGCCGCCGAGATCGGCAACCTTGCCCTTGAGATTAGTGGGCATGTGATCGACCAGCAGTTTCGAACCGGCGTCGAGATGGTCCCAGGCGAAGAGGCCGGGACGGCTCATATAGCGCCGACCTTCAGATGTATTGGCCTCAATCTGGCGCGGCGCATCCAGTTGCGCCCATTCGTCGATCAGGGTCTTGTCATTGCGCGCGGGATCGACCGTCGCCCAGAAGACGCGGCACTTGTTCTTGGACTGACTGCTGATATTGCCGGCGAGCGCCTTCAAATCGCCCTCGATCGTTTTGGCGCCTTCGTTATTGGAGACGGCCGCCATGACGATGCCGCCCTGGGCGGTTTCCAAAATGGCGCGGGCCAGCAGTGCGCGGCTTTCGTCGCGCTGGCGGGGTGGTAGAACCAGGGTCAGCTCTGGTGGGGCATGGCCTTCCCGCATCTGGAAGCCGGCGCGCAGCAGGGCATCATGCGCCGGCTTGAAGCTCTGTTCACAGACGAGTTTGTCACGCGGCACCTCATCCAGCGCATCGCCGGTGCGGGCGCGCAGGAACAGGGCTGGACCATTTGCGGGCCAGTCGATGGCGCCCTCTTTGAACGGCAGGAACAGGGTGTCTAAAACAGGATCAGTCATAACGGCACGCTATCGCACAGCGGGGTCGATATGCCAAGCGTGTCAGGCGGCCCTGGCGTTGAGCCAACCTATCGCATTGATCGCCTTTTCA
This sequence comes from Asticcacaulis sp., assembly GCF_035497195.1. Classification (GTDB taxonomy): domain Bacteria; phylum Pseudomonadota; class Alphaproteobacteria; order Caulobacterales; family Caulobacteraceae; genus Asticcacaulis. Next base: position 659,917 of record NZ_DATJDZ010000014.1, read on the forward strand.
AGATTTTTCCCTGTCTTGTCGCGGGGAATATCTATCAGATCGAGAATACGGGCATGGAGTTCGTGATAAACCTGCTCCAGGGCGATCTGGCGCGCGGAAATGTTTGGTGCGCTGGAGGGGTCGGTGATGTCCCAGTGTGCCATCGGAGGGCGGCCGGGCAGGGTTACCGGACAGATTTCGCCCCTGGCATTGTCACACAGACTGATCACTACGTCTATTTTGGGCGCGCCGGGTTGGGTAAAGGCGCTCCAGTGCTTGACTCGCAGGTCTTTTACCGTTTCCAGATGGCGGGCCAGTACGGACAGCGCTTCGGGACAAGGTATCGGATCTGGCTCATCGCCGGCGGCGAAGCCACGGTAATTCGGGCTATCGAGAGCGTTGAGTATGCCGTTGGCGACCATAGCGCGGCCGGCATTTAAGCTGCACAGAAACAGGATGTTTCGCGGTGTCATAATGCTTATTCGCCTTTTTCTGAATTGGCCCGCCAAATAACATCTTACAACACAAAAGCTTAACGCCAATTCATAAGACAGGGTTAATAAGGGCCCTCAGCTTACGCGATGAATCCGTGCCTCCCACGGACGCAAGGAGTCGAAGATATCCGCAGGGCCGTAATTGCCAGCCAGCCAGGCGGTCAGGCGTGGCGGCAACGGCACTTTATTTTCAACTGGCGAAAAGTTCAGGGTAATGAGGTATGCCTCATCTTCCAGCCTGCGTTCATAGGTAAAGACGTGTGGATGATCGGGCGCCAGGTCTTTATAGTCGCCATAGATGAGCGCCGGTGTCTTGTGGCGGCGCGCGATCAGATCCCGATAATAATAATAGATCGACCCCGGATCGCGGATCGCCCGATCCGCATTAATGTCTTGAAAATTATCGTTCAGTGCGAACCAGGGCCGCCCTGCTGTAAAGCCGCCTTGGCGCCCGGACGTCCACGGGATTGGCATCCGGGCGTGGTCGCGGCTGACCTTGTTCTGGTTGGCGAAGAAATCCTCGGCGCTCCATTTTCCATTGACCACCTCTGCCTGCCAGGCGTTTTTGGTCCAGAGATCGTTGAATTGAGTAATTTCTGTGAAATTTCGATTGGTCAGCCCCATCTCGTCGCCCTGATAGATAAAGGGCGTACCCTTCATGGTCAGGGTGAGGGTGGCCAGCAGCATGGCCGATTTTTCGCGCCACTGCGGGCTGTCATCGCCAAAGCGCGAGACGATGCGCGGATTATCGTGGTTGCTGAGGAAAAAGGTTGGCCAGCAGTGGCGATCCAGCGCCTGATCCTGCCGCGTAAAGACCGCCTTGAATTCCGGCAGGGTCCACGGCTTCCAGCGACCATCCCGCCCGCGATCAACTTCAACAGCGGCGAACTGGAAGATCATGTCCAGTTCCTGCCGGCGTTCATCGATCAGTTTCGGTGTGTCTGCAAGCGTGACGCCGAACGCCTCGCCGACGGTCATGACATCATATTGCGACAGGACTTTACGGTTCATCTCATGCAGATAGTCATGCACCTTTGGGCCATTGGCATAGACATATTGCGGCTTGGCGCGCAGGTCTTCCGGCAGGTTGGGGAAGGTTTTATCCTTTGAAATAAAGGGGATCACATCCATGCGGAAACCGTCAATGCCCTTGTCGAGCCAAAAGCGCATGATGTCGTAGACGCCTTCGCGCACCTCAGCATTATCCCAGTTGAGGTCCGGCTGTTTCGGATCAAACAGATGCAGATACCAGTCGCCGTCTTCGCTTTGCGTCCATGCCGGGCCGCCGAAAATCGAGGTCCAGTCGTTCGGTTTTTCGTCGCTCCAGATATAGTAGTCGCGTTTTGGGTTATTACGCGATGACCGGCTTTCGACAAACCACTGATGTTCGTCCGAGGTATGGTTGACCACCAGGTCGATGATCAGCTTCATGCCGGCCGCCTTGATCGCCGCCAGCAGGTCATCGAAATCCGACATGGTGCCGAACTCGGCACCGACCTGGCGATAGTCGCGGATATCGTAGCCATTATCAGCATTGGGGCTGTCGAAATGCGGTGACAGCCAGATGACATCGACGCCCAGACCCTTGATATGGTCGAGCTTTTCGATGAGGCCGGGCAGGTCGCCTATGCCGTCGCCATTGCTGTCATAAAACGAGCGCGGATAGACCTGATAGACGACGGCCTCCTTCCACCAGCGTTTCACATAGCCGTTTGGGGTGGTTTCGGTGTGAGGCGGCATGGAAGACCTTTTAGTTAGAAAGTTAAGCAAGATACCCCACCACCCCGCCATAAGAATGGCGCGGTCCCCCTCCCCAACAAGCGGGGAGGTATAAGAAAATAGTTCCTCCCCGCTTGTCGGGGAGGGGGACCATAAGCGAAGCGCAATGGTGGTGGGGTATCTTGCTTCAGCCTCCAATCTGGCCGCAAAATTCCCCTCTTGCAATGGTCACGAAAAATACGCATATAGGCCGCGAGACGGCTGGGCGGAGGCCTCGCCAATCTGGTCAGGGCCGGAAGGCAGCAGCCACAACGAATTCACCTTCGGGTCAGTCGTCTCACCCTGCGCATAGCGCAGGGTGATTTAGCTCAGACGCCGCATGGCTCGCCGAAACGTCGGCGGCGGCCGGTCGCCCTTGCCTCAACCGCCGGATGGCTTTCCTTCTTTGCTGACAATTGCGCCTGTTGAAGAATCGCGCATTGTGGTGACGCCTGTGCAAAAAGCCCCTATATAGAATTCATGTCCGAACATCCCGACCTTGACGATCCCTTTGCCGCCACGGAAATCGATCTTCCGGAACGCGATGACGCGACCGATGATATGTTCGGCGGCGCGCCTGCGCCGGTCGCCGTGGCCAAGCCGATTGAGAAATCCGAGGCCTATACCGTCCTCGCCCGTAAATATCGCCCGCGCACCTTCGAGGACCTGATCGGCCAGGAAGCGATGGTCCGCACCCTGACCAACGCTTTTTCCGCCGGCCGCATCGCCCACGCCTTCATGTTGACCGGCGTCCGTGGTGTCGGCAAGACGACAACCGCCCGCCTGCTGGCCCGCGCGCTCAACTATGAGAGCGACACGGTTCACGGCCCCAGCGTCGATCTGTCGGTCATGGGCATCCACTGCCAGGCCATCATCGAAGGCCGTCATATCGACGTGCTCGAACTCGACGCCGCCTCGCGCACGGGTGTGGACGCCATGCGTGACCTGCTTGAATCCGTGCGCTATGCCCCGGTCGAGGCGCGCTACAAGGTCTACGTCATCGACGAAGTCCACATGCTCTCCACCGGCGCCTTCAACGCCCTGCTGAAGACGCTGGAAGAGCCGCCCCCCCACGCCAAGTTCATCTTCGCCACGACCGAAATCCGCAAGGTGCCGGTCACCATCCTGTCGCGCTGCCAGCGTTTCGATCTGCGCCGCGTAGAGCCGGAGACGCTGACGCCGCACCTCGAAAAAATCTGCGGTCTCGAAGGCGTCAAGATTGATCCGGACGCCGTGGCCCTGATCGCCCGCGCCGCCGAAGGCTCTGTTCGCGATGGCCTGTCGCTGCTCGATCAGGCGCTTGTGCAGGGCGAAGCCGGCGAGGCGACGAGCGCTGAAGTGGTGCGCGATATGCTCGGCCTGGCCGATCGCGGCGCCACCTTAAGCCTGTTTGAAAACATCATTTCCGGCCAGATGAGCGAGGCCCTGCTGGCCTTCCGCACCCTCTATGGCTTTGGCGCCGATCCTTCGCAGATCATGGGCGACATGCTCGAATACGCCCATGCCACCAGCGTGGCCAAGGTGCTCGGCGCCGACGCCACGCGCCTGCCCAAGGCGCAGGCCATGCGCGTCACGGCGCTCGGCTCGCAGCTTTCGCCGGGCACTTTGTCGCGGCTGTGGACCCTGATGCTTAAGGCGTTCGAGGAATTGCGCCGGGCGCCCGATGCCTGCGCCGCCTTTGAAATGGCGCTGGTGCGGCTGTGCTATGCCGCCGACCTGCCGGGGCCGGAACTGCTGATGAAGCGCCTGCAAAGCGGCGAACCGCTGATGCCGAACGGGCCGGGTAGTTTGCCGACGGGCGGCGGCGGGGCTTCGGCGCAGGCGGCGGTCCAGATGCGGCCCGTCCAGCAGGCCATGCCCAATCCGCAAAGCTTTGAGGACGTTCTCAAGCTGATTTCCGACAAGCGTGATATTGGCCTGCGGGTCGATGTCGAGCGCTTCGTGCGGCTGGTCGCTTTCCGGCCGGGCGCCATCACCTTCGAGCCGGCCCCCAATGCGCCGGGCGACCTGGTGCGCAAGCTCTCCCTGAAGCTGCGCGAATGGACCGGCCAGCGCTGGCTGATCGCCACCGAAGGCACGGGCGGCGCCGAATCGATCATGGAGCGCGATAACCGCGAGCGCGATGCCGCCAAGGCGCGCTTACAGGCCAATCCCTTTGTCTCCAAGGTTCTGGAGGCCTTCCCCGGCGCGGAAATCACCGCTGTGCGCGCCAAGCCGAAACCCGTGGTGAACACCATCGAGCCGGTCGTGCCCGAAGATGAACGCCCTGAAATCGATAAGGAAAATGACTGATGGATTTTGCCGCCATGATGAAGCAGGCGCAACTGGTGCAACAAAAACTGCATGAGGCGCAGGCGAAAATGAGCGAAAGCACCGTGCATGGTTCCGCTGGCGCTGGCCTCGTGAAAATGGAATTGAAGGGCTCCGGTGATATGTCGGGCCTGACCATCGATGACAGCCTGCTGACCGCCGGCGAGGGCGAGGTTCTGGCTGATTTGATCCGCGCCGCCCACGCCGATGCACGCCGCAAACTCGATGAACTGAATTCGGAAGTCATGGCCGAAGCCGCCAAGGATCTGGGGCCTGGCGGCGGCCTGCCCAATATGCCGAAATTCTTCTGATTTGAGTCCGGAAACGCATCACCTTTTTTGTACCTCCCCGACTTGTCGGGGAGGGGGACCACGTCGATTTATCGGCGTGGTGGTGGGGTTTCTTACTTTCTTCGGGCACGTCTGATGTCCGGCGCCGGTCCCGAAATCGAACGCCTCATGGCCTTGCTGTCCAAGCTGCCGGGGCTTGGTCCGCGTTCGGCCCGGCGGGCGGCGCTGGCGCTTCTGAAGCGTAAAGATCAACTGTTGATTCCGCTGACCTTCGCCATGCAGGACGCCGCCGACAAGATCGAGACCTGCCGGATTTGCGGACGGCTGTCGACGCAAAATCCCTGCACCACCTGTACTGACCCGATGCGCGACGAAACCATGATCTGCGTGGTCGAAGAAGATAGTGCGCTCTGGGCTATGGAGCGCGTCGGCGCCTTTACCGGCACCTATCATGTGCTGGGGGGCCTCTTGTCGGCGCTTGATGGCATCCGGCCGGAGGACCTGCGGCTCGATAGCCTGATCTCACGCGTGCGCGCAGGCCGGGTGCGCGAAATCATCATGGCCCTGCCGGCGACCGTCGAAGGACAGACCACGGCGCACTATATCGCCGATCGTCTCAAGGGCTTCGATAATCAGGTCGAGATCACCTTCCTGGCGCGCGGCGTGCCCGTCGGCGGCGAGTTGGATTGGCTCGACGACGGCACCATCGCCCACGCCTTCAAGTCTCGTCGGTAAATAGCCGCGAAATAGAACTTGCCAAGTGCGTTTCCGGACATTAAGAACATAGCATGAACATGTCGACTGTGAGTCTGCTGATCGTTTTGGTTGTCGCTGCCGTGTTTGCCGGCGCGTGGTTTTTGACTCTTGCAGAGACCAAACGCTTGCGCGCCCGCAATGAAGACCTGTCGGATCGCCTGACCGACGTGACCGCGGAACTTTCCGGCGCAAAGGAGCGATCGCGCAATCTGGAAGATGCGAAAGCCGCCATGAGCGAGCAGTTTCAACTGGTGTCGCACCAGGCCATGCAGGCGTCGTCGGATTCGCTGTTGAAACGCGCCGAGGAATCCTTTGTGGCACGCGAAAAGCTGGCTCTGGAGCGGATGAATTCGAGTCTCAAGCCGGTGTCCGAAACCCTGACACGGTTCGAGGCCCAGGTGAAGGCGATGGAAGAGGCGCGCTCGAAGAACAGCGGTGAACTGGAACAGCAGATCAAGCAATTGCTGACCGCCTCGGACCAGACCCGTGAGGTGACGCAGAAACTGGCCAATTCCCTGCGCCGCGGCGCGGGTGTGCAGGGGCGGTGGGGTGAGGAAACCCTGCGCAATGTCTTGCAGGCGGCGGGCTTGACGCGCTTTGATTTCATCGAGCAGCATAATCTCGATACCGACGAAGGCCGCCGCCGTCCGGACGTGGTGGTGCGGATGCCGGGCGACAAGTCGAACGGCGTGTTTGTCATCGATTCCAAGGTCAACCTGACCGCTTTCCTCGATTCGATGGATGCGCTCGATGATGAGGCGCGCGAGGCGGCCTTGCAGCGTCATACGCAGGCCTTGCGCGCCCATGTCCGCGATCTGGCTGGTAAGGCCTATTGGGATCAGTTCAAGGATCAGTCACCCGATTTCGTCGCCCTGTTCATTCCGGGCGACGGCTTCCTGGCGGCGGCGCTCGATCGGATGCCGCAACTGATGAACGAGGCGATGGACAAGAAGGTCATCATCGTCACGCCGACCACCCTGTTTGCCCTGTGCAAGGCCGTGGCCTATGGCTGGCGGGTCGAGGACCAGATGAAGAATGCCTCGCATATCGCTGATCTTGGCCGTGAACTTTATGCCCGCCTGTCGGTGATGGGGGACCACGTGCATGGCCTGGGCGGCGCGCTTGGCCGGGCCGTCGAAAAATACAATGCTTTCATTGGTTCGCTGGAAACCAAGGTTTTGACCCAGGCGCGGCGGTTTGAGGATTTGCAGGTCGAGCACCAGGGCAAGCCCTTGCCTGACCTGACGGCAATCGAAGCCCAGCCGAAGGCAGCTAACAAGCTGAAATCGTTGCAATCGGTTGAGGAAGACCGGCTCTAGCTTGATTTTTTATCTCGTAAATATTACATCACGCTCATGGCTATACGTGAAATCATTACTGTCCCGAACCCGCTCCTGAAGCAGATATCCAAGCCCGTCGACAGGGTTGACGACGCCCTGCGCGCCCTGATGGATGACATGCTGGAAACGATGTACGACGCGCCGGGCATTGGCCTGGCCGCCATACAGATCGGTGAACCTATCCGGGTGATCGTCATGGATTTGCAGGAAAAACCCGAAGGCGCTGAGGAAGACGCCGAGGGCGTCAAGAACCCGCGCTATTTCGTCAATCCGGAGATTATCTGGAAGTCGGAAGACACCCTGCCTTATGAAGAAGGTTGTCTGTCGGTGCCGGAAATCTATGACGAGGTGCAGCGTCCGGCCCATGTGAAGATCCGCTATCTGAACTATCAGGGTGAGCAAGTCGAAGAAGAGGCCCATGGCCTTTACGCCGTCTGTATTCAGCACGAGCTGGACCATCTTGAAGGCGTTCTGTTTATCGATCATCTGTCGAAACTGAAACGCGACCGGGCGGTGATGAAGGTCAAGAAGCTGACGCGTAACGCGGCCTAAACCCTTGCTCCCTCCGCCTTTAAGGATTAGACCTCGCCGCATTAGCTGTGAGGTTTTTCTTTATGCGTCTTGCTTTCATGGGCACGCCCGAATTCGCTGTCAAAGCCCTGGCCGAACTGGTGGCCAGCGGGCATGAGATCGTGTGCGTCTATTCCCAGCCACCGGCGCCGAAAGGCCGCGGTCAGGTATTGAGTCCGTCGCCGGTTCACAGTTTCGCGCAAAGCCTTGGCATCGAGGTCCGCACGCCGAAGTCGATGAAGGCGCCGGAAGCCATCGCTGAGTTCCAGGCGCTCGATATCGATGCCTGTATCGTCGTCGCCTACGGACAAATCCTCAAAAAGGAAGTGCTCGACCATCCGCCTCTTGGTTGTTTCAACCTGCACGCCTCGCTGTTGCCGCGCTGGCGTGGCGCGGCGCCCATCCAGCGCGCCATCATGGCCGGTGACAGCCATACCGGCGTCGAGGTCATGCGCATGAGCGAGGGGCTGGACGAAGGCGCGATCATCCTCACGGGCCGCGAGGAAATCACGCCGGAAGATACCGCGCAAACCCTGCATGACAAGCTGGCATCGTTAGGGGCGTCGCTTTTGCCGGTCGCTCTGGCTGCCATCGAACGCGGCGGTGCGGCCGGACATGAACAGGTGGGCGAACCGACCTACGCCAAAAAAATCACATCTGAAGAAGCGCGTGTCAACTGGAACCGCCCAGCGCGAGACCTCGATTTCCATATCCGTGGCTTGTCGCCGTTTCCCGGCGCCTGGGCTATCCTGCAAACCCCGAAAGGTGAGCAGCGTCTGAAAATTCTGATGTCGCGCGTGACGGACGAAGCCACCGGTGAAACGCCCGGCACCCGTCTGCTCGGCGGCCTGAAAATCGCCACGGGCGAGGGTGTCGTCGAATTGTTGCGCGTGCAGCGCGAGGGTAAGGCGGCGCAGGATGCGGCCGATTTTCTCAATGGCGCCGCGCTCGAACCCGGCGATATTTTGCTCTGATGCCGCGATATAAACTCCTCGTCGAATATGACGGCCGGCCGTTCAACGGCTTTCAGGCCCAGGCTGGTCAGCCCAGTGTCCAGACAGCGCTGGAAGAGGCGATCTTTAAACTCAGCGGGCAGCGCCTGCGCCTCACGACGGCGGGGCGTACCGATACCGGCGTCCACGCCACCGGACAGGTCGTAACTTTCGATCTGGAAAAGGATTTCCCGCCCAGGGTGGTGCGCGACGCCATGAATGCCTGGCTGATGCCGCAACCGGTCTCGATATTGGCGGCGGACATATGCGCCGATGATTTTTCGGCGCGCTTTTCCGCCACCGGCCGCATGTATCTCTACCGCATCCTCAATCGCGAAGCGCCGCCGGCGATCGATAAGGGACGCGTCTGGCATGTCAAGAAACCGCTCGATGTCGCGGTCATGGCAGAGGCGGCGCAGGCGCTGATCGGCCATCATGATTTTACCACCTTCCGCTTTATCGGCTGTCAGGCCAATTCGCCGGTGCGGACGCTCGATATTGCCCGGGTAAAGCGCTTTGGCGAGGAGGTTCATTGCGTCTTCGCGGCGCGCTCCTTCCTGCACCGGCAGGTCCGCTCGATGGTCGGCACCCTGGTCGATATCGGCGCCGGCCGTTATCCCGTCGGCTATATGGCCGAAGCCCTGGCGGCGGCGAATCGCGCCGCCTGCGGGCAGGTCGCGCCGGCGCAGGGGTTATATCTGACTCACGTCACCTATGAGGCCGAACCGAATTTCGAGAAATACGCCTCGATCAAGGCCGAATAGGTATCGGTCAGGGCTTCGAGATCGGCGACCGGTACGCACTCGTTGATCTGGTGCATGGTTTGCCCCACGAGGCCGAATTCGACCACCGGGCAGAGGGCGCGGATAAAGCGGGCGTCAGACGTGCCGCCGGTGGTCGAGCGGTCGGTTTCCAGTCCCAACCGATCCTTGATAACCCCGGCGATCAGGTCGACGAATGGCCCGGCCTCGGTCAGGAAGGCCTCGCCGGAAATGGTCGTTTGCACCTCGACCCGCGCGCCGGTTTTTGCGGTGAAATCAGCAGCCAGTTGCTCGAACCACGCCTTGAGCGCCGCGCCTGTATGCGCCGGATTGAAGCGGATATTGATGCGGGCGCGGGCGTCCTGCGGGATGATATTGGTCGTCGTATTGCCGGTGTCGATGGTGGTGATTTCCAGGTTCGACGGTGGGAACTGATCGTAACCGTCATCGAGTACGCGGGCTTTCAGCGCCGCCAGCAGATCGACCAGAACCGGCAGCGGATTGAGCGCCCGATGCGGATAGGCGACGTGGCCCTGCCTGCCGGTTATCGTGAAGGTGGCGTTGACCGAACCGCGCCGGCCGACCTTGATCATGTCGCCCAGTTGCGCCGAAGACGACGGTTCGCCGACGATGCAGTGGTCGATGACCTCGCTCTGCGCTTTCAGCCATTGCACCACGCGGATTGTGCCGTCCGTCGCCACGCCTTCCTCATCGCCGGTGATCAGGAAGGACAGCGAACCGGCCTGATCGGCGTGACGGGAGACGGCGGCGATCCAGGCGGCGATCCCCCCTTTCATATCGACCGCGCCACGTCCGATCACCGCGCCATCATGGATTTCGGCGCCGAAGGGATCGTAGCGCCACAGATTGCGCACGCCGGTCGGCACCACATCGGTGTGGCCGGCGAAGCAGAGATTGGGCGAGGTGGTGCCGCGCCGGGCATAAAGATTTTCAATGTCGCCGAATTTCAGCCGGTGGCAGGTGAACCCCAAATCCTCCAGCATATGCTGCACGGTATCCATGGCGCCGGCATCGGCCGGGGTAACGGAGGGCCGTGAAATCAGTGCCTGTGTTAAGTGAACGACGTCAAGGTTTTTTGGTGCATTTGCCATGCCTTTCCTCTAAGTCCGTTTAGACTCCGGGGGAAGACTCAAAATATCAGTCTGGATTGTATTCTTCATAAGGCCCTGCCGTGACCACGCCCGCCGAACCGCCCGTCATTAACCTGCCGCCATTGCAGGAAGACAACCGTCATCCCCTGCAAATTCCTGATTTCCGTGCCTTCTGGATCTCGCGCCTTGCCGGTGTTCTCGGCACCTCGGCGCAGAGCGCGGCCATCGCCTGGCAGGTCTATGAAATTGCCCGGCGCACGCAAGGTGTGGCCGAATCGGCGCTTTATGTCGGCCTGATCGGCCTGGCGCAATTCATCACCCTGTTCGCCTTCACCCTGCCGGCGGGGATCGTCGCCGATCGCCATGACCGCAAGAAGATTGTCAGTCTGGTGCTGATTGCGCAATTTCTGTTGTCGCTGGGCTTCTTCGCCTATTCTTTCCTGCCGCATCCGCCTTTCTGGGGGTTGTTCGCGCTCAGCGCCGTACTGGGCGCCTGCCGGGCCTTCAGTGCGCCGGCCAGTTCGGCGATTGGCCCGATGCTGGTGCCCAAGCATATCCTGCCCAAGGCGATCGCCGTCAATTCGATGGCCTTTCAGACCGGACTGATTGTCGGCCCGGCGCTCGGCGGCGTGCTGGTCGGGTTTTCCCCGCGTTTCGCTTATGGCTTCTGCGCCATGCTCTGCCTGATCGCAGCCGTGCTGATCCTGACCATCAAAACGCCCACGGCGCCCGATGCGCCATCGGGTTCGAAAATGACCATGCTGAAGGAAGGCATGGCCTATATTTGGTCCAACAAGGTGATCCTGGGCGCCATATCGCTTGATCTGTTCGCTGTTCTGCTCGGTGGCGCGATCGCGCTCATGCCCATATATGTCAAGGATATCCTCCATGCCGGGCCGGAGGCTTTCGGCATTCTGCGCGCGTCGCCGGCCATCGGCGCCATCATCACGTCGTTCATTCTGTCGTGGTCGCCGATCCGGCGTAACGCTGGCCCCTGGATGTTCGGCGGGGTGGCCGTTTTTGGTATTTCGACCATCGCGTTTGGGGTCTCTGAAATGATCTGGGTGTCGATCGCCGCCATGATCGTGCTGGGGGCGGCGGATATGATCAGCGTTTATGTGCGCGGCACGCTGGTGCAGATCGTGACGCCCAATCATATGCGCGGACGCGTCGCTTCGGTGTCCTATCTGTTCATCGGCGCGTCGAATGAACTGGGTGAGTTCGAGACCGGCGTGATGGCCCGCCTGATGGGACCGGTCAATGCGGCGCTTTTCGGCGGCATCGGTTCGCTGATTGTCACCGGCGCCTGGATCAAGCTGTTTCCGGCGTTGTGGAAAGCGGATAAATTAGAGTAACGAAAAGTAAGATACCCCACCACCGCATCTGACCGCTTCGCGGTGTTGTGCGGTCCCCCTCCCCGAACAAGTCAGGGGGGCAAAACAAACAGCTTTTACCGCGTGCCGCGCGTGGTGGTGATGGCGGAACGCAGTGGACGGCCGCCATTGCGCAGTGTGCTCGGCTCGGTCTGGGCCAGGGCCTGCGGCTGTGCGGTATCGGTATTCATGTCGAAACGGTAGCCATTGGTCGTATCGGCATTGGCGACAGCGCCGGTGGGGCTGGCCTCGGCTTGGGCGATCATGGTGTCAATCTCGTGCTTGCGGGCGCGGAAAGCGGTCAGATCGGCGCCGGCCAGAGTATTCGACTGCGGCACCTTGGCGCCCTTCGGATCGATCGGATGATGGTTCTGCCAGACCTCGAAATGCAGGTGTGGACCGGTCGAGCGGCCGGTCGTGCCGACATAACCGATAATCTGGCCCTGCGTTACATGCTGGCCCGGTTTGACAGCGATGGCTGACATATGGCCGTAGCCGGTTTCCCATTCCTTATTGTGGGCGATGCGGACCCAGCGGCCATAGCCGCCCCACCACTTGGCATCCATCACCACGCCATCGCCGGCGGCCTGAATCGGCGTACCGGAAGGCGCGGCGAAATCGATGCCGGTGTGCATCTTCATGAAGCCGATAATCGGGTGGAAACGCATTCCGAAGCCCGATGAGGTGCGAGCGCCGTAGATCGGTGTCGCCAGCAGGAAGCCTTTGATGCTCTTGCCGGTTTCATCGTAATATTCGATGGAACTGGCGCCTTTCGGCGTGAACGAATAGAAGCGATCGACGCCGCCCTTGGCCTCGATCTCGGCATAGAGCAGGTTGCCCGCCTCGACCGTGCGGCCGCTTTCGGTGACCTTACGATCAAACACCAGCTTGAAGGTATCGCCGGACTGGATATCGCGCTCGAAATCGAGCTTGTGGGCGAACAGCTTGACGACCTGGGCGGTCAGGGTGGGCGTGGCGCCCATGGTGGCGGCGGAGGTAAATAGCGAACCGCTGATGGTGCCGATGGCGACCCGGCGCTCGTCACGCACGGCCTCTTCCAGCGCGCGCAGGCGCATCTGGCCGTCGCGCGAGGTGGTGAGCGTCAGTTGCTTGGCCGGGCCGGTGCGGACGGTGAGGCCGAGAAGCTGCGCCGGACCTGTGCCTTCGGTCGGCTTGGCGATGGCGGCTTCCAGCGTCAGGCCGGCCTTGATATCGGTGATGTTGAACGATTTGGACAGCAGGCTGACGGCGGCCTTGGCTTCATCCGGGGCCACGCCCAGGCGGATGATGGCGCTGGCCAGGGTTTCGCCGGACCGCAGGGAGACCGGCACATCGACCGGCTGCTCGTAACCGGGGCGCGCGGCGGCTTCGGCGAAGGCGCGGGTTTCCAGCGCCATAGCGGCGGCCGGGTCCATAGGCTGCACCGCGCCGTTCATCGGCTGGACGACCTTCCACAACAGGGTGCCGATCGTCAGTGCGGTCGCCAATGCGAAGATCATTGGCGTCAGTCTGACAGGTTGCCGGCGGGGGTCGAGTTGGGCCATGGATACGCGAATTCGTCCTGTTTAAGCGTGGGGCGCCGGCCTGATCGTCAGGCGCCGGCAGTCTCAGTGTAGCTTTGCTTAAAACCGCAATCAGGCGGTCAAGCGGCAGGTTAAGACTCGTACAAGCGCACAATATGCCTTGAGTCTCAAAACAGTGGAAGGTTCTGCTTACGCCAAAAAAAGGCGAAAATGAGGCAATTTTACCTCATCAGCCGACCCTGCCCGCAGAAGGCATTACCTTGTTATCCTTAAAATCCTGCTTAAAAGAAATTAACGAGGTCTTAACGCGTTAACCTTTTATGACGGGCGGCGGGGCGGTTTGTGGATAACCGCTTCATAATGTGCGAAAAAATAGCACAAATCGATTTTGCGCCACAAAATACACAGTCAATGGGGTTTGTGCCGGAATTTCGGCTAAAACAGACCCTAAAGTGCGAAAAGAAAATCGATTATATCCACACTTTTTAAGAGGTATGCGTCATAATGCCGGCTCAAATCCCGCTACCGAATTGCGCAGAACCGTATAAGATCGATTGATGAGCCAAGCCTCCCTGTCTGATGAAGCCCTGTGGTTTCCGGCGCATATGAGCACCGGAGAGAGCTTTTCGCGTCCGACGGGGGTTGATGGTGCGCCTCCTTCTGAAGATGATATCGGCCTGCCGGGGCGCCGGCCGTCAGGAAAAGGCGGGGGGGCCGGGAACGGTTCTGGGGGAAATTTTCGCGCCGCGAGCTGGCTGTGGATTACGCTGTGCGGCGTGACCGCGCTCGGTATCGTCGGGGTGGCGGGTCGCAAGGTTATCGCGGAATCGGTCGCCGAAAGCTGGCTGAAAGGGCAGGGCGTCACCGCCCATGTGACCATTGACAAGCTGTCGCTCAGTCATGCCACGGGCAGCGTGCTGATCGGCGATGCCAAAAAACCGGAAATGTCGGTCGGGCGCTTCGATGTCGATTACGCCCTGACGCCTTTCGCCGGCAATGGCCTGCCGCTGGCGCGGGTGAAAACCCTGCATGTGGTCAAGCCGGTCGTCGCCATTTCGATCAGGGACGGCAAGCTGAAATTCGGTTCGCTCGACAAGATCGTGCAGGATGCGCTTTCGGCCAAGCCTTCCAATGCGCCGCCGCCGGAAGAGATCGTCGTCGAGGATGCGGATGTCAGCCTCGCCAGTGACTATGGCCTGCTGAAAGGCCATGGCGGTTTGAGCCTGCGCAATGGCCTGCTCACCCAGCTCGACCTGAAACTGCCGGCCACGCACCTGACCGGTACGCTGGGCACGGGCGATCTGCGCGAAGGCCGTGTCACCGCGCGCTCGGTAAATACCGGTAAAAATGGCGACCAGTTGCAGGTCAAGGCGCATCTGGTCGGAGACAACTGGACCGTCAAGGGCGGTGGTAATCTCGTCGAGACCATCGGCGCCGAGGAACAGCGTTTCCATGCGCAGAATGTCGTGCTCGATCTCGACAGCCACCTGCCGTATCGCCATTCGAAGTCGATGTACGAGGCCTTCAGCGGCGCCACCGACGCGACGCTTACCCTGACTGGCGACGAAGTGGTCAGTGCCGGTACACGCGCCAGCGGTTTTGAAAACAGCCTGCGTCTCGATGGCGCGCTCAAGACCAATGAGAAGGGCATGGCCTATTCCGGTCAGGCGCGGGTCAATACGAGCGTGAAGGACCTGACCTCCGGCGATATGCAGGCCGAGGGCTTGCACATTGCCGGCGATGATCTGACGCTTAATACCGGCTTCTCCAGCGAAACCGGCCTGGCCTTCAATCTCAATGGGCCGATGACCGGCGAGGCGGGCCACTTCAAGCAGGGCGATCTGGTCGTTCAGGCCGCGCGTCTCAATCTCTCCGAATTGTCGATGGCTTCCGACGCCGATGGCGCCAAGGCGACCTTCGCCGGCGGCATGACGATCGGTCATCTGGCACAAGGCGCGGATTTGTCGCTCGATCAGACCAGCCTGTCGCTCAAGGGGGGCGCGCAGGCCGGCGCCGATGCCGGGCCGTGGGGCGTCACTATAAAGAGCGATATCCGCTCCGAACGCGGACGCTACAGCGGGTTGGCCCCGATGGCGAAGGAACGCGTCGCCGCCCGCGCCGAAGCCGCCGGCAAACCGCCGATCCCCGGTGCGCCTGATCCCCTGCCCGCCGATGCCATTATCACACTCGACCAGGCCTTCCAGCGGTTTGCGTTGCGCGTCAAGGGCCTGAGCCTGAATCTGCACGGTGACGCCGATACGCCGGCGCAGATGGCGCTTCGTGTGCAAGGCGCTGAAGCGGCGCTGAATGGCGGCGGCAAGGCGACCCTGGTGCCGCACGGCTCGAAGCCCCTGATCGGCAGCGGCCAATCCGGCGCGGCGGGTATCGCGCTGACCGGCGACGGCCTGCCGCAAGTGGCGCTGGGGCTTGATGGCCTGGCGATAGATAATACGGGCATTCTGTCCGGCGGTTATACCCTGGCGGCGCAGTTCGATTTCGATCCTCTGCAAGGCGCGAAGATCGACGGTCACGGCCGCTTCAATACCCTGCCGGGCGGCGGCTTCAACGTCACCCTGGCGGATACGGCCAACTTCACGGCGGCCTCGGCCCAGATCGGCGACCAACTGACCGGGCTGTCGGGCACGATCGTGCAAACCGGCAAGTCGTTCCTTGTCTATACGCCGCAGGGCTGGCGGGCCACCGGCGCCTACCGCGATCTCGGCCTGACCGCGCCCAATGTCATCGTCAGGCTGAATGGCGGGCAGGGCGATTTCCAGGCCTATAGCCTCGGCGATGGCCTGGGCTACAAGGCGAACCTCGCCGGCGCCACCCTGACCGATGGCGTGCCGGCCGATCAGACGCGCTTCAATCCGCTGCTGATCGATGGGGCGATCGAGCAGGACCGCAAGGCCACGACTGGCCGCTTCTTCGCTGCCACGCCCTCGACCAAGGGCGCAGATGGCAAACCCCTGCGCATCGCCGCCATCGATCTCAACAGCGATATTGCTACAGGCGCGGGCAGCCTGTCGGTCAAGACGCTCGATCTGAATTTTGTCCCGGCCGGCCTGCAACCGGTCTACCTGTCGCCTTTGGTCGCCGCCATCTTCAGTAAGGATGTCAGTGGTCCGGCCAGTTTCGATGGCGGGTTCAACTGGACGAAGACCGGCGCTTCCAGCGGTGGCGTTCTCAAGCTCGACGGCCTCAACTTTATCGGCGCGACCGGCGCATCACAGGGGCTTCAGGGGCAGGTTGTCTTTACCTCACTGTCGCCATTGCAATCCGATCCCGGCCAGAAGATCAGCATCGCCAACATGAATCTCGGTGTGCCGCTGACCGATCTTAATCTCAGCGTCCAGTTCCTTGGTGATCATGTCGCGGTCGAGAGCGCCCGGGTGCAAAGCCCCGGCGGACCGGTGGTGCTGGAACCGACAAACGTCTATTTCGACGGCAAGACGCCGCTGTCCGGCGTGGTCACTTTCAATGGACTCGATTTTGGCAAGATCATCGCCGCCACGGACCTGGCCACGAGCATGACCTTCAAGGGCGACCTGTCGGGCCGCATCCCGTTCGGCGTCGACCAGGGTCATATCACCGTCAGTGCCGGCGCGATGAATTCCGACGCGCCGGGCCAGATTTCGATCAAGCGCACGGCGGTGACCGGCGTCAATTCGGCCACGGGTTCGGTGACGACCGACGCGCCGCCGGCCACCGCCGCCATCGCCAGCCAGAATGCCGAAGCCGCCGCGGCAGCAGACCCCAATTTCAATCCGTTCCAGGACCTGGCCTTCCAGGCGATGGAGCATGTCGCCTATGACCAGATCGATGCGCGCCTGAACTCGATTGATGGCGGCATCCTCAATATCAATTTCCACATCAAGGGCTATTACGATCCGCCGCAGCCGCAAAAGGCGAAGATCAGCCTGCTTGACTATATCAGCGGTAAATGGATGCAGAAGCCGATCAAGCTGCCGTCAAAGACGCCGGTCGAACTGTATCTTGAAATTCCGGTCAACCTCGATGAGATTCTCAATGATCTGACCGCCTTTAACGTCCGCACGGCCCAGAAGCCCCAGCCATAGCGCAGTCAGGCGGGGACGTAGACCAGATGAACCGTGTCTTCGTCGATCATCGCGTTTGATATCAGGCGAAGGGGCGGTCGGGCCTCATGGAAAAATGGCTTGCCCCGGCCCAGCACAAAGGGACGCAGGTGGAGGTGGTATTCATCGATCAGGCCAAGCCGGGTCATCAGGCCGGCGAGTTCCGGACCGGAAACGCTGATTGTCCCCCCGATGCGCGCCTTTAGCTCACGGACCTGGGTTTCGATATCGCCGGTAATGAGCGTGGCGTTCGGTCCGACGCTGGAGAGCGCGCGGGAGACGACCCATTTCGGCAGCTTGCGCCAGGCGATGGCAAACGTCCGAAGCGCCTCATCCCACTCCGGGTGATCCTCGTCCCAGTAACGCATGACCTCATACATGCGCCGCCCGTAAATGCTGCCGGCAAGGCCCTGTATGGTTTCGATCCAGTAATTGAAGTGTTTTTGACTTGGCGGTCCCATGACCAGCCCGCCCGCGAGATCGTCGACATAGCCGTCGAGCGAGACATTCATTCCCAGGATGAGTTTGCCCATGACAGACCTTCTGTAATACGGGAACGGGTTTCTGCTTTCTGCAACTATTCAGAACTTGTCCGGGCGATCTCGACGATGATGTCGCCGGCTTTCAGGCTTTGCGCGGCGTGTTCCCAGTAGCCGTGGATATGATTGTTGCGGGAAATGCGCAGGCCCATGCCGGTTTTGAGCGCGCTCAGCGGCTTGCCGATCTCGGCCGCCGCCACCGCGCGTTCACGCATGACCACCTGACCGTCGGCAGACGCCAGATCGGCGATACATTCGGCGACATGCCGGCCCTCCGAGGCGCGGGCCAGCAGATGGCCGCCCATGCTGACCGGATTGATAATATTGTCGGCACCGGCCTGGCGGATCAGGTCTTCGTTTTCCGTGGCGCGCACCGTGGCGCTGATCGGCACGGCGGGGTTCATCTGCCGGGCGCTGAGCACGATCAGGACGGTGGAATCGTCGCGGTGGGTGGCCACCATGACGGCGCGGGCGGTCTTTATGCAGGCCGCTTCCTGGGTGGCGTTATAGGTGGCGTCGCCCTCGATGCCGGTAACGCCGCAGTCTATGGCCAAAGCGATGCGGTCGGCGCTGTGATCGACGACCACGATATCTTGCGGCTTTACGCCCTGGCGCAGCAGTTCGCCGACCGCCGCCTCGCCGGTCGAGCCGTAGCCATAGACGATAATGTGATCTTTCAGGCCTTTGCGAATCATGCGGGTCCGGATCTGCTCCCATGTGCTCTTCAGGGCCAGAGTATAGGCCGTGCCGAAGAAGATTATCCAGATAAAAAGCCGGACCGGCGTGACGACGAAGGTATCGAACATCCGCGCGCGGTCGGTGACCGGCGTGATGTCGCCATAGCCCACAGTGGTGACCGTGATGGCGGTGAAATAGACGACATCGCTGAACGACACCACGCCGTCGGTATTGTCTTGCAGGCCCTTGCGGTCAAACCAGTGGCCGGCCAGGGCGATGCTGAGCAGGACCAGCACAAGCACGCCGCGCAGCCACAGTGACTGCCAGATATTGAGGCTGGGCTTCCGCCGGGCGATCACAGGCGCGGAAGCAGGAGCGGGTTGCGGCATGGGCGGCCTTCCGGTTTGAACCGACAGTCATGCGGTAAAACGCCCGGAAACTTCAAGTCAAAATATCCGTTTCGTTCAGCCACGGTTCAGCCTATATCTGTTTATATGGTATAGCGGTATTTACAGCTCGGAATTAAGGGAGCCAATTTATGAAGAAAGCGATTGCGGCGGCAGCTTTGGGGGCGAGCGGAATTCTGCTCATCGCCTGCACGCCTTCGGTCAATGTCAATGTCAACCTGGCGCCTATCTATGCCAAGCTTGACGTCAATGTGAAGGTTCAGCTTGATCAGGACGTGAAAGCGCTGATCCAGCAAAACCCCGATCTGTTCTAGGTGAGAAAGTGAGAAATTCTATGAAAAAGACCTCTCTGTTCAAGGCTGCTATGGCCGCCCTCGCCGTGGCCTCTTCCGTTGTCGCCGTCAGCGCCGTCATGACCATGCCTGCCGCCGCCGATGTCGCGGCCTCCAAGGCGCTGGTCGATGCCGCCAAGGCCAAGGGCACGGTCGGCGAACGCAATAACGGCTTCCTTGGCTTCGTGTCGGGTTCCGGTGACGCCGCCACCAAGGCCGCCGTTGACGAAATCAATGCCGGCCGCAAGAGCGTCTACGGCCAGGCCGCCGCGAAGAATGGCGTTTCGGCCGAAGCCGCCGGTATCTCGGCCTATGCCAATGTCATCGTGCCCAAGCTCAAGGCCGGTGAGTATTACCAGGACGCCAGCGGCAACTGGGTAAAGAAGTAAGCTTCATCGCCTGTTGAAATGAAAAGCTCTCCGGTATTCCGGAGGGCTTTTTTTTGTTTCGTGTGGTTCGTGGTTATATCCTTAAAATCAGCGACCGCAGCTTTTTAGGCGTTCCGTTTACCGAATCTGCAATCTTCTCCGGCATACTTCCTGCATGGACCCAGCCGTTCGCCTGTTTGGGCGTAATTTTTAAAGACAACACTGTTCTTTTCGGAGAAAGGACAGCGGGAAGGCCGGAGTCATGAACGATCACCTGAAACCCCTGACGAGTTTGCGCTTTTTTGCCGCTTTCTGGGTGGTGATGTATACCTATATCCACGAACTGAGCGGTAATATCAGCCTGGGCCTGATCGATAAGGGCTATCTTGGCGTCGATCTGTTCTTCGTGTTGTCAGGCTTCATCCTGTCCTATGTCTATTTGCATGGTTTCGGAGAAGGCCGTTTCAAATACGGACAGTTCGTCATTCACCGGCTGGCGCGGGTCTATCCGCTGCATATCGCCACCCTGCTGTTCACCCTGCTGCTGATCGCCGCCGCCGCCATCAAGGGCGTCACGCTCGACGCCAATGCTGACAACTGGGCCGCCCTGCCGGCGCATCTTACCCTGACCCAGGCCTGGGGGCTGGCGCCGACCGCCTCGTTCAACCACCCCTCCTGGTCGATCTCGGCCGAGTGGTTCGCCTATCTCGCCTTCCCGGTCGTGGCCTTTCTCGCCTGGCGTTTGCGTGACCGGCCGATGGTAGCCGTTTCCCTCGCCATCATCTTCCTGACAGCCGTCAATCTGACTTTCGCGGCCTTCGCCGGCTTCAATCTCACGAATGCTACTTTCCAGTGGGGCGCCCTGCGCATCGTACCGAGCTTCCTCTATGGCAGCGCGCTTTATCTCGCCTGGCGCTCCGGCGCCGTCGCCAAGCCGGGCGTGGCGCTGATCGGCACCGGTATCGGCCTGCTGACTGTGGTGTTTTCGACCTCCTTCGGCCAGTCCGATATCCTGACCGTCATCGCGCTCGGCCTGCTGGTCCTGTCGATTTCCGGGTTGGGGCAGGATGGCAAGGGGGCCATGTCCGGCAAAATTTTGGTCTATCTGGGGGAAATTTCCTTCGCCACCTACATGATCTACGTGCCGTGGAAGTGGGTTTATCTCAAGGCCGTCAATGGCCTGCTGGGCACTGATCACGCCGCCCTGCCGTTCGTCTGGTGGTTCGCCGGATTGCTTGCCCTGGTTCCGCTTTCGATGCTGGCGCACCATCTCGTCGAGCGCCCGTTCCGCAAGATTGTGCGGTACTATGGCGAACGTCTTCACGGACTGATCACGTATTCGTGGGTTAAAGAAGGTTAACTATTACGCGGATTGGGCGAAAAAGTATTTGAAAATTAATTTTTCTGATGTAGCAAAGACACAGGACTAACAGTTAACGAGTGTGTTTGCGTGCAGAAAACCGTGTCGGCGATTGCCTTTGCCCTTCTTGCCCTTTGTGTCGCCGGCTCCGCTGAAGCCAGGACCAAAGCCCATAAAGCCAGCAAACCGGCTGCCGTCAAGGTCGCTGCCCACAGGACGTCTGCCGGTTCCGCCTACCTCCAATGTGTCACCTTCGCACGCCAGTTCAGCGGTGTTCAGATATTCGGCGACGCCTGGACCTGGTGGGAAAAAGCCACCGGCCGCTATGAAGAAGGCTCCGCGCCCAAGCCCGGCGCCGTCCTCGTTTTCCGCTCGCAGGGCAAAATGAAGCTCGGCCACGTCGCCGTCGTCTCGCAGATCATCACCGATCGCTACATCCAGGTCACGCACGCCAACTGGTCGCCGATCAATGGCCGCCGCGGTCAGGTGGAAGACAATGTCAACGTCATGGACGTATCGGAAAAGGGCGACTGGTCGAAGGTCAAGGTGTGGTACGGCCCGCTGAACGACCTCGGCACCACGGTCTATTCGACCTACGGCTTTATCTATCAGGACTCGGCGCAGGTCCGAATGGGTGAAAAGGTTACGACTATCGCCCAACCGGAAGCCGCGCCTTCCACCGCCCGTCCTTATTTGCAGATCGCTTCGGCCGATACCACCGAATTGCCTTCCGACCTGAAGAGCGTATTGACCCCGGCCAATGGCAAGGCCGCATCCCACGTCTCTGGCAAGGCAGTCACCGTCGCCGCCCATGTCAGCGGCAAGCCGGCCGCCGAACTGGTGGCGCAGATCGATTCGGATAATGCCGCCGCCGGCCATGCCACGGCGAAGACCGCCATCAAGCCTGCGCCTAAGTCGGTCAAGGCGAAGTCGAAGGCCCAGTCGCCATCCAAGGCTAAGGCCCGCAAGCATACCCAAAAGAAGTAAGCCTTTACGCTCTATTCCTTTGAAGCTACAGAGCTTCGAGGTCGCCAGAGGGATATTCGCGTGCTGACACTTCATTCGCAAGGCTTCCACGTCGCCGCCCAGGCTGGCGATTTCGATCCGCACACAACCTGGATCGACCTCTACAATCCCACCCGCGACGAAGAACTGAAGCTGGAAGCGCAACTCGGCGTCCTGCTGCCGACGCGCGAGGACATGGACGAGATCGAGACCTCCAGCCGGCTCTATCTCGAAGAGGGCGGTGTTTTCATGACGGCGCAGGTGGCCTTTTTCGGTGGCCTGGCGCAGTTGCAATCCGGGCCGGTGACCTTTGTCCTGACCGGCGGGCGGCTGGTCACCATCCGCTATATCGATCCGGCCTCATTCAAGATTTTTGGCGATCAGCTTGAAAAGCAGCCGGTGCATTGTGTCGATGGGCCGACAACCTTTCTCAACCTGGTCGATATTATCATCGACCGCACCGCCGACCTGATTGAAAAGACCAGTCGCGGCATTGATGAACTGTCGAAAGAGGTCTTCATCACGCGCCGGCGAACCAAGCTGGAAACCGTGCTGATCCGTTTGGGGGCGGCGCAAAACGATATCGCCAAGATCCGCGACTCCCTGGTGTCACTGGCGCGCCTGACGGTTTTCGCCGCCGGGCTTGAGCGTCAGGTGCTTGGGTTGAAGAAGGCCACGGAACTGCGCGAATTTCATGAACGCCTACGCACTATGAGCCAGGACGTGACCAGCCTGAACGACCATTCGAGTCATGTCTCCGCCCACATCGCCTTCCTGCTCGATGCGGCGCTGGGGCTGATCAATGTCGAGCAGAACAATATCGTCAAGGTGATCTCGATCGTTTCGGCCATCTTCCTGCCATTGACCCTGATCGCCAGTATCTACGGCATGAATTTCGACCATATGCCGTTCCTGCACCAGCCCTATGCCTTTGAGGCTATATGCGCGCTGATGATCACCATTATCATCGGGATGCTGGCCTATTTCAAAGCGCGACGTTGGTTTTAAGCTGAATCGCCTCCCCTGTTCACGGGGGAGGTGTCGCCGCGCAGTCGGCGACGGAGGGGGCGCTCCACAGACAGTAAGGCCCCGCCCACCGCTTCGCGGTCCCCCCTCCCCGTAAACGGGGAGGGCGAAGATGAGTAAGTTTAATCTCAAACTTCACGCTCTTTCCGTGAGCATGTAATTGCAGCCCTTGTCGATAACGTGTTCGGCCTGAATTTCCAGCATACGGGCGCGGGTCAGGTCGGCGCCGGAAAGATTGGCGTGATTGAGCACGGCACGCGACAGATCGCTGCGCATGATGCGGCCGCCGCCCAGTTCCAGCGGACCGATATTCGCGCCTGAAAGATTGGCGTGGCTCAGTTTGGCGCCGATCAGGCGCACGCCGCGCAGGTCGGCCCCGGAGAGATTGCAGCGGCGCAGATCGGCATTGACCAGGTTGGCGCCCTGAAGTTCGACTCCGCTCATATCCAGCCCAAAGAAACAGGCCCCTTCCGCATCGAGCGTGGTCAGGACGCGTTTGCGCATATCGCCAGCGAGGCGAAAATCGATGCCAGGCAGGCTCTGGCGCGTCCCTCTGGCCCCATTTGTTTTCGCCCATTCCTCATGCAGGCTGACGAAATCGGTCAGCGGGCGTTCGTCGATATAGACATCGGCCGGGGCGTTCAACACGCCGGTGGTGTCGGCCTCGCGCAGATTGCAGCCGGCGGTTTTGGTGTCGACCATAATCGCGCCGGTCATGTCCGCTCCCGCCACATCCGCGCCAGCGAGATCGGCCCCGGTGAGGTTGGCGCCGCTGAAATTGGCCTTGCGCATTGTCGCCTGCGACATGATGGCGCCGGTCAGGTTGGCGTCGCTGAAATCGGTCGCCACCGCCAGGATGCCGGTCATGCGCGCGCCGGAAAGATCGGCGCCGCTAAAGATGACGTGATCGAGTTCGCCCGGCCGTTTTTCGTGCTTCATCAGGCGCAGGCCCTGCTTCTCGTCCTTGAAGGCGATCTGACCCTCGCGCAGGTCAGCGCCGATCAACGAGGCGGCGGTCAGGTTAGCCCCGCGCAGACAGGCGCCGCGCAGGTCGGCGCGGTCGAGGCGGCCGAAGCGCAGGTCGGTATTGCGCAGGTCGCAACCGAAGAGGTTGGCGCGGATAAAGTTGGCGTCGCGCAAGCTGGCGCCGTGAAGCCGCGCACCGGTCAGGTTGGCGTCGCTGAGGTCCACGCCTTCCAGCTTGATGTCGGTCAGGTCGATATAGGCCAGATTGGCGACCCGTCCGCCGGGCTTGCGCAGCTTGTATAGGGCGTGTGCTTCCAGAATGTGGCGAAGCGCGCCCTGATCGAGCATTTGCAGAGTGGTGGACATGTCAGCCTTAAACCGAATCGCGTAACGGCGATATTGTGATCTCACCTGACTGTGTGAATCAGCGCGTGAGTCGTGGCAAGGCCGTTATATCCAGAAGTTTCTCAAAGAAACGCGATCACGCTTTAAATTATACGCAGCGTGAGATTTATGGCGCAATTATTGATCGCTTTGGCAGGCCTGGCAGAGGCCGCGCGCTTCCAGTGTGATGTGATTGACCTTGAAGCCGGTCTTGGCGGCGCGGGTTTCAATATCGGTCACATTGGGAATGGCGATTTCCTCGCTCTGGCCGCAACATTCACATAGCAGGAAACCGGCCGTGTGCTCGGAAGCAGAGTGCTGATCATGCGTATCGCAGGCGACGAAGGCGTTCAGGCTTTCGATACGATGGATCAGGCCCATCTGCTCAAGAAAAGACAAGGCGCGATAGACGGTTGGCGGTTTGGCCGCGCCTTCGGGGTGAAAGCGGTCGATGACATCATAGGCCTTGATCGGGCCATTGGCCGCCAGGATCAGTTCGTAGGTGCGCAGCCTTGAAGACGTCATGCGCTCACCGGCTTCGGCGCACAGCAATTGCGCGGCCTCAAGCCGTGACGCGCGGGCGTCAGGTGTTCGGGCATGATCATGGTCGTGAGTATGTTCGCAACTTTGGCTCATAATTCTAAGGTAGGAGGACTCGCGGGATTTCGCAAGCCGCTGGCAGCCTGTCATCGCTGGCTGGTGCGTCCGGCGCAAGAATCGCCGCAATTTCGCACCGTAATAACGGCGCAATTAATGTAATATTGTAACATTGGCCCTTGACTCACGTTATAGTATTACATAACAAATGTGGCAGTGCAATATTCTGAGGTGTCCGCATGTCGTTTCCCAAATCCGCCCTTTTCGCCAGCCTGTCCGTTTTCGCCCTGACGCTGGCGACGGGGGCCGCGCACGCCGATGAGCCTGTGCCTGATCAGCCGACCGAGGTCGTCATCACCGGCTCCGGCTATCGGATTTCCAAGGACGCGTTGATGTCGCATGTCGATATCCTGACGCGCGATCAGATCGACCAGAAGCCGGCGGCGGGGCTTGGCGACCTGCTGGCCTATCTGCCCGGCATCCGCTCCTCCAGCTTCGCGCCGGGGGCCAGCCGTCCGATGATCCGCGGACTCGATGGCTTCCGCGTGCTGGTGCTCAATAACGGCATGGGGGTGGTCGATGTCTCGGCCCTGTCGCCGGATCATGCGGTGCCGTCATCGCCGACCGAGGCCAAGCGTATTGAAGTGCTGCGCGGGCCGTCGGCGCTCGCTTACGGCGGCAACGCCATCGGCGGCATCGTCAACGTGATTGATGATCGTATCCCGTCGCAAGCGCCGGCAAAGGGCTATGAAGGCACGGTGGCGCTGCAAGGTTCGTCGGTCGATCAGGGCTTGCAAGGGGCGTTCGATATCAAGGCAGGGAAGGGGCCGTGGGTCTTCACCTTCGATGCCTTCAAGCACAAGACCTCCGATTACAGCATCCCGGTGCCGGCCGAGACCCTGGCCTTTACCGAGGCCGCTGGTGAAGCGCCCGACACCAGCACGAAGCAGCACAACTCCTTCCAGGATATGAAAAACGTCGGAGCCGGGGTCAGTTATATCGGTGATTTCGGCTTTGTCGGCCTGAGCTACAAGAAGACCGATTACCTCTACGGCACGGCGATCGATTCCGGCGTCTCCATCGACCTGCACCAGACCCGCTGGGATGCGCGTGGCGCGTTCAATCTCAACTGGGCGGGCTTCAATCGTCTTGATGCTTCGGCCGGTTATTCCGACTATGACCACGCCGAAATCGAAGACGGCGCGCTGGGCACACAGTTCCTGTCAAAGGGTAGTGAATTCCGCACCGCACTGATCCGCGACGGCCAGGGCAAGTGGAGCGGCACGGTCGGCCTGTCCGGCCTGAAGCGCGATTTCGAAGCCATTGGCGACGAGGCCTTCGTGCCCTCGACCACCACCAAGCAGGCCGGCGTCTTCTCCCAGTATCGTTATGATGACGGCGCCTGGGGGCTGGAAGGCGGGGCGCGGGTCGATGACACCAGACTGACCTCGGCAGCCACCGCTTACGACAAGGACTTCAACACCCTGTCGGCCTCGTTCGGCGGCTTCTACCGGCCTTCGGACCACAGCTTTGTCGGCCTCAGCCTGACGCGGTCCGAGCGCGCGCCGTCCGATGTCGAACTGCTGGCCGATGGGCCGCATGCCGGCACCAGCCAGTTCATCATCGGCGACCCGGATTTCCGCACCGAAATCGGCTATTCGCTCGAACTGACCGGGCATGTGGTGATCGATCATGACAACCGCTTCGCCATCGACGCCCATGTCTATACCAGCCATTTCGACAATTTCATCGACCTGCGCCCCACAGGCGCGGTGGATGACGATCTGCCGGTCTTCCAGTACGTCCAGACCGACGCCGATCTCTATGGCCTGGAAATCGAGGCCAACACCAGGCTGTTTACGCTGGGCGCCCAGGCCATCGCGCTGGATGTCTCCTATGACTATGTCCACGGCCAGACCAGCATCGGCCCGATCATCCGCATCCCGCCGCAGGCCCTGACGCTGAAGCTGGAAAGCAAGGGCGGCAAGTGGGATTCCTACTTTGAAGTGCGCGGCGTCGATGCCCGTAAGGACCGCCTGGCCGCCTTCGAGACGCCGACCGGGGGCTATGTCACGGCCAATATCTTCACCTCCTACAAGATACGGCCGGATACCTCGCTGTTCGCCGAGGTGCGCAATATCGGTGATGTCGAGATGCGTGAAGCGACGAGCAGCACCAAGGATGCGGTGGTTGATCCCGGCCGTAATCTGCGCGTGGGACTGGTTTATAACTTCTAGGAAGCAAGACACCCCACCCCCACGCCATGAAGAATGGCGCGGTCCCCCTCAGGCGCAGCGCAGCGGTGGCGGGGTTTCCTGCTTTACAGCAAACACCCGCCGGAAGCTGAAAAACCGGCGGGCGTTTCCCTCAAACCGTCACGGCGCTTGCCGGATACAAATGGTTGCGCTAGAAGCGAGGCTCCTTTTTATTCCAACCTTCTAAAAGCGATCATGGCACAAGAACAAACCAACGATGCGACGCTCACCGGAAACGTCCTTTTCTACAAATCCCCTGAGCCGCTGAGTCCGGAAGCTCACGCCGGCATGGGTATCAAGTCGATCCCGGCGCCGCATGGCTTCGTGGCCGAAACCAATGTCGTGCCGCTGACCGTGGCCGAATTCCCCGCGGCTTCGCTCAGTTTCCCGATCGTCTTTATCGGTGAAAACTACATGCCCGTCGCGGCGATGGGGCTTTCGGCCGGCCAGAACGTGTTCGTATCAGCCGAAGGCGTCTTCAAGTCCGACAGCTACCTGCCGGCCTTCGCCCGCCGCTATCCGTTCGTCTTCGCCAATGACGAAGGCCAGGAGCGCATGATCCTGTGCGTCGATACCGGCGCAGCCATGGTGGCCAAGTCGAACCCCGACGTGCCGTTCTTCGAAGGCGGCAAGGCTACGCCTTACGTCGAGAACGCCATGCAGTTCTGCTCGGACTTTGAAAACGAGCGCCGCCGTACCGAAAGCTTCGTCGGCCTGCTGCGTGAACTGGACCTGCTGGCCGCCCGCGAAACCCTGTATCGTCCGCAAAACCCGGACGGCACGCCGGGCGAGCCGCAAAAGATCGCCGAATACTTCGCCGTCGATGAAAAGAAGCTGGCCGAACTGACGGGCGACAAGCTGGTCGAACTGCGCGACAACGGCGCCCTGACACACATCTATGCGCACCTGAACTCGCTGCTGGCCTGGGACAAGCTGATCGCCATGACGATCGAGCGCAACAACGCCCAGCCGGCTGCCAACGCCAACTAGGCTTTACGGCTTAGGTGATACTGAAAAAGCTCCGGATGAAAGTCCGGAGCTTTTTTATTGCTATTCCACGGGCGCTTTCGGCAGGCGCTGGAACACCGAGCGGGTCAGGCAGGAAAAGACCAGCCGGCCCGCCTCGTCGAGCACATCATTCTGCGCGATGACCACGCCCTTGGTGTCGCCCACCGCGTCCTTGCCCATGACGGTCAGGCGGCCACGCAGCAGTTCACCCGGTGGCGGATTGCGTGACCAGCGCAGGGCGTCGACCGCCAGGCGCTTGGTTTGTGGCCAGTGCGATGCGGCTTCGGTTTCCAGCTTCGACCACAGGGTGAAAATCAGCGCGTCAGGCACCCCGTCATTGACATCCCAGGTGGGGGCGTAGGATTTGCAAAAGGCCGCCAGTTCCGCTTCCGAAATGACCCCCGCGCCGATGGAAACACTCTGGCCGATATAGAGATCGTCGAAGGCTGCGGGCATGGCGGTAATATCCGAATGAAGCCAAAGAAGGCTTGTTCATAACTGAGTTCACATTGATATCAAACACCAAAATTTGCGTCACGGAAACGGGTTCCGGATCATGTGTGTGTTGATTATTGTAACCGCCTATGGTTTGGTCGCTGGCGATCCCAGCCCAGGAAAATTATGAGTACGCCCGATACAAATATCATCGAGGACGAGCCTTATCAGGGGCTTTATCGCGGTGAGGCGAATTCGGCCTTCAAGGGCACGACCGACGGCCGCCTGCCTGATCGCTTCGATCTGGCTGAAATCCTGAAAAGGACGCGTGAGGCGCAGGGGCTTTCGCTCAGCGATGTGTCCGGCATGACGCGGGTGCGCCGCGCCTATCTCGAAGCCTTCGAGCAGGCGGCCTATGACGTGCTGCCGCCGCGCGCCTTCGCCATCGGTTACGTCAAGGCCTATGCCAAGGCGCTGGGGCTGGACGAAGAGACCCTGGCCGATATGTACAAGCGCGAGGTCGCGCCTGCCGCGGTCAAGCTTCATGCGCCTTCGGGCGCGGCGCTCGATGATCTTAAGCCCAACTACCGGCTCTATATCGGAGCGGCGGTCTGTCTTGTGGCCTCGGTCGTCATCTGGAATGTGGTGCAGCGCCAGCCCAATCTGAAATTCGGCAATGGCAGCCATGAGGCGCAGTTTGGTAATTCGTCGTGGGTCAGGGGCGTGCCCAATATGCTGAACGGCGCCATCTTCGTGTCACAGCCGCAGCCGGCGCCGCGCGATCAGGATGTGCCGGTGCCCTATGCCACGCCGGGTCTGGAAGCCGGGTTTGCGTCGATAGAGGCGGCGAAGAACGCCAATTCGGCCGCGCCTGTACCGGTCAGCGACGTGTTGCAGATGCGCAAGGCCTTCAATCCGCGCGGGGCGGTTTACGGCGCCTTGCCGGAAAATTCCTCGGTGACCATCCAGGCGACCAAGACGGTCAATCTGGTTGTCCGCGATCCGGTGAGCGGCACGGTCTATTTCGCGCACTCCATTGGCGCAGGCGAAGCTTATCGCCTGCCGGAAAACAACCAGCAGAACCTGCTGATCGATGTCTCGGATGTTTCGGCGTTCGAGATCTATTATAATGGCGAATATGCCGGCGCGCTGGAAGGTCCGCTGACGCCTATCGGCCGCTTGAACGCACGGGCGGCGCAGCTTTCCGAGGCGCTTGACCAAAAGCAGGCCCAGGCGGGTCAGATCGTCGGTGCGCCCCGCGCCGTGACCGCTCAGATCGCCCCGCTGACGGCGGACAAGCCGAATGGGCCGATCCCCTATCTGCCGAGCCAAAGGCCCGCCGCCTCTTCAGCGGCGGCTTCATCTTCGCCCGCGCCGTAATATAATTTGAAAATCGGCTTGTGACGAAGGGGGCGCATCCTGATATAGGGGATGCTTCAGCATAGCGCAGAGTACTCATGGATACGCATCAACCTCACGACCATACGCACGTCCGCCCCTGGCGGATGATCCAGCGCCGGCCGAGCCGCAAGATCATGGTCGGTAAGGTGGCGGTTGGCGGCGATGCGCCGATCACCGTCCAGTCGATGACCAATACCCTGACCTCCGATCCGCAGGCGACCCTGCGCCAGATCGCGGCGATGGAGGAAGCGGGCGCCGATATCGTGCGGGTGTCGTGTCCGGACGTTGACTCCACCGCTGCGCTGAAGACCATCGTCGACAACGCCCATGTGCCGATCGTCGCCGACATCCATTTCCACTACAAACGCGCCATCGAGGCGGCCAAGGCCGGCGCTGCCTGCCTGCGCATCAATCCCGGCAATATTGGCTCGGCCGATCGCGTGAAAGAGGTCATCCAGGCCGCCAAGGATTACGGCTGCTCGATGCGCATCGGCGTCAATGCCGGTTCGCTGGAAAAAGACCTGATGGAGAAATACGGCGAGCCATGCCCGGAAGCGATGGTCGAGAGCGCGCTGTTCCACGCCAATATCCTGCGCGACCACGATTTCCATGAATTCAAGATTTCGGTAAAGGCGTCGGACGTCTTCCTGACCGTCGCCGCCTATAACATGCTGGCCGACGCCATCGACTGCCCGCTGCATATCGGCGTGACCGAGGCGGGGCCGCTGCGTTCGGGCACGATCCGTTCAGCCATCGGCCTGGGCAACCTGCTGTGGGCCGGTATCGGCGACACGCTGCGGGTGTCGCTGGCGGCCGATCCGGTCGAGGAGATCAAGGTCGGCTTCGATCTGCTGAAATCACTGGGCCTGCGCCATCGCGGCGTCAATATCATCGCCTGTCCGTCGTGCGCGCGGCAGGGCTTCAATGTCATCGATACGGTGGCCAAGCTCGAAGAACGCCTGGCCCATATCGCCAAGCCGATGTCGCTGTCGATCATCGGCTGCGTCGTCAATGGTCCGGGCGAGGCGCTCTATACCGATGTCGGTTTCACCGGCGGCGGCGCGGGTTCCGGGATGGTCTACCTGGCTGGCAAGCCCGACCACAAGCTGAGCAATGCCGACATGATCGAGCATATCGTTGGCCTGGTCGAGGCCCATGCCGAGAAGCTGTAAACTTCTTTAATTTTCCCGCACGCTACCGCTATCGCCTGTGGGCCTTTAAGCCGAAACCTTGGCGTCGCGCATGTTCTGGGCGAAGCGCTCGAACAGGTAAAGCGAATCGATCGGTCCGGGCGAGGCTTCGGGGTGATGCTGGACCGAGAAGACCGGCTTGCCGGTCATGGCGATGCCGCAGTTGGAGCCGTCGAACAGCGAAATGTGGGTTTCGACCACGCCGGCCGGCAGCGACTCCCGATCGACCGCGAAGCCGTGGTTCATCGACACGATCTCGACCTTGCCGGTCGTTTCGTCCTTGACCGGATGGTTGGCGCCGTGGTGGCCCTGGCTCATCTTGATGGTCTTTGCGCCGAGCGCCAAGGCCAGCATCTGGTGGCCCAGACAAATACCAAAGACCGGAATACCGGAGGCGACCAGTTTCTGGATGACCGGCACGGCGTATTCACCCGTGGCGGCCGGATCGCCGGGGCCGTTCGACAGCAGCACGCCATCCGGCTTGCGGGCCAGGATATCCTCCGCCGAGGTTTCGGCCGGCACGATGGTGACATCGGCGCCGGTATCGATCAGGGCGCGCAGGATGTTCTGCTTGACGCCGTAATCGATGACCACGACCTTGAACTCGTGTTTGGTGCCGTCTTTATAGCCTTCCGGCCATTGCCACAGGTCGGTGGTGTAGGTTGAAGACTGCGCCGAGGTGGCGGCTGGCGCGAGATCAAGGCCGCCGATACCAGCCCATTCGCGGGCTTTCGCCTTGAGGGCATCAAGGTCGAAAACACCGGTCGGGCTGTGCGCGATAATGCCGTGCGGCATACCGTTCTCGCGGATTTTTTTTGTGAGTGAGCGCGTATCGATGCCGGACAGGCCGACAACGCCGCGCGACACCAGCCAGTCATTGAAGCTCATATCCGAGCGCCAGTTGGCCGGCGGGGTGGGGGCATCGCGGAAGATGGCGCCCCTGGCGGCGCGCTTGGGGTCATTGCCGAGCTGCTCGATATCTTCCGAATTGACGCCGACATTGCCGATGTGCGGGAAGGTGAAGGCGACGATCTGCTCCATATAGGAGGGATCGGTGAGGATTTCCTGGTAGCCGGTCATGGCGGTGTTAAAGCAGACCTCGCCCAGTGCATCACCGACCGCGCCACAACCGATGCCCTGATAAACGGTGCCGTCGGAAAGGACCAATACGCCCGTACAACCTTCCAGAAGTTCAGTTGTCATGGGGTATCATCTCCTTTTGAAATTACAGCTCGCCACCCGGCGCGCAAACGGCTGGACACATACGGACATGGGCCATCCGGATCAAGTGTTAATTCGTGTCAACACATCACGATTCCGCGTTTTTTGTAAGCAGATGTGAAATCCCGCCATTGACCAAGCTTCCCGGAATAAGTTCTAAGAGACTGTTTGCAAATGCGTGATGCTGGCCTGCAACGGGCTACTTTCTGCGCTTCCGGTGCTCACGTACTTAAGTACGCTGCGTTCCGGTTCTCGAAATCAGCCCGTTTCGGCTCAGCCTGACGTATTTTCAAAACAGTCTCTAATTGCATATCACTTTTTGCCAGGAGTTCCGCACGCATGGAAAGCGTCACCATATCATTGTTTCTGTTGCTGGCGGTAGTGGTGAGCGGATGGCTGTCGCGGTTGTCGCCGGTATCGGTGCCGACGCCGCTGGTGCAGATCGCGCTCGGCGCCGTTATCGCGTTGACGACAGGCGCGGCGGTTGATCTCAAGCCGGACGTCTTCTTCCTGCTGTTCCTGCCGCCCCTGCTGTTTTACGACGGCTGGAAAATACCGAAGGAAGGCCTGTTCCGCGACAAGGGCACCATCCTGCAACTGGCGCTGGGGCTGGTCGTCTTTACGGTGCTTGGCATCGGCCTGCTGATCCACTGGATGATCCCGGTCATGCCGCTGGCCGCCGCGTTCGCCCTGGCGGCGATCATCTCGCCGACCGACCCGATCGCCGTATCGGCCATCGCCACCAAGGTGCCGATTCCGAAGCGCCTGATGCACATCCTCGAAGGCGAGGCCCTGCTGAACGACGCGTCGGGTCTGGTCTGTATGCGTTTCGCGGTCGCTGCGGTGGTGACCGGCAGCTTTTCGCTGGTTGATGCTTTCGGCGCCTTTCTGTGGATGGCGATCGGCGGCATCGCCATCGGGGTGGGCGTCACCTGGGTCATTACCCGGGTCAAGGGCATGATCTTCCGCCGTATCGGTGAGGAGGCCGGCTCGCAGGTGCTGATCAGCCTGCTGATTCCGTTCGGCGCCTACCTGCTGGCCGAAGAGTTCCATTGTTCGGGCATCCTGGCCGCCGTGGCCGGGGGCATAACCATGAGCTATGCCGAGCAGAGCGGGCAGGCCCTGGCCGAAACGCGTGTGCGCCGCAATGCCGTGTGGGACATGATCCAGTTCACCGCCAACGGCATCATCTTCGTGCTTCTGGGTGAGCAGTTGCCGAGCATTGCTTTCCGCGCCGCGAGCGTGGTGCAACTGACGGGTCACACCGATCCGCTGTGGCTGATCGTTTATGTCGCAGCCATCAGCCTGGCCCTGGTGACGTTGCGGTTTGCCTGGGTGTGGGTGGCGCTGCGTTTCACCCTGTTCCGGGCGGCGCGCAAGGGCCTTCCGGTACAGAAGCCGAGTCTGCGTCTGATCGCGGCGACCTCGCTGGCCGGGGTGCGTGGCGCTATCACCCTGGCGGGGGTTCTGACCATTCCATTCGTCGTGGGCGATGGATCGGCCTTCCCGGCGCGCACCCTGATCATCTTTCTGGCGGCGGCGGTTATTGTCGTGTCGCTGGTTCTGGCCAGTGTCTGCCTGCCATTTCTGCTGAAAGGCCTGCAACTGCCGCCCGAACCGAAGGCTCTGGCGGAGGAGGATGCGGCGCGCGCCGTGGCGGCCGAGGCGGCGATCGAGGCGATCGAGCAACTCCAGAACGCCATGAAGATCGGCAAGAAAGACACCGAGCTTTATGCCGAAGCCAGCGCGCGGATCATGGAGCTTTATCGCCGTCGGATCGATAATCAGGGGCTGCACGGCGAGGCGGCCACGCATCTGCGCCGGCTTGAAAAGATTGAGCGGGAGCTGAGGCTGGCCGGCCTGCGCGCCGAACGCGAGGTGTTTTACGAACTCAGCCGGTCGCGCGAACTCTCCGACGAAACGGCACGGAAGCTGGTGCGTGAGGCTGATCTGATGGAGGCGCGTTTGACGGGGAGTTAGGCGCGCTTGGTTTACCGTCGCTATCCAAGGGTGACGAGAAGGGCGTCCAGTTGCTCGAACTGCTCGCCAAAGCCGCTTGTGGCGCCGGACACCATCGCCTCGTCGAGCGCTGCCTTCGAAGGATAGAGGTCGCGCCAGACGACCAGGGTCTCGCCCCCGCGGTCTTCGAAGGTCACGGTCGTGACGGCCCCTTCTTCGTCACCTTCCTCGTTTGTCCAGACAATGCGGGCGTTCGGCACCACCTCGATGTACTTTCCGAAGAACGCCATCGGCTGTTCCATGGAGGGATGGCTGATCACCAGACTATAGCCGCCGCCGGTCCGCACATCCATCTCGCAGGACAGTATGGTCATGCCGAACGACTTCGGCGTCCACCAGCGCCTGAACAGCTCAGGATCGCTCCATGCTTTGAATACGATATGCACCGGGCCGTTGACGGTCCGCGTTATGACGAACTCGCGGTCGGAGGTCCGTTCCGCCGTCGTGACGTTATTTTGTATCTCGCTCATGGCTTATCTCCCTTTGTTTCAGGTCTTCGACAATCTCATCCAGCGCCTCGAACCGGGCGGCCCAGAGCTGTTGATACTGTTCGATCCACGCCGCCTCTTCCGCCATTTTTCGGCGGCCGAGCCGGCAGGTCCGCACGCGTCCGACCTTTTGCGTGGTGACGAAGCCGGCACCTTCAAGGACGCTGACGTGCTTCTTCATGCCGGTAAGGGTCATGTGGAACCGCTCGGCCAGGTCGGTGATCGAGGCGTCCGAACGTCCGAGCTGCTCCAGAACGCCCCGCCGGGTAGGGTCCGAAAGCGCGGCGAAGGAGGTGTCGAGAGGGGCTATATACTGAACCATTTGGTTCAGTATATAGCCCAACACTAGGCATCTGACAAGGGGGCTGTTTAGCATGGCGCAAAATTCCCCTCTCCCCGCCAGCGGGGAGAGGGGGTTCGCTTGCGAACCGGGTGAGGGGCTATCTGTGGTTTGGGCTGGCCCCTCATCCGGGCTTCATTTCATTCAGCCCACCTTCTCCCCGCAAACGGGGAGAAGGGAATTTATGATCATCGCACGGTCGCCCAGGTCCGGCTGAGAAGGTCGGCACAGGTGATCAGGCCGACCAGCGAATAGGTCTGCGGGAAATTGCCCCACAGTTCGCCGGTCTCGACCTGAACATCCTCCGACAGCAGACCCGAATGGGTACGCCGCGCCAGCATGGCCTCGAACAGGTCGCGCGCCTCATCGGTGCGGCCTTGCAGGTGCAGGGCTTCGATGTACCAGAAGGTGCAGAAGTTGAAGGCGGTTTCCGGGGCGCCGAAATCGTCCGGCTCGACGTAGCGGTAGAAGTTGTCGCCCTTGCGCAATTGCCGCTCGCATTCCTTGAAGGTGGCGACGCAGCGCGGATCGTCGGCCGGCAGGAAGCCCAGTTCGAATAGTTGCAGCAAGCTGGCGTCGACCTCATCGCCGCCGAAGGAGCCGGTGAAGATGCCAAGTTTCTCGTTCCACGCCTTGGTCTCGATCGCCTTGCGGATAATGCCGGCGCGCCGGCTCCAGAAGGCGCTGCGATCCTTGAGGCCGAGCGATAGCGCCACATTGGCCAGCCGGTCGCAGGCCGCCCAGCATAACAGCGCTGAATAGGTGTGTACGCGGGCGATGGTGCGGAATTCCCACAGACCAGCGTCGGGTGTGTCATAGACGGCGAAGGCGCGGTCACCGACTTTTTCCAGCGCATGGAAATCGGCCACCGTGCCGACGCGCAGGAAACGGGCGTCAAAGAAGGATTGGGTCAGCGGCAGAATCATCTGGCCATAGACATCGTTCTGGTGGTGCTCGTAGGCCTGGTTGCCGACGCGCACCGGCCCCATGCCACGATAGCCCTTCATGCCGGGGGCGATACGCTCGGTCAGATCGCCTTGCAAGGACACACTATAAAGTGGCTGGACATGGCCGCCGGCCGATTGGTCCGTCAGGTTGCGCAGGTAAACGAGATAGCTTTCCAGCATGTCGGCGGCGCCCAGCCGGTTCAGCGCCCGCACGACATAATAGGCGTCGCGTATCCAGCAGTAGCGGTAATCCCAGTTGCGGCCGGTATTGGCGGCTTCGGGGAGGGAGGTGGTCATGGCCGCCACGATGGCGCCGGTATCATCATACGAGCAGAGCTTGAGCGTGATGGCGGCGCGGATCACCGCTTCCTGCCATTCCAGCGGAATGGTCAGGGTGCGCACCCACGCCTGCCAGTAGGCGACAGTGGCGCGCAGCATATGCTCGGCATCGGTCAGCACATCGTTGGGGTAAGGCTCGTCGGGGCCCAAGTGGAAACCAAGCGGTCCCTCCAGCCGAAAGGTCTGGTCTTCGCGCAGATAGGTGAGGGGGGCATTGGTGGTCAGACGCATCACGGCCGGGCCGCATTTATAACGGATATGGCTGGAGCCGTAGGTGGCCTCGCCCAGGTCACGGCCCCAGTTGCCGGTCGGCGTCATGCGGATGCGGATGCGCGGCGTGCCGGAAACCGGCCGCACCAGCCGGTAAAAGGCCCAGGGCTTGTAGGTGCGGTTGAGGTGATGCAGGCGCGGGGCGAAATCGATGATCTCGACCACGGCACCGTGGGTGTCGCGCATTTCGGTGCGCAGGATGGCGGTATTGCGAATGTAGTCCTGCGTGATCTCGCTGACATCGGCCATTTCGACCGACCAGAAGCCGGCTTCTTCAGGTCCGCCGCATGACGGTTCGAGCAGGGCGGAAAAGACCGGTTCGCCATCGATGCGCGGATAGCAGGCCCAGACGAACCGGCCCCGGCGGTCGATCAGGGCGGTGGCGGCGCAATTGCCGATAGGGGCGAGGTCGAGCGTGGCTTTCGGGGCCATGGGTGGGTTTTCCGATAATAACGATGTTACGCTTTTGCGGTCAGAGGTTCCGTTCACGGAAATAGTCACAATTGATCACAGAAACGAGAGGTGGGTTGAAACTATATTGTTGCAAATGCTAGGTTAATAATTGTGCGTGGCATTGACCTCAAGTTTAAAGTTTCGTTTTTATCGGAATTTTATTTTCATGAATATTATCTGTTATCTCAGTAAGTATTCATAATTTGTCATAATTGGGGCAAATCAATACTTAATTCAGCAATGTTGTCGGCTATCAAGCCGTCTCTCTTGCTGTGTTTGAATTTCGAAGTGGAGTTTTTTTAATGACAGGTATTGCGTTGCAGCGCAGGGATGCGGCCGTGAGCACAGCTATGGGTCGCCTGCGCCTGGACGATGTGGCCCTGTTCATGGACCTCGACGGCACGCTGGCGTCTTTCACGTCTCAGCCGGAAGATGTGGGGCCGGATATCACGCGCAATGCCCTGTTGAAGCGGATGGCGGTGCGGCTGGCTGGCCGCATGGCGATCATCAGCGGCCGGTCGATCGCCGAAATCGATCGCATTGTCGAAGGCGTCATCCCGGCGGTGGCGGGCAGTCACGGCCTGCAACGGCGCGACGCCCGGCTGGATATGATCACCGCGTCGCTTCATGCCGGCGTCGAGCCGGCGCGTCAGGAAGCTCTGGCCCTGGCGCGGAGATTTCCCGATATCCGCGTCGAGGAAAAGCCGCTTAGCGTGGCCCTGCATTATCGGCTCGATCCCGCCCTGGAACCGGTGGTGCAGGTGTTCGCCGAAGACCTTGCCCGCCGCACCGGTCTGAAACTGCAATGGGGCGCTTTTGTCGCTGAATTCCTGACGCCCGGCATGGACAAGGGCCGGGCGGTGCGCGCCTTTATGGTCGAGCCGCCATTCGCCGGGTCCGTTCCGGTCTTTGTCGGTGACGACCTGACCGACGAGGACGGCTTTCGCGTCGTCAGCGCCCTTGGCGGCATCGGCATACTGGTCGGGAGCTTGCGCGAAACCTGGGCCGGCTATCGCCTGGAAAGCGTCGAAGCCGTCCACGCCTGGCTGGAAAACGGCTTGCAGAATCAATATATTGAACTGGAGGCCGCTGTTGAGCCGTCTTATCGTCGTATCTAATCGTGTCAATCCGCCCGCCGATACCGGGGTGGGCACTACCGGCGGCCTGGCTATGGCGCTGTCCGCCGCCCTGCGTGAGGACAAGGGGTTATGGTTCGGCTGGAGCGGCAACACCGTCGAGGAATATACCGGCCATATCTCGATGCAGGTGGTCGGCGGCGTCACGGTGGCCCTGCTCGATCTCGAAGCGCAGGACGAAAACGAATATTACAACGGCTACGCCAACCGGACCCTGTGGCCGCTGTTTCACTACCGCACCGATCTGGTCAATTACGAGCGCAGCTTCGATGAGGGCTATGAGCGGGTCAATATCCGCTTCGCCGAAACCTTGCTGCCGCTGATCGGGCCGGACGATATCATCTGGGTGCAGGATTATCACCTGATCCCGCTCGGCCGCGAACTGCGCCGGCGCGGGGTGAAGAACCGCATCGGCTTCTTCCTGCATATCCCGTGGCCGGCGCGCCGCGTGCTGTCCACCCTGCCGCGCCATAACGAACTGGTGGAATCGCTGTTCAGCTACGATCTGATCGGCTTCCAGACCGGAGAGGATACCGAAGCCTTCCTCGATTACGCCCAGCACGACGCCAATGCCGAGGTCTGCGAAGACGGTGTGGTCAAGGCCTTCGGCAACCGGTCGCGGGTCAAGGCCTTCCCCATCGGCATCGACGCCGCCGATTTCGCCACCACCCTGAAAAGCGACAAGGCGGAGGACTACCGCAAGCTGATGGTCAAGAGCCAGGACGGCCGCAAGATGATCCTGGGCGTTGACCGGCTCGACTATTCCAAGGGGCTGGAGGAGCGCTTTTCGGCCTACGAGACCTTGCTGGACAAATATCCCGACCTGCACGGCGAATTGTTTTTGCTGCAAATCGCCACGCGGTCGCGCGATTCGGTCGATGCCTATCAGGACCTGCGCGCCCGGCTCGACACCATTTCCGGTCAGATCAACGGCGCCTACGCCACGGTCGACTGGGTGCCGCTGCGCTATGTCAACCGACCCTACCGGCGCGACGAACTGGCGGGCATCTACCGTGCCGCCCATATCGGGCTGGTGACGCCTTTGCGTGACGGCATGAACCTGGTCGCCAAGGAGTTCGTCGCCGCGCAGGACGCCGCCAATCCGGGGGTGCTGATCCTGTCGGAATTCGCCGGCGCCGCCGAAACGATGAAGGAGGCGCTGATCGTCAACCCGCTCAGCCGCGAGGATGTCGCCGAGGCTATCCGCCAGGGGCTGAACATGCCGCTTAAGCAGCGCAAGGCGCGCTGGGAAGCCCTGATGGAAAACGTCGAGACGAATGATGTGTCGCGCTGGCGCGACAGTTTCGTCGAGATGCTGAAAACGCCGATCGCCGAACTGGCGGAGGCGGGGTAGGCGCGGTTATTGCGAGGATGAACTGCCAGAGGAGGCATCTGAGGATGATGCGCTTGAAGAGGAGGAGGCGCTCATCATAGTCATGCCGCCCATGCCGCTGGCGGGGCATTGGTCCATGGAACCGTGAGCGGGCATGTCGCTCTTGTCGCTCATCCCGCTCATATGACTCATGCTGCTCATATGGCTCATGGACATGCTGTCACAGGCCATCATGGAGCCGCTGGAACTGGAAGCGCCCGCGCCCTGCATATCCGCGGGAGGCGTTGATTGCGCCTGGGTGATAGCGGGCAGCGCCGCCATGCCGGTGAGAAAGGCAGCCATAGCCGCCAGGGGCAGAAAGCTTTTCATGAGGAATGTCCTTGTAAGGGTGGAGAGCGGCAGCCTATGCCTCCCCTTGTAAGGACGTGCGTTCTTTATCGGGCGGTTAAAGTAAATAGAGCGTAAAAACGCCGTTATCTCGCCGTGGCGCGCAGACCGTAGGGGCCATCGACGATATCATGGCCGCGACGGGTCAGGCGCACCTTGCCGTAGCTTTCGGACATGTCGAGCACACGGGTGACGCCGCCATTACCCTTCCAGCTCCAGGTGATCCAGCCGGTGCCGGTTTTTTCGGCGCTTTCCATCAGGTGCAGATGATCGACGGCGTTACCGTCCTCGACCAGTTCGCGGTCGCCGAATTCGCCCAGCAGGAACGGCACGCCCTCGGCGCGCAGGGCGGCGATGTTCCCGTCGATCTTTTCCGGTGAATTCCACGGCAGGTTATAGGCGTGGACGCTGACGATCAGGTTATGCAGCGGGTCGGCGGTTTGCAGGGCCTTGCCGCGGCCTTCGAGGAAGCTGCCGGTCGCCTGGCCGCAATCGGCGGCGTCGATGACGATCGGGGCACGAAAGCCGCGCGCGCGCATTGCCCGGATCAGGTCTTTATAGGTGGCCATATAGCCGGCGTAATTGTCCTTCGATGTGCCCCATTCGTTGGCGATATTGAGCATCAGGTACGGCTGGTACTTGCGCGCATTGAGCACATCGGCCCAGCGCGTCAGCCACAGGTCTCGGGTGTCCCGGCGCAGGCGGGCGCTGTCGGTGGCGCAGGTGATGTCGCTTTCCCAGTAGAAGACCATGACCGGCAGCTTCAGCGCGACGGCCTTGTCGAGCGCCTTTTTCAGGTCTTTCGCCGAGGTGTCGCGGCGCAATTGCAGCCGGATGATATTGGCGCCGGTCGATGAAATGGCCTTGATGGCCGGCAGGGCGGCCTTGGGGTTATCGCCATATTGCAGATTGATGCCGCGGGCGATGAAGGGCGCGCCGTCGGGCGTCAGGATATCGCTGCCGCGCGTCTGGAAAACCAGCGCCGGTTTCTGGCGAATGACGTCATAGGCCGACTGCAAGGGGGCGCAGCTCGCCAGAACCACGGTCAGGGCGATGGCGAGCCAGCGATAAATATGGGGCTTTTCCCGCGTCATGGCGTCAGTTAACGCGAAAAGCCTGACGAAGCTGTTAATCGGGCTTTAAAAACCTTTACCGGAAAACGGCACTCCGCCTATAGTGGGCCGTGCGCTTTGACGACCATTTCCTTGAAGAACTGAAAACGCGTCTGCGGCCCTCGGAGGTCATAGGCAAGAGCGTCAAGCTGCGCAAGAATGGCCGCGAGTGGGTCGGCCTGTCGCCTTTCAGCAAGGAAAAGACACCCTCCTTCTATGTCAATGACGAGAAGCGCTTCTATCATGACTTTTCCTCCGGCAAGCATGGCGACATCATCTCGTTTTTGCAGGAGACCGAACGCCTGAGCTTCAACGAGGCGGTGGAGAAGCTGGCCTCCGAAGCCGGCATGTCCCTGCCGGTCGATACGCCGCAGGCCAAGGCCGCCGAAATGAAGCGCCGGGGCCTGACCGACTGGATGGACCTGGCGCAGAAATGGTTCGTCAGCCGCTTGCAGGACAAGACGCCGGCGGCGCAGAACGCCCGCGACTATCTCGAACGGCGCGGCCTGTCGAAGGAAGATATCGTCAATTTCGGCCTGGGCTATGCCCCGCGTGACCGCACGGCACTCAAGGACGCACTGGTTCAGCGCGGCGCCAAGGTGTCGGAACTGGTCGAATGCGGTCTGCTGATCGAGGTCGAAGGTGGTTCGGCTCCCTATGACCGTTTCCGCGACCGGCTGATATTCCCGATCGAGGACCAGCGCGGCATTGTCGTGTCATTCGGCGGGCGGGCGCTTAACCCTGACGACAAGGCGAAATATCTCAACGGCCCGGAAACGACGTTGTTCCACAAGGGCAATATGCTGTTCGGCCTGCCCAAGGCGCTGAAACTGCTGGGCGCCGAGGAAACCAAGGCCGAACTGGTCGTGGTTGAAGGGTATATGGATGTGCTGGCCTGTCAGCGCGCCCATGTGGCGGCGGTCGCGCCGATGGGCACGGCCCTGACCGAGGAGCAGATCGAAATTTTGTGGCGGCGTCACCCGGAACCGACCCTGTGTTTCGATGGCGACAAGGCCGGGCAGCGCGCCGCCTTCCGCGCGCTCGATCGCGCCCTGCCGAAGCTCAAGCCAGGCCGCTCGTTCAAGGTCTGCCTGCTGCCCGGCGGTCAGGACCCCGATGACATGCTGCGCGAAAAAGGCGCGCTGGCCCTGCGCGAGGCCTTGAAGGAAACCAAGCCGTTCGTTGAGGTGTTGTTCACCCGCGAGGCCGAGCTGGAGCCGCTCGATACACCCGAACGCAAGGCCGGCTTCAAGAAGCGTCTGCGCGCCCTGGCGGCGCAGATCGAGGACAAGGATCTCGC
The DNA here is from genome assembly GCF_035497195.1 of Asticcacaulis sp. Classification (GTDB taxonomy): domain Bacteria; phylum Pseudomonadota; class Alphaproteobacteria; order Caulobacterales; family Caulobacteraceae; genus Asticcacaulis. The sequence continues at coordinate 702,568 of NZ_DATJDZ010000014.1, forward strand.
CGAAGCCTATCGCCATGACCTGCTGGAGCGCTTTGACGGGCTGGTAACGCCGCAGCGTAACACGGGGAATAATTTTCAGGCGCGCGGGCCGTATGTGCCGCGTGAGCCGTGGAAGCCCGGCCAGAAACGCGAAGTCTTCATTCCGCCGGCCATGGAAGAAACCCGCCGCGCCGCCGTCACGCTGGCCGCCGCGCTCGATCCGACAAGCGCCGGTCTGGCGCAGGGTCTGGTCGATAATCCGGACTGGCTGCTGGATCAGGTTGAAGGTCTGGAGGCCTACGGATTCGGCGATGAGGCGCTCAGTCCGCTGGCAAATGCCCTCATTACGCTCAGTTTTCAGCACGAAGGGCTTGACAGGGTGGCCTTGAGTCGCCATCTGCACAAACAAGGACTTGGTGCATTGTTAAGCGAGATACAGAAGGCGGCCCTAAAAAGTGGCGCGCCATTCCTCTTACCGGACATATCTTTAGCTGATGCCCATACCCGCTGGTTACAGGCGTTCAACGCGGTTTCGCGTTTGACGGCCTTGGATCGTGCTTTGAATTCGGCCCGCGAACAGGTGGGCACAGAATTTTTTTCACGTCTGAAGCTGGAACGCGATGCCCTGCGAAAGTCCTTGAGAAGCGGACAAATCTGGCAGGATGGCGACGAGAGTGCGACCTAAAAAACATGCAGAGTCATGTGGTTAAGCTTTCGTTTAGACTATTCTTAATAAGACACATGAGCGGCTCCTGAAATTTCAGGCTCGTTGCGGAGACCCATATGAGTGTGACAAAATGAGCACGGCGACAGAAAAACCAGAGAATGAATCGGCGTCTGACGGTCCCTTGCTCGATCTGACCGATTCCGCGGTCAAGAAGTTCATCAAGGCGGCCAAGATGCGCGGCTACGTCACCATGGACGAGCTGAACAAGGTGTTGCCGTCGGAAGAATTCACCTCCGAGCAGATCGAAGACACCCTGGCCATGCTCACCGAGATGGGCGTGAACGTCATCGAGTCCGAGGAAGAGGCGGCGGAAGGCGGCGAAGTCGTCGTCCGCGAGGAAGCCGGCGCGGTGGTGGAAACCACCAAGACCTCCAATTACGACCGCACCGATGATCCCGTGCGCATGTATCTGCGCGAAATGGGGTCGGTCGAACTGCTGAGCCGCGAGGGCGAAATCGCCATCGCCAAGCGCATCGAGGCTGGCCGCGACACCATGATCCGGGGCCTGTGCGAATCCGCCCTGACCTTTGAAGCCATCATGATCTGGCGCGAGGAACTCGGTTCCGGCCGTATCCTGCTGCGTGAAATCATCGACCTGGAAGGCACCTACGGCCAGCAGGACGGGCCGCCGCCGGGCGCGCTCGGCGAAGATGGCGAGGAAATCGAGGAAGTGATCCAGCCGGGGCCGCGCCCGCAGCGCTTCGTGCCGCCGGTCATCAAGATTCCCGATCCGGTGCCGCCGAAGCCGGAAGTCACGGCTGTTGTCGAGGCCAAGCCTGTCGAGCCGAAAAAGCCCAAGGGCGATGACGACGACGATGACGATGATTACGTCCCGATGGACGAGGAAGAAAAGAAGCCTGAGGTCGTCGAAGAAGAAGACGAGGACGATTTCGACGATGGCGCCGGTCCTTCGGTTTCGGCCATGGAATCGGAACTGCGCGAAGGCGTAATGGCGACGCTCGACGCCATCGCCGGCGAGTTTGAAGTCTATCGCCAGACGCAGGAAAAGATGCTGACCGCCAAGCTGGAGGGCCTGCCTTCCGATCCGGCGGACAAGGCGGCTTATGACGAAGTGACGGCGACGATCACCCGTCACCTCAAGACCCTCAAGCTCAATAATCAGCGCATCGAAGCCCTGGTCGAGCAGCTTTACGGTATCAACAAGAAGCTGATGGGGTTGGAAGGCCGTCTGCTGCGTCTCGCCGATTCCTACGGCATTTCGCGCGCCGAATTCCTGACCGCCTATTATACCCGCGAACTCGATCCCGCCTGGGGTGACAAGGTGCGCGACATGGGTATCCGCTGGCAGAAGTTCATCGATAACGACGGCGCGGCGATCAACCGTATCCGCAGCGAAGTGACGACCCTGGCCACCGACATGGGCGTGGCGGTCGATGACTTCCGCCGTATCGTCCAGACCGTGCAGAAGGGCGAGCGCGAAGCCCGTCAGGCCAAGACCGAAATGGTCGAGGCCAATCTGCGACTGGTTATCTCGATTGCCAAGAAGTACACCAATCGCGGCCTGCAATTCCTCGATCTGATCCAGGAAGGCAATATCGGCCTGATGAAGGCGGTCGACAAGTTCGAATACCGCCGCGGCTACAAGTTCTCGACCTACGCCACCTGGTGGATCAGGCAGGCGATCACCCGTTCGATCGCCGACCAGGCCCGCACCATCCGTATTCCGGTCCATATGATCGAGACGATCAACAAGATCGTCCGGACATCGCGCCAGATGCTGCATGAAATCGGCCGCGAGCCCACTCCGGAAGAACTGGCTGAAAAGCTGGCCATGCCGCTGGAAAAGGTCCGCAAGGTGCTGAAAATCGCCAAGGAACCGATCTCGCTGGAAACGCCGATCGGTGACGAAGAGGATTCGCACCTCGGCGACTTCATCGAGGACAAGAACGCCGTCCTGCCGATTGATGCGGCCATCCAGTCCAACCTGCGCGAAACCACGACGCGGGTTCTGGCCTCGCTGACCCCGCGTGAAGAACGTGTGTTGCGGATGCGCTTCGGCATCGGCATGAACACCGACCACACGCTGGAAGAAGTCGGCCAGCAGTTCTCGGTGACGCGCGAACGTATTCGCCAGATCGAAGCCAAGGCGCTGCGCAAGCTCAAGCACCCGTCACGGTCGCGGAAATTGCGCTCGTTCCTCGACTCGTAACGAATGGGGTTTGGGGTCCGCGACCCCATATCTTTTTTATTCCAAGAAAGCCCGGTCTTTTAGAACCGGGCTTTTTCTTGAAAGGGCAGGACCTGGGGCCACAGGCCCCAAACCCCATTCGTTTCAGGCAGCGCCGTATTTCGCGCTGATCTCGTTGAAAAACGCGTCGGCCAGCCGTTTGAAATCGTGGGCCGTCAGGCGGATGTCGTCACCGGCCTTCAAGCCCAGCACCGACTTTGCGGGATCGAGCCTGATCTGCGAGTCCTTCAGCAGCTTGTGAGAATTGTGCATGATCGAATTGCACAATACCCGTACCTCATTGACCGGATTGCCGTCTTTCAGTTCCAGTGTGCGCAGGCGATTATCGAAATAATGGTCCATAGCCAGGATGAGATGACGGAAGAACGGCGCTTCGAACGCATCCTTTGCGGCGCCGAGCGCAGCCTTGTCCTCTCCCGTTTCCGCCGCGAGCAGGAAATCATGATAGGCGGACAATTGCACGTCGATCCGGGCGCGGCACTCGCCGATATAGGCCTGTGTATAGCTGCTGATGCCGAGCATGTTTAGATCCATTCGGTTGAGGCGATTTTCAGATGATCGGGTGGTCAGCGGTTTCACGCCTTAAGGATACCCCCTGGAGCGTAATTTCCTAATTGACCTTTTACAACAAAAACTCTCTTCTTTGCGCATTAGCCCGACGCCTGCGGGCGGCGTTAAGTATTTGGGGGACAGGCCAATGCCGCCTTATCCGTATCGACAGCAAGAAGCCGGATGGCTTGCCGGAGCGTGGCCAGAGTGAATTCCGCCGTTCCGAATCTGCATTTTCTCGATGGCCCCGGCGAGATGGCCGGACTGATGCGAACCCACGACTGGTCGAAAACGTCGCTTGGCCCGCCGGAAAACTGGCCGCAAGCCCTGCGCACGGTCGTGCGGCTGATGCTGAATACCGGGCACCCGATGTATGTCTGGTGGGGCAGGGAGAGCGCCTGCCTGTACAATGACGCGTATCGCCAGTCCATCGGTTCGGAGCGCCATCCGTCTTCGCTTGGCCGGCCGGCGCGCGAGGTGTGGGACGAGATATGGGATATCATCGGGCCGCAGATCGCGCAGGTCATGTCCGGCCGCGGTGCGACCTGGCACAAGAACGCCCTGGTGCCGATAACGCGCAATGGCCGGCGGGAAGAGGTTTACTGGACCTACAGCTACAGCCCCATTGATGACGAGGCGGCGGAAAACGGTATTGGCGGGGTGCTTGTCCTGTGTACGGAAACCACCGAAAGCGTCATGGCGGCGCGGCGGCAGGCCGAGGAAACCGAGCGGTTCAAGGCGCTGTTCGAGCAGGCGCCGGGCTTCATGGCGCTGCTTACCGGGCCGGAACACAGGTTCGCCATGATCAATCCGGCCTACCAGACGCTGGCAGGCGATCGCCAGTTGATCGGCCTGACCGTTGTCGAGGCCATGCCAGAAACCGTCGAGCAGGGCTTCACCGCCCTGCTGGATTCGGTTTTTGCCAGCGGCGAGGCTTTTGTCGCCAAAGGCGTTCGGTATGTCCGGAAGACCAGGGCCAATGGACCGGAAGACATCCGCCATCTCGACTTCGTCTACCAGCCCTTGATGGAGCCGGACGGGACGATCAGCGGCATCTTTGTCGAAGGCGTCGATATGACGGACCGCACCCTGGCGGAGCAGGCGCTGAAGGAATCCAGCCAAAAGCTGCGCCTGGCCCAAAGCGCCGGCGGCATTATCGGCGCCTGGTTCTGGGACCTGCCAAATGGCACGGTGACGGGCGATGAAGGCTTCGCCCGTACTTTTGGGCTGACGCCGGAGGCCCTGAACGCGGGGGTGCCGTTTTCCGCCCTGACGCCGGCCATTCACCCCGATGATCTGCCATTGCTGACCGAGGCCATCGAAAAGACGATGATCAGCGGAGAGACCTGCATCATCGATTATCGCGTGCGGTCACCGGAAAGCGCCGGTGATGGCGCGCCCTGGCGGTGGGTCAACGGCACAGGCAAGGCGGAACTGGACGCAAACGGGCGGGCGGTCAACCAGTCGGGTATCCTGATCGATATCGACGCCCGCAAACGCACCGAACAGGCGCTCGACGAGAGCCATTATCAGCTCAAGATGGCGCAGCGGGTCGGCGGTATCGGCGTCTTCGCCGTGGCGGCCGGATGCGACCAGATGACGGTCTCCGAGGAATTTTGCACGATTTTCGGTCTCCCGCCGGCGCTGCATCTGTCGCTGGCGGACGTATCCGGCCTGATCCTGCCCGAAGACCGCGAAGCCCTGTCCACGGCTGATGACCGGTCGGCCGGCACCACGCCGTCGGAAACCGAGTATCGCATCCGCCGGCCCGATACCGGCGACATCCGCTGGATATACCGCCGCGCCGAATTCATCCGCGGTGAGGACGACCGCCCGCTGCACATGGTCGGCATGGTGCAGGATGTCACCGAGGCCAAGGTGGCGGCGCTGAAACTGAAGGAGAGCCAGGACTATTTCAGCCTGATGGTCGAAAGCGTGCAGGACTACGCCATCATTTCGCTCGATGAGGCCGGGCGGATCATGTTGTGGAATTCCGGCGCCCAGAAGATTTTCGGCTACAAGCCGCAGGACGTGCTCGGCAATCATATCGAGGTCATCTTCACACCGGAAGATCGCGCCCACGGGGCGCCGCGCACCGAACTGGCCCTGGCGGCGACCAATACCCGCGCCTCCGACGAGCGCTGGCACCTGCGCCAGAGCGGTGAGCGTTTCTACGCCTCCGGCACAATGGCGGCGATGTATGACGACGAGGGCCGCGTCAAGGGCTTCATCAAGATTTGCCGTGACATGACGGCTCAGCAGCAGGCGCAGGAGGCCTTGCTTGAAGCACGCAACGCCGCCGAAGCCGCCAATATCGCCAAGACGGAATTCCTCGCCAATATGAGCCACGAAATCCGTACGCCGATGAACGCCATCATCGGCCTCAGCACCATTTTGTCGAAAAGCCAGCCGCTCACCCCGCGGCAGAGCGATTATATCCGCACCCTGTCGATGAGCGCCGACAGCCTGCTGGCCCTGATCAACGACCTGCTCGATATCGCCAAGATCGAGGCCCGCACGGTCGAACTGGAGCACATCCCCTTCAGCCTGACCCGCCTGATGCAGGAGGTCGCCAGCATGATGGCGGTATCGGTGCGCGACAAGGGCCTGACCTTTACAGGCAATGCCGAAGGTGTCGATGAGCGCATGTTCATCGGCGACCCGACGCGCCTGCGCCAGATCATCGTCAACCTGTGCAGCAACGCCATCAAGTTCACCGATCAGGGCAGCGTCCATGTCGGGATTACCTGCCATCCGTCGGATGTGCCGGAGAGCGAGATGATCTGTATCGCGGTGACTGACAGTGGTATCGGCATCGCGCCGGGAAAGATGGAAACGATCTTCCAGAAATTCGTCCAGGCCGACACCAGCATCAACCGCAAATACGGCGGCACCGGCCTGGGCCTCGCCATCACCAAGACCCTGACCGAAATCATGGGCGGCGGCATTTCGGTGACAAGCGAAGTCGGCAAAGGCTCGGTCTTCGAAGTCAGTATCCCCTTAAAGGTGGCCACAAGTGATCAGGTGGCGCGCACGGAATATTCACTTAGCGCCACGGCTGACAGCATGGTCGAGGCGCAGGTTCGTCCGCATGTCCTGCTGGTCGAGGATTATGAACCGAATATCCTCGTCGCCACCACGTTTCTGGAAGGTTTCGGGTATTACGTCGACGTCGCCAATAATGGCCTGGAAGCCTTTGAGGCGGTGCAGACGCGCGCTTACGTCGCTGTGTTGATGGATGTGCAGATGCACGGCATGAACGGTCTGGACGCCACCCGCCGCATCCGTGAGTGGGAGGAAAGCGAGGGGCGGCCACGTATGCGCATCATCGGCATGACGGCTCACGCTCTGGCCGGTGATCGTGAACGCTGTCTGGCGGTCGGCATGGATGACTATATCCCCAAGCCCTTCCGGCCGGAGGAACTGCGCCGCAAGATCGAAAACGGTGCGATGGTTTAAATTCGGCGCGTGTAACCTTTACCCCCTCTTGAAAATAGCCTGACGGCATTTCCAAGCTCCCCCTCCAAGAGGGGGAGATTTTTCAGCTTCGGGCGGGCAGGTTGTCTTTTTATGGGATCAATGCCCTGTGGGAATCGGTGTGGTGGCCGACACGTTCGGAAGCCGGCTGGCGCGGCGACCTGTTCATGAGTCAGCGTACGCCGCCCAAACCCGAAACAATAGTGGGTAAGTCCCTCTAATCCGTAGGGCCAATTTAATTGATTTGTTTCAGGCGGCGGGGGCTTTATGGTGCACGAACCCAAAAGCTCAGCCTACACGGGACAGCCGCTGCTTCATGACACAGTTCGACCTGCCCGCGTACCTGACGACTCTCGTTTCAGACATCCATATCAATCCGCTCTATTCCCTTTCCGGATTGCTGGTTGGCGCGCTCGTCGGCCTGACCGGCGTCGGCGGCGGTTCCCTGATGACGCCCCTGCTGGTGCTGCTGTTCCATATCCATCCGGCGACCGCGGTCGGCACGGACCTGCTTTACGCCTCGCTCACCAAGGGCGTCGGCACTGTTATCCACGGTTTCAAGAACACCATCAACTGGATGATCGTCGGCCTGCTGGCGCTCGGCTCCATTCCGGCGACGCTGGCCACGCTCTATGTCATCCAGCATTTCGGCAAGTCCGCCGCCATGTCGTCGTTGATCACCCATGTGCTGGGTTATGCCCTGTTCGTGACCGCCGCCCTGCTGCTGCTGCGCGGTGTCATCCGCAAACTGGCGGAAAAGCGCTTTGAAAAAGCCGAAGCGGAACACAAACCCCTGCATACCGGCCGTCGCGCGATGCTTACGCTGCTGACCGGGCTGGTGCTTGGTTTTCTGGTGTCGCTGTCGTCGGTCGGCGCCGGCGCGCTGGGCGTCACCGCTTTGATCCTGCTTTATCCGCAATTGCCGACGGTCCGCATCGTTGGCTCGGATATCGCCCATGCCGTGCCGCTGACCTTCCTGGCCGGCATGGGCTATTTCTTTATTGGCAATGTCGACCTGAGCCTGCTGGCCTCGCTGCTGCTGGGGTCGATCCCTGGCATCATTATCGGCTCGATGTTCGCCGCGAAGGTGCCGGAAAAGGTGCTGCGCGCCCTGTTGGCGGCGGTCCTGACCCTGGTCGGCTTCAAACTGGTGACCGCCTGATTTTCGCCCGCTGCCAGATTCCGCTTGTGACGCACCAGATTACCGTTAATCTGCGTTAACGACTGGTGAGCGGTCGGGCTGGGGGGCTTATGCGCGTATCTTCAAAAATCACAACCGGCCTTGCCGCGCTTACCCTGGTGCTCTCTGCGCCAGCGTTGGCCGAAGCGCCCGCCAGCAGCAGCGGCACCGCCGTGGCCATCATGCAGGCCTCGGCCGCCACGCAGTCCGGCGATTGTCCGGGCGCCATGACGCCGCTCAATCAATTGTGGCACGATCCTTACCTCGAACAGAATGATCCGAAGCTGGCGGCGCAGTTCCGCTTCCAACTGATCGCCTGTACCGCCCAGGTGCAGGGCATACCGGCCGCCCTGGCGCTTTCGGCCGAGAACGTCAGCCGCGCCTATGACATCAACGCCTATGACCTGCATATCTTCCTGCAACTGATCAGCGGCAAGACCGCCGAAGCGACCACGACGCTCGACGCCGCCCTGACGCGTTTTCCGGCCCAGGCGCCGGACCTGACCGATATGAGCGTCATCGGTGTGCTGATCGCCAGCCGCGAAGCGAAACCAGAAATCGCGCAGGCCATGCTCAACCGTCTGGAAGAGGGCCGCTGGCAGATTCATGACGTAGCCGGACGGCCGCTGATGGGGTTGCTGCGTCTCGAAGGCCTGCGGGCGTCTGTGAAGGCGGGTGATACCGTCCACGCTGACCTCTATCGCGCCGATTTGAAGGCCGACACCCTGTTCTATATCGTCAGCCAGGGCGACGGCGATATCAGTCCGGCCGGTGTGCCCGCCGATCCGGTCCGGCCGGTGCTCAACCGCGAAATCGAAGAAGTGAAGGCCGTCATCGCCGCCAATCCAGCGAATCTCTCGGCGCTCAGCTACCTGATGAACCTGGAAAGCACCAACGATCAGAACGCCCTGGCCCTGACGCAGCTTAACGGCATTCTCGAACTGGTCGACAAGTATGGATTGAACCAGTTTTCGTCGCCGGACGCTTATCCGGGGCTATTGACGACGCGGGCCGAGCTTTACGCTCGCAACGGCCGTTTTCTCGATGCGGGTAAGGCCTATGAGGCGGGGGCGGCTGTGCTTGGTGCGGAAAAATCGACCGATCTGTTGCTGTCCTATATGAATTTCCTTGTTGATCGCGGGCAGGATCAGGCCGGGCTGGCTGTCAAAGGCCGCATCACCGCGCCGGATGAGGCGCAAGCGGCCACATTGGCGACCACCGAGGCCTGCGCGCAAGGCTATTCAGGCGACAAGGCCGGTTTCACCGCCAGCCTTGCCACACTCACGCACGACATTATGCGGATCAAGCCTTACCTGTGCGCCGGCGACAGCGACAATGCGGCGAAAGCCATGATCGCCGCCATGACCGATCCGGCGACCCGCGACACCCTGATCGCCTTTATGCAGCAGGGATTGCCGCCCATTTCGGTCAGCGACCGGGATGGCGCGTTTATCGCCGCGCTCATGGCCTTGAAAACACGATCGGACGTGCGGACGGCGGCCGAAGCCAATCGCATTGTCATTCGCCAGTGGCCGGTACGCCTGAACTAATTAAGCCCGCACCAGATGCCGACTGGCTTTGCCTGCGCCGTTTTCACATAGTCCTGGAAGACGCTGCACCCGATCCGGCCGGCTTTATCCTTTACCGTGATCTGCACCAGCGGCGCGCCGCCGGTGATGTCCTTGAGGCGATCCTTCGGCATACCGGCGCCGGTCATATGGATGGTCTGGTCGGTCGCGCTGATTTCAACCGTATCGGTGTTGAATTCGATAACGCCGGCCGCTGTGGCCTGATTGGCCGTCTCCGGACGCGGCAGGCCGTAATACTTGGCGGCGATGACGAGGGTTTTGGCCTTCGCCGTGGCTTCGGGCTTGATATGCAGGGCGATATCATACGCAAAGTTGGGGGCGAAATCGACGGGTTTTGCTGAAGCAGGCGCGGGCGGGGCGGCGGGCTTTGGCGAGCATTGAACCAGCGCCAGAGCGGCGAGGCCTGTGACGATGATTTTGTGGAACATGGCGCCCTTCCTTACCGTTTTCTTATATATTCGAGTCAAATTGCGAACGCCGCTTTTATACTGTATTGGCGCAGGTGTCACAATCGAGGTCCTTATTGGACACCCTTAGGAAATTTGTGGAGATCGCCATGTTCAAACAGGTTCTTGCTATCACCTTGGTCTTGGCGCTTGCCGCCTGTAGTCCGTCCCATAAGGCCGGTGATGCGTCACCTGTCGCCGCTGCCGGTGGAATATCTGGCGCCGGCGCCACCTTCCCGGCGCCCCTCTACGCCGCCTGGGCCGCGAAATACAAGACCGAGACGGGCACGGCGCTGAACTATCAGGCCATCGGTTCGGGCGGCGGTATCAAACAGATCGAAGCCGGCACGGTCGATTTCGGCGCCAGCGACAAGCCGCTGAAGCCGGAAGACCTGGACAAGGCCGGCCTCTACCAGTTCCCGGCCGTCATGGGCGGTATCGTGCCTCTGGTCAATCTGAACGGCGTTGAACCGGGCAAGCTCAAGCTGAGCGGCCCGCTGCTGGCGGATATCTTCCTCGGCAAGGTCACCAACTGGAATGATCCGGCGATCGCGGCCCTCAACCCAGGCCTCAAGATTCCGGCCCTGCCAATCACAGTGGTTCACCGCTCCGACGGCTCCGGCACGTCCTTCCTCTTCACCACCTATCTGTCGTCGCAATCGCCGGAATGGTCGTCCAAGGTTGGCGGTTCGGATGCGGTTGAGTGGCCGGTCGGCGTCGGCGGCAAGGGCAATGACGGTGTCGCCGCCTTCGTCAAGCAGACCGTCGGCTCGATCGGTTATGTCGAATACGCCTATGCCAAGAAGAACGGCGGCACCTATGCGCTGCTGAAAAACAAGGCCGGTAACTTCCCGGCGCCGGAAGCCGCTGCATTCTCCGCCGCCGCCGCCAGCGCCGACTGGACCAAGGCGCCGGGCAACTACATCCTGTTGCTCGACCAGCCGGGCGCCGATGCCTGGCCGCTGACCGGCGCCACCTTCATCCTGATGCACAAGACCCAGGCCGATGCCGCCAAGGGCGCCGCCGTGCTGAAGTTCTTCGACTGGGCCTATACGTCGGGCGATGCCGATGCCGCCAGCCTCGACTATGTGCCGATGCCGGATTCGGTCAAGACAACGGTTCGCCAGCAATGGTCGGCGATCCAGGCCGGCGGCAAGCCGGTTTATACGGCGCAGTAAACCCTGCTCCTGCCTAAATAAAAACCCGCGATCATCGGTCGCGGGTTTTTTTATTTTCCACCTCCCCTGTAGCGCAGCGTACGGGGGAGGTGGCAACGCCCAGTCCTTTGGGCGAAGCCCGAAGGGCTGGTGTCGTTGACGGAGGGGGCATTAGTTGCAAAAGAAGCCCCCTCCGGCGGGACCGCACGGGCGGCCTCGTTCGCCCGCCACCTCCCCCGCTTCGCAAGGGAGGTGAAAATTAAACCAGCCCCGATCCGGTGATCTTCAGCACCGGCGTAAAGGTTGGTTTCGCATCTGGCAGTCTGACGCTCAGACCATCCATGCCGAGTTCAAACTTCAATGGTTCGGCATGGCCCAGCAGTTCGACCTTTCCGATCGTGCCTTTTCGCTGGGGCGAGCCTTCGGCCATCGCATAAACCTGCACGAACCCATTCTCCGGCCAGTCCTGCACCAGCGCATATAAGGCGCCGGCTTTCGTGGTGAAGCGGATATCCTCGTGGCTGAACGGCTTGGCCTTGTTCTCGTCCATATGGCCTTCGGAAGGCGGGGAGAAGGGACCTTCGCCGAAGATATCCCACGGACGGGTGGCGAAGATCGCCTCGCCATTGACCGCCATCCACGCCGCCATCTCGGCCAGGATTTTCTCTTCCTTTTCGTCGATCGACCCATTGCCGCGCACCGGGATGCTCAGCAGCATATTGCCGTTCTTCGCCACCACATCGGCCAGACGCTGGATGACCTCCTTGGCCGTCTTGTAGCCATTGCGCTCATAGAGCGGACGGTCGTAATGCCAGTTGCCGATGCAGGTGCAGGTCTGCCAGGGGATCGGCCGCAGGCGATCGGAATAGCCGCGCTCGATGTCCTCGGTGATGCCTTTGCGCTGCTGGTCATTCAGCTTCTTGCCGGTGACCACCACATCGAGCTTGCCATGCCATTTATAGCTCGAATTATAGTAATAGGCCGTGGCGTCAAGGCCTGCCTGTTCCAGCGGCAGGGTTGTGTCGTCGAAATAGACGAGATCGGGCTGGTACTTGTCGACCAGATCCTGTTGACGCAGCGCCCATTTTTTCACGAAATAGGGATCATGCGGGGGCACGGTTTCCAGCCACTGGCCGGAATGGTTGTCGTGGTACGTCTGCATGTCCTTGAGGGTGGTGATGCCATCCGGCGGCACCATGTCGCCTTGCGGGCCGACATAGAGTTCCTGCGGATCGTAGCCGTCCCACCACTTGCCCTTGCCGTCTTCCTTCTTCAGGCGGTAGGCATCGTAGCGCAGGCCGCGCACCGGCCCTTCGGCATCGTAGCCGAAAGCGGTCTGCCACCAGTGCCAGGCGTGGGCGCCGTGATTGGAAACGCCGAATTTGAGGCCCTGTGCACGGGCCGCCTTCGCCCAGGTGCCAACGACATCGCGCTTCGGGCCAAGCTTCGTGGCGTTCCAGTCCTGGTATTTCGAGTCGAACATGTCGAAATTATCGTGGTGGTTGGCGAGCGACACGAAATATTTCGCGCCGGCCGCCTTGTAGAGGCCGATCAGGCGATCCGGGTCCCACTGATCGACTTTCCACTGGCCGATAAACTGCATGAAGCCGAACTGCGCCGGATGGCCGTAGGTCTTCACATGGTGCTCGTAATAGGGATTGCCCTGCTGGTACATCTGGCGGCCGTACCAGTCGCCCCATTCGGGCACACATTGCGGTCCCCAGTGCGCCCAGATGCCGAGCTTGGCGTCACGGAACCAGTCCGGCGTCTGGTAGCTTTCGGCCAACGATTCCCAGGAGCCTTTGAAAACGGGTTTTGCGGCGGCTTGGGCAACGGGCGCGACAAAGGCGGCGCCTGTGGCCGTGGCCAGAAGGTGTCGGCGGTTCAGTTTCATTGGCTGACTTTCAGTTCGAAGGGCAGGGCGGGCTGGTCATCGCTGCTGTAAAGATTGGTGAAGGGCGCATCCGACCAGGCGTAGCGCACCTTGACGGTCTCCGGTGTGTTGGCGCCTTTCAACACGATGCGCTGGCCATCGGCCACAGCCGTGACATAACGGCAGGTGTCCCCGGCGTTACAGGCCTCGAAGCCAATGGCGGTATCCGAGCTGTAGGTTTTCAGGCCTGTCTCGGCATAGCGGAAATTGATCACGAGGTCCGGACCGGCGCGGGTCACCGAGATCGCTTCCGGGCCGGTCGGGGCAATCGCCTGCCCGAAGACGAGATGATCAACCGCACGGGCGGCGCGCAGGCCGATAATGGTCTTCTGCGTCGGGTGGATATCGCTGCGGTCGCCGTAATCATGGCTGACGATCAGGGCGGCATGCGGATCGGCGTCCACGGTCAGGCGCTGGGCCTCGCGTAGTTCCGCCCAGTGCGACACGCCGGGCGCGGTGGAAACCGAGCCATAGCTCGACAACTGCACGATCAGCATGGGCAGGTCGGGCGCCGAGAAGCTCTTGCGCCAGTCGGCCATCAGCATCGGCAGCAGGGTGCGGTATTCCGTTGCGGCATCGGCATTGGATTCGCCCTGATACCAGGCGGCGGCCTTGACCGTATAGGGCGCCAGCGGGGCGATCATGCCGTTATAGAGGGTGTTGAGGCTGGTCGGCACATCCCACGGCGCGGCGGGGATGCTCAGGCCAGTAGCCGCCATGCCGGTCTTGTAGGTCCAGTCGGCCGAGAGCGGAATGGCCTGTCCGTCGCTGGTCTTGACGAAGCGCATGTCGGGCTTGCCGGTCAGGCCGTTACTGCCGAGCACGCGCAGGACGATGACGTTTTCCCCGGCTTTGAAGACACCCGCCGGCACCTGATAATCGCGCCACACCCAGTTGATGCCGCCGCTACCGACCCACTGGCCGTTGACCCAGGTCGTGTCGAAGGTATCGACCGGGCCGAGCGCCAGTTCATTGGCCTTTGCGGCCTGGTCGGCGGTCAGGGTCACGCGGGCGCGCAGCCAGACCACGCCGTCGAAGTTTGCCAGGTCGGCATTGCCGCTGTCCTTCCAGCCGCCGGTGGCTTTCAGGCGCGACCACGCCGAGTCGTTGAAGGCCGGCGAAATCCAGGCGCGCTGAGCCTTGGCAGATTTATCGTGGGCATCCCACCAGGCTTCCTGCGCCTTGGCGTGGGCGGCCTTGGCCTTTTCCGGGCTGGCGCCATACTGCGCCACGGCATCGACACCGGCGGTATAGGCGGGCAGGGTACGCAAGGCGGCCGGGCTGATCCAGCTCTGGATGGTGGTGCCGCCCCAGTCGGTGCCGATGAAACCGACCGGCACCTTGTGTTCCTTTTGCAGGGCCTTGCTCATGTAATAGCAGACTGCTGAGGCCTCGCCGGTGGTGTCCGGACCGGCCACCTTCCATGCCGGGGTGGTCTTCAGGTCATCGCGCGGGGCGGCTGAGCTGTCCTTGTCGATATTGACGAAACGGAGGTTCGGATTGGCCGAGGCGCCGATTTCCCCCCAGGCGCCGGTCGAAAGCCGCGTCGGAAACTCCATATTGGACTGGCCGGAACAGAGATAGACATCGCCGATCAGGATGTCTTTCAGCGTCGTCGTGGCCTGGCCATCGGAAACCGTCAGCGCGTAGGGACCACCGGCTGGCAGCGCAGGCAAGGCGGTTTGCCACTTGCCGTCGGCCCCGGCGATCGCGGAAGCGGTCTTGCCATTCACGCTGATCGTCAGGGTGGTATTCGGCGAGGCAATGCCCCAGACGTGTACAGGCTGATCGTGTTGCAGCACGGCATGGTCGCCGAAGATTTTGGCGAACTGCGGGGCAGAGCTTTGAGCATGGCCGGCAAATGGCAGAACGGTCAGAAGGCCAGTGGTGGCGACAAGGGTAATGATTCGACGGGTATTGGGTTTCATAGCGGGCTTCCCCCTCAAGTTATTTTCTTTTTTGAACGACGCGCTCTTTCGGCGCATCTGCATAGCGTCAAATTATCGTACCGTTTTCAAGCCTTTTTTGTGTTTGTTTTTCGTTTGCCAAAATATTTTCATTCATAAAATTCGATGAAATCAGTTGCGTTGGCGATCAGATTTGCTCCAGTATTTGCCAAGAAAGCGATTGCATCCTATAGATTCGCAAATAACGGAATAGAACGGGGTACTGAGTTTGGCGCGCAAGGTCGGTCGGCGGGGGGGCAATATCGTCACCATCCATGATGTGGCGCGCCACGTCGGCGTTTCCCCCATGACGGTTTCCAGGGTTATCAACGGCGAAAAGAACGTGCGCGAGGAAACCCGCGCCAAGGTGATGGCCTCGGTCGAGGCGCTGAACTATTCGCCCAATCTGGCCGCCCGTTCGCTGGCCACGCAGGATTCGGCGCGCATTGGCCTGCTCTATTCCAATCCCTCCGTCGCCTTCCTCAGTGAGTTCCTGCTGGGCATCCTGTCGGAAAGTTCGCAAAGCGGCGCGCAACTGCTGATCGAAAGCTGCGAAGGCCCCGAAGGCGCCACGGCGGCGCTGGAAAAGATGAAGGCCGCCGGTTGCGACGGCGTGATCCTGTCACCGCCGCTTTCCGATTCGACGCGGGTCGCCAAGATTTTGCAAGACATGAAGATGCCCTTCGTCGGCGTGGCTATGGCGCGGCCCGATCCGGGCGTGTCCTGCGTCACCATCGATGATTTCAAGGCGGCCGCGGCGATGACGCGCCGTCTGATCGAACTGGGCCACCGCCATATCGGCTTCATCAAGGGCCACCCCAACGCCTATGCCAGCCAGATCCGTTTCGAGGGTTTTTCGGCGGCCATGGCCAATGCCGGGCTTGAGGTTGACGGCAATTTCGTCGGCCAGGGCTATTTCACCTATCGCTCCGGTTTCGACGCCGCCGAACGCCTGTTGAGCCACAAGACACGGCCTACCGCCATTTTCGCTTCCAATGACGACATGGCCGCCGGCGCCGTGGCCGCCGCCCATCGCCTCGGCATGGAAGTGCCCGACCAACTGACGGTGGTGGGTTTCGACGACACCGCCATGGCGTCGAGCGTCTGGCCGGAACTGACGACCGTGCGCCAGCCGATTTCGGATATGGCCGGCCTGTCGGTGCGCCTGCTGCTCGATCAGATAAAGGGCCATCGCTCCGGCCGGCCGTTCGAGGCGGTGCGCGAGGTTCGGGATTTCTCGCTGATCGAGCGCCAGTCATCGGCGGTCGTGGCAGGGCCGGTTGTTTCCAGCTAAAAGTGCATATAAAATTATATTTATAGGCGAAAAGTATGTATTTTCCCTTGACATATGCCCCTGTCTGCAAGATTGGTAGCGCTAACAAACAGGCTGTGACCTGCGAAGGTCCAATCACGGCTGCAAACGGGTAGAGAAGACGCGGATAAGGTTATCCGCCCAAGCATTGAAGGATAAGAGATAATGCCTGATTTCCTGCCCGTCGACTGGCGTGAGGCGACGCTTATTGGCCGCATCGAGACCACTGACGGCCCCACCCCGATCATGATCAAGAATGGCGAAGTGTTCGATATGAGCGCCATCGCCCCGACCGTTTCGCAACTGCTGAAAGTCTGGCCGGAAACCGGCGTGCCCGAAGGCGGCCTGCCGTTCGGCGGTTTTGAGGATTTTGAATTCGCCAAGGTGTGGGCCAGGGATGGCTCGGCCGCCCACCGCACCGGCAATCAGTTGCTTTCCCCGATCGACCTGCAATGCGTCAAGGCCGCCGGCGTCACCTTCGCCGTTTCGGCCGTTGAGCGCGTCATCGAAGAACGCGCCCGTGGCGATGCCGACAAGGCGCAGGCCATCCGCAACGACCTGGCCGAACGCGTCGGTGGTGATATCCGCTCGGTGAAGCCGGGTTCGGAGGCCTCGGCCAAGCTGAAAGCTGCCCTGATCACGGACGGCCTGTGGTCGCAATATCTCGAAGTCGCCATCGGCCCTGACGCCGAGGTCTTCACCAAATCGCCTGTGCTCTCGTCGGTTGGCTGGGGCGATGAGGTCGGTGTCCGTTCGGATTCGACCTGGAACAATCCTGAACCCGAAGTCGTCATGGTGGTCACGCCGACGGGCCGCGCGGTCGGCGCCACGCTCGGCAATGATGTCAATCTGCGCTGCTTTGAAGGCCGCTCGGCCCTGCTGCTCGGCAAGGCCAAGGACAACAACGCCTCGTGCGCGCTCGGTCCCTTTATCCGCATGTTCGACGACAGCTTCACCATTGAAGATGTCCGCAAGGCCGTGCTTGACCTGAAAATCGACGGACCGGAAGGCTACGAACTGGTCGGCCGCTCGACCATGGCCGATATCAGCCGCGATCCGCTCGACCTGATCGGTCAGGCGATGAGCGAGCACCACTATCCGGACGGTTTCGTGCTGATGCTCGGCACCCTGTTCGCGCCGACCCAGGACCGTGACACGCCGGGCCGGGGCTTCACTCACAAGGTGGGCGACGTCGTGAAGGTGTCGTCGCCGAAGCTCGGCTGCCTGGAAAACCGCGTAACGACGTCGAAAGATGCCCGTCACTGGATTTTCGGCATCGCCGACCTGATGCAAAATCTTGCCGACCGCGGCC
The DNA here is from genome assembly GCF_035497195.1 of Asticcacaulis sp. Classification (GTDB taxonomy): domain Bacteria; phylum Pseudomonadota; class Alphaproteobacteria; order Caulobacterales; family Caulobacteraceae; genus Asticcacaulis. Next base: position 720,384 of record NZ_DATJDZ010000014.1, read on the forward strand.
TGCTCAAGGCGCGCAATGCCGACCATGCCCATAAAAAGACTGCCTAAAAACAACTGAGAAGATACCTCCTGCAAAAGTGAGTAAAGTCCCTATGACTACCCCCGCGCCGTCTGCCATCTACCCTAGTCTCAAGGGCCGCAAGGTGTTGATCACCGGCGGCGGTTCCGGCATCGGCGCGGGGCTGGTCACTGGTTTTGTCCGTCAGGGCGCGATCGTGCATTTCATCGATCTGGTCGATGATGTCAGCGCCACGCTGGATACTGGCGTGATCGGCCGGAAGCCGGTCTTCCACAAGTGCGACCTGACCGACACGCCCCTGCTGGAAAAGACCCTGGCGACGATTTTGGCCGATGGGCCGGTCCATATCCTGCTCAATAATGCCGCGCGCGATGACCGTCATTCGCTCTCCGAAGTCACTTCGGAATTCTTCGACGCCAATATCGCCGTCAACCTCAAGCATATGGCCATGTGCACCCGCGCCATCGCGCCGGGCATGAAGGCGGCCGGCGGCGGCGCCATTCTCAATTTCGGTTCGATCTCATGGCACCTCGGCCTGCCGGACCTGGTGCTTTATGAGACCGCCAAGGCGGCCATCGAAGGCTTTACCCGCGCTCTGGCGCGCGAACTGGGACCGGACAATATCCGCGTCACCACCATCATTCCCGGCAATGTGAAGACCAAGCGCCAGGAAAAGTGGTACACGCCCGAAGGTGAGCGCCAGATCGTCGAGGCGCAGTGCCTGCCGGGCCGGATCGTGGCTGAAAACGTCGCGTCCCTGGCGATGTTCCTGGCCTCGGACGACGCCGCGCTGTGCACCGGTCACGGTTACTGGATCGACGCCGGCTGGCGGTAAAGCCTGCGCAGTTCTTACTTGTACCTCCCCGACTTGTCGGGGAGGGGGACCGCACGAGCCGCAAAAGCGGTAAGATGTGGTGGTGGGGTTTCTTACTTTCAAAGAGACAAGCATGACCGACCTTTTTCAACCCACCTGCATCTGGGACCTGAAGGCTACCCTCGGCGAAGGGCCTATATGGTCGGCGAAGGACCATGCTGTCTGGTTTGTCGATATAGAAAAGCAGCACGTCCACCGTTATGATGTGCGTACCGGTGGCCACCAGACCTTCAAGGCGCCGTCGCCGTGCGGCTTTATCGCGCCGAAACAGCGCGGTGGCTTTATCGTTGGCTGCAAGACCGGCCTTTATGACTTTGATCCTGTTTCCGGCCAATTCACCTTCCTGACCCATGTTGAGCCGGGCTTGCCGGGGAACCGCCTGAATGACGGTTATGTCGATCATCAGGGCCGCCTGTGGTTCGGCTCGATGGACGACGACGAGAACAATCCGACCGGCAAGCTTTACCGTTATGACGCCCGCGGCCTGAAGATGATGGATGACGATTACGTCATCACCAATGGCCCGGCTGTTTCGCCCGACGGCAAGACGCTCTACCACAACGACACCCTGAAAAAGATTATCTACGCCTTCGATCTCAGCCTCGATGGCCAGATTTCCGGCAAGCGCATCTTCGCGCGGCTCGACGAGGATGCACCCGCCGATGTGGCCAGTCCGGTCTGTTACGCCGGCGAGTTCGAGCCGCGCGGCGAACACGGTGACGGCTATATGGACGGGCCGGTGGTCGACAGCGCCGGCAATGTGTGGAACGCGCTGTTCTTCGGCTGGGGCGTCAATGGCTATGCGCCGGACGGGCGCCTGATTCGTCGCGTCAAATTCCCTGTCTCCAACGTCACCAAGATCACCTTTGGCGGTGCGGACCTCAAGACCGTCTACGCCACCACGGCCGCCAAGGGCCTGAGCGCCGACGATTTGCAAAAACAACCGCTCGCCGGCGGATTATTCACCTTCCAGACCGATATCGCGGGCCAGCCCCAGAACGAGATTGCACATGTTTAAATACGACGAACACAAGCCGAAGCGCATCCCTGCCACGCCAAACGGCCGCTTCCGGTCGCAGGAATGGTTCGAGGCCCCCGGTCATATCGACATGGCGGCGCTCTATCTGGAGCGGTTCATGAACTACGGCCTTACGCCGCAGGAACTGCGTTCGGGCCGGCCGATCATCGGCATCGCCCAATCGGGCAGCGACCTGTCGCCATGCAACCGCATCCATATGGAACTGGCCAAGCGTACACGCGAAGGCATCCGCGACGCCGGTGGCATCTGCATGGAGTTTCCGGTCCATCCGATCTTCGAAAACTGCCGCCGCCCGACCGCCGCCATCGACCGCAACCTGTCGATGATGACGCTGATCGAGATCCTGCATGGTTATCCGATCGACGCCGTGGTGCTGACCACCGGCTGCGACAAGACCACCCCCGCCGGCATCATGGCCGCCACCGCCGTTGATATCCCGGCCATAGTGCTTAGCGGCGGGCCGATGCTCGATGGCTGGAATGATGGCGAACTGGTCGGTTCCGGCACGGTCATCTGGCGGTCGCGCCGCGCCCTGGCGGCGGGCCAGATCACCGAGGATGAGTTTTTCGACGCCGCCCTGGCCTCGGCGCCTTCGGCCGGTCACTGCAACACGATGGGCACGGCCTCGACCATGAACGCCGTCGCCGAAACCATGGGCCTTTCGCTGCCCGGCTGTTCGGCCATTCCGGCGCCCTATCGCGAGCGCGGCCAGATGGCTTATGAAACCGGCGTCCGCATCGTCGAGATGGCCTATGAAGATCTCAAGCCATCGAAAATCCTGACCAAGGCGTCCTTCACCAACGCCATCGCCATGGTGGCGGCCACCGGCGGTTCGACCAATGCCCAGCCGCACATCGTCGGCATGGCGCGCCACGCTGGCGTTGAGATTACCGACGCCGACTGGATGCAGGCGCATGACATTCCGCTGATCCTCAACATGCAGCCCTCCGGCAAGTATCTTGGCGAGCGCTTCCATCGCGCCGGCGGCGTGCCGGCCATCCTGGCGGAACTGCTCGACGCCGGCCTGATCGATGGTTCGGCGGCTACGGTCACCGGTAAATCGATCGCCGAAAACAACGCAGGCAAGCACACCAAAGACCGCGAAATGATACGGACAATCGCCGATCCGATCATGGAGCGCGCCGGCTTCATGGTGCTGAAAGGCAACCTGTTCGATTTCGCCATCATGAAGACCTCGGTGATCTCGAAGGAATTCCGCGACCGCTATCTCAGCGAACCGGGCAATGAGAATGTCTTCGATTGCAAGGCGGTCGTCTTCGACGGCTCGACCGACTATCACAACCGCCTCAATGATCCGGCGCTGGGCATCGACGAACGCACCATCCTGGTCATCCGTGGTTCGGGTGTTGTCGGGTGGCCCGGTTCGGCGGAGGTGGTCAACATGCAGCCGCCCGACGCCCTGCTGAAGCGCGGCATCACCTCGCTGCCGACGCTGGGCGATGGCCGCCAGTCCGGGACCTCGGATTCGCCGTCCATCCTCAACGCCTCGCCGGAATCGGCGGTCGGCGGCGGACTGGCCTGGTTGCGCACCGGCGACATGATCCGCATCGACCTCAATAAAGGCACCTGCGATATGCTGGTCGAGGCCGATGTTATCGAAACACGCAAAAAAGACGGTTTACCACCCGTTCCGGAGAGCATGACGCCCTGGCAGGAAATCTACCGCGCCACGGTATCGCAACTGCACACCGGCGCGGTCATGGAGCCGGCATTGAAATATAAGCGTATTGCCGAAAAGATGCCCCGGCATAATCACTGATAAATCAGACGGATGTTTTAAAATGCCAAAGGCGGGTTCAGTGATTATGCCAAAACGTAAAATGTCCATAATCACTGAGATAGCGAAGGGATGGTGCAATGCGTCATCCCTTCACTCTTGTTAGCGTTAACAATCTGTGCGCGTAAACAGGTGAGTTTTCGCCTAAGTTATTAGATTATATCGCTCTTTTCGATGGATATGCTTGCGCGCAGGCAAAGAGCGAATTAAGGTTTTATTAAACGCGCCGGCAACGCCGGACACAGGGAAAGATCCTGCGAAAGGCGCGTAGGTTAGGGAAGGCGGACATATCGTTCGCTCACAAGGGAGTTTGGGGATGTCCTCAAGTAAAGTGAATATGGGACTGGTCGCGGGTCTCGCCATTGGCGCGGCTCTCGGCGGTCTTCTGTTCGGTTACGATACCGCCGTCATTTCCGGCGCAGAGCAATCGATTAATCTGAATTTCGTCGTCCCCCATACCGATTGGGACGAAACCAAACAGAATTTCTTCCACGGCCTGTCGGTCGGCATCGCGCTTCTGGGCTGCGCTATCGGCGCCGCCATTGCCGGTCCGCTGGCGACGAAGTTCGGCCGCCGCGCCGGTATGCTGGTGGCCGCCGCGCTGTTTTTTGTCTCGTCGATCATGTCGGGTTTCCCCGAACTGTTCATCAAGCCGATCGGTGAACTGGGCGTCGACGCCCTGTGGCCTTTCATGGTTTACCGGACCTTCGGGGGTATTGCCATCGGCATGGCTTCGCTGATTTCGCCCATGTATATTGCTGAAATCGCCCCGGCCAAGCAACGCGGCTTCCTCGTGGCGCTCCAGCAGATCGCTATCGTGCTCGGCATCACCCTGGTTTACTTCGTCAACGCCAAGATCGCTTCGCAAGGCAATGGCGACGATAGTTGGCTGCATAACCTCGGCTGGCGCTATATGCTGGCTTCGTGCGCCATTCCGGCTTCACTGTTCTTCCTTGCCGCCTTGTTCATGCCCGATACGCCGCGCTGGTATGTGATGAAGGGCCATGATGAAAAGGCCATGAAGCTGCTGACCGCGCTCGATGGTGAAGTCGTGGCCCGCGAGACCATGGTCGAGATCAAGGAAAGCCTGACTGCTCACAGCGGCAAGCTGCTGTCCTTTGGCGTCGGCGTGCTGATCATCGGCGTTCTGCTGTCGGTCTTCCAGCAGGTCGTCGGCATCAACGCCGTGCTCTACTATGCGCCGGCCATGTTCAAATCGCTCGGTTTCAGCACCGACTCATCGATGTTCCAGACCGTTGCGCTCGGCGTTGTCATGGTGGTTTTCACCATCATCGCCCAGTTTACGGTCGATGGCTGGGGCCGCAAGCCACTGCTGTTCTGGGGCGCCGCCATCATGGCCATCACCCTGATCGCGCTTGGTCTGCTGTATCAGAACCAGGACCCGAACCAGCAGCCCGGCCTGATCTATCTCTTCATCGCCATGGGTTATATCGCCGGCTTCTCGCTGTCGTGGGGACCGATTGTCTGGGTCATGCTCTCGGAAATGTTTCCGAACTCGATCAAGGGCAAGGCTATGGGGATTGCCGTCACGGCGCAGTGGATCGCCAATTACATCGTGTCGCAAACCTTCCCGATGTTGAATGACAACTCGAAACTGACCGAGTTATTCCATCATGGCTTCCCGTTCTACGTTTACGGTGCCTGTTCGATCCTGGCGGCGCTGTTCGTCTGGAAATTCGTACCGGAAACCAAGGGCAAAACACTGGAAGCTCTTGAAGGCCTCTGGAAGAAGTCGTAAGCTTTGGTATACGATTAAGGGGCGGGGTCCTTTCATGGATCTCGCCCTGACTTTTTAAGCGACGAAAAGGCGCTCAAGCAGCGATAGCGGCAGCGCAAACAAAATGAGATAAAAATGCTGCGCTTAAATTCTGCCGATACGACCCTCGACATCAACCCCGATGTGGCCGGAAGCATTTCGCGCCTGATGCGGAACGGAGTCGACGTCATGCGCCCGACGCCGGAAGGGGCGATGGACGCGTTGCTGACCGCCTGTTTTCCGCTGGTGCCTTTCTGCAACCGCATCCGTAACGGCAAGTTCGTTTTTGAAGGCCATAAGGTCCAGTTGCCGCCCAATCTCGGTGACGGCCATCCGCATCCGTTGCATGGTCAGGGCTGGCGCAAGCCGTGGCAGGTGATCGAGGCGACGGCGGCGCGTGCGGTTCTCGGCTATCATCATTTCGCCGATGAATGGCCGTGGGAATACGAAGCGACCCTGATCTATGAATTGCGCGCCGGCGGCCTGCGTATGTTCCTCAATGTGAAAAACCTGTCCAAGGCGACCATGCCGGTGGGCCTGGGCTTTCACCCCTATTTCATCCGCACGCCTCGCTCGCGCCTCAAGGCGGCGGTGGACGGCGTGTGGATTTCCGACGAGGAAACCCTGCCGCGCAACTGGCACGCCGGTGTGTTCAAGAAAGACTGGACGCATGGCGATACGCTGGCGCACGACATCACCATCGATAACGCCTATACCGGCTTCAAGGGCCGCGCCGAAATCTATGACGGCGACCGCCTGACGCATACCCTGCGCGCCTCGCCGGATTGCCACTGGCTGCATGTTTTCGTGCCGGTGGACGGCGATTATTTCTGTGTCGAACCGGTCAATCATATGCCCGATCCGTTCAACCAGCCGAATTCCGGGCTGAAGTGCCTGAAGCACGACGAAACGGCGATGATATGGATGGATATCGCTTTCCACGGCTAAACGCGGTTCTTTTTCCCCGTGGCGGCGTCGGCGTCGCTTGCAGGTATAAGAGATACCTGCGGCGCTAGCCTTCTGGCCACGAGAAAAAATACCTCGCGTTTAGCTCTCGGAGAGCCTAGTTCACCCAGCCGCCGTCGATGATGTGGGCCTGACCGGTGGTGAACGAGGAGTCGTCAGACGCCAGATACAGGGCCAGTTTGGCCAGTTCGTCGGTCTTGCCGAAACGGCCCATCGCTTGCCGCGCCGTGAATTCGGCGTAGGCCTTGTCGAAATCGCCGGTGTCGCGCAGGCGCTGCAACAGCGACGGCGTTTCGACCGTACCGGGGCAGATGGCGTTGCAGCGGATGCCGCGCGTGACGAAATCGGCCGCCACGGATTTGGTCAGACCGATAACCCCCGCTTTTGTGGCGCAATAGGCGAAGCGGTTGGGTATGCCCTTCACCGAAGAGGCGATCGATGACATGTTGATGATCGAGCCGCCGCCTGCCTCTAACATGGCCGGCAGGAAGGCGCGGATCATGCGGTACATGGCCGTGACATTGAGGTTCAGCGAGAATTGCCAGGCGTCCTCGTCACAATCGAGAATGGTGCCGGCATGGACGTAGCCGGCGCAGTTATAGAGCACGTTCACTGCCGGAAATTCTAAAGCGATCGCCTTGACCGCTTCGGCATTGGTGACATCGAGCACCCGTGTCGTCGCGCCGGTGAAATCCGCCAGGGTATCGGCGTTGATATCGGTGGCGATGACGGTGGCGCCTTCCTTCAGGAAAAGCTCCGCTGTCGCCCGGCCGATGCCCTGTCCGGCAGCGGTGATCAAAGCGGTCTTGCCGGTCAAACGTCCCATTAAAATCTCCATATTCTCCAAGTCTCAAAAATCTTTTTGAGAATTGGCAAGTGCGACCGCACGCCGCGCCCAAAAACGTTTCTGGTGCGCGTAAGCCATGCGGCGTTTGAGCTGCTAAAATGCTGGCTTGCCCCGAAGGGGTAAGCAAGCCGGTCCTACGGGGTCGAAGGCCTTGTAGGTCAGGATAAATTCCTGGTGGCCCATCTGCTCGCTCAGACTCTGCTCGCCCGCCGCCACGCGCAGCACCAGGCCGGTGATCTCCGCACCGACCTCATCGAGCGTGGCGCGGCCTTCCATGATGCGGCCGGCGTCGATATCCATGTCGCCCGCCAGCTTGCGGTAGGTTTCCGGATTGGCGCACACCTTGATGACCGGCGAAATAGCCGAGCCGACCACCGAACCGCGGCCGGTGGTGAACAGCGTCAGGTGCGCCCCGCAGGCGATCATTTCCACGATTTCGGCATTGTCGGAAATATTGGGGAAGCCGAAGCGCGGCTCGCCATCGGGCACGACATCGAGCAGGTACAATCCACCGGATGGCGGTATATCGCCCGGCTTGATGACGCCGCAGATCGGCGCGGAACCCGACTTGGAATAGGCCCCCATCGACTTTTCTTCCTGAGTCGTCAGCCCGCCCTCGGCATTGCCGGGCGCGAACGAGCCGTAACCCATGATGGTGTAGTAGGCCTCAGCCTTGATGACGGCCGCTTCCAGTTCGGCGCCGAGTTCCGGTGTGATGGCGCGCGAGGCCATGATTGTCTCGCAGCCGACCAGTTCGCCGGTTTCCTCGAAGATGCAGGCCGCGCCGGCCGCGCCCAGCGCATCGAAGGCGCGCCCGACCGCCGGATTGGCGGTGATGCCCGATGTGCCGTCAGACCCGCCGCAGATGGTGCCGATGATCAGCTCGGAAACATCCATATCGCCGCGCGGCGTCTGGCGGGCGATCGCCTGGATGCGACGGACGGCCTCGACGCCCTTGCGGATCGTCTCCAGCGTGCCGCCTTCATTCTGGATGACATAGGTTTCGACCGGCCGGCCCGACGCCTCGATGTGGCGCTTCAGGGCCTCGCGGTTGAAGCTTTCGCAGCCGAGCGACACCAGCACCACGCCGCCGACATTGGGGTGGGTGCACAGGCTCTCCATCATCTGGTAGGCGTATTCATTGGGATAGCAGCCGGGGAAGCCGATCAGGTGGACTTCGCCGTCGTCGCATGTATTGACGATTTTGCGCGCCACATGATGGGCGCACTCGACGAGATAGGCGACGCAGATGACATTGCGGATGCCTTTGCGCCCATCAGGGCGCAGCCAGGCCTGGAAGGACGTATTCATGTCCCCAATCTTAATGACCATGACCGGTGACCTCGCGCGTATGGCTCTTGATATAGTCGCTTTGCATATTGTGCATGTGAACGTGCGCGGCGCGGGCGGCATCGGTCTTCATCGAGCCGATCGGCGCGCCGTACTTGATGATCTTGTCGCCGGTTTTCAGGTTGCGCCGGGCGATCTTGTGGCCGACCGTAATTTCATCGGTCAGGACGACGATATCGCCGTCGAGTGTGATCGACTGGCCGCGGAAGGCGTGCTGGCGGCAGACCAGCACATTGTCGTCCGGGTGGAGCAGGAGAAAGGGTCCGGTATTCATGTCAGCACTCGCGCTTTAGGTATGGGCGCGTGGTCGTGCAGCAGGCCTTCGGTTTTGAGGTCGTCCCACAGGGCGGCCGGGATATCGCGCGCGAACAGGGCCACGTTAGCGGTCACTTCGGCGGCGTCGGCCATGCCGGGAATGACGCAGGCCACCGCCGGATGAGCGAGCGGAAATTGTAGGGCTGCCGCTGCGAGCGGCACATCATGCGCGGCGCAGACGGCTTTCAGTTTTGTGACACGGGTGCAGATTTCCGGCGGCACCTGGCCGTAATCATAATGGTCGCCACCTGTCAGGATGCCGGAATTGAACGGTCCGCCGACGATCACCGAAACGCCTTTGGCTTCGCACAAGGGTAAAAAGCTTTCCAGCGCGCCCTGTTCCAGCAGGGTGTAGCGTCCGGCGAGGAGAATGACGTCAAGGTCGGCGTGGGCCATCACCTCTTCGCAGACCTGCCATTCATTGACGCCGAGACCGATGGCGCCGATCAGGCCTTGAGCCTTCAGATCGCGCATGGCCTTGTAGCCGCCCGCAAGAAAGGCTTTCATATGCGCCGGAGCATCCGCACCGTGAGTCTGGCGGCCAAGATCGTGGGTCAGCAGGATGTCGATATGCTCACGCTTCAGGCGCTTTCGGCTGCTTTCGAACGACCGCATCACGCCATCATAACTATAGTCGAAATGCGGCTCGAAAGGATCGCCATCGATGAAGCCGTGACGTTCGGTTCCCGCCGGCGAGGGCGCTACGGGTGTCAGCACGCGGCCAACCTTGCTCGATACAGTAATGCCCGCACGGTCGCCCAGCGTTTGGCCGACCCGGCGCTCGGAAAGCCCCTGACCATAGTGCGGCGCGGTGTCAACATAGCCGATTCCGGCATCAAGGGCGGCGTCGAGGCAGGCTTGCGCCGTGGCGTCGGGAATGGCGCGATAGAGATTGCCGAGCGCGGCGGCGCCGAAGCCAAGCGCCGTCACCTCGACAGCCGTCGAGCCCAATTTACGGCGAGGAAGGGGGTACGCGGGAGTCACTTCGGGGCGTCTTCTCTGGTCTGTTTAAGTTTAAAAATTTTCTTATAGGTGAAATAATAGCGATAGCGCTAACATGAATCAAGCGCTATCCGCCCAAGGCCTTGCTTAAAGTTTTGGCTGTGGCTTTCAGGCGAACCAGGGCGTCATCAAGCGTGATGCCATCCTCGATGTGAATCCACGGCATGGTGAGCGCGGCGATAGTGCCGACATCATTGGTGACCGGGCAGGAGATATCGGTAATGCCGTCGATATAGCTGCTGGCGGCGGCGATATGGCCTTGCGCCACGGCCTTTTCCGCCTGCGCCTCGAAAGTGGTCCATTCGTCGGGTGTGAGGCCGGGCTTCAACAGGGCGCGCCACTGTTCGCGGATCTTCGGCTTCTGGAAGGCGTAAATCAGCAGGCCGGAGGTCGAATGGGCCAGGGGGCGCTGATAACCGACACGGACAGAGAAGCCGACATCCCCCGGCGCCTCGATGCGGGCGATGACCACCATGCGGTCGTCGGAGGCGATGGCGAGATGGCAGGCCTGGCGCGTCTGTTCGCTCAGGGCCTGCATCAGCGGCAAGGCGCTGGCCAGCAGGTTCTGGCTGGGGCCGCGTGAAATGCCGAGGCTGAACAGCTTGTTGGTCAGTTCGAAACCGTCGCCGCCGGCCGACATGCCGACATAGCCGCGCGTTTCGAGCACCTGGACCATGCGGAAAAGCTCACTGACCGAGCGTTCCAGCCGCGTCGATATCTGCGAAAGCGTCATGGGTGATTTGGCGGAGGCCAGGAGTTCGAGAACATCGAGACCTTTTTCCAGCGCCGGCGCGCGGTATTTACTGGTGGCTTTATCGGGCATTGGGCGACCTTATAGTTGGTAGAAGCGGCGGGCAGTTTCGCCCATTATGGCAGTTTGTGTGGTTTCTGGTTTGTCAGTCAGCCAGCGCAATGTCCAGTTGAACCAGTGGCTATAGCTGTCTTTCAGCAGTATGACGGGCCAGTCAGACCCCCACATCAGGCGATCGGGACCGAAAACAGCCAGCAAGTGATTGGCGCAGGGGGTAAGAAGATCCTCATTCTGTTCATCCGGCATCTCGGTCAGCAGGCCGGACAGTTTGCAACTGACATTGGCGTTCCGCGCCACGGCGGAGATTGCACCCTGCCACTGCGCCATGTCTTCCGGATGGCCGAGCGGCGGCTTGGCGCCGTGATCGATAACAATGCGCAGGTCGGGATTATGTCGCGCCAATTGGTCGATAAAGGGCAGGTGGCGGGTATAAACCAGTGCGTCGAAAGCGAGATCATGAATGGTCATGGCCTCCAGCGCTGGCCGGATGTCCTCACGCACAATCCAATCGTCCTGGGGCAGGCCCTGCAACATGGGCCGCAGACCTTTCAGCTTGGGTTGCCGCGCGAGGTGAGCAATGCGTTGCGAAGCCTCCGCTGCGGCGAAATCGGTCCAGCCGACAACACCCCGAATCAGCGGCGTGGCGGCGGCGACCGCCAGCATCCAGTCTGTATCGGCGTCCGAGGGTTGCGATTGCACCAGTATTGTGCCGTCGATATTCAGCCCGTCGCAGGCAGCGGCGAGATCCTCCGGCCCGAAATCGTGGTAAATCTCGCCGAGGTCCGGCGTCGGCCACTCATGGCCATTCTGGCCGATCCGCCACAGGTGCTGGTGGGCGTCGATGATCAATGGCTTTTGCTCATATCAACCGTCACCGATTTCGAGCCGAGACCGTAGAGCGCCACGACCACGAAACAGACCAACGGCACGAAGATCGCGGTCTTGATATGGCTTATGTCCGACACCTTGCCCATGATGGCGGTAAGGACCGCGCCGCCGATAATGCTCATGACCAGGAAGGACGCGCCGGTCTTGGTCAGCGGGCCGAGGCCGCGTACAGAGGTGGCGAAGATGGTCGGGAACATGATCGACATGAACAGCGAGCAGGCGACCATGGCGTAGAGGCCATAGAGTCCGCCGACGGTCGCTGCATAAGCGGTCAGGGCGATATTGATGACCGCGAAAACGCCGAGCAGTTTGGTGGCCGGCAGGAAACGCAGCAGGGCGGTGCCGATGAAACGCCCGACAGCGAACAGGACAAGGGCGGCGATGACATAACTGGCGGCGGCCTTGTCGGTGATGCCGATTTCCGACTGGGCGTAACGGATGGTGTAGCTCCAGACGCCGACCTGGGCGCCGACATAGAAGAACTGTGCCACTACGCCCATGAGGAAATGCTTGTGCTTCAACAGGCCGCCGAGCGCTTGTCCGGTGGTGAGTCTGGCCTCGTCGGCGTCGTGCGTATTGCCGGTGGCGGCTTTGGGGAATTTGGTGAAGGTGACGAGGATGGCCCACAGCAGGATGACCCCGCCGATAATCAGGTAAGGCGTCTGTACCGCCCTGGCTTCACGTACGAAATCGGCCGCGTTGAGCTTTTCGATGCCGGAGAGGATAAAGGTCTGGCCGACCCACAGCCCGACCAGCGAGCCGAGCGGATTGAAGGCCTGCGCCAGGTTGAGGCGGAAGGCGGCGTGTTTTTCATCGCCCAATATGGTCATCAGCGGATTGGCCGAGGTTTCGAGGAAAGCCAGCCCGGCGGCGATGACGAACAAGGCGGCGAGGAACCAGTTATATTGGCGGATTTCCGCCGCCGGATAGAACAGCAGGGCGCCGAGGGCGAACAGGCACAAGCCGGTGATGACCACCGCTTTATAACCATATTTGCGCATGAAAAAGCCGGCGGGCAGGGCCAGCAGGAAATACCCCATATAAAAAGCCGACTGCACCAGACCGGACTGGAAATCGGTCAGGGTGAAGGTTTTCTTGAATTGCGGAATCAGGATGTCGTTGAGATTATTGGCCATGCCCCAGAAGAAAAACAGGGCGGTAATCAATATGATCGGCCAGATGGCGGCGAAGCCCTTGGCGGGCGCAGGAGTCGGCGTCATTCATTTGTCCCTGTTTTGAGTCTCGAAGACCTTGTTTTGTGTCGGGACATTAGCATCACATATGAATCAGAACGTCAAATATGAAATTTTCTGAACCATTTGCGCTCCCGCGAAAACTTCAATATATACTCAGACATATGGCCCTCAGAGGCCGGGCAGGCTCGCCGCACGCGTGGCGGCGGGCGCTTGCCCTGGCCAAATCGTGACAAGCACGATTTGGAATAACGGGAAATACGGATGCCTACGGAAAAACGCGTCTATGCCCTGGATCTGAAAGATGATCCGGCGCTGATCGACCGCTACAAGCAATGGCACGCACCGGGACAGGTGCCGGTGGCCATCAACGACTCGATCCGTGCGGCAGGCATCGCAGCGCTGGAAATCTATCTGGTCGGCAACCGGATGTTCATGATCCTGACGCCGGGGCCGGACTTCGATCCCGTCGCCAAGGCGGCGGCCGATGCGGCAAGCGTTGAGGTACAGAAATGGGAAACCCTGATGTGGGAATTCCAGCAGGCGCTACCTTTAGCCGAACCCGGTCAGAAGTGGCTGCCGATGGAACGGATATATAGTCTTGCCGAGCAGGCTTGATTTTTAATTATAATACAATTACGAGTGCAAAAGCTGCGGCTTAAAGAACGGCAAGGAAACGTGACGATGGGATTATTTGGTAAGAAGCCTTTGAAAATCGGCCTGATCGGGCTTGGCAAGATCGCCGTCGATCAGCATATCCCGTCGATTCGCGGTAACAAGCGTCTGGAACTGGTGGCTGGCTGTTCGCCGCATACCCGCCCCGAAGGCGTCAACGCCTACCCCGACATGGACGCCATGATGACGGCGCACCCGGAGATCGAGGCCATCGCCATCTGCACGCCGCCGCAGATCCGCCATGAAATCGCCAAACAGGTCATTTCGATCGGCCGCCACGTGTTCCTGGAAAAGCCGCCCGCCGCCACGCTTGGTGAGGCCGAGGCGATCAAAATGCTGGCCGAAGCCAAGGGGGTTTCGCTGCTGGCCTCGTGGCACTCGCGTTTCGCGCCCGCCGTAGAGGCGACGCGCAAGTGGGTTTCCGAGCGCCAGATCAAGAGCATCACCATCCACTGGAAGGAAAATGTCCGTCAGTGGCACCCCGGCCAGAAGTGGATCTTCGAGGCCGGCGGCATGGGGGTCTTCGATCCCGGCATCAATTCGCTGTCGATCCTGACTCGCATCCTGGCCGATTCGGTGATGGTGAAAAGCGCAGACCTGCATATTCCGGTCAATTGCGACGCGCCGATCCAGGTCGAGATGGACATGATGACCGAGGTCGGTTTCCCGATCCGCGCCGAGTATGACTTCCTGCAAACCGGCGTCCAGACCTGGAGCATCTATATAGAGTCCACGTCCTACGAAAAGCTGACGCTTTCGATGGGCGGCACCGAGCTGGAAATCGACGGCCATACCGTGATCAAGCAGAAGGAGGCCGAATATGCCGGTCTTTATGCACACTTCCACGACCTGATTCGCGCCGGCAAGTCTGACGCCGATTTCTCGCCCCTGCGCATCGTTGCCGACGCCATGCTGCTCGGCAAGCGCATCGCCGCCCCAGAGTACATAGAGTAATATATTGAGTAATCAGGTCTGAGCGGGCGCCCAGCCCTTATGCAGTGTTGTCGACGCGGTTTCTGCGGTCATGATGCGGCGGACGACGAACGCAAATACGATCAGCAGGACTAGCGGCGCGATGGGCAGATGCAGCAGGACGGCCAGTTTGCGTGAGGCCAGCGGCAGCAGGAAGGCGGCCAGCAGCAGAAGTTTTTCCCAGTTGCGGAAACCGTCTTTCGCGCCGGTCAGCACCAGCCAGCCGAGCGGCAGGGCCGTCACCAGCAGGTCGTAATCGAGCAGGAAGGGCGTGGCCAGCACGGTGGCCGAAATCGTCAGCGCGCCGAGCGCCAGTCCAGACGGGCGGTATCTGAATGCGACATAGGCGGCGGTCGAGAGTGCACCGGCGGACAGCAGGCCTTGCGCGGCATAGGCGGCCGTCATGGGTATGTTCCACACGCGCAGGCCGGCGTAAAAGCTCTGCATCAGGGCGGGATCGACCAGGCCCTGGTTGAGCACCTCGCGGGCATAGGTGCTGTTGGCGAAAAAGGCCATGTAGCCCGCCGGTCCCACGGCCAGATAAGCGATGCCGCACATAGCCAGTGCACTGAAGCCGGTCGCAAAAAACACACGCCAGCGCTTCGGATCGGCCAGCGCCGCCGCGCCGAGCACGAACGGCAGGCCGATGGCCAGTTGCGGCTTGATGACCATCAGGCCGAGGATCAGGCCGGCCACGATCGGGCGGCGGTCCATCAGAAGGAAACCGCCAGCCATTATTGCCAGGGTCAGGGCGCCGTTCTGGCCGCAGCCGATATTGATCCATACCGCCGGGAAGGCCAGCAGCACCACCAGCGGGATCGCCCCTTCCGGTCGCAGGTGGCGGAAATAAGCGCGCAGCAGGCCGAGGGCGGCGGCGGTTGTGCCGGCCATCCAGACGAGGGCCGACCAGCCGTACGGCAGGAGGGCCAGCGGCCAGCACAGCAGCAGATAGGGCGGCGGATAAAAGAAGGCGAGATAGCCGTGCGTGCCGCGAAACAGGCTGTCTTCGGCAATCGCGTGCGCGGCGGGATTCCACGCGTCGGCGGCATGGCCGGACAGAGCCAGCTTCGAGGCGGCATAGAAGCTGATGAAATCGCCGCCAAGGGGTTCCGGTCCGGTCGCAAAAACATCGAAACGCAGCCAGAACCACAGGGCCATGATGATGAAGGCGACGACGCCCATCAGGCTGTAGACGCGGCCGCGCTCAGCGTTCAGCCAGTCGGCGCGGCGAAGCGCATCGATAAGGCGGCCCAATATAAGGCGAGCAGGCGGCATGAAAAAGCTCCGGAGGTCTGACTACCGGAGCTTAAATAGAAAGCTTTGATTTAACGTTACCCGCGCTTACTTCTCGCCGTCGTCGAATTCGGCTTCCTGCGCATTGGTGCGCGACACGCGGGCGACGCGGAGCGAATTGGTGCTGCCCGACTTGCCGAATGGCATCCCGGCGACGATGACGATATCCTGGCCGGGTTCGGCGATCCCTTCCGAACGCGCCAGTTTGGTGGCGACGGCGACCGTTTCGGTCATGGAGTGGGTGATCGGCGTCAGGATCGGATGGACGCCCCAGCACAGCGCCAGGCGGCGGGCGGTTTCCATGTTGGGCGTCAGGCCCATGATCGGCGCGGTCGGGCGTTCGCGGGCGACGCGCAGGGCCGAACTGGCCGAATTGGTCATGGCGGCGATGGCCACGGCGTCGATGGTCTGGGCCACCTGGCGGGCGGCGGCGGCGATGGCGCCGTTGGTCGTCTTTTCCGGTTCAGGACGACGACGGTCGGTCATGTTGCGCCAGCCATCGTCGGTTTCGACGCGGGCGACGATGCGGTCCATGATGGTGACGGCCTCGACCGGAAACTGGCCGGCGGCGGTTTCGGCCGACAGCATAACGGCGTCGGCGCCATCGAAGACGGCGGTGGCGACATCGGAGGCTTCGGCGCGGGTCGGCGTCGGGGCCGAGATCATCGATTCCAGCATTTGCGTGGCCACGATGACCGGCTTGCCGGCGGCGCGCGACGCATTCACGATGCGCTTCTGCGCCAGCGGCACTTCTTCCGGCGGCAATTCGACGCCGAGATCGCCGCGGGCGACCATTACGGCGTCGGACAGGCGGATGATTTCTTCGAGATTATCGAGCGCCTGCGGCTTTTCAAGTTTGGACAGCACCCAGGCGCGGCCCTTGATGATTTCGCGCGCTTCAAGCACGTCTTCCGGACGCTGCACGAACGACAGGCCGATATATTCGACGCCGCGTTCCAGTGCGAACGCCATGTCCTCGCGGTCCTTCTTCGTCAGGGCCGGGATGGGCAGCACCACGTCCGGCACGTTGACGCCCTTGCGATCCGATAGCCGGCCGCCATTGATGACGATGGTTTCGAGATGGTCCTCGCGCACATGGGTGACGCGCAGTTTCAGCTTGCCGTCATCGAGCAGCAGGTGCGAGCCGATCTGGGCGGCGGCGATGATTTCGGGGTGGGGCAGGTTGGCGCGGCGCGAATCACCCGGCGTCGGGTTGAGGTCGAGGCGGAAGGGATTGCCATTGGTCAGCACCACGGCGCCGCCCATGAAGCGGCCGACGCGCAGTTTTGGGCCCTGCACATCGGCCAGGATGCCGATCGGGTGCCTGGATTTGGCTTCCAGTTCGCGGATCAGGTCGATATTGCGGCCGTGATCCTCGTGGCTGCCGTGCGAGAAATTGAGCCGGAAAACGTCGGCGCCGGCCTGGAACAGTTGCGCCAGCATATCGGCGTTGGAACTCGCAGGCCCTAAGGTGGCGACGATCTTGGTTTTACGGCGGCGAAGGATTTTCAATTCAGGTTCTCACGGATTTAGAAAGGCATTTCAACGGCTTGGTCAGTGACTTGAGACAGTGTGCCTTTGTGCGCTTATATCTGGTGCGTTTCGCGTGCGACAAAGCCTTTATTCTCCGGCCGGGTCAAGTTTAATTTTATGCTGCGCTGCAAGGTGTGACAGCGCTGTCTAAATTTATTTTTTTGTTAAGAAATTGTCATACTTAATGCGCGGTAAGGCTTGTTTTACGCGCATTTGTAAATTTTCCCTGTTGCGGCAAGGCGGATCGTTCGCCGGAGAGGTGTGGGGACTTGTCAGACAATTAAATTGGATATACCTCTGGCGGCTGGCTGAATGCAGAATTGCTGCACTGCGCAACGGTTTTCATTTGCCAACAGCGCAAAAACACGTTTTTTGCAATTTGATTTATTTAATTCGTGAAGGCAGCTTGCGCGCACTTCACCATAACAACGCAACAGGCAGGTTATATGTCCGAAACTTCAACAGCGCCCCAAGAGGCAAGCAAGCCGGGAGGCAGTGGCCTCGTGTTGGCGATTGTCTATGTCACCATACTCTTCTTTATCTGGGCGGTGGTCACCAATCTCCTCGACCCGCTCGTGAAGACCATGAAAACGGTTTTCACCCTGACACCGGTTCAGTCCATGCTGACCGGCTTCGCCTTTTTCATCGCTTATTTTGTCATGTCCCTGCCATCGGCGGCCTTCCTGTCGCGCGTTGGCTACGCCAAGTCGGTCATGGTGGGGCTGGGCGGCATCGCCGCGGGTTGCTTCATCGCCATCGCGGCGGCCAATCTCCACATCTATACGGTCTTCCTGGTCGCCCTGTTCACCATGGCGTCGGGTGTGACCCTGTTGCAGGTGGCCGCCAATCCGCTGATCGCTTCGATGGGCAAGCCTGAGGATTCGGCATTCCGCCTGAACCTGTCGCAATCGTTCAACTCGCTGGGCGCGGCCTGTGGTCTGTTCTTCGGCGCTTCCTTCCTGCTCAATGGCGACATTTTCAAGAAAGATATCGTTATCACTGAGGAAATGAAGCAGCAGGCCCTCGGTTTCGTCACCAATGTCTATCTCGCTATCGGCATCGCCCTGGTTATCTTCATCCTGCTGATCTACCTCGTTCGTCAGCGGATCACAGACGCCGCGCCGAAGACCGGCCATCTGGTGTCGCCGTTCAGCGCCCTGGGTTCCAAGTGGGCCAATCTCGGCTCCATCGGCATCTTCCTCTATGTCGGCGCCGAAGTGGCTATCTCGCTGAACCTGTTGTTGTTCCTCGAACAAGCCAAGATTCTGAACCTCGAAGCCCAGTCGGCGGGTCACCTGACCACCTTCTACATGCTGTTCGCCATGATCGGCCGCTTCGCCGGTTCGGCCCTGCTGAAGTTCGTCCGCGACTACATCATGCTGACCCTGGTGGCCATCGGCGCCATCGCCCTGTCGCTGGTCGTCATCTTCACCAAGGACATGGTGCCTACCGAGCCGACCGGTATCATCAACGTTATCCTGACGTCGGTGCCGGTGACATCGGGTCTGATCCCGGCCGCCGCCGCCCTGCTGATCGGCCTGTTCAACTCGATCATGTTCCCGACCATCTTCACCCTGACGCTGCAACGTTCGACCGCGCCGACCTCGGCTACGTCGGGCCTGCTGTGCATGGCTATTGCGGGGGGCGCGGTTCTGCCACTGGCCTTCGCCAAGATCCAGGAAATGACCGGTTCCATGTCGATGGGCTTTATCGCCCCGCTGATCTGCTACGTCTACGTGCTGTGGTTCTCGTTCGCCTGTCGCAAGGCGAAGGTCCATGCCATCGAAGAAGGCGTCAGCGGCGGTCACTAAAGACCAAGGCTTCAAAAAAAGCCCCTGAAAATGCCTGCCCGGCGTTTTCAGGGGTTTGCTTTTTGGGATTAAATAAAATAAAAATAAGAAAATGACGGGGATGAGGCAGCATGTTGAATATCGGTGTGGATTTTGGCGGAACGAAGATCGAGGCGGCGGCGCTGTCGCCGTCTGGCGAATTCCTCTCCCGGCACAGAGAGCCAAATCCCGGCAATTATGACGCCGCCCTGATTTTGGTCCGCGATCTGATTGCGCGCGCGGAGGCCGAGGCCCGCAGCAAGAACCCCAACCTCGGTGAAATGACGATCGGCATCGGTTCGCCCGGCTCCGCCTCGCCGCGTCACGGCCTGATGCGCAACTCCAATTCCACCTATCTCAATGGCCGTCCTTTCAAGACGGACCTCGAAGCCGCGCTCGGCCAGCCGATACGCCTGGCCAATGACGCCAACTGCCTGGCGCTCAGCGAGGCCAAGGATGGCGCCGCCGCCGGCGCGGCCAATGTCTTCGCCGTCATCATTGGTACGGGATGCGGCGGCGGGGTGGTGATCAATGGCCATCTGGTCGAGGGCGCCAACGGCCTGGCCGGCGAATGGGGCCATATTCCCCTGCCGTGGCCCCTGCCGGAAGAGAACCCCGGCCCGAAATGCTGGTGCGGCCTGCACGGCTGCCTCGAAACCTGGATATCCGGCTCCGGCTTCGCCCGTGATTTTCATGCCGTGACGGGCCGGTCGCTCAAGGGCGAAGAGATTATCACCGCCATGCGCGCCGGTGACGCCGAGGCCGAAGCCTGTTTCGACCGCTGGGTGCGCCGCCTGGCGCAGGCGCTGGCGGTCGTTGTCAATATTCTCGATCCGGACGTCTTTGTTTTTGGCGGCGGCATGTCCAATATTCCCGAAATGTATGATCGTCTGGCGCCGCGCATCGAACCGCTGGTTTTCACCGATCGCTGGGAAGCGCGATTTGTGCCGGCGAAATGGGGCGATTCGTCCGGCGTGCGCGGCGCGGCCTATCTCTGGACGCAGGGCCACTAGGATGAAAGCGGGGCTGGCCGGTTTTTGTCTGCTGGCGTTGATCGCTACCGCCCTGCCGGCTACCGCTCAGGAACCGATGCGCGGGCCGGATGGCCGCTACCGCATGGTGCTGCCGGGAAAGACGCCACCGAAACCGGTGCCAGCGCCAGCCGCCCAACCCGATATGCAGCCCTATATATCACCGGCTATGCCGCAGATTGACGCTCCCTTACCAACGGGGCCAAAGCCCGACGTCATCGTGCCGGTTTCCGGCGGCCAGATCGGCGGCGAGGCCTGGAGCGACGGCACCTTCGCCTTCAAGGCCGTGCCTTTTGCCCGCCCGCCGCTCGGTGACCTGCGCTGGATCCCGCCGCAGGATGTGCCGGCATGGGAGGGTGTCCGTTTCAGCAAAGACAGCGCGCCGGGCTGTTTGCAGGCCGATTACGGCTGGCAGACGAAAATCTCTCAGGCCAGTTCGGAAGACTGCCTCTATCTCGAAATCCGCACGCCATCGCTGAATCATGGCGCGAAAAAGCCGGTCATGGTTTTCTTCCATGGCGGGGCCAATCGCGCCGGTTCGGGCGAGGGCACCATCTCTTCCGACCTCGGCAGGCGCGATGTCGTCATCGTCACCCTGCAATACCGGCTGGGTGTTTTCGGCTTTCTGTCGCATCCGGCCCTGACCGCCGAGAGCGCCAATCACGCTTCGGGCAACTATGCCCTGATGGACCAGATCAAGGCGCTGCAATGGCTGCGCGATAATATCGCCAGCTTCGGTGGTGATCCGGATAATGTGACGATCTTCGGCCACAGCGCCGGCGGGCAGGATGTCGGGCTGATGCTGGCCTCGCCGCTGGCGCGCGGGCTGTTCCACAAGGCGATCGAGGAAAGCGGTACGCCGCAGTTCGGCTTCGCGCCGCGCACCCTGGTGCAAAACGAGGCGCTGGGCATCCGGCTGGCCGAACAGTTCAGCCAGGAGCCGGCTGATGGTGCGAAAGCTCTGGCCGGCCTGCGCCACGCCCCGGCTATGGCCTTGCAACAGGCGGGTGACAAGCTCTCGCCGCTGATGGAGGACGCCGGTTTTATCTGGGATCAGGGGACGGTCGATGGCTATATCCTGCCGAAATCGCCTGCGGAAATTTTCAAGGCCGGTGAGGGGGCCAAGGTGCCGCTGATTATCGGCGTTTCCGCGCGTGAACTGATGCTGGCCGATGTCAGCGCCTCGCTGTACGGCGCCATCGCCACGCGTTTTGGCGCGGATCGCGGCAAGGCCCTGCGGTTCTACAAGCTCGATATCGACAAGACGCCGAAGCGGGATGAGGTGTTGGGTGACGTGCCGCTGCAACTCTCGACCGATCTCATGCTGCGTTGTCCGGCGGACTGGATGGCGCGTCAGGTGACAGCCGCCGGGCAGCAGGCATGGCTCTATCAGCTCGATATCGACGCCGACCCGAAAGCCGATGTGCATCATGGGTCTGAGTTGAGCTTCGTCTTCAATGATCGTCCGAAAGGCGTAAAAGAAGATCACTGGCCGCGCCTGATGGATTACTGGGTGCAGTTCGCCAAAACAGGAGATCCGAACCGCAAGGGGCTGGATGACTGGCCGCATTATGGGCGCAAGGGCAGCTATATCGAATTCACCCGCAAGGGCAGCCAGACCGAAGACGGTATGCGGTCGGATATCTGCGCCCTGCTGGACCGGCCTTAAATTATACCTCCCCACCTCTGGTGGGGAGGGGGACCGACGCGCACTTGCGCGTTGGTGGTGGGGTTTCTTACTTAAAAAGCGGGTGGTTCGTTTTCAAAGCAAGATACCCCACCACCACGCCTTTCAGGCGCGGTCCCCCTCCCCGGCAAAGCCGGGGAGGTATAAGAGGGTGGAAACTGCGCTGAACTGTCGCTAAAACAGCCGGATGACCCCAAACCTTCAGAGCCAAGACCTTTCCGGCCGGATCAACGGCGACCATCACGAACTGCCGGTGCGCATCTACTACGAGGACACCGATTTTTCCGGTGTCGTCTATCACGCCAATTATCTCAAATATTTCGAGCGCGGGCGCTCCGAATATATGCGGCTGATCGGTGTCCATCACCATCAGCTCGCCGCACTGGAAGAGCCTCTGGCCTTCGCTGTCAGTTCAATCAATATCCGTTATCTGAGCCCGGCGCGGATCGATGACCTGGTGTGCGTCAAAAGCCGCCTGATCGTGGCGCGCGGGGCGAGTTTCAAGCTCGACCAATGGGTCGAACGTGACGGTCAAACCCTCGCCGAAGCCCAGGTCCAGGTGGTCTGCATCGACCTCAATGGGCGGCCGAAACGCCTGCCGAAAGACCTGCAAGCCGCCATAAAAGCACGGGTTGCCGGGGAAAACGCACTGTAAAGGCGTCTTTTTCTGTTCCAACGCCATAGAAATGTCGCCAATTGTCGGGCATGGTACGGCGCATTGCAGATTCACTATTCGTATTAACTTAAAACCGAGGATGCGACATGAGCGCCAGTTCCGCCGCCATCTCTGCCACCGCCAGCTCTGCCACTGACAGCCTTCCCGGCGCCTTGAATTTCGTCAGCCTTTTCCTGCACGCCGATGTCGTGGTCCAGATCATCATGGTCGGGCTGGCCCTGGCCTCGCTGTGGTCATGGACCATCATCATTCAGAAGACCGGCGCGCTCGGCCGCGTCAACAAGGAGGCCGACGGCTTCGAAGGCGCGCTCAATTCGGGCCGCGCGCTCGATGATATCGCCGCCACGCTCGGCACCCAGCCGAAGGAGCCGTTCCAGAAGCTGCTGGTCGCCGTCACCGCCGCCTGGAAGGATTACAAGGGCAAGACCATGAGCGCCGTTCAGGGCGATCTGCTGGTCTCTCAGGTCGACCGCGAAATGAACCACATCATCGCCAACGAAGCCGACACCATCGAAGACGGCCTGAGCATCCTGGCGGTTATCGCCACGGCGTCACCGTTCGTCGGACTGTTCGGTACGGTCTGGGGCATCATGAACGCCTTCTCGGCCATCGCCTCCCAGGGCGACACCAACCTGACCACCGTGGCCCCGGCTATTTCGGAAGCCCTGTTCGCCACCGCCATGGGGCTTTTCGCCGCCATCCCGGCCTATATCGCCTTCAACCTGTTCAATGCGAAGGTGGCGCGCTTCACCTCGCGCATGGAAGGCTTTGCCGATGAACTGATGGTGTCGCTGACCCGCCGCCTTGGCGACAAGCTGGGGGGCTGATCACATGGCTATGGGAGGTTCCGGATCTGGCGGAGGACATCGTCGAGGCCGCCGCACGCGCCGCCGCGCGGCCCTGTCGGAAATCAACGTCACGCCGATGGTCGATGTCATGCTGGTACTGCTGATCATCTTCATGATTTCGGCGCCGCTGCTCAATTCTGGCATCAAGATCAATCTGCCGAAGACCGAGGCCGCCGCGCTCAAGGACGAGGGCGAACCCGTCACGGTGTCGATCGACAAAACCGGCCAGCTCTATGTCAATGACGAGCCGGCGAGCTATGACCAGGTGGCGCCGCGCCTGCTGGCCATTACCCGCGGCGATACCGAAACGCAGATCTATGTCCGCGGTGCGGGCGAAGCGACCTGGGATTCGGTCGCGCGCGTGATGGGCAAGCTGTCGTCGTCCGGTTTCACCAAGATCAGCCTGGTGACCGATACGATGGGCAAGCCTGCCGCCAACGCCGCTGAGCCCGAAAGCGTGACCCCATAGACGCATGAAGAAGTCCGGACCGTCCTTTATTATCTCCCTGCTGCTGCACGTCGGCCTGATCCTGCTTGCCTTTGTCAGCCTGCAATTAAGCCCGCCGCCGGTCAAGGTGGCGTCGGTGCCGGTGACGATCATTTCCGACATGCCGAGCCGCCAGATGGCGGAGGCCCCGGTCGATGAACTGGCCGTCAAGACGCCTGAACCGATTCCGCAGCCGGAACCCGTGCCGCCGCAGCCGACCCCGGCGCCGCCGCAACCGGTGCCGACGCCAATCAAGCCAGCGGCAAAGCCCGTGCCGGCGAAGCCGACGCCCGCGCCGCCCCACAAGAACGGCCTGAAGAAGCCAGAGCCTGCGCCCGCGAAGAAACCGACGCCCGCCAAACCGGCGTCCAAGGCCAAGCCGCAGGATGATCTTCTGAGCCGTCTCGCCGCAACGCCCTCACAAGCGCCGACGCGCCGTCAGCCTCGCGCATCGACGCAGAAAACGGCAGGTATTTCAGCAAAAGGTTTTGGACCGGCCGACGCCGGACAGAAAACCGCCCTGGACGAACTGATGCGGCGTATGCAAGAAAACTGGATTGTGAATTGCGATGTGCCGGGCAGCCGCGAAGTCAATCCGCAGATCAAGTTCACACTTTCGCCTAACGGGCGTGTTATGCAGGCGCAATGGATTAATAAGAGGACCGATCCGATTTGGGTCGCGGGAGCCAATCTGGCTCTGGCGGCGGTAAATAAAGGGCAGCCTTACGCGGGACTGCCGGATGGTCTTTATAATCGTCCAATTACGTTTACCTTCTCTGCTGAACAGTTCTGTAACGGGCAATAAGTGTATCGCCGCCGGAACTAACTGAAAGAAGACGATCATGATAACTATCCTGAATTATAACTTTCAGCGGGCCGCCGTCATTCTGATGGGCGTGGTGGCGCTGTTCTGTTCTCCGCTTGTGGCGAATGCCCAGGATGAATTGACGGGAACGATCAGTCAGGGCGTTATGAAGCCCCTGCCGATCGCCATCGCCATTGGCGGCAATGATGCGTCGGGCGGCGATCTCGGCAACAAGATTTCCAAGGTCATCATGAACGACCTGGAAAGCTCCGGCTATTTCGCGCCGATCAATCCGGCTGCCTTTATTCAGCAAAACCCTGATGTCGCGGTCCAGCCGGAATTTGCCAGCTGGAAGACGATCAACGCGCAATACCTTAATAATGGCCGCGCCTTTGTCGATGCCGACGGCCGGTTGCAGGTCGATTTCCGGCTGTGGGATATCTTCTCGCAAAACCAGATGCTCGGCCAGTCCCTGACGGCCACGCCGGAGAACTGGCGCCGCGTCGCCCACAAGATCGCTGACGCCATCTATGAGAAACTGACCGGCCAGGAAGGCTATTTCGATACCCGCATCGTCTTCGTGGCCGAAAGCGGCTACAAGACGGCGCGCGTCAAGCACCTGGCCATCATGGACCAGGACGGCGCCAATCCGTCCTACCTGCCGGTCGCCGGCAACAACACCAAGGTGATGACGCCGCGCTTTTCCGCCGACAGCCAGGAAATCGCCTATATGGCCCTGACCGCCGACAGCGCCCGCATCTACATCTATAATCTGGAGACCGGCCGCCAGGAGGCCGTGGGCCAGATCAAGGGCATGGCCTTCGCGCCGCGCTTCTCGCCCGATGGCTCGAAACTGGCCTTCTCGGTCAGTCAGGGCGGCGCCACCAATATCTATGTCATGGACCTGCGCACCCGGGGCCTGACCAAGCTGACCAGCGGCGGTTTCATCAACACCTCGCCATCCTTCTCGGCCGATGGCGGCACCATCGCCTTCACCTCCGATCGCGGGGGCTCGCCGCAGATCTACCTGATGAATGCCTCTGGCGGCAATGTGCGCCGCATCACCTTCGGCGGCGGTTCCTATTCCACGCCGGTTTTCTCGCCGAAGGGTGATCAGATCGCCTTCACCAAGCAGTCGGGCGGGCGTTTCTCGATCGGCGTGATGGACGCCGGCGGCGGCAACGCCAAGCTGCTCACCTCCTCCTATCTGGAAGAAGGCCCGACCTGGGCGCCGAATGGCCGCTACATCATGTTCTTCCGCGAGAGCCAGGGCGGTAATCCGTCCCTGTGGATGGTGGAGGTCACCGGCCGCATCGAACGGGCCGTGCCTTATCCTGGTGGCGCGTCCGATCCGGCCTGGTCCCCGCGGTTGAAGTAAGGCCTGAAAGGCTTTGCATTTATAAGCCTGAGTGAGAATTGGGTAACTATATCCGCAAACCGAAAATTCATGGGAATTGAGGTATAGCGGTCGTATTATTGCCCAATTCTCACCCAAGATGCGAAAAGTATCCAGTTCTCTGGAAAAATGGCATCGCAGGTTTGACAAAAGTTAATAGGCATATCATCGTATCTTTATGAGTTTTGTGCATAATCCCGTCACAAGACAGTGAGATACATCACGTATTGAAATTGAATGAGAGGATTTAACATCATGGTATCGACCAAGTCCGTAGCAAAAGTAGCCGTTATGGCCCTGATTATGGCGTCTATGGCGGCCTGTACCAGCAAGCCCAAGCCGGTCGTCGAGACCGCGCCGCCGCCGGCGCCGGTCGAAACCGCACCGGCCCCGCAGCCGCAGGCTCCCGTGGCCCAGGCGCCGCTGCCGGGCATCGTGCCGGGTTCGCAGCAAGACTTCGTCGTCAATGTCGGCGATCGCGTCTATTTCGACACCGATTCCTCTGACATTCGTTCCGACGCGCAAGGCATACTGGCCGCACAAGCCGCCTGGCTGGTCCGCTATCCTCAGGTCAATATCCGCATCGAAGGCAATGCCGACGAACGCGGCACCCGCGAATACAACTTCGCCCTCGGCGCCCGCCGTGCACAGGCCGTTTCGGACTTCCTGGCCGGCAAAGGCGTGGCTGGCAGCCGCATCTCGACCATCTCCTACGGCAAGGAAAGCCCGATCGACAACGGTTCGGGTGAGGATGCCTGGGCGAAGAACCGCAACGCTCACACCAGCCTGACCTCGGGCGCGCAATAAGCCGCACCTGACGCATTTTTAAATTGAAAGTCATGTCGCCTGACCGTAATGTCAGGCGGCATGATGCGTTTCTGGGGTTGTCATTTAAGCGTTACCACGCTCCCTTACCATCAACGGAATACCTTCCGTGCGCTCGCGCGGGTTTGTAGCGTACCTGACGCTGGCCTGGGGAGCGGCCATGCGTGACGGAAGGGCTGATCTCCTTTGGCCTTTCCCTGTCCAGCCCCCTGCCATTTACATCCTATTTTGGGGAGCTGTTTCATGACCACCATTTCCATTCGCAAGACGGCCGCCGTCAGTGTCGCGCTTGCCGCTTTTTTCAGCCTGTCCGCCGCTCAGCCGGTTTTCGCCCAGGCCAAGGCCAGCAAGGCGCAGCAGACTCAGGATAAAATGATGGCGGGCTTGCCGCACTGTCAGACCAAGCTCGGCACCATCTCCGTCGTCAACGGCGATGACTCTTCGGGCTGGACCAATAACAGCCTGGCGGCGCCGCAAAAGCTGCTGAAGGTTATCGTGCAGAAGTCCGGCTGTTTCTCGCTGGTCGATCGCGGCGCCGGCATGGATGCGGCAGCGCGCGAACGTGAAATCGGCAGTTCGCTGGGCCTGCAACGCAACTCGAATGTCGGCAAGGGCCAGATCAAGGCGGCCGATTTCGTGCTGGTGGCCGAAGTCGGCAGCGCCGATTCCAACACCGGCGGCGGTGGCGCGGCGGGCCTGCTTGGCGGGCTGGTCGGCGGCCGGGCCGGGGCGATCGTCGGCGGTTTCCGCACCAAGAAGCTGGAATCCGATGTCGTGCTGTCCCTGACCGATGTGCGGACCTCGGAATCCAACTCATTTGAAGGCCATGCGGCCAAGAACGACCTGAGCTGGGGCGCCGGCGGCGGCATCGGCTTTGGCGGCGCGGTCGGCGGCGGTTATGAAGATACCGATGTCGGCAAGATCGTCACCCAGGCCTTCATCGTCGCCTATGCGGAAATGGTCAATAATCTCGGTGGCGTCGATATCGGCGGCAAGGAAGCCGCGCCGAGCCGCAGCTTCTCCGTCCAGACCGCGACGACTTTGCGCTCGGCGCCCAGCCCGACCGGCAAGGTCGTGCGCGCCCTGCCGGTGGGCCTCACCGTTTACCCGACAGGCAACAAGGACGGCATGTACTGGGAAGTGGCCGACGACAATGACAATGTCGGCTGGGTTAAGAACGACAGTCTGGCGGCGTCTCAGTAAGCGCAAGAAATGGCTCCGAACACGCTTTAAGGCGTGTTCGGCAAGCGCAAGGCGCGCCTGAGCCGATGCGAAGAAGCCATGCGGCTTGCGCTACGAAATGGGGCGCGGCCGAAAGGTTCGCGCCCTTTATTTCTCCAGACGCAATTTAGGGTTTGCGTCTTATTTCAGCCCGACTATGTTGTTAGTTATAAGATAATTTCCGATACCTAGTAGAGGGCGGTCAGGCATATGACGGACAGTAATTTCACCCGCCGGGGACTCCGCAGCCAAGGTTTTCGCGGCAAGGCGGTGTTCGGCCTATCCATCCTGGCGCTTTCCCTGCCCCTGACGACAATGACCGTGACGGCCTTTGCGCCCGCCGGGGCGCACGCCCAGATCTTTGACGACGAGGACGACAAGGAAATTCCCGGCCAGCAGCCGACTGACAACACGGTCTGGGATGCCAAGAAGCTGCAAAAGCTGGATCGCAATGTCCGCAAACTGGAGCGGGCCGTTTCGCGTGTCGAAAACAAGAAGGGCGCGCCACCGATCCTGATTGAACCCGATCCGGAAGTGGTTGCGCTTCAGGCGACCGTCGACAATCAGGCGCGCAAGCTGGATCAGCAGGCCGGTTCGATTACGACCCTGATCGGCCAGGTCGAGGAATTGCAGCACCAGAACCAGCAGTTGCTCCAGCAAATCAATAACCAGAACGCCCGCATGGACACCCTGACCAAGCGCGCCGATCTGGCCGATGCCCACATCAAGGACCTCGATGCGCAACTGGCGCCGCCACCCCCGCCGCCGGCCTCGACTGGCAGCGCCCAGGGCGATTTCGATCAGGCGTTCAATCTGATGAGCTCCGGCCAGACCGATGAGGCCGGCCGCGCCTTCGAGGCCTTCACCACCACCTATCCGCAATCGGCGCAGACGCCGGAAGCCTGGTTCCGCCTCGGGCAGGTCCGCGCCATCAAGGGAGATCCGTCCGGCGCGGTATCGGCCTTTGCCACCTCGCTCAAGGGCTGGCCCAAGACGTCGTGGGCGCCGGAAGCGACGGTAAGGCTGGCCCAGGCGCTGAATGACAGCAATCGCCCGGCGGATGTCTGCGCGTCCCTGACCCAGTTCGACAAGGTTTATGCCAAGCTGGCCACCAACGAAATGCGTAACCAGGCCAAGGTTCTGAAGGACAAGAACAGGTGCGGGGCGGTTTAAGCACCATTTTGCCTGCTTCGACTTCTATTCAAGACAAATTTCCTGAATTTGCCGGGCGGCTCGATGGCGATGGCCCCTTGGGTGTGGCCGTTTCGGGCGGCGGTGACTCCGTGGCGCTGCTTTATGCCCTGGCGGCATGGGGCAAAAGACCGTTGGAAGTCTTCTGCGTCGATCACGGACTGAATCCCTTAAGTCCGCAATGGACGCAATCGGTCGCCGATCATGCGGCACGGGTTGGCGCGGGCTTTACGGCGCTGCACTGGCAAGGGGATAAGCCGTCCACAGGTCTGGCGGCGGCGGCGCGTCTGGCGCGTCACCGGTTGCTGGCCGAAGCGGCGCGCGGCAAGGGCGTATCCGTCCTGTGTCTGGCGCATACCATCGATGATATCGCCGAAGCCGAAGCCATGCGGGCGCAAGGGTCCAATGTCGGCGCGCCGAAAGTGTGGTCGCCGTCACCGGTCTGGCCGGAAGGACGCGGTATTTTTCTCTACAGGCCGTTTATCGATGTGCGCCGGGAAACCTTGCGGGAGTATCTGCGCGAGATTGGGGCGAACTGGATCGAAGACCCGGCCAACGAAAGTCCGTATTCGCTGCGCGCCCGGACGCGAAAGGCCTTGCGTGGTCAGGTAAGGGAGGGGGGCTTGCCGGAAAGGGAAATTATCACTTCGGACCAGATGCAAACCTTGCTTCACGCGCCGGAACCCCTCGGTCCGCTCGGCATAATCGCCTTAAGAGCCGGTGCGTTTGATGCCTTGCCGCGGGATACAGCGTTGAATCTGCTGGCGACAGCGGCGGTCTGTGCCGGCGGCGGCGGCAAACTGCCGAAGCATGAAAAAGTGGCGGCCCTGCTGGTCAATCTGGCTGCGGGCAAGGCGCTGACGCTCTGCGGTGCGCGGCTGCGGTGCGCGGACGATCTGATCACCATCAGCCGCGAAGCCGGCGATATCGGACGTAACCGGGCAGGCACACTGTCGCTGAACGGGATGGATGAAGCGGTTTGGGATGGGCGCTTTGTTGTCCGGTCGCCGCAGGCCGGTGAAATCGTCGCGGCGGCGGCTGTGCGTGGGGCGTTGGGCGATGGTGACAAGGCCTGGCGCCTGACCTTGCCGGAAGCCTTGCGCGACAGCCAGCCGGTTTTTGTCGTGAATGAGCAAAAGGATAATCAAAATAAATGCTTGCTGACGAACCCGGCCTTAAGACAAAGTGATTATAACGCCCTATCAGCGAAATGTCTCGTGCTGCCGCGCCTCTATGCCGCAATGGGATTAATCGCAACGGAAAGCGCCCAAAAAACGATTGCGTTCTTATGCGGATAAATGGCGTGTAGCGAAACCGCTCGGCACATCCTATATGAGCAGGTAATGTAAGAAAACCCCGTGGAGGGGCGGCCCGCTTTCGGGGCCTTATTGAGGATAGACACTGGCATGAACCTGAAGTCCATGGCGATTATCGGCGTGATACTGGCTTTCTTGCTGGGCATTTACGTCGTCATGAACACCAATCATGGCGCGCTGGTGCCTGACAATAACAAGCCGGTCGAGATGATCTATTCCGAACTCGTCGCCAATGTGAATGGCGGCAAGGTTACGGAAATTGTCATTCATAATGACGAGGCCGCCGGCAAGACGGCGGACGGCAAGAAGTTCCATGCGGTGGTCGGTTTCGATCACAAGGATCTGGACGACGCCCTGACGCAGAAGAACGTGCCGACCAAGAAAGAGAGCGGCAAGGCGTCGCTGCTGATGAGCGTCCTCACCACACTCCTGCCGGTCATCCTGATCATCGGCATCTGGATCTTCTTCATGCGCCAGATGCAGGGCGGCGGACGTGGCGGGGCCATGGGCTTCGGCAAGTCGAAAGCGCGCCTGCTGACCGAGCATAAGAACCGCGTCACCTTCAACGAGGTGGCCGGTGTCGAGGAAGCCAAGGAAGACCTGCAGGAAGTTGTTGATTTCCTGAAAGACCCGTCGAAGTTCCAGAAGCTGGGCGGCAAGATCCCCAAGGGCGCGCTGCTCGTAGGCCCTCCGGGCACGGGTAAAACCCTGCTGGCCCGCGCCGTCGCCGGTGAAGCCGGTGTGCCCTTCTTCTCGATCTCCGGTTCGGACTTTGTTGAAATGTTCGTCGGCGTCGGCGCCTCGCGTGTCCGTGACATGTTTGAACAGGCCAAGAAGAACGCGCCGTGCATCATCTTCATCGATGAAATCGACGCCGTCGGCCGCCATCGTGGCGCTGGTCATGGCGGCGGTAACGACGAACGCGAACAGACCCTCAACCAGCTTCTCGTTGAAATGGATGGCTTCGAGGCCAATGAAGGCATCATCATGATCGCCGCCACCAACCGTCCCGACGTGCTCGACTCGGCCTTGCTGCGTCCCGGCCGTTTCGACCGCCAGGTGACGGTGCCGAACCCGGACCTGACCGGCCGCGAAGCGATCCTGCGCGTCCATATGAAGCCGGTGCCGCTGGCGGTTGATGTCGATGTCAAGGTGATCGCGCGTGGTACGCCGGGCTTCTCCGGCGCCGATCTCGCCAATCTCGTCAACGAAGCCGCCCTGATGGCCGCCCGCAAGGATCGCAAGCTCGTCACCATGCGCGATTTCGAAGACGCCAAGGACAAGGTCATGATGGGCGCCGAGCGCAAGTCGATGGCCATGTCGGAAGACGAAAAGCGCAATACCGCCTATCACGAAGGCGGCCACGCCATCGTGGCGCTGAAAACCCCGCAGGCCGATCCCGTTCACAAGGCGACGATCATTCCGCGTGGCCGGGCGCTCGGCATGGTGATGCAGTTGCCGGAAGGCGACCGCTATTCGATGAACTACACCCAGATGACCTCGCGCCTCGCCATCATGATGGCCGGCCGCGTGGCTGAGGAAATCATCATGGGCAAGGACAACATCACCTCCGGCGCTTCCTCGGATATCCAGGCCGCCACGCGTCTGGCCAAGTCGATGGTGACGCGCTGGGGCTTCTCGGACAAGCTGGGCTTTGTCGATTACAAGCAGGGCGAAGATGAATACGGCGCGCTCGGCCGCGATACCTCGGAAGCGACGCAGCAGATCATTGATGACGAAGTCAAGCGCCTGATCAATGTTGGTTACGAAGAAGCCAAGCGTATCCTGACCGAAAATCTCGACGGTCTGCATCGCCTGGCGAAAACGCTGCTCGATCTCGAAACCCTGAGCGGTGATGAAATCGCCAAGATTCTGAATGGCGAGGAAATCGTCCGCGACGAGGAAACCGGTGTGGCCCTCGAACTGAGCGCCCATTCGGCGGTGCCGGAAACCGAAGCGGCCCCAACGGCCGTGCCTGTGATCGCCGAGTAGCGTTTTCGAGATTATATGTTAAGGGCAGGCGGGATTGTATCTCGCCTGCCTTTTTTATTTGGAGTTTTGTTATGCCTATCGATTTTCCCGCCGATGAAAATGGCGATGTCCTGCGCTCCATGCAGGCCGATGGCGATGATCTGTCGGTGGCGCGCGACATTGATTTCTCGCTGTTGTTTCCGGATGAAGAGTCGGCGAAGACCTTCTGCGTGATCTTCGCCGAAAAGGGCTATGAGGTCGATTACGGGCCGTGGGAGATCGACCATGACAACGTGACCGATCTCAATTTCGGCAAATGGAATGTGCAGGTCGTTCACCACATGGCGCCCGACCATGCCGCCATCACGGCTTTTGAAGGCGAATTGCAGGACGCCGCCACGCCGCTGGGCGGCCGCAATGACGGCTGGGGCTGCTTCCAGGTCAATGAAGGCTGAGACGATGGCCGGACACCGCATCTATGCCATGAGCTTCGCCAGCGTCTATCCGCACCTTGTCGCCAA
This sequence comes from Asticcacaulis sp., assembly GCF_035497195.1. Classification (GTDB taxonomy): domain Bacteria; phylum Pseudomonadota; class Alphaproteobacteria; order Caulobacterales; family Caulobacteraceae; genus Asticcacaulis. The sequence goes on from NZ_DATJDZ010000014.1 coordinate 753,539, forward strand.
GGCGGAAAAGAAGGGGCGTACTCAGGCCGAGGTCGACGAGATCATCCGCTGGCTGACTGGCTACAGCCAGGCGCAGCTTGAAGGTCTGCTGGAAGCAAAGACCGATTTTGAGTCCTTTTTCGCCGCCGCTCCCCGCCTGAACCCGGCACGCAGCCTGATTACCGGCGTGATCTGCGGCGTCCGTATTGAGGATATCGAAGAGACGACGATGCGCGAAATCCGTTATCTCGATAAATTGATTGACGAACTGGCCAAAGGCAGGCCGATGGAGAAGATTCTGAGGTCTTAACCTACGGCAAGCCCTTCCAGAAAACCGTGCGGCGCGCATAGACGTTTTCCAGCTTTTTCCGCCAGACATCATGCGGCTCGTGGCGGCCGAAGTCGTCGATATGCCGCGCCAGGCTTTCGGCTTCCAGAAAAGGCAGTACGGCGGCTTCGTGTGCCGCTTCGCTGAAGGACGCCAGACGCGCCTCGACGATCTGGCGCTGGAGCAGCAGGGCCGCCAGCGGATAGCGGGATGACAGGCGGTCTGCGGCGTAGGTCAGGCGTTCGGCGTCGTTTCCGTCCATCTCGCGCACCCTGTCGATAACCAGATGCGCCGCGCGTTCGAGCGACGGCCAGCCCGTCAGCAGGCCTAAGGCGGCATTGGCATCGGGCCATGCCTTGACGTGATCCAGTTCTGCGTCCTCGGCCTCGATATCGTCAAAATCGGGCAGGCGTTTCAAATAGGCGCGCAGATAATCCGCCTCCAGGGTGCGGCGGAAGCGCTCAAGACGAACCCGCTGCGCCTCATCCTTGCGGTCCAGGGCCTCCAGGGCGGCGATGCGGGCATTGATCCACTCGGCTGGCCATTCGGACGGCATCCCGGAACGCGGATTTTGCCGGGCGCCGTTGAGCGCCTTCAGCGCATCGGCCGGCCGCCCCGCCTTGAGCAGGCGGCTGGCGATCTGCGCGGCGGAGGCCGGCAGGTAGGCGTCCGCCATCAGGGCAATGAAGGCCTCGACATCGCCCAAAGCATCGGCGATCGCCAGCAAGGCCACGCGCGTGCTTTCGGCGCGCGTCCGTTTGCGCAGGGCTTCCGAAGCGGCCAGCACGCGCTTGCGCCAGCGTTTCGCCGGGCGCGACCGCGCGGTCACCGTGGCGGCCGGTTCCTTCGCCGCGGCAAGAATGGCCTCCCTCAGCCGCTGTAGCCCGTCCTCGCCCAGCAAGGGTGACATCAGCGGTATCAGAGTATCGTTCTGGCCATAGCTGTTGGCCATCTGCGCGGCGGTGATCAACCTTACCAAGTCGCTCACATCCGGCTTCGCAAGCGCTACGATTGCTGCCGCATCCTGGCAGGCGCTGGCCATGACCTCGCGCACGCCGCCAGAGGTATCGCTGGTGCGTTCGATCACGGCGTCGCTTAAGGTTATGAACTGCCAAATCAGGTCATAGGCCTCCTGCGGTGCGGCGGCCGACACCTGTTCGGCAATCAGCCGGCGCTGGGTGTTCAGATCGGCGCGGAAGCCCTTCAGCGTCCGCCAGCCGACATTGGTCGTCGCCGCGCTGATGGCGGTCAGGCGTTTGCGGATTTCGTTGGCGAGCTTCGAGGGGCTTTCGCTGCCGGCCAGTTCGAGACGCAGCAAGCGTTTGGCGTTGGCGTTACCTTCGCTGATCTCCATCAGCAACCGGGCCAGATGGGCGGCGCCCAGGGTTTCCAGGTTCTGGGTATTAAGGGTTGTCTTGGATGCCATGGTGCGAAATTAGGCGCAGAGAGGCGGCGTTACAAGTCGCGGCGCCATTCCGGCAAATATCGTTACAAATTCCTTACGATTTTTGCCGCCGTTATCACTCTATTAAGGACGTTCAGGCTTTTATAGGCGCTTACCAGCCGGGCGGGAGTGTTTGACGAAGCGTGCTTGAATCAAAGCGCGCGCGTGATGCGCTCTTTTCCGGGCAGACTGTGGCCAGAGAACCCTTGGCCAGGATAAATTGGAGAGAGCCTATGCCCGCTGTCGTTCGAGGTGGCAGACGACAAGCCAGCCCCGCCGACAAATCGGCGGCGAAGCCTGCCGGGCGCGCCGGGGCAAAGCCGCGTGCGGCGGGTCGGTCTTCCGGCCGCAAGGGCGCGCCTGCTGGCAAGGGCAGCGTCATCGGCACGGTCCATATGCCGAACGAACTGACGGCCTGGGTAGCGGTTCTGATCATTGCCGGCCTGTTGTCCGTTGTCCTGCTGACCGGCCATCGCGCCGAGGCCCTGGGCAGCGCCATGACCCGCTTTGCCGACGCCCGCATGGCCTCCATCGGCCTGAAGCTGCAAAAGATTCAACTCGTCAATGTCAGCGAGGAAGCCTCGCCGGACGTGCGCAAGGCGCTCAAGTTCGAGAAGGACCAGCCGTTTGCCCTGATGAACCTCACCAGCGTGCAGAAAGACGTTGAGAATGTCGGCTGGGTGAAATCGGCCACGGTGCGTCGCCAGTTTCCGGGTGTGCTGATCGTTGACGTCGTCGAGCGTCCGCGTCTGGCCGTCTGGCAATATAATGGCAAGAACACCGTCATCGACGACGAGGGGAATATCATCCCCGAAGCCGTTTCGACGCGCTTTCCTGACCTGCCGTTCGTGGTGGGCGAGGGCGCCAATGAAGCCGCGCCGTCCATTATAGAGTTGATGCGCCAGCGCCCGGCCCTGCTCGAAAAAACCTACGCCCTGCAACGCGTCAATACGCGCCGCTGGAATGTCCTGCTCAAGAATGGCGCGGTGATCAAGCTGCCGGCGCTCAATCAGGAACAGGCCATGGCCCGGCTCGACGTCCTGATGACGCAGCAACGCGTGCTCGATCAGGGCTTCGCCTCGATCGACCTGCTCGATCCCGATTCCCTTGTCGTGGTGCCGCTTGACGCCCATCCCGCCACGCCGCCGTCTCCCGCTCCCTCCCTCCACTAAGTCTGACAAAAGTAGAAACTCATGTCCAGATTTGAAGATCGCCAGAACGCCAAAGCCGCCGCCATAAACCCGGAACTGGCAAAAGCCGCCCGGCTGGCGCCCGCCACCAGTGGTGAGGCCGGCAGCCGTCCGCCCGCCGGATCGGGCCTGATCGCCTCGCTCGATCTCGGCGCCTCGAAGATCGGCTGCTTCATCATGCGTCCCGAAGGCGCGCGCCAGTCGGATCAGTCGATCCGCGTCGCCGGTGTCGGCTATGTCCAGTCCAAGGGCATTCGCGCCGGTTCGGTCATCGATATGGAAGCGGCCTCGCAGGCCATCGCCCAGGCCGTCGAACGCGCTGAAGCCATGGCCAATGTGTCGATCCAGGGGGTACGCGTCACCATTCCGGGCGCGCAGACAGCCTCGCACAAGGTTTCGGCCCTGGTGTCGCTCGGCCTGAAACCGATTTCCGATCAGGATCTGAACCGCGCCATCGCCTCGGCCCTGGCGCAGGTCCGTTTTCCCAACCGCCGCGCCATCCACCTGCTGCCGGTGTCGTGGAGCGTCGATGACCAGTATGGCGTGCGCGATCCGCGCGGCCTGAACGGCCGGGCGCTTGGCCTCGAACTGCTGGTGGTGACGATCGACGAGAATGTCTTCAACAACATCAATCAGTGCGTGGCGCTGGCGCACCTGGAAGTGCAGGCCATTGTCTGCGCGCCGCTGGCCGCCGCTGTCGCCGCTCTGGAAGAGGACGAAAAGGAACTGGGCTGCATCTGCATCGATATGGGGGCGTCCTCCACGACCGCGGCCATTTTTGCCAACGGCACCCTGGTTCATGTCGATTGCCTGAATGTCGGCGGCAGCCACGTCACGGCGGATATCGCCCGCGGGCTTTCGACCACGCTCGCCGGCGCCGAACGCATCAAGACCCTGCATGGCTCGGCCATCGCTTCGGCCCACGAAGACCGCGAAACGGTCGAGGCCCCGCCGCGTGGCGACGATCGCGGCGGCGCGCCGATCATTGTGCCGCGCTCGATCCTCAAGGGCATTATCGCCCCGCGTGTTGAGGAAACCTTTGAACTGTTGCGTGAGAAGATCAAGGCGTCCGGGGTGGTCATCGAACCCGGCGCGGGTATTGTGCTGACCGGCGGTGCGTCACAACTGGCCGGCGTCCGTGAACTGGCGATCCGCGTCTTCGACCGTCCGTGCCGTCTGGGCAAGCCGATGCGTGTGCCGCACCTGGGTGACGCCGCCGCCGGGCCTTCATTCGCCGCCACGGCAGGGGTCATCCTGCGCACCCTTTACGGGCCGCGCGATGTCGTTCCGGTCAAGAAGATCATGGCGGCCAAGATCGGTCCGAAGGATGCCCCGAGTGGTGGCGCCGGCAATATCCTCGCCCGTATGATCGACTGGTTGAAAAGCAATCTGTAGGGCCGGTCAAATCACTAACCGTATACCGTTCCCAGGCGCGGCGCGTTAACCTTCTGGAAAGCGTTACTCATCCTCCGGCTGAAAAGCGCAACTCCAATGACTCCTTTGTGAGTCCTTTAGGACTCACTGCCGGGAGAAAAGTCACATTTTGGTAATCTAGGTTAAAAAATCTTACCAAAACGGCTTCCTTTTTGGCCGACTCAAGTTATCGGGTAACTATTCGTTAAGCATAATTGTAGTCTCATGCGACCCTGGCATCGGGGATCTAACAGCGCCATTCGCACCCCGAATGGGAGAGATCGTGAAAGGTTCACTGGATAACATGGCTATTCATCTTTCTGCGCCGCGCGCAACAGAACTGAAGCCGCGTATTGTCGTGTTTGGTGTAGGCGGAGCCGGGGGCAACGCTGTCAACAACATGATCGAAGCCGGCCTTGAGGGCGTGGAGTTCGTCGTGGCGAATACGGATGCGCAACAGCTCCAGTTTTCGCGCACCGACGCCCGCATCCAGCTGGGGGTCGGCATCACGCAGGGCCTCGGCGCCGGCGCGCACCCCGAAGTCGGCATGACCGCCGCCGAAGAGTCCGGCAGCGAGATCGCCGAGCACCTTGAAGGTGCGCATATGGTCTTCATCACGGCCGGCATGGGCGGCGGCACCGGCACCGGTGCGGCGCCGATCATCGCCAAGTGCGCCCGCGAACGCGGCATCCTGACCGTCGGCGTCGTCACCAAGCCCTTCACCTTTGAAGGCCGCCACCGGATGCGCCTGGCGGACGCCGGTATCTCCGAGCTGCAACGCTATGTCGATACCCTGATCGTCATCCCGAACCAGAACCTTTTCCGCATCGCCAACGAGCGCACCACCTTCGCCGAAGCCTTCGGCATGGCCGACCAGGTGCTGCACGCCGGCGTTCGCTCGATCACCGACCTGATGGTCCTGCCCGGCCTGATCAACCTCGATTTCGCCGACGTCCGCTCGGTCATGTCCGATATGGGCAAGGCGATGATGGGCACCGGCGAGGCTTCGGGCGAAGACCGCGCCCTGCTCGCCGCGCAAAACGCCATCCAGAACCCGCTGCTCGACGAAACCTCGCTCAAGGGCGCCAAGGCTGTGCTGGTGAACGTCACCGGCGGTCTCGACATGACCCTGCATGAAGTCGATGAAGCGGCCAACGCCATTTCCTCGGAAGTCGATCCGGAAGCCAATATCATCTTCGGCGCCGCTTTCGATCCGAACCTCGAAGGCAAGCTGCGCGTGTCCGTCGTTGCCACCGGCATGGACGGCGTGGCGCTGCAAACCCCGCTCAATACCCTCAATTCGACGCCGAAGCCGGCGCCTGCGCCGACCTTCGGCCTTGGCTATGGTCGTAGCGAAGCGCCCGCCGCCGCAACACCTGCCCCGGTTCCCGCGCCTGTAGCCGAAGCGCGTCCGGCCCCTGTGGCGGCTGCGCCTGCGGCTCCCGTAACGCCGGTGGTGCAACCGGCGGCGGCTCGTTCCAGCCTGTTTGAAGAGCGCTCGGCGCCTGTGGCGGCTCCGGCCCCCGCCGCGCCGGCGTCTGAGCCCCGTGTCATCAGCCGGATCGTTGACCCGATGGTTGAAGACGAAGAGGCGTCTGTGGCTGCGCCGCCTGCGCCGCGTCCGGCTGTCGCCCCACAGATCCAGCGCCCCAATCCTTACGCCCACACAGCGGCGCCACGTCCCAGCCAGCCGGCCCCTGCACCGCGCCTGAACACCGAAGACGAAGGCCGTGAATCCTTCTGGCGCGGCCTGTTCCCGCAGCGCCAGAGCGCGGCCGCCATGCCGGCTGCGGCGCCCGTGGCGCAATCCGCCCCTGTGCAGGACGAAGCCGATCGCTATGTGCCCGGTCAGGTCAAATCGAACCTGAACCCGGCCACGCGCTCGGAAGTCCAGCCCTCGATGGACACGGAGGATGATCTGGAAATCCCTTCTTTCTTAAGGCGCCTCGCTAATTAAAGCCTTGTTAAGTAAGGCGTTACAAACGGAAATAGAAGTTCCTTAAGGCGCCTCGCTAATTAAAGCCTTGTTAAGTAAGGCGTTACAAACGGAAATAGAAGTTCGTTTGTGAACGGGCGTCAAAAATGAGATACCGAATGCGGGCCAGAAATGCGCCCGCATTTTTTTTATGCCGGATTTTGAGTACGCGGGGGCGGCAATAAGGTGAGCGGTATGTTACCTGATCAGAACGAACAGACTCTGGCCCATGCGGCTATTATCGCCGGTATGGGCCTCCATACGGGTGTGCCTGTGCGTATGCTCGTGCGTTCGGCGCCGGCCGGCGCCGGTGTTGTTTTTGTGCGTTCCGATATCACCGACCGCGACAACCGCGTGCCGGCCCTGGCCCATAACGTCACCAAGACGACCCTGGGCACCGTCATCACCAACGCCGCCGGCGTTTCTGTATCTACCATCGAACATGTCATGGCCGCTTTCGCCGCCCTGAGCATCGATAATGTCAGTGTCGAGCTGGATGGCCCTGAAGTGCCGATCATGGACGGTTCGGCCATGCCCTTCGTGCAACTGCTCGATCAGGCCGGCTTCCGCCGTCAGGCCATGCCGCAGCAGGTCATCGAAATCCTCAAGCCGGTTGACGTCATCGAAGGCGACAAGCGCGCCTCGCTGCTGCCGGCCGATCAGTTCGAAGTCCGTTTTGAAATCGACTTTCCGGGTACGCCGATCGGCCACCAGGTCGTCGATCTCGCCATCACCGAACAGTCCTTCCGCGAAGAACTGGCTGCGGCGCGCACCTTCGGTTTCCTCGATGGCGTCGAAGCCCTGCGCAAGGCCGGTCTGGCCCGTGGCGGCTCGCTCGACAACGCCATCGTCATCGACGGCGACGTGATCCTGAACGAAGGCGGCCTGCGCTTCACCGACGAATTCGTCCGTCACAAGGCGCTCGACGCTATCGGCGATCTGTATGTCCTCGGGATGCCCATTCTTGGCAGGTTTGAAGGAATCCGCGCCGGTCACGGCCTTAATAATGCCTTGGTCCGCGCCCTACTGTCGCGTCCGGATGCCTACCGCATCGTCACCCGCGGCGCGGCTCTGGCGGATGTCGGCTAAGCCGCGCGGTCACGGTTAATTCCGGTTGGCGCGCGCGCGCTGCTCGTGTAGATGTATCCCCGATCAAAGATTCAACAGCCGGTCTAACGGCTGTCATCAAGAGGATTATTACGTGAGCGTTGTGGGGCTTCTCAAGAAATCGGCCATTGTCATTCTGCTGGCCAGCGTCTCCGTAGCCGGCCTGTCCGCCTGCGCCGGCAAGGGACCGAAAGAGCACCTCGTCTATGAGGAGCGTCCGGTGGAGCTGCTCTATCAGACCGGTATGCAGAAGCTGGACCAGAAGAGCTGGGCCGACGCTGTTACCTATTTCGAGGAAGTGCAGCGCCAGCATCCCTATTCGGAATGGTCGCGCCGCGCCATCGTCATGATCATCTACGCCCAGTATCAGGCCGATCATTATGCCGAGGCCACGGCGGCTTCCGACCAGTTCATCAAGCTCTATCCGGGCAGCGAACTGACGCCCTACGCCTACTACATGAAGGCCATCTGCTCGTTTGAACAGATTGTCGATGTCGGCCGCGATCAGGGCTATACCGACAGCGCCAAGATGCTTTTAACCGATGTGGTTCGCCGTTATCCCGACAGCGAATACGCCAAGGACGCGCGCATCAAGCTCGACATGGTGCAGGATCAGCTTGCCGGCAAGGAAATGGACGTCGGTCGCTGGTATCTGAACGACAACCAGCCGCTGGCCGCCATCGGCCGCTTCAAGACGGTCGCCAGCGATTACCAGACCACCAGCCACACGCCGGAAGCACTGTACCGCCTGGTCGAAGCCAATGAAATGATGGGCCTGCACGAGGAAGCGACGCGTGACGCCGCCGTGCTGGGTTATAACTATCCGGGTGATCGCTGGTATTCGGCGGCCTATAAGCTGCTGAAAGAAAAGGGCGCTACGCCCGCCGTCGCGCCCGATCCGACTGGCAAGAAGGGGCCGGAAGCGCCGGACCTGAAAAAGAAGAAAAGCTGGCTGAGTTTCTGGAAATTCAGCTAAGTTCTTGTAATGTTCTCATTGATGTGATTTTATGAGGCGGCGTCCGGCATGAGTCGGACGCCGCTTTTGTTTCGGTGCCCTATGCTGACACGTTTGACGATTGCCGATGTGGTCCTGGTGGACCGGCTGGAACTGGATATCCGCCGGGGCCTGAGCGTATTGACCGGTGAAACCGGCGCGGGCAAGTCGATCCTGCTCGATTCGCTGGGTCTGGCCACCGGCGCGCGCGCCGATACCGGCCTGATCCGCAATGGCGCGTCGCAGGCGTCTGTGACCGCTGAATTCGAGATTGCCGCCAGCCATCCGCTCTATGATTTCCTCGAAGATAAGGGCCTGGCGCTGGAGCCGGGCGAGAGCCTGATGCTGCGCCGGGTCGTGTCGCGCGATGGCCGCTCCAAGGCGTTTGTGAACGACCAGCCGGTCAGTGTGGCGGTGCTCAAGGCGCTGGGTGACAGCCTGCTGGAGGTCCATGGCCAGCACGAGACGGTGGGGCTGCTCGACGCCCGGTCTCATCTGGGAATGCTGGATAATTATGGAGCCAATGGTCCGGAACTGGCGAAGGTATCCGAAAGCTGGAAAGCGCTGAAAGCCATCCGCGATGAACACCGCGACCTGATGAAGCGCGCGCACGCCGACAAGGCGGAACTGGAAACCCTGACCCTGCGCTTGCAGGAACTGGATCGGCTCAATCCGCAGCCGGACGAGGAGGCGACCCTGGCGTCCGAACGCGCCCTGCTGGGGGCCGGTGAGCGGGCGCTGGAGGATATTCTGGAGGCGCGGACGGCGGTTGGCGGCGATCAGTTGTCGCAGCGGCTGGTCAAGGCATTTCGTGCGCTCGATCATGCCCGCACGCGCGCCATGCAGGCCGGCGCCACCTCGGAAGACCCAGTGCTGGCGCGGCTGACGGCAGCGGCGGATGCCCTAGATCGCACCCTGATTGCCGCCGATGAGGCGCTGGCCCTGATGGATCAGGCGGCGGACAGCCTCGATGTCGAACCGGGGCAACTGGATCGCGTTGAAGAGCGTCTGTTCGCCCTGCGCGCGATGGCGCGCAAGCTGAGTGTGCTGGTCGAAGACCTGCCAAAGGAACGGGTGCGCATCGCCGCCAGCCTGAACCAGATCGAAGACCTGGATGCGCATCTGGGCCGTCTGAACATCGCCATGCACGCGGCGCAGAAAGCCTTCCACGCGGCTGTTGAGGCGCTGCGAATTAAACGAATGCAGGCTGGTGAAGCCCTGGCGGTGGCGGTGATGAGCGAACTTGTGCCGCTCAAGCTCGACAAGGCGCGTTTCCGCGTGGCCCTGCGGCCGCTGGAGCCGGAACGCTTTGGCCAGACCGGCGGCGATGTCGTCGAATTCGAGGTCAAGACCAATCCGGGCGCGGAGTGGGGCGGCCTCGGCGCCATCGCGTCTGGCGGCGAACTGGCGCGTTTCGCCCTGGCGCTGAAAGCGGCGCTGGCCACTTCAGGTTCTGGGCGCGGCGGCGAAGATGCCGTTGGTCCTGTGATGATCTTTGATGAGGTCGATCAGGGCGTCGGTGGGGCTGTAGCTGATGCGGTGGGGCTTCGTCTCAAGCGTCTGGCGCAGAACCAGCAGGTCATTGTGGTGACGCACAGTCCGCAGGTGGCGGCGCGCGGTGATCAGCATCTCAAGGTCTCCAAGGCCGAGCACAATGACAGCGTGCGTTCGACCGTGGTCGTACTGCAACCGGAAGAAGCGCTGGAGGAACTGGCGCGGATGCTTTCCGGCGCCGAGATCACGCCGGAAGCGCGCGCAGCGGCCATTCGACTTAAGGCGGCGGAAGTGGTATAATCTCGCTAGGCCAAGGAGGCCTGAGCCGATGTCCATCATCCGCCATATCTTCTTTTTTCTTCTGCAATTCGCCGTCGCGGCGCTGATGGTGACGGCCATTTGCGCCGCCGTTACCCTGCATACCTATGGCTGGCAGTATCGGCTGACGCCCGAATTTGCCACGAAGCTGCATAGCTATATTAATCTGGGCCTCGTCGCCGGCGCGCTTTTTTGCCTGATCCTGCTGTGCTATCGCGCCACGCGGTCCAGCCTCGAAGGGCCGGATGATAGGCCGTGGAATAATCCTGACAATATCTGAGCTTTGTGGCAGTTAGGCTGGGCTGCCGCTTACAGAGATTCCCAATGACCCCAAATATGAGCAGTGACGACGCCCGCGCCCGCCATGCCGAGCTTGCCACGCAGATTCAGTATCACCGCGACCTCTATTATAATCAGGAAACGCCGGAACTGACCGATGCGGATTATGACGCGCTGGAAGTCGAACTGCGCGCGCTGGAAGCCGAATATCCGGACCTGAAAACGCCGGACAGCCCGACCCAGACGGTGGGCGGTTCGGCCTCGGCCAAGTTTTCGCCGGTGGCTCATGGCGTGCCCATGTTGTCGCTGGATAACGCTTTTGCGGCGGAAGACGTCACCGATTTCGAGGATCGCATCCGCCGGTTCCTCAAGTTGCCCGCTGATGAACCGGTCACCTTCGCCGCCGAGCCAAAGATCGACGGCGTGTCGTGCAGCCTGCTCTATGTAAAGGGCGAACTGGTGCGCGCCGCCACGCGTGGCGATGGCCGAACCGGTGAGGACATCACCGAGAACGCCAAAACCATCAAGGACATTCCGCATCGCCTGACTGGCGCCGATCATCCTGAACGTATCGAGGTGCGCGGCGAAGTCTATATGCCGTTGAAGGCATTCGCCGAGATGAACGCCAAGGCGGAAGCGGACGGCACCAAGATCTTCGCCAACCCGCGCAATTCGGCCTCCGGCGCTCTGCGGCAACTGGACGCCAGCATCACCGCCGCGCGGCCACTGCGTTTCTTCGCCTATGCCTGGGGTGAGGTAAGCGATCCCGATTTTGTCACCACGCAGTCCGAGGCGCTGGAAAAGTTCCGCGAATGGGGCTTTGCGGTTAATCCGAACTCTGTCCGCGTCGAAGGTGCGCAGGGGCTGCTCGATGTCTATGACCATATCGGCAAGGAACGTTCCGGCCTCGGCTACGATATCGACGGCGTTGTCTATAAGGTCGATCGCCTCGACTGGCAGCGGCGGCTGGGCTTCGTGTCGCGCAGCCCGCGCTGGGCCATCGCGCACAAGTTTCCGGCGCAGCAGGCTCTTACCCGCCTGACCGCCATCGATATCCAGGTCGGCCGCATGGGGACGCTGACGCCGGTGGCGCGGCTGGAGCCGATCAATGTCGGCGGCGTCGTCGTCACCAATGTCACCCTGCACAATGCCGACGAGATCGAGCGCAAGGATATTCATATTGGCGACATGGTGCGCGTCCAGCGCGCCGGCGACGTCATCCCCCAGATCGTCGGTGTGGAGATCAACGAACGGCCCGCCAATGCGCCGAAATACGAGTTCCCGACCGTCTGCCCGTGTCCGCTCAAGACCGAGGTGGTGCGCGAAACCAATGCCAAGGGTGAGGAGGGTGTGGCGCGCAAATGCTCCGGCGATCAGGCCTGTCCGCACCAGCGCATCGAATATCTGAAATATGTCGTTTCGCGCCGTGTGCTCGATATCGAAGGTCTGGGCGAAAAGCAGTTGGCGCGTTTTTACGAAGAAGGCCTGATCAAGGAACCCGCCGATATCTTCACCCTGGAGGCGCGCGACACCGCCTCGCTGACCAGACTCAAGAACCGCGAGGGCTTCGGCGATCTCAGCGTCAAGAACCTGTTCGCCGCTATCGAGAGCCGCCGTCATTTGTCGCTGGATCGCTTTATCGCCGCCCTTGGCATCAAGCATGTGGGGGAAACAACCGCCCGTTTGCTGGCCCGCGCCTATGGCAGCGAACGCCATTTCTATGACTCGATGGTGGCGGCGGCTGGCGGCGATGAAGCGGCGCGTGAGGGGCTGGAACATCATGACCAGATCGGCCCCGTGGTGGCCGGCGCGGTGATCAGCTATTTTGCGCATCCTTATCAGCGCGGCATCTATGACCGGTTGCGCGAACAGATCACCGATGTACAGGATGCCGAAGCCGTGACCGGCGATCATGCGGTCAGCGGCAAGACGGTGGTTTTCACCGGCGCGCTGGAGAAGTTCACGCGCGACGAGGCCAAGGCGCAGGCCGAACGGCTGGGCGCGAAAGTTGCCGGTTCGGTTTCTGCCAAAACTGACTATGTTGTGGCCGGTCCGGGCGCGGGTTCCAAACTGAAGAAGGCCGCCGAACTGGGCGTGATAGTCCTGACCGAAGACGAATGGCTGGAGATGATTGGCGAATGAAACGCCCCCTGATCCTGTCCCTTCTCGTCCTGCTGCTGGCGCCCTGCGCGGCGGAGGCGGGGCCGCCCTTCATCACTGACGATCCAGCGCCGGTCGACCTGCATCATTTCGAGACCTTCTATTTCACGGCGGGGTCGACGACGCGCGATGGTTTCGGCGGGGCATCCGGCATCGATTTCAATTATGGTCTGGCGCGCGACCTGCATATCAATATAGCGGTGCCGTTTGAATATGATCATCCGAAAATTGGTCGTGCCACCAGTGGGATCGGTAATATCGAAGTGGCCGCCAAATATCGCTTCCTGCATCAAGATGGTTTTGGCTGGGATGTGGCCATCTATCCACGCATCATTCTGAAAAGCGCCAGCGATCAGGTCGGGGATGACCACGCCGCCTTCTTCCTGCCGGTGTGGATCGGGCGCAGTGGTGACGGCTGGTCGACCTATGGCGGCGGCGGATGCGTCTATACTCATGGTGGTGATGCCCGCAATTATTGCCAGGCCGGCTGGGTGGTGACACGCGACGTAGCGCCCAACCTACATATCGGCGGCGAGATCGTTCATGAAACGGCGGATGCGAAAGGCGGGCGGGCCTCCACTGCCCTTGGCGCCGGCCTGACCTATGATCTCAACGACCATTATCATCTGCTCGCCTATGCCGGCCCGAATTTACAGAACACGGGCGAAACGGCGCGCTATAACTGGTATGCCGCTCTTCAGACGACCTTTTGATCAGGAGAAACGCATATGAGCCGGGATGACGTTTTGAGCAAGGTGCCGGCGGTGACGCTCGGCTTCTGGGTTATAAAGATACTGGCCACGACGCTGGGTGAAACGGGTGGTGATACGGTCACGATGACCATGAACCTCGGCTACCTGACCGGCACTTTCATCTTTCTGGGGTTTCTGGTCGTGCTGGTCGTCGCGCAGATCGTGGCGAAAAAGTTCCATCCCTGGCTCTACTGGGCCACCATCATCGCCTCGACCACCGCGGGCACGACTATGGCCGATTTCTTCGACCGCTCGCTGGGCATCGGCTATGCCGGTGGATCAACCGTGCTGTTCGCCTGCGTGATCGCTGTCCTTGGCGCCTGGTACTTTACCGAGAAATCGATTTCGGTTGATACCGTCAGTACGCCGCGGGTGGAGGTCTTCTATTGGCTGGCCATCACCTTTTCTCAAACGCTCGGTACGGCTTTGGGCGACTGGATGGCGGACGATACCGGCCTGGGGTTCCTTGGCGGCGCGGCCGTCTTCGCCGTGGCTTTGGCGATTGTGGCCGTGCTGTATTTCCGCACGCAAATATCGCGCGTCCTGCTGTTCTGGGCGGCTTTCATCCTGACACGACCGTTGGGCGCTACGGTTGGTGATTTCCTTGACAAGCCGCTGGATCACGGCGGCCTGAACCTCAGCCGGCCTATCGCATCCGTTGTGCTGGGGGTTGCGATCATTGCGTTGATTGCATTGCTGCCACAACGCGCCGGCAGTCATCCCGGTAAAGCCAGCGCCGCCTGATTACAGCGGCTTGCAGACCTCGACCAGCCACTTACGCACCTCATCCGAAACCAGCGGGCTGAGTAATTCAACGCAGCGCGCATGATAGCTATCCATATAGGCGCGCTCGGCAGGGGTGAGCAGCGACGCGTCGATCAGGGTATGATCGATCGGCGCGTAAGTTAAGTTCTCGAAGCGGTGCATTGGCCGCTCGCCGCCGGCCGGGATTTCTGCCTCGGTGACATATTGCAGGTTCTCGATGCGGATGCCGAACTCGCCGGCCTTGTAGAAACCCGGCTCATTGGAAACGATCATGCCGGTTTGCAGGGCGTATCGGTTGAGCGCCTTGGCGATGCGTTGCGGGCCTTCGTGGACACCGAGATAGACGCCGACGCCGTGACCGGTGCCGTGATCGTAGTCGAAGCCCTCGGCCCACAGGAATTGCCGCGCCAGCGCATCAAGATGCGTGCCGGTGGTGCCGGCGGGGAATTTCACCGTCGCCAGGGCGATATGGCCCTTGAGCACCAGGGTAAACATGCGCCTGTGTTCAGCGGTCGGCTCCCCCATCGCCACGGTGCGCGTCACGTCGGTCGTGCCGTCAAGGAACTGGCCGCCGGAATCGACCAGAAGCAGATTGCCTTTGGCGGTTTTCAGGTCGCTCGACACATTGACCTTGTAATGCGGCAGGGCGCCATGCGGGCCGAAGCCGGAAATGGTGTCGAACGACAGGTCGCGGATATCGCTACCCGCCTTGCGGATCGCCTCCAGCTTCTGCGCCACCTCGATCTCGGTCGGCAGGGTGTCCTGCGCCTCGGTGGCGACCCAGTGTAGGAAGGTGGTCAGCAGCGCGCCGTCGCGGATATGGGCGGCGGTGGTGCCGGCGAGCTCGACATCATTCTTGCAGGCGCGCGGCAGCAGGCACGGATCATCGGCGGTCAGGGGGGCGGCGCCGGCGGCCTTTATAGTCTCCAGCCAGTAGGCCGAGGACAGATTGGCGTCGATCAGCACGCTTTGGCCGGCGAAGGCTGTCAGGCTTTTGGTCACGTCCTGCCGGCGGCTGACGCTGACCTCATTGCCGAGCCATTCGAGCAGGCCGTCGCTGATCTTGGCGGGTTCGATGAAGAGGTCTGCCGAACCATCGCTTTTCAGGATGGCCTGACCGAGCGGCAGCGGCGAACGGATGACGTCGCCGCCACGGATATTGAACAGCCAGGCCAGGGACGACGGCGCGGTGATCAGGGCCGCGGCGATGTTATTGGCTTTCAGGGTGGCGGCCAGATGCGCGCGTTTATCGGCCGAGGCGACGCCGGCATAGTCGAGCGGCTGCGGCACGATCAGGGCCATGGGCTGCGCCGGCCGCGCGGTGCCCCAGGCGAGATCGAGCGGATTGGGCGAGACCGATTTCAGGGAGACGCCGGCACCATCGGCGGCGGCTTGCAGGGCATTCAGGCTGAACGGGCTGATGAGTGCAGCATCATAACCGATCACCGATCCGCGCGGCGCCTTCGCCACCGTATCGGTCAGCGAATTTGCGTTGAAATCCTCGACCGAAAAAACGGACGGATCGGTCTGTTCGCGCGATTGCAGGGTGTAGCGGCCATCGGCGAAGAGGATGGCGCGATCCATGAAGATGATCGCCGCTCCGGCCGAGCCGGTAAAGCCGGAGACCCAGGCGAGGCGCTCATTGGCGTCGGGCAGATATTCATTCTGGTGCTCGTCCTCGTGGGGAACGATAAAGCCATCGAGGCCCATTTTCCGCATTTCAGCGCGCAAGGCGGCGACATTGGTCACGCCCTGCGATGGCTGTGTGGTGACATCGAAATGCTGGAAGTGAGCGGAATCTGCGGTCATGGCGGGTACTCGTGAGGCATGAAATTATCGACGTCACTATAGGCTTGCCGTGTTTCGTTTCAAAGGAAAGTTTCGTGCGAATTTGCATGACGGGATAAGTGCATCAGATTAGAGTGCGGCTATGTTGCAGGGGGCGTGGCGTGGTATGCGCTATCCGTTAGCGTTCTTTATTCCCAGCTTTTTCTTGCTGGCTTTTGGCATATACAGCTCGGATTTCATTTTTGTTGAGCTGCTCACTGGTGGCTGCTTCATCGCTTGTATTCTCACCAACGCATGGCGTTTGCTTGCCATTGGCTTGGTTGTCAGCCTGGCGGTACGGTTCGGTATGCACGACAGTCATTTAGAAATTTCAGCTATCACATTTGCGCTTGGTTGGTTCTTTTTTGCGCTCGGTGCTGCCGCTCGCTGCCCACGGTGCGGAACCCATATTATGGTGGATTGGTCGGATTGGCGTCGTGCTCATGTGCCGCGCCACTGCGTCCTTTGCGGTCGTGCACGCGCGGATGTTTGGCCATTTCAATATCTGCTCAAACCGGAACCCTGGGACGGCGAATATCATGACGAAGGCGGCGGTCCGCAACCGCAGACCTACCGCATGGAATGTATGATGTATAATGCTCTTGAAGCACGAAAGAAACATCTCGCCAGGAAGATGCGATGACTATTCAAGCTGAATTTTGGTGATGTAATAGGGCTTATAGGCATCGGCGCTGCCCTGGATGAAGACATCCTCGATCATCTTGTCATCGGCGCCGATATCCTTCAGCGGCACCTCGACGACCACCCAGGTCTTGACCTTGGGCGCGATGACATAGTTTGAATCGATAGCCACACCGCCGGGCGCCTTCGCCTTGACCATCAGTTGCTGGCCGCCATCGACCCCACCATTGATAAAGAAGGTCAGCTTGCTGTAACCCTTGGTCGAAATCGCCGAATGGTGCAGGTCAAGCGCCGACCAGGGCGTGCCCTCGACCTTGATCGGCTTGACCTGACCGGCGGGTACGGACATTTGCAGGGTGACGCCCCAGCTCCAGTTCTGCCAGTCGTTTTTCAGTTCATCGTCATAGATGACCATTGGCGCCGGCTTTGCCGCCTGTGCTATCGCGGGCACAGCCGCCAGCAGGGCGGCGGACGCAACTGTAGCGGCGAGGATTTTGTGCATGAACATTGGCGCTCTCCCGGTAAAACCCATTTGGCGGGTTTCTTTTATTTGATTTATTTAGTGTGCCGGAAAATCGTACAATTTCAAGAGCGCGAGAAAATTGTCCGTAAGCTGTGGTTTTTTGGCAAATATACCTTCTCCTCCCCTGCAAAGCGGGGGAGGTGGCAGCGCGAGGCTCGAAGAGCCGGTGTCGCTGACGGAGGGGGCTAATAGACGATGAGGAATTGCCCCCTCCGTCTCGACGCGCTTCGCTTGCTCGACACCTCCCCCGTACGCTTCACTACAGGGGAGGAGAAGTTCAGACCTTCTGCATCACCAGGGTGCACCAGGCGTCACGGTGGATGTGACGGATGAAGCGGAAGCCCTTGCTGAGATAGGCGGCTTTCACGAAACGCTCCTGGGTGCGCAGCAGGCCCGACAGGATCACGAGGCCGCCCGGCTTCAGGGCGCCACGGATCGGCATGGACAGGCTGACCAGCGGGCGCGCCAGGATATTGGCGAAGACGAGATCATAGGGTGCGTCCTGCCGAACGAGACGGTGGTTGAGTCCATTGGCATAGACAAAGCGCGCATTACACTTGTTGAGCGCGGCGTTTTCGTTGGAAATGCGCACGCTGTTTTCGTCGATATCGGTGCCTACCGCAGTGGCGGTGCCGGTCCTGGCGGCGGCGATGGCCAGCACGCCGGTGCCGGCGCCGACATCGAGGACGCGCCCGAAGCCGCGCTTTTTCAGAAGGTCGTTGTAGGCCTGCAAGCAGCCGACCGTGGTGCCGTGGTGGCCGGTGCCGAAGGCGGCGCCGGCTTCGATGCGCAGGTTGACCGTATTATCCGGCGCGCGGCCGCGATCATGGATGCCGTAGACGAAGAAACGTCCGGCACGCACCGGCGGCAGGCCCGACAACGCCATGGCCAGCCAGTCGGCATCGGCCAACTGATCGGCAGTGACCGTCAGTTCGGGATAACCGGCCAGGATATCCTTGAGGCGCGTGTCTTCTTCCTCGGTGGTGGGGAAGGCGTCGATGCGCCAGATATTCCTGTCCTCGTCCTCTTCGAGGATCGAATAGGTGGCGCCTTCCAGCAGTACGTCGCCGTCGATGGCGTCGGCGGCGGTTTCCGAGATTAAACGGGGGCCACGGGCGATGATTTGCTGCGGATTGTAGGTCATATTGCTCTGCGATAAGATTAAGAATAGGCTTTATTTGATTTGATCGGCCGATTCGGGTAACTTCACTTTAATGCGCGATGGATGCGCACTCCTGAACGGGGCATTTAAGGACAGACGATGGCGAGAGCTACCACAAAATCAACGACTGGCGAAAATAAAGACATTCCGGCTGATGCCGGTGTGAAGAAAACCCTGGCGCGCAAGGCCCCGGTGGAAAAGGCTGTGGCGGCTGCAAAGCCCGCGGCTAAAAAGGTGGCTTCGGCTGTGAAAGCCGCACCGGCCAAGGCCGCTGCCGCCACCAAGACGGCCGCGACCAAAACCGCCGCCGCTGTGAAAGCCGCGCCGAAGAAGGCCGCCGCGGCTACCAAGTCTCTGGTTGCCGACGTCAAGAAGCCGGTTGTCGCCGAAGCCAAGACCGTCTCAAAGAAGGCTGATGCCGCCGTCAAGACCGTGAAGAAAGCCGCGACCGCAGCCAAGGTAAAAGCCACCAAGGCGGTTTCCGCGCCGGCTGCGAAAGCCAAGCCGGCCGCCAAGAAGACCGTGACCGAAGCCAGGGCCAAGGTCGCCAAGGCCGTCGAAACGGTCAAGGTTGCCGCTGCCGAGGCCAAGGCCGACGTGGCTGAAAAGGCCGCCGATCTGAAGGCCGCCGCTGCGCCGGTGATAAAGGAAGCGGCCGCCAAGGCCGAAGCTGCCATGGATGCCGCCCGTGACAAGCTCGACGACGCCGTGAAGGCTGCCAAGCCGGCCATCGACGACCTCGCCAAGAAGGCCGACGAAGTTACCGCCAGCGTGACCCAGAAGGCCAGCGATTTCACGGCCAGCACGGCGAGCGCCGCAAAGAAGAAGCCCGGTTTCTGGGCGCGTCTCTTCGGCGCCAAGTAAGGTTCGCAGGGTTCACCCTGCACCCGTAAGTTTAACCCCGTCGGTGTTCCGGCGGGGTTTCTTTTTGCGGCCGGGAAAGGCATATGCAGGACATGTCTCTGATTAATGCCCTTTATAGCCGCTTCGAGCGGATGATCGATCCGTTCGGCCCGCATGAAGACGGTCCGCCGCCCGACAAGCTGCTGCCCTTCTTCTGGCAGTATCTCAAACAGGCGTGGCCGCTGTTCCTCGCCATCCTCATCGCCGGTTTTCTTTACACCATCACCGAAGTGGCGGTGTTCCGCTTTATGGCGGATATCGTCGATTACCTGACCTATACCAAGCCCGGCGATCTGTGGCGCACGCATGGCGCCGACTTCATGCGCATGGCGGTAATCATCGGCATCGTCTGGCCGGTGATCGGCTTTATCCACTCGCTATTCCTGCGTCAGGCGATCACCAGCAACTTTCCCAACCTGATCCGCTGGCAATCACACCGCCATGTGGTGCGCCAGTCGATCGGCTTTTTCACCAATGACTATGCCGGCCGCGTCGCCTCCAAGGTGGTCGAGACCGCCTCGGCCGTGCGTAATACCCTGACGACTCTGTGCGATACATTGCTCTATGTCGTCATCTATTTCGGCAGCGCCATTGTGCTGTTCTTTCAGGCCGATTGGCGTCTGGTTATCCCACTTCTCGTGTGGAGCGTCGTCTATGGCCTGGCCTGCGCCTGGTTCGTGCCGAAGCTCGGCGTGGCGGCCAGCGAAGGGGCGGAGGCGCGTTCGGCGCTGGTGGGGCGCATCGTTGATACCTATACCAATATCCAGACGGTCAAGCTCTTTGCCGGCACGCGCCACGAAGACGACTATGTCCGCGAAGGCCTGCTGACCAACTGTCAGAAATGGCAGGTACAGGAACGTCTGATCACCGGGCTGGATACCTCAACCGCCTTTATAAATTCCGTTTTGCTGCTGGTCATGGCCACGCTGGCCATCTGGCTGTGGAGCCAGGGCCTGATAACGGTCGGGGCCATTGCCTTGGTTGGCGCTTTGACCCAGCGGCTGATCAGCATGTCGAACTGGGTGATGTTTCAGGTCACCAGCCTGTTCGAGAATATCGGCTCGGTGCAGAACGGCATCGAGACCATTTCCCGCCCGCATACGGTGGTGGATAGCGCCAAAGCGCCGCCGCTGGAAGTGCGCCAGGGCGAAGTCCGCTTTGATCATGTCGGCTTTTCCTATGGCGATCTGCCGGCCATCCAGGATTTTACCCTGACCATCGCCGCCGGTGAGAAGATCGGGCTGGTCGGACCTTCGGGCGCCGGCAAGTCAACCCTCGTCAATCTGTTCCTGCGGCTTTACGATCTGAAAAGCGGCCGCATCCTGATCGACGGCCAGGATATCGCCCATGTCGGCCAGGAATCCCTGCGCGCTCATATCGGCATGGTGACACAGGATACCTCGCTGCTGCATCGCTCGATCCGCGACAATATTGCCTATGGCTCGCCAGGCGCCACCGATGCCGAAATCGAACGCGCGGCGGCGCGCGCCCATGCGCAGGGTTTTATCCCCGATCTCAATGACGGCCAGGGCCGCAGCGGCTATGACGCCCATGTCGGCGAGCGCGGCGTCAAGCTTTCCGGCGGCCAGCGCCAGCGCATCGCCATTGCGCGGGTGCTGCTGAAAAATGCGCCGATCCTGGTGCTGGATGAGGCGACCTCGGCGCTCGATTCCGAGGTCGAGGCGGCGATCCAGGAAAGCCTGCTGGAACTGATGGCCGGCAAGACGGTCATCGCCATCGCGCACCGGCTCTCGACCATTGCCCGCATGGACCGGCTGGTGGTGATCGATGGCGGCCGGATCATAGAGACCGGCACGCATGACGAGCTAATTGCGGCGGGCGGGCTTTATGCACGGCTGTGGGCGCGGCAGACGGGGGGATTTCTGGCGGAGGCGGTAGCGTGACGCCCCAAATGATATCTGTTAAGGTCTGACCACACAAAAAATAGGGGGGGCTATGTTTATAGCTGTTATGATGGCCGCAACGCTTATGGGAACTGAGGAAGCGTCCGCATCACCTCCTGCGGAAATTCCAGTAGGAGCCACAGTATGCACGCGGGCGGATGCCCAGAATTTCGTCATGGATGCCGGATATTATCCACCAAAGGCCAAACGCCTTGAGATCAATGGTTCAGCGACTGTGGATTGCCAGGTTGATGCCAATGGAGAGCTTAGTCGCTGTGTCGTGATTAAGGAAACGCCGCCAGATATGGGATTTGGTGAAGCAACGGCACTTGCGTTTCTGAAATACGCTCGGGTTAAGCCTGAGGAAGTGGAGCAAATAGGTGCAGGCGGGTGGAAAAAATTCACGTTTCGCTGGAAATACGCAGATTAGCCATTCTTTATACCTCCCCGGCTGTGCCGGGGAGGGGGACCGCGCCTCATCAGAGGCGTGGTGGTGGGGTTTCTTACTTTTTTAGGGTAGCAAGAACCCCCACCACCACATCTCACCGCTTCGCGGCTCGTGCGGTCCCATGGCTTGCGAAAGCTATACTTTCGCTTTCGCCAAACCCCAACAAATTGGGGAGGTATAAGAGGAAAATATGCCCGCCTACGCATAAATTCATTGCGCTTTGACCCCTGCGGACATAACGGATAAGCGCACGTTTTTTGCCGGTTATGGAGGGCGTTATGGGGTTGTTAGACTGGTTGTCCGGTTCGAAGAAAAAGCGACGGATCACCGCCACCAGCTTCATGCCCGAACGGGAAACCCATACCGCCATCCAGACCGGACCATCCGATCCGACACCTCCCACGGAGCCTAAAATGACGAAAGCCACCCGCACCGAAACCGATACCTTTGGCCCCATCGAGGTCGATAACAGCAAGTACTGGGGCGCGCAGGCCCAGCGTTCGCTCGGCAATTTCAAGATCGGCTGGGAAAAGCAGCCCCTGCCGATCGTCCGTGCGCTCGGCATCGTCAAGCGCGCCGCCGCCGAAACCAATATGGCGCTCGGCAAGCTTGATGCGGCCATCGGCGCCGCCATCATCACAGCCGCCAATGAGGTGATGGAAGGCAAGCTCGACGAGCACTTTCCGCTGGTCGTCTGGCAGACCGGTTCCGGCACGCAGTCGAACATGAACGCCAACGAGGTGATCTCCAACCGCGCCATCGAGATCCTGGGCGGCGAGATGGGCACAAAGAAGCCCGTCCACCCCAATGACCATGTCAACATGTCGCAATCGTCGAACGACACCTATCCGACCGCCATGCACGTGGCCTGCGCCGAGGAAATCGTCCACCGTCTGCTGCCGGCCCTGCAAACCCTGCGCAACGCCCTGAACGACAAGGCCGAGGCGTGGAAGGACATCATCAAGATCGGCCGCACCCATACCCAGGACGCAACGCCCTTGACGCTCGGCCAGGAATTCGGCGGCTACACCCAGCAACTGACCAACGGCATCGAACGCATCAACCAGACCCTGCCCAAGCTGATGCAACTGGCGCAGGGCGGCACCGCGGTCGGCACCGGCCTCAACGCTCCGATCGGTTTCGCCGAGGGCGTGGCCGAAAAGATCGCCTCGATCACCGGCATGGGCTTCACCACGGCGCCGAACAAGTTCGAAGCCCTGGCGGCCCACGACGCCATGGTCTTCTCGCACGGCGCCATCAATACGGTGGCTGCGTCGCTGTTCAAGATCGCCAACGACATCCGCTTCTTAGGCTCCGGCCCGCGTTCGGGCCTGGGCGAACTGGCCCTGCCGGAAAACGAGCCGGGCTCGTCGATCATGCCGGGCAAGGTCAATCCGACCCAGTGCGAGGCTATGACGCAGGTCTGCGTGCAGATCTTCGGCAACAATGCGGCGCTGACTTTCGCCGGTTCGCAAGGCCACTTCGAACTGAACGTTTTCAACCCGGTCATGGCCTATAACTTCCTGCAATCGGTGCGGCTTCTGGCCGACGCGGCGGTTTCCTTCACCGACAACTGCGTGGTCGGCATCGAGCCGCGCCTCGACAACATCAAGCGCGGCCTGGAAAACTCGCTGATGCTGGTGACGGCGCTCAATGGCCGTCTGGGCTATGACGCCTGCGCCAAGATCGCCAAGACGGCCCACAAGAACGGCACCACCCTGCGCGAGGAAGCCGTCGGCGGCGGCTATCTGACCAATGAGGAGTTCGACCAGTTCGTCCGTCCGGAAAACATGGTCCATCCGGGCTGATTAGCCGGCTGAGTGCAAATGCGACGAAAGCCCTGCCGGTCCCCGGTGGGGCTTTTTTTATTGCGTGCTGTATATCCCTATGGATATGTTCAACAAAAAGGGGAGGCGTTATGGGGCGGTTCGCAGCAGGTTTGTTTTCGGCGGCTTTAGCGACAGGTTTTCTTTCAGGTTGCGCACATGGTGTTGTAGCCTCCAAGGCGTCGTCGGACATCGTTATTACTTTGAAGCGCGGCGCCTGCCTGGGGCCATGCCCTGCTTACGACGTGACGCTTTACGGTGATGGAACGGTGATTTTTATCGGTCACGGACAAACGGCGTATGTCGGGGAAAAACATTACCGGATCGATCCGGGCGCAGTGGCCAAGCTCTATAGCTATATCGATACACGCGGCTTTTGGAAGTTACAGGATAAATACGCGGTTAGCTGGACAGATCAGGTGTTTGTTGATGTTTGCGTGGCAGATGCTGAGCGCAAGAAGTGCTTGGTTGATTACTCAGGGCTGAATGCCGGTATGCCCCAGTCCGTTCGGGAAATTGAGGCGGAAATTGATCGAATTGCGGAGAGCGCGCCGCTTGTTGGAAAACATTGAAACTCAAGAAGTAGACAAAGAAATAGGCGCGGGAGCTGGACTCTCCGCGCCTTATTTTACGCTAGGCAGACTTAAGAGCTTAGTGGCCGAGGCTCAGCAGGGCGACAAGCATAAACAGGGTGAAGGCGGCGAGGCCGGAGACGGCGGGGATCGAGAGGGACATGTGTGAGTTTCCTTTTTTGAAGAGCGACTTACATGCCGACGGTGGCAAGGGCTATGACCATGAACAGGGTCAGGGCGGCGAGGGCGGAAGCGGCGGCGACGGGAACGTAGGTATTGGTCATTGGAATGATCCTTTCAAAAATGGGGGTTAGAACTGGCCGACGGTGAGCAGGGCGGCGATCATGAAGAGGGTGCCGGCGGCGAGGGCGGTGGCGGTGTAGAGCTGGGCAGTCATGGTTGAAATCTCCTTTAGATTTGCTTCGATGACCCTCATATGCGCCCTCCACGTGCATAGTTCAAATTAATACGATGTCATGAATGAGATGTAATAATCGAACAAATTCAATATGTTAAAATTACAAAACGTTAATATTTGAATTTTATTGTGCGGCGCAACAAGAGCTATGCGTGTGGTGTCGTGCGTTCGGAAAATTTCCGAATTTTATGTGGTAATTTCGGATAAAATATGTGCGGCAGGCTGTCGCACCTGGCGTTCCGGGTGATGTTTGGGCCTCAAATTTCGCAGAACCCGCCGTCAGCCGGTCTCGCGGCGGGGATGAGCGTCCGCATCCGGGCGGGCGCTGCGATCCTGCGCGGCTTGCAGCCGGCGCTGATGGCGATTTAGCGGTGGTGTGACCGCCATGACAGGGGGCCTGGCCCTGCCGGCGTCATCTGACAATGAGTCCGCCGGCGGCGCGTCGCAGACCTCGGCTACGGGCTGTCGTGCGGATTTGGCCGTCGGCATCCTCCATAACTGACTGAGCAGGCGGTCGATGATCATCAGGGCGCGGGCGGCGCGCATTATGTCAGGCAGGGTTTGCGGTGCGGGTACGGCGTCGAGGGCGGAGATCAGGCGATCGGCGCGGCGGCGCAGGTCGAAGCGGTGAGGGTGCGTGTCTGTGCAGGTCATGCCTGTAGCTTGCACCGCTCACCTGTGGCGGGGATGGATTCTCAAAAAAGGCCGCCCGGCCCTTACGGTGCGTCCGTATCCACGGGGGATAGACGGCAATTTTAATGCCCGATGTGCATTTCGCCGGAGCCGACCACCTTGGTGACGACCGCGCCGGTGGCTTTCATGATGTTGACATCACCGGAGCCGTTGGTGTCGACATTGACCGTGTGGGTGACGCCGCCGAAATCGACATCGCCCGACCCGGAACCGCGCAGCACAAAGGCCGGCACCTGCCCGCCGGCGATGGAGACATCGCCCGACCCCGAAATGTCGAGATTGACCGGCCCGCCGACGCGCTGCACCGATATGTCGCTGGAGCCGTTATTGACGACGCTCAGGCCGCCCATGACATCGCCAAGCGACAGGTCGCCCGAACCGTTGAGCTGAACCTTCAGGGCGCCGCTGCGCTTGATGCTGACATCGCCGGCGCCCTGATTTTGCAGCACAGTGTTGTTGCTTTGCGCGACATTGAAATTGCCGGAACCGGTCAGGACGGCCTGGAGATTGCGCACGGCGCCGAGATTGATGTCGCCGGACCCCATATTGTCGACAATGCTGTCGCCGGCGCTGGCGACGGAGATCGCGCCGGACCCGCTGTTGATGATATTGAGCGGGCCGGCCACCGGCTCTATGGCCCATTCGCCGCTGCCGTTCATGATGAAGTCCAGGCTTTTGCTGGGGGCGACGCGGCCGAAGGTATAGGCGGAATCCTTGATCACCGCATTGGCGGGCACACGAACGAAGACCAGCGGCAGGTCGGAGATATTCACCAGGCCGACGCCGGAGATGTGCACCTTGCCATTCCGGACGGAAACCATGTCCTCGTCATTGACATTGATGCGGAAATTGAAATGCGGCGTCTGGCTGGCTGAATTCATATGGCCGTTCAGAACGGTTGTGCTGCCGCGTTGCGACACCATCAGGGTCGGCACTTTCACGCTGCCGTAGCGGACGCGGATATCGATATCGCTGCGGTCTTCCGGCGTCACGACGACACGGGCCACCATGTCGCGCAGTTCAATCTGAGGGCCGTCGCTGACCAGGCGCAACTGGGCGGCGGCGCCGGTGGCGATCAGCAGGGCCATGATGCTGGCGGCGCCTATCGCCGGATAGATAATATGGGTACGCATACTAAACCTCCAAAGGCCACGGCGTTTGTCCTGCTCAATGTCGCGTTTATGGGCCGCGTTTGCGGAAAAGCGCGTCAGAGCAAGGCTTTTATGGTGCGCCGAAGCCGGAAACATCGATCTGTAGCGATCGAACTTGACGCTAAAGTGAAGGAAGCCCCCCCCGAAATCAAATTAAAAGGGGTTCATGAATGAGATGTAACCGTCGAAGCGACATTTTATGCGCTCAAGCGCCACGCGGGCTTACGTGCAAACATGCGCGGCGGGCGGTCGCCCTTGCCAAATTTCAGGAGAAATTTGGAGGTAAAAATGCTCAGGCACCACGCGGGCTTACGCGCAAACGTGCGCGGCGGCCAATGTTTTCGAAAGAAATTGCGCCCTTGCCAACTTTCATGAAGAAATTTGGAGGTCCGCCTACACGCCGTGAATGCGGCGATAGATGGTGCTGCGGTGGATGCCGAGGTGGCGGGCGGCGGCGCTGACATTGCCGCCGTGAGCTTCCAGCGCCTGGCGGATGCTGGAAAGCTCGATATCCTCCAGGCTCTGCTGCGGGGCCGTGCTCAAGGTCGGCCCCGCGCTTTCGCCTTCGAACTGGGCGAAGAATTCGCGGCCGTCTTGCCCCTTCAACCGTCCGGAGGCGAGGTGTGCGGCGCGGATGTCGAAAATTTCTTCGATATGGGTCTGGTCGATGCCGTCCCAGTTACGCCCCACCAGCGAAAGACCACGCCGATTGGCGGCGACCACAATGCCGTCCTTCAGCACCAGTATGCCTTCGCGGGCGGCGCCGAGCAGGTTGGGGTCGGTCTGGAAGCGCAGGGTGCGGCAGCCATCGAAACCGTTACGGAACAGGCGGTGCTCGATCTGCTCCACCGCCATGCGCACCATGCCGAGCACATGACCGCTCTGCTGGGTGGCCGGTACCGAGATATCGAGCACGCCGAGCGTGGCGCCGCGCGGATCGATGATCGGCGTGGCCGAACAGGTCAGCACCTGATGGCTCTGGAAATAGTGTTCACCGCCATTGACGACCACGGCGCGGCGTTCGGCCAGGGCGGTGCCGATGGCATTGGTGCCGGTGCCGTCCTCGCTCCATAAGATGCCGGGCCTGAGCGCCACCTGGGCCGCCTTGTCGGCAAAGCCGGGATCGCCGACGGCGTCGAGGATTTCGCCCTTCGCATTGGTCAGGATGACAATGCCGGAGATTTCGCGCGCTTCGGAATAGAGGGCGTCCAGTTCGGGGCGCGAAATGCGGCGCAGAGCCTCGTGCTTTTCATGCAGCAGGCGGATTTCGGACGCCGTGGGGGCGTCTATGGCCGGCAGGGCGCGTTCGTCCAGCCCCATGTCGGCGCAGCGTATCCATGAGCGCAGGATGGAATGACCGATCTGATCGACAGGCAGGCCCTTGCGCGCGAAGAAGACCTCGCGGGCTTTCTGGATTTGCGATGGATCGGCAGCGGTCAACTCTACTCCCTGTCTTTAGGGAAAGAGAAAACCCTTTGGCCTGATGATGCAAGCGCATTCGCCGCTTTCACGGCAGTTTTGATGCGAAACCCGCCGGTGGTGTCGCAAACTGCGACAGGGGCGGAAATCCTGTCGTGCCGCGCGACAGGCCACCGTAAAACCGCTTCAAAAGCCGGTCTGCGGGTGTGCCGAGAGCCGTATGGCGCTTGTTGCTGCACCGCACAGGCGCGCAGCCTTGGCTTAACCAAATGAACAGGCAAGGAGACCCAACATGACCAAATTCGAGCGCATCATCGAGGCCGGCGCCCCCTTCAAGACACGCTACGGCAACTATATCGGCGGTCAGTGGATCGAACCGGTGAACGGCCGCTACATGGACAACACCTCGCCGGTCAATGGCCGCAAGATCTGCGAAGTGCCGCGCTCTTCGGCCGAAGATATCGAACTGGCGCTTGACGCCGCGCACCGCGCCCGCGAAAACTGGGGCCGCACCTCAGTGACCGAACGTTCCAATATCCTGCTCCAGATCGCCCAGCGCATTGAGGACAATCTCGCGCTGGTCGCCGAGGCCGAGACCTGGGACAACGGCAAGCCGCTGCGCGAAACCACGGCGGCCGATATTCCGCTGGCCATCGACCATTTCCGCTATTTCGCCGGCTGCATCCGGGCGCAGGAAGGCTCGATCGGCGAACTGGACAATGACACGGTCGCCTATCATTTCCATGAGCCGCTGGGCGTGGTTGGCCAGATCATCCCGTGGAATTTCCCGATCCTGATGGCCGCCTGGAAGCTGGCGCCCGCGCTCGCCGCCGGCAACTGCGTCATCCTGAAGCCCGCCGAACAGACCCCGGCTTCGATCCTCGTCGTCATGGAACTGATCCACGACCTGCTGCCGCCGGGTGTGCTCAATATCGTTTCCGGCACCGGGCTGGAAGCCGGCGCGCCCCTGGCCCGCAGCCCGCGCATCGCCAAGATCGCCTTCACCGGCTCGACCGCCGTCGGCAAGGAGATCATGCGCTATGCCGCCGACAACGTCACCAACATCACGCTGGAACTGGGCGGCAAGTCGCCGAACATCTTCTTCGCCGACGTCATGGCCGAAGATGACGCTTTCCTCGACAAGGCGATGGAGGGCTTCGCCTTCTTCGCGCTGAACCAGGGCGAGGTCTGCACCTGTCCGTCGCGCGCCCTGGTGCAGGAATCGATCTATGACCGCTTCATGGAGCGCGCCATCAAGCGCGTCGAGGCTATCACCCAGGGCGATCCGCTCGATACCGGCACCATGATCGGCGCCCAGGCCAGCCAGCAGCAGTATGACAAGATCCTGAAATATCTGGAGATCGGCCGCAACGAAGGCGCGAAAGTCCTGACCGGCGGCGAGGCCAGCCGTCTTGGCGGCGACCTCGATAACGGCTTCTATATCAAGCCGACCATCTTCGAGGGCCACAACAAGATGCGCGTCTTCCAGGAGGAAATCTTCGGGCCGGTGGTCTCGGTCACGACCTTCAAGACGGTGGAAGAGGCCATCGAGATCGCCAATGACACGGTCTATGGTCTGGGCGCCGGCGTCTGGACGCGGGACATGAACACGGCCTACCGCGCCGGCCGCGGCATCCAGGCCGGTCGTGTCTGGACCAACTGCTATCACGCCTATCCGGCCGGTGCGGCCTTCGGCGGCTACAAGCAGTCGGGCATCGGCCGTGAAACCCACAAGATGATGCTGGACCACTACCAGCAGACCAAGAACCTGCTGGTGTCTTACGCGCCGGGGAAACTT
This sequence comes from Asticcacaulis sp., assembly GCF_035497195.1. Classification (GTDB taxonomy): domain Bacteria; phylum Pseudomonadota; class Alphaproteobacteria; order Caulobacterales; family Caulobacteraceae; genus Asticcacaulis. The sequence goes on from NZ_DATJDZ010000014.1 coordinate 783,023, forward strand.
GGCTTCTTCTGATCACGCCAGGACTTTAGGTGTTTAGTCCCGCCGCAAGATAAATTTCAAGGCTGCAAGGCTTAAAATTTGTAACAAATCAAACGTTTTTCAGATATCCCCTGCTGGCATAACAAGGCCCGCCTCCGGTTTGGGAGGCGGGCCTTTCAATTCTGTTGCCTGTCGGCGCCTATTCCTTGAAGGCGTCGATCTTGTCCTTATGGGCCTGGAGCGTCGGCAGAGTGTCGGTGGCGAAGGTTTGCAGGGCCGTATCCTTGCCGTTCTTCGCATAGTCGTCAAACAGGCTGACCGCATCGGCATGGGCGCTTTGCTGGATATCGACATAGGCCTTGTCGAAATCGGTGCCGGTCTTGGCGGCCAGGTCATCGAGCTTCTTCTGGTGATCGTCGTCCAGGGCCGCCGGCGGCGTCAGGCCGGAGGTGGCGGCGGCGGCGGTCTCAAATTTCTTGCCGGCGGCGGTGTGGTCCTTGATCATCATCTTGGCGAAGGCCAGGACATCGGCGTTCTTGGAGGTCTTGACCGCCTGTTCGCTGGTCTTGATCTCGAACATATTGGCGATGGCCGCCTTGGTGACGAAATCCTGCGTCTTGCTGGCGTCCATATCGGCGCCAATGCTGCTGATGCCGGCAGACGCGTCGGAAACGACGCTGGCGGTGGCGTCCTCAACCTTGTCGGTGGTGGATTTGCTACAGGCGGCGAGACCGCCGAGCGAAACAGCGAAAATGAGACCGCAGGCAGCTGCGGCGCGTAAATGGGTTGATCGGGTCATGGTGGAGTTCCTCAGCTAAATCTGATGGGGGCACGCTAGTGGAGGTCATATAAATTTGCCCCGCGACTTCACGGGTCTGTGACAAAAATTCGATAAGGACGATTTTGTTACGTCGTCTCTTCCCTTGGCCGCCGGGTGCGCCTATATTGAGAGTGTCGGGTTTCGGTCCGACTATGGGGATAAACGCCCACGTAATAAGCGAACTGGACCCGGGTGCGATTCCCGGCGGCTCCACCATCTCTCCCAGGCTTAGGGAACTATGGGGCCGATCAGCATCGACAGGCGTGTAAAGGTGAAGCTTTCCCTCAGTGTGAGGCTCTGTGATCGCCTCATTTTTTAACTGCGAACGATAACTTCGCTTCGGATCAAGCCATCGCTGCGTAATGCAGTCTGGTTAATCCAGCCTACAACTCCTGGGAAATAAGCCTCTCAGGCGGGGCCCGGGAAGCGCCTTGCAACAGAAGCTTCCCACCTACGCCTTCATGTGTTCAGGCGCTTCCGACCTTAATGTGGAGTGTTGGCCGCCTTGCAACAGAAGGCCAGCACCTTCATTTTATGAATGTGAAGTACGGCGAAACGTCGCCGGCGCGCAGTCGCACTTGCCGAAACGCGATTAGTCATCGCATTTCGGAAAATTTTTTGGGCCTTTATTTTAATTTTTCAGCGATCGGCGGATCGTTGGCGACGTTTCGCCGCCCTCGCGGAGGCGCCATGCGCCGTGAGCGAAATCATGACGCGCGCAGGTTTTCGAAGAAGGCCTCGACATGCTTGCGCAGGTCGTCCGAACTGGCATTGAGGTGGCCGGCGGAGCCATCCACCTGTGTCGACGCCGAGCGGATGCGGTCCACGGCGGTGTCGAGCGTGGTGATATGCCCGGAAAGCGATGCGGCGGCATCCGATACGTTCTGGATATTGCCTGATATTTCGAGGGTAGCGGCACTTTGCTGGTCCATGGCCATGGCCACCTGCGTGGTCGAACCCTCCACCTGTGTGATGGCGTCCACCATGTCATGGATCGAGGCGTTGGCGCGGTCGGTCGAGGTCTGGATTTCCTGAATGTGACGCCCGATCTCGGTGGTGGCGCGCGCCGTTTCGCTGGCCAGGGCCTTAACCTCGCTGGCGACCACGGCGAATCCGCGACCGGCCTCACCGGCGCGGGCGGCTTCGATGGTGGCGTTGAGCGCCAGCAGGTTGGTCTGGCTGGCGATGTTCTGGATCAGGCCAAGAATGTCGCCGATCCGCGTGACGGCCTCGGACAGGTGCGCCATTTCGGCCGAAGATATACCGGCCATGCCGACGACGTTGCGGATGCCCTGGGAGGCGTCGATGATGCGGCCGCTGATTTCCTGAATCGAGCGCGTGAGTTCTTCAGAAGCGGCGGCGACGGAGGCGGAATCCTGCGAAGAGCGGGTGGCGGAGTGGGTGACGGCGCGGGCGCTTTCCCCGGCGCTTTCAACGATCTGGCCGAGATCGTGCGAGGTGGCCTGCAAGGCGTCTGAATGGGTGCCGATCGCCTCGGTGACCTGTTCGAATTGTGCCCGAAAACCGTTGATGGCGGCCTCGGTGGCGCGGCTCCTTTGCAGCAGGACGTCTTCACCGGCCTGCTGGTAGGTTGAAAGGGCGATGTCGAGATCGAGAAATACCGCCTTGTTGACGGCGGCGAGGGCCTGGACCAGTTTTTGCGGCCGGAAGCGATAAGCGCGGGTCAGGACGTCCACCAGATGATCGAGGACGAACTGATAACCGGCGATATACCAGCGCGGTTCCAGCCCGATGCGGTGATGGGTGCGGCCGATGCGATGGGCCGTCTCGAAATAACGCGGTGAGAAGCCATCGGTGAAGAGGGTCTTCCAGTGTTGTATCTGCGCCGATTGCAGGCGGTCTTCATGCGTGCCGATCATGGCCGCCAGTCGTGGTTCGGTGATGACATGGGCGTAAAAGGCTTGCATGATGCGTGGCAGGTGCGGGGAGAGGGTTTCCCAGACCTCGGCAAGCCGCATCGTATCGGCAGGGGTGATTTGGGCAAAGGCCAGGCGGTTTTCAAACGCTTCGATACGCATATTCAGGCTCAACTGTTCAGGCTTAACGGTAATGAGGCATCCGCTATCAGGGTTAAGGAATGGCTACCGAGCACCCCGTTTTCCATATAAAAACTATGGTCTTTATAGAAATGTCGCTTTTCACGGCAATTTGCTGTTTCGTTTCTGTGCGGCCATGCTAAGTCTGCGGGCACTGCACAATATCGCTCGTAAAGGCCCCTTGCTTATGTCCGAAGATCAACTGATCATCGACCAGATGGATTACGCCAACCTGACCCAGAACGCTCTGCGCGGTGTGATCAAGCAGGGCCTGTTGCGCGCCGCCTCGGTAGATGGCCTGCCCGGCGAGCACCATTTCTACATCACCTTCCTGACCCGCGCCCCCGGCGTTTCGGTGCCGCCCGACCTGCTGGCGCGCTATCCCTATGACATCACCATCGTGTTGCAGCACCAGTTCCGCGACCTGCGTGTGACGGATGATTTCTTCCGCGTCACCCTGACCTTTGGCGGCGCGCCCAAGATTCTGACCGTGCCCTATAACGCCATCACGCGTTTCCACGATCCGCATGCCCAGTTCATGCTGGAATTCGAGGTCGATGATCCGGCGGCCCTGACCCAGGATATCGACGAAGGCGAGACAATCGGCGATATCGTCACCGAACTGGCGCCCTCGGCCGAGCGCGCCAAAAAGAGCGCCGCGACCGATGAAAAGCCGCCTGAACCCGATGGCGATGCCCCCAAGATCGTGTCGCTGGATCAGTTCCGCAAGAAATAAAGCGTCCGGTCGAAAAAAGAGGCTACGCCCGCTGCCAGAATCGCCTAAATTCGCATAACAGACGTATGCGTTTCGGGATGGAATCGAAGATGGCTTTTCGGGGTTTCGCTCACAGGTTCAGGATGACGGGCAAGCGCCTGGCTGTGATGCTGGCGCTCGGTCTGTTCTGCGTCTCCGCCGGGCCTGCGATCACCCAGTCCACGCCCCCCGTAGCTGAGGTAAAAGCGCCCGAACCGGAAACCACCGCCGCGCCAATCCCCGAACTCAAGCCCTACGTCCCGACGCCGGTGTCCGATGCAGCGTCTTCCAGCGTGTCGGCGTCGAAAAGGCCGCGTCCGAAACCAAAGCCGGTCGCCCTCCCGATCACCCCGCCGCCGGTTGTTCCGGCGGATGGCCCGATTGGTTACCAGACGGCGCTTCCCGGCGCCGAGGCGAAGCCGGCTACACCGATGGTGGCGGCATCCGCCTTGCCGCCACGCACAGCCGCGACGCCGATCAGCGCCGAGGATATCGAAACCTTCACCGACTCGGTGGTGCGCACCCTGATGCAGCGCGATCATGTACTGGGCGTCACGGTCGCCGTCGTGCAGGGCAATACCCCGCTGCTGCTCAAGGGCTATGGTTATGATCGCCTGTCGCCGGTGCGCCGGGTCGACCCCAATAATTCGCTCTTTCGTATCGGCTCGGTGACCAAGACCTTCACCTGGATCGTGGCCCGTCAGGAACTGGAGGCCGGGCGCGTGAAAATGGACGCCTCGATCGGCAGCTACCTGCCGGCGGATGTCTATAGCGAGGACCGCCGCTTCAAGCCGATTACCCTGCGCAATCTGATGGGCCACACCAGTGGGTATGAAGATACCAGCCTCGGCCACCTGTTCCAGCTCAACGGATCGCACCTGACCGGCGCGGATAGTTATTTCCGTGTTCACCGGCCAAAGCGCGTGCGTGAACCGGGCGAATTCGCCTCCTATTCCAATTTTGGCGCCGCCCTGGCCGCCCGCGCTTTGCAGCAGACGGCGCGGGCGAAGGACGTGCCGACCCTGATGGAAACGCGCGTCTTCCAGCCGCTGGGGATGAACCACACCTCCCTGCGCGAACCCTACAGTCCGCAGGCGCTAGATCTGGAGAATCTGCCGGCGCCCCTGTCAGCAGGCCTGACGCAGGACCTGTCCGACGGCTTCGTCTGGGATGGTGCCACCTACGAAGCGCAGCCCTTCGAACATGCCATTCCGCTTTCCGGCGCGCTCGGCGCCTCCTCGACGGCGCAGGATATGGCGCGGCTGATGGCCATGATGCTGGGCAATGGCCAGATCGACGGCATCCAGCTTTTCAATGCCGATTCCGCCAGCGCCTTCCGCCAGCCACTGCTGAAAATGCCCGAAGGTTATAATGGCTGGGCGTCGGGCCTGATGGTGCGCGAGGCGCCGGCGGGTTTCACCACCTACGGTCATGGCGGCGCGACCCTGTGGTTCAACGCCAACATGATCATCGTGCCGGAAATGAACCTGGGCATCTTCATCGGCGCCAATACGCAAACCGGCGGGCCTCTGACCGCCAGTTACCCGAACCTGCTGCTTGATCACCTGAACGGCGATATGGTCAAGCCGCCGCTGATGCCGTCACTGGCGAACGCCTACGCCCAACATCGCGACTATTACAAGGCCATCGAAGGGCAATATGTCTCGTCCCGTCGCGCCTATGGCGGTCTGGAAGGCGCGGTCACCCGTCTGCTCAATACGGCGGATGTCAGCATTGACGGCGACGGCCGCCTGATCCTCAGCACGCAGAACGGCCTGTCAGCCTTTGTGCCGGCCTCGGCGACCGGTTTCTTCACGCAGCAGGATGCCGAAGATCCCGGTCCGGCGGCGGATACCGGCGGCCTGCATTTTCTGTTCAATGCCGACGGCACGAAAGTCTCCGGCTTCGAGACGGCCACCAATGTGGCCAGGTATGAGCGGGTCGGCTGGTGGTATAATCCATCGGTCGTGACCCTGCTGACGGCCATCATGATCGCTACCTGTATTTTCGTGTGGATCATGCTGGCCAAGGGACCGGGCCGCAACGAGCACCCGACCGAGGAGCAGGGCCGCGCCACCGTGATTTCGGCCTGCCTGTCGCTGGTGTGGCTGGCGGCGATCTTCATCTTCCACACCTGGCGTACCGCGCTGGCGGATAACCCCGGCGACCTGTTCACCCACTGGCCGAATGGTCAGGTGCGGCTGGCTTCGGCGCTGGCCTTTGTGGCGATGCTCGGCACGGTTTATCAGGTGGCGACCTATTATCTCGTCTATAGCGGCCGCGGCCGTTACGGGGACGACTGGCCGGTGTGGCAGAAGGTGGCGCATGGCCTGATGCTGCTCTACTGGCTGTTCTACATCTTCATCCTGACCATCTGGGGCGCGCTCGAACCTTGGTCGTGGTAGATCGGAAGCGGGTGATCAGCGCCTGATGGCGTAGACCCGGATATGGATCTGTTCGCGTTCGCCGGGATGGCGCTCGACCAGCAGGCGGGCCACCTGTGAATCATCATGAAAGACAAAGCCCTTGATGGCGTCGAGCAGGGCCTTGGCGAGGTTGTCGAGATCCATCCACGGCGGGTCGCCGATATGCTCCATGCGGATTTCGACGGCGTAATCGCCCCAGGCAGGCCTTGAACCGCGCCATTCCTTGCGGAAGAACTCATAGACCAGCGGCTTGTAATATTTCGCCTGGGTGGTCAGGCCATCGATCACGATCTCGATGCCGTCAGCGGTTTCCCGCGCCCGGACCTTGCCGGAAATAATCCAGTCGGTCACGGGATCACCCGCGCCGGCACGGTGATGTCGCAGATCGAGAAATCGGCGCCTTTTTCCTCGCGCTTTTGTGCCGCCAAAGTGGCAAAGGCCGAGCTGTCCGTCTTGAGGATTTCGATACGCGGCGCCTTTGGCATATCGGCCAGCACCTGCACGCGGATCATCGAATCCGGATGCGCCGGCGGCTCGCCGATGGTCAGTGATTGCAGGATATCACCGCCGGCAATCACCTGACCGAGCAGGGTATATTCGTGATCCAGCCGTTGGGTTGGCGCCAGCATGAAATAGATTTCCGAATTGGCGGAATTGGTCGGTGTATCGTCACGGCCCATGCCCATCGTGCCCGTGCAGTGCGTGGCCCAGGCGTGGACGGCCTGATCGGGGTTGGCGGCCATGCGCGTTTCATCGACCGAGATATAGGGCAGGGCGCCCATGAAGCCTTCATTGAGGCCCGCCGGTCGCGCTACAACGGTATGCGGCATGGCGGCATTGAGCCGGAAGCGGAACTCCGGCGTCAGGTTGGGCAGTTCGGTCTTGCTGCTGTCATGGTTGTTCGGGTTGCCGGTCTGGGCCACGAAGCCGGGGATGACGCGGTGGAATTTCAAACCGTCATAGGTGCCGCGCCTCGCCAGCCGCTTGACCCGCTCGACGGCTTTCGGCGCGATTTCCGGATGCAGCTCAATGAAGAGGCGACCCTTTTCGGTGTCGATGACCAGCACATTTTGTGGATCGGCCGCTCGCCATTCGGCTTCGGCGGCATGAACGGGAAGGCAGGGCAGGGCGATGGTCAGCAAAGACAGGGCCACGATTTTGAAAAGCGTCATGCGTTTTTCACCAGCCATTCCGCGATAAAGGTAATGTCGTCGTCATAGGTCAGGTCTTCCGGTTGCATCTGCCTTGCCGCGAGCATGATCGGCAGGTTCTGCATGAAAACCGCATATTCGTCGGCGATCGCCGTTCCGCCGGGAACGGTTTTTCGTTTGGAAGCGCGGCGAAGCCACGCCGCTACGCCGATAATAAGCTGGGGGATATCATTATTGTGGGCGTGTATATCCTGTCCCGAAATATCTGACATGAATTGCTGGTAGCGATGTGGATCACGGTCGAAAATGATCGTCTTTTTGAGAATCTGCTCAGCATCGCCATATTTCCTGGCGCCTAGGAACAGGCCGAGTTCCAGGGGCATGTTGAAGCGGGGCAGGCCTGATGCGGCGTCAAGCTCCGTCTTGGAAATGTCATGGATGCCGTATTTGCAGTCTTCGATGATGCGGCAGATTTTCTCAAACCGGACGTCACCTCCGTCATCATCCTCACGCGCACAACGGGGATTGAAGCCGCTGCGGATGACGGTGAACAGAATGGCTTTGAAATAGGAGTCGTAGTCATCCGAAAACGGACAATTTATAAAAACGTCCTCGGAATTCATTGATCAGATGCTTTTACCCAACGCTCGCGCAACGGCTTCGCGCACTTCCTCGATCGTGAAATTGGTCGGCGCCCGCGCCGGTTTCAGGATCTTCACACCATCTTTGGTAACGCCCAGCACTTCGGACTTGCGCGTTCCGTTTTTGGGGCGGCGCTTTGAAGGCGCGGTTTTCTGGACAAGCGGCATGTTCATTTGATCAATATCTGCCCGAACCGTTTAAAAATCAAGTCGCCACATCCAGTTTCGCCAGTCCGCGCACGCCGGGAACCACGCGCCAGTCGGGCGGGCTGTCATCGGCTTTGCGCAGGTTGGGGAAGCGTTCCAGCAGCTTCAAAATCGCCGTCTGGCCCTCGATACGGGCCAAAGGCGCGCCGATGCAGATATGCGCGCCGGCGCCAAACGACAGGTGCGGATTGGGACGGCGGGTGATGTCGAAACGATGCGGATCATCGATGCGGTCTTCGTCACGGTTGGCGGCGATCAGGCTGACTACGAGGGCGTCGCCCTTGTGATAGGGGCAGCCGCCAGCAGCCCCGTCGGCCTTGGCGAAGCGCGCCGAGAACGAGATCGGCGGCTCATAACGCAGAATTTCCTCAATGGCGCCATTGATCCGCTTCGGGTCTTCCAGGATGGCCCGGCGGGCGTCATCATGGGTGAGCAGCAGGTAGATGCCGTTGCCGATCAGGTCGGCCGTGGTCAGGTGGCCGGCCACCAGCAGAGCGAACAGGTTGAACAGGATTTCGTTGTCGTCGATCTCGGCGCCGCTGGCCTGCGCCGCCAGCAGATCGCTGACCAGATCATCCCGTGGTGCGTTGCGGCGCGCTTCCATCAGGCCCTTGAAGTGGCTCAATATTCCACGGCGGCCCTCCAGCGCCAGCTTTTCCTGCTCGGCGGACTTGGTGGGATCGAAAGCCAGTTGCCCCGCCTCGGTCCAGACTTTCAGCGACGCGAACATCTCCGGCGGCGAACCCAGCAAGGTGCCGAGCACCCGGATGGGAATCTGGCCGGCGTAGTCATGGATCGCATCGAAGCTGTCGCGTCCGGCCAGGGTATCGATCTGTTCGTCGATGATGCGGGCGACCAGACCTTGCACCCCGGCGGCGCGTTTCAGGAAGGCTTCGGCGACGATGCCGCGCACCCGGCCGTGATCCGGATCGTCGAGCGTCAGTATGGAATCGTGCTTGCCGAACTCGGCGGCCATGGCCGCGTTCAGCCGGCGGACGTTGGCGATAACCGGATTTTCCGGCGCGGCGTCATCGAAATTACGCGACAGCGAACGGTCCATCAGGCTTTCGCGGCCGACGCCATAGGCGCTGATCAGCATGGCCGGGATCATGCCGTCGTGCTCGACCGGGCGTTCGCGACGCTGCGGATCGAACAGCGCGTGCGGGTCGGCGCGCATGGCCGGGTTCAGTTCGGAATATTCAAAGAGTAGGAAGCGGGGAGGGGCAGGCTTTTTGGCGCCATGATCTTGGGAATCGGGCATTCAGGGTCTCCGTTGCTCCCGCAAGCGACGTACCCCCCGGTACCGTCTTCGCAGGTGCAAACCTCTTCCTTATGCCCGCTCAACGAAGCTGTCTATGACCTTTTTATCACCGGAGGTCTCAAAATTAACGATAAGCTTGTTGCCTTCGATCTCGACGATCAGACCATAGCCAAACTTCATATGGAAGACGCGCTCGCCGAGGGTGAAATGCTTGGCTGAGGCCTTGACGGGTGCGGGCTGACGATGGGGCGTCGGCCGGGCTTTCGGCTCCAGCCGGCGCATATCGACCCCGGCCAGATCGCCGCCATAGGCGGGCGCGGCCGCCTTCTTGGTGTAGTTCGGCTCGTAACCGGCGCGATCCCAGCGGCTTTGCTGCGATTGCCAGCCCTGCGAGGCATAACCGGTCTGCGAGGTGGCCTCGACGTTTTCAATCGGCAGTTCATCGACAAACCGCGAGGGAATCTGGTTGGTCCAGCGGCCATAGACCTGACGGTTGGCGACGAAGCTGATCCGGGCCATTTCACGGGCGCGGGTGATGCCGACATAGGCCAGCCGGCGCTCTTCTTCGAGAGACTTCAGCCCGCCCTCATCCATCGACCGCTGCGACGGGAAGATGCCTTCTTCCCAGCCCGGCAGGTAGACGACGGGGAATTCCAGCCCCTTGGCGGCGTGGAGGGTCATCAGGCGTACGCTGTCGCCGCCATTATCACGTTCCAGGTCCATCACGAGCGAGACGTGTTCGAGGAAGGCCGACAGATCGTCGAAGGCGGCCATCGAGTCGCTCAACTCTTTAAGGTTGTCGAGGCGCGTCTGGCCGGAGGTCTTGTCGGCGCGCTGCATGTCGTAATAGCCTGCGTCGGTCAGGATGGTGTCAAGCAGGACATTGGCTTGCGCGTCCTTGCTGAGGTCGAGCCAGCGGGTGAAATCGCGCATGAAGCCGACCAGCGGGGTTTTGGCGCGCGTCGGCAGTTCGTCGGTCTGGATCAGGTCGCGCACGGCGGTCATCACCGAAACCCCGGCCAGTCGCGCCTGTTGCAGCAGCTTTTGCACCGTGGCGTCGCCGATGCCGCGCTTGGGCACATTGATGATGCGCTCGAAGGCCAGATCATCGTCGGGCGACTGGATCAGGCGCAGATAGGCGATGGCGTCACGGATTTCGGCGCGCTCGAAGAAGCGCGGGCCGCCGACCACCGTATAGGGGATTTGCAGCATGACGAAGCGTTCTTCAAACGCCCGCATCTGGAAGGAGGCGCGCACCAGCACAGCCATATCCGACCATTTGCGCGGATCGGCATCTCGCGTGCCCTTGTGCTGGCGCTCCATGTCCTCGGCGACGAACTGCGCTTCGGCGGCGCCATCCCACAGCCCCTGGACCTGCACCTTGTCGCCGCCTTTTTGATCGGTGAACAACGTCTTGCCGAGACGGGCGGTATTGGCCTTGATCAGGCCTGCGGCCGCGGCCAGGATATGCTCGGTCGAGCGGTAATTGCGTTCCAGCCGGATGACCTTGGCGCCGGGATAATCGCGTTCGAATTTCAGGATGTTATCAACCTCGGCGCCGCGCCAGCCATAGATTGACTGGTCATCATCGCCGACGCAGCACAAGTTGCGATCGGCATTGGTCAGCAGGCGCAGCCAGAGATACTGCGCCACATTGGTATCCTGATATTCATCGACCAGGATATATTTGAACTTGCGGTGATAGGTTTCGAGAATATCCGGGTGTTTCGTCAGGATGTCGAGATTGTGCAGCAGCAGGTCGCCGAAATCGCAGGCATTGAGGATGCGCAGGCGGTCCTGATACATCTGGTAAAGCTTGACGCCGCGATTGCCGGCGAATTCCGCCCCTTCATCATTTCGCACCTTGTCCGGCGTCAGGCCCTTGTTCTTCCACTGGTCGATATGCCAGGCGAAGGATTTCGGCGTGTAGCGCTTCTGGTCGATGCTCTCCTGCTCGAAAATCGCTTTCAGCAGGCGCACCTGATCGTCATCGTCGAGAATGGTGAAGCTCGATTTCAGCCCGACCAGATCGGCGTGGCGGCGCAATATTTGCGCGGCGATCGAATGGAAGGTGCCGAGATTTTGCAGGCCCTCGGCCGAGGCGCCGATCAGCTTCTGCGCCCGCTCGCGCATTTCACGCGCGGCCTTGTTGGTAAAGGTGACACAGAGGATTTCCCAGGGTCGCGCCAGGCCTTGCGCCAGAATATGGGCGATGCGGGTGGTCAGCACGCGCGTCTTGCCGGTGCCGGCGCCGGCCAGCACCAGAACGGGGCCTTGCACGGTGCGCACCGCGGCTTCCTGTTCCGGATTGAGGCCGGTGAAGAAGTCAGGCTTTACGGCAGCCATCTGGCTTATGGAGGGGGATGTGGTCATGGCCCTCAGTTAATCGCAGTTGCGGGCCGCGCCAAGTGCGAAATGGCGCTGAGGCTGTAAAATGGCACAAAAAGTGAACGCCGAGAAGCGGTCGCGTAACCCGGACTTGACATATCCGGGTTACGGACGCCTCATTTAGCGTAACTTTGTTATTCCCCGGAGTTTAAAAATACCGCCGTTCTCAACTTTTCCGCGACAGGCGGAAGACGAGGGCGACGGGTTTTCAGGCTTCGGAGGCTTTCTTGCGCTTTGCCGCGGTGCCCTTGCTTTGCACATAGGCGAGCGCTGACAGGCGGCAGAAAGAGGCCAGCAGGCTCTCTCCCCGCTTCGAGTCAAGCTCGGCTATCAAGGCGGCCAGGCTGATTCGGCGATCCTTTGAGATCGTTTCCAGAACCACCCAGAATTCGGGTTCCAGGGCGACCGATGTGGCATGGCCGGCGAGGTTTACGGAACGTTTTTTTAGACCAGGCATTGTTTTCCTCCGATTTCATGAAGACATGCCTCCGTTGAGTATGGAACGCCCGATTGGCCTCTGGGTTCCACGGGGGGTAGTTTATTCATGACGACCTCTGGTATTATTTAACCTCATACTCATAGAGTGAAGTTAATCTGTGGTCTTTTATTATAAGTCGTCAACCTTTTTTATTGTCAGGGGCGGAATTCAGAAGTTTGTGGCCGATTTTTTCAGCGTCTCTTTTTTGCTTTGCTTTTTCTCGTTTTCTAACATCGGTTGAAATGCCGTATATAATACGATTTTCCACTGCCTTTGCGGTTTCGCGTTGTTTTGTCTTGGCTTTTCTGGCCTTGTTGAGATTGATCAGGTCTGCCATCTGGCGTCTGCCTCGGTGTCTGTGTCCATGCGTCCGGCGAAAGGGCTGTCCAAAATCCGTACAGTACGGTTCGGTTGCTTGGGCTATTCATTCGCAATAGCAAGTAATCGAACTTGTCTGAATCCAATGTTAAATGCGAATTTAAAGCCTTTCTAAGCATTGGTATGGGACGTAAAGCTGCTCTTTAGTGTCCGCCAAGTATATGCCTGCGGCCCTCGCAAGTCCATAGCACGTATCCGTGATTTCAGGTAGCCCGTTCCCGCGCCGGAATTCAGGCCGATGGCGGGCAAGTGACGGAAATTTAACATGACGCCGGCGTAAAGTGGGGCATACTGCACCCCGGCGCTTTTCGCCCGGGACGGTTACATGACACTTCTGCTCAACATCCTCTGGTTCATCTTTGGCGGCTTCATAGCCGGCTGTCTGTGGCTGTTCGGTGGACTGGTCCTGGCCTGCACGATCGTCGGCCTGCCGTGGGCCTTCGCGGCCTGGCGGATTGCCGGGTTCGTTTTCTGGCCGTTCGGCAAGCAGATTGTTGACCGCGAGGCGCATACCGGCGAGGCCGACCTCGGCACCGGTTGCCTGGGTGTCTTTCTTAATGTCATCTGGTTTGTCTTCGCCGGCTGGTATATCGCCCTGGCGCATGTGCTGGCGGCCATTGCCGAGGCGGTGACCATCATCGGCATCCCGTTCGCCTTCAAGGATATCCAACTGGCGCAACTGGCGCTGGCGCCGATCGGCAAGATGGTGGTGGATAAGCCCTGATTGCCAGAGCAAAATGACTTTAGACAGAATCGTCATTTGCTCTGGTTTTTTGTTTTGCCGCGCAATTTATCCGAATCGAAGTTCGGCGAAGCCAAAAGTGGTGACCAGTTTATCGGATTGCGCTCTGGCCCTAATCCAGCAAAATCTCGCGCAGTTTCATCTCTTTTTCGTGCTCCTCGGCGGCCTTGGCGGCGGCGAGCCGTTCGGCCTCCTGGGCGCGTTCCTTGAGCACGGCCAGGGCGCGCCACACCGATGACACTTCGTCCTGCCCGTCCGTCTCCTCGATGACCTGATCGTATTCGCCTTTCGAGGTCCGGATGATCGCCGAGGCGAGATTGCGCAGCGGATCGGTGATGAAGTGCGAGACGATCCACAGCGACAGGGCCATGATGATGGCGATGCCGACCAGGGCGGTCAGCAGGAAGTCACTGGCCCGGCGTTTGTTGAAATGATCGGCCTCGGCCTTGGCGGCGGCCAGGTCCTTGCGCGTCTTTTGCACCAGGGTCTCCATCTGGACCTGGAAGCCGATGCGGTCGGCCCGGTTGCTGGTGCTCAGGGCTTCGGCGCCGGCGACATCACCGCTGACCGCCAGATCGATGACGTGGCGGCGCAGGCTGATGAAGCCCGCGGCCTGGGCGGCCAGAGAATCGATCTGCGCTTTTTCGGCCGGCCTGGCGTCGACCTGCCATTGATGAATGAAGGTTTCCATCTCGTTGAGGTCATCACCCATATTCCGGAGGAAACCGGCGCGCTGTTTGTCATCGACCGCGATATAGATACCGCGCGTCTCCATGACGACATTGCTGATCAGATGATTGAAACGTTCGCCGCGCCAGGTGCTGTCATAGGCGTGGTCGTAGTCCTTCATCATGCGGTTGTAATCGCTGATGGTCAGGAGGCCGAGGCCGGTGACGGTAAACGCCATCAGGGCGAAACAGCCGACCAGGATCAGAATTCTCGCGCGAATAGACACGATATACCCCTCCGTAGTTACCGCTTTTTCGCGGCATTGTCAGGTGACAGTCTCAATGCCGCCGGCCTGAGACTGTCACCTGAACCTAAAGGAATACACACATTTTAAATAAGCGCTACTGTCCAATCGTTACATTGCGCTTCAGGTGCGGACTAAGCAGATGAATGGCGACGAAGGCGACGAGATAGGCGAAGGCGGCGATTATGAAGATGGCGGAGTAATTGTGCGTCTTGTCGAGAATATAGCCGACGAACTTGGAGAAGAACATGCCGCCGATGGCGCCGGCCATGCCGCCGATACCGATCACTGAACCGACGGCCGCTTTCGGAACGAGATCGGACGGCAGGGTGAGGACATTGGCGGAAAACGCCTGGTGGGCGGCGGCGGCGATGCCGATGATCAGCACGGCGACCCACAGGTTGGTGACATTCTGCGCCAGCAGCACCGGCAGGGCCATCAGGGCGAAGACGAACAGCGTGGCCTTGCGCGCCACATTGACCGAAAAACCGCGCTTAATCAGGAAGGACGACATCCAGCCGCCGGCGACGGAGCCGACATCGGACAGCAGATAGACGGCGACGACAGGCGGGCCGAAGGTCTTGAGATCAAGGCCATAGGTCTTCTGGAAGAAGTCAGGCAGCCAGAACAGCCACAGCCACCAGATCGGATCGGTGAGGAACTTGGCGAGGGCGAAGGCCCAGGTTTCCTTGATGAGCAGCAGCTTGAACCACGACACCTTTTCGACCGTATCGGCCTGGTCGCTGTGAATCAGCGCCATCTCGGCGGCGTTGACCTTCGGGTGTTCGGACGGGCGGCGATAGACGATCCACCATACCACGGCCCAGATCAGCGACACGGCGCCGGTCAGGTAAAACGCCCCGCGCCAGCCCCAGCCAAGACCCGGCAGGGTGATGCCTTCATGGCCGAAATTGAGGCTGACGGCGCCGAGCGCGATCATCGGCACGAGCAGCGGCGCGATAATGGCGCCGATATTCGAACCGGCGTTGAAGATGCCGGCGGCAAGTGCGCGTTCCCTCTGCGGGAACCATTCGGTCACCGCCTTGAGGCTGGAGGGGAAACTGCCCGATTCGCCGAGGCCGAGCGCCACGCGGCTGAGGGTGAATTGCAGGCTGGTGGTCACAGCGCCGGTCAGGGTGTGCGCCAGGGTCCACAGAACGAAGGCCAGCGTATAACCGATGCGCGCGCCGATCTTGTCGAGGATGCGCCCCCACGCGACATAACCCAGGGCATAGGCCGCCTGAAACCAGAAAACGATATTGGCATAGCCCTGCTCGGTCCAGCCCATCTCGGCTGAAAGCGGGTCTTTCAGGATGCCGATCATCTGGCGGTGGGTATAGTTGATGGCGATCGCCGCCAGCAGCAGACCGCAGATCATCCAGCGGTAACGGCTTGGTTTTCCAGTCTGTCCATCCGGTCCGATGGCGGTATTTTCCTGCGGCATCTGAATCCCTGTAGCTTGTTTTCTTGTCGTTAAGCGGCCGGAGCCTCTCGCGCGTCAATAGGCAATATCGTGACACCGGTGTCAAGGCCGCTGGGGAAAAAACAGCGTCATTTCATTTGCACATGTGCGCTCAGAAAATCAAGAAAAGCGCGGATACGGCCGGGCATATGTCCGCCCTGGCCGAGATAGACGGCGTGCATCTCTTCGATATCGTGCGGATTCCAGTCTTCCAGCACGGGCACCAGCCGTCCGGCGGCAATATCATTGCTGATCATGTAATGGGCCAGCCGCGCCAAACCGACGCCGGCGAGGCACAGGCCGTAAACGCTGTCGCCGTCACTGACCTTGACCGGGCCGGGCACGGTGAAAATCTGCGTCTGGCCATCGATCCGCAAAGGCCAGCCATCCATCTGGCGGCTATAGCCGAAACCGACCGAGCGATGACGGGCCAGATCGTCCGGCGTCCGGGGTGTGCCGTGGCGTTCGAGATAACCGGGCGTGGCGACGATTTTGAGCGTGGTCTGTCCGAGCTTGCGCGCCATCAGGCCGGAGCTTTTCATCGGGCCGGATCGGATGGCGACATCGGTGCGCTGCTCGAACAGATCGACCACCAGGTCGGTCATCGAGATATCGAGTTCGATGTCCGGATAGAGCGCCAGGAAGGCCGGCACCAGCGGCAGCAGGATACGCCGCCCCACCGGCACATTGACGCTGACGCGCAGGCGGCCGCGCGGTGTACGATCGGCGCCGATACTGCGTTCGGCATCAACCAGATCAGCCAGCAGGCGCACGCTGCGTTCGTAGAACTGTTCGCCTTCCGGCGTCAGCAGAAGGCGGCGGGTGGAACGGTTGATCAGCCGGGCGCCGAGCCGCGCTTCCAGCCGGCTGATCAGTTTGCTGACCGCTGAAGGGGTGAGGGCGAGCGCCTTCGCGGCCGAGGTGAAGCCGCCGAGATCGACCACCCGCACAAAGACCTCCATGTCGCCGAAGCGGTTGCTATCCTGACGCATAGTGAATTCAATTCATAAATATTTGTCTGAATGGCAATCTAATTCACCTCAAGCAAACTGTCTATGTTGGCGGCTCCATTCAAGGAGTTGTTTATGCCTCTCGCTCTTTATGCCCTGACCATCGGCGCCTTTGGTATCGGCGTCACCGAATTCGTCATCATGGGCCTGCTGCTCGATGTCGGCCATGATTTCAATGTCAGTGTCTCGAAAGCCGGTCTGCTGATCAGCGGTTATGCCCTGGGCGTCGTCGCCGGTGCGCCATTGCTGACCGGCTGGATGTCGCGCTGGCCGCAAAAGAAGGCGCTGATCGCCCTGATGCTGATCTTCACCATCGGCAATATCGCCTGCGCCCTGGCCCCAACCTACGGCTTGCTGATGACCGCGCGCGTGGTGACGGCGCTGGCGCATGGCACCTTCTTCGGCATCGGCTCGGTGCTGGCCACCTCGCTGGTGCCGGCCGAGCGCCGCGCCTCCGCCGTGGCGCTGATGTTCACCGGCCTGACCGTCGCCAATGTGCTGGGCGTGCCCTTCGGCACCTGGCTGGGTCAGCATTACGGCTGGCGCGCCACCTTCTGGGCGGTAGGCCTGATCGGCGTGGCGGCCATGACGGTGCTGGCGGCGTTCGTGCCGCACACCGAGGCGCCGAAAACGACCGATGACTGGAAGGCCGATTTCAAGATATTCACCCGCCGGCCCGTTCTCTTGGGCCTGCTGACGACGGTGCTCGGTTTTGCTGGCGTCTTTGCCGTCTTCACCTATATCGCGCCGCTCCTGACGACGATCACCGGTTTCAGCGAAGGCGCAGTCGCGCCGATCCTGCTGGTCTTTGGCGGCGGTCTGGTGCTGGGCAACCTGCTCGGCGGCCGGTTGGCTGACAAAAACCTGATCGGTGCGCTGCTCGGCTCCGTCATCGCCCTGTTCGTGGTGCTGGCGCTGATGGGGCTGGCCCTGCATGACAAGATCGCCGCCGTGGTGTTCGTGGGCCTGCTTGGCGTCACCGGATTCGCCACCGTGCCGCCCCTGCAAATCTGGGTGCTGAGCAAGGCGGAAGGCTCCGGCCAGAGCCTGGCGTCGAGCTTCAATATCGCCGCTTTCAACCTGGGCAACGCCATCGGCGCCGGCATCGGCGGCGCCGTGATCGCAGGCAGTCTTCATGGCCTGAACGCCGTGCCTTACGTCGCGGCCATCCTGCCGGTTTCGGCCTTCGCCGTGGCCTGGCTGGCGATCCGGCTGGAACGCAAGGCGGCTATTTCGGCGCCGGTGTAATGACGAGCAGGGTGACGCCCTGACGCGGCAGGTCGAAGGCCAGGCTGTTGGCTTTTACGGCCACCGGCGCGTCGGGCGTCAGTTGCGCCGCGGCTTTCAGGGTGGCGTATTGCGCATTGTCCGGCGCCAGCGGAGACCCCATCGCCTGCCAGGCAGCGAAGCTGTTGGCGTGGGTGGCGTCGACGCGGTAGCGCGTCATCACCGCGCCTTTTTTGAACGCCGCCGGCAGGTGATCGAGCGCCAGAGACACCTCGGCATCAGGTCCGGCGAGATCGTCATCATGGTAGTGCCAGACGAGTACGCTCAAGGTGTCGCCATCGCGGGCCGCCGTGACGCCGACATCGGGATCGCCGCGCACGCCACCGGACAGGACCGCATCCAGCGGCGTTTCATGATCCGATGTGGCGGCCACATGCTGGCCCTTCATCCGGGCGAACAGGCGGAAGACATTGAGCACCGGCATATCGACGCCATTGCTGGCGAGTTGACGGAAACCGGCGAAATAGCGCTGGTCCTCGAACTCGAACGCCCAGCTTAGCGCGCCTTCCAGCTTGACGCCACGCCTTTGCGCCAGTTCGGCGACACGCGGAAAGCTGGCGGCCGTATAGCTCGAATACATGGTGCCATTGCGATAGGCGTTGGCCGGTCCCTGGCAGGCGGCGCAGCCTTCGGGGTCGAACTCACCGATGATGATCGGCTTGTCCCTGAAGGCCGAACGGGCGGCGATGGTGGCGAAAGCGTTATCCGCGCCTTTCAATTGCTGGGCGATGCCCATGCGGACATGACCGTCTATAAATTCCGGCCCGCCCTTGGCATGGAAAGAGAGGAAGTCGGTGGGGGTATTGGTCTGCTCCATATGGTCCATGAAGCCGGTAAGGAATGTCTTGTCCGAACCGGCCATGTCCGGGCCGCCGACGCGGGCGTCGGGCAGGGCGCGACGCACGGCCTTTACCGAGACCTCGTGCAGTTTGAAGAATTCCTCGCGCGTGCCGCCCCAGTAGAAGTCGAGATTGGCCTCGTTCCAGGTTTCCCAGTACCAGCTCGCCACCTCGTCGTGGCCGTAGCGCTCGACGCAGTGTCTGACCCACTGATAGACCAGTTCCTGCCACTTGGCGTAGTCCCTGGGCGGATAGGCCCAGCCGGTCTTGATGTCGCGGTAATCGAGGCCGGGGCGCCACTGATGCTGATAGGGTTCGGGGTTGGTGGACAAGGCTTCCGGCATGAAGCCGATCTCGACATAGGGCTTTACGCCGCGCGCCAGGTAGGTGTCGAAGATGTGGTCGATGATCGTCCAGTTATAAACCGGGTTGCCTTGCGCATCCTCGGTATAGGCGTTGGTGCTGCCCCATTTGAAGGCCGGGGTGCCGTCGCCGGTGCTGAGCAGGTTGTGGGCGCGAAAATAGACATGACCGGGGGAGAGTTCGCCCAGCGAAGTGAGCAGCGAACGGCCGTCCTTCATGGTGGCGTAGTTGGGTTCGTCGGCGCCAAAGAAGCGCCAGATCGGCTCGACCGGCCCGGTGGTCTTTGCGGCGTCGATTTCGATCCTGACCGGGAAGCTGTCGGCGGATGCGGAAACGGCCGCGCTTATAAAGAGCGCGGCCGTCAACAAGGCGGTTTTCAATAAGCTCATCGACGGTTTCCTCAGTTTAACCGCCGGTGCGGTATTAATGATTATCCCTGGGCAGGCCCTTGGTCTGTGCAATCTGCTGGAACTCGATGGCGTCTTCCAGGCAGGCGCCGGTATCCATCTGGCCGATGGTGCGGCGCTGCATTTCCTGCCACGGTGTCTGGCTGGCGGGATACTTGAAGCCGCCTTCGGCTTCCAGTTTCGCGCGGCGCTGGGCCATTTCCGCGTCGGAAATCAACGCATTGACCGTATTGGTATTGAGATCGACGCGCACACGGTCGCCGGTGACCAGCAGGGCCAGGTTGCCGCCCGCCGCCGCTTCCGGGGAGGCGTTGAGGATCGAGGGCGAGCCGGAGGTGCCGGATTGGCGGCCATCACCGATACAGGCCAGGCTATGGATGCCGCGCGCCAGCAGATAGGTGGGGCAGCGCATGTTGACGACTTCGGCGGCGCCCGGATAGCCGATCGGGCCGGCGCCGCGCATGAACAGGATGCAGTGCTCGTCGATATTCAGCGATTCATCATCGATGCGATGGTGATAGTCTTCCGGCCCGTCGAAGACGATGGCGCGGCCTTCAAAGGCCTCCGGATCGGCGGGATTAGACAGGTAGCGCTGGCGGAATTCCGGCGAGATGACCGACACCTTCATGATGGCCGAGGTGAACAGGTTGCCGGAGAGGACGCGGAAACCGGCGCGTTCTTTCAGCGGCTGGTCATAAGGCTTGATGACCTTTTCGTCTTCGATGACGGCCTTGCCGCAGTTTTCGCCGATAGTTTTGCCGTTGGCGGTGATGGCGTTCTCAAAGATCAGGCCCTGGTTCATCAGTTGCTTGACGACGGCGGGCACGCCGCCGGCATGGTGATAATCCTCGCCGAGATATTCGCCGGCCGGCATCAGGTTGACCAGCAGCGGCACTTCTTCACCGAACTCCTGCCACTCCTCGACCTTGAGATCGACGCCGATATGGCGGGCCAGGGCGTTGAGGTGGATCGGCGCGTTGGTCGAGCCGCCGATGGCCGAATTGACTCGGATGGCGTTGATGAAGGCTTCCTTGGTCAGGATATCCGAAGGCTTCAGGTCTTCATGGACCATGCCGACGATGCGCTTGCCGGTGAGGTAGGAGATTTCCTGGCGGTCGCGGTGCGGCGCCGGGATGGCGGCCGAATAGGGGAGTTGCATCCCCAGTGCCTCGGCCAGCGAATTCATTGTGGTGGCCGTGCCCATGGTGTTGCAATAGCCGGTGGATGGCGCAGACGAGGCGACGAGCTTGATGAAGCCCTGATAGTCGATCTCGCCGGCGGCCAGCAGTTCACGGGCCTTCCAGACGATGGTGCCGGAACCGGTGCGCTCGCCCTTGTACCAGCCGTTGAGCATGGGACCAACGGAGAGGGCAATGGCGGGGATATTGACGGTGGCGGCCGCCATCAGGCAGGCGGGGGTGGTCTTGTCGCAGCCGATGGTCAGCACCACGCCATCGAGCGGATAACCGTAAAGCACCTCGACGAGGCCGATATAGGCCAGGTTGCGGTCAAGGCCGGCGGTCGGGCGCTTGCCGGTTTCCTGGATCGGGTGAACCGGGAATTCCAGCGGAATGCCGCCGGCCTCGATGATGCCGGCCCGGATACGATCGGCCAGCACCATGTGGTGGCGGTTACAGGGAGAAAGGTCCGACCCCGTCTGGGCGATGCCGATGATCGGCTTGCCCGATTGCAGTTCCTCCAGCGACAAACCGAAGTTCATGTAGCGTTCGAGGTACAGCGCCGTCATGTCCGGGTTCGACGGATTGTCGAACCAGGCGCGGGAACGGAGCTTTTGCGGTGTGGCGGAGTCGGACATAGGGTCGGTTTACTTTACTGTGTAGAAGTGTTGAACGGTAGTCTGGGTATAGGTCTGGCCCGGATCAAGACGCGTGGTCGGGAAGGCCGGATGGTTGGGGCTGTCCGGATAGCGCTGGGCCTCAAAGGCGATGGCCTGATACTTGACCAGCGACTGGCCGCCCTTGCCGACGATCTTGCCGTCGAGGAAGTTGCCGGTATACATCTGGATGCCCGGTTCGGTGGTCGAGATGGTCATGCCGCGGCCGGAGGTCTTGTCTTCCAGCGTCACGGCCAGCTTCGGCGTGGCGGTCACGCCGCCACGGATGATGTAGTTGTGGTCGATGCCCTGATTGACCAGAACGATCTGCGGATCGTTCGACTTGGCGCGGTCGGTGACCACTGCCGGCGTGGTGAAGTCAAACGGCGTGCCCTTGACCGGCAGTTCCTTGCCCGTCGGGATCAGGTGGGCGTCAACCGGCAGGATGGCGTCGGATTCGATCTTGAGTTCGGCGTCGGTGGCCAGGCGCGTGGCGGGGATGCCGCCCAGGTTATACAGGCCGTGATTGGTCAGGTTGACCACGGTCGGCTTATCGGTCGTCGCCTTGTAGCTGATGGCGACATCGTTGTTTTCATTGAGCGTATAGGTCACTTCGGCGACGACGGTGCCGGGGAAGCCTTCATCGCCGTCGGGCGAGGTCAGGGTAAAGGTGACGGAAGCCTGGTCGGCGCCCTGCTGAACGTCCTTGATGGCCCAGACCTTCTTGTCCCAGCCCTTCGGCCCACCGTGCAGGGTGTTGGTCTTGTCGTTGATCGGCAGGGTGTAGGTCTTGCCCTCAAGTGTGAACTTGCCGCCGGCGATACGGTTGGCGTAACGGCCGACCGTCACATTGGTGTAGTTCGGGGTCTTTTCGTAGCCTTCGATCGAGTCATAGCCGATGATGATGTCGGCCGGCGTGCCGGCCTTGTCAGGCACCATCAGGCTCTGCATGGCGGCGCCGTAGGTGATCAGCTTGAGGGTGATGCCTTTGGTGTTTTTGAGGGTGACGCTTTCAATGGCGGTGCCGTCGGACAGCTTGCCGAAGTCGGCGCGGGTCGCGGTGACGCCGGCGGCGGCCGTAGCGGCGCTTTCGGTTTTCGCGGTCTTGTCGCTGCACGCGCTCAAGGACAGCATCGCGCCCACGCTCAGCGCGCTCAGGCTGGCGACCAGTAGCATTCTCTTCGTAACTGACATTAATGACATCCTCTCTGAAACCGTTAATGGCGCCACCAGGCGGCACCGGCTGTTCATCCTGCATCGCCGCGCCCTATATCAGGCACGCGTTTATGATTGTCGTGACCTGTCATACCGCCTGGGCATTAGTCAGACAATAAAAAAAGCATATATCGTACAAAATAAAGCGCAAAAGTGATCGAATCCGTCGTGCGGACCGGCGGCTTACGCTTGCCTCCACTCTACTTTTTAAGGGTGAAATGTTTTTTGCGTATCTTCGTGCGCCATGCGAATAAGTGATTCCATGCACCAGCGCGCGCCGCCGGCGTCGCGGCGCTCGATCGCCTCGAAAACCCGTTCGTGATCGGGCACGGGATCGCGGGTCAGGGCGTTGTGCCGCGCCTTGTAACGCGTGGTCCACGAAACGGCGGCCTCGATGGAACTTGAGAGCGAAGCCAGGGCTTCGTTGCTTGTGGCTTGAATCAGCGCGTGGTGGAATTCGAGATCGGCCCGTCGGCCGGTTTCGGTTTGCAGGGTGTCGCGCTTCATGATCTCCAGCGCGGCGCGCATCTGCTCTACCTGTTCGTCGCTGCGGCGGATGGCGGCCAGTTCGGCGGCGGCCGGTTCGGTGATCAGGCGCAGTTCGAATAACGCCTTGATAAAGTCCTGGCTCGGTTCGGTCTCGAACATCCAGCCGAGCACTTCGGGATCGAGCAGGTTCCAGCGCTCACGTTCGGTGACGCGGGTGCCGGTTTTCGGGCGGCTTTCGACCATGCCCTTGGCGGCCAGGATGCGAATCGCCTCACGGTAGGCTGAGCGCGAGATAGCGAGCTTGGAACTCGATTCGATTTCGTTGGGCAGGATCTCGCCGGACTTGAAGGTGCCGCGCAGGATATCGACGCCGAGCCGGTGCGCCAGGGCGCCATGCAGGCGGCCCTGATACATGGTATGGCCGTGGGTGGCGGCATTGTGCTGGCTGTCGCCACGCAGGGGACGGGAGCTGCTGATCTTCAGCCGGTTGCCTGTAGACCGCTCGTCCGGGGGCGTATTCGATATAGGTTTCCTCATGCTTCACACATGACATTGAATTGTCTGTTTGACAAAGTGAATTTACAAGTTAAAGAGCGGCTGCTATAGCTATTTGTCTGAGTTAATAGCGGGCGTTGCTTTAATCATGCCCGCACAGAGAGGATCGTGCCATGTCCGCGAAAGACGCCCTACGCCTTATACAGATTGTCACGCCGGAAGGCGAACGCCGCGTTCTGGCGGGCCAGGCGGACGGGTCTGCACGCGTCATTGCCGGCGTCAAATCCACCTACGAACTGGCCCGCAAGGCCATCGCGGCCGGCAAATCGTTGGGCGATCAGGTGGCGGCGCAAGGCTTGGGCGAAGAGGTTGATGTCGCTGTAGCGCTGTCGGAAGGCCGCGTTCTGGCGCCGATCGATCACCCCGATGCCGCCCACCTGCACGTCACTGGCACAGGCCTGACCCACCTCGGTTCCGCCGAGGGCCGCGACAAGATGCACAAAGCCGCCGCCGCTGCCGAAACTCAGACCGACTCGATGCGCATGTTCCTGATGGGCGTGAAGAACGGCAAGCCGGAAGCCGGTACGGTTGGCGCGCAACCCGAATGGTTCTATAAGGGCAATGGCACGACGCTGGTCGGCCCCGGCGCCGACCTGCAATCGCCGTCGTTCGCCGAAGATGGCGGCGAGGAGCCTGAAATGGCCGGCATCTACGTTATCGGCGATGATGGCGCGCCGTACCGGATCGGCTATGCCCTCGCCAACGAATTTTCCGATCACGTCACCGAGAAGCAGAACTATCTGTGGCTGGCCCACTCCAAGCTGCGTCCGGCGTCGCTCGGCGTCGAAATCCTGACCGGAGACCTGCCGAAGGATGTGCGTGGCACGTCGCGCATCTGGCGCGGCAATGAGGTGATCTGGGAAAAGCCATTCATTTCGGGCGAGGACAACATGTCCCACTCGCTCGATAACCTGGAACACCACCATTTCAAGTACGACCTGTTCCGTCAGCCGGGCGATGTCCATGTCCATTGCTTCGGCACGGCCACGGCGTCCTTTGCCGACGGCATACAGACCAAGGATGGCGACGTGTTTGAAATCACTGCCGCCCCTTACGCCTACGGCCTGCGCAATCCGCTGATCACGCGGGCTGAGGAAAAGGTGACTATCAAGGCGCTGTAAGCGACTTTGCAACTGAAACAAAAAAGCCGCCGGAGCGATCCGGCGGCTTTTTTAGTGCGGCTTATGCTGGCGGATTGTACTTTTCGATGAAAGCGATAGTTGTGTTGAGCATTTCGATACGCGACGCCTCCGTGGTGGCGCCGTGTTCGGCATGTTCCACTTCTTTATAGATCACAGTTTTGCCGGCGGCTTTCAGCGCCTTGTACATGTCCACGCTTTGATTGATTGGCACCACGCTGTCATCCTTGCCGTGCATGATCAGGACGGGAATAGTAACCTTGTCAACGTGCTTGATCGGCGAAATATCGTCTAGCTTTGGCGCATCTCCAAGCAGGCGCCTGGCATAGGTATAGGCGGGGGAAATAACGCCCGCGAGATAATAGCGTTCTCCTTCGCGCCACTTGGTCGCGTCGGAAAGGCCGGCGATCGAAACCGCACAATTATAGACGCCGGTATCAAGGGTAGCGCCGGCGAATGCGGCGTAACCACCGTAGGAAGTGCCGATGATGCACACGCGTTTCGGATCGATCAGGCCTTGCGCTGCCAAATAACGTACGCCATCCGACAGATCGGTTTGCATTTTGCGGCCGACCTGGCCGTCTCCGGCGCGCTCGAAAGCATACCCATACCCACTGGAGCCCCGGAAGTTCGGCTGCAATACGGCATAACCCCGTGAGGCATAGGTCTGGACTTCCCAATCATAGCTGAGATCATCGCGCGAGGCCGGCCCGCCATGTGGCAGGACTACCAGAGGCAGGTTTTTCGCCTCGCGGTTTGGCGGCAAGGTGAGGTAGGCTTCAATCTCCAGCCCGTCGGCCGCCTTGTACCTGACCGGCTTCTTACTGGTGATCCATTCGAGCGGAATGTGCGGATAGGCCTCGCCAATCGTCATGGTCTGGCCGGTGCCGAAATCGATCAGGTAAAAGGTGCCGGCGTCATCGCCCCCTTCGGAATAGACGATCATCTTGCGGGGGTCGTCGGCCTGTTCGGCGATCGACATGCGGTAGCCTTCGACAGCTTTTTCCGCCTTGGAGACGAGATCCTGACGTTTCGGATCGAAATAATGATAGCTGAACCAGCCGTCGAAGGTCGCAAAACCGGCAAGACGGAAGGTCAGGGGATCGAACAGAGCGCTGCGGCTGATGCCAGGCGCATCGAGTGGTGCCGAGAAATTGCCTTCGGAATCGACTTCGTAATATTGACCGTTGTCGTTTTCCTTTTCCTGATAAACCACGACTGTCTTGCCATCACGGCCCAGGCCAAGCAGGGAAGGGGAGTCCAATTCACCCTTGTAGCTGTACACTTCCTTCCACAACCCGCTACGGCGGAAGCTGAGTGTCCAGGTTTTTTTCACTGCATAGTATTCAGCGCGGGCGACCAGTGCGCCATCAGGTGTCGTCACCCAGTTCTCAATCTCATCGCCACCAGTATCGATGATATCGTAGGCTTGTTTGTCCATTGCAAAGCGGACCAGCATCCGTTGTTCACCGCGCAGACAGGCTGTCTGGACAAAGGGAACGCCGTTTATGATCAGGCGCTGAATGCTGCCCATCCACCAGGCCCTTTCTGAAGATGTGTCCTTCATCGGGTCGAAGAGGGTGATCAGGTTCTTCTGAGTTACATTATAGAGGCTGACCTGAAAAAAATTGTTCCGCAGGCCCATAAAAGACGACTTGGCGATCGAGTAATGCGTGCTCACCGCCAGATGTTCGTTATCTATCCAACTGACAATGCCAATCGGATTGACGCCGGTATTGAAGGTCTGGAACTGCTTTGTCCGGCTGTCGTAATGATAGATAAGCTTATTGCCTTCCTGCTCGCGGATATAGGCGATCTGCGTGCCGTCCGGTGACAGGGCGACATGACTGAGCTCGGGCGCTTTTGCCCAGTCTTCGATGGAAGGGCGCGGCGGGGTTTGCGCATCTCCTGCGAACACCTTGGGCGCAAAGGCGGCGGCGATGACGGCGGTCAGCAGGTGACGGCGGTTGAAGGCAATAGTCATGAAGCTTTCCAAAATACGACTTATCAGGCCGGGTTGTGCTTATCGAGAAAGGCCAGCGCCGCCTTCATCATTTCGATGCGGGATGAGCCGACGGTTTCCCAGTGGTCTTGTCCCTTGTAGGTAATGAACTGGACGTCCTTGCCAGCCGCCTTAAGCGCGCTTTCCATGCGCCGGCTCTGGTCGATCGGCACCACGGTATCGTCGGTGCCATGAATCAGCAGAATCGGGCAGGAGGCTTTCGCCGCCTGACGGGCAGGCGCGATGTCGTCCCAGTCTGACTTGTCGCCCAGCACCTGACGCCAATGCACAATGCCGGGGGTATCCATATTGTTGGTCGATTCGAGCAGGTAACTGACGAAAGCGCGGGGATCGGAAAGCCCGGCGATGGAGACGGCGCAGTTGTAAACGCCGGGATCGAGCGTCGCGCCCGCCAGCGCGGCATAGCCGCCGTAGGAGGCGCCCAGGATCGCCACGCGCTTCGGATCGACAAGGCCCTGCTTCACCAGCGCGCGCACGCCATCGGACAGATCTGTCTGCATCTTGCGGCCAAATTCGCCATTGCCCGCATCCATGAAGGCGCGCCCGTGACCACTTGAGCCGCGAAAATCCGGTTGCAGCACCGCATAGCCGCGCGAGGCCAGCACCTGCGGCTGCCAGTCGAAATCAACGAAATCACGCGACCACGGACCGCCATGCGGCAATACGACCAGCGGCAGGTTTTTCGCGGGCCGCCCGTTCAGGGCCACCTCCGGGGGCAGAGTCAGATAGGCGTGAATGTCCAGCCCGTCAGCGGCCTTGTAGTCGATCGGCTGCTTTTCCGTGATCCACTCCGGTGGCAAGGTGGCGTAATTGGTAGCCACCGTTGAGCCGCCGCCGGTCGTGAAATCGATAAAGACGTAGTTCCCGGCATTATGCGCATTCTCGACATAGATGATCATCTTGCGTGGATCTTCGGCGAAATCGACAATCCTAACGCGGTCGCCGGCATCGACGACCTGCGGCAGAGCCTCGGCCAGCTTTTTCAGCATCGGATCGAAATAATCGTCGCGCGGCCAGTCATCGGCATATCTGAAACCCGCCAGCCGACGCGTGACCGGGTGGAACAGCGGCGACCGGTCAAGCTGTGCATCGGGATCGAGGGGGTCGCTCAGCGTGCCGTCGGCGGAAATTTCACGGAATTCGCCTTGATTTTCGCCCTTGTTGAAGAATACGACTACGGATTGACCATCGCGCCCAATGCCTTCGAGACTGGGCAGATCCACAGGGTCTTTCATGCTGTAGGCGAGGCGGAAATGCGGGTCCTTGTCGCCCGGCGTGCTGTTGATATAGAGGCGCCATTCATTATGCAGCGAGATTTGCTCCACATAGGCGATGGGAGTCCCGTCCGGCCCTACAGTGAATCTTACCGCCTCCGGCGAGGCGTCGCAAATCATGCGCGGCGCGGCCTTATCCAGGCTGAAGCTGTACAGGTACAGCTTGCCGTCATAGAGGGAATTCACCCCATCATCGGTCTGGAGGCGATAATTGGAAGCGGTGACGCGATAGCCTTCAGGCGTTTTGATGCGCTGCAAGTCGCCCATCACGATATTGTAGAAGCCGCCCATATTGTAAAAGAAGGTCGTGATCTGGGCGGTGTTGACATCAATGCTGCGCGCCAGAAGGAATTCGTGACGATAGCCGGCAAAGCCGGCGAGCGCCCGGGTCTCGGAATCGGCCAGAATCACATGGTCATTATCGCCCCAGAACAGGTCACGCACCTTGGCCGGGCCGAGAGCAATACTTTTGGGCGCCGGATTGGCGATGTCGTAATATAGCAGCTTCTTTTCATCGCCCTTCTGAGTAACGATGGCGATGCGCTGGCCATTGGGCGACAGGGCGATCTGGTCCACGAGCGGCGAGCCGGCGTAAATCTCGATAGCGGGCGGCCCGGAAGGCGCCGGCGCATCAGCGGCGCGAACAGAACGGGCAAGGGCCGTGGCGGTAATGGCGCCGGCGCCGGCGGTCGTTAATAAATGGCGGCGATTGAAAATAGTCATGAATTCCCCCTCGGATATAACCTGCAAATTTGTAGTCAGGCCGGGTTGTGTTTATCGAGAAAGGCCAGCGCCACCTTCATCATTTCGATACGTGACGAGCCGACGGTTTCCCAGTGGTCCTGTCCCTTGTAGGTGACGAACTCTACCGGCTTTCCGGCCTTTTTCAGCGCGCTTTCCATGCGCCGGCTCTGGTCGATCGGCACCACGGTATCGTCCGTGCCGTGGATCAACTGGATCGGGCAGGACGCCTTCGCCGCCTGTTTGACCGGCGATATTTCGTCATAGGTATCCGGATCGCCCATGAACTGCTTCCAGTACAACACACTGGAACTGCTGCGGCTGTCCGTTTTTTCGGCCACAAAGCTGATAAAGCTCTTCGGATCGCTGACGCCGGCGATCGACACGGCGCAATTATAGATGCCGGGATCGAGCGTGGCGCCGGCCAGGGCCGCATAGCCGCCATAGGAGGCGCCCATGATCGCCACGCGCTTCGGATCGACCATGCCTTTTTTGACCAGATAGCGCACGCCATCGCTGAGGTCGGTCTGCATCTTGCGGCCGAATTCGCCATGTCCGGCATCGGTAAATCCGCTGCCGTAGCCGTCGGAGCCACGGAAGTTGGGTTGCAGCACGGCATAGCCGCGTGACGCCAGCGCCTGGGCCTGCCAGTCAAAACCGATATAGTCGCGGGCTTGCGGGCCCCCGTGCGGCAGGACGATCAGCGGCAAATCCTGCGCCGGCTTGCCATGCGGCAGGGTGAGGTAGCTGGGAATGTCCAGCCCGTCGGCCGCCTTGTAGGCGATGGCGGTCTTCTCGGTGATCCATTCAACGGGCAGGTTGTCGTAGTTCTGGCTGAGCACCTGGAGGTCGCCGGTCGAGAGATCGGCGAAATAATAGGTGCCGGCGTCCTCGGCGTTTTCGCCGTAGAGGATCATCTTGCGCGGATCTTCGGCATATTCGATGATCGCCGCGCGGTAGTCATCACCCATCAGTTGCGGCAGAGAGTCGGCAATCTTCTTCAGCAGCGGATCGGTGTAATCGTATCTTATCCAGTCGTCATTATGGGAAAACCCGGCCAGCCGGCGAGTGACCGGATGATACAAGGGCGAAGTGCTGATATAGTCACTGGTGTCGAGCGAAGGTCCCAATATCCCTTCAGCGGAAATCTCGTGATATTCGCCCTTGGTCTCGCCCTTGCTGAAATAGACGACGACGGAGGCGCCGTCGCGGCCGAGGCCCTCCAGCGACGGATAATCGAGCGCTTCCTTCATCTTGTGGATGACCTTGAAGGTCTCTATCTTGCCGCGCGGGGCCATGTTGTAATACAGCCGCCATTCCTTACGCATATCGTCGAATTCGGAATAGGCGACCAGATATCCATCCGGCGCCACGACGAAACCTTCGGTGTCGCGTGACGATTCATAGGCCAGTTTGCCGCGCGGGGAATCGAGACCGAACTGATACATGCAGTAGTTATATTCGCCGCGCATACGATAGTTTGCCGCCATCAGGCTGTAGACGCCGTTGATCTTGACGCGGTAGACCGGCCCCATGACGATGCCGTAAAAATCATCTTCCTTGTCAAACAGGGTGCGCAGCTTGACCGTGCGCAGATCGAGCACGCGCGCCAAGCTCAGTTCCTGTTTGCTGCCGGTGAACTGGGGCAGGGAGGTGGTTTGCGAATCGACGATGACGACGTGGTCGTTATCGCCCCAGAACAGGTTGCGGATCTTCGCCGGCCCCAGGCGAATGCTTTTCGCCGAGGGATCGGCGACATCGAAATAGATCAGCATCTTGTCGTCGCCGGTCTGGCTGATGACGGCGACGCGCTTGCCATCCGGCGACAGGGCGATGTTATCGACCTGGGGGGTGGCGGCATAGATTTCGATCTGCGGCGGACCGCTGGAAGCCGGCGCGGTCTTGTCGTCCGCTCGCGCAGCGTGTGGCAGAAAGCCGAGTGCGGATACGGCGCCGGAAAGCCGCAAAAGGGAACGGCGATCTAGTTTCAATGTCATGGAACCCCCCACAGGTTTGCTCCGGGAAAAGGTATCTCTTTCCCGTAAGGGGCGCAAGCGGGGTTGAAGACTTATCCCGGTTGTTTGAACTGGTTACGGAACCAGGTCGATTGCCGCTTGGCGTAGTTGCGGGTTTTTTGCCGGGCCAGGGTGAGTGCGTCTTCTAAGGTCATATCTCCGCGCAGATGCGCCGTAAATTCGCCAAGTCCCAATACGCGCATGATCGGCCAGTCGGGGGTCAGGCCCTTATCTATCAGTGCCCGAACCTCATCGAGCGCGCCATGATCCAGCATGATTTGCAGGCGCCGGTCGCAGCGCTCATAAAGCCAGGCGCGATCGGGATGCAGGATGTCCAGCCTGTAGGTATCCGCCGCCAGTTCCGGCACGGTATGGGTCTGCCAGTCGGTCAGCGCACGGCCGGTTTGCAGCCAGACTTCGTAAGCGCGGGAGAGGCGCTGCTGGTCGTTCGGCATGATGCGGGCTTCGGCCTGCGGATCGTGCTGTTTCAGGAAATCGCGTAATCTCGCTTCACCCATCTCCTCGAAAGCTGCCCGTGCTTCAATCCGCACCGCCTCGTCGATATCGGGAATTTCCGCGAGCCCGTGCACCAGCGCGTTGAAATAGAGGCCGGTGCCGCCGACGATGCACAGCGGTTTGCCGCCGGCCAGCGCTTCGGCGATATAGGGGCGGGCGGCGCGCAGCCAGTCGCCGGTGGACCACAGGGTCTGGCCGTCAAGATGGCCGTAAAGCCGGTGCGGCGCGCGGGCCGTTTCCGCCGCGTCCGGGCGTGCGGTGAGGATCGGCACGTCGGCGTAGAGTTGCATCGAGTCAGCATTGAGGATGGTGCCGCCGGTTTGTTCCGCCCACGCCAGCGCCTTGGCGGACTTGCCCGAAGCGGTCGGGCCGGCCAGCAGGTAAAGGGGCGCGTCATTTTGCATCAGGCGGGCTTTTGGACTTTAATTGACGGCGCTTAGAGCCTATGTGGAACGCGATTTCTACAACCAAGCTTCGTTGAAAGATAGTCCATGCCCCATCCTGACCGCGAGACTGTGCTGGCCGCGCTGAATACCGTCATCGATCCTGTGAGCGGTCAGGGCCTGAGCGATGCCGGACTGGTGCGCGCCCTGATCCTCTCGCCTGAGCGGGTCGGCTTCATGCTGGAAGTGCCGCAGGACCGCGTGACGCAATATGGTCCGGTGCGGCTGGCTTCGGAAAAGCTGTTGGCGAAGCTAGACGGCGTGAAAAAGGCGCAGGTGGTCCTGACCGCCGAACTGGCGCCCAATCCGCAACCACAAAAGCAGCCGTCGGCCAAGCTTTCCGAACGCGCCGTCGAGGACAGCCGGCCGAAGGCGCCGGTCGCCGGTGTGCGCCCGAACCATGTGAAAAAGGTGATTGTCGTCGGTTCCGGCAAGGGCGGGGTCGGCAAATCGACCGTCTCGCTGGGGCTGGCCATCGGCTTGCAGCAACTGGGCCTGAACGTCGGCTATCTCGACGCCGATATCTATGGCCCCTCGGCGCCGGTCATGCTCGGCCTTCGCCACCCGCCGGAATTTGGCGCCGACAAGCTGATGGTACCGCTGGAAGCCTTTGGACTCAAGGTCAATTCGGTTGGCTTCCTGGTCGATCCCGATCAGGCGATGATCTGGCGCGGGCCGATGGCCTCTCAGGCCCTGACGCAGCTTTTGACGCAAAGCCGCTGGGGCACCGCGGAAGAACCGCTCGATGTGCTGGTGGTCGATCTACCGCCGGGCACCGGGGATGTGCAACTGACCCTGACTCAGAAGACCCTGATCGATGGGGCGGTGGTGGTGTCCACCCCGCAGGAAATGGCGCTGAGCGATGCCCGCCGCGCCGTGACCCTGTTCGGCAAGACGGCGATACCGGTGCTCGGCGTAGTCGAGAACATGGCTTATCTGATGATGCCGGATGGTTCGGAAATGGAGATTTTCGGCCGGGGTGGCGCCAAGGGCATGGCGGAGGCGTTGAAGGTGCCGTTCCTCGGCGAAGTGCCGCTCGATCCGGCGATGCGCAAGGGCTGCGATGAGGGCCGTCCGGTGACGGCGCTGGAACCGGATGGTGCGTTGGCGGCGCGCTTCAAGGTCATGGCGCAGAAGGTCCTGGACGGATTGGTTAAGTAAGATACCCCACCACCCCGCCCTTCGGGCGCGGTCCCCCTCCCCAGCATAGCCGGGGAGGTACAAGAAAACGCCGAAGGCGGGGTGTGGGGTTTCGTGCTTTCTTGTGCAGTGACCACCTTGCACTGCAACATACCGTAACTATATCAGCGACAGATGCAATTCATCGGAGCCGCTGCATGTCCCTCGATACCCTGTTCTCGCCCTTCACGCTGAAAAACCTGACCCTGCAAAACCGCGTGGTCATGGCGCCGATGACGCGCAATTTTTCACCCGGTGGCATCCCCAACCAGGCGGTGGCTGACTATTACGAGCGCCGCGCCGAGGGCAATGTCGGTCTGATCCTGACCGAGGGCACGGTGATTGAGCGCCCGGCCTCGAAGAACGAGGCCAATATCCCCAATATTTACGGGGAAGCGCTGGATGGCTGGACCAGGGTGGTTCAGGCCGTTCATGCCAAGGGCGGCAAGATCGCGCCGCAGATCTGGCACACAGGTGCGGCCTTCGGCAACAATCCGGACTATCGCCCGACCCCGATGGATTCGCCTTCGGGGCTTGGGCTTGATGGCGCAATCATTGGCGCGCCGATGTCGGAAGCTGATATCTCCGACGCCATTGCCGCCTTCGGACGCGCGGCGGGTGACGCCAGGCGTATCGGTTTTGACGCCATCGAACTGCACGGCGCGCATGGCTATCTGATCGACGAATTCTTCTGGAACCAGACCAATAAGCGTAGCGACAAGTGGGGCGGCGCCACCATCGCCGAACGCAACCTGTTCGCCACCGAGGTCGTGAAAGCGGCGCGCGCGGCGGTCGGCCCGGATTTCCCGATCATCCTGCGCCTGTCGCAATGGAAGTCTGGCGCCTTCGATAACAAGCTTGCCGCCACACCAGCCGAGATGGAAGCGTGGCTGAAACCGCTGGTCGAGGCCGGCGTCGATATCCTGCATTGCTCGCAACGTCGTTTCTGGGAGCCGGAATTTGACGGCAGCGATCTCAATTTCGCCGGCTGGGCCAAGAAGATTACCGGCGTGCCGACCATCACGGTCGGTTCAGTCGGCCTTTCGGGCGAATTCATTGCCGGTTTTGGCGGCGAGGTGTCGCATCCCGCTTCGATCGATGGCCTGCTCAAGCGTCTCGATGCCGGTGAGTTCGATCTGGTGGCCGTCGGCCGCGCCCTGCTGGCCGATCCGCAATGGGTGGAAAAAATCCGCGCCGGCCGTGGTGAAGACACAAAAGGTTTTGAACGGGCGCTTCTGGGCTCGCTCGTCTAACGCCGTTCTTCCAGATTGCCAGCCGCGCCAATCTGGCGTATCCAGTTTGCAGTAATTCTCTCATATTGCGAATTGGAAATGCCGGTCGGCGCGGAGGTGGCTATGCGTATTGTAAAGCGTCTGTCAGTCGTGTGTGTTGTCGCGGGCGCCGGTCTGGTGCTTGTGCCTGTTAATGCCGCCACGCCAAAAAAGGCCGTGACCACAACACAGGCCAAACAGGTTGTGACCGGTCCGGTGGCGGAATATTGGGTCGATACGGCCACCACCAGCGGCATGACGATGGGAGCCGGCAAGCCCTCCATGAGTTCAATCATGGGGATGATGGGCGGTGGCAGTAATGTTCATCACAGCCTCTATCTGCGGCTCGGCTCAACACAGGCCGCCAGCGGCGAGGCGACGGCCGACCACCTGCCGCCGGCGGGCTTGAGCGCCGGCAATGACCTGCCGCTCTATTATCAGCCCGGTAAGCCGGTAAAGCATGATTATGCGTCGGGCGAAACCGGTGATCATGAAACGCCCAAGGGCAAGATACTGATCTTCTGGGGCTGCGGCCAGCACGCGCCGGCCGGTCAGCCGCTGGTGATCGATCTGGCGAAAATTACCGATCCGGCGCAGCGCCAGACCATGGCGCTGTCGATGTTCAAACCGGTCACGCTCGATACGGTGCGGCCGCCGTCGCCGACGACTTTCAAATCCTATGGCGAATGGCCGAACAGCAAAAGCACGAAGGATGTCAAAGGCTCCCTGATCGGCGCGCATACGGTGAAGGGCAATTACAGCCCGCAGATCGATTTCACCCTGTCGCAGACCCAGGATTTCATGGACCCGATCGATGTCACCGGCAATACGACCGATGCCTCCGGCGCCACGCGGCTGACCTGGACGGCTATCCCCGGTGCGAAAGGCGTAGTCGCCACCGCGATGGGCGGCGGCCAGGAAAATGGCGAGACGGTCGTGGTGATGTGGACCTCGGCGCAGATCCAGACCGGCTGGATGGGCATGGCGCCGGACTACCTCACGGCCAATGATATCGACCGCCTGCTGGGCAACAAGGCGCTGCTGCCGGGCGATACCACCACCTGCACCGTGCCGGCCGAGGTTGGAAAAGCTGTCCAGGGCGCGATCTATGGCATTACCGCCTATGGGGGCGAGGCCAATTTCGTTTATCCGCCGCGTCCGGCTGATATGAAGACGCCGTGGAATATCCAGTGGGAAACCAAGGTGCGTTATCGCACGGCAACGGGCGGGATGCTCGGTCAGGACATGGCTGGTATGATGGGCGCCAACAGCGGTGATGACAGCGCGCAACCTGCGGATGGCAAGAAAAAGAAGAAAAAGGGTTTTGGTTTGGGGGATATGGTCAAGGCCGGTGCGGGACTGATACCGTAACGAGCGCGGGCGATGCTTATTCAGCCACTTGAGGGCGGGGGGCGTTTGCCTGAGCTTCTGGCCATGTTAAGCCTGCGGGATGAGGGCTACGTTTTCCGAACATAAACGCGCTGATATTCAGGGGCTTCGCGGCATCGCCGTGCTGGCGGTGGTGCTGTTCCATATCAGCCGTAGCGCCTTGCCGGGCGGGTTTGCCGGCGTCGATATCTTCTTCGTCATTTCCGGCTATCTGATCACGCAAATCCTGTTGCGCGACATGGAAGCGGGAAGTTTTCGTTTGCGTGATTTCTATCAGCGGCGCGTGCGGCGGCTGTTTCCGGCGCTCTATGCGGTGCTGGCCTTTACGCTGGTCGTCGGACTGATCATCCTGCCCCCGAAGCTGCTCAGCGAACTCGTTTACAGCCAGTTTTTCACCACCTTGTTCCTGTCAAATTTCGCCTTCGCGCGGCTGGCGGATTATTTTGACGCCACGGCCAGCCTGAAACCCTTGCTGCACAGCTGGTCGCTCGGCGTCGAAGAACAGTTTTATCTCGTCTTTCCGCTGATCCTGCTGGGTTTGCGAAAATTCGCCCGGCGTTTTCTGTGGCCGATTCTGGCGGGTCTGGCGGTCGTGTCACTGATCGCGGCGCAAGTAACGAGCCGCCCGGAAGCGGCTTTTTACCTGCCGACGACCCGCGCCTTTGAACTGCTGATCGGTGCGTTGACTGTCTGGGCGCAAGGACGCTTTTCCCTGAGCGACAAGACCAAACGGCTTCTGTCACTGTTGGGCGTCGGTCTTCTGATCGCCAGCCTGATTTTGCTCAATGACCGCGTGCCGTTTCCTGGCCTGTATGCCCTGCCGCCCTGCCTGGGCGCGGCGCTGCTGTTGCTGACCGCGAATGGCTGGGGCAACAAACTGGTCAGCGCGCCGCCTCTGGTCTGGACCGGCGATATCTCCTATTCGCTCTACCTGTGGCATTGGCCGCTGCTGGTTTTTTCCCGTCTCCTGTTCGGGGACTCGATCTGGCTGGCCGTGCCGGTAGTAATCGCGGCCTTCGTGCTGGCCGCCCTGTCGCGGCGCTATATCGAACAGCCGTTTCTCGAAAAACGCCCGCGCCGGCTTTGGTTTCTGGTCGGCGGGGCGATGGCGGTATCGATTGTCTCCGCCTTGCTGATCTTCAACGCCAGGGGTTTGCCTCAGCGCTTCAATGCCGCCGAACAGGCCGCCTTCGCCGCCAGCGAGGATTTCAGCCCGGACCGCAAGCGCTGCCATCTGGCGCAGAATGTCCGCCGGGAGTACCGCGATACCTGTGTCCTGGGGGGAGCCGCCGCCTCGGTTGCCGTCTGGGGCGACAGCGAAGGCGTGGAACTGGCGAGGGCGCTGGCGGATCAAGGCGTGGCGGTGCGCCAGATTACGGCTTCGGCTTGCCCGCCAAGCGTCGGTTTCACCATCGCTTATAATCGCGCCTGCCGCGATCATAATGCCGATATGCTGCTGCATCTCAAGACCGACCGGCGGATCACGACGGTTGTTCTGGTCGCCGATTACCGTCGCTATGCGGATGAAAACAGCGCGGCCATGCTGAGCGGACTGGAACTGAGCGCCCTTGAACTGAAAGCGGCCGGTAAACAGGTCGTGCTGGTCTATCCGGTGCCGGTCTACGACTTCGACCCGCCGTCACAGGTCGGGCTGGCGATGCGGCTAGGACGCGATCCGCTAGGCGTTGGGATGAGCCGGGCGCAGTTCGAGCGTGATAACGGCCCGGCCATCGCCGAACTGGATGCCTTCGCGCGAAGCCATGAACTGGCGGTTTTGAGACCATCGGATGTATTGTGTGATGCGACCCGCTGCCATGTCTATGATGGAAAAGCCGGTGTGCTATACTTCAATGGCCAGCATTTGAGTATGGCCGGTGCGAAACAGCTTACCAGTTCAATCCCGCTTCCCCACGCAAAATAGCTTCTACTTCCGGGGTATGCTTGCGTTCGCCATTATCGTGCAGGATCAGCGGCGGGAGCAGTCGCAGCGGCGCTTTCCCCAGTCTTTGCGCTTTGACAATAACCCGCTTGGCGTCCTTGTCGGCGAAGGGCAGGACAGGCCGCACCACGAACGATCCGCATTTTTTCGACAGGCCGCCGAGGATATCCGCCAGCCGGTCGGCGCGATGGATAAAGACGATATGGCCGTTATCGACCACGGCGGCTTGCGCGAAATCGAGCCAGGCTTCCAGGCCGTCGTCGGCGATCCAGGCCGGGCGTTTGGCCTCGTGCGGGGCGCGCAGGGTGTCCGGATCGTCGAAATAGGGCGGGTTGGAGAAGACGAGATCGAAGCGCTGTGGCGGTGGTTTTGCCCCCTCCGTCAGCGACACCAGCCCTTCGGGCTTCGCGCTGCCACCTCCCCATTTGAGAAATGGGGAGGATAAGAGGGTTTTGTAGCCCGTGCCAATATCGCCCTCGATCACCTGCATATCGGTAAAGTTATTCAGCCGGATATTCTCCCACGCCAGTGCGGCATAGTCCGGTTCGCGCTCGATGCCGGTCAGGTCCAGCGATGGGCAGCGGCTTTTGAGCGACAACAGCGCGCCGCCGGCGCCGCAGCCCAGTTCCAGCGCACGCTTCACCTTCGGCAGGCTGGCGCAGGCCGCCGCCAGCAGGGCGCCATCCATGCCGATGCGATAGCCCTTCTGCGGCTGCATCACTTTGACGCGCCCCCCCAACAGATGCGTGCCCAACAGATGCTGGCCTAATAGATGCGGGCCCAATAGATGCGGGGATGTCACGCTTGTGGCAGAATGTGGAGGGGCAAGGGGCATTTCCCCGGTCATGTTCCTGATCGTTTCCTGATAGTTTTCCGGCGATAATGCCGCAAACTGTCACAAGTTAAGTGACTAAATAGTATCGCGGCCCATTGCCTGTGCCGTCAAGGCGGTTTATGGCCTAAAGGTTAAAGTTCAGGAGTAGCCACTTTGGATTCGGCCAATATCGACACTGTGCGCCCCGCGCTGGAAGCGGTTCAGGACACGGCGAAAGCCGATGTCAGGGCGCTGGTCAGCCTGTGCGATCCGGACATGGCCGATATCAACGCCCTGATCACCGAACGGATGCAGTCGGAAGTGGCGGTTATCCCCGCGCTCGCCGCGCATCTGATCGCCGCCGGCGGCAAACGCCTGCGCCCGCTTTTGTGCGTGGCGGCGGCGCGTTTGTGCGGCACGACCAATACGCATCACCACAATCTGTCGGCCGCGGTCGAATTCATCCATACCGCTACCCTGCTGCACGATGATGTCGTCGATTCCTCGCAACTGCGCCGCGGCAAGGTGGCCGCGCACCTGATCTGGGGCGCGCCGTCTTCCGTGCTGGTGGGGGATTTCCTGTTCGCCCGCGCCTTTGAGCTGATGGTCGAAACCGGCTCCCTGCGCGCGCTTGATATCCTGTCGAAAGCCTCGGCGGTCATCACCCAGGGCGAGGTGCTGCAACTGATGAAGGCCTTCGACCTCAATCTCAGTCAGGCCGACTATATCGAGATCATCTCGTCGAAGACGGCGGCGCTTTTCGCGGCGGCTTCGGAGAGCGGCGCGGTCGCTTCCGGCGCGCCGGAAGAGAAAATCGCTGCCCTGCGCAACTACGGCATGAACCTGGGCCTCGCCTTCCAGATTCAGGACGATATCCTCGATTATCAGGGCGCGGCCGCTGATCTCGGCAAGAACGCCGGTGATGATTTCGCCGAGGGCAAGTCCACCCTGCCGCTGATCCTGGCCATGCAGGCGACGCGCGCCAGTGACGCCGCCTTCTGGGAGCGCACCATCGCCCGCCGTGAGCAAAAGGACGGTGATTTCAGTCACGCGCAGGCCCTGATGGTATCGTCCGGTGCGTTGGCGGACGCCCGCGAGGTGGCGTGTGCCTATGCCGATCGGGCGCGGGCCGCCCTTGGTATTTTCGAGCCGGGACCGTGGCGGAATGCCCTGGAAAACCTCGCCGTCTATAGCGTCGAACGCCAGACCTAAAGCCGCCTTGTCAGCCGCCGCCCCCCTGCATCCCCGCGAAGCCCGCTTTTACGAGCTGGATATCCTGCGTGGTGTGGCGGCGATTATCGTTGTGATGTTTCACTACAAGCATTTCCTGCTGATCAGCGATGCGGCGGGCTTCGATTACGACCATCTGCCGTTTCACACCATCCTGCTGCCGGTCTATCTCTATGGCCAGTTCTTCGTCGAACTGTTCTTTTCGATCTCCGGCTATGTGTTTTTCTGGCTTTATGGCGAAGCCGTATCGAGCCACCGCACCGGCGCTAAAAGCTTCTTCATCGCGCGTTTCGCCCGGCTATATCCGCTCTATTTCGTGACGCTGATTTTCGTCGCTGTGGCGCAGCCTGTTTTTCGTTATCTGTACGGCGCCGATTTCATCTACCCGCACAATACATTGGGCAATTTCCTGCTCAATCTTTTCGTGGTGCAGCAATGGACGATCAATGCGCCGCAGATGTTTAACGGGCCGGCGTGGTCAATTTCGGTGGAGATGTTTCTCTACATCGTCTTTTTCATTGTCTGCTATTTCCGCGCGAACACCATCCCGATCCTGATCGCCCTGTTTCTTGCCGGCCATCTCTACAGGGTATCCCACCTGATGGAGATCAATGACTTCGCCCGTGGCGCACCGAATTTTTTCCTTGGCGGGCTGGTCTTTTATGCCGTGCGGCGCCTGCGTCAGCCGGACCGCGTGACGTGGCGGCGGCGCATCCTGACGGGACTGGCGGTGGCGCTGCCCTGCCTGTGGGCGCTGAGCTATGTGCGTGGCGGGATTGTGCCGCCGGCCGTCCCGCAGAGCGATATCCTGTCGCGGTTGCTGAGCATTGACACCTTTCTTTATGTGCTTCTGCCCCTGACGCTTCTGGCGCTCGGCCTGATGCAGGACCGCTGGAAAACGCCGCTTCTGGGACGCGAGACTCTGCACCGCTGGTCATGGATCGGCGATATCAGCTATTCCATCTACCTGCTGCATTTCCCGCTGCAACTGGCCGTCATGATGGTGCTGGCCCACTGGCCCTTTGCGGCAAGGGCGATGTTTTTCGGCTCCCCCCTGGTTTTCCTGGCCTTCTTTGCGGTGGCTATGGGGCTGGCCTGGCTGAGCCATCGCTATTTTGAAATGCCGGTGCAGCGTTTTTTACGCGGTTGGCTGACGCAGCATCTGGCGAAGCCGGCGACAGCGGGCTAGAACAGATCACAGATTTCAAGGAGCAGACTCATGGCGGACTCTACGGGTGCTTTTGTCGGACAGGCCACAGCGCCTGAAATTCTGCTTTACGGCCGGGCCAACCGCCACGGTATCGTGGCCGGCGCCACCGGCACGGGCAAGACGATCACGCTCCAGATTTTGGCGCAGGCCTTTTCCGACGCCGGGGTGCCGGTTTTCGCCGCCGATATCAAGGGCGACCTGTCGGGCATTTCGCAGCCCGGCGCGCCGAACGACAAACTGCTGGAACGCGCCAAATCGATGGGGCTTGATCTCCAGCCGGCGGCGGCGCCGGTCATCTTCTGGGACCTCTACGGCCAGAAGGGGCACCCGATCCGTGCCACCATTTCAGAGATGGGACCGCTGTTGCTGGCGCGCCTGCTCGAACTGAACGACGTGCAGGAAGGCGTGCTCAATATCGCCTTCGCTGTCGCTGACAAGGATGGCCTGCTGCTGCTCGATCTCAATGACCTGCGCGCCATGCTCAACCATATTTCGGACAATGCCAAAGACCTCAGCCAGACCTATGGACAGGTATCGCCGACGACGGTGGCTACTATTCTGCGCAATCTGCTGACCCTGGAAAACCAGGGCGCGGTCAACTTTTTCGGCGAACCGGCCCTGCGCCTCGAAGACCTGATGCGCACCAATATCGCCGGCAAGGGCTATGTCAATATCCTGACGTCCGATCGCCTGATGCAGAATCCGAAGCTCTATTCGACCTTCCTGCTGTGGCTGATGTCGGAGCTGTTCGAGGAGTTGCCGGAAGTTGGCGATCCGGAAAAGCCACGTCTCGTGTTCTTCTTCGATGAAGCACACCTGCTGTTCAACGAAGCCTCACCGGCCTTGTTGCAAAAGATCGAACAGGTGGTGCGCCTGATCCGGTCCAAGGGCGTTGGCATCTATTTCATCACGCAGAACCCGGCCGATATCCCCGATACGGTGCTGGGCCAGCTCGGCAACCGGGTGCAGCACGCCCTGCGCGCCTATACGCCCTCGGAGCAGAAGGGCCTGAAGGCGGCGGCGGATTCCTTCCGCGAAAATCCGGCCTTCAAGACCATCGATGTGCTCCAGCAACTGGGCACCGGCGAGGCGCTGGTGTCGCTGCTCGATCCCAAGGGCATCCCGAATATCTGCGACCGCACGATGATCCGTCCGCCGGCCTCGCGCATGGGACCGGCGACGGATGCGGAACGCGCCGACATCATGGCGAAATCACCGGTCGC
The DNA here is from genome assembly GCF_035497195.1 of Asticcacaulis sp. Taxonomy (GTDB): domain Bacteria; phylum Pseudomonadota; class Alphaproteobacteria; order Caulobacterales; family Caulobacteraceae; genus Asticcacaulis. The sequence goes on from NZ_DATJDZ010000014.1 coordinate 825,145, forward strand.
CGGTGTCTATGATGCGGTGAAGGATCGGGAGTCGGCTTATGAAATCCTGAGCGCCAAGATTGCGGCTATCCAGGCCTCTGCGCCACCCCCGCCGCCTTCCGCCGCTGAAAAAGAAGCGGCCAGGGCCGCGGCGCAACAGGCAAAGCTTGAAGAGCGCGAACGTCTGGCCGAGCAGAAGGCCAAGGAAAAGGCGCAGCAACAGACCATGAAGGCCGTGACTTCTGTGGCCGTGCCGATCATCCGGTCCGTCGGCATCGCGATTATGGGTAGTCTGGTGCGCGGCATGATGGGCAATGCCAAACGGCGTTGATGATCGGCAAAGCCCCCTCCGTCTCGACGCGCTTCGCTTGCTCGACACCTCCCCCGCAAGCAGGGGAGGATCATTAAAGATCAAACATATCCAGCGTTTTCCAGTTCAGATGCTGGCCGCTGTCGACGCAGATCATCTGGCCGGTAACGCTGGGTGCATTAAGCAGATAGATCACCGCCGCCGCCACTTCCTCCGGCGAGGTCGGCTTTTGCAGCAGGGTGGATCGGGCCTCGCGCTCGAAATCCTTTTCGCTCTGGTGGATAGAGCGCAGGGTCGGGCCGGGGCCGACGGCATTGACGCGAATATGCGGCGCCAATGCCTGTGCGAGGGTGCGCGTGGCGTGCCACAGGCCGGCCTTGGACATGCTGTAGCTGAAAAACGGGGGGGAGGGTTTGAGCACCCGCTGGTCGATCATATTGATGATCGAGGCGCCGGGGCGGATATCGCCTTGTGCGGCAAAGGCCTGAGACAGCAGAACGGGCGCCAGAAGATTGGTGTCCATATGCGTCTGCCAGCTCTCAATGGTCAGGCTGCGGGCGCGGTCGTCGGCAAATACGGAGGCGTTATTGACCAGCACATCGAGCGGGCCGAGCGCCACGCGGGCCTTGTCGATCACGCCGGCGACATTGGCCACGTCGCTGAGATCGCCCTGAATGGCGTGCGCGTGAACCCCCAGCGTTTCAAGTTCGCTGACGAGCGCCAGGGCATCATCACGCGACTGGCCGTAATGGACGCCGATATTATAGCCAGCCTTGGCCAGGGTGATGGCGATGGCGCGGCCGATCCGCTTGGCGGCGCCGGTGACTAAAGCTGTTTTAGTCAACGCGGCCGAAGTCGATGATGTTCATGACGGCCATGAAAACGAGGAACAGACCGAGGATGGAAATGGCGAGCATGGAAAGACTCCGCAAACTGAATGTTTTTTTGATAACCGTCTTGCGCAGACGAGACAAGAGGCAAGCGCGATCCGTTCACGTTTAATCACGAACAGATGACCTATATTTAATACCGCAACGTCACCCCGCCGTCTTGCGCCGGCCGGATAATCCCGCCATTCTGTGTTCATGGAAGACTGGAAAAGAGTTGTAGAACCCTATTCGCGCCCGCTGTTCTTCGCCTATTCGCGGGCGACGCGGGGCAAGACGCTTGGTGTGCGCGGACTGGTGGTCAATCCGAAAGGTGAGGTGCTGCTGATCGAGCACACCTATCTCGAAGGCTGGTGGCTGCCGGGCGGTGGCGTCGATGCCGGAGAAACGGCGCACGACGCCGTGGCGCGTGAACTGCGTGAGGAGGCCGGGGTCCATCCGCTGGAACTGCCGAAGCTGTTGTCCGTTCACAGCAATGAACAATTCTTTCCGGGGGATCACGTCCTGCTGTTTCGTGTCGATACCTACGAAGACGTGCCGATGACCTCACATGCCGAGATCAAGAATGTCGGTTTCTTCGCGCTTGATGCCCTGCCGGAAAATATCAACGAAGGGTCATTGCGGCGGATTCAGGAAGCGCTGATGGGCTTTCCCGCCGATCCTGTTTGGTAGCTCGCCCCGATGGTCTGCAAGCCGTCATCTTTTTGCGCGCCTTAGCTCGTGTACCAAAGTACACGTCGCGTCAGGTGCTCAAAAGCTAACGCCTTTGGCTGCGCCGAACTACGTTTCGACTCATCAGGCCGGCCTGCCGCGACAGTATTATGTGTTATTCTGCAGGCGTGGTGGGGCGAATGGCGACCGAACGCACATAACTGACGACCTTGGCATAGGTGGCGCGGCTGAAGACCGGTGTGCGGCTTTCCAGCGCCTTGATCAGGTTGCGCGCCCAGACGCGGGACGGCTTTTCATAGTAATAATGGGCCAGGGCCGCGATGCCGAGCGATATAGCGACCGACACGAACACCCAGGTCATTTTCGACAGGCCAAGATCAATGCCCCACGCCGGGAACGATTTCAAGATGATCTTCTGCACCAGGTCATGCACGAGATAGAGTGCGAAGGACACCAGGCCCAGCCAGTAGGCGATCCGGCTTTGCAGCAGGCGGGCGATCACGCCTTCATCATGGCTCAGGCTCATGATCAGGCCGGCGAAGACGGCGACCAGCCAGACATCATTCGACTTGTAACACAACAGGAGCAGCGCCAGCGGCAGGCATATCCCGGCGGCGCGCGACGGCACGAGATCCCTGAAGCGGAAGGCGACGAGGCCGATGTAGAACCCAGCCAGGCAGCGCAGGGTGGTGCCGGGCGCATAGGAGTGAACCACATCGAGCTTGCCGATGCCCTTATGGGCGTGATGCGTCAGCCATTGCGGGCCGTAGGCGACCGATATGAGGATGCCGAAAGCCGCCACCACGCCCAGCAGGGCATAACGGCGCGGCAGCCACATGGCGACGAAAATGCTGACCGGAAACAGCAGGTAGGCCGCCCATTCGGTGCTGATCGACCACGATGGCGGCACGATCGAATAGGCCAGCCCCCAGACGTGGCTCATGGTGAGATTATAGGGCAGGGCGCGCAGCACATTGTCGTCGAAATGATAGGTGCCGCTGAGAACCGTGGTGATCATAACGGCGGTGATCACCGTCATCAGGATATAGAGCGGATAGATGCGCGCCAGACGCAGCAGCAGGAACTTCTTGAAATTATTGAAGTTGAAGCCGTTCTCAAACAGGCCGCCATAGGTCATGGCCATGACGAATCCGCTCAGAATGAAGAACAGGTCGACCGCAATGTAGCCGTGGCTGACGAAGGGGCGCACTAATGATGGAAAAGCGTGCAGGCCGTTGGCGTGGAAGAAGACCACATACAGGGCCGCGATGCCGCGCAGACCCGTCAGGGCGCGGATTTCACGCGATTTCGGCGCAGGCGTCGGGGTGGCGGCGGGCGTCATGAACACTCGAAACGGTTGGCGGGAAGTCCCTCCCTATAGGGCATTGACTGACATCCGCCAAATCACAATCACGGAGCCGTGATGAAAGATTGTTTCAGGGAAGGGGGCTTTATTTTGTGCGGAGCGTCTCGTCTGCTGACAATCCCGCGTGGGAATTTGTGACAGCCTTCCCATATACAAATCGCGATTCATGCTAAGTAAAGCGTCCAATGACCCCCGAAGCCGAAAATCCAGAAATCATCATAGAAACGCCGCAGGGCTTTCCCGAAACACCGGCGGAAGCCCCGCTGATCGGGTCTGCCCTGATCCGGCGTGAGGCCGCCCTGGCGCCGGATAAGCCGGGCGTTTACCGGATGCTGGGCGTCGATGGCGAAGTGCTCTATGTCGGCAAGGCGAAGTCGCTGAAAAAGCGCGTGCTGCAATATGCGCAAGGCCGCTTCCATACCCAGCGCATCGCCCGCATGGTGGCCCTGACCCGCGAAATGGTGCTGCTGCGCACCGATACCGAGGGCGAGGCGCTACTGCTCGAAGCGCGGCTGATCAAGGCGCTCAAGCCGCGCTACAATGTGCTGCTGCGCGACGACAAGATGTTCGCCGAAATCCTGGTGCGCAAGGATCACGAAGCGCCGCAGATCACCAAGCATCGTGGCGCACATTCGATTCCCGGTGACTATTACGGTCCGTTCGCCTCGACCCAGGCGGTCAATCGCACGCTGGATACTTTGCAGAAAGCCTTCCTGCTGCGCACCTGCACCGACAGCGTTTATGCTTCGCGCACCCGGCCCTGCATGTTGCACCAGATCAAGCGGTGCAGCGCGCCGTGCACCGGCGTGATCAGCCTGGCCGATTACAGCGATCTCGCCCGGCAGGCGCATGATTTCCTCAAGGGCAAGAGCCGCTCGGTGATCGAGCGCCTGTCGAAGGAGATGATGCAGGCCTCGGACGATATGGATTTCGAGCGCGCCGCCCATCTGCGCGACCGGGTGCGGGCGCTGAACCATGTGTCGATGTCGTCGTCGGTCGATTTGCGCGAGGAAGAGGCTGATGTTTTCGCCGTCTTCAACGAAGGCGGATCGGCCTGCGTCCAGAGCGTCTTCTATCGCGCCGGCCAGAACTGGGGCGACCGCGCCTATTTCCCGCGCGTTGATCAGGAAGACGACGCCGGCGCCATTCTCGATGCCTTTCTGGGGCAGTTTTACCAGGACCGGCCGGTGCCGCGCCTGATCCTGGTGTCGCACGACCTGCATGAGCCCGAACTGATGATGGAAGCCTTGTCGCTAAAGGCGGAACGCAAGGTGCAGGTGTTGCGGCCGCAGCGCGGCGACAAGTGCGAGGTGGTGCAGCACGCGCTCAATAATGCCCGCGCCGCGCTCGGCCGTCGGCTGGCCGAAAGCGGCGCGCAGTCGAAATTGCTGCAGGGCGTGTGTGAGGCCTTCGGGCTGGAGGCGCCGCCGGTGCGCATCGAGGTCTACGACAACTCGCACCTCGGCGGCACCCACGCGGTCGGCGGCATGGTGGTGGCCGGGCCGGAAGGCTTCCTGAAAGGCCAGTACCGCAAGTTCACCATCCGCGATCTCGATAGCAAGCCGGGCGATGACTACGCCATGATGGCCGAGGTTTTCCGCCGGCGTTTCATGCGGCTGATCAAGGAAAAAGACCTGCCGGAAGGGGAGAAGAATTTCGGCCGGCCCGATCTCGTGCTGGTCGATGGCGGGCAGGGGCAGCTCGATGCCGTGCTGGCGGTCATGAAAGACCTGGGGCTGGAGGATATTCCGATCGTCGGCGTGGCCAAGGGGCCGGACCGCGACGCCGGCATGGAGCGCTTTTTCATGCCAGGGCGGTTGCCCTTCATGATGGAGCCGAAATCGCCGGTGCTCTATTATTTGCAGCGCCTGCGCGACGAGGCCCACCGTTACGCCATCGGCGCCAATCGCCAGAAACGTGACGCCGCCATCACCAAGAATCCGCTCGACGAGATCGAGGGCATCGGCCCGCGCAAGAAGCGCGCCCTGCTGGCGGCCTTCGGTTCCGGGCGTGAGGTCGGCCGCGCCACGGTCGATGAGCTGATGAAGATCGAAGGCATCAGCGCCGCCCTGGCGCAGAAAATCCACGACTTCTTCCACGGGGAGGGATAAGGCTCAGGCCGGTAATCCGAAGCTGTTCATGGCATCGGTTTTCGCGGTAAGCGGTGCGATGGTGAAGGTTTTCACGCCCTTGATCGCCAGTATGGCTTCTTCGCTGGCCTGGAGATCGAGCCGGTAGCGATCCTTGCCAAGCGGGGTCGCCTGCGTGCCATGAACCTGCGGCGCGTCTCCCGGCCATTCGACAATGCAGGGTTCACCCGCCAGGCTTTTCACGCGCAGCCACTGCGTCAGGCCACCTTTGCGCACGGCGCTGACCTCGAAGGCGCCTTCCGCCCGCATGTCATGGAAGGCCGCATCGGCCCAGCTGGATGGCATGGCCGGGAAGACGCGGATCACGCCGCCCCAGCTCTGGATCAGCATGTCGTTCAGCGATTGCGCCGCCGCCAGGGGCGTTTCGATATTCTGGCCGCTTTCGGCATACATGGTGTTGGGGAAGATACGGCCAATGCCTTCGCGGCGCACGAACAGAGCTTTCAATGTGGTCAGGGCGTCATCGCCACGCCCGAAGGCGGCATAGAACGAAGCGCCGACCGCATAGGTGAAGCCCGCTGCCTGTTTTTCAGCGATGGCGCCATTCAGCCAGTGCTCGGTCGATTTCATCGCCAGTGGCAAGGTGTCGGTCTGATCGCGATTCACGCTGTAGAGCGGGTAGATCATCATCAAGTGCGAGAAATGGCGATGCGCGCCGGAGGTCAGGCCGGCGCCGACGCGATAGCCATTTTCATCGCTGGGATAGGGAACGAGCCGCGTCACCATATCCTGCCATTTCGCCGTCAGCGGATCATCGATTTTCAGGCGGCCGGCGGCGGTCAGCAGCGCGCCGCACGCCCATTTCAACAGGGCGAGATCGTAATTGCAGTCGGCGCTTTCACCGATTTCCGGCGAATAGGTCACCGGCAGGTGCAGATGCCCATCCGCGCCCTCGATCAGGTGTGGCAGGTATAAATTGACGGCCCGGCGCAGCAGCGGGAACAGCCGGTCGCGCAGCATGACCTCATCCATCGAGAAGCGGTATTGCAGCCAGTAGTTATGACAGACCCAGAGCAGATTGCCCCATTCGCGGGCATAGCGGATGTCGATATCGAGCGGACAGGCCATGTCCTGCTGCGAACAGTGGCCCATGATGGCGACATCGCCTTCCACTTGGGCATTGCGCCGCAGGGTTTCGGCATTGCGGTCGAGGGCGTTATAGAGGCCATTGCCCATATCGAGGCGGTTGGCCGGTTGCAGGGCGTAGTAGCTGACCTGGCTGTTCATGTTCCAGGTGATATAGGGCCAGCCGGATTTTTGCAGCCAAGGGCCGTGGGTATCGATGATGCCGCCGTCCGGCCGCGCGATGCAGCCGTATTTGTACATCTGGATCCAGTAATAGCTCTCCAGTTGCGTATCCGGCAGGGTGACGAAACTGCGCGGATAATAGCTGCGCCACCAGGCGCGGTGGCGGCTTCGCAGGGCAGGGACATCGGCCTGACGCACCGTCGCGCGGGCGGCTTCCAGCGCGCCGCTGTCGGGGAAGGAGACGGCACTGCCGATAATCAGCGCGTCGTTTGTTTCTCGCCAGACGGTCGCCAGGCCGCCGCCGGCCAGCAGGGGCTGGACGTAGCCGTTGAGGCCATCAGCGTCCTGCCGTTCGCCCGGCGGATTATCGACCCAGATACGCCCTTCATGGCCATAGTTCTTTTTGTAGGCGGCGAGATCGGCCTCGGTTCTTACCGGTGGCCGTGTCGAGACGGCCTCAGCTGGTCGCCACTCCCAGCGATGCGCGCCGGAGACTTCGATGGCGATGATGTCGATATCGGCGGCCACAAAGGTGCTAAGCGTAAGTGCGCCGGTTTCGGTGGTAATAATGCCGCTGAGTTCGGCGTCGTGGAGCGATAGCCGCAGGTCGCAGCCGGTGATCTTGCTCGGTGTGACCAGATGAAACGCCCCGGCCTGATAGCGGCTGCGACTATAGGCCGGCCATCCCCAGCTATCGTCGCGGCGATCATACCAGTCTGTATTATCGACGGCGAAACGCAGGCTGCCGTCTTCGGCCAGCATGACACTCAGCGCGAGCTTGCCATTACCGAGGAAGGGCGCCTCGCCCCAGATTTTCGGCAGGCGTTTCCACACCAGATCGTGCCGCGCCAGAAAGGCCGGCCAGTCGATATCGGTGGTGATCCGGGACTTAGCTTCGGCGGATTGGCCAAAGACAAGGGTGGCCATGGCGGAGGTGGCCAGCAGGGCGCGGCGGGAAATCTTCATGGCGCCGTATATCCCCTTTGGAGCGGCAGGGTGACCTTGCCGGTGGCCGCCCATTCGACACCGCGCAGGAACAGCGTGCGGAAGCCGGCATTGGCGAGGTCCGGCGAAGGCTCGTCGTGCCAGGTGTGGCCCAGTTGGGTGACATAAACCCGGCCCTTGCCATAATCGCGCACCCAGTCCAGCGGTTCGTTGCGCTTGACGCTTTCGCACCAGGCATAGGTCAGGAAGGTGAGGGCGTCGCCGCGCACCACGGTCTCCAGGCCGTGCTGGCCATAGGTCAGTTGCTCGGATTGCAGGGCGATGGTGGTGGGCAGGCCGCGGGTGATCGGGTGCGTGCGGTTGGCGATGGCGAGATTAAAGTCGTAGCGCTTCGGGTGGTTCGGATTGAGGCCGGCGCCGGTCTCGATGATCTGCTTTTGACCTTTATCATCGAAGACTACGCCGGGGCCGAAGGTATTGGACCGCCACAGCAGGCCAACCATCTCCTCATAGGCGATCCAGCCAGGAAAGGCGTTATTGGCGGCGTGATAGCTGACGAAGCCGCCGCCGTTCTTCACATAGGATTCGAAATCCGCCTCGACGGCCTTCGGCCACATAACGACATCCTTGCCGTGATCGCCGCCGTTGAAATTGCTGATCACCACATCGTAGTGCCGGAAATTGGGGTGCCAGCCAGCCCAGGCGTCGGGGGAGGCTCCGCGCGGCGGCGTGGTTGATACCTCGACCTCGAAACGGCCGCTGTCTTCCAGCAGACCGGCCAGCACCGGCGTGGTCTGCGCCCAGTCGTGATTGTTGACGCCATCGATGATCAGAACGTGAACTTTAGGCGGCATGGCGTGTGCTGGCAAAGCCAACGCCAGCAGGGCAGATATCAACAGAATACGCACGGCAGTTTCTCCCCCTGAAATTTATCAGCAGCCAATCGCAAGGCAGTTTAAAGGCTGATAGCCTTTAAACATAATACATAATATAATAAGGGGAAAGGCTCTGCGACAAGTAATGGGTATGGAGGCGTGCGGTCAACGATTCGGATATGAGGCAATTTGCGTCTGAAATGCGCAATAATTATATTATAAAAGCTGCATTAATATTACAATTAAGGGCTGTGAATGCGATTTCCATGCCCACATTGTTGCAAAATTGCAAATCATCCATAAAAACGAGCCACAGGCTTTTTCCATAATTGACGGGTGTAGGGCGTGGTGTTACCGCTAACGTTCCATAATCTTTTCGATCGGGAAAGCCTGAGTTGTAAAGCAAACAAGTGGACGATGCGGGTCTGATGAACAGGGCGCGCGGGTAATAATAAAATTGGAGAAGAGACGCCGGAATTCACCATTACGGCTTGTGCCATATAAAAATTCTGTGATACGGAATTAATCCTGACAACGTTGTCGGACTATCCGGTATCATAGTGTTGGGAAATTGCGCATGGATGGGGCGAATGCCCTGCCGCGCAATGCCCGTTTGGGGCTTCACCGAGGCGGCTGATTGATGGCTGTCGCGGAGCGGAGAAATGTGTCTGTTATCTGGCTTGTCTTTAGACCCTTTGCGGGAGGGGGCATGTGACCGGCGGCGGGCATATCGATCATAAAATAAATCACGTTGGGAGGATACAATATGACGAGTAGAGTACAAGGTAAGCGCGCAGGCAGTCTGTTGCGCACCGCATTCCTGGGCGGCGTTTCGACGCTGGCCATTTGTGCGATCGCCGCGCCTTCGTTCGCGCAAGACGCCGCGCCAGCCACGGCCACGGCCACGGACGATTCGACGGTTATTGTCGTCACCGGCATCCGCGGTTCGCTGCAACGCTCGATGAACATCAAAAAGAACGCCGACGGCGTTGTCGACGGTATTTCGGCGGAAGACGTCGGCAAGTACCCGGACACCAACCTGGCCGACTCGCTGCAACGCGTCACCGGCGTGTCGATCAACCGCGTCAACGGCGAAGGCCAGCAGGTCACCGTTCGCGGCTTCGGTCCCGGCTATAACATGACGACCGTCGACGGTCGCATCATGCCGGCCTCGACCATCGGCGTCATCGGCGGCGGTCAAGGCGCTGACGGTAACCAGGGCAACACCCGCGCGTTCGATTTCAGCAATATCGCATCGGACGGCGTGTCGGCTGTTCAGGTCTACAAGACCGGCCGTGCCGACCTCAATTCCGGCGGCATCGGCGCCACGATCAATATCGCCACCCTGCAGCCGCTTCTCCATAGTGGCTCGAAGGGCAGCTTCACGGTCAAAGCGTTGACCACCGACAATCCGGGCCTCGGTACGGTTCTGGACAAGAAGTCCGTCACGCCTGAAATCTCCGGCGCCTATCAGTGGACCAATGACAGCAGCAATTTCGGCGTCGCCCTGTTTGGCTCCTATCAGGAAAAAACCGGCTCGACGCGTTCGGACACCGTCAATTCCTGGAATGTCCAGACCTACGCAACCTGGCTGACGACCGGCCAGGCGCCTGCGGCGGCAAACATCACCAACGCGCCGACCGACATGAATCAGTTGATCGCGGTGCCGACGGACAGCCGTCTGACCTATGCCGAAAATTCGCTGAAGCGCTCCAATGCCGCCGTCACTCTGCGCTGGAATCCGACCGAGGACCTGACCGTCACGGCCAACAGCTTCTATACCCACACCGAGGCGCAGGAAGCCCGCTCCGAACTGACCAACTGGTTCTCGCGCAGCCCCTATGCGGCCATCACGTTTGACGATAACCCGATTGTCAAGTCGGCGATTTCGGTTACCGACACGATCCCGACCGGCAAGGATCAGGGGTACGAAAACGAACTGCGCGCCGTGGAATCGACGATCCAGTCGACGGGCCTGAATGTTAAGTGGCATCCGACCGACAACTGGACCCTGTCGGCCGATCTGTCGGCGTCCAAGGCCAGCTCGGGCGGTAACAACCCGGATGGCTCGTCGTCGGATACCGTCAGTGCGGCCCAGACCTATGTCGCCTCCAACACAACCATCTTTGGTGAACTGGCGGCGCCGATTCAGCATGTGGTTCTCGATCCGAGCAAGTCGGTGACCGGCAAGCAGGACATCGCCTCGATCGCCTCGGGTTATAGCAATCAGTTCTTCTCGCAGCAGACGGACGAGCTTGAGCAGGCTAAGTTTGACGCCACCTATCAGGTTGATGACAACAGCAAGCTGAGTTTCGGTCTTGATGCTTACAAGAATGTCAACGAATCAAACTTTAACAGCTTTCAGGCACAGTTTGGCGACTGGGGTGGCCTTAACCCTGGCGACATCCAGAAGTATGGCACTCAGGACATCAAGACTTTCTGCCTGTCCTGCCAGTTCACTTCGGTCGATATGCCCACCGCTGACGGTACGGCTTATCGCTTTAACGCCGTCGACGCCTATAATGGCCTGAAAGCCTATTATGGTGACGACGCCAACTTCGCCAATGTTCTGCCTTCCGGCGGCGCCAAGGCCAATAAGCCTAACCCCAGCGGCTTTGCTCACAACGCCGTTGAAGAAAAGGTTACGGCCGCCTACGCGCAGTTCTCCATGAAGGCTGAGCTTGTCGGTCGTCCGGTCAAAATTCTGGCCGGCGTGCGCTATGAAAACACCGATGTCACGGTTACCGCCTACCAGAATACCCCGACCAACCTGCGCTGGGATCAGAAGAACAACTTCTCGGTCGTTCAGGGGACGGACATTCAGGCTTACGACTATAAATCCCACTATTCCAACCTGCTGCCCAGCCTCGATATGGCTATGAACATCACCGATGATTTCATTGGTCGTATGTCATTCTCGGTAACAAATGCCCGTCCGCAATACAGCTCGATGTATGCAACAATCGGGGTGAACGCGCCGGGCGACGCCAGCTATAACAACGCGATTTATACGGCCTCTTCGGGCAATCCCGCTCTAAAGCCGCTGGTCTCGGAAAACTTCGACGTCTCGGCTGAATGGTATTACGGTAAGAACAGCTATGTATCGTTGGGTTATTACCGCAAGGCCGTGCAAAACTTCGTTGGCAATGGTACGACCACTACCACTCTGTTCGGTCTGACCGATCCGGCTTCCGGCAAGGCGGGCACGCGCTCCGGCGCAGCGGTCGCTGCGCTCCAGGGCATCGGCGCTTCCACCAACACCAATAACCTGTCCGCCATGACGATCCTCATCGATCAGGCCGGCGGGGATGTGGCGACGGCGTTGGCGCAATGGAACAGCAATACCGCGCCCGACGGCCATGTGTCTGCGGATACGGACGCGCTTTCGGTCTATCTGTGGGGCAACCCCAACTGGAAGGTCGTCAGCGACAGCACCGATCCTCTGGCGAACTTCGTCTATTCGCAACCGATCAATAACCACACGGCCAATATTGACGGTTTCGAGTTCGCCCTCCAGCACTTCTTCGGCGACACCGGCTTCGGTATTGCCGCCAGTGCGACCACGGTTAACGGCGATGTGGCTTTGGATGATGGTGCCTCACCCGCCGCCGGCAACAACCAGTTCGCCCTGGAAGGCCTCAGCAATACCTACAATATCACGGGTATCTATGAGAAGTACGGCTTCGAAGGCCGGATCGTCTATAACTGGCGCGATAAGTATCTGGCCCAGGCCAATGCTTCGCAAAACGGCGGTCGTTATGTCGCGGCCTTCGGTCAGTGGGATGCGACTCTGAACTATGAAATCAGGCCGAACCTCATGCTGACGTTCGAAGCCCTGAACATCAACCGGGAACATGTGGTGCAATATATCCGCGTGCCGACCGATGTTGTCATGTATCAGGAACTTGACACACGCTACGATGTGGGGCTGCGTTACAAGTTCTAAACCAGCTATCGGTTTAACTTGAGGGGAAGGCCGCATAACAATGCGGCCTTCCTTTTTTCTAAAGTACACGAATTTAAGAGGGCAGGCAGATGAATGCACAGGTCATAAAAAAGGTAGTGATCGCCGGTGGCGGCACGGCGGGCTGGTGCGCCGCCGCCGCTTTATCGCGTCTGCTCGGTCCTGTGCTTGACATCACACTGATTGAATCGGCCGACATCGGCATTGTCGGGGTCGGTGAATCGACGATTCCGACGGTACGGGCGTTTCACCATCTCATCAGCGTGGACGAACAGGCGTTTATGCGTGAGACGAACGCAACCTTCAAACTTGGGATCGACTTCGAGAACTGGGCGCGAGAGGGCGACCGGTATTTTCACTCCTTCGGCACGCTCGGCAAGTCGCCCTGGATGGCGCATTTTTACAATATCTGGCTGGAAGCCCGCTCCAAGGGGCTTGGCGGATCACTGGATGATTACAGCCTGGAAACAAAAGCGGCGCAGGCCGGGAAATTTCAACTCCATAAGAACCTGCCCATCAATTACGCCTATCACCTGGATGCTGTGCTCTATGGCAAATACTTGCGCAAACTGAGTGAAGAGGCGGGCGTAAAGCGCCACGAAGGTCAGATTGTCAGCGTGCAGCAAAACGCCGAAACGGGCTTCATAACCTCAGTGACCCTGGCGAGCGGAGAGGTGATTCCGGGTGATCTGTTCATCGACTGCACCGGCTTCCGGGGACTTTTGATCGAAGAAACCCTGCATACCGGCTATGACGATTGGAGCCACTGGATACGCACGGACCGTGCCCTGGCGGTGCAAACGCATCCGGCCGGCCCGCTTTTCCCCAATACGAAAGTCGTCGCTCATTCCGCCGGGTGGCGTTGGCGCATTCCGCTCCAGAGCCGTGTCGGCAACGGCCTGGTCTATTCCAGCGCGCACATGTCGGACGATGAGGCGCAGGCGCTTCTGACGGCAAGTCTGGATGCGCCAACGACGAACACGCCCAGGGTGATTAAATATAAAACAGGAAAGCGTAAGAAAATCTGGAATAAGAATTGCGTGGCAATGGGCCTCTCCAGCGGTTTTATCGAGCCGCTTGAGTCCACAAGCATTCATTTATTCCAAAAATCCGTTTTGGAACTCATCCAGAATTTTCCGTTCTTTGGAATAACTGATGCGCTGGTGAAGCGTTATAACGAGATGTCGGATCGGGAAGCCGAGGGCGCACGGGACTTTGTTATTCTGCATTACAAACTGACTCAGCGGTCCGACACCACGTTCTGGTCGGAAAACGCGGAGATGGACGTCCCGGACTCCTTGAAGGCGCGTATAGACCTTTTCCGTGAGTCCGGTATGGCCTATCAGGGACCGGGCGAATTGTTCCGGACGGACTCGTGGGTGCAGGTCATGCTTGGGCAACGCCTTGAGCCGCAAGGATGGCACCGTCTGGGGGCGTTCATGAAGCCGGACGAAATGACTCAGGTGTTTGACGGATTGAAGCAGACCGTCGATCATTCCGTTGCCAGTATGACGCCTCACGATGCTTTCCTGAAGCAATATTGCCCAACCGCTATCGTTTAAGATACGCTTCTGCATATGGACCTGACGATCATGGAAAACAGTAAGCCCGTGCTTCTCGATAATGTCGCGCATCACGACCTGCGCATCATTACCGGCCACTCCGCCGCCTTTGGGGATGCCGTCAACCAGGTCCGGGTCTTTCCGAACGAGTTTGCCGAGGTCCAGCGCGAATATCCCATCTTCTTCCGCCGCGACGAGGAAGGCGCCTTCTACGCCATCGCCCTGCTCGGTTTTGACCGAGACGAGAACCTGTTTCTTGATGGTAAGGGCTGGAACGCCCGCTATGTGCCGGCGGGGCAGAATCGCGGGCCTTTCCTGCTGGGCTTCCGCGAGGGCACTGACGGTGATGCGCCGATGATGCTGATCGATCCCGCCCATCCGCGCCTCAGCCGTAGCGCAGGTGCCCCCCTGTTCCTGCCGCACGGCGGCAATGCGCCGGTTTTGGAGGGTTATCTCCAGGTCCTGCGCACGCTTCACGGCGGCTTGGGCCTCAATGACGCTGTTTTCGCCGCCTGGCTTGAGGCGGGCATTCTGGCGCCGGTCAAGGTCGATATCCGGATCGACGACGCCACGGGCTATGACATCCCCGACCTGTTTTCGATCAGCGGTGAAGCGCTAGCCGGACTGGATGGCGCGGTCCTTGCCAGCCTCAACGCGCGCGGCTACTTAGGCCTGGCTTTCCATGTGCTGGCCTCGCTTGGCAATGTGCCGCACCTGATCGCGCTCAAAAACCGCAAACGGCAGGGAGCCTGAGCGGCATGTCGGGCGTTACCGCCAGAAGCCGGGTCATCACCGGCATCGCCCCGGATCAGATCCCCTATGACGACCTGATGGCCGCGCAGGCGCCCGTAATCCTGAAAGGCGTGGCGCGCGATTGGCCGCTGGTGCGCGCCGGGCTTGATTCCCCGCAGGCCGCCATGGATTACCTCAAGGGCTTTTACCAGGGACGTCCGGTGACGCTGTTTGTCGCCGAACCCGAACAGGCCGGCCGCTTCTTCTATAATGATGATGTCAGCGGTTTCAATTTTCAGGGCGGGCGGAGTGACCTTAATGAGGCGCTTGATCGGATCGCCGAACATATGGGCGATCCCAATCCGCCGTCCTTCTACATCGGTTCGACCGATCTTGACCTCTTTCTGCCGGGGCTGCGCGCGCATGACGAGCTGGTGCTCAACCACCCGATGTTCGCCGCCAATCCGCCGCTGGCCAGCATCTGGATCGGCAACCGTACAACGGCCACGGCGCATTACGACATGTCGCATAATCTGGCGGTCTGCGTTGCGGGTAAGCGGCGCTTTACCCTGTTTCCGCCGGACCAGGTGGCGAACCTCTATCCCGGTCCGCTGGAACCGACACCGGGCGGCCAGGTCGTCAGCATGGTGGATTTTCGTGACCCGGATTTCGAGCGCTATCCCCGCTTCCGCGAGGCCCAGGCCGCGGGCCAGGTGGCGGAGCTGGAACCCGGCGACGTCCTGTTTTATCCGGCCCTGTGGTGGCACCATGTCGAGGCGCTGGAACCGTTCAATATCCTGATCAATTACTGGTGGAACACCTCGCCGGCCTTCATGGACACGCCGCAGAACACGCTGCTGCACGCCCTGCTCAGTCTGCGTGACCGGCCTGACGCGGAGAAGGCCGGATGGCGCGAACTGTTCGACTACTATGTCTTTGGGCCTGCCGATCGTGCCGGCGCGCACCTGCCCGAACACGCGCGCGACAATCTGGGGCCGATGGACGATATGAAGGCGCGCCGGCTGCGGGCCATGCTGCTCAATAAATTGAACCGATAACAAAGCCGGCCAGATGCGCGTTGACAGTTTCGCCCGACTGGATATGTTACCGCTATCATAAAAATAACAGGGAAAAGAACATGCGTAATCTCACCAGGCTGATGCTGTCCGTTGCTGCCGGCGTCATGCTGGCGGCGGCTGCCAGTGCCGAACCGCTGCATCTCAATGACAAGGGCTATTTCGAAACGCGCGGCGTCAATGTGCTGGTCTTCGCCAATGGCGCCAACAGCCTGTTCAACGACGCCAAGATCGCCGGCGTTGAACTGATCCAGCAGGGCGTGCGCACGGCCACCAATGGCGATGTCCGCCTGATGCCGACGCCGGGCCAGTGGGACGAAATGGGACTGGTAAAGGATCGTCAGGTCGATGCCGCTTCCGGTGTCGTCACCACGACGGTGAGCTACCCGAAATATGATTTCACCTATCAGGTGCGTGTCGCGCCGAAAGGCGAGGGCGTGAGCGTAAGCGTAAGCGTCATCCTCGACAAGCCCCTGCCGGAAGCGCTGGCGGGCAAGGCGGGCTTCAATATGGAATTCCTGCCGGCGGCCTATTTCCACAAGAGCTATCTCGCCGATGGCGTGGCGGGCACGTTCCCGCTTTATCCGTCCGGCCCTATGAAAAGCCTCGGTGAAGGGGTGCCGATGTCGCGTCTGCTGCCGCAAACCGAACCCTTGCCGCTGGCGCATGGCAAGACCTTCGTGCTGGCGCCGGAAGATCCAGCCCGTCGCGTCACCCTGACTTCTGACAGTGATATTGCCCTCTATGACGGCCGCAACCAGGCGCAGAATGGCTGGTATGTCGTGCGCTCGCTATTGCCGGCCGGCAAGACCGGCACGGTTGTTTCGTGGACAATGACTGCCAATTCGGTCGCCGGCTGGGTGCGGCCGCCGATGATCGCCCATTCACAGCTTGGCTACGCCCCTTCGCAGGCCAAGAAGGCCGTCATCGAACTTGATCCGAACGACAAACCCGCCGGCGAGGCCCGTTTGCTGGAGATTGCCGCCGACGGCACGTTTACGCCGGTCCTGACCGCCGAAGCCAAACCCTGGGGCCATTACCTGCGTTATGACTACCGCACCTTCGATTTCACCCGCGTCACCAAGCCGGGCCTCTATGTCATCGAATATGAAGGCCAGCGCACCAGTCCGTTCCGTATCGCCGCCGATATCTATGCCACGGCCTGGGAGCCGACGCTCGATGTCTACCTGCCGGTCGCCATGGATCATATGAAGGTCAATGAGGCCTATAGGGTCTGGCACGGCGACAGCCACAAGGACGACGCCATGCAGGCGCCGCCGGGTGATGATCATATCGATCTTTATGCCTCGAAGCCGGGCGGCACCGACACGCAATTCAAGCCTTATGAACACATCCCCGGCCTGAATGTCGGCGGCTGGTTCGATGCTGGCGATTTCGATATCCGCACCCAGACGCACTATGCCGTGGTGCGTTCGCTGGTGCAGAGCTGGGAGAAATTCGGCCTGACGCGCGACGACACCCTGATCGATCATCAGCGCCGCTATGTCGATATTCATGTGCCGGACGGCAAGCCCGACCTGTTGCAGCAGATCCAGCACGGCACGCTGCAACTGGTGGCGCAGTTCGATGCCGTCGGCCACGCCATCAACGGCATTGTCGAGCCGGACGTGGCGGAATATCCGCACCTTGGCGACGCCGTGACCAAGACAGATGGCCTGATCTATGACCGGTCGCTTGGCCGTGACGAGGTGAAGGATGGCAGGAGCGGCATGCCCGACGATCGCTGGGCCTTTACCAACACCACTTCGGCGCTCAACTATGGTTCGATCGCCGCATTGGCCGCCGCCAGCCGGGCGCTGAAGGGCTTTGACGATCCGCTGGCAGACAAGTCGCTGGGCATCGCCAGGAAGGTCTGGGCCGAGGAGCATAGCCATGCGCCTAATCTCTATCACCATGGCAATACGACCGGCGGGGATCTGGTCGAAGAAGAACTGTCGGCCGCCGTCGAACTGCTGATCACGACGAAAGACCCGCAATACGCCCGACGGATCGACGCCCTGTGGCCGGAGGTCAGCCAGACCTTCGCCGCCAATGCCGCGACGCTGGCCAAGGCGCTGCCCCTGATGCCGAAGGCCTTCAAGGCGAAGGTCCGTCCGGCGGTGGTGGCGTGGAAGGCCGAGGCCGACAAGTTAGCCAGTGCCAATCCGTTCGGTGTGCCGATCACCGAAGGCGGCTGGGCCGGCGGCGGCACAGTGGTCGAATACGGCCTGACCGCCGCTGCGCTGAACCACGAATTCCCCGATATCATCAACCCGGATGCGGTCTATCAGGCGCTGGATTACATGTACGGCACGCATCCCGGCTCGAATGTGTCGTTTGTTTCCGGGGTTGGCACGGTTTCCAAGGAAGTGGCCTACGGCAATAATCGCGCTGATTTCAGCTTCATCGCCGGCGGCGTGGTGCCCGGTGTGCTGATTCTCAAGCCTGATTTCCCCGAAAACAAGGAGGACTGGCCGTTCTTCTGGGGGGAGAATGAGTATGTCATCAATGTCGGCGCCGCCTATATCGAACTGGTCAATGAGGCCAATGCCCGGTTGAAGCCGTGAATTTTTTACCCGTAAAAAGAGATGGTTTGCGTCGGGCCGGCAATATTTCGGCACTGTGATTGAAAAGTCACATTTTGCAGATCTATCCCGAATATTGAAATGAATTGGCCATTTTTGAGGCTAACCGCCCGCCGGAGTCCCATTATACGGGAATGCCGGCGGGCGGAATCCCATGATGTGGAAGGCTTTGCCGTTGGAAGCACATATGGCTCCGACGGCCAGAGAGCGGGTAGTTGATTTGCAAAAAATAGGCGCGTAGCCTCTCTTCGCGACATGCGTTTGTTTTTTGTCGTGAGATGTTAGCGTTATCATAAAAATTGACACCGGTGTCACAAACCTAAGATCAGGCGCCGGGCAAAAACAACGGGTCTATCAAACGAGAGCTGCCTGCCGGACGTAAACCGGCGATCGCAGCCATATGCAGGGCGAAATTCAGGACACGGGCGTAACGCCCATGCCTCACCAAGCCCCTGAATAACTGTGTCGTGCCGGAGCCATATCCGCGCCGAGCCGGATGATGTGCGTCATCCGAAGAGCGATAGTCTGTGTCCGGAGCAACCGGCGCTGGCGGTATGAAAGAAAATTGGAAGGAAGAAAAATTATGAAAAAGTACAATAAAACAGGGACATTGCGACCGATACTGGCGGCATCTATCTCACTGATGGCCTTGGGCGCCGGTCTGAATGCGCTGCCGGCGATGGCCCAGGACGCTGCCGCGACAGCCGATGCGCCTGCCGCCGCCCCGGTTGACGAGACGGTCGTTGTCGTCACCGGTTCGCGCCTGTCCAACCGCGGTTTCAAGGCGCCGACGCCGGTCACCGTTCTCGATCAACAGGAACTGAAGCTCGCCGGCACGCAGAACGTCGACGTCATGCTGTCCGACACGCCGCAATTTACCGGCTCGCAGCTCAACAGCCCGACGGCCAATACGGTCCAGGCCGGCCAGCCGGTCGGCACGGCCACGCTGAACCTGCGCAATTTCGGCCCGACGCGCAACCTCGTGCTGGTCAATGGCCGCCGCTTCGCCATTACCGGTCCCGATTTCACGACCGACATCAACACCATTCCCGCAGCGCTGATCAAGCGCATCGAAGTCGTCACCGGTGGCTCTTCGGCGGTTTACGGGTCTGACGCCATCACCGGCGTCGTCAACTTCATCATGCGCGACGATTTTGAAGGCGTGGAAACGAGCGTGCAGCGGACCTGGGACCAGCACACCGGCACGCCGACCTACAGTGTCGATATCACGGCGGGCGGCAATTTCGCCGATGGCCGCGGCAATATCGTCGCCTCGGTCAACTATATGAACCGTGGCGGCTATACGCGCGCCGATCGCGGTGACTGGGCAATGCCTTCGCTGTCGGATGGTTGCGTCACCGCCGATTCGTGGAGTGATGATCGTGCCGGTACGCCCAATGGCGCCGGCAATGGCCAGGCCTGTCTGGATGCTGGCGGTCGTATGGGGCTGGTCTACAGCGGCTCCTCGAACGTACCCAATGGCCGTTTCGGCATAGGCAACCTGCCGCTTTACGGTTCGGCAGGTTCCAATGCCGGTCTTGACGCGGCCCTGGCGGCGGCCGGCCTTCAGAACATGGGTTCCGGCGGCGCCATCCTCAGCGATGACGGTACGACGGTACGTCCTTATGCCGGCGCGGCCGACAGCTATGACCTGGGTGGCATGTCGAACATCATCACCCCGCAGACGCGCTGGATGGGCAATATCTTCGCCCACTACGATTTCAACGACAAGGCCACGGGCTACATGGAAATGCACTACAGCGACAATGTCGCCGATGTGCAGATCGCCCCGACCAATTACGGCGGTAACCTGCTGCTCGATGTCAATAACCCTTACCTTGGTGCGCCGATGCAGGAAGTCCTGCGCCAGCTCGACCTGAAGGAAACCGGGCCGACCACGGTCAAAAACGGCACCCTGACCCTGAACAATGCGCCCGGCGACGGGCTTGCGGTGATCAATTACAACCGCCGCCTGTCGGATATCGGCCCGCGCTACACCACCTCCGACCACGCGGTCTTCCGCACGGCGCTGGGCGTGCGCGGCAATCTCGGCGACGTGTCGTCGAGCTACCTGCGCGACCTGAAGTATGACGTCTACTACACCTATGCGAAGACGACGGAATCCGACACCCAGACGGGTTCGATCTCGCTCAGCCACTTCCAGCAGGCCGTGCTTTCGCAGGGCGGGGCGGCGCCGGTGCTCAATCCGTTCGGCCAGAACATGACGGATGCCGGCAAGGCGGCCATCATCATCAATGCCAACGCCGGCCTGCGCGCCGAGCAGCAGGTCTTCGCCGGCAGCCTGACCGGTGAAGCCTTCGATCTGCCGGCCGGCCCGGTCGATTTCTCGACCGGTTTCGAGTGGCGCTACAGCACCGCCGAATACATCCCCG
This sequence comes from Asticcacaulis sp., assembly GCF_035497195.1. Classification (GTDB taxonomy): domain Bacteria; phylum Pseudomonadota; class Alphaproteobacteria; order Caulobacterales; family Caulobacteraceae; genus Asticcacaulis. The sequence continues at coordinate 845,889 of NZ_DATJDZ010000014.1, forward strand.
ACACCTATCTGGCTTCGGGTGACGTGTCCGGCTGGAACGCCGCCAAGGCGACCAAGGGATCGACTACGGTCAAGGAAGTCTACGGCGAAGCCCGCGTTCCGATCCTGGCCGACCTGCCGCTGGCCAAGCGCCTGAGTCTCAACGGCGCCTTCCGCTATTCCGAATATGACCTGGAAGGGGTTGGCGGCGTCTGGACCTATTCGCTGGGTTCCGAATGGGCGCTCAACAGCGATCTCGCCTTCCGCGCCCAGTACCAGCACGCCATCCGCGCGCCCAATGTCGGCGAATTGTTCGGCGGCGCCGGCACAAACGGCCCGATGGCGAGCGACCCCTGCTCCGACCGGACACCCGTCGCCAACCAGACCGATGCCCTAAAGGCCCTGTGTCTGGCCACCGGCGTGCCGACCGCGACGGTCTTCACCTCGGCGGTTCAGCCGACGGCTTTCGTCAACCAGACGACCGGCGGCAATCCGAACCTCAGCCCGGAAACCTCCAACACCACGACTGCCGGTCTGGTGTGGACACCGAGCTATGTGCGCGGTTTGCAGGTCAGCGTCGACTACTACAAGATCACGCTTGACGACGCCATCTCCACCCTCGGCGGCGGCGGCGTGCAGTCGGTCCTCGACCTCTGCTACAAGACGATCATGGACGCCAGCAGCGTCTTCTGTCAGGCCATCCACCGCGATCCGTCATCGGGTCAGGTCACTGCGCCGGATTACGTCTCTACCACCAACGCCAATGTCGGTCGTCTGGCGACCGCCGGCGTCGATATCGAAGGCCATTACGGCTTCCGCACCGACTGGGGCCTGCTGGGCGCCAGCCGCTGGGATGTGTCGGCCAATGTCAACTATGTCAGCGAGTTCACAGGCACGCCGATCCAGGACCAGCCGGAGGTCAAGAACGACTGCCTGGGCGCGTTCGGCGCCACCTGCGGCCAGCCGATTCCGAAGTGGAAGGGTTCCGGCCGCGTGACCTGGAAGACCGGTGCGCTGACCCTTTCGGCCCGCGCCCGCTATATCGGCAAGGTGACGGTCGATACCTACATGCTGCCGAAGTCGAAGGGCCTGACGCCGCCGGCGCTCAACACCCTGACCAACCCGGTCATCGACGCCCAGACCTATATCGATCTGACGGCGGCCTATGACCTGACCTCGAAAGTCCGTCTGTCGGTCGGCGCCCGTAACCTGTTCGACAGGGACCCGCCGATCCTCGGCTCGTCGCAGCTGCCTTCGGATAACACCATCCCGGCGACCTACGATGTCCAGGGCCAGGTGTTCTTCGTCAGCGTGGACGCCAAGTTCTAGGCTGATCCGATTGGCAGGCGCAGCGTTTCCTCCCTGGCGCTGCGCCCGCCATAACTACCAGAACCTGCTTTATTCCCCGGTTCTGCCACTTAAGCCCGGCCGGTCTCCCTGCCGGGCTTCTTTTTATTCTGATACAGTGCATTGATAGTAAGCCGCCGGAAGAAGCGGACCATATGGAAAGGAAACCGATGCCATATTCTCCTTCACGCCGCCAACTGGCCGCTGGCTTTGCCGGCCTTGGTATTGCCGCCACATTCCGCACCGCTGTCGCGGCGGAAAGCTGCATCTTGCCAGATTGGGTAGCGCCATTGCGCGCCGATCTGGAAGCGATGGCGAAACGCCTGACCGCAACTTTGAAGCCGTGGAATGGCCCGAAGCGCATCGTAACGCCGGAGCAGTTCGGTTATGCCGGCGAAGGCCTGGCGACGTCGTTCATTCAAAAAGCCATAGAGGTGGCGTCGGAAGGCGGCGGCACGGTCCGTTTGGCGAAGGGCGATTATGTCAGCGGCACGCTTGACCTGCGCAGCCATGTCCGGCTCGAAGTGGGGAAGGGCGCGCGGCTGCTGGCCTCGCTGGATCTCAAGGATTATCCCGAACGGGTGGCGAAGCGCCGCACGGTCCAGGATACAAACATGGGCATGAACCAGTCGCTGATCTTTGCCGAGGGCTGCGAAGATATCTCGATCAGCGGCGAAGGCATCATTGACGGGCGCGGGGCGAACTTCCACGGTGAGGAGGGCATTCACGGCACGCCCGGCCGGCCGTTTGTCATCCGGGTGATCGATTGCCGGCGCATTCATATTCACGGCATCACGCTCAAGGATTCGCCGTGCTGGATGCAGAACTACCTCAATTGCGACGACTTGCTGGTCGACCAGATGACGGTCGAGAACCAGGCCAATTTCAACAATGACGGCATAGATATCGACGGCTGCCGCAATGTGATCGTGCGCAAATCCTATATTAGCTCGGGTGACGATTCCCTGTGCTTCAAGGGCGCGGCCCAGGCCCCGACCGAGAACGTGCTGGTGGAGAATTGCACCTTCTTCAGTTCGTGCAATGCGGTGAAGCTGGGAACCGACAGCCAGAGTGTTTTCCGCAATGTGCTGGTGCGTCATTGCGAGATCGGCGGGGTGTCCGAAGCCATGCGGCACGTCAAGCCGGTGGGCGCCGATTCCGGCATTTCGTGGGAAGTGGTCGATGGCGGCATGGCGGAGAATATCCTCGCCACCGATATCCATATCGTGCGGGCGCGCAGCCCCCTGTTCATGCGGCTGGAGGATCGCGGCCGGGTGCAGCCGGATCAGCCGAAACCGGCGGTGGGTAGCTTGCGGCGGGTGGTTTTCGAGCGCATCACCGGCGCCGATAATGGCCCGCGCGGGTCATATTTCATCGGCATTCCGGAAAAGCATATCGAAGACGTGGTGCTGCACGACATCAGGATCGGCATGATCGCCTCGACGCGCTGGCTGGAGGAAGACCAGATCGGCGAACTGCGCGGCGTCTATCCAGATGCCCATATGATCGACGAAGCCTGGGGCGCTTTAGACAAGGATAAGGGCGGCGATGCCCCCGCCTATGGCCTGTGGGCGCGGCATGTCACGCGGCTGACGGTGATCAAGGTGCAGTTCGTGCCCGCCACGCCCGATCCGCGTCCGCAATTCCGGATGACAACCGATACGGAGGCATGTCAGGCATGATCAATCGTCGCAGTTTAATCGCCACGGGCGCGGCGGCCCTGATCGCCAGTCAAGCGCGGGCGGAGACGCCCGTTTCCCAGCCACAATTCACGACCGCCAATGCCCGATGGCAGGCCGCCTATGACAAGGCGCTGGCCGTGCTGGCGGGCAATGTGCAGGTGGTGCCGCGCTACGCCGGGCCGGTGCTGATCGAAGGCGCCGACTATGCCGGTATCTGGATGGAATGCGGGCCGCAGGAGTCATTGGTCTACCGCAAGTTCCGCCCGGATGTGGCCCGCAACAGCCATATGACCTTCTTCGAGCTGCAACGCATGGATGGTCAGTTACCGTGCAATAACAAGGTGACGGAAACGGGGTTCGGCCAGATCCAGATGGTGGTGCCGATCGCCGCCACGGCCTGGGAGCTGGCGCAGGCGACCAAGGATGAAGCGCTGCTCAATTCGGCCTATACCGCCTGTTCGGCGTGGGATGCGTGGCTGTTGAAATATCGCAATACCCGCGGCACCGGCCTGACCGAAGGTTTCTGTACCTACGACACCGGTCATGACAATTCGCCGCGCTGGGAAGGCATCCCGCCGCAGTGCCCGAACAAGGACGCCAAGTATTTTCCGGCGGGGTTCGCCCTGCCGCGGCTATGCCCGGACCTGTCGGCCACCACCTATGGCGCGCGTCTGGCGCTGAGCGACATGGCGAAGGCGCTCGGCAAGAATAATGAGGCCGATCACTGGGCCGAAAGCGCCGATGAAATGCGCCGCCTGATCCTGCAAAAACTCTACGTCGCTGAAGATGCCGCCTTCTATGATCTCGACGCCAATAATGAATTTGTGCGGGTGCGATCGGATATTCTTAGCCGGGTGTGTGGCGAGCATGTCGTCGATCAGGCGCTGTTCGATGAGTTGTGGACGCGGCAAATCCATAATCCGAAAGCCTTCTGGACCAGTTATCCCATGCCGTCGGTGGCGCTTGATGATCCGCAGTTCGTGCGGCCATTACCGAAGAACAGTTGGGGCGGGCCAACGCAGGCCCTGACCGCCCTGCGCGCGCCGCGCTGGATGGCGCATTACGGCCGCGATGCCGAGTTCAGCTTCATGATGACGCGCTGGTGCGAAGGGCTGCTGGCCGACATGACCTTCCGCCAGCAGATGGACCCGGTGACGGGAAAATTCACGCAGGAAGACCTGCCAAACTATTCGCCGGCGGCGCTGGTGATGATGGACTACACCTGGCGTCTGGCGGGTGTGGTCGAAGAGGCCGAGGCCCTGCACTGGAATATCCGCCCTGGTCATGCGGCGGCGGATGGGGCGAATTTCCGCCTGCCGACTGATGGTGGTGCGACGGCGGCCATGACCTATGACGGCAAGGGCGCGGCGCTAACACTGGCCGGCAAGCCATTGGGCCGTATCGATGGCGTGGCGCGGCTGGTGACCGGCAAGACCGGGGCGCCACAGTCGCTTCTCGGTATTTCCGAAAAGCCGGAAAAGATTACCCTGCGACTGACCGGTGGTTCGGTCCGCAAACTGACGATCAAGCCGAACGAAAGGGTCGCGCTGTGAAATTATTTGGTTTTCATTCTCCCCCTCCTGGAGGGGGCGCTGGATTTTGGGCTTGCCAAAAAGACAGAGGGGGGAAACGAACGGCGGTATTACCCCCTCCGGCGCTACGCGCCACCTCCCCCTCCAAGAGGGGGAGATTTTTGGGGCTGGTGGCTTTGTTTTCGGGAGCGACACTGCTTTTTTCCGCCTGCGCTACCGCTGCGCCGCAACCGGCGACCTACAGCAATCCGATCCTCTATGCCGACTATTCCGATCCGGACATTATCCGCGTCGGCAAAAGCTATTATATGGTGGCGTCGAGTTTCCATTTTTCGCCCGGTCTGCCGGTGCTGAAATCGGAAGACCTGGTACACTGGAAGCTCATCACCAATGCCGTGCCGAAACTGACCTTCGCGCCGGCATACGACATGCCCGGTCCCTTTGAACTGGACGACGCCAAATCCAAACCCGTGACGGGCACCCATTATGCCGGCGGTATCTGGGCGCCGTCGATCCGTCACCATAACGGCCTGTTCTACATCTATTTCCCGACGCCGGACGAGGGCATCTTCCTGACGACGGCGAAAGACCCCGCCGGTCCGTGGTCGGCGCCGGTGGCGGTCATCGCTCAGGCGAAGCTGGAAGACCCGTGCCCCTTCTGGGATGACGACGGTCAGGCCTATCTGATCCACGGCAAGGTCGGCGCCGGACCGCTGATCCTGCACCGCATGAGCGCGGACGGCACCAAGGTGCTCGATGACGGCGTGGTGGTGGCCGACGACAAGGAACGGCTGCCGGTGCTCGAAGGGCCGAAGCTCTACAAGCGGAATGGCTGGTATTATATTTTTGCGCCCATCGGCGGGGTCGGCACCGGGCCGCAGGCGGTCGGCCGCGCGAAGAATATCTACGGGCCTTATGAATGGCGCGATGTGCTGGTCCCCACCAACGATATCAAGGGGCCGCATCAAGGCGGTTATGTTGAAACGCCGTCCGGCCAGGGCTGGTTCGTGCATTTCAATTCGGAAGGCGCCTTTGGCCGCATCGATCATCTGCAACCGGTCAAATGGGTGGATGACTGGCCGGTGATGGGTGACGACGGCAAGCCGGTATTGACCCATGCGATGCCGGATACCGGTGTCCGCCATTCCGATTTTCGCTTGCAGGATTCCGACGAATTCAGCCGCAAGGCGCTGGGCCTGCAATGGTCATGGAACCACAATCCCGATGACAGCCGGTGGAGCCTGAGCGAGCGGTCGGGCTGGCTGCGCCTGAAGGCCGGTGAGGCGCGAAGCCTGACCACTTCGCGCAATACCCTGACGCAGATTCTGCAAGGTCCGGCCATGCAGACGACGGCGCGGCTCGATATTTCACGCATGACTGATGGCCAACGCGCCGGTGTCAGCCTGTTCGGCGTCAAACCGGTGTGGATCGGCGTGGTGCGCGAAAACGGCGTGTCGCGGATCACCTATGCCTCGGCGGGCGTCGAAACGCCGGGGCCGGAAGTCACCGGCCAGACGGTCGAATTGCGTGCCGAGGCCCTGCCGGACCAGACCAGCCGCTTCGCCTACAGCCTCCATGGCAAGGCGTTCATTTCGTTCGGCGAACAGGTGCCATTGTCGAAATTTTCGTGGTGGAAAGGTAGCCGCCCGGCGCTCTTCACATTCAATAAAAAGGACGCGAATGGCGCGGTCGATATCGACTGGGTTCACGTCACGCATGAGGTCAGATAATGGATCGTCGTTTGTTTCTCGCTGGCGCCACGGCGCTGCTGGCCACGCCTGCGCTTGCGCAATCTACGTCGTCGCTCGGAGACCTGGCCGCCGCGAAAGGCATCCGTTTCGGTTCGGCCACGGGCGTCAAAACCGGTGGCCTGACCGATCCGCAGGTGGCGCAAATCCTCAGGCGCGACTGCCGCATCCTGGTGCCGCGCAACGAACTGAAGATGTATACCATTCACAACACACCGGAAGATGCCTATGACTTCGCGCCGGGCGATGCCGTGCTGGCCTTCGCCGAGGCCAACCACATGCCCCTGCGCGGCCATACGCTGTTCTGGGCCAAGGATGAGTTCCTGCCGAAATGGCTGCTGACCCATGATTTCGGTCCGAAGCCCAAGGTCGCCGCCGAGGCGCTGCTGCGCGACTATATCGGTCAGGTGACCGAGCATTTTGGTGATCGCCTGACCTCATGGGACGTCATCAACGAGGCCATCGATGAAAAGACCGGCGATATCCGCGCCAATGTCTTTACGCGTATTCTTGGCCGCGACGCCCTGCGAATCTGTTTCGAGGCGGCGCGCGAACACCTGCCGAAAATGCAGCTCGTCTATAACGACTATATGAGCTGGCGGCCGAAGGATGCCCTGCATCGCCAGGCGGCGCTCGACCTGCTGCGCTGGTTCCGTGACCAGAAACTGCCGGTCGATGCCCTCGGCATCCAGGGCCATATCGGCACCGATCAGAGCGTGGTGGGGCAGATGACGACCGACGACACCACGCCGCAATATGACGCGTGGACGCAGTTCCTGACGGATGCCGCCGCACTCGATTATACCCTTCTGGTGACGGAGTTCGATGTCAATGACCGCAAGGTCGACGGCGATATCGCCCGGCGCGACGCCGTGGTGGCCGAAGTGGCCAGGATCTATATCGACCTGACGCTCGGCAATACGGCGGTGAAGGATTTCCTGTGCTGGGGCCTGGACGACAAATATAGCTGGCTGCAATCGACCACGCCGCGCACCGACAAGCTGCCGCTGCGCCCGACGCCCTATGATGACCAGTTCCGGCAGAAGCCGCTTTACGACGCCATGGCGGCGGCCTTCCGGAATGCGCCGGCGCGGACCTGAGCTAAAACACACCGGCGCCATCACAAAAGGCTCCGCCACAGCGGCCGCCTGTCCCGCTACATTGACGGGACAGGCTTTGGCCCGAACGCAGCACTGAGCGGCCTGACATGAGCGGCGCAATTGGACGCAACGGGTAAAGTCGTCATGACTGATCCCGTGGAGTGCCTATGTTCCGTTATCTTTTCCGCACGATTGCGCTCAGCCTGGTCGCAACCGCCGTCTCGACGCCTGTTTTGGCCGCACCTTTCCGCACGCCAGACCTCGATGCCGCCCGCGCCTGGGAAATCAAACCGAGCTACCAATGGGCCAGCAATGGTTTCGAGCATGAAACCGGCTACGAGATGGATATCACCGCGCCGATCCGCCCCGGTCTTGAAACGTCGATCACCTTTGGCAGCGGGACGTTCAAGACGTCCGGTGCGAAAGCGATATCCGGCGCGGTCGATAGCCAATGGGCGATCAAATGGGAAATCCGGCCGTCCGGTGAGGGCGATGGTTTTGGTATTTCGACCGAACCGGTTCTGATCATCCCGACGGGGAGCGCCGGCTTCAGCGATGAACAGTGGGCGCTGGAAGTGCCTCTGGTTTTTGGCTGGAACCGGGGGCGCTACAGCTATCTGGCGATGATTTCCTATGGCCAGGGTTTTGAAGACGGAGGCGGCGAGATAGGGGCCAATGGCGTGGTTATGTGGGCAGCCACCGATACCCTGAAACTGGGCGTCGAACTCGCCACGGCCGCGCCATCCGATCGTCCGGGCGCGTATGATTCCGAATTGAATCTGGGTTTCAAATGGGAATTCGTCGAAGGCGTCGGCCTCAAAGCCCGCATCGGCCGGAGCCTGCGCCGCGAGGAAGGCGGCCATGAAACCGGCGGTGCAATCTATCTGGAAAAGGCTTTCTGAATCCAGATTATTTCGCTGGTGCCAGAGCGAAACCATCGTCTTTGACGACGATCCTGCCTGTACCGGGAAAAGGAAAGTGCGGGGCGAATATAGGTTCGCCGCTCTTCGCCAGCACGGTCAGTTCGGCGCGGCGGGTGGCTTCACCGGCGGGTTTGTCGCTGTCATAACCCATCCCCCATTCCGGTTTGGCCAGCGAAACGACCACGCTGTGCGCCATATCGCCGATATCGAGCAGCCTGGCGTCACCGGAGACGATTTCATAACCGGTATGGCCCGGCGTATGGCCCTTGAGCACGACGGACGTAATGCCGGGCAGGACTTCCGCGCCGCCGGCGAAGGTCTGAACCTGCGGCGTGACGGCGGCAACGAATGCGGCTTGCTGCGGATTGGCTTGCAAGCTGGCCCATTCCGCATCGGTCAGGCGCACGGTGGCTTTCGGGAAGGCCGGCTTGCCCTCGGCGGTGAGCAGGCCGCCGATATGGTCCGGGTGGCTGTGGGTGATCAGCACATCGGTGATCTGGTCCGGCGTTACACCGGCCTTGGCCAGACTGCCCATCAGCACGCCATGCGCCTTCGGTCCCATGCCGGTATCGATCAGCACCAGACGGTCGCCGGCTTTGACCAGCAGGGCGTCGATCGACAGCGTGATCTGGTCGGTCGGCTGGCCGGCGGCCTTCAATACGGCGGCGACCGCTTCGGGGGTCTGTGCCAGGCCGATGACGCTGTTGTCATTGGGCACGACATTGACCAGATCGCGCAGGCTCCAGGCCTTAAAGGCGCCGATATCGAAGGCGTGGGCTTCGGGTGTCACCTGGGCGGGATCGGCCTGCGCGCAGGCGGGCAGGACAAGAGCGAGGGCGGTCAGGGCGATTTTGAGCGGGCGCATGTTGAGTCCTGAAAGTATGAGTCGGTTGGCGCACAGTTTTCATCTCTTCCGGCAAAAAGCAATGCGGAAAACTTGCCGCTTCCGCTAGCTCTTGTAATCGATTACGCTCGCTGAAAAGCAGTGCAACAAGACAGGGACATATCATGAAGCGTCTGGGGGCGGTGGTGGCGTGCATGGCGCTGATATTGACGGGGTGCCAAAAACCGACAGGCGGCGCGTCTTCGCAATCAGGGGCGGACTGGCCGTGGTATCATGGCAACCCCAACGGCACACACTATTCGACGCTCGATCAGATCAATACTGGGAACGTCAAGACCCTGAAAGTGGCCTGGACCTTCGATTCCGGCGATTCTTTTGGAGAAGCCGGCAACCAGTCGGACATGGAAGGCAACCCGATGATCATTCGCGGGCGGCTGTATTTCGTGTCTCCCAAGGGCCGTCTGTTCTGCCTCGATGCCGCCAAAGGCACGCAGGTCTGGGTTTTCGATCCGGCCTTCGGCGATGTGGTCAACACCAGGCAGCGCCTGCGCGGGGTGTCGTACTGGAGCGATGGTAAAGACGCGCGCATCCTCTTTACCTTCCGCAATCACCTGCTGGCGGTCGACGCCAAAACCGGCCGCCTGATCGATCGGTTCGGCCATAATGGCGAGGTCGATCTGAAAGAAGGTCTGGGGCGGGATCCGGTGTCGGTTTCGGTCAGCAATGTCTCGCCCGGCGTGGTCTATAAAGACCTGATCATCATGGGTTCGACCGGCAATACACCTGGCCATATCCGCGCCTATGATGTCCGCACCGGCGCAATGAAATGGATATTCCACACCATCCCGCAGCCGGGGGAGGCGGGCTACGACACATGGCCGAAGGACGCCTGGAAGACGGCGATGGGCGCCAATGCCTGGTCGGGCCTGACGCTCGATCCGGAAAACGGGCTGGTGTTCGCGCCGCTTGGCTCGGCCGGCATGGGCAACAAGGATTTCTACGGCGGCGACCGCGAAGGCGACAATCTTTTCGGCACATCGCTGGTGGCGCTCGATGCTAATACCGGCAAACGTGTCTGGCATTTTCAACTGGTAAAACACGACATATGGGATCGTGATCCGCCGACGCCGCCGACCCTGATTACGGTGGGTGGCCGCGAGGCGGTGGCGCAGACGACCAAGGCGGGGCTGGTTTTTATCCTCGATCGCAAGACCGGCGCGCCACTCTATCCGGTCACGGAGGTGCATCCGCCGGCCTCGGATATCCCCGGCGAGGTGACATCCCCCACGCAGGTCATGCCATTGAAGCCGCTGCCCTATAACCGCCAGCAACTGACCGCCGATAACCTGACGCAGCGGACGCCCGAGGCCCATGCGGCGGTGGCCAAAACCTTTGCAGGCTTGCGGTCGCGCGGGCCGTTCGATCCGCCGTCTATCGGCGGCACAGTGCTCCTGCCGGGCATGGATGGCGGCGCCGAATGGGGCGGCGCGTCCTATGATCCGACGAGCGGCATTCTCTATATCAATTCAAACGAAATGGCCTGGATTCTGAAGGTCAAGAAACAGCCGCCGATGGTTTCCGGCCGCAGCGGTTATGCGCTCTACCAGAACGCCTGTGCCGTTTGTCATGGCGTTGATCGCAAAGGCTCGCCGCCGGAATTTCCGTCACTGGTCGGCGTCGATCACCGCCTGACCGGCGACCAGATGGCGCGGCAGATCGCCAATGGCGGCGGCCGGATGCCGGGCTTCGGCGGGCAGTATTCGCCGGAGGATATCAAGGCCATCACCGGCTATCTGTCCGGCGATCCGGCGCAACAACCCAAGCCTGCGCCGGAGTATCCCTCGACCGACAATGACGCCTATATCTTCGACGGCTACACCAAGTTCCTTGATCCGGAGGGCTATCCGGCCATCGCGCCGCCCTGGGGGACGCTCAGCGCCTTGAATGTCAATACCGGCGAGTACCTCTGGCAGGTTCCGCTCGGCGAATATCCGGAATTGCACGATCCATCGACCGGCAGCGAGAACTATGGCGGCGCGGTGGTAACGAAGGGGGGGCTGCTGTTCATCGCCGCCACCATCTATGACAATAAATTCCGCGCCTTCGACAAGACAACCGGCAAGCTGCTGTGGCAGGCCACCCTGCCGGCGGCAGGCGCGGCGACACCGGCCACCTACAGCGTGAACGGCAAGCAGTATGTCGTTATCGGCGCCGGCGGCGGCAAGAACGCCAAGGCCCGGCCCGGCGGTTCGATCATCGCCTACACATTACCGTAACCGGCTTGCGAAAACTGGTTTCGGGTGTAATCTTTCTTCAAAGTAAGAGGAAACGATCATGCCGGAGACAATCATCATAGCGGGCGCTGTACGGACGCCAATGGGCGGTTTTCAGGGCGATTTTGCGAACGTTACAGCATCGCAACTGGGCACGGCGGCGATCCGTGCCGTCGTGAACGGGCAGGTGCCGGATGAAGTCATCATGGGCTGCGTCCTGCCGGCGGGGCAGGGACAGGCGCCGGCGCGTCAGGCGGCTTTGGGTGCGGGCCTGCCGGTCTCTGTGCCGGCCACCACGGTCAACAAGATGTGCGGATCGGGCATGAAGGCGGTGATGCTGGGCTGTGACGCCATCGCGGCGGGCTCGGCGGATATGATCGTGGCCGGCGGCATGGAGAGCATGTCGAATGCGCCGTACCTGCTGCCGAAAGCGCGCACCGGGATGCGGATGGGGCATGGCGAGGTCAAGGACCATATGTTTCTCGACGGCCTGGAAGACGCCTATGACAAGGGGCGCCTGATGGGCAGTTTCGCCGACGAAGCTGCCACGCACTACCAGTTCACCCGGCAGATGCAGGACGATTACGCCCTGGCCTCGCTGGATCGCGCCCTGAAGGCTGACTTTTCCGCCGAGATCACGCCGGTGGAGACGAAGGCGGGTCTGATCACCCACGACGAACTGCCCGGTAAGGCGCGGCCGGAGAAAATTCCGAATCTCAAACCCGCCTTTACAAAGGACGGCACGGTGACGGCGGCTAATTCGAGTTCGATCTCCGACGGCGCGGCGGCGCTTCTGCTGACCCGCGCTTCGGTGGTGGCGGCCAGGGGGCTTACGCCGATCGCCCGTATTGTCGGTCATGCCAGCCATGCCGAGGAACCGAAATGGTTCAGCCGCGCGCCGGTCGGGGCAGTCAAAAAGCTGCTGGAAAAGACGAGTTGGACCATCGATGAGGTTGATCTCTTCGAGGTCAATGAAGCCTTCGCGGTGGTGGCGCTGATCGCCATGCACGACCTCGGCATCCCGCATCAGAAGCTGAACGTCCACGGCGGGGCCTGTGCGCTGGGGCATCCGATCGGTGCGTCGGGTGCGCGAATACTGGTGACCCTGATCAATGCCCTGAAGCAGCGTGGCCTTAAACGCGGCATTGCCGCTGTCTGCATCGGCGGCGGCGAGGCGACGGCGGTGGCGGTGGAAGTGGTCTAAAAAGCGATCAGATAGCCGTCGCCTGCTGATACCGGCTCGCCTTCGAGGCCTTCAAATTTTAGAGCATCATAGGGTTGCAGGGCGTAGCGCTGGCCATTGGCGGTGACGATCATCGGTTTTGTGGCGACCAGAAATACCAGGTCCGAGGGCAGGATGACACCGGAAGCGATATGTCGGACCTCGGCGCGCGCATGGCCACGGCGGGTCATCACATTGAGATCGATCACTGGCAGGAGCGGCGCGGCCTCGACCGGGGTTTCGCCTTTGAATGCCGTGCCATCTCCGGCATTGAGCACATGACGGCCGTCGGGCATATCCATCCGCAACCGGCCACTCAGCACAATCAGATGCCGATCAACGCCCTCGAAGCGCGAAAAGGGGCCGGGTTCGGTGACCTCGGCCATGCTGATCCGCCACTGAAAATCTTCCATGCCGGCGCCATTGGGGAAGACGGCAATCTCGCGCGTCACCCCGCCGCCGTTTTTCCACGGCTGGGGAATGCGTTGCGAAACGGGCAGATGGGTAATCATGGCGGGACTCACTTTACAGGCCGGGCAGGTCTAAGCCTTTTTCGCGGGCGCAATCAATGGCGATTTCATACCCGGCGTCGGCATGGCGCATAACGCCGGTGGCCGGATCGTTCCATAAAACCCTCGCCAGACGTTTGGCAGCATCATCGGTGCCGTCGGCCACAACGACCATGCCGGAATGCTGCGAATAACCCATGCCGACCCCGCCGCCGTGATGAAGCGACACCCAGGTGGCGCCCGAAGCCGTATTGAGCAGGGCGTTGAGCAGGGGCCAGTCGGAGACGGCATCGGAGCCGTCCTTCATGGCCTCGGTCTCGCGGTTGGGCGAGGCGACGCTGCCGGAATCGAGGTGGTCGCGGCCAATCACGATCGGCGCCTTCAGTTCACCCGTGCGCACCATCTCATTGAACGCCAGTCCCAACCGATGGCGATCGCCCAGGCCGACCCAGCAGATGCGCGCCGGCAGGCCCTGGAACTTGATGCGTGCGCGGGCCATGTCGAGCCAGTTGTGCAGGTGTGTGTTGTCCGGCAGCAGTGCCTTGACCTTGGCGTCGGTCTTGTAGATGTCCTCCGGATCTCCCGACAGCGCCACCCAGCGGAAGGGACCGATACCGCGGCAGAACAGCGGACGGATATAGGCGGGCACGAAACCGGGGAAATCGAAGGCATTTTTCACGCCCTCATCAAAGGCGACCTGACGGATATTGTTGCCGTAATCGACCGTGGGCACGCCCGCTTTCTGGAAATCGAGCATGGCCTGAACGTGTGTGGCCATCGATGCCTTGGCGGCTTTCGCCACGCCTTGAGGATCGCGTTCGCGCCTGTCGAGCCAGTGCTCGACCGTCCAGCCGGAAGGCAGATAGCCATTGACCGGATCGTGCGCCGAGGTCTGGTCGGTCAGCAGATCGGGGCGCACACCACGTTTGAAAAGCTCCGGCAGGACGTCCGCCGCATTGCCGAGCAGTCCGACCGAGATCGGCTTGGTGGCATTTTTGATCATAGCCAGCGCGTCATCGATGGTATCGGCACGATAGTCGAGATAACCGGTGCGCAGACGCATCTCGATGCGTGACACCTGGCATTCGATGGCGAGGCACGACGCGCCGGCCATCACCGCCGCCAAGGGCTGGGCGCCGCCCATGCCGCCGAGGCCGGCGGTCAGCAGCCACTTGCCGGTCAGGTCGCCATTATAATGCTGGCGGCCCATCTCGACAAAGGTCTCGTAGGTGCCCTGAACGATGCCCTGCGTGCCGATATAGATCCACGAACCGGCAGTCATCTGGCCGTACATCATCAGGCCCTTGCGGTCGAGTTCGTGGAAGTGCTCCCAGTTGGCGAAAGCGGGCACCAGGTTGGAATTGGCCAGCAGGACGCGCGGGGCGTTTTCGTGCGTCTCGAAGACGCCGACCGGCTTGCCCGACTGGATCAGCAGGGTCTGGTTGTTCTCTAAGCGCTTGAGCGTTTCGACGATGCGGTCATAGCTCTCCCAGTCGCGCGCCGCGCGGCCGATACCGCCATAGACGACCAGTTCTTCCGGACGCTCAGCGACGTCCGGGTGGAGGTTGTTCATCAGCATCCGCAAGGGGGCTTCGGTCAGCCACGATTTGGCGGAAAGCGTCGTGCCGGTGGCCGGCCTGATCACGCGGGAATTATCGAGCCGGGTCATGTGTTGGCGCATCCTTTTATAAATCTCCCCCTCTTGGAGGGGGAGGTGGCGCGTAGCGCCGGAGGGGGTAACTCTGTCGGGGAAATTTACCCCCTCTTGAAAATTGCTGGCCGCAATTTCCAAGCTCCCCCTCCAAGAGGGGGAGATGATTATTTCATTCCACTGTCGGTAGAGCCACATTCGCCGCCTTGATCACCGCCTGCGAACGCACAAGGTCGATGGCGGCCGCCATATCGGGATGGAAATGCCGGTCGTGATCGAGCGCCGGCACGGCCGAACGGGTCAGTGTCCGGACGCGCTCCAAGGCTTCGGACGAGGTGAGCGGCGCGTGGAAGTCACAGCCTTGCGCCGCTGCCAATAATTCAATGCCGATGACGGCGAAGGCGTTTTCGGCCATTTCCATCAGGCGGCGCGCGCCGTGGGCGGCCATGGAAACGTGGTCTTCCTGGTTGGCCGAGGTCGGGATGGAATCGACGCTGGCCGGATAGGCGCGCTGCTTGTTTTCGGAGACCAGCGCGGCGGCTGTCACCTGCGGGATCATGAAGCCGGAATTAAGCCCCGGCTGTGGCGTCAGGAAGGCCGGCAGACCCGACAAAGCCGGATCGACCAGCATGGCGATGCGGCGCTCGGCGATCGAGCCGATTTCGCAGATGGCCAGGGCGACGATATCGGCGGCGAAGGCCACCGGCTCGGCGTGGAAGTTGCCGCCCGACAAGGCTTCCTCCGGATCAGTAAAGATGAGCGGATTGTCGGTGACGCCATTGGCTTCGGTCTCAAGCGTCACCGCCGCCTGACGCAGGATATCGAGTGCAGCGCCCATCACCTGCGGCTGGCAGCGCAGGCAGTAAGGGTCCTGCACGCGCGCGTCGCCTTTCAGGTGCGAGGCGCGGATGGCGGAATCGCTCATCAGTTCACGAAGGGTGCGGGCGGTGTCGATCTGGCCCCTGTGACGGCGCAGGGCGTGGATGCGCGGATCGAACGGCGCATCCGATCCCTTGGCGGCTTCGGTCGAGAGCGCGCCGGTGACCAGCGCGGTTTGCAGCAAAACTTCCGCCTCGAACAGGCCAGCCAGGGCATTGGCGGTCGAGAATTGCGTACCATTGAGCAGGGCCAGACCCTCTTTCGGACCGGGCGTCAGCGGCTTGAGACCCGCTTCTTTCAGCGCGCGCAGAGCCGGCATCCGCACGCCATAGACCTCGATTTCACCAACACCGATCATGCAGGCGGCCATATGCGCCAAGGGCGCCAGATCGCCGGACGCCCCGACTGAACCCTGACACGGAATGACCGGTATCAGGTCATGATCGAGTAGGGCCTGCATCAGGTCGAGCGTTTCGACCCTGACGCCGGACGCGCCCTGCGCCAGCGAGGTCAGCTTGAGCGCCAGCATCAGCCGCACCACGGGCTGCGGTGACGGCGCACCGACACCTGCGGCATGGGAGAGGATGATATTGCGCTGGAGCGTGGCCAAGTCGGCGTCCTCGATGCGGGTCGAGGCCAGTTTGCCGAAGCCGGTATTGATGCCATAGACCGGCTCGCCCCTGGCCAGAATACGCGAAACCGCCGCCGCGCTCTCGGCCACCGCCGGCAGGCAGCCCGGATCGAGTTTGAACGCCGCGCCGCGATAAATATCGCGCCATACAGACAGAGGAACGGCGCCGGGAGTGAGGATCATACGGTTTGGCCCTGGAAAATACGGGAATGGAGGGGCGAAGCGCCCATGAAATAGACGAGATCGGCCGGCTCGGCGCAGTCCCAGACGGCGAAATCGCACCACTTGCCAGCCTCCAGCGCGCCGATATCGTCGCGGCCGAGCGCTTGGGCGGCATTTGTAGTGACGCCCGCCAGGCATTCATCGACCGTCAGGCGGAAGCAGGTGGCGGCCATGTTCATCGCCATCAGGATCGAGGTCAGGGGCGAGGTGCCGGGGTTGCAGTCGGTGGCGATGGCCATCGGCACGTTCTCGGCCCGCAAACCTTCGATCGGCGGTTTGACCGTTTCACGCATGAAGTAGAAGGCGCCGGGCAGCAGGGTGGCGACCGTGCCGGCGTCGCGCAGGGCTGCGATGCCGTCGGCGTCGAGGTGTTCGAGGTGGTCGGCGGAGAGAGCGCCGTAACGCGCCGCCAGGGCCGCGCCGTGCAGGTTTGAGAGCTGCTCGGCGTGGAGCTTGATGGCCAGGCCGTGCGTCTTGGCGGCCTGGAAGACGCGTTCGGTCTGGGCCGGGGAAAAGCCGATGCCTTCGCAGAAGACATCGACCGCCGAGGCCAGGCCGACAACGGCCGGGATCATTTCGTTGCACACAGCATCGATATAGGCGTCGGGGTGGTCTCTGTATTCCGGCGGCAGGGCGTGGGCGCCGAGCAGAGTGGTCATGACGCGCACCGGGCGCAGACGCTCCAGGGCCCTGGCGGCGCGCAGCATTTTCAGTTCGTCTTCAAGGGTCAGACCGTAACCGGACTTGATTTCGATGGTGCTGACGCCTGAGGCGATCAGGGCGTCGAGGCGCGGCAGGGCGGCGGTGATCAGGTCGTCCTCGGAGGCAGAGCGGGTGGCGGTGACGGTCGAGAGAATGCCGCCGCCGGCGCGGGCGATCTCTTCGTAAGAAGCGCCGTCGAGCCGCAGCCTGAATTCATGGGCGCGATTGCCAGCGAAGACAAGATGGGTGTGGCAGTCGATCAGGCCAGGTGTCACCAGCCGATCTTGCAGGTCGATGGTGGGGGCGTCGATGTCCGTTGCAGGCCCGGCATATACGACGCGGCCGTCTTTCGCAGCGATCGTGCCGTTGTCGATCAGTGGCTGGCCAGCGCGGGCCAGCAGGCGGCAATTTGTCCAGACCGTATCGCATTGCATGGCTTTTCAGACTCGCCTAATATGTCTATACATAAGGCATAATGTATAGACATATTGAACGCAAGGCTCCAAATTCGCAAAATGTTGTCACTTTGGTTTGAAAAAGCGCTGCTGAAATCAGGCTGGCAATCAGGCGTGCTGCTGACCATCAGCGATGGCCGCATCGCCGCGATAGAAACCGATGCCATGCCTCAGGGTGAGCGTCATGTGGTGGGCCTGCCGGGGATGCCCAACCTGCACAGCCACGCCTTCCAGCGCGTTATCGCCGGGCTGACCGAGCGGCGGACATCCGAGCAGGACAGCTTCTGGTCATGGCGCGAGCAGATGTATAAGTTCCAGGCGCAAATCGGACCGGATGAACTGCAAACCATTGCCGCGCTGGCCTATATGGAAATGCTGGAGGCCGGCTTTACCCGCGTCGGTGAATTTCACTACCTGCATCATCCGCAAGCGGGCACGTTCGATGATCCCGCCGAAATGGCCGGGCGCATTGTCGCTGCGGCTGCGCAAACCGGTATCGGCCTGACGTTGTTGCCGGTTTTCTATGCCCATTCCGGCTTTGGCGGACAGGCGCCCAATGCCGGTCAGGCGCGCTTTATCCATGACCTTGAGGGCTTCCAGCGTCTGCTCGATGCCAGCCGCAACCACGCTGCCCGACTGGATGACGCCGTTGTGGGCATTGCGCCGCATAGTCTGCGCGCCGTCACGCCCGAAGAACTGACGGCCCTGATCCCGATGGCGGAGGGGGCGCCGATCCATATTCACATCGCCGAACAGATGCGCGAGGTCGAGGACTGCCTGGCGCATACGGGCGAGCGCCCGGTCGAGTGGCTGATGGATCGTGTACCGGTTGATGCGCAATGGTGCCTGGTCCATGCCACCCACATGACGCCGGAAGAGACGATGCGGCTGGCGAAATCCGGCGCGGTGGCCGGTCTGTGTCCGATCACCGAGGCCAATCTCGGCGATGGTCTCTTCCTGGCGCGGGATTATCTCAGGCATGGCGGGCGCTTCGGTATCGGCTCCGATTCCAATGTCCTGATCAACGCCGCCGAAGAATTGCGCCTGCTCGAATACGGCCAGCGGCTGATCCACCGCGAACGCAATGTGCTCGATAACCTCTATGTTCGGGCGCTCGATGGCGCGCAGGCGCTTGGCGTGGAAAGCGGTATTGCCATCGATCAGCCGGCTGATCTGGTCAGTCTGGATTGCGATCTCGATACCTTTGTCTTCGCCTCGGCGCGCTCACCGATCGATTGCGTCTGGCGCTATGGCCGCAAGCAGGTGTCTGGCGGCCGCCATATCAAACGCGACGTCATACTTGCCGATTACCGCCGGCTCATGCAAAGGCTATCGTCATGAAGCCGCTACACCAGCAAATCCGCGACGATATCGAGCAGCAGATTCGCTCCGGCGCGCTGAAACCTGGCGATCGCATCCCCTTCGAACACGAGCTTATGGCGCAATATGGCGTCTCGCGCATGACGGTCAACAAGGCCCTGACCCCGCTTGACGAGGCGGGTCTGATCGAACGCCGCAAGCGCGCCGGCACCTTTGTGCGCCTGCCGCGGCTGGATTCGACCGTGCTCGATATTCCCGATATCCAGCATGAGATCACGGCGCGCGGCGAGACCTATCGGTTCGAGCTACTGTCCTATACCATCCACAAAGCGAACAGCGATGAGGAGCGGGAACTGGCGGGAGACGGCGGCAAAATTCTGGTGCTGACTGGCCTGCATTTTGCTTCCGCCAAGCCGCTGGCCTTTGAGCGCCGCCTGGTCAATTTGGACGCTGTACCCGAAGCCGAGACCATTGATTTCACCCGCCAGTCGCCCGGTCACTGGCTGCTCGGCGTCGTGCCGTGGACCCATGTCGAAAACCAGATCAGCGCCATGGTGGCGGAAGCGCAGACGGCGCGGCATCTGCGCATTGATAAAGGGGGCGCCTGCTTGGTGGTCGATCGCCGGACCTGGCGGGAAAAGGCGCGCGTCACCACGGTCAAACAAATATTCGACGGGTCGGCCTATCGCCTGATCGCCCGTTTCGATCACGGCTGATTGCCTCAACTGTGATCCGCTGTCATGATCGTCATATTGCGTTAATGGGTATGATGAATAGTCTGTCTCAGGGGTTGGTTTTGAGGGGATAGCGATGCGATCGGCATTGACGAGTTTGATTGTTGTGGGCGCCCTGGCGCTGAGTGCGCCGGCGCACGCCACACTGGGCGGCAAGGCGGCGAGCATTGATGCGGACCGCTCGCGTCTGAATGCGCGCATGGCGTCACGGGCCGAGCACACGACCTTCACGATTCATGAAATGACGCAGGACAGCGGCACGGTGACGCGCGAATTTGTCCGGCCGGATGGGACTGTGTTTGCGGTGAGCTGGCAGGGGCCGCAGCGGCCCAATCTGAAGCAGCTTTTCGGCGACAGCTATTTCAGCCGCTTCCAGAGCGACAACAAGGCCAATCCGCGTATCCGTATGCGCCGCGCCCTGACCTCGACCCACAGTGATTTCGTGGTGCGCACCGGCGGCCACAGCGGCGCCTTCTGGGGCTTCGCCTATCTGCCGCAAACCGCGCCAGGCGGCTTCCCGGTTCAGACCTTGCAGGGATGCGCCCAATGAAGCCGCATATTTTCCTGGTCGGGTTTCTGCTCCTGCTTGCGGCCTGCGGTGGCGGCGGTGGTGGTGGCGGATCGTCAAGCGGCGGCGGGTTCAGCAGCAGTTCGAGTAGTTCTTCGTCGTCCTCATCCAGCACCAGCGTGGCGCTCGCCAATTTCACCACTATCTCGGTTGATCCCGGTCCGGCGGGGGCTGATGGCAATGTCAATATCGGCTTCGTGACCGTGAAGATCTGTGCGCCGGGCACGACCACTTGCCAGACCATCGACCACATCATCATGGATACCGGCTCAGTCGGCCTGCGCATCGAAAACGAAGCTCTGACCCCGGCCATGCGCACCGCCCTGCCGCACACCATGACCGGCAGCAAGGGTGTCGGTGAATGTTACCAATATGTCGACGGCTATGTCTTCGGCTCGGTGCGGACGGCGGATTTCACCATCGGCGGTGAATCCGTGAGCGCCATGCCGCTGCTGGTCATTGGCGACGATGGCGACTACGCCAATGTGCCAAGCGATTGTTCGTCGGGCGGCGGCACAAGCCATGACACCATCGCCGATTTCGGCGCCAATGGCATTATTGGCATCGGCACGGGGGTCAGCGATTGCGGCAGCTATTGCGCCGCCACCCCGAACAACGGCTATTATTACACCTGCGTCTCGGCCAATTGCACGGCGTCTGTGCTGGCGACCTCGGCCCAGGTGCCCAATCCGGTGGCGCGCATGGCGGTCAATAACAATGGCACGGTCATCGATCTGCCGGCGGTGGCGCATCCCGGCGTAGTCGGCCTGACCGGTAAGCTTTATTTCGGTATCGGCACTCAATCGAACAATGCGCTGGGGAACCGCACCATCCTGACGACGACCAACGGTTTCCTGCTGACGGCCACCTACAAGGGCGTCAACCTGACCCAGAGCTTCATCGACAGCGGCACTAACTTCTATGGGTTCAGCGACAGCGCCATTACCGGCTGCACCGGTGATCTAGCAGGTTTCTATTGCCCGACTTCATCGCTCGACCTGACGGCTACCCTGACGGGGAGCAACGGGGCCAGCGCCAATGTCAATTTCACCATCGATAACACCGATCAACTGGTGCAGGGTCCGAATTACGTCCTGCCGGGGCTGGGCGGTGATCCGAACGGTTTCGATGATCTGCAACCCTATACCAATAGCTTCGATTTCGGCCTGCCGTTCTTCTATGGCCGGAAAGTCTATACGGCGATTTCCGGCCGCAATGCCGGCGGGACGCCTGGCCCCTATGTTGCCTTTTAAGGATATCTGAGTGACCGGTTATTCCGATGTCTATTTCGATAGTCATGACCTGCGGGTGAAGCTTTATGCGCGGGATTATGGTGGTGACGGTATGCCAGTCATCTGCATGCACGGTCTCAGCCGTAATTCGACCGATTTCGAGGTTATCGCGCCGCGTCTGGCGGAGCGCTATCGTGTCATCGCCGTCGATCAACGCGGGCGTGGCAAGTCGGGCTGGGATGCGGAGCCGGCCAACTATTCGCCGGCGCTTTATGTGCAGGATATGTTCAAGCTGATGGGCGAACTCGGCATTGCCCGCGCGGCCCTGATCGGCACATCGATGGGCGGGATCATGGCGATGATCATGGCCATGATCGCCCCGCAGGCGCTGATCGGCATGGTGATCAATGATGTCGGGCCGGAGATCGACGTGAAGGGGCTGGAGCGCATCAAGTCCTATGTCGGCAAATCGCCGCCGATCACAAGCTGGGCCGACGCGGCGGCGCGGGCGAAACAGACCAATGCGGTCGCCTTCCCGGATTATAGCGATGATGACTGGCTGGCCTTCGCGCGCCGCACCTATCACGAGCGGGACGGCATTCCGGTGTCTTCCTACGATCCGGGTATTTCCGGCGCCTTCGATCCGGACGGGCCTGTGGTGGCGCCACCGGATATGTGGGGCATCTGGGAGACATTGAAAGAGATTCCCGTGCTGGGCGTGCGTGGAGAACTGTCCGATCTGTTGTCGGAAGCCACCTTTGGCCGGATGCTGGAAACCCATCCCGGTATGCGCGCCGTGACGGTCGCCAATCGCGGTCATGCGCCGATGCTGGATGAGCCGGAGGCGATCAGCGCGATTGAGGCGTTCCTGGCGGATTTGGCCGGGCAGGAAAAGTAAGATACCCCGCCACCCCGCCTCAAGAGAGGCGCGCTCCCCCTCCCCGACAAGCGGGGAGGAGCGATTCTTATCTGTACCTCCCCGCTTGTCGGGGGGGGACCATGAACGAAGTGAATGGTGGTGGGGTTTCTGACTTAATAATCCTTGGAATACCTTACGCTCGCCCCCGTACCGGCATTGCCCGTGGTGGATAGGAGGCTCAAACTGCGCGACAGGGCGACCTCAAGCTGGGTGGCGGTGAAGCCCTTGGCGTCGGTAACGATCTCGACATAGACATTATTTGTCAGGTACTTGCCCGCCGCCACCGAGGTGCCCCGGCCGGTCGCGGTATCAGCCCCGACGACGCGCAGGCGGTCGATGCCGGTGGCCGATTGCAGGGCGCCGAGCGGATTGAGATAGTCGCTGCCGCCATTCAGCCCATTGACCGCCGAGGCCAGTTGCAGGGCTTCGGTCGGGGAGATATTGGCGACGCTTTCACCAAACAGCATTCGTGACAGGATTTCATCCTGAGGCAGGGCGGGGGTGGAGGAGAAGGCAATCGAGGGGCGTTCGGCCGAGCCGGTCACCTTGATGATGCCTTCGACGTCCTGAACACTGGCGCTGGCGGTCAGGTTGATTTCCGGATCGGTGACCGGGCCGCCGTCAAAGGTGATCGTGCCATTATCGATATCGAAGGAGCGGCCGGCAAAGGTATAGTTGCCGCGCACCACCTTCATGGTGCCGACAATGCGCGGGTCTTTTGTCGTGCCGGTGACGCGCAGGCGAGCCGACCATTCCGATTCCAGCCCCATGCCGGAAACGAAGATCTGATTATCGGCGCGGGCGGCGATATCGAGCCGCCAGAAAGCCGGCAGGGCGATGGCGGATTGCGTGATCCTATCCTCACCCTTGCGGCGGACGCCATCGAGCACAGCGACCTCGGCGGCGGCCTGCTTCATGACCACATATTTGACCTGGGGCAGGCGCAGGTCGCCCTTGATCAGGCCGCCGTCGGCCTCGCTGTTGGTGATGTCGATCGTGCCGGAGACAGTGGAATTGATCGAATCGCTGCGCGCCAGCCGGGCATTGGCCATCTCGACATGGATCATCATCGGGAATTTCTGCGCGGCGGCCAGGCTGAGCCAGCCATTGCCTTTCACCGTGCCTTCGCCGGCGCGGCCGGTGAAGCTGGTCAGCTCCAGGCGGTCATTGGTGAAGCGGCCGTCGAGCGCGATATTGGTGATGCGGGTGCCAATGCTTTCGTTGTCATAGGTCAGGCTGGTGGCCTTGATCACGCCGTTGAGGTGCGGATCGTTGAGCCGGCCGGAGATATCCGCGGCGAGCGCCACCGCGCCGGCGAGTTGCTGGCGCGGCAGGCCGGCCAGCGAGAATGGCATGCCGGCGGGGCCATTATAACGCACGCCACCGCTGACGGCGGCGCTGTTGAGGTCGGCGATCCAGTCGCCGCCGCTCGCTGGCGTGAGCGCCACCTGTGCGCGGCCGACGACCGCGCCACCTTGGCGGATAATGGCGTGGACATAGTTGCTGGCCGGGCTTTTGTCCGGGTTGAGTTGGGCATCCAGAGCGATATCGACCGGCGTCGAGACCACGGCGGCGCTGGCGCGCGAAAAGTGACTGATCTTGAGATTGGCGCGGGCCGTCGGGAAGCCGTTGCCGCTCTGGCTGAAATCGATGGCGCCGCTGGCCGTACCGGTCAGGCCGAGATCCTTCTGCACCATATTGGCCAAGCTGAGATCAAGATCGTTGAGGCGGGCCTGGGCTTTCAGATCTTCGCCGAAGCGGCCGGAGAGATCGATGCTGCCCTGAGGCATGACGACTTTGACCGGCGACAATACCCAGTCGGCGCCGCTCTTGCGGATGACGGCGGGGTGGTTGAGCTTGAAGGGGATATCATTGGCCGCCCCTTGCGCCGCGAAGGTGTAGGTACCCGGCGCGATCGTGCCATTGACGGCGAGATTGAACGGCACATCCTTTTTGCCGGTGGCGACGGCTTGAATAGTGCCGTGTTCGCCGGTCATCTGGATCTTGGCGCGGCCGGTGGCCAGCACGAAATCCTGATAGCGCATATCGGCCATCTGGACATCGGCATTCAAAGACATCTGGTCGTGCAGCACGATATTGGCGGTGACGATGGTGCGACCGACATAGATTTTCATGTCGCCGGGTATGTTGACGCCGCTGCCGGTGGCGTTGACTGCCACGGCCTGATCGCCGCCCTGGTTGGAGAGCAGAGCCGTGCCCTTGAGGCCAGAACCGCTGATGGCCAGGGTGCCGCTGAAGGGGGCGGCTTCGGTCTGTGTGAGAAGACCCGCGGCATCAACCCCGGCGAACGTCGCCTTGTGGATGTCGATGCGCAAGGGTTTGCCCTCGGTCATCACCAAAGCATCGGCCGAAAACGGACCATAGGCGCTGCCGCCATCGGCTAATAGTGCGAAGCCCTGCGGTGTGCTGGAAAGCTTCGCCGTGACATCGACCATCTGGACACCAAGGCCCGGATTAGCGGCGTGGATGACGGCATTGGGATGATCGAGCGTGCCGGAAGCGACCGCATCGAGCGCGCCATATTGCGTTGAATTGGCCTTGGCGTTCAGCGAAATGGCGCCGTTTTTGCCCAGCGAACCGCTGGCGCTGATCAGGGTGAAATCGGGCGACTTGCCGCTGAGATTACGCAGGATCACCACGCCTTGCTCAGTGTAGGCATAGGCGCCGCTCAGTTTCGCGTTGCCGCCCAGGAAGCCTCTCAGGCCGTCTTCCAGTTTTGTCGTCTGGGCATTGGCGGTGCCGGCCACACTAACACGGCCCTTGTTCAGCCTGACATCGACAATGGTGGAGACATTGACTGTGCCGACGCCCTCGACCGCGTAATTGTTGAGATTGGCCTTGACCTTGGCCAGGAACAGATTGTCTTTCAGGTTGCCGGTGAGCGTGCCGGTGGCCTTGATGCGATCGGAATTGATGCGGATGGTGTTGCTTGTCAGCTTGCCGTCATCGAGGCGCACCTCGCCATCGAGCTTCAGGTGCGTCAGCAGGGGATCGACCTGGGCGGCAATGCCGGTCAGAGAGGTCAGTTGCGCATTGACCGGCACGATCATGCCATTGTTGGTAATGCGGCTCTTGCCCCTGGCCGTGAAGCCGTTGAGCTTTATGCCGGCCAGATCAAAACGCTTGGCCGCCAGATCATAATCGATGCGGGGGTTCTCGAAATCGCCGTCGATCAGCAGGTCGGCGCGCAGGTCGGAAGCGGTGAAGTCCTTGCCGAGCACGTCCGGTTTCAGCAGGCGGGCGTGCAGTTCGAGCTTGCGGAAATGGTTGGCGCCGAGATCGACCGTGCCCCTGGCGTCGATGCGCACGGCGTCGGTATAGAGGGCCAGCACATTATCGAACACGCGGTCCTTCATCTTTGAGGTCAGGTCGATCATCACCGCCGGCTTGAAGAGGACTGCGGTATCGCCCGTCAGGATCAGGTCGGGGTGCGTGGCGCCGGTAATGTGGAAGACACCGCTCCGGGCGGTGACGCCGAGATTGAGCAGGTTCTCCGGGCCAAAATCAGCGACGGCGCGGCCGTTCCACTGTTTCCACGTCCCCTTGCCGCCGACATTGGCGGTGAACGCCTTGTCGAATCCCAGCAGTTTCGCCGCCACGCCATCGGCCGGGGCGTCGAGATCGGCGCTGATATCGAGCTGGTTCTTGTCCGGCGCGGCATCGATCAGCACCTTGGCATGGTCACCCTTTTCGCTGATTGCGCTAGCGTCGATCTTCAAGCGCTTGTGCAGCAGGTGGGCCTGACCGTTGAGCGCAAGGGTATGGGCTTCACCCATGACCGGCGCATCGAGCACCAGGGCATCGACCTTCAGGCGGTTGATGTCGATATTGAGGTCCGGCAGCAGCGGGCCATTGTCCTTCGGCGCGTCGCTCGGATTGAGCACCGGCCGGCGCAGCACCTCAATTTTCGGTGTCGAGAAATCGCGAATATCGACATGCTTGTTGAGATATCCGAATGGCCGCCAGTCGAGGTGAATGACCGGACTCTGGATGAAGACGCCCTTGAGGTCCTTGATCTTCACGTCATGCAAGGTCATCTCGCCATAGAGCGAGCCATCGATGTCGCCGATCTCGATCTGCAAACCGGAATTGAGCTTGATGCCGGTGGCGAATTCGACCAGCAGACGGCGGCCCGGCGGCGTATTGAGCGCAACCAGGGAGGCGACGAGCAGAACAGCCAATCCGACAAAGAAGAAGGCGATATTGCGCGACACCTTCCACCAGTTGACGCGCTTCAGATCGAAGCCGGTGCGGGCCTTGACCGTCTCGACCACCTCTTCGGCGGCGGCTTCCACGCGGTCCTTCAGGTGGAGGTCATCATCATGAAGCGGTGCCGGCTGCGGTAAAGCCTCTGGCTTTTCCGGCGCCGTGTCAGGCTTTGGCTGTCTCGGTTTGCGCGCCATCAGAAGGCCTGCCCGATCCCGACATAGAGCGCGATCTGCGGCTCGCTGTTGGTCTTGTCACGGTTAAGCGGCGTGGCGATGTCGATACGGATCGGGCCAAAATTGGTGTAGAGCCGCGCGCCTATGCCGATGCCGACGCGCAGGTCCGAGAAGGACGGCGTGGTCGAGGCGTAGGACTGGCCGATATCGATAAACGGCACGATGCCGAAGTCACCGAAGCGGTAGCGGTATTCGACCGAGGCTTCAAAGAGGCTGAGGCCCCCGGTCGCCGCGCCCGTGGCATCGTGCGGACCGAGCTGCTGGTAGCTGTAGCCGCGCACCGAACCGCCGCCGCCGGCATAAAGGCGCCGTGAAGGCGGTATCTTGTCCAGTTCGCCGCCATAGATGACGCCCAGGCGGCTGCGCGCGGCGATGACGCCCTTGGCCCCCATCGGGTAATAATAGCTGGCATCCAGAACAGTGCGTACACTGGTTCCGCCGCCAGAAAGCGAGATCAGCGGCGTGACCTCGGCGCTGGCGCGATAGCCGGTGGCCGGATTGAGCAGGCTGTCGGACCGGTCATAGGTGATCTTCGTCGGCAGGGCGGCGATATAGTAGTTGTCGGCCGCCGCATCGAAGCTGGCCAGGCCGTCGGAAGCTTCCTTGGAGGCCGCGATGTCAAAGCCGTAGGACCAGGTCCAGACCTTCTGCCACAGGGGTGTCGAGACGCGTGAGATCGAGCCGGCAAGGTTCACCGTATAGGCCTCGTAGCTGTCATAGATATTGTGCGTGGCGCCGGCCGAAAGCTGGAAGGTGCGGTCGCGCTTCTTGGCGTTTGACCGGCGGAAGGTGGTGGTCAGGCCCTGCTCCTGGGTGCCGAGCGCGGCGGTGACGATCAGGGCGCCTTCGGGCGGGAACTTGTTGCGGTTCTGCCAGCTGGCCGTGGCGGTGACGCCTTCGCCGGTGTTATAGCCAAATTCGCCGGCGAGCGTCCGGTAAGGGCCGCGTTGCTGGTGGACGAGCAGGTCGACATATTCCGATCCGTCATCGGCGAAGGCGCCGGTGGCGACCGGCTCGACCGCCACGGAACGGAACAGGCCGGTGGCGACCAAAGCCTCGCGCAGGTCATCGACCTTGCGGTTGTCGTACAGATCACCCTTGTCGAAGCGCGTCATGACGGCAACATGATCGGCGCCGAAGGCTTCCTTGCCGTCGGATTTGAAGCCGCCGAAGCGCGCGCGGTGGCCGGTATCGACCTTCAAGGTATAGTCGCCGGTCAGCTTGGCGCCATCGAGCAGGATATCGCGGTCACCGACCTTGACGAAGGGGTAGCCGGATTGTTGCAGGACCACGCTGACATTGGCCTCGGCCGCCAGCACATTTGTGGCGATAATCTGATCACCGGTTTTCAGCGGCAGGGCGTTGCGGATCAGGTCGGGCGGCAAGGTCGGCTGTGAATCGGCCATGATCAGGCCGAGATGATAGGGCGGACCAGGCGTCACGACGATATGGGCCTGAACCGGCCCCTTGGCCTCGGTCGGCTGCGCCAGGCTGGTGGTGACGGTGCCATCGTAATAGCCCTGCGATTTCAGCAGGCGCAGGATCAGGGCTTCGTCTTCGGTGGCGCGGGCGCGCACCTGGGCGACATTGGCCGCCTTGCCCTTGCCGTTCATCAGGGCGGAGAGCGGCTTGAATTCGTCATTTAAGTGGAGGTCATGCAGGCCATCGACCACGGTGACGTAGCGGATTTCCGGCAGGGCTTCTTCGGCAAGGGCGGTCTGATTGGGCTGGATATCATAGCCTTCCAGCGCCGGCAGCGGGGCGTCCAGCTCTGTGTCTTCGGTCGCGGTCACATCCGGCAGGGCGTCCTCAGCCACGGCAGGGGCGGCTTGCGATGGCGTGGGTTCGGCTGGCGGGGCGGCCGTATCCTCAATCGGCGGTAGGGCGGCGTTGAAGTCCTCGTCGGTAATAATGGGCACATCTGCCGGACGATCAGGCAGGGCGGGGGCTTCTTCCTGTGCGGGCTTTACCGCCGGAACCTCAACGGGCGTTTCCTGATTCGCTTCCCGGGCCTGAGCGTTTGCCGCCAAAAGGCCCAAACCCATGATTAAAGGGCATAATGGCAACGCGAAACGGGTCGTGGCGATAGAAATAATCGTGCCCTCGAAATGTACGGCAACCGGATGCCGCGCGCGATCTATACGTCTGGTGCGTTAAATTTGCGCAAAAAATCGATGTGGAAAGTAGGCGATGTTTCAGAATTTGGCCACCCTGTGCGAATTACACCGCAAGGGCCGGAGTTTTGAGGCCTGCGCTTTCATCTAAACAGGAATTCACACGCCTTTTTGGAAGGAAAATGCTATGATTGACCTTATGCCAGATACCGTTAGATCCGTGGAATTTGACCCGCGCTGGGAGACACTCAGGCGCCGCGAAGCCGGTGACTTTTTCTACAGCGTCAAGACCACCGGCGTCTATTGCCGGCCGGATTGCGCGTCACGCCTGCCGAAACCGGAAAACGTCGGTTTTTATGCCTCGTGCGATGAGGCCGAAGGGGCCGGCTTTCGCGCCTGCCTGCGCTGCCAGCCGCGCGGCGACAGCGCGCAGGCCAGACAGGCGGAGATGATCGCCGATGTCTGCCGTTTTATCGAAGGCGCGGAAGATGCGCCGTTGCTGAATGAGATGGCGGCGCGGGCCGGCCTTTCGCCGCACCATTTTCATCGCCGGTTCAAGCAGGTGACCGGCCTGACGCCCAAGGCCTATGCCGATGCGCACCGGGCGAAAAAGGTCCGCGAAGGTCTGTCGGCTGGTGAAGCGGTGACGGCGGCGCTTTATGAAGCGGGCTACGGCTCCAGCAGCCGGTTTTACGCGCGTTCGGCTGCGATTCTTGGCATGACGCCGAAAGCCTTCCAGAGCGGCGGGGCAGGCGATATCCGCTTTGCTATAGGGCAGTGTTCGCTGGGCGTCATTCTGGTGGCGCAATCGGATAAGGGCATCTGCGCCATCACGTTGGGCGACGATGCCGAGGCGCTGGTCGAGGATTTGCAGGACCGTTTTCCCAAGGCCAACCTGATCGGCGCGGACCCTGGCTTTGAAAAGACCGTGGCGCAGGTCGTGGGCATGGTTGATCAGGGGCAGGGCCTTGACCTGCCGCTGGATATTCGCGGCACCGCCTTCCAGCAACGAGTCTGGCAGGCTTTGCGCGCCATTCCGGTCGGCGAAACGCGCTCCTATGCCGAGGTGGCCGAGATGATCGGATCGCCGGCCGCCGTGCGCGCTGTGGCCGGTGCCTGTGCCGCCAATGCGCTGGCGATCGCTATTCCCTGCCATCGTGTGGTGCGGACCGACGGGGCGTTGTCCGGCTATCGCTGGGGCGTCGAACGCAAGCGCGTTTTGTTACTGAAGGAGGCCCAAAATGTTTGAAGCCGATCTCTTTCCTGACGCCATTTTCGACGAGTGGCAGACCATCGGGCGCGATCTTGATGACCGTGGCTTCGCCATCCTGCCGGGGCTGATCGCGCCGGAAGCCTGTCAGGCGCTGGCGGCGCTGTATGACCAGCCGCTGTTCCGCAGTCAGGTCCATATGGCGCGGCATGGTTTCGGGCGCGGCGAGTACAAGTATTTCGCCTATCCGCTGCCGGATACGGTGGCCGAATTGCGCCGGCGGCTTTATCCGCAACTGGCGCCGATCGCCAACCGCTGGCAGGAGCGTATGGGGCTGGAAACGCGTTTTCCGGCCGCGCATGAGGATTTCCTCAAGCGCTGCCATGCCGCCGGACAGATGCGTCCGACGCCGCTTCTGCTGCAATATGGGCCGGATGATTACAACTGCCTGCACCAGGATCTCTATGGCGCGCATGTCTTTCCATTACAGGTGGCGATCCTTTTGTCACGGCCGGAAGAGGACTTCACCGGCGGCGAATTTGTCCTGACCGAACAACGCCCGCGTATGCAGTCCGTGCCGTCGGTCGTGCCGCTTCAGCAGGGCGATGCGGTGATTTTCGCGGTTGCGCAGCGGCCGGTAGAGGGTACGCGCGGGAGCTATCGCGTCAATATGCGTCATGGCGTGTCGCGGGTCAGGTCGGGGCGGCGTCATACGCTGGGCATTATTTTCCATGACGCAGCCTGATCTCTTCGGAGAGTCCTTTGCGCGTGCGGGCGTAGCGATCCTGCGCGGCTTTGCCCTGACCGATGATATCGCCCTGGTCGCGGCCATTGATGCCATCGTCGCAGAGGCGCCGTTTCGTCATATGATGGTGCCGGGCGGTGGCCGGATGTCGGTGGCCATGACCAATGCCGGCATTGGCTGGGTGGCGGATACGCGCGGCTATCGTTATGATCGCGCAGACCCCTTGAGTGGCCAGCTGTGGCCCGACATGCCGCCTATATTCGTTGATCTGGCGCATCGGGCAGCGCGTGAAGCCGGCTTTGATTTCTCGCCGGATGGCTGTTTGATCAACCGCTATGAACCGGGCGCGAAGATGGGCCTGCACCAGGATATCAACGAAGGCGATTATTCAGCGCCGATCGTGTCGGTGTCACTGGGGCTGCCGGCGACCTTCCAGTTTGGTGGCTTGAAACGCGGCGATCCGGTGGAAAAGATCACGCTCCATCACGGTGATGTCGTGGTTTGGGGCGGTCCGGCGCGCAAGAGTTTCCACGGTGTGCTGACCCTGAAGGCGGGGCACCACGCGATTGGCGGTCATCGCTATAATCTGACATTCCGCAAAGTGCTGTAATTTCTCCTCCCCATTTGAGAAATGGGGAGGAGATTTTTATGCGTCTTCGGCGGTCTTTGTCGCTTTTTTGGGCGCGGCTTTCTTCGCCGGCGCTTTCTTGGCAGCCGGTTTTTTCGCTGCCGCCTTGGTCGCCGGTTTCTTAGCCGCCGCCTTCTTGGCGGGTTTCTTGGTCGCGCCGCCCTTGGCGTTGATCAATTCGATGGCCTGTTCGAGCGTAACGGTCTCTGGCGTCATTTCTTTCGGCAAAGTCGCATTGACTTTGCCGCACTTGACGTACGGGCCATACTTGCCGGCCATGACCGAAATCTTGTCGCCGCCTTCGCCCAGGGTGCCGAGTTCTTTCAAAGGCGCGGCCGCCGCTCCACGGCCCTTGCCACCGCCGCCGGCACGCTTTTCCGCGATCAGGTCGACGGCGCGATTAAGCCCGACTTCAAAAATTTCATCGAAGTTCGACAGGTTGGCATAGGTGCCGCCGGTTTCGATAAATGGTCCGAAGCGGCCAAGTGCGGCCTTGATCGGCGTCTGGTCTTCCGGATGGATGCCGACCGTGCGCGGCAGGCTGAGCAGCTTCAGTGCGCGGTCAAGGTCGATCGAGGCCGGCGGCCAGGCCTTGGGAAGTGACGAGCGCTTGGGCTTGTCTTCCTTGGATTCCGGTTCGCCAAGCTGCACATAGGGACCGAAACGGCCGATCTTGAGCGAGACGACCTTGCCGGTTTCGGGGTCTTCACCCAGATCCTTGTCGCCGGTCGCGCCTTCAGCCCCTTCGGCGTCGGGATTGCCGACCGGGCGGGTGAACTTGCATTCCGGATAGTTGGAGCAGCCGATAAAGGCGCCAAACCGCGAGGTTTTCAGCGACAGCAGGCCATTGGCGCACGACGGACAGGCGCGCGGATTGGAACCGTCGCCCTTGTCGGGGAAGATAAGCGGCCCAAGCGACTCATTGAGCGCATCCAGCACCTGCGTGGTGCGCAGTTCGGTCATGCCATCGGCGGCGGCGTGGAAATCGACCCAGAAATCGCGCAGCAACTGCTTCCAGTCGAGCTTGCCGTCGGAGACCAGATCGAGCTTTTCTTCGAGGTCAGCGGTAAAGTCGTACTGCACGTAGCGATGGAAGAACTGATCGAGGAAGGCGGTGACCAGACGGCCCTTGTCTTCGGGGATGAAGCGGTTCTTGTCCATGCGGACATAGGCGCGATCGCGCAGCACGGTCAGGATGGAGGCGTAGGTCGAAGGGCGGCCAATGCCGAGTTCTTCCAGCTTCTTGACCAGCGTGGCTTCGGAATAACGCGGCGGCGGCTCAGTGAAGTGCTGATCGGCCTCGGCCTTGTGGACATCGGCGATCGTGCCTGATTTCACTGCCGGCAGACGGCCGCCTTCTTCGTCGTCCGTATCGTCCTTGCCTTCTTCATAGACGGCCATGAAACCATCGAAGGTTACCACCTGGCCGGTGGCGCGCAGGCCGGTCTGCTTGTCGGCGGTGAACAGGTTGATCGAGGTGTTTTCGACGCGCGCCTGCTCCATCTGTGACGCCATGGTGCGCTTCCAGATTAGCTCATAAAGGCGCGCCTGATCGCCATCGAGGCGCAGGGTTTCCGGGCGGCGATAGAATGAGGTCGGGCGGATGGCTTCGTGGGCTTCCTGGGCGTTCTTGGCCTTGGCCTTGTAGAGACGCGGGGATTCCGGCACGTAAGGGGCGCCGAAGCGTTCGGCGATGACCTTGCGCATTTCGCTGATGGCGCCCGGTTCGACATAAACGCCGTCGGTCCGCATATAGGTTATGAGACCGACCGTCTCGCCGCCGATATCGACGCCTTCATACAGCTTTTGCGCCGTCTGCATGGTGCGCGAGGCCGAGAATCCGAGCTTGCGCGCGGCTTCCTGTTGCAGGGTCGAGGTGGTGAAAGGGGGCGGCGGCGATTTCTTGCCGGGCTTCTGATCGACCTCGGTAATTGTGAACTGCGAGGTCTTGATCGTGTCGCGCGCCGCGAAAGCCAGGGCCTCGTTCGGCAGGTCGAACTTGCCGAGGCGCTTGCCGTTATACGTGAACAACTTGGCGGTGAAGGGCGGAGAATTGGCCGAAACCTCGGCATCGACCGTCCAGTATTCCTCGGTCTTGAACTTCTCGATCTCGATTTCGCGGTCAACGACGATCTTCAGCGCCACCGATTGCACGCGACCAGCCGAACGGGCGCCCGGCAGCTTGCGCCACAAAACGGGCGACAGGGTGAAACCGACGAGATAATCGAGCGCGCGGCGCGCCAGATAGGCATCGACCAGGGGCATATCGATGTCGCGCGGCGCGGCCATAGCGGTCTGGACGGCGGATTGGGTAATGGCGTTGAAGGTGACGCGCTGGACCTGCTTGCCCTTCATCAGGCCTTTTTTCTTGTTCAGCACTTCCAGCACATGCCACGAGATCGCTTCGCCTTCACGATCCGGGTCGGTGGCGAGGATAACGCGGTCGGCTGTCTTGATGGCGTCGGCGATATCATTTAGGCGCTTGGCCGATTTCGGATCTACTTCCCAGGTCATGGCGAAGTCATCGTCCGGTTTTACCGAGCCGTCTTTCGAGGGCAGGTCACGGATATGGCCGAAGCTGGCGAGAACGGTAAAACCCTTGCCGAGGTACTTGTTGATGGTCTTGGCCTTGGCCGGGCTTTCTACGATAACAACGGTCATAAAATCTCTTGTCAGGCGAAAATCGTGTCCGCGAACGGTCCGGCGGACAAAAAGGAAGGAGGCGACAAATCCCAGCCCTTAGATCATGCGCCACGCCGATTAATCAAGACTCGTGGCTGGCCCGGTGGTCAAGGAACAGGAGGCATACATGCTGAGCGAATTGTTTTCTGTCAACGCTTATAAAATAATTCCCGATTACAATCTTAAATTGATAGTATTTTAAATACAATCAATGATACATGTTAACCATGTCATTGCGGGGAGTATTTTACATGTCCATGTCCTCAGGTAAAAGCGCTTATAATCTGACACATCAGCAGAGCGACGTGCTCGATTATATTACCGAAATCGCCCAGGAACTGGCGCAGATGGCCGAACGCGCCGGCTGCGGCACATTGGGGCACGATCTCCGTCAGGCCCTGCTGACGGCCCACGGCATCGGCGAAAAGTCGTCAAATGAGGGAATCGCTGCCTCAAATGGCCTTGATGGCAAACACAGTCAGGAACGGCTGTAAAAGCCGCCTTCGCTGGCGGTGAGTCGTCCGGCGATCTCCAGTTCGCTGAGAGCGGCGAGGCCGATCCAGGGCTGCGCGCCGCATAACCGCAATAGATCGTCGCGGTGGACCGGTGTTTCACTGACCAGATCGAGCAGCTTGTGGCTGACGCGGGCGATATCGTCTTCATTTTGCGGCTGAGCGATGATGTCTGGCGCGGGTGACAGTCCGGCCGTTTCGGGGGCATTGAAGCCCATCTGGGCTTCCAGCACGCGAATCACATCCTCGGCGCTTTCGCACAGATTGGCGCCTTGCCGCAGCAGGTCGTTGGCGCCGCGGCAGCGCGGATCAAGCGGCGAACCGGGCACGGCGAAGACCTCGCGGTTTTGTTCGGCGGCGAGGCGGGCCGTGATCAGCGAGCCGGAGCGCAGTTCGGCCTCGACCACGATGGTGCCGAGCGACAGGCCGGAAATGATGCGGTTGCGGCGGGGGAAATCAGACGCCGTGGCGCGATGGCCGAGCGGGCTTTCCGACACCAGCAGGCCATGTTCGCGGATTTGTTCGTACAGGCCGCGATTATCCGGCGGGTAGATATCATCCACACCGCCGCCAAGCACCGCCACCGTGCCGCTTTTCAATGACATCTCATGCGCGCGGGTATCGACGCCGCGCGCTAGTCCGGAAATGACGTGAAAGCCAGCATCGCCAAGCTCATGCGCAAGCGTCTGGGCGATTTTCTGGCCGGCGGCGGAGGCATTGCGAGCGCCCACTATGCCGACGGCCTTCTTGCGCGGCTTGAGCGGGCCTAACGTCCACAGGACCGGCGGCGCGGCATCGATCTGTTTCAGCAGGACGGGATAATCGTTATCGCCCAATACCAAAAGCCTTGCGCCGGCGGCTTCGGCGCGCGCCAGTTCCTCGTCAAGTCTGGCGACAGGGTATGGCGTCAGCGATCCGCCGGTGCGTTTGACGACCTGCGGCAGTTCTTCCAGTGCCCGCGTGGCGGAACCGAAACGCAGCATCAGATTGGCGAAATTGACCGGCCCGATGCGCTGGGTGCGCGACAGCCGCAGGCGGGCGATACGCTCGGCCTGATCGGTGGCGGCGGCAATGCGATCAAATCCCATTGGTTGTAATCCCCCTGATATCGCGTGACGCTAACAGGCTTTTGGGGATGGCTCAAGATGTGCTTATTTTTTCAGGGCCGCCTCGATCGCCTGTTCGGCCACCGGCGCCATGAGGGCATAGGCAGCGTCGTTCGGGTGGATGCCGTCCGAGGTATATTCCGCCTTAAGCAGCCCCTTGTCATCGCGCAGCAACGGGCCGTAATCGATCAGGCCGTAGCCGTGCGCCTGGCAGAAGCCGGAGAGCCAGGCATTGAGCCAGGCCACGCGTTCCGGCTTGCGGTCTTCCAGCATGGTGACGGCATTGGGTGTATAGTTATTAACCGGCATCAGCAGAGTGAAGACCGGTTTGATGCCATTGGCCTCGGCGATCTCGGCCATGGCGGTGTAGTTGGCGGCGATCTGGGCCTCAGTCTCGACCTGCAAGACGCCCTGCACATCATTGATGCCGGCCAGAATCACGACCGCTTGAGGTTTCAGCGCCACGACATCGGCATGGAAGCGCACCAGCATCTGGGGGCTGACCTGTCCGCCGATGCCGCGATTGACATAGGGCTTTCCGGGAAAGAACTTCGCCAGGTTCCAGCGGTCGGTGATCGAATCGCCGATAAAGACCACGCGCTGCTCACCGGCGACGGGTGCGGCTAAGGCGGTGTTCTGCGCGGCATAGATATATTGTTCGCCGAAATCCTCGCCCATCTTGGCGACGATGCCGGCGCGATAAGGCCCAAGCCACTGGCCCCAGTCCTTTTCGACCGCCGGCTGGCGCGGCGAGGCACTCTGATAATCCGCGGCCAGGGCGGCGGGGGCGAAACACAGGGCGAAGAGGATAATCAGCCAGCGGGTCATTTCAGCGTTCCATCAGGGTTTCCGGCCATAATGGCGCATGGAAACCAAATTTTTCATAGAGGCTGTGTTTATCGCTCGTCGCCAGTGTAAAACGGCGCACATTCTGCAAATCCGGGTGGGCGAAAACCGCTTCAAGCAGGCGCGTGGCGTAGCCGTTGCCGCGATATTCCGGCACAACGAACACATCGACCAGGTTGGCGAAGGTGGCGCAATCGGTGATCACGCGGGCAAAGGCGATCTGCTCGCCGGCCAGATGACCGGCAAAGCAAAGGGCATTCCGCATGGCCCTGTCGAACAGGTCACGCGGAATGCCCTCATTTTCGCTTTCGGGCCAATTGGATGCGCCATTGAGGCAACGATACACGGCGTCGAAATCGATCTTCGCCGTGTCCGTCGTGACCTCAAGGCGCAGCACTACTGACCTTTGACGTTCAGGGTCTGCGCATCGATATGCACCGTGATCGTCTGAGCGATGTCGGCGGCGGAGGTCGCCAGCATCACCTTGTAGTCACCGGCCGCGATATTCCAGGTCTTGCTGGCGGAGTCATAGGTGGCCAGCAGGCGCGGATCGACCGTGACCGAGACGGACTCGCTTTGGCCGGGCGCGACCTCGACCTTCTTGAAGGCGCCGAGACGCTTGGGCGCTTCCCAGCCAGAACCGGAAACATAGACCTGCGCCACTTCCTTGCCCGCTACGGCGCCGGTGTTCTTCACCGAGAAGCTGGCTTTCAGGCCCTTGCCTTCCGGCGCGGCGGTCAGGTCCGACAGGGCGAAGGTGGTGTAGCTCAGGCCATGACCGAACGGGAAGAGCGGCTTATAGCCCTTCTTGTCGAACCACTTGTAGCCGACCGCCGCACCTTCGATGTTGTAATTGCTCATCGGATGCGAGTCGGCGTCGAGCTTCGGATCGCCTTCGAGCACCGGACGCGGGGTCTGGTCGAGCGAGGCCGGGAAGGTGGCCGGCAGGTGACCGGAGGGATTGACCTCACCGGTCAGCACGCGGGCTATGGCCTCGCCGCCATTGGTGCCGGGATACCAGGCCTCGACCACGGCGCCGACCTTGGAAAGCCACGGCATGACGACCGGACCGCCGGTTTGCAGCACCACGACGGTCTTTTTATTGGCTTTTGCCACGGCCTCAATCAGGGCGTCCTGATTATTGGGCAGGTGGAGATCGGGCGCATCGATGCCTTCACCGGTCCATTGTTCGCCGAAGACCAGCACGATATCGGCCTTTTTCGCGGCGGCCGCGGCGGCCTTCACGTTCTTGCCGTCGAGGAAGGTGACGGTGGCCTGCGTACGCGCCTGGATGCCCTTCATCGGCGATGACGGATACCAGGTCTTGGGACCGGGGAAGCCGTTCGGGGCGAATTCGTCCGGCACCGGCGAACCGCCGATCGGATAGACCTGCGACGAACCGCCGCCGGAGAGCACGCCGACATCGGCATGGGCGCCGACGATCAGGATCGACTTAGCGGTCTTGCTGAGCGGCAGCAGACCTGGCGTATTTTTCAACAGGACCATGCCTTCTTCGGCGTCGGTCTGGCTGATCTTGCCGTTTTTCGCATAGTCGATGGTGGTCGCCTGGTCGCCATTGACCGGGTGATCGAACAGGCCGACATCGAACATAGCCCACAGGATGCGCCTCGCCATATCGTTGGCGCGGTCCTGCGACACGTAGCCGTTATTGACGGCCTCGCGCAGGGCGCCGTCGAAATAGGGCGAGCGGTCGAAGGCCCAGCCGGATTGCTGGTCAAGACCGGCGTTGGCGGCCTGGGTGGTCGAGTGCGTCGCGCCCCAGTCGGACATGACATAGCCCTTGAAGCCCCAGTCGGTCTTCAGAACCTGATTGAGCAGCCAGTCGTTTTCGCAGGCATAGAAGCCGTTGACGCGGTTATAGGCGCACATGACCGAACCGGGCTGGCCGATCTCATTGGCGATCTCGAAGGCCAGCAGGTCGGACTCGCGCGCCGCCTGGTCGCTGATCTGGTGGTCCATCTGGTTGCGGTTGGTTTCCTGACCGTTGAAGGCGTAGTGCTTCATGGTCGAGATGACGTGGTTGGACTGGATGCCCTTCATCTCATGGCCGGTGATGACGCCGGCCAGCAGGGGATCTTCGCCGCCATATTCAAAATTGCGGCCGTTGCGGGCTTCGCGCAGCAGGTTCATGCCGCCGGCCAGTTGAACATTGAAGCCTGACAGGAAGGCCTCGTTGCCGATCATGGCGCCGCCGGCTTCGGCGACCTCCGGGTTCCAGGTGGCGGCGGTGGCGATACCGGACGGCAGGGCGGTGCGCTGGCGTGGATTGGGCGAACGCTGGGTGGCGACGCCGACGCCGGCGTCGGTCTGCCACTGGTTGGGGATGCCAAGGCGCGGGATGCCGGGCACGAAACCGGCGGAATCCGGCAGGCCTTCCTTCGGGAAGACGTAGTTCTTGATGGGGGTGACCTGCCACTTCTGGTCGGTCGAGAAATAGCCGAAGGTCAGTTGCAGCTTTTCCGCCAGCGTCATTTCCTTGAGGATCAGGTCGGCGCGGGTGGAGGCGTCAAGGCTGGTGTCCATCCACGGCCTGTCCGCCGGCACATCGGTGCGGACGGTGGCCGCGGGGGGCGGGGCATTGGTGGTCTGGGCCTGAACGGCAGGCGCTAAGGCGAAAGCGCCGATGAGGGCGCCAAAAAGCGCCGTGGTCGCCAGAAGTCGCGGGCCGAAAGCGGCCGGGCGGAGTGAAGTCATAAGGTATCTCCCAAGATGTTGCGTCAAGGACGCCTTTACCGGCGCCGCATATTATTGCGATCCCTGGTGTCCTGATCCTGAAATTCGCAAAATCCGATATCAGGCACTAACGAATTTCAGGATCAAACGGACGCCAGCAACTTTACGATGCTAGTATCGTTTTGATTTCGAAGTTCGCCGGTGGTCTGATATCGAAGTCATGCGAACTTCGAAATCACGATACTAGGTGATCGTACTGGCTTCCGGTGTTATAGACGAAAACAGCGCTGTCAAAAGCGAAAAAGCGTGCTCTGTAAAAGGAAGTGCGCTGATAACGTTTGCAGTAACGGGCGGCTGTTACGGAATGTTGTGCGGCAAGAATTTCGGGTTATAGCCGGGGCCGAAGTCAAGCAGGAAGACCGGGCCGAGCGCCACGGTCTGGGCGGCGGTCGCCAGTTGCACGCTGACGCCGAGCGTGCCTGTGGGGTAATCCTGATCGGCGGTGGCGGTGACGTAATGCAGCCGCCAGTCCGGGGTCAGGGTGAGGCTTTGCTCGCCAATGCGGGTATAGGGCGCGGCGCTGTGCTGCACCACGGCGGGAATGGTGGCGCTGGCCGGGGTAACGGCGCGGCCCCAGAAGGCGAGCAGAATGACATCGCCTTTTTTCACGGCTTTTGAATTGGAGACGCCGGCCTGGATATCCCACGGATTGGCGCCGGCGCCGGCGGTGGTGACTTGCAAAGCGGCCCCGCCATTGACGTTCACGTCCTTGATCAGTTCGTGCTTTTCGCCGGTTCCGAACAGGCTCCATTGATCGGCGGCGGGGTGATTGATCATGCGGCCGGCGATATCCGGTGCAGCATACACGGAGGTTGCGCTGACCAGCAGGCCGGCGGCGAGGGCGATTCCAAGGCGTTTCATCAGGCAGCTCCCAACGGTTATATATTGTTTTTTTTCTGTGCTATGTCTGATGAAAAGCCGCCCCTGCGTCAAGTCTGATGATGGTCATGTTGCTGGCGATGCTCGCCTTCATTGCTCTGTGGGACGTGGAGGAAAAGCCGATCAAAGGGCGTAATCCGGATATCGCCACAGATGGTCGAGGCGGCGATTCCCGAAGGGGTGGAAGACGCCGATTTTCCGGAACGTCTGAAGGGATAAGTTTATCCTGGTGCTTCGGCGAAGGCGGCGAGCTGGGCGATGGTGGTGCCCCAGCCGTCGTGGAAGCCCATGTCTTCATGCTTTCGAGCGTCTGCGGTGTTTTTGTGCAGAACGCGAGATGAATACCGGGTGCCGTCTCCTTCCGCGTCGAAACCTATAATGGCTGTCAATGCCAGCCAGGGTTCGGCGGGGTGCCAGCCCTCGGTCAGAACCGTGGTGAAGACCAGGCGTGCTTCAGGCGCCACCTCCAGAAAGCAGGCTTCGACATGCGGTTGAAAGGGGCCGCCGCCTTCGCGCATACGTGTCTCGAAGCCGCCGCCCGGACGAAGATCCAGCTTGACCACATGGCACTCGATGGGGGCAGGTATCCACCATTTGGCCAGATGCTCCGGTGTGCTCCACGCCTTCCAGACCCTGGCCGGCGGCGCCTTTATAAATCGTGAGATAGTGAGTTCGGACAGGTCAGCCGGCATCTTCAATACTCCTGGGCATCTGGGTTTCAACATAGTCCGCCAACCGGTCCGTTCGGGCTTGCCAAAGCGCGCGTTGCTCGGAAAGCCATGTCTCTGCCGCCGCCAGTTTTTCGGCGTTCACCCGGCAGGTCCGAACGCGGCCGACTTTTTCGGAACTGATCAGGCCATCTGTTTGAAGGATATTCAGATGCTTCATGAAGGACGGCAGCCCCATATCGAAGGGGGCCGCCAGTTCCGTGACCGGCGCCGGGCCTTGAGCCAGCCGACTGAGAACCGCGCGCCGGGTAG
Source organism: Asticcacaulis sp. (assembly GCF_035497195.1). GTDB lineage: Bacteria > Pseudomonadota > Alphaproteobacteria > Caulobacterales > Caulobacteraceae > Asticcacaulis. The sequence continues at coordinate 887,279 of NZ_DATJDZ010000014.1, forward strand.
GGTCGGCGAGGGCGTGAAAAGCGGCGTCGAGGGATGTTTGATAGTTTTCCATATGGAAAACTATAGGCGTTTCTTTTCCATTTGGCAAACTAAATGTTCGGTCAACGCCGTTTTAAGGTGATCGCTTTTTCCGGGCAGGCTGACACACACAGGCCACATGCGCGGCAGGCGTCGGCATTAACGGCGAACGACTGTTTCCAGCCGTGGACGAAGCCTTTTATCTTTGCCAGCGTTCCCAGACCGATGCGGTCTTCCGGCGGCAGAATGTCCAGTTCGAAAACCTCATAGGGGCAAATGACGACGCAATCCGCCTTGCCCTCGCAGCGTGCGCGGTCGATTACCGGTGTAAATACACCGGGGTGCTGCTTGCAGGAGTCGTCTGGTTTTGATGGAAAATTAGCCATTTTACGCGATATTTTTATGGAAAATTTATACGCCTTTAATCGTTTTACGTCACGGTAAGGGCTGTTGCGTACCCTATAGTCTGGCGGCAAAAAGCCCCAGCTATTTCTGAACAGAAAGTTCACTTAATGCACGCGCGGGCGGCATCCAATAATAGAACCGGCGCTCAGGCGGCGCGTGATGTGCGCAATCTGGTTAATCTGGGCGAGACGGCCTCGACCAGCCGGGTGCTCAACCTGTCGCAGATTTTCACCGCCAGCGGCGGCACGCCAGGCTATGCCGCCAATCCATTTTTCCGCAATTCGCAACTCAATAAGGCGCTGCTGGTCAAGCACACCCTGCGCCCCGGTGAGCACGAGCTGTTCGGCGGGGGACGCCGCACCGCCACCAAGATCATCCTGCCATTCGACGCCGCCGATCTGCGGCTGGGCGGACGATCGATTTTCATCAACCAGACGGGCTATGTCAACTTCACCCGGTCCTGGCTCAACAGCGAGGAGCTGGCGGGCAATGCCGACCTGCAAATCCTGCAACATCTCGACGATATTCCTTCGCTCGACCCCTTCCTGGCGCGTGAGCAACTGGCGCGTTTCGGCTTTCACCCCGATCCCTGTTACCTGATCATCTCGCCGCACGATCTGGGGGAAATGGTCGGTTTCGCCAACGCCGAAATCGAGCGCCTGGTCATGACGGCCTTTGGCGCCGGCATGGAGGCATCGGCGCTGCGGCTGACATCAAAAATCCTCGCCAACGACCTCGACAGCGATCTCGATCCGCTCAAGCGGACCTTCCGCATGAGTGACCGGGATTTCACTGAAGGCATGTTCTCGTGGCGCGGTTTCCTCTATTTCAAATGGCGGCAGGCCCGGCTTCAGGCCGATATAAAACAGGTGGTCGATGGTCTCCACAGCTACCGCACCATCGGCCCGGCCGACGCGGCGACCGGCGAATACCTGACCGGGGCGCGGCCAAGGCTGGCGAAAAAGCTCATCGCATCGGTTGTGGCGACGCGGAAGGCGCTGCGAGTCTATGACGAGGCCTATCAGGCGCTGACGCAAGGCGCGGAACCCGGTCCCTTCCGCAAATTCCTGATGGACGGTCCGAAAATGTTCTTTGAGCTGGGGGAAAGTATCGGCATCCTCAGTCATATCGGCGCGTTCTGGAGCTATCGTATGGAGACGCGCTCAGGGCAGGCGCGTCTGACCCCGGCAGAATTCGCCGATATCCTTGTCGATTTCGAGGACAGCCTGCTCGCTATCGAAATGACCGCGCCCCAGGCCGTGCCGGCGGCCGCGACCCTGCTCTAGGGCTGGCTTGGCTCTAAGGCAGGCCGAGCGTTTTCCCGAACAGCATATAGGCTGCGAAAAGACCGTAGAGCAGCGCGATGGCGGCCAAGGCGCGGCTGTCGACCTTGCCCTTGCGGAACATCAGCCACAGCACGACAATGGCCAGGGCGGTAACGATGCCTGAGACCAGCAGGGCGGCATCGAAGCGCCACGGCGTGAAGACAATGCCGAGCGCGCTGGGGATGGTGGCCTGAATCATCATGGCGCCGGAAATATTGGCCAGGGCCAGCCGTTCCTTGCCCTGACGGACCCAGATGATGGCGTTCATGGTTTCCGGCAGTTCGGTGGCGACGGGCGACAGCAGCAGGGCGACCAGGTGCGGCGCCATGCCGAGGCTTTCGCCGATGGCTTCCAGTTGCGAAACAAAGATATGCGAGGCGAAGGCGATAACGCCGAGCGCCAGCAAGGCCTGCACGCCGGCCCAGGCGAGATTTGGATTGCCGGGGCGGATCTTCAGCGGCTCCAGGTCTTCCTCTTCCTCACTGGTTTCGGCGGTATTGATTTCACGCCACACATAGATGCCGTAGGCCACTAGAAACAGCACGCCGAGCCAGGGCTTGTAGGCGAAGACGACCAGGCCGAGCGTGACCTTGACGGCGAAGATAGCGAGGAAGCTCATCTGGTCGCGGCCCAGACGCCTGGCGTCGATGGCCACGGCATGACTGATCTGCTCTTGCAGGGCCTTGCTGCGTTTTCGCTGATTGAGCCAGAAGGCGAGGCCGACGACGCCGTAGGCAATGGTGGCCAGCACCAGCGGGCCGCCCATGGCCGCGCCAACGCCGATATCCTTTTGCAGGGCGGTCTTGCCGAAAACGACCGCCATGAAGGTAACGGCGCTTTCGGGCAGGGCGGTGCCGAAGGCCGCCAGCACGGAGCCGACCGCGGTGGCGCCGAGGTTCATGTGCTTGCCGCACCATTCGACGCTGTTGACGAAGAATTCGCACGCCAGATAGATGGCGATGGCGGAGCCAAAGAAGAGCAGGAGGGTGAGAAGCATAGAGTCACACAGGGCCGGGCAAGCGAAGATCCAATGGCGCATGCAGCGGCTTGCCCGGCAAAGGCAATCGCAGCATGGCCAAAGGTCTCGCCTGACAGATTTGATCTGTTGATCACACCATGGAGCGGCGCTCCAATTATGTTGACGTGATCCCTTCCGGAAGCGGAAGGCGGCTACTCCCCAATGACAATGCGCGCCTTATGACGGATTTGCCGGCGTTTGAAAAGCTTGTTTGTGCCCAAAATCGTCATGTGTCATCGTCATGCGTCTTGAGTTCGCCTTGATCAGGCCCTATTATAATCGGTGGCGGGTCTTGCTGTGGCTCCCGTGGCGATCACTATTCCTTCTGACCTTAATCACTTAGAACGGGGACTGGCTCTGATCTGGACCGTGGTCCTAGTTACCTGGTTCCCACCTGACTAGTCAGGTCTGAGAGGATTTAACCGCATCGACACGACTCTTATGGCGCCGCCAACCTCTTTTCGCCTCGATTTCAGACAGTGCTTTTTCCCGCCGGATTTGCTAACGGTTAATAGCAAACCGGAGAACTGGCCATGCTGACTGCCGACCAAAAGCCGCTGCTGCGCAATGAAATGAAGCGCCGCCGCGCGGCTTTCGCGCAAGGTTCGCCACTGGCAGGCGATATGCTGGCCGAGATCGCCCTGGACCATCTGGACGCGCGCCGGCAATGGCCCGCTAAGGATGTGGTTATCGGCGGCTACTGGCCGATTCAGAGCGAGATCAATCCCTTTCCCCTGATGCAGGTTTTCAAGGAACGCGGATACGCCTTGGCGCTGCCCTGCCTGGTGGCGGAGGGGGAGGAGTTCCACATGATTTTCCGCCGGTTCAGCCTCGGGGATGATCTGGTCAGCGGGCCGTTCGATATTCACCAGCCGGCCGATGACGCCGATGAAATTGCGCCGGACCTGGTGCTTCTGCCGCTGCTGGCCTTTGATGAGCAAGGCTGGCGGCTGGGCTATGGCGGCGGTTATTACGACCGTGTACTGGTGCGTTTGCGGGCGCAAAAGGACATGAAGGCCTACGGAGTCGCTTTTTCGGGTCAGCAACTTGCCGAAGTTCCGTTTGAGGTGCATGATCAGCCCTTGGACGGTATTTTTACCGATCAGAGCGTCATTCATGTGCGCTCCAAGGTGTAGCTCCCGCCGCAATGGAGCTTAGAAACTGGACTTTTAATGCGTTTTGCTTTTTTTGGTGATGTTGTGGGCCGCGCCGGACGCGAAGCCCTCAGCGAACACCTGCCTCGTCTCAAGCGTGAGCTTGATCTGGAATTCGTCATCATCAATGCGGAAAATGCCTCGGCGGGCTTCGGCCTGTCGGAAAATTCGGCGCGCCAGTTGTTCGATGCCGGCGCCGATTGCCTGACGCTCGGCAATCATTCGTGGGACCAGAAAGAGGCGCTGACCTATATCGTCCGCGAACCGCGCCTGATCCGCCCGATCAATTATCCGCCGCTGGCCGATGCGCCGGGCCGCGGGGCCAACCTGTTCGAGACGCAATCGGGCAAGCGTATACTGGTGATGAACGTGCTGGGGCTGGTGCATATGGCCTCGATGGACGACCCCTTCGGCGCGGTAGACAAGCAGCTTGAAGCCTGTCCGCTTGGCATGGCGGCGGATGCGATCGTCGTCGATATGCACTGTGAGGCGACCTCTGAAAAAATGGCCATGGGGCATTTCTGCGATGGCCGCGCCACGCTCGTGGTCGGCACCCACACCCATGTGCCGACGGCCGACGCGCAGATCCTGCCAGCGGGCACGGCCTACCAGACCGACGCCGGCGCCTGCGCCGATTATGACAGCGTGATCGGCATGGACAAGGAAGAACCCTTGCGCCGCTTTACCACCCGGATCGGCAAGGAACGCTATCGCCCGGCGTCCGGCCCGGCGACGATCTGCGGCGTCTATGTCGAGAGCGATGACCGCACCGGCCTGGCGACGCGGATCGAACCCATTCGTATCGGCGGGCGGTTGTCGCAGAGCTTGCCTAAGGTGCTGGTTTCGGTTTAAAGCGTCGGCATTATACCAATCTTCAAACGCCAAGGCGTTTGGCGAGTGCGACCGCGCGCTGCGCCCAGAGAACGTTTCTGGTGCGCGAGCCTCGCGGCGCTTGAGCGCTCTACGAGGAAAAAAATGGCCGGCCATTCCAAATTCAAGAACATCATGCACAAGAAGGGCCGCGCCGACGCCGTGCGCTCCAAGCTCTTCTCCAAGTTGTCGCGCGATATCACCGTCGCCGCCAAGATGGGGATGCCTGATCCGGCGATGAATTCGCGCCTGCGCCTGGCGGTGGCTATGGCCAAGGCCGAATCGATGCCGAAGGACAATATCGAACGCGCCATCAAAAAAGGCGCCTCCGGTGAAGCCGATAATATGGAGGAGGTCCGCTACGAAGGCCGCGGCCCTGGCGGTATCGGCCTGATCGTCGAGGTTTTGACCGACAACCGCAACCGCTCGGCCAGCAATGTCCGCACCGCCTTCTCGAAATACGGCGGCCAGATGGGCGACACCAACAGCGTGGCCTTCATGTTCGACCGCGTGGGCGAGATCACCTATCCGCTCAAGGCCGGCGACGCCGACAAGATCTTTGAAGCGGCGATCGAAGCCGGCGCGGCGGACGTTGAGACCGACACGGATGAGGAAGACGGCGGCCACACCATCTACACCGCCTATGAAGACCTCAACGAAGTGGCTGAAGCGCTGAGCAAGCTCCTGGGTGATCCGAAATCGACCGGCATCGTCTGGAAGCCGCAATCGCTCAATCCGGTGACCGGTGAGCCGGTCCGGACGCTGATGAAGCTGATCGACGCACTTAACGACGACGACGATGTGCAGAACGTCTATGGCAATTTCGAAATCTCCGATGAAGATTACGAAGCGCTGGGCTAAGCCCGAAACGATCCTTTATCGCTTGTTTATAAAAGCGTTGCGGATGGGTGACTGCTGTTATTTCAATTGTGTTTTCGCGCCGATTCAAGCCTTTGCTTGAGCCGGAAAGTGTGCGACTATGCCCCGTTAACCATTTTTAAAGCCGTGGTCGGGGGATGCGATGAAGGCCTCACGTTTAATTCTTACAGGTCTGGTGATCGGTACGGGGCTGGCGATGTCTGGCTGCGTGACCACACCGGAGCCGAGGGCGATCAACACGGCGGGCGCCGACGAGGCCTGCCGCGCCGACTATACCGGCGAGGCGCCGGAGATCATGACCTACGATCCCTATACGCGTGTTGAAACCCGCGTGACGCGGACGAGCGACCTGCCGGTCATGTCTTCCAATGCCACAAAGAATTCGGTCGGGCTTGACCCTTATGCCAGCAACCCGCGCGACGGCAGCTTTGTCTGTACGCGACGCGGCGCCTATGGTGTCGAATTTGTTCGTGGCGGTCCCAATCCGGTGATTGTCGGGGCGGTGGCCGGCGCGATTGTCGGCAGCGTCGTGACGCAGAATTCCAAAGGCGCGCAGCAAGGGGCGGTTATCGGCGCCACTATGGGATCGAGCCTGAACGCCGGTGATTCCAACGCTATTTCAGTTGGCGCGGCCACGGGAGCGCTGATTGGCGGCGCCAATGGCGATACCGATGGCGCGGCGGCCGGCGCGGTTGCCGGCGCGGTTTTAGGCCTTCAGGCCAAGGACAAGCAGGAGGGCGGCTGGCACTGGGGCCGTCATCGTTCGCGTGATAATGACGGCGGCGACGATAGTTACTGATCAGGTTTCCGCTCTACGAAACGCGTGTGGGTAGTCTGCGAATCTGGAAACCGGTCTTGTTCTGTTCAAAACCTGCGTCCTGATAAAATTTCAGAATAGCCGGGCGCTTTGACCCTGTAAGCAGCATGACTTTATAGCAACCGGCACGCCATGCCGCCTCCGTCGCGTGCTTGAGGACGGCCTTGCCATATCCCCTGTTGCGAAAGGTGGAATCGGTCACGACATTTTCGATCAAGGCATAGGACGCACCGCCACGCGTGAGATTCGGGATCACGACAAGCGTACAGGTCGTGACGATCGCCCCGTCCAGGCATCCAACGAGAATATGGCTGCCTGGATAACGCTTCAGCAACTCCAGATGTCTCAGGGCGTCCTCAACCGTCGTTTCCTTATCGTCAGGGGCGAGATGGCGATACAGTTTCAGCAGTTGCGGTATATCTTCGCCGCCGGCAGATCGAATCTTCATGTCGTATCCTTGAGAGGCCTGTCTTGGTTCGCAAGCCTTCCGGTCGATCGGGAAAGTCATCCGTTAAAAAGCCGGACCGTAGATTTACGGTCCGGCTTTTGTTTAGTTGATCCTGGGAATAGGCGGCACCGGGTCCGGCACGGCGGGTGCATCCCGTCGTGGCGACGGGTTGCGCGGCGGTGGCGCGCCCTGGCTCGATTCCGGATTGTCGGGTGAGTTCGGCCCGGCCACGTTGCCGGTCGCCATGCGGTAGGGCGGACGCGGCAGGTAGGTGTCGAACAGCGGCATGAAGGTGCCGGCATTCACCGAATAGAGGTTGTTCTCGTTGCTGTAGAGTTCCTGCGACAGCCATTCCTTGCCATCGGCCAGAGCCAGATTGGTGTCGTCATCCTCGAAGGGATATTGCCCGTCGGCGATATCGGCATTGGCGTTTTTGCGGAAGGTGTCGCAGCGCTGACCCCAGGCCGGGTCGGCGGGGGACTGGATACAGATCGCCTTGAGCGCGCGATAGGAGGCTTCTTCCACGTCCTGATCGACCTTACCATTATCCGCCGGCAATCTCAGCTTCTGGTAATCCTGGCATTGCTGCCATGACGCGGCCGTCACCTGGGTCATGTTGCGGCTGCATCCGGCGCGGACCAGTTCGCTGTTGGAACGGTCATCATAGGTGCGGGCCTTGTTCATGGTCTTGAACGTGGTGGCGCGGAACTTGTGGCACACGGCGCCGGCATGGCCATCGGACGGCGAGTCGGCGCAGGCTTCGCTGAGCAGGTCGTAGATGCTCCAGTCAACGCCACCGCCGGGGATGCCGAACGCGGCCTGCTGGTGCCACGGCGTACAGTTGCGGAATTCCGGCGGCACATCGCCCCAGCTCAGGTCTTCGCAGCGCTCGGTTTCGATGTGGTTATTGACCGCGCGCAGCATGGCGCCGGGCTTTTTCAGGATCGCCGCCGTGCGCACCAGGCGAATGTGATTGTTGCCGACATAGGCGGTACCGCGTTCGAGATTGATCCCGACCTCATCGGCAAAGATGTAGTTGTTGAGGATGCGGACCCGCTCCAGATTACTGGTAATGGCATGGTCGGAATAGAACAGCGAATTGGAAACCAGGGCTTCGCCAACGCCATCGAGATACAAGCCATTGCCATAGAACAGCGTCTTGGTCTGATCGATGGTGACGATGCTGCGGTTGGTTTCCAGGCTGAGATCGATCGCCTTGGCGTTTTCGCCGCGCTCGAAACCCTGCCAGTCGCCCAGTTGCAGGACGGTAACACCGGTCAGGCGGCTGTCATTGGTGATGTCGCCGCGGATGCCGTTATAGGTGCTGGCTATGCGGCTGTTATAGATATAGAGCGACGCGTGGTTGATCTCCAGCGCCGCGTCTTGCGTGCGGGCGATCAGGTTGGTGTCGGTCATATTGAAACGGCCGGCTTCGATCGCCACGGCCGAGCGCTCGCCATCATAACGCAGGTTGGCGTTTTCCAGGGTGAATTCGCCGCCCGAAGCTGAAATGCAGGACTGGCTGGCGCCGCGTGTCGACATCAGGGTCAGGTTACGGACGATAACCATATCGGCGGTCGGTTCGACCCGGATGCAGCTTTCACCCTGCGGCGCTTTCAGCACCAGCGGGTGATTGTCATAGCCCTGTCCGGTTTCCGGCTGGATGATGATGGATTTGCGTAAGCGCAGGCTGACCTCGCAGACGCTGTAACCGGCATAGGCTTCCGGCAGGTCGGCGGCGCCGAGGCCGTTTGACGTGCGCCAGCCGCGGGAACCCCGCAGGTAAAGTGTGCTGCCGGAAGGCAGGCGCGCCAGCAGGCGATCAAGCGCATAGGGGCCTTCGCTGCAATCGAAATGGGCGACTGTGCCATTGCGGAAGCGGCGATTCCAGTCGTCGGAGCCGTACCCGTAACCATAGCCATAGCGCCGCTGCGAGCGGCAGGTGCGCAGTTCGGGATCGAGCAGCACGCCGAAGCAGGGGCGGATGGTGGCGTTGACGCGGGCGGCGGCATTGGAGCCGGCCATAGCGCTTTGCGGCGCCGACAGGGAAAAGAGGGCGGTGACCAGCAGGATCGCTACGCTCAGCACAAGACCCTGGCCAGGCAGCCGGCCGGGCCTTTGCGAACTTAACTGACGGTCCTTACGCATCCACATGCTCGTTTTCCTTAAATCCCTGCCTCCGTGAAGCGGAGGCATCGCAGTACTTAATTATCCGGGGTACGCGATACTTGCGCCAGCACGGCTTGCAGGCGGCCGGCCGAAGGCTTGAAGCCGGCGAGGGCGGCATCCAGCTGCATGACGACGGACTCGGCTTTGTTCTGGTCGGCCACACCCTTCATGCCGAGGTCGAAATAGGTCGACATGGCATAGCGGGCTTCGGGCGAACCCTGGCTTTCGGCTTTTTGATACCAATAGAAGGCGCGGGCATAATCGACCTCGACGCCGACGCCTTCGGAATACATGACGGCCAGAACGAGCTGCGAGCGGGAATCGCCATTCACGGCCGCCAACTGGATGGCGCGGACACGGTCGAGATAGGTCAGGCGTTCACCGCCCGGCATTCCGATCATCGAACGCAGGCCATCGATGGTCTGTTTCGGCACGTCCTTTGGCTCGAAACAGGCGACATTGAGCAGGTTCAGATAATCGAGCGCGCGGACGACATGGATGAACGGCAGTTCTTCCATGCGCGACAGGGCATAGGAAGCCGCGTCATCCGGACGGCTTTCGTCCGAATGCGGCACGCCGCCTTGCGGGGCTTCGGGCGGATAGAATTCATAGGGGGCCACCCAGCGGCGGGCCTTGGATTCGACGAAGGACGAATATTTGGCGCGGGTGGGCGCTGATTTCTCGAAATCCTTGAGCAGGACATAGGCCCCGACATCGCCGGTTTCCGACGCTTTATAGTTATACAGATAAGCATCGACATCCGAGCGCTCGAACAGGGTGCGGACATTCGACATGCCGTAATTGCGGCCGCGCATCATGGCGCGGATGGCTTGCGGATTATCGGCCGGCTCGCCCATCGGGCCGTACTGATCGTCATACAGGCGGCCGAGCGTACGGAAACCGTCAGCCCCCAGTGACGCCTGGATATAGATGACGCGATCGCGCACCTTGTCGCGCTCGCCAGAATCCATCATCGACAGTTCGTTATCGAGCATCCGGTAAGCGCGTTCGCGCTCATAGGCGCGGCATTTATCGTAGCGTGACGCCAGAACGCCGCCGCGCGGGTCCATGGCGCGGCTCATCGGCGCATAGCCCTGCTGATTGGCCAGGGCCATCACCAGCCAGACGGACGATTCGATATGATCTTCGAGGTTTTTGTTTGAGGCGTCTACGGCCGCATAGCGATTGGCCAGTTCGAGCTGGGCAAAGAAATCGTTGGCGAAGCCGAGGTGGCGATAATAGCGGGTTTCGCGTTCCTGACCGTTGAAGCCCTGGGTCTGGAAAGGATCGGGCGGGCGCGGGCAGGCGTAGCTGCCGTTGATGCCGACCTTGGTGTTGAACCAGCGCCAGTCGCGCATATCGCAGCCGGACAGGGACATACTCACGCACAGGCCGGCCATCAGCGTCACCCCCATGCGGGCGAACACCTTCCGGCCTTTAAAGATCCCGCCGGCATCCCTATTTAAGGACTGTCCGGCCGACCTCGCCTGATCACATTCTGACATCAGTCATCGCTCCGACAGCGGTCGGTGTATATATGGTTAATACAACTTCTGTTAAGGATTACGAAGAGTGTCAAGCTTTGGCCCCCCAATGCAGCTAGTGACTGACTTAATCTTGTTGAGCGTTGCCGGATTGTCGCGCAGACCCCACGCGAAACCCCCTCGTAACCCGTACCCCAATGCACCTGAACGCGCGCATAGTCATCATGCGTCAAAAGCGGTGTCTTGGCCAGAAAAAAGTGTTAATAAGCCCAAGCCCACGCCGATTTCGCGTTTTGCGCGCCTGAGCACGCAAACCCCGCCCCGAAATGCCCGTGTCAGGGGAAAAATCAGGAGACAGTATTGAGTTATATGGTTAACGCGTCCTTGGCAATGATGTCCAAAGGCGAAAAATATCAAGAAGTTATAAGGGACGCGGTGGCGGTGCTCGACGGAGAGCCGGACGTGACGGCGCGCATGGCCACAGTGGTGTCGCTGCTTGATCAGGCCTTCGATAACTGGTTCTGGACCGGCTTCTATGTCGTGGATAAGGTTAAGAAATCCGCCGGAATCGATGAGCTGGTGGTGGGGCCGTATAACGGCACATTGGGCTGTTTGCGCATCGCTTTCGGCCGCGGAGTCTGCGGCGCGGCGGCGGCTACGGGAACAACGCAGGTGGTGCCGGATGTCCATGCCTTCTCCGACCACATCGCCTGCGATTCGCGTTCCAATTCGGAGATTGTCGTGCCGGTGTTCGATGCGGCGGGCGAACTGATCGCCGTGTTCGATTCCGATTCGGAGAGCTTCGGCGCCTATGATGAAGAAGACGCCGTGAATCTCGAAAAGCTGATGAAGGTCATCTTCGCGGTTTAAGTCCTGCGGCTTACCTCATCTAAATATTGCGCTTTCACTGGCCTTCCGCTAAACGAACCCATCCTTAAAAACGCATTCTTTTGAGAAGGGCGCAAGCTCCCCATGGCGCAACAATATATTTTCCAGATGCAGGGCCTGACCAAGCATTACCCCGGCGGTAAGAAGGTCTTCGAGAACGTCTGGCTCAGCTTCTACTCCGACGCCAAGATCGGCGTTATCGGCGTCAACGGCTCGGGTAAGTCGACCCTGCTGAAGGTCATGGCCGGCATCGACAAGGAATTCTCCGGTGAGGCCAAGGCCGCCGAAGGCACCAAGATGGGCTATCTGGAACAGGAGCCGCATCTCGATGACAACCTGACCGTCTGGGAAAACGTCATCGCCTGGTGCGAGGAAAAGAAGACCTTCGACCGCTTCAACAAGGTGGCCGAACTCATGGGTGAGGAATACACCGATGAGTTGATGGAGGAAATGAACGCCCTCCAGGAAAAGATCGACGCCGGTGACCTGTGGGACATCGACTCGCGCATCGAAATGGCCATGGACGCCCTGCGCTGCCCGCCGAACGATAGCGGCGTGACCAAGCTGTCCGGTGGTGAAAAGCGCCGCGTCGCCCTGGCCCGCCTGCTGCTTTCCAAGCCTGACATGCTGCTGCTCGACGAGCCGACCAACCACCTGGATGCCGAGTCCGTGGCGTGGCTCCAGCACCATCTCGAAAACTTCCCCGGCTGCGTTATCCTCGTCACCCACGATCGTTATTTCCTCGATCAGGTCACCAAGTGGACGCTCGAACTCGACCGTGGCAAGGGCGTGCCTTACGAAGGCAACTATTCCGGCTGGCTGGAGCAGAAGACCAAGCGCGTGGTGCAGGAGCAGTCGGAATCCGAAGCCCGCCAACGCGCGTTGACCAAGGAACTGGAATGGGTGCGTTCCGGCGCCAAGGCCCGTCAGTCGAAGTCGAAAGCTCGTCTGGCCGCCTATGAGGACATGGTGCGCGAACAGGAAAATTCGCGCCAGGCGCAAAACTTCGCCACCATCCAGATCCCGCCCGGACCGCGCCTCGGCAATCTGGTGCTGGAAGTCACCGGTCTCGAAAAGGAATACGGCGACAAGCTGCTGTTCAAGGATCTCAGTTTCCGCCTGCCGCCCAACGGCATTGTCGGCGTGATCGGCCCCAATGGCGCCGGCAAGTCGACCCTGTTCAAGCTGATCACCGGGGTCGAGCAACCCGACGCCGGCACGCTGAAGCTCGGCGAAACGGTCAAGCTGGCCTATGTCGATCAGTCGCGTGACGATCTCGATCCGAACCACACCGTCTGGCAGGCGATTTCCGGCGGCACCGACATCATGGTGGTCGGCAAGAAGGAAATCAATTCGCGCGCCTATGTCGGCGGTTTCAATTTCAAGGGCGGCGACCAGCAGAAGAAGGTTGGGCTTTTGTCTGGTGGTGAGCGCAACCGCGTCCACCTGGCCAAGACTTTGGCGGCCGGCGGCAATGTCATCCTGCTCGATGAACCGACCAACGATCTCGATATCGAAACCTTGCAGGCGCTGGAAGAGGCGCTGGAAAACTTCGCAGGCTGCGCCGTGGTCATCTCCCACGACCGCTGGTTCCTCGACCGCTTGGCCACGCACATCCTGGCCTTCGAGGGCGACAGCCATGTGGAATGGTTCGAGGGCAACTTCGAAATGTACGAGGAAGACAAGAAGCGCCGCTTGGGCGTCGATTCGCTGATCCCGAAGCGCATCAAGTTCCAGAAGTTCGGTCGCTAGCAGGGACGCGTCCCTGCACCCATAGGTCTAAAGAAAAGCGCCAGTCAAACGACTGGCGCTTTTTCATCGATATATCGCTCTTACTGAGCAGGGGCGGGGGCCGGTTCGGTGTTTGACGGCGGCGTGGCGTTGGCCGGCGGCGGGGTGGTGGCGTTATCGACGGCCTTATCAACCTGGGCCGGGACCTGTTCAACGCGGGTGATCGTCCGGTCGGTGGTATTGGTATGGGTGTTGGTGGCAGACCCGTAGTTCATGAAATAATATCCGCCGGCCAGAATGGCGGCGAGGATAACCAGCGCCAGGATGATCAGCCCGGCATTGCTGCTGTTATTGACCTGGGGCGGCTGAGGATTGTTGATCGTTACCATGTCGCACTCTCTCTTTGTTTGCGTGTCGGGGTAGACGTGGGAAAGATAGCGGAAGCGATGCAAAAGGGCGGTGCGGGCCTATGGCTGACATGTAAGAATGGGATTGCCGGCGGGAATTATGACCTATCTCCGGCTCAAAGCCAGAATGCCCATTGCATCCTTATGACCGACCCGTTGGGTTTCAGGCGCAGGCCTGCCTTCACAGTGCATCACTTAAGACCACAAAGAGGTGATAAAGGTTAATCCGTATTGGTTTCTAACTGAAAACCGCGCAGCGTGGCGGCAAATCCTAAAACAGGCCAAACCTTAAAATAAGGAAGTAGCGATGCCACATCATCATGCGATTACCAACAGTCCCGATCTTGGCCGCGGCGCGGCCTTTACGATCCAGAGCGGCGCGTTGCGTTGTCAGGATATTCTCGATCTGCTCCTGGCGGAGGGTGGGAAAGTCGAAGCGACCGTCGAACGCTTTGACGTCACCGGTCTCACGATCCGTCAGGATGGCGCCATCTTCAAATGCCGCCCGTGGCGAATGGGCGATGCGGAGGTCAGGCGGTTGTCGGGGACCTTCTCCGTCTGGACAATCGATCAGGTGCTGGAAGCCGCCGAAGATGACGTTCATGCCTGACGCTTAATCGCTTGACCCGGCGTATGCTTGCGCTCTAAGTTCAGCGCATGGCAGCGTGGGGGCGCTGTCGCGTGACTTGAATGGGGGATTTACAGGCTTGACGCAGAACGGGGCAACAGACAGCGCCTCACACGTCGCGGTGTCCGCCGCGCGCGCCGATTCTCATGCGTCTGTCTCGAATGCGCCTGTCGATGCCGCCGAGGCCAAGCGGCTGATCGCCCAGGTCAATGGCCATCACGACCTGCAAACCACCTTCACCGCCATGCCGAAACCGGATTTGAAGGCGCTGGAATTCTGGAGCAAGGTTTTCAAGAACATCAGCGAGTTTTTTGAGAAGGTCGCCCACGTCTTCAAGCCGCTTGGGCCCTTCATGCCCTATATTTTGGGCGCCCTGGCCATCGCCCTGATCGCGCTGCTATTGTCGCCATTCGTCCGCATGATGATTACCTCGCGTTTCCAGAGGCTTTTCCCGCGCGATCATCTGCGCGCCGATGCGCCCTGGCGGCCAACGCGTGAAGCGGTCGTGGCCCTGCTCGGTGACATCGACAAACTGGCGGCCGCCGGCGATTATGACGAAGCCGTCCATCTGCTGCTGGTCCGTTCGGTGGCCGATATCAACGCTTTCCGGCCTGATCTGGTCCGCAAGCATTATTCGGCGCGCGATATCCGCTCGCACCCCTTGCTGCCCGAAGCGGCGCGGCCCGCCTTTACCGAAATTGTGCGCTGTGTGGAAAAGAGCTATTTCGCCGGCATAGCGGCTACACGTGCGGATTTTGAAGCCTGCCGCGCCGCCTATACCGCCTTTATCGCCGCAGAGGGGATCGCCTGATGGTCCTGAAGCCGGTTTCCCTGACAGCGAAGAAAACATTCAAAGATCGCATTGGCAAAGCCTCTGGCTGGCTGCCCGCCGTGGCGGCGTTTTTATGTCTGTGTTTGTTCGCCGCTGCGGCCATAACCTTGCTGGATGTCAATTCCGTGCCGGAAACCGGCCAGAAGGCCAATACCACTGGCCTTTCCGCCCAGGGCACGGCGGGCTTGCGCCGTCTGCTGGAGGCAAGAGGGCATGAGGTTCTCATCAACCGCATGGAAGACGGCCCGCTGATCGAGCACGGCGATCTGGAAATCATTACGCTGGATGACGACGGCGGCACACTGACCTATGCCTATCATTTCGATAGCGACGACAAGGCCTCGGCCAGTTTCTCTTCGGCCAGCAGTGGGGCCAGCGAGGACGAGGATACGGACTACGGCGCTGCCCAGATACCAGATCCGAAGCGGTCCAGGCATATCCTGCGTCAGCCGCTGGGCAAGGCCGTGCTGATCGTGGCGCCAAAGTGGAATGCCGGCCCCGATCCGCGCAATCGCAACTGGGATCGCGGCCAGACGCTGGTCGCGGCTGCCAACGTGTTGGAAAGCCTGGGCTTCCTGTCGCCGATCACCGAAACGCCGGCGCCGAAGGACATTAAGGCGGCCGCCGCCAGGATCGCGGCCTCACCCGCTGGCACCCAAACCGTGCGCAGCGGTGACACGCTGGTGACTTTCGATACGGTGTCTTACGTTCTGAAACGCGATATGCGTACGGTGACCGAAAGCGAAAAGAAGGCCGGACTGGCCTATGAACCCGCCGCGCACCGCTGGACCTTCAAACCGGCGACGGGCGAGGGGACGTTTGGTGCGCCGCTGGCTGTCGGCGCGATTACCGGCCTGCAAACGATCTCCGGGCCGAACCTTAAGCCGCTGCTCGTCGGTCCCAATGGCGAGGCTGTGCTGTCACGCGTCATCGTCACCGGCGGTCGCGCGCAACCGAAGGCGCCGGTCTATCTGCTCAGCGATCCGGACCTGCTCAACAACCAGATACTGGCTGATCCGCAGAAGGTCATCGCCGCCCTGACCCTGACCGACACGATCAGCCCGAAAGTGGCGCCCCCAGGCCGGGTCATCTTCAACCTGACCTTCAATGGCATTTCGACCGATCATGACCTGCTGCACGCGCTCAGCCGGCCGCCCTTTATCGCCGTGCCGCTGTGTCTGCTGATCGCGGGACTTGGACTGATGTGGGCGGCTTTTTCGCGCTTTGGTCCGGCCCGCGAAGCGCCGATCGAAGCGCCTTTGGGACGCGGCGTGAAAATCCTCGCCGACAACGCCGCCCGTCTGATGGCCATCACCCTGAAAGAGATCAAACTGGGGCCGGCCTATGCCGATCTGGTCCGCGACCAGGTTTTGAAGGACAAGGGCTATCGGCTGGGCGTCAGCGCGGAAAGTCCTGACGACCTCGCCGAACGCCTGGGCGTAGCGCAAAAGACGACCGACTCCTTTATCGACCTCAAGGCCCGCTCGGCCAGGGTCATGACCGTACATCAGCTTATCGATATCACCCTGAAGCTCCACGCCTGGAAGACGGAGATACAACGTGCTCATACCTGACATCCAAGCCCTCGCGGACCGGCTGCGCGCCGAGATCGGCAAGGTCATTATCGGCCAGAAAGATACGGTCGATCTGTTGCTGACCGCGCTGTTTTCCGGCGGCCATGTGCTGCTCGAAGGCCCGCCGGGCACGGCCAAGACCCTGCTGGCGCGCGTCTTCTGCCAATCCTTGAGCCTGAAATTCGGCCGCATCCAGTTCACGCCGGACATGTTGCCGGGCGATGTGCTCGGCTCGAACCTGTTCAACTTCCAGACCTCGGCCTTTTCGCTGACCAAGGGGCCGATCTTCTGCGACCTGCTGCTGGCCGATGAAATCAACCGTACCCCGCCGAAGACTCAGGCGGCCCTGCTGGAAGCCATGCAGGAGCGCTCGGTAACGCTTGATGGCGTGAAGCACGATCTGGGGCCGCACTTCACCGTCATCGCCACGCAGAACCCGATCGAGCAGCAGGGCACCTACCCCTTGCCGGAAGCCCAGCTTGACCGCTTCCTGTTCAAGCATGTGCTGGGTTATCCAAGCCTTGAGGAAGAAAAGCGCATCGTCGATACCGCCGGCAATGCCGCGGCAACCGATCCGGTTCTGGCCGGCGTTTCGGCGGTCCTGAGCGCGGCATCCCTGGCCGAGGCGATACAGGTCGTTTCCACGGTCAAGCTCAATGACGCCAATCTCAACTATATTGTCGCCCTGATCCGTGCCACCCGCGAGGCACCGCAGTTGTCGGTCGGGGCAAGCCCACGCGCCGGCGCTTTGCTGGCCCGCGCCGCCCGCGCCAGGGCTGTGCTTGATGGCCGCGACTATGTGTTGCCGGATGATATCAAGGCGCTCTATCCGGCCTGTATGCGTCACCGCGTTTTGTTGTCGCCCTCGGCCGAGATCGAAGGCGAGAATGTCGATCGCGTGTTGCAGGGGCTTCTGGAACGGATCGAGATTCCGCGCTGAGCAATTTAGAAAAAGCGGCTCGCACTTTTTCGTTGAAAATTGCGAATAAACAAGGAAACGAATGCCCATCTATCCCACACCGCGTCTGCTGATCCTGCTGGCCTTGAGCGTACTTGTCGCGCTCGGCGTCGGGATCTATGCGCCCGGTGCGTGGGCCTGGGTGCCCCTGGCGGTGGCCCTGCTGTTCGTCGCTGCCCTGCTCGACGGCATGTTCGCCCCCGTGGGCGCCGGACTGACCTTCACCCTCAAGCCGCCGGCGGTGCTGGGCGTTGGCCGGACGGTCGATGTGCCGTTAGAGGCGCGTTTCACGAAGTGGCGGCAGCCGGGCATCATCGAACTGCGGCTGGGCCTGCACCGCCTGCTGCTGACCTCGATCTACGAACGCCGGCTGGCGCGACAGGAAGGCGCCTTTCACGGGACGCTGAACCTGAAAGCGATGGCGCGCGGGCGTGGCGATATCGATGCCGCTTATGTTCGCTGGCAGGGATTTCTGGGGCTGGTCTATGTCCAGACGCGCGTCCCGCTCGATATCGAGATCGTCGTGACGCCGGACCTGCAAGGCGTCGAACAGGACGCCGCTGACCTGTTCTCGCTCGATAATATTTACGGCGTGCGGGTGCAGAACCAGCTCTATAACGGTTCCGAATACCATGCCCTGCGTGAATATGACGCCTCGCAGGACCACCGCCGCATCGACTGGCGCTCCTCGGCGCGGCACATGAAGCTGTTTTCGCGCGAGTACCAGGCCGAACGCAATCACCATATCGTTCTGGCCTATGATACCGGCCGCCTGATGGGCGAACCGCTCGGCGGGCTGAAGCGGCTCGACCGCGCCATCTATGCCGGCCTGTTGCTCGGTTATACGGCGCTCAAGATCGGCGACAATGTCCGCACCTTCGCCTTTGCCTCCAAGCCCTATCACAATGCGCCGGCGATCTCCGGCGCCCACGGCTTCAACACGCTGAAATACCAGCTATCGGCGCTGGAGGATTCTGCGGAGGAATCCAACCACACCCTGGCCCTGGCAGACCTGAACGCCACCGTGGCGCGGCGGTCGCTCATCATCCTGTTCTCCGACTTCATCGATGAAATCAGCGCTGATTTGATGATCGAAAGCCTGAACCGCCTGTCTAAAAAGCATCTGGTTTTGTTTGTCGCCTGCCGCGATGAGGTGGTCGAGGACCTGATGGCGCGTCCGCCTGTTCAGGCCGAAGACGTCACGCGGGCGATTTTTGCGCGGCGTCTGGCCAGCCAGCGCGAACGCGTTCTGACACAGTTGCGCCGTCAGGGCGTCGAGGTGCTGGAAACGCCGACCAAACACATGGCGACGGCGATTGTCAGTAAATACCTGGCGCTGAAACGCGCCGACCGGCTGTAGGGGAGGGAAGAGATGAACGACGACATTCGCACGCCGGCCGATGCCCCAAAACCTGTCCTGCGCCTGAAAAGCCAGAAATTCCGCGAGGCGCGGCAATCGGACTGGCGCACCCTGAGCACGCAACTCGACAAAGTGGAAAAGCGTGGCCTCGGCAGCTTTTCCATCGATGAACTGCTGAACCTGCCCCTGCTTTACCGCTCGGCCATGTCGTCTTTGTCGATGGCGCAGTCGATTTCGCTTGATCGCAACATGATCACCTATCTGCAAGCCCTGTGCGTGCGGGCCTATGTCTATGTCTATGGGCCGCAGACCCGTTTCAAAGATGTGCTTTACAGCTTCTTCGGGCAAAGCTGGCCGCGCGCCGTCCGCAAACTGGGGGCTGAGATCGCCCTGGCCTTCGTGACGCTCGTGATGGGCGCCGTCGCCGGCTGGCTGCTGTGCGCCCATGATTCCAGTTGGTACAATGTCTTCCTGCCGGGCGAACAGGGCAGCCGGGGGCTGGACTCATCGGCGGAAGAATTGCGCAAGACCATCGGCGGCGCCAGGGCGGACGATGCCCTGTCGCCCTTCGCGGTTTTCCTGATGACGCATAATGTCGGCGTGGCCATCTCGACCTTCGCCTTCGGCGCGGTCTTCGGCCTGCCGACCTTCGCCCTGACCTTCTATACCGGCATCACGCTGGGGGCTATGGTCTGGCTGTTCGCCCAGCAAGGCATGGGCTTTGAATTCGCCGCCTGGCTGACCATCCATGGCACGACCGAACTGTTCGCCCTGGTCATTGCCGCAGGCTGTGGCTTCCATATCGCCCGCCGGCTGATGTTCCCCGGCGACGCCACGCGCAAGGCCGCGTTACGAGAGGCCGGCACCCTGACCGGCACAGCCATGATCGGGGTCGCGCTCATGCTAACGGTCGCCGGCTGTCTCGAAGGTATTGGCCGCCAGCTCATCACCGACCCGTTCGCCCGCATCGGCATCGGTGCGGTCATGCTGACGATCTGGGGTCTGTATTATACGTCCGTCGGTCGCAGGAAACCGGGGGAGGGTGCCTGATGGCCGCCAAATCCGCCAAACGCAGCAAACGCGACCTGATCAGCGACGCCCCCTATGGCGAACAGGGCCGCACCGCGTCTGAAATCCTGACGCCGGAAGGCGTTATCCTGCCCTTTATCAATGCCTCTTTCGGCGAACGGGTGGGGGCTTTGCTGCTCGACTGGCTGATCATGATCCTGGCGCCGGTCGTTGTGGTGATCATCTGGCTCATCCTGCCGCTCGAAGGGGTTTTCGCCGGCGGCAAGCACAAGGCTTTGAGTTCGTTTGTGATGATTGTGGGGATGTTTTTTCTCTTTTTCATCCGCTCCGGCTATTTCATCTTCTTCGAGATGGGGCCGCGCGCCGCCACGCCCGGCAAGCGCGTCATGAAATTGCGGGTGATTTCGCATGACGGCGGCCGGCTGACCCCGGCGGCGATCTTTACCCGCAATGCGCTGCGCGAGGTCGAGCTTTACCTGCCAGTGACGCTGATCTTCGCCTGGTCGGCCAATCACTCGGCCGGGTCATGGCTGGCCTTTTTCTGGGCGCTGGCCCTGCTGCTGCTGCCCTTGTTCAACAAGCAGCACGCCCGGTTGGGGGACTTCCTCGCCGGCACCCGCGTGGTGCACATGCCGAAAGCCGCCCTGAGTTACGATCTGGCGGATCTCGAAGGCGATCGTGGCCTGGGCCTTAGCTTCACGCCGGAGCAACTGGCCTATGGCGAAATGGAACTGACCGTGCTGGAACAGGTGCTGCGCGAACGTAAAGCCCCGGTGATGCGGGCGGTCGCCGCCAAGATCAAGGCGCGGATCAACTGGGTGGACCCCGGGAACGACCCGCCCAATGACGAGAATTTCCTGCGGGCCTATTATGGCGCCTTGCGGGCGCATCTGGAGGCGAAAATGTTGCTCGGCAAACGCCGCAAGGACAAGCATGACGCGCCTGTGTGAAGCGATCAGGTGGCGGATGACATAATCCGTCACCATATTTCGCTTGCCTTGGCGCGTGTATTTGGGTTTGGGTGCCGCGCAAAGTTTTGGGCAAAATTTTGTAGAATCGCTGCGTCGAAAAGGTCGAACAAATGAAGATAACGATGATTGGTTCGGGCTATGTCGGCCTGGTTTCGGGTGTGTGCTTCGCCGAATTCGGTCATGATGTCATCTGTATGGATCTGAATGCCGACAAGATCGAAGGCCTGAAGAAGGGGATCATCCCGATTTTCGAACCGGGCCTTGAAGAAATGACTCTCGATAACGTCAAGGCGGGCCGGCTGACCTTCACGACAGACATCAAGGCCGCCGTAGCGGAATCGGATGTCGTCTTTATCGGCGTCGGTACGCCCACCAACAAGGAAACCGGCCACGCCGACCTGAAATATGTCTATGCCGCCGCGCGCGATATCGCGACCGCCGTTGACGGTTTCACCGTCGTGGTCACGAAATCGACCGTGCCCGTCGGCACAGGCGACGAGGTGGAACGCATCATCCGCGAAACAAATCCGAATGCCGATGTCGCGGTCGTTTCCAATCCGGAATTCCTGCGCGAAGGCGCGGCGATCAAGGATTTCATGATCCCGAACCGCATCGTCGTCGGTATAGAAGACGAACGCGCCCGCCCGGTGATGACCGAGGTTTACCGCCCGCTGTTCATCAACCAGTCGCCGCTGATGTTCACCACGCGCCGCACCTCCGAACTGATCAAATACGCCGCCAATGCCTTTTTGGCGCTCAAGATCACCTATATCAATGAAATGGCCGACCTGTGCGAAGCCGTGGGCGCCAACGTGCAGGAAGTGGCGCGTGGCATCGGGCTGGATAACCGTATCGGCACCAAGTTCCTCCATGCCGGTCCCGGCTACGGCGGGTCTTGCTTCCCCAAGGACACGCTGGCCCTGGTCAAGACAGCGCAGGATTTCAATGCGCCGCTCAAACTGGTTGAGGCCACGGTCGCGGTGAACGACGCCCGCAAGTCGAAGATGACGCAAAAGGTCATCAAGGCGCTGGGCGGTAGTGTCAGCGGCAAAACGGTGGCGGTGCTGGGCCTGACCTTCAAGCCCGAAACCGACGACATGCGCGATTCCCCTGCCATCACCATCGTGCAGGAACTGGTCGCGGCGGGGGCCACGGTGCGCGCCTTCGATCCGGAAGGCATGGCGAACGCCAGAGAGGTCTTGCCGCCGATTACCTATTGCGACGGCCCCTATGATGCAGCCACCGGCGCCGATGCCGTGGTGGTCGTCACCGAATGGAATGAATTCCGCGGCATGGACCTGAAGCGCATCAAGGCCGCGGCCAAAGGCGCCGTGCTGGTCGATCTGCGCAATATCTACCGCAAGGAAGAGGTGGCCCGTCACGGCTTCACCTACACCTCCATCGGCCGCCCGAACGAAGACATTACGGCATAAGACATTTGCTATCAAAAAAACGCGCGACCTGGTAAGGATCGCGCGTTTTTTTGTGCTTGAAAGAACGATTATTCGAAAATGGCGGCCGCAGTTTCGGGCATGGTTTTATCTTTGCTCTGGCGCAGGCAGACATAGATGGCCGCGACAAAGATCTGGCTGACCACGCTGGACAGGCCATTGATCAGGCCTTGCACAATGCTGAAGGGCAGGGAGTCTGTCGTGCGGATGATCATGCCGGCGGTACCGCCAAGTGCGCCGCCGATCGTGCTCGATATCAGGCCGAGCACGATGATCAGCCCCAATATGCCCCAGCGATGGTTGCGCGTCAGGTCGAACGAACGTTTGACGGCGCCCCACAACCCGACATCGGGCTGACCGACATAGGCCGGAATGGCGACATAGGCGGCGATCATGAACATGATGCCGGGGATGATCAGCAGGATGGCCAGCAGGCTGCTCAATACCGTGACGATAATGCCGATGATCAGGACCGGAATGCAGTTGCCCAGAGCGTGCGCCAGAACACTGCCGATACCGGCTTTTTTCCCGACCGCCCCCAGTATGGCGATTTCAGTGATAGCGCACAGGCTGATCAGGTTGAGGACGGCGATTATCAACACGCCGCCGCCCAGAATGGCGTATCCGTTCGCGCCCATAGCCCCGATCTGCGTCGGCCAGTTTGCGCCGGTGACGCCTATCGAACTGAACAGGCCGTAATACATGGCCACCGCCGGCGCGACAGTAAACAATAGGCCGATAATCAGCAACAGAACGAAATTTTCGCCGATAAGCTTGAAGAAGCGGCTGAAAACGCCGCCGAATGTAAATGGCATGTGCCCCCCTTGGATTACCGCACGAGGTTATGACGAAGACCGTCGTTTGCCAAGGGCTATTTGTCCCTCAACGGCGCCGTAGAGCCGCGCAGGACGATATCGTGCGGCAGGACCTGATGGGGAACCGGCGTGGGCCATTCCGATGTGCCGAGCGGCGACAGTCGGGTGAACAACAGGTCGCCCGCCGCCGCGCCCAGTCTGGAAACCGGCTGGCGCACCGTGGTCAGCGAAGGCCACAACATCTCGGAGGTCGGGATATCATCAAAGCCGACGATCGAGCAATCGTCCGGCACGGTGAGGCCGAGTTCGTGCGCCACCTTGATGACCGCGGTGGCCATTTCATCATTGCTGGCGAAGATGGCGGTGGGGCGGTCCGCCTGTTCGAGCAATCGCCGGGCGCAGGGAATGGTGGCGAAATAACGAAATTCGCCGTCTTCGATGAGCGCGGGATCGATCTCCAGCCCGGCCTCTTCCATCGCCTGGCGGAAGCCTTCAAAACGCAATTCTGTGGCCGCATGATTGGGCAGGCCGCGTATATAGCCGATCCGCCGGTGGCCATAGGTCAGCAGGTGCTGGGTCATCTGGTAGGCGGCGCGCTTTTCATCGATAGAGACACTCGGCAGGTGGCGGGCTTCGGTGACCGGTGAGACGCGGACATAGGGCACGCCGGCCTCATCGAGCACGCTCAGGACAATCTCGTTATCGGTCAGCGGCGCCGTCAGCACCGCACCGTCGAGTTTCAGCCGCTTGACCAGATCCTTGGCGCGGCGTTCGATATCCGGGCTTTGGTAATCCAGTTCCTCGACCACCAGATGATAGCCGAAATAGCGGCAGCGCTCCATCAGGCCAAGCTGGACATCGTGAGTGTAAAGACCACCGGCGTCGCCATAGAGATGCGCCACCACATAGGACTTTTCCGGCGCCAGGCTGCGCATGCCGCGCGCCGATTCATTGGCCTCGAACCCCAGTTTGGCGACTGCCTGGCGGACGCGAGTGCGCATGTCCGTCGAGACATGGCGCTCGTTGTTGATGACGCGGGATACGGTCTTGATCGAAACGCCGGCCAGGCTGGCGACATCGATAATGGTCGGTTTGCGGGTGATCGGATCGGGCATTGGTCAGGTTTCGCCGGGGGAGGTCTGTGACGGTTACGCAAGCGTAGCATGGAGATGCGAACCGGACAATGGGCGGGTTCGGCTAACCATTTGATCCGGCATGGAAAAATCTTCCAGCCGTTGTTGTGCCTGCCAATTGCCTTGTCTGACGGACAGGTCTGGCTTGACGGGGGCGACAAAGGGGGCATGAAAAATAGAAAATTTAGCTGTGATATTTGTGCAAAATATCTGTAATTTCAATAAATTGGTATTACGCGCCCCGCGGACCATTGTCTGACAACATTGTCAGAATTTGTTTACACCGGGTCTTATGGGGATTAAGCCTCTTCGCGCGTCACAAGCGCCGGATAAAACCGGTCCGAAGGCCAGCGAAACGACCGGCGGGCTACCGGCATATCCGGAAAAAGAAGCGCTTCCTGAGTTCCCGAGACTCAGGAAGCGGTCTTATTTCTGATAAACCCGCACATAATCGATTTTGAATTGCCACGGCATGGTGCTGTCATCGACGCCGGTCTTGCCGCCGAAATCACCGCCAACCGCCAGGTTGAGGATCAGGGTGTGCGCGCGGTCGAAAGGCCAGGCGCCTGTACCGCTGCCTTCATTGCGGAAGCGATAGTAGTAGCGGCCGTCTATGCCTTCCTTGATCTCGTCGGGCGTCCACAACAGGCTGTAGGTATGCCACTGGCCGCAGACGGCGGGCATGGTCTTGAGGATGCCTTTCTGCGTGCCCTTGACGTGATTATAGAGGCCGGTGTGGACGGTATGATAGATCATATCCGGATTCCAGCCGACATATTCCATGATGTCGATTTCGCCGTCATCGGGCCAGGACATGTTTTCCATGGCGGGCAATTGCCAGATGGCCGGCCAGACGCCAAGGCCGCACGGCAGTTGGGCGCGGACCTCGACATAGCCGTATGCGTAGGTGTTCTTCGATAGCAGGCGGGCCGAGGTGTAATGCTGGCCGCCCCAATCGGCCTTGTCGCTCAAATCTTCCTTGCGCGCCTCGATAATGAGATTGCCGTCTTCCACGCGTGAATTTTCCGGCCGGGCATCGGAATAATACTGCAACTCGTGATTGGCCCAGCCGTGTTTGTTGGCCTTTGTGTCATAGGTCCATAGATGCGCGTCAGGCAGGCCCGCCTTGTCGAATTCATCCGACCATTTCAACGCATAGCCGGCCGGCACGCCGCCCGGTTCATCGATGGTCAGCGAATCGGCGGCGGGCCTGGTGGAGGGATCGGCCTGCGCGACCAACGGCAGGAGCAGGGCGGCGAGGGGGATGAGGCGGGCAAAAGACAGCACAAGGCAACTCCTGTAAAAGCGTTTCCATTTCTGTGTTTCGCGGATGCTTTTGCGGCTTGTTGGCGCGACGCTAACAGATCAACCGGGCCTACGCAAACCAGATCACGATCGCACCGGTCATCAGCAGAAGCGCCACAGACAGATAGCGGTAGTTCTGATACCATTTCACCGTTTTCAGGTGCCGGGTTTCCGCGCGCCAGACGTCCCTGGCGAACATCAGATGGCTGACCGTGCCAGGATCGGGCGCCGGTGCGGTCCGGCTGCCGGCGAACAGGGCCACCAGCGAGATAGAAAAGATCACCACGGCGGCGACAAGGAAATGCAGTGGGATGGCGTGGAAAACCTCGATGCCGAAGAAGAGGGCGAAGCTCGCTATCGTGCCGACCACCAATGCCGCGCCGGCGCCCGCCTTGTTGGCGCGTTTGATGAACAGGCCGGCGATAAAGACGGCGGCGATCGGTGGCACGAAATAGCACAGGATGGCCTGCAAATAGGACCACAGATCGCCGAAATGGATGATCTGCGGCGCCCACAGGATCGAAATCAGCATCAGGATAACGGTGGTGATCTGACCGGTGCGAACCAGCGCCACCTCGCTCATGCCGGGGCGAAGCTTGCGAACGAAATCCATGGTCAGCAGGGTCGAGGTCGAATTGTAGATGCCGGACAGGTTGGCGAGAATGGAGATCAGACAGGCGGCCAGGATCAGCCCGACCAGGCCATGCGGCAGGATCTGGAAAACAATATGCGAAAACACCTGATCGGGATTATCGAGTGCCGGAAACAAAAGCACGGCAGCAGCGCCTGGAATGATCACCAGGAACAGGTTGGTCAGCTTCATCGCGCCGCCCATCAGCGACCCCCAGCGGCCGTGATCAAGCGACTTGGCGGCCAGCACGCGCTGCACCATTGTCTGGTTGGCGCACCAGAAATAGAAGCCGATCAGCGGCACACCGGTCACCAGCCCGATCCATGGCATGGCGGTGTCGTCGGCCGGCAGGATCAGCTTGAGGTGCGCGGGATCGACCGACTGCATGACGTGCGTCCAGCCGCCAGCCGCCTTGAAGGTGAAGAAGCTGATGCAGGCGCAGGAAATGACGAGGATCAGCCCCTGGATGGATTCGACCATGATGACGGCGCGCAGGCCCCCGGCGATGAGGAAGCCGCCGGCCAGCGCGGCAAGCAGGGCGCATACCTGCCACAACGGCCAGTCCGGGAACATGATCTGGAACAGCACGGCCCCGGCGAAAAGTCCGCCGGCGGCATCGAGGAAAATGCCCAGCGCCACCGACAGGGCCGATACATAGGTCCGGACGAACTTGCCATAGCGCAGTTCGAGGAACTCCGGCACGGTGAAGACCTGCGACTTGATATAGGTCGGCAGCACGAAGGCGCAAAAGATGGTCAGCACGATGGCCGCCATCCATTCATAGTTGAAGACGGCGATGCCGTGGGCGTAGGCATAGCCGGTCAGCCCGACCAGCGAGGTGGCGGAAATGGTTGAGGCGTAGAGGGCGAAGCCGATCTTGGGCCACGAAGCCGATTGACCAGCCAGGAAATGGTCGCGCGCCTGGATCATGCGGCGGCGGTCACGGATGCCGAGGAGCAGAAGCCCGCCGATATAGACGCAGAAAACACCCAGGTCGAGCCAGGTCAGATTGTGCGCCAAAGGCATGTGTCGCGTCCCCGTATGGTTGGGATCAACCTAGCGCAATTCGCAATGGGCGCAAGCCGGTGGTATAGCGATCTTTAATTCCGGAGTTGATATGAATAAATTCGGTTCCCTGCCGCCCGGCCATGTGCCCGATCTGCTTGAACCCGGCCTGAAGGTCGTTTTTTGCGGTACGGCGCTTGGCCGGATTTCCGCCGAGCGGCAGGCCTATTACGCCAATCCGGGCAATTTCTTCTGGCGCACCCTGCATAAGACCGGCCTGACGCCGCAATTGATCAGGCCGCAGGACTACGCGTGTTTGCTTGAGTACGGCATTGGCCTGACCGATCTGTGCAAGGCGCATTTCGGCAATGACAACCAGCTTCCGCCGGATGCGCTCGATGCCGAGGCCCTGCGGGAAAAGATTGCGCATTATCAGCCGAAAATCCTGGCCTTTACCAGCAAGACCGGCGCAGGTGTGTTTCTGGGGCGGCCGACCGGCAGTATCCCGCTTGGCTTCCAGCCGGAGGTAACCGGCGGTACCCGGATATATGTCCTGCCGTCACCTTCGGGACAGGCGCGGATCTTCTGGAATCAACAGGTCTGGCAGGATCTGGCCGATGTCGTCCGTGTCACGTGAACATTGTAAAAGAATGAGATATTATAAGCCGATAGCGAAATTTTAGGCGACTTTTAATATGAGCCGGTTATGTAGGGTCTGGCTCGAAATAAAACGGATGTGTTTTACCGATACGTTTCCATGTTTGACAGTCACCCTGTTGGACGTGCATCGGAATTATGTTGCTAGCGTATTTAAAAAAATTGCTTTCTAAAACAAAGCTCTAAAGAAAATGAAGGTTTAAAATCATTTCACCCCGGTCGCGCGGAATAAATCGTGCAAGGGGAACGGATGTTTCTGATATGACGCGTTTTGCGACATATGAAGTAATGGCGACGTAATTGTCAGTCTGTCCGGATGCCATCGCAGCGCCTGTGAGGCATAAGGTGTTCGGTATCCTGTTGTTTAAATTAATGGAGATTATGAGTGTCCTTGACCTACCAAAACCTGCGTGACTTTCTTATTGAAGAACTGGCGCTTGATGGCGAAGAGATTACAGCCGACACCCTGTTGTTCAGCAGCGGTCTGGTGGATAGTTTCGCGCTCGTGACCCTGATGACCTACATCGAAAATGATGGCGGCGTCACCATAGTGCCCACCGATGTGAAGCTTGAGAACTTCGATAGCATATCACGCATTCTCGCCTACCTGGCGTCCTCGGCAAGCTGACCCTCGAATACCAGACCGGAGATTGAAATCCATGCAGCCGTTTGAGAGCCGGATGACACATGCAGCGGTGCAGTTTGGCACCCCGCTTTATGTGTACGACGCCGATGTACTATCCAGCCGCTTTGCGCAGTTGAAGCGTTTGTTCGGTCAGCATTTCGGCGTGAGCTATGCTGTGAAGGCCAATCCGAATATCGAACTGCTGCGCCGGATGCTGCCACATGTGGCTACGTTTGACGTTTCCTCTTATAAGGAGGTCGAACGCGCGCTGAAGGCCGGCTGTCCGGCTGACAAGATTACGTTTTCGGGACCGGCGAAACGGGATGCGGAAGTGCGGGCGGCCATTGCCCAGGGCGTGGGCGAACTCGTCCTTGAATCCCTGGCCGAGGCTAAAAGCGCCGATTTCTGGGCCGGTGAAATGGGCGTGCGCCAGTCGGTGCTGATCCGTATCAATCCGGCGACCGGCCCGCGCCATTTCGGCGTCAGTTTTTCGGGACGAGCCAGTCAGTTCGGCATCGACGAAGAGGTGCTGGACGAGGCCATCGACGCGGTTCAGTCGCTCAAAAACCTCAAGCTCATCGGATTTCATATCTATTCCGG
Organism: Asticcacaulis sp.; assembly: GCF_035497195.1. Taxonomy (GTDB): domain Bacteria; phylum Pseudomonadota; class Alphaproteobacteria; order Caulobacterales; family Caulobacteraceae; genus Asticcacaulis. Next base: position 916,466 of record NZ_DATJDZ010000014.1, read on the forward strand.
CACAAACAGTCTGAACCCGGCGGCGATCGCCGAGAATTTCGCCATCTTCATCCAGTTGTTCCGCCGCGCCGCCGTCCATGCCGATATCCGGCCGGAAAAGCTGGTGTTCGGTTCAGGCTTCGGCCTGACCTACGGGGGAACGGAAGGGCCGCTCGATATCAACGCCGTCGCCGAACTGGCGCTGCCGCTGATCGATGACCTGAAAAGCGACCCGCGCTTCGCCGATGCGCATTGTGTGCTCGAAATGGGACGCTGGCTGATCGGTCCCGCCGGCTGGCTCCTGACGGGTGTGGTGGGGGAAAAACACAGCCGTGGCGTCGATATGCGCCTGTGCGACGCCGGTTTTAACAACCATCTGGCGGCCTGCGGCATGATGGGGACCATTATCCGTCGCAACTGGCACATGATGAACGTCTCCAATCCGGAGGGCGCCGAACAGAAATATACCCTGGTCGGTCCGCTGTGCACGACGATCGACGTGCTGGCCACCGACATCATGCTGCCGGAAGTGCGTGTCGGAGACGTGATTGCGATTGAAAATTCAGGGGCTTACGGCCTGACGGCCAGCCCGTCACGTTTTATCAGCCACCCGGAACCGGCTGAAATCGTGCTGGCCGGCAATGAGATGATCGACGCGACCGAAAGCGCGCTCAATCACTGGACGGATGTGGATACGACCGGCCGCCTGCGCATGGCCGAGATCGCGCTCAAGGGGTGACGGACTTATGACGAGTGGTTTGTGGCGACGCTTTGACGCCGTGGCGGCGCAGAGGGGGAACGCGCCGGCGATTATCCAGGGCGACCGCCACATCAGCTTTACCGAGCTACGCGTCCGCTCGGCTGAAGCGGCGGCCTTGATGGTGCGTTTCGGTGTCCAGCCCGGTGATCGCTGCCTGGTCTGGGCGGGGAATTCACCGGACCTGGCGGCGACGCTTCTGGGCGCCTGGATGATCGGCGCCATCGTCGCGCTGGTCAATGACGAGGCGCCGGTGACCCATCTCGGCCATGCCGCCGGCGTGACCCAGCCCAGGGTCGCCTTTGTTGACGCGAAATGTGCCGAAATCGCCGAACGGACGCTCGATTGTCCGGTGCTCGTACTGGGCGCGGAAACCGCTGCGCCCATGACGCCGCCTTCGCGCGGCCTGACGCATGATCTCGAACCGGCGTCCATCTTCTTTACCTCCGGTTCGATGGGGCCGCCAAAAGGCGTGACGCAAAATCACGCCACCCTGCTGGCCGGATGCCGGATGGTGGCCGAACACCTCGGCCTGCGCCCGGATGACCGGATATTGTGTCCTATCCCCTGGGCCTTCGACTATGGCTATGGCCAGCTTCTCTCCACCGTGCTGCTGGGCGTGACCCAGGTTCTGCCCGTGGCGCGCAATCCGTTTGCGCTGTGTGAGGCCATCGCCGTGCACAGACCAACCGTTTTCGCGGGCCTGCCGTCGATTTTCGCGCTTCTGCTGCGCGGACTATCGCCCTTGCGCGAGACGGATCTGAGTTCACTGCGCCTGGTGACCAACACCGGCGGCCTGATCCCGCCGGCGATTTATGCCGATGTCCGGCAGGTCTTCGGACATTGCGATATTTCGCTCAACTACGGCATGACGGAAACCTACCGCAGCGCCGGTCTGCCGGTGGCCCTGGCGGGGGATCATCCGCATTCGGTCGGCTTTGGTTATCCCGGCGTGACGCTCAATGTCCTGCGTGAAAACGGTGAGGAAGCCGAACCGGACGAGATCGGCGAAATTATCCATCGTGGCGCTGGCGCCTTTATGGGCTACTGGGGGGCGCCGGAGGCGACCGCGAAGGTTCTGCGGCCCGATCCGCTGTGGCGTTATGCCGGCGTTCCGGCGCCAAACGTGGTTTTTACCGGTGATCTTGGGTGGAAGACGCCTGAGGGGCTTCTGGTCATCAAGGGGCGGCGCGACCGCCAGATCAAGTCGATGGGCGTCCGCGTCAGTCCGGATGAAATCGAGACCATGATCCGGGCGACCGGCCTGGTGCGCGATGTCGCCATCGTGGGGGTGCCGCACGAAATCATGGGGGAAATGATCATTGCGGCGGTCACTGCGCCGGCGGATGCGCCTGATCCGGTTCCGGCGCTCAAAATCTTCGCGCGCAAGGAAATGTCCCAGCATATGCAGCCGCGCGGCTGGCATATGATGGACAGCTTTCCATTGACACCCAACGGCAAGACGGATTTCATAAGGTTGCGTAAGGACTTGTCGCAAGGAACGGTTTAATCGAACAGGGAGGCGATCATGACGATGGGCAGCAGGGATCGGGTTGAGCTTTCACGCACCCTTGGCGAACGCATAGCGTTTGCGCGTCGTGAACCAGATGACGAAAAGGCGTTTACCGACGCGATACTGGCGCAACTCCGGGAGGATCGGCTCCTCTGGGTTGTGGCGGACGAGGCAGACGCGCCCGCGCTGTCGATAGGCGATACAGCGCGCATCACCTTTAATATTGCACGGCTGTCCGGTTCCGCCGGGCTGATCTACGCCATGCACATGTCCCAGGTGCTGACCCTGGTGCGACATGGCGGCGATAGCCCGTTTTTCAGCGAACTTCTCCGCCGGATGGTGCGCGATCAGGTGCTTGTCGCCAGCGGCACGTCCGAAAAGGGCGTCGGCGGCGATATCTTCGGATCTATCTGCACCATAGAGGAAACCGGCAGCGCACTGACGGTCACCAAGGAAAGTCCCAATATCTCCTATCTCGATCATGCCGGCGCTATTCTGGTCAGCGCCATGCGGGGCCAGGATAATGGGAAAAATACGCAGGTGCTCATTGCCGCCGAAATGAAGGATATGGACCTTCAACCGGGTCATGCCGCCGGATTCATAGGGATGCGCGGCGTCCTGAACCGGCCATATGGATTTACGGCGAAGTTTGGTGAAGCCGCGATATTCGCCGATGCCTATCCGGTCATCGCCAGGGACACGATGACGCCTTCCATTCATATTTTCTGGGCTGCGTTGTGGAGCGGGCTGGCGAGCAGCGCGCTGGAAAAGGTCAGAACCTGCATAGGCAAAAGCCCCCCCGCGGAAAGCGATGTGGCGGACGTGATGCAAAGCGAATTCAGCCGGCTTGTGGACAAACACTACGCCATGAACGCTTTGATCCGCGATGCGGTTGCCGCATTTGACAACAAGGAAAGCGTGGGCGCGATGGGTATAGCGCATACGGCCGACGTCAAGCGCCTTAAGGTTCTGTGCTCGGACTTGCTGACGGAAATATGCCTGGGAGCATTGGGTTTGCTGGGGATTCGCGGTTATGCGGAGACGGGCGGCTATAGTCTTTCAGAAGTACTGCGGGATGCATTGAGCGCCCGTGTCATGATCTCCAACTACCGGCTTCTGACCAGCAATGCCAAGATAGAACGCTTTGTGGAAGAGCACCTTTAAGATGGGGACGGCGCTTTACCTGAACAGAATGGGAGCCTAATCTGCGTCATCCGTTACGCATGACCTCAAATCGTCAGGACGCAGGCAGATGATCTTTGAATTTCAGCAAGGGGTGATGTCTGGCCGGTTCGCACCGCCGACGAACGCCGACATGGCGGAGTTGGACGATTTCTTCCGTCGCTGCGCCCATGTCCATATCGTGGTGACAGGGGCGGATCGCGCCCCTTCGACACAGATGCCGTGGTCTGCCGAAGTGCGGGAGGGGATGATCCGCGCCGCCCTGGGGCCGTTGGCCAGCCATGCGGTTTTCTGCCATGTCCGCGATCACCTTTACCGTCCCGACCTGGCCGATACGACCGCCTGCGAGGCCGTCATGGCGCAGATGCCGGACGAGGGCGGCGGGCTGCTGGGCGCCGATGCCCTGACCCATCCGGCGGCGGAAAACGAGTTGTCGGAGACCGTTCGCGCCGCCTTCTTGCGGGATGGGGCCGAGGCGGTGGCCAGGCAGATACCGGACGCTGTGCTGGACATATTGCGCGGGTTTTCCGCCACGCCGGACTATGCCAGATTGCATGAAGAACAGCGCTATATAGATGATTACAAAAAGAGCTGGGAAACCGCGCCCTGGCCGCCGATCTTTGTTACCTGCGACACTCTGATCCAGCATGGCCGGCATTTGCTGCTGATCAAGCGGGGCGGGCAGCCTGGAAAAGGCCAGTGGGCGCTGCCGGGCGGCTTTGTCGAGGCGGATGAAACCTTGTTACAATCGGCGGTGCGTGAGGTCGCCGAGGAAACGCAGCTTGAACTGAGTGCGGCTCATATCGCCGACCATCTGGTTTCCAGCCAGGTATTTGATTATCCCAAGCGCTCTGCGCGGGGCCGGACGATCACCCATGCCTTCCATTTTCGCTTCCCCGAAGGGCCATTGCCGCAAATCGAAGCGACGGATGACGCGGCCGGCGCGCATTGGGTGGCCATCGAAGATCTGGAGGCGATGCGCGATCGGTTTTTTGAAGATCACGCCGACATCATCGACTTTTTCCGCCTGGCTTAGCCTATTTCCCGGTGGGAAAATGCTCGACATGGGTTTCGGCGGTACGGCCGAAATAGACGACCCGACGCCCCAGGATGGAGACGATATAGCCGGCGCATCCTGCCTGCATGACCTTGGCGCAGAAGCCCTTATAGGTGTAGCCGGGCGCCTTGGTCTGGGCTTCGCGCACCGCCGCTTCGACGGTGGAGGCGTCGAAAAGGGCAGATACCTTTACGTCACTATCAGGAGACGACAGTTCAAGACTTTCGCCGTCGGACAGGTAGTAGGTCTTGGTCGAGCGACGAAAATCGACCATGTAGCCTTCAACGCCGGCCTGGTGCAGAGCGGTAAGGATTTGCGGAAAATCGAGACGGTCTTCTTCCGAAGCGAGATGACAGTCGTGGATAATGGCGGTGATAGACGCGTCCATATAAGGTCTCCTGATATTAGTTTATGGGACTGGATGTAAGGCCGCGCCGCGCGACGATATCTTTCAAAACGCGTTCCAGGGACTGGCGTTCATCCGGCGTCAGATGGCCAAAAAATTCCGCATCGTTCCGGTCGGCGAGAGCGGATAGTTCCGGCACCAGATCGCGGCCGGAGGGGGTCAGTTCAAGCGTCTGGGCGCGGGCATCCTGCGGATTGGCGTTGCGTGTAATCAGCGCCTTGGCGATCAGGCGATCGGCCAGCTTGGTGATGGCGCCGCGCGTCATGCCCATCTGTTCCGACAGGCGGCTGGGCGCGATGGCGTTGACGCCATACAATTCGCGCAGCATCACCCATTCGGCGACGGTAACGCCACGGTCTTCCAGCTTGCGGGCAAAGGCATAGGACACATGATTGGAGACGTATCTCAGCCAATAGCCGAGATGCGAGGTCAGGTGCGACGGTTCAACGGGAGTGGTCATGGGGTCCCTTGTGTTGACTAGGAAACTATAATGACAATGTTTCTTAGTCAACAAAAAACCCAAACGTCATTGAGTCGCCTTTTTGAATCCGGTCTGACATGATGCCGCGACAAACCGTTCCATCCAAGGATTGACATGCGTATTTCCCGTTTTGCTCTATATCTGCTGACGATGCCGGTCGCCGTGCTTATCGCCGTCCCGGCCTTCGCCCAAACCGCTCCGGCCTCTGCCGATGATCAGTTCAAGGCGATCTACACCGCCGAATGGACTTGGCGGCAGTCCCTGCAACAGACGGACGAGGATAATGTCAATGCCGGGGTCAGCGCGCATTTGCCCGATGTCAGCGAAGTGGCGCAACAGAAGCAACTGGCCTACTGGCTGGATGTAGAAAAGAAACTGGCGGTGGTGGATATCAAGGCCCTGACGCCTGAAAATCAGGTCAATTATCAGGTTTACAAAGCGCAGATCGACGGTCTGGTGGCCGAGAAGCAATTCCGCGAATATGAGAAGCCGGTCAATTCCGACAGCGCCTTCTGGGGCGACCTGACCTATATCACCGGCAGCGATTTCCATACAGAGCAGGATTATCGCAACTATATTAGCCAGCTCTCGGAAATGCCGCGTTATTTCGACCAGCAGATCGTCAATATGAAGGCGGGGCTGAAACGCCATTTTACGCCACCGCAGGTGACGCTGGAAGGGCGCGACGCCTCGATCCGCACGGTGATCGATGTCAAAAAGCCGGAGGACAGCGTTTATTACAAACCGTTCCTGAATATGCCGGCCAATATTCCGGCGGTCAGACAGGCGGAGTTGCGTGCGACGGCGGCCAAGGCGATCACCGGCGCGGTCATTCCGGCGCACAAGACGCTGCTGGCCTTTTTCAACGACACCTATGTGCCGAACGCGCAAAAGGCGCTCGGCGCCAGTGCGTTGCCGGACGGCAAGGCCTATTACCAGTCGAAGATCCGCGAATTCACTACGCTCGACCTGCCGCCGGCGCAGATCCACCAACTGGGCCTCGACCAGATGGCGCTGATCCGCGCCCAGATGCTGGACGTAATGAAGGAAGTCGACTTTAAAGGCGACCTGCCTGCCTTCCTGACTTATCTGCGTTCTGATCCGAAATTCTACGCCAAGACGCCGCAGGAGCTGCTTGATCGCGCCGCCTGGATCGCCAAGACCTTCGACGGCAAGGCGGCGCAATATTTCGGCCGCCTGCCACGTTCGCGTTTCGCTATCGTGCCGGTGGCGCCGGAAATCGCGCCCTACTATACCAGCGGCCGCGGTGGCCCCGGCGCCTATTACGTCAATACCTATGATCTGAAATCACGTCCGCTGTTCCAGCTTGCGGCGCTTACCCTGCATGAATCGGCGCCCGGCCATGCCTTCCAGATGCCGCTCGCGCTGGAAAACAAGTCCCTGCCGGAGTTCCGTCAGAAGACCTATATTTCGGCCTATGGCGAGGGCTGGGCGCTCTATTCGGAGTATCTCGGCGTCGAGATGGGCATGTACGACACCCCCTATGACCGCTTTGGCTATCTCAGCTATCAGGCGTGGCGGGCGTCGCGGCTGGTGGTCGATACCGGCGTCCATGCGATGGGCTGGACGCGCGAACAGGCCCGCCAGTACCTGCGCGACAATACGGCGCTTTCCGAGCACGAGATCGATACCGAGGTCGATCGTTATATTTCCTGGCCCGGTCAGGCGCTCAGCTATTATCTCGGCGAGATGGCCATTCGTGATGCCCGCGCGAAAGCCGAAAAGGCGCTGGGCGACAAGTTCAGTATCCGCGCCTTCCACGATTCCGTGCTCGAACTGGGATCGGTGCCGCTGCCAGTCTTGAGCGCCCATATCGACGCTTTTATCGCCGGTGGCGGGGTGGGGCCTTATCCGGACGAGGAGAAATAGACACGTCTATACGACGGTCTTCATGAAGTTATCCGACGGGCAATGCTGGGCGATGAACTGCGCGTGCGAAGGCAGTTGGGCGACCACCCGCTGGATGCCGTCGCGGCGCGTCTGCATCAGGGTGCGCAGGGTTTCCAGGGGAATACGGTTCGCGAGGGGATCGTAGGTGTCGGGTATCACCCCCTGGCCATTGTAGATCGATACCCATGACGGTTCGGCGAAATGGTCGTATTTGCGCAGGATCACTTCGCCCCGCCGGCGATACAGTTCCATCTTGTAGGCCAGGTCATCGGGGAGCGGCATGTCGGCGCAATAACGCCACAGGGCTTCGTCGCGGGTATTGGTGCAATAGTGCAGGATAATGAAGTCGCGGACTTTCTCGTAGGCGTCGAGGGTGCGGGTGTTATATTCTTGGCGCAAAAATGGGTCGATCTCGCGTGACGGGAACAGCTCCAGAAGCCGGATAATGCCGAGCTGGATGAAGTTGATCGAGGTCGATTCCAAGGGTTCCAGAAAGCCGGACGACAGGCCGACGCAGATGCAGTTCTTGTCCCAGAAAGTATTGCGATGCCCGGTGGTGAAGCGGATCAGCATCGGGTCTTTCAGAGGCTGTGCGTCGAGATGGTCGAGCAGCACGGTCCGTGCCGTTTCGTCGTCCATGAACCGGCTGGAATAAACATGGCCGTTGCCGGTGCGGTGTTGCAGGGGAACGCGCCACTGCCAGCCGGCGGTGTGGGCGGTCGAACGGGTATAGGGGCTTAAGTCAGCGCTTTTCGCGGTGGGGACTGCCCAGGCGCGATCGACCGGCAGGTAGTCCGACCAGTCGGTATAGCCGGCCTTTAGCGCGCCCTCGATCAGCAGGCCGCGAAAGCCGGTGCAGTCGACAAAGAAATCCGCCATCTCCACGCTGCCGTCATCGAGAGCCAGGCTTTCGATATGACCATCGGCGCTGCGCTGGTTGACGCCGGTGATCTTGGCGTTGCGCCGTTTGACACCGCGCGCTTCGCAGTGACCGCGCAGGAATTTGGCGTAGAGCGAGGCATCGAAATGGAAAGCATAACTATAGTCGTGCATCGGCGAACGCGGATCGGGATTGGGCGGAAAGAACTTGCCCGCATAGGCCATCTGGGTGGCCAGGCTGTAGGCTTCCAGAGGCGTGTCGTCGCCCTCCGCCTTTAGCCGTCGCCAGATCTGGTGCGCGGCCAGGCCTTCATGCGTGGCGCCGTAATCGCCGAAGGGGTGGAAGTAGCGGTTGCCTGTATGGCCCCAATTGCGAAATTCAACACCGAGTTTGAAGGTCGCCTCGGTGGCCCGGATAAATTCAGCCTCGTTGACGCCGATATGTTCGTTGAAGACACGCATGGTCGGGATGGTCGCCTCGCCGACGCCGACAGTGGCGATATCCTCGGATTCGATCAGGAGGATATCCACGGTCTGGCCCAGACCGGCCTTCAGTGCGGCCGCCGACATCCAGCCGGCCGTGCCGCCGCCCGCGATGATGATTTTCCGGATAGGTTCAGCCATTCACGTTTCCCCGGTTTTGACCGTTGATCCGTGTCTTATAGCAGCAAAACATGGACCTGATATAAAAAGCCCCTCCCGGCAGGACCGGAAGGGGAAAGGCAGAAGAAGAGTTCCGACGCGGCCGGCAGTCTCGGGTTTGGCCGCGTCGTTGCAGGCTTTAGAACAGGCCGCGCAGAACGACCGAGATACGGCGGTCGGTCTTGATGGCCGAGTACCACTGGGTTTCCAGCGGGGCGGTCAGATCGCTCGACACCAGTTGGGTGGTGGTCGAGTGCGTCAGGTTCACGGCCTGGACACCGATCTTGTAGTTCGCATTGAGCGTGTAGAAGACCGATCCGTCGAGCTGGCCGTAATCATCGGCCCACAGCGGACGGTTCACGTTGGCCGCCGAGGTGGTGTAGAGGTACTTCGAGCGCCAGTTATAGGCCAGGCGCGCCGAGATGCCGTACTTTTCATACATCACAGCGACGTTGTAGCTGTCCGGCGACATGCCTTCCAGCGGCAGGGCATTGAGGGCATTTTCATCGGTGGAGCCGGAATTGCGGCCGCCCGACGAGTCGATGTGGGTATAGTTGGCTTGCAGGCCCAGACCATTGAACGGCGCCGGCAGGAAATCATAGAACTGCTGGTAGGCAACTTCAAAGCCTTCGACCTTGCCGTCAACCGTGCCGTTGAAGCGGCGGGTAACGTCAAAGGTGAAGGTCTGGCCGTTGCTGGTATAGGTTTCAGCGCGCGTACCATTGTAGATGTAGTTCGTGAGATCCTTCTTGAACAGATCCACCGTGACGCTGCCAGTCGGTGCGAAGTACCATTCGGCCGTCAGGTCGTACTGATTGGCTTCGATCGGCTTCAGGTTCGGATTGCCGCCGGTACCGGTATATTTCGGCTCGCTGCCAGCAGCGTAGGAAACGCCGAACGTGGCGTCGTCAGCGGCGCCAACCTGATAGGTGGTAAAGCCATATCCCAGCGAGGTGTAAGGGCTGAGCCAGGCGAGTTCCGGACGGACAATGCCCTTGGAGGCGGCAAAGCGGAACTGGAGCTGATCGTTCCATTTCAGGCGCACGTTCAGGCTCGGCAGGGTGTTGGTGTAGTCCTGCGAACCGCCATAGGCTTGGCCCAGGGTGCCAAAGGCAACCGCGGCGTTATAATCAGTACAATTTTCGACGCATGTGCCGGCCTGGTTGGGCTTGGTTGCAGATATGAAGCTGTCGCCGGTGGCTTCTGTCTTCACGACGCGGACGCCGAAGTTGCCGTCAACCGTACGGCCGCTGATTTCGCCGCCGAACTTGGCGTTGATATAGGCCGCGGTGGTCTTCTCGTTCTGTGTATTCAGGCCCCCGCTGGCGGCATAGGTCGACCAGTCGTCGCTGAGCGGCTTCCAGCCCCAGCCCGAGGTGTTGGCCATGGCCAGCAGTTCGGCGGTCGTGGCGGTGCCGCGGTTGACGATCGAGGCTTCCGGGAAGACGACCGAGCCGGGGACTGGCACATCGCCGTTCATGAAGTTGCTGAAGTCGCGCACTTCATAGGTGCCTGAGCCGGTATTGGTGGCGGATTGCGGATCTCCGGAATTGCCCCAATATTGCGAGGAGAGGAAGCCCCAGTTATAGCCCGACTGGCGGGTGATGTAGTCCTTGTCGGTCGTGCGGACACCGAACTTGAAGCTCTTGAGCCAGCCGGCGTCGAGCTGATAATCACCATCGATGCGGGCGGCGATTTCCTTGCCGTCGTTCTGTTCGATGTGATCCATCGCGGCGGCCCACAGGTATTGCGAGGCGTCGGCGGTGTCGGAACCGGCAACGCTGATCACCGGTAGTTTGCCGGTCAGATCGATGGTGGCGTCCGGCTTGTCGGCGATTTGCAGGAAGGCGGTATTGGACAGAACCTTGGCGGTAGACTTCACATATTGGAGGTCGCCGGCCAGGGTCAGGCGGTCATTGACGTTCCAGCGCGCGTGCAGCGAAACGTCAGTCGTTTCGTTGTGGTCTTCGCCGTAGCGGGTATTCGAGGTAATACCGGCGCCGTAAACAGTGCCGCTTTGGAATGCGCCGTTCGAGTCGTACTTATAGGTGGTGGCCGAAGGCGTGGCTTCCATGACAGGATCGCCGTTGCCATCAACGACGGGATCGCCGTTGGCATCGTGCTTCTGTTGCGTCAGCGTCGAGATTTCGCCGCTGTCGTTATAGAAACCGACATTGTATTCGGTGTTCTTCGGTTCGGCCTTGGCGTTCAGCACCGAGAGGGTGAACTCCAGGTCGTCGCTCGGGCGCCATTGCAGGGCGGCGTTGATGGCGGTGCGCTTCTGGTTCCAGTTGATCGTGCGCCAGCCCATAGTGTTCGGCACAAGTACATTCTGTCCATCAATGGTCGTCGCCGCGTTATAGCGGTCAACGGCGATGACGTTGGTCATATTGCCTTCATTGACCAGCGAATAGTTGAACAGGGCGCCGACTTCACCGATCGAGGTGTCCCAACGATTGGAGTAAAGGGCGCTGGCGGAATAGTGGTTGTCTTTTTGCAGGTCGCCCTGGGTGGCGTCGGCGGTGAAGGCGATGATCGGCTTCTTCGAGTCGAAAGGCAGGCGGGTGCGCAGGTTGACCGTGCCGCCGATGCCGCCTTCAGTCATATCGGCCGAGGGGTTCTTGTAGACGTCAACGCCGGCCAGCAGGTCGGCGGACACATCACCCCAGGAGAGGCCGCGGCCGCTCTTGGCGGAGAAGATGTCGCGGCCGTTGGTTTCCGAACGGACCCAGGCCAGGCCACGGATTTCGACGCCACCGGCTTCAGCCGTCATGCGGATCGGGTCATTGGCTTCGGCGGCGCGCTGGATGGTGACGCCGGAAATGCGTTGCAGGGCGTCGGCGACCGAACGGTCGGGCAGGGCGCCGATATCGACGGCGGTGACGGAATCGACGATGACGTCCGAATCCTTCTTGATCTTTTGGGCGCTCTTGAGCTGGGCGCGCTGACCGGTCACGATAACTACTGTGTCGTCAGCCGGTGCGGCGGCAGGTGCGGCATCCTGGGCGTATGCGATTGTGCCGAGGGCGAGCGTACCGAGAACGGCCATCGAGGCGGTTCCCATCAGCAGGCCCAGTTTCTTTTTAGTCGTCATCATTTAAAACGTCTCCCTGGAGTGAATGGCCGCGCGCTTTCCGAACGCGGCTTTAAGCCGAATGACAAGATGGGAGAGATGCCCGCGGCGCTGGCGACCACGTGCATATAAAACATTGTTTAAATGTAAAAACGCCAAAACGTGACAATGAGGCCCGTGTGAGCGTTTCGCCAATCCTTACGTTCTTTCCCAACTTGCTTGATACGATACTCGCCGGCTGGTTCAGTGCCTTTCACTGCCGCAGCCTTGGGTTCGCATTCGATGATAACGCTATCATATTGTATGACAACGTTGCCAGATTTTATTGGTTCCTGATACTACAATTGGCCGGAGAATAGCAAAAATGCCACAGAAGTCATTGAATACGCTATATTATTTTTATGTATGTCAAATGACTGGCGTTATATTTTAAATTTAAAAAGATTGTTACAAGCAAAATATTTGACCCGAACACGGATTTTCCACTCCAGATGTTGCTGTTCAAATGTTCCCTTTTCAACCTGCCAAACCCGCAGTGTTTTGCATACGGTAAGCGGTGACAGGCGCCGCGGAATCTGTGGCAAAAATGCGCATGACGGCGTTATTCGACTCGTCGAAAGGGCGCAAGCCTGCCCCTAAAGTTGCACTTTGGTTAATTTGCGTTAACCATGTCGGCCGGGCAGGGACGCCAAAACGGCATCCGGAATAACAGGGGGTATGCGTGGGTTCACTATTACCTGACTCGATCGATGTGGCGGCGGGCCTTGTCTTCGTCTACCTGTTGATGAGCGTGCTGACGACCGTGGTGCGTGAGGCCATCGAGGGCTTTTTCAAGCGCCGTTCGCGCAACCTGGAAAAGGGCCTGATCGAACTTCTGTGCGATCACCCGCCGCAGAGCGTCACCAACAAAAGCGCGAAGATCAAGCCGGACTACACCGGCTATGAGATGCTGAAAAGCTTCTATGATCATCCGCTCACCATGTCGCTCTATCGCGGCCGCTACGTCGTTCCGTCGAAACGTTCCTTCTTTCAGCACAAGACGTTGCCGTCCTATATTCCCAGCAGTCACTTCGCCTTCGTCGTGCTCGATCTGCTGGCCGACAGAAGTGGACAGGCGACGGATGGCCGCCTCGATCCGAACGCCATTCTCGCCGCCAGCCGTGACCTGCCCAATGCCCGCCTCGCCAAGATGGTCCAGTTCGCCATCGGCAACAGCGGCGGTGATATCGACAAGGCGCGGATGTTCATGGAGAACTGGTACAATGCCACGATGGATCGCGTATCCGGCTGGTATCGCCTGGAAACCCAGACCCTGATCTTCTGGCTGGCCCTCGTCACCTGCGTCATCCTCAACGTCAATACGGTGGTGATCGCCCAGAGCCTGTATCTCAGCCCGTCCCTGCGCAAGGCGGTCGAGGCGTCGTCGGAGACCTATTATAAGGAGAGAGCGACGGCCCACAGTGACACCGAGCAACTGATGCCGGATTCCGGCAAGAACCCCCTGAGCGCGCTCGACCTGCCGCTCGGCTGGAACGCCACAACGACCGACACCATGAACCACCTCTTCACCTTCTGCGAGGACCCGGTGCGCTACCCGGCCAGCAAGACGCCCTGCGCTGTCACTGAAAAAGCCACCAAGTTCCCGCAATTCGACCTGACGCAGCCGGCGACCTGGTGGGGCGACCTCGGCCAGGCGCGGCAGAATATCGCCGAGCGGCTTGTCAATCTCTACAAGGGCACGCCGACCCAGGGTGATGATATTGTCTATAATATCCTGCCGCTGATCTCCCTGTGCATGGGCTGGCTGATGACGGCCTTCGCGGTGACGCTCGGCGCGCCGTTCTGGTTCGATATCCTCAGCAAGCTGATGACCGTGCGTTCGACGCTCAAGCCCAAGGATGGCGGCGGCGGCGTTACCGGATTCGATGGTCTGGGCGCGCTCGCCTCCGTTTTTGCCGCACCGCCAGCGGTCACGCAAACCACGCCGCAGATTGCCTATCAGCCGGCGCTGGTGGCGGCGTCCGCCGGTTCAACGGATGACCTCTCGGCCCTGCGGGCGCTTGATCCCAGCCAGCGCCCGCGCGACGACTGATGACGGGCAGGGGGCGCACATGACCATCATTACGCCTGAACGGCTGAAGGCTTTGTCTCCCTCGATCCGGGACGACCGGGCGCAATCTTACGCGCCGGCTCTGGAGGCTGCGCTGGTGATGGGCGAGATCACCACACGCCTGCGGCTGGTGCATTTCATGGCGCAACTGGCGCATGAAAGTGCCGGCTTCCGGGCGCTGGTCGAGAACCTGAATTACCGGCCCGACGTTCTGCTGGCGACGTTCCGCAGCCGGGTCCAGACCATAGAAAAGGCCAACGAACTGGTGGCGGCGGGTCGTGACGCCATTGCCGAGTTCGTCTATGGTAATCGCCCGGCGCTGGGCAATGTCAATCCGGGCGATGGGGCGAAATTCATCGGCCGCGGCTTCATCATGATCACCGGCCGCAGCAATTACACCACCTATGCCGCCCTGATCGGCCAGCCTCTGCTGGATCAGCCGCAATTGCTCGAAGATCCCCTCTATGCGGCGCAGGGCGCGGCGGCCTTCTGGAAGCAGACCGGGTGCAATGCGCGCGCCGACGCCGATGATGTCGAAGGCGTGACGCGCATCGTTAATGGCGGCGTCAATGGCCTGGAAGACCGCAGGATGTGGCTCGACAAGGCGAAGACGGTTTTCCCGGCGCTCGAACCGGCGCCGCCGGCCAATGGGTTCAGCCAGTATTTCACGCTCGATGAACTGACGCATACCGATCACCGCAATATCGACAATACGCCGTCGCCGGAAATGATCGTCACCTTGCAGGAAACGGCGAAGCAGATGGACCGGGTGCGGACCCTGCTGGGCAAGCCGATCCGGGTCAACAGTTGCTATCGCTCACCGGCCCTGAATACGGCCGTGGGCGGGGCGCCGACCAGCGCCCATATGAGCGGCTATGCGGTTGATTTCGTCTGTCCGGGGTTCGGTACGCCGCTGCAAATCTGCCAGGCGATCATCGCCAGTCACATCCAGTTCGATCAGCTTATCCAGGAGGGCGCCTGGGTACATATCTCATTCGATCCGCGCCTGCGCATGAAGCAGATGACCGCAACCTTCACCCCGGCGGGAACGCAGTATTCGGACGGCGTGACCGTCTGACCGGCGATTTATTGGATGGCCGGGGTGGCGACCCATCAAAGCCACATTATGTAGCTAATGAACTCGTCTCTTTCTTGTGTTAAGGTACCAGTATGCGTAATCGGCGGAATTTTCTATCCCTGAGCCTGTCTGCGGGTGTGGCCGCAGGCCTTTTGACGTCACGCGCCAAGGCGTTCGCCGCGCCCGGCGGACCATCCCCCCAGTTGCTGGTAAAGGCGCGGCAGGCGCTGATGAGCCACGGCGACCGGGTCGCCCACACAGACCTGATGGGTATCGCCGACTTTACCCAGCCTTCCCATGTGCCGCGCTTCCATATTCTCAATTTGACGGACGGCCGCAGCGAATCCTTCCTGGTGGCGCATGGCAAGGGCTCCGATCTCAACCACACCGGCTGGCTGCAACGCTTTTCCAATGCCCCCGGTTCGGAAGCGACCTCGGAAGGCAGCTATCTGACGGGCAATACCTATGTCGGCAAGCACGGCCTCTCGCGCCGGCTGGATGGCCTTGATCCCCAGAACAGCAACGCCTTCAGCCGCGCCATCGTTATTCACGGCGCCTGGTATGTCAGCCCTGACATGGTCGCGACGACCGGCAAGCTGGGGCGCAGCCAGGGGTGTCTGGCCTTTTCGGAAGCCGATCGCCAGCGGGTCATGGACCGGCTGGGCGCTGGCCGCCTGATTTATGCCGGCAGGGCATAGGGCGTGATCAAGCCCGCTGCCGTCCTGGCTGTTCTTGTGCTTATGCCCGGCTTGAGCGATTCGGCCCTGGCCGCACCGGCAAAACAATCCGCTTCCATCGAACTGGCTCACGCCGCGCAGGCGCTGAAATCGGGTGAATGGGTCTGGGCGCCGGAAATCGCCCCCACCGGACCGGTGATGATCTACGTCGATCTCTCCCGCCAGATCGCCACCATCTATCGCAACGGCGTGCGCATCGGCGTGACGACCATCTCCAGCGGCAAGGATGGTTATGAAACGCCGACCGGTGTCTTCACCATCCTGCAGAAGGACGTGGATCATCACTCCAATCTCTATGACGATGCCTCCATGCCGTTCATGCAGCGCCTGACCTGGAGCGGGGTAGCCCTGCATGCCGGTAACCTGCCCGGCTACCCGGCCAGTCATGGCTGCATCCGTCTGCCTTATGCGCTGGCGCAGAAGCTTTTCACCGTCACCAGTCTGGGCATAACCGTCATCGTCAATGACACAGACGCCGTGCCCATGCGCATATCCGGCGGTGACCTGCTGTTGCCGCTGGACGCCGTGGGGACGGCGGGAACAGATGAGGCACTGCTGCCTTCGGCTGACTATGACTGGCACCCCGAACGGTCACCGGCCGGACCTGTCACAGTCATTATTTCACAGGCCGACAGTCAGATCATTGTCATGCGGTCGGGCATTGAAATCGGTCGGGCGCGTATCACCATGCCGGCGCGCGATTTCGAGAGCCATGTCCTTACCCTGACCCTCTCAAAATCGGGCAAACGGCAGTGGATCTTCGCCGGCCTGCCGGGCCGCGAGGATGAAGCGGGCAAGCCGCTCGACAGCGCCATCGCCAATGAGGTGCAGATTCCTAAACTGTTTTCCGAGGCGCTCAGGGCCATACTGAAGACCGGCGACACGGTCTTCGTCACACCGTCGGTCAGCAATATCGAAACGACCGGCGAAAAGCTGACCATTATTGAGGGGCAGGCGCCGACAGCGAACCCATCAAAGCCTTAGGCGGACCTTGCCAGAGGAAATTCATTTCAAGGTCGTGGCGATGGTCAGGCCTTGCCTGAGTGTCTTGGTGACGGGCGTGCGTTCGGTTACTTGCAGCAGGCGCTCGCGTTGTTCCGGCGTGAAATCACCATCAAGCGTAACGATGCGGTCGATAATCTCTTTTTCGCCGTCGCGGTAGAAATGCAGCGCGACATCGACCGCCTTCAATGGCCAGCCTTTGTGATCAGCATACATGCGCAGGGTAATGGCGGTGCATGAGGCCAGCGCCGACAGCAGGAAATCATAGGGCGCCAGGCCGGCATCCTTGCCGCCGTTATCTTCGGGTTCGTCGGCGATAATGGTCCGGCCAGCTACATGCAGCGTGGTAGCGTATTGATCGGTGCCGATATGGGCGGTGGCGCGGGCCATGCGTGTCTCCGGAAACAGACGCGCGGCCACTGGGCGTGACCGCGCTTTGAGGGTTGAGATTAGGCCTTGCCAAGCCGGCTGTCGAGGCTGAACGCGCCTGCGCCGAAAGCCACGATCTGAAGCAGCCCGCCGGCGATGGCGATGTTCTTCATGAAGTGGATCATCTGGTTCTGGTCGGCGAAATGGGCATGAAAGCCGATGGCGGCGGCGACCGTAAAGACGGCCAGGATCAGCGCGACCAGGCGGGTACGGTAACCGACAATCAGCAGAATGCCGCCCAGCAGTTCGACCGTAAGGGCTATGCCATAGGCGATATTCGGCAGGGGCAGGCCGGCAGAGTGGATATAGCCGATTGTGCCGGCGGGGTCGGTGAGCTTGCTGATGCCGCTCATGACGAACAGCACGGCCAGAAGCACGCGGCCGAAAACGGGCAGGTAACGCTGTACAGACGTCATTTTAGCCTCCTTGATATCGTGATTATGGTGAGGCCGCCCGGAAGGCGGCCTCGGTATCACACCTCAACCATGCAACTTAATTGCCGTTTCGGCAATCTTGCGGCCTTGATAACGGGCGCCGGTCAGTTCGTTTTCAGTCGGCTGGCGCGAACCGTCGCCGCCGGTGATGGTGCTGGCGCCATAGGGCGAGCCGCCGGTGATTTCATCAAGCGTCATCTGGCCGGCGTGGCCGTAATCGAGACCGACAACGGTCATGCCGAAGTGCAGCAGCGAAGTGATGATTGAGAACAAAGTCGTTTCCTGACCGCCGTGTTGCGTCGCCGTTGAGGTAAAGGCGCCGCCGACCTTGCCGTGCAGGGCGCCGCGCGCCCACAGGCCGCCGGCCTGATCCCAGAAGGCGGCCATTTGCGAGGCCAGACGGCCGAAGCGGGTGCCGACCCCGACGATGATGGCGTCATAGTTTTCCAGATCGGCCACTGTGGCGATCGGCGCTTCCTGGTCGAGCTTGAAGTGCGCCGCCTTGGCCACTTCCAGCGGCGCGGTTTCGGGCACGCGCTTGATATCGACCTGTGCGCCGGCTTCGCGGGCGCCTTCGGCCACGGCCTTCGCCATGGTTTCGATATGACCGTATGAGGAATAATAGAGAACGAGAACCTTAGCCATTTGAATAATCCTTGTTACTGACTGGGAGGAGGAGAAAGAAGTTAAGCGATCACGCCCATGCGGCCGGCGTAATAGTCGCGGACGGCGCGTTCGAGTTCATCGATGGTGTTCATGACGAACGGGCCGTGACGGACGATCGGCGCATCGAGCGGATCACCGCCGACGAGCAGGATTTCGCTGTCCTGATCGCTGGTGACCGTGACGGCATCGCCCTCGCCGAAGCGGATCAGTTCGCCGGGCTCGATGGCCTGGCCGGCGATATGCGCCGCACCGGTCATGGTATAGAGGGCCAGTTCACGGGCGTTGGTTTCCAGGGTGATCGAACCGCCAGCCTTGATGGAGGCGTGGATGACGACCGGCGCGCCGAAGCTTTCGAGCGGCCCCGTGACCTCATTGACGTGGCCGGCAACAATGCGTGCCGAGGCCTTGTCGCCCTGAACCAGCGGGATGTCACTGGCCAGGAAATGGCGATAGGCCGGATCGTCATGCTTCTTGCCTCCCGGCATGTTGAGCCAGAGCTGGATGCCGTGATTGCGGCCGCCGGTACGCTGGATTTCGGCATCCGGGCCTTCGTCGTGGATGATGCCGCGGCCGGCGCGCATCCACTGGACTTCGCCCGGCTGCATGACGCTCATATTGCCGAGGCTGTCCTTATGAATGCTGCGGCCTTCGAGCAGCAGGGTCAGGGTTTCAATCCCGGCGTGCGGATGCGCCGAAGCGCCCTTGGCCTCGCCTGGCAAAAACTCGATCGGCCCGAAATGGTCAAGGAAGATGAACGGGCCGACGGCTTCATAGCCCTTTGACGGAATGGCGCGGCGGACTTCAAAGCCATCGCCTTCCAGGGTGCGGAAGGCGCTGTGCCGGCTGGTGATCGTGCGGTCTTTATGGGCGGTCAGGGTGGTCATGGTCACAATCTCCTTTAAAGGGGCTGTCGATATGTGACTGTATATGCCTTGCAAATTGTTCTGAAAATCCGCATAATATTGAATAAACTTTTCGGATAATTAGAAATGTCAAATCCTGGCACACCCACGCTCGATCAATTGCAGGTGCTTCTATGCGTCGTTGAAACCGGCAGTTTCGCTGCGGCGGCGCGCCGTCTGAACCGCGCCACCTCGGCGATTACCTACGCCATCGATAATCTCGAATTCCAGCTTGGCCTGCCCCTGTTCGATCGCGTCGGCACCCGCAAGCCCGAATTGACCGAGGCGGGGCGGGCGGTATTGGCCGAGGCGCGCACCGTGACGCATGGGGTCGATATCCTGCGCGCGCGGGTCAAGAGTCTGGT
Source organism: Asticcacaulis sp. (assembly GCF_035497195.1). GTDB lineage: Bacteria > Pseudomonadota > Alphaproteobacteria > Caulobacterales > Caulobacteraceae > Asticcacaulis. The sequence continues at coordinate 936,069 of NZ_DATJDZ010000014.1, forward strand.
CGAAGGTCTGGAAGCCGAGGTTTCCGTGGCGGTCGACGTCATGCTGCCGACGGCGCGGCTGGTCGATGCCTTGCAGGCTTTTCAGACGGCCTTCCCGACCATTCCCCTGCGTCTGCACGTTGAGGCCTTGGGCGGAATTACGCAGCTTGTTCAGGCGAAAACGGCGATCATCGGCATTAGCGGGCCGCTCAATACCTCGGTCGAGGAACTGGACCGCCGCCATATCGGCGCGGTGCCACTGGTGCCGGTGGCCGCGCCCTTCCATCCGCTCGCCCATACCGGCCGCAAGGCGCCGGGGGAAGCGCGCAATCATATCCAGCTTGTGCTGACCGACCGCTCCCCCCTGACGGCTGGGCAGGATTTCGGCGTGATCGGCGTCAAGACCTGGCGGCTGGCCGATCTGGGTTCGAAACATGCCTTGCTGCTGGCCGGCGTTGGCTGGGGATCGATGCCGGAATTTATGGTGAAGGGTGATCTGGAGGCCGGGCGTCTGGTGGCGCTGAACCTGCCGGACTGGCCGGTCAATGAATACGACATGCACGCCATCTATCGCACGGACACCCCGCCAGGCCCGGCGGCGCAATGGCTGATTGAGCGCTTCGCCGCGCAGGTTTAGCGGCGGCTTTCAGGATATATTTTAGCGCGTTCAATGGCTTGTCGTTGGTCACGACCCATGACTGCAATTTGAAGTGACAAATGGAATTTGATTAATTAAATTAAGGGCATAACGAACGATAAAAAAAATCGGGAAGACAACATATGCGGCATATCCCAGGCATGAGCCTGACCTACTCGCTGGTGGAAACGCTGGGGCAGGCGATCGTCGTCGGTGAGTATGAAGCGAGGGGTTTCCCAACCGAAGCCGAGTTGTGCGTCGCCCATAGCGCCAGCCGTACGGTCGCCCGCGAAGCCGTCAAGATGCTGACCGCCAAGGGGCTTTTAACGTCGCGCCCGCGCCAGGGCACGCGCGTGGAGGCGGTGAGCCGCTGGAACCTGCTCGATCCCGATGTGACGCGCTGGATGACCGAGCGGCCCTATTCGCACAAGATCTACCGCGACCTGTCCGAGGTGCGCCTGGCCATCGAACCCATCGCGGCGTCGCTGGCGGCCAAACGCGCGAGCAAGGCGGATATCAAGGCCATTCGCGCCGGCCTGAACGGGATGCGCGATGACTGCGATCATCACGACCTGGCCTTGCTGGCCGATATAGATTTCCATGTCGCCATCCTTCAGGCGTCGGGCAATCCATTCATTATCCAGCTCAAGGAACTGATCCATACCGCGCTGACGATCTCGATCGGCCTGACCAACCGCATCGCCGGTCACACCGCCAGCATACCGGCGCATGAAGCCGTTCTGATCGCCATCGAGGCCGGCCAGCCCGAAGTGGCGGAACGCGCCATGCGGGCGATCATCTCGGAATCCCTGGAGATGGTGGATTCGATCCAGCCGGAAGGCGTGGCGGAATAACTCAGGCCGCTTTCACCGTGCCGATGAATTCCACCGGACGGCCGAGCAGGTAGCCTTGCGCTTCCTCGCAGCCTTCCTCGCGCAGCAGGCCGAGTTGCGCTTCCGTTTCGACGCCTTCCGCCAGCACCGGGATGTCCAGTGACTTACCGAGCGCCAGGATGGCCCGAACGATGGCACGCGCCTGGGCGCTCTTGTCGGCCTCCATCAGGAAGGAGCGGTCGATCTTGATCTTGTCGAACGGGAAGGAATTGAGCGTGTCGAGCGAGGCATAGCCCGTGCCGAAGTCGTCGATGGCGATGGTGACGCCCAGCGCCTTGATCTGGCGCAACAGGTGTAAGGCGCGGACCTTATCACCAATGATGGTTGATTCGGTGATTTCCAGTTCGAGCCGGGACGGCGAGAGACCGGTCTCGATCAGTATCTCCTGAACCGTCTCGATCAGGCCGATCTCATTGAGCTGGACCGGCGACAGATTGACGGCGATCTTGAGGTTGTTGTTCCAGCTTACGGCCTCACGGCAGGCGGTGCGCAGCACCCAGGCGCCGATCTCGACGATGGCGCCGCTGTCTTCGGCAATAGAAATGAAATCGATCGGCGAAATGAAGCCGCGCACCGGATGCTTCCAGCGGATCAGGGCTTCATAGCCGGTAATCTCACCTGTCACGACCGATTGCTGGACCTGATAAAACAGGCGGAATTCATCGTCCTTCAGGGCGCGCTTCAAATCCTTGGCGATGGCGTTGCGCTCGCGCGCGGCCTCGTCCATGCCGGCGTCATAGTAACACAGGGCGCGGCCGGTGACCGCCTTGGCGCGCTGCATGGCCAGGTCGGCGTTATTGAGCAGGACTTCCCGCGTCTGACCGTCCTGCGGATAGATGCTGATGCCCATATTGATATTGAGAACGATATCCTCATCGCCGACACGGATCGGCTCGCAGGTGCAGTCGTAAAGCCTTTGCACGGCGTCACGCAGGTCTTCAAGATGTTTGAAGCGGCGCATCGAATTGAACTCGTCGCCACCGAAACGGGCGACCAGGCGGCCATCGACATGGGCATGATCGACCAGCCGCGCCGCCAGTTTCTTCAGCACCTCATCGCCGGCCTGATGCCCCAGACGGTCGTTGATTTCCTTGAACTGCGCGATATCGAAAGCCACCATGCCAAGATATTCGTTATTCTGCGCGGCGCGTGCCAGTTCGATTTCAAAGGCGTCGTTGAAATGGGTACGGTTGGGCAGGCCGGTCAGGGCGTCATGGCGCGCCAGATGCTGGATGCGGGCTTCGGAGACGCGGCGCTCGGTAACGTCTTCGAAGGTCGAGACCCAGCCGCCGTCAGCGACGGGACGGTGCGAGATCGACATCGAACGCGACTGATACAGATCGGAGAGCATTGTGCCGCCCCCCGGCTGGCTGATAAGCGCCATATGCCGGGCATGGTGACGCGCCAGTATGCTTTCGTCAGGACGCTCGCCCAGGCAAAGAGTGACGATATGATCCGACAAGGCGCGGAAGGTCATGCCGGGTTGAATCACGGCGGGGTCGAGGCCGTAAAGCTCTGCAAAACGGCTGTTCGACAGGATCAGGTGCTCGTTGCGATCAAAGAGCAGCAGGCCGATCGGCATGTAGGAAATGGCGGCGTCGAGGTTTCGCGCCGAGGTCCTTACCGCGTCTTCCGCCGCCTTGCGCTCGGTGATTTCGTGGGTGATGTTGGCGAAGCCCAGCAGCTTGCCTTCGCCATCGCGGAGGGCGCGCAGCAGGGTCTGGCCCCAGAATTGCTTGCCATCGGCGCGGCGGGCAAGCCCTTCCAGTTCGGCGCGACCCTCAAGCTCGGCCTTTTTCAGGGCTTCGCGGTAGCGGACGGGGAAGTTGGTATCGACGGCGCAGACATCGGCATAGACGCGGCCGGTGATCTCGGCGACGGGGTAGCCGTTGTTGCGGTCGCCGCCGGCGTTCCAGTCGGTGACGCGCCCCTGCGGATCGAGCAGGAAGATGGCGGTGTCCTCAAGGCCTTCCAGCAGGATGCGGAAGCGGCGGTTGCTTTCATCGCGCATCAGGTCGAGCCTGCGGCCGGAAATGACGGCGAAGGCGCACAGGGCCAGCACGGCGATGGCGGCGAAGGTGATGGCCAGGGACATCGAACCGGGGGAAAGCGTCAGGCCGCCGATGGCGCGGGCGGGGTCTGGCCGCACGGTAACCGCGCCCATAGCGGTGAAGTGAAGCGACACGATGGCCAGGACAAGCCAGAAAGGGGCGGAACGAATGATCCAGTGATGTTTAAGGACCTTTCCGGCGGGCTGGTTGACCGCCCACATAGCGATGGCGCCGAAGAGCAAGGCCAGCCCGATCGCGACGGACGCCAGATCCGGCGCCCAGACGACATGGCCGGGCAAATTCAGCGCCATCATGCCGAGATAGTGCATCGTGGCGATGCCGGCGCCCAGCACGGCGCCGCCAATGAGGCTGGCGTAGCGGAAGCCGCGGCTGATGCCGATTTCGATGCCGCCGGCGGTGATGCCTACGGCGCAGACGAGCGACAGCAAGGTAAGACGCAGGTCGTAACCGGTGGCGACCCCCGGATTATAGGCCAGCATGGCGATGAAGTGCGTGGCCCAGATGCCGAAGCCGCCGGCGGCGCCCGCCGTCAGCACCCAGTGCATCCGTTGTACGCCCGAAGTGGATTGGGCGCGCTCAATGATCAGGACTGCGACAATAGAGGAGAAAACGCAGATGGTGGCGGCCAGTAAGACCAGTTTCCAGTCGTGCTGATCCCTCAGGCAGTAAAGAACTCTATACATGCGTATCCATCGGATTGCTGCCGGTATTTTACCGGTTGTTAAGCGTTTCCAACGCCTGTTTTACAGGGCGTATATCAGCAATATGGCGCAATATGATTGTGATGACGTTAACTTGTCGGACGAATTACCATTTCGCTGTTCAGGCGGCTGTTGGCAACGACTGTGGCGTTATGTGGCCGCGTATCCAACTGGCGAAAGCCTCGCCGCTTAATTCGCCATTGCCGACCACCGTGAAGCCGAGAAAGCAGGTCGTGTCATCGGCGCTGAGCCGGTAACCGTTGAGGGACAGGAACAGCTCGGTGGTGATCAGCGCGGTGGAGAGGTTGGCGTCATGAAAGAGCTGGTCGTGGGCAAGCACATAGCCGTAACACGCGGCGAGGCTGGCCAGATCGGTGGAGGCGCTTTCATTCAAGGCGCGCACACGGGCGTGCATCATCTTCATCGGGCTGAGTTCGCGCAAGCCGGCTTGCCCGCCATGTTCGGCGACCTGTTCAGCCTGGATGGCCTCGATCAGGCCCTCACGGATCAGGACGAACGGCATCTATTTGCTCAGTTCATGAACGGCGTTGCGGCGCTTTTTCATCAGGTCACGCGCCGTCTGCATCTGTTCGGCGAAGGCCGGATCGTAGGGCGACAAGTGATAGCCATCCGGCGTTTCCGTAACGAAGACGGTATCGCCCTTGTCAAGCTTCAGGCGGCTAAGCAGGTCACGCGGCAGGATGACGCCGAGCGAATTGCCTATCCGGGTGATTTTCAGTTCCATGACAACCTCAGCGATTGGTTTGTTATAGCCTAGCTGTCAAACGTCAAAAATCGGTGTACGAACGCCCGTTGGAACAGTTCAAATCAGAACTGTGATATTTCTTCCGTTTCATGGCCGATGATTGATATGCGGCCACAGGTATTAGATGTCCCGTAGTATGTTGTCCGTTTATCTGACGAAATTTTTACCCCATAACTCAGGTCAAAATCATTGCCTGCCCACTGGACGGTATCTGGACCTTTATGAACGCTTAAAGACGCACATTTTTCTTTAGAATCTGCGTCATAGTTAAAATCGAAATTACATGATTTATTAGATTTAAGATTTGCCAAAATATATGGCTTGAGTTCTTTTTCATTCATCCAATGCCAAGGGGGGCAAAGATTGTCATTGTTTGTGCGGGGCCAAAACAACCACGTTGTTAAGCCGATAACAATGGCTGTAGCTCCAACGACAGATGCAAGTTTCATCGCTGCCCCCAAGCAAAAAATCATTGCAGCTTCCGGCTGAATCTAACTGTCGCACAGGCAAGATATAAAGCAATTTGTTTCTTCTATTTTTGAGCGTGCTTTAACTGGCTACAGAAGGCAAACGTTTTATTGCAGGCTCCCATCGTCACCCAGCGCCTTGTAGAGCGCCACAAGATTGGTGGCGCGCAGGGCTTGCAGGCTGATCAGGGTCTGTTGCGACGAATACAGCGTGCGCTGGGCGTCGAGCAGGGTCAGGTAGCTGTCCACACCCTTGTCATAACGGGCTTGCGACAGGGTGAGGGTGCGCTGCGCCGCGCCGGTGGCGGCGGTCTGGGCGCTCAGGCGTTCATCAATACGCGCCCGCACGGCCAAGGCGTCGCTGACCTCGGCAAAGGCGGACTGGATGGCTTTTTCGTACTGGGCGACAGCGATATCGCGGCTGGCCTCGGCGCTTTTCAGCCCGGCGATGTTGGCGCCGCCTGAGAAAATCGGCACCGAGATCGCCGGCACAAAACTCCAGGCGCCGGTGCCGGATTTGAACACGCCGTCAAGGTCGGGGCTGGCCGAGCCGGTAGAGCCGGTCAGCGAAATGCGCGGGAAGAAGGCCGCGCGCGCCGCGCCGATATTGGCGTTGGCCGATTTCAGGTCGTGTTCGGCGGCCAGCACATCCGGGCGATCGAGCAGGACATCGGACGGCAGGCCGACCGGCAGGGCGCCAGCCACCTGTCCGGTTTGCAAGCCTTCTGGCAGCAGATCGGCGGTCAGGGGCGCGCCGGTCAGCAGGGTGAGGGTGGATTTGTCCTGGTCGATGACGGTTTGCAGGCGGGCGACATCGGCACGCGCGGTTTCCGCCAGCACCTCAATCTGGGCCAGGTCGAGATCGCTGAGGACACCGATATTGGCCTGGCCCTGAGCGATGGTCAGCGCATCGCGTCGGGCGGCCAAAGTTTGTTGCGCCAGCCGGAGTTGGTCCTGATCGGAAGCCAGGGTCAGCCATTGCGTGGCGACGGCGGCTATGAGGCTGATCTGAACGGCATTGCGGTTTTCGCGCTCGGCGAAGAAGCTTTCGACGGCGGCATTTTTCAACGAGCGGACGCGGCCGAACAGATCGACCTCGTAGGCGCTTAGGCCGAGACTGGCTGAGTAGCTTCGGCTGGACTGATTGCGCGGATTGCTCAGTGAAGCATCGATTCCGGGCAGCAGATCTGAGCGGGCAATACGATACTGGGCCTGTGCCCGTTCGACATTAAGCGCCGCCACGCGCAGGTCGCGGTTCTGTTCGAGCGCCAGGTTGATTGTCGCTTGCAGGCGCGCATCGGTGAACAGGTCACGCCATTTGAGCGGTGCGTCAGAAGCCGCCGCCGCCACCGGCCATTCGGTCGCCACCGGCGGTGCGGGCTGGATATATTTCGGCGCCAGTGTGCAGGCCGATAGAACCGAGGAGAGCGCGAGCAGCGAGATTATCGAGGTGTGTCTCATTGGTTGCGCTCCGCTTTGGCGGCATTTCTGGCGGCGATATCCTGCGGCAGGTTATCCATGCGAAATAGCTTCTGCACCAGCACGAAGAACAGCGGCACGAAGAAGATGGCCAGGAAGGTGGCCGAGAGCACGCCGCCGATCAGGCCGGTGCCGATGGCGTGCTGCGACGCCGAACCGGCCGAATTGGCCAGGGCCAGCGGCAGGATGCCGAAGGTGAAGGCCAGCGAGGTCATGATGATCGGGCGCAGACGAATACGGACAGCTTCCAGCGTGGCGTCAAGCAGGGTGCGGCCTTCTTCATGCAGAATCTTGGCGAATTCGACGATCAGGATGGCGTTCTTGGCCGACAGCCCCATCGTGGCGAGCAGGCCGACCTGGAAGTAGATATCGTTGTCGAGGCCGCGGAACCAGGTGGCGAGCAGGGCGCCGAAGACGCCCAGCGGTACGACGAGGATGACGGCGAACGGGATCGACCAGCTTTCATATAGCGCCGCCAGCAGCAGGAAGACGACAAGCACGGACAGGGCGTAGAGCGCCGGGGCCTGCTGGCCGGATTCCTTTTCCTGCAGCGAGATGCCGGTCCATTCGTAACCGATGCCGGGGGGCAACTGGCCCGCCAGTTCCTCCATTTTTTCCATCGCCTTGCCGTTGGACTGGCCGGTGGCGGCGGTGCCCTGCACTTCCATCGAACCGGCGCCGTTGTAGCGTTGCAGTTGCGGCGGGCCGAAGGTCCAGCGCGACGATCCGACGGCCGAGAAGGGGACCATGGCGCCGTCGCTGTTGCGCAGGAACCAGCGGTTTATGTCTTCGGGCTGGCTGCGGAACTGGCTGTCGCCCTGGACATAGACGCGCTTGATCCGGCCGCGGTCGATGAAGTCATTGACATAGGTGCCGCCGAGCGCGGTGCCCAAAAGGGAATTAATATCGGAGACCGCCACGCCCATGGCGCCGGCGCGGGTATTATCGATATCGAGCTTGAGCTGCGGTGTGTCGTCCTGGATATTGGCGCGGACGTTGGACAGCAAGGGCTCCCTGGCAGACAGGGCGACAAGCTGATCGCGCGCATCGGCCAGGCCCTCGTGGCCCACGCCGCCGACGTCCTTCAACTGCATGTCGAAACCGGAGGCATTGCCCAGTTCGCGCACGGCGGGCGGTATGATCGGAAAGACGCGGGCCGTGTGGATTTTGGAGAACTGCTTGTTGACGCGGTCGACGAGGGCAAACACCTTCATGTCGTCGCTGTGGCGTTGCTTGAAATCCTTCATGCGGACGAAGGCCATGCCCTGGTTTCCGCCCGATCCGGACCCACCGAATCCGGCGATGGTGAATACGTAGGCAACCGAGGGGTCTTTCTGATAGACGTCCTGGACCTGCTTGAGGACGGCCACCGTCTTGTCGGTGGTGGAGCCGACCGGCAACTGGACCTGGGTCATCAGCGCGCCCTGGTCTTCATCCGGCAGGAAGGAGGTCGGCAGGGTCATGGCCAGGCCGACCACGGCGGCGATGATGCCGGCATAGACCAGCATGAACAGGCCCGGCTTGCGGATAATGCCCTTGACCGATTTCTGGTAGCGGTGGGCGAAGACCTGGAAGCCGCGATTGAAGCCGGTCAGCAGTCCCTTGACCTTGACATCTTCTTCTTCCGTGCCTTCCGGCGCGACCGTGATGCCTTCGTGGGGCTTGGGGCGGCGCAGCAGGGTAGCGCAGAGCGGCGGGGTCAGGACGAGCGCGACGAGGACCGACAGGCCCATGGCCGAAACGAGCGTCACCGAAAACTGGCGATAGATTATGCCCTGCGTGCCGCCGAAGAAGGCCATCGGCACGAACATGGCGGCCAGCACCGAGGCGACGCCGATCAGGGCGCCGGTGATCTCGTCCATCGATTTCTGCGTCGCTTCCAGCGGGTCAAGACCCTCTTCGTGCATGACGCGCTCGACGTTTTCGACCACGACGATGGCGTCATCGACCAGCAGGCCAATGGCCAGCACCAGCCCGAACATGGTCAGGGTATTGATCGAATAGCCGAAGACCGCGAGGATGCCGAAAGTGCCGAGCAGCACGACCGGCACAGCGATGGCCGGAATCAGCGTTGCGCGCCAGTTTTGCAGGAAAACGAACATGATGATGAAGACGAGCACGATGGCCTCGACAAGGGTCTTCACCACGTCTTCGATCGAGAGCTTGACGAAATCGGTCGAGTCGTTGGGAATGGCGTATTTGACGCCGGCCGGGAAGGAGGGTTCCAGTTCCTTGATCTTGGCCTTGACCAGATCGGCGGTCTTCAGCGCATTGGCACCGGTGGCCAGCGTGATCTGCATCCCCGAAGCCTTATGGCCGTTCATGCGGGCGATGCTGCCGTAGTTTTGCGGCCCCAGTTCGACGCGGGCCACATCGCGCAGATAGACGGGCGTGCCGGCGGAGTTGTTCTTGACGATGATGTTCTCGAACTGCGCCGGGGTCTGAAGCTGCGATTGCGCCGTGATGGTGGCGTTGATCGCGGTATCGGGCGTGGCCGGATCGGCGCCCAGATTGCCGGCGGAAACCTGGGTATTTTGCGCCTTGATGGCGTTCAGCACATCGTTCGGCGTCAGGCTGAAGCTGGCCAGCTTGTCGGCGTTCAGCCAGATGCGCATGGCGTATTGAGAACCGAAGACGCGGGTATCGCCGACGCCTTCGATACGCGAAATCGGGTCGTTGAGATTGGAAGCGATCCAGTCGGCGAGGTCGGCGTTCGTGAGGCTGTCGTCTTCGGTATAGAGGGCGATGGCCATCAGGGTGGAACCGGAGGCTTTATTGACGCGCAGGCCCTGCTGCTGCACGTCGGTCGGCAGGCGGCGGATGACCGAATTGGCCTGATTCTGCACCTGAACCTGGGCGAAGTCCGGATCGGTGCCGGCCTCGAACACCAGGGTCACCGACCCGGAGCCGGTGGACGAGGTCGAGGTCATGTATTTCAGGCCGTCAAGCCCGGTCATCCCCTGTTCGATGACCTGCGTCACCGAATCCTCGACCACCTTGGCGGAGGCGCCGGTATAGGTGGCCGAAACGGTCACCTGGGGCAGGGCGATCTTTGGGTACTGCTCGATCGGCAGGGTGAAGATGGCCAGAGTGCCGGCCAGCATGATGACGATGGCGATGACCCACGCAAAGATGGGGCGGACGATAAAGAAACGCGACAACATCGGTTATTGCTCCGAGGCGTTGGGAGCGGGCTTGACCGGAGCTGCTTTGATATCGCCCTTGTCCTTCAGCTTCATGGCCCCTTCGGCGATCACCTTATCGCCGGCTTTAAGGCCGTTCAGCACCTGCCACTGATTGCCCTGCATCTGACCCAGGGTAATCGCCTGTTTGTGCGCCTTGTTGTCGGCCCCGGCCAGCAAAACACTGGCGCCGCCCGTCGGATCGAGCACCACGGCGCCTTGCGGGATCAGGATCGCCTGAGACACCGTGCCCTTGACGATGCGGGCATTGACGAACATGCCGGGCAGAAGAAGCCCCTGCGGATTGGCGAAGACGGCGCGAAGCGTCACTGAACCTGTGGCCGGATCGACCGTGACATCGGAAAATTCAAGGCGGCCGGTGAGCGGATAGGTCGAGCCATCGTCGAGGGTCAGGGTGACATCGGCGTGATCGGGCGCGCCCAGTTCGCCCGACATCAGGGCGCGCTTGAGCTTCAGCATATCCGAGGCCGACTGGGTAATATCGACATAGATCTTGGAGAGGTCCTGCACCGTCGCCAGCGCTGCGGCCTGGTTGGCGGTGACCAGCGCGCCCGGCGTGACCGTGGACTTGCCAATCTGGCCGGAGATCGGTGACACGACCTTGGTATAGTTCAGGTTGATGCTGGCGGTCTGGACATTGGCCTTTTGCAGGGCGAGCGTGGCGGCGGCGGTTTTCTGCGCCGTCTGGGCGTCGTCGTAATCCTGCTGGCTGATGGCCTTGATGCTGATCAGTTGCGTGTAGCGGTCGGCTTTTTGTTTGGCCGAGTCGTAATTGGCCTGGGCCTGGGCCTGTTGCGCCAGGGCGCTGTCATAGGCGGCCTGATAGGTGGCCGGATCGATCTGATAAAGCGACTGCCCCGCCGAAACCTTCCCGCCTTCGGTGAACAGCCGCGTCTTGATGATGCCGCCGACCTGGGGCCGCACGTCCGATACCAAGAAGGCCGAGGTGCGGCCGGAAAGCTCCTGGGTGATGCTGAGAGGTTGCGTATTGACCACGACATAACCGACGGTCGTCGCGCCGCGCGCCTTGGAGGTATCGTCCTTTTTGGTGCAGCCGGACAGGCAGAGCACACCGACAAGGACAGCGGCGATCGCGGGGGAGACGGGTTTCAACATCAGAGGCCTCTTGGTTACTGTCCTTCTTAACGCAGGTGCGAACATTTTCCGGCGGAAATTCTACGGGACATGACTAAAAAAGAAGGACTCAAAATTAATGGCCGCCAGTGAGGTTATAAAAGCAATGGGCCTGACGATGTGTTCGCCAGGCCCATGAACGATCATTATACGGAAGCTTAGAAAGGCCGGTCGTTTTTTTCATCCCAGTCATCGATGTCGCCGAAGAAAACCTGCTCGCCGGCGTTCAGCACAAGCAGCTTGTTGCACATGCGTTTGATCAGACCCCAGTTATGACTGGCCAATACGATAATGCGCGACTGGTGCAAAATGCTGTTCAGGCGTTTATTGGCTTTTTCGAAAAAGGCCTTGTCACCCGCACCTAACCATTCATCCATCAACAGGATTTCCGGGTCGAGGCTGGTCGCTACGCCGAAGACAAGACGCGTTCTCATACCGGAAGAGTATGTCTTGAGTGGCAGGTCAATGAATTCGCCCAATTCGGTGAATTCAAATATCTCAGGTGTCAGCGCGATAATCTGCTTGGTCGAATACCCGCGGATTCGCCCCATATTGATCAGGTTTTCACGGCCGGTCAGTTCAGGATCAACACCCAGATTGATATCGATCATCGACGCGACGCGTCCGGCGACATGCACCGTGCCGCGATCCGGTTCGTAGACGCCCGCCAGCACCTTCAGCAGGGTGGTCTTGCCCGCGCCATTGTGACCGATAATGCCCAGACGATCGCCGTCATTCAGCGAGAAAGAGACATTGTTCAGCGCGCGAACATGGATGACATCATGACCGTCCTTCAGCAGTTTACCCCCGACCGCGAGGTTGGCGAGCGTATTGCGGATGGACTGCGCCCGGATAGAGTAGACAGGGTAGGCAAGCTCTACGCCTCTTAATTCAACAATAGACATGGTAGGCAGGTATCCCTGAATTAAACCCAGAAGGGGATGCGGCGGCGGCAGGCCGTGAACGTGATGAACCAGGCGATGACGCCTGTTATAAGCAAACCGAACGCCAGGTTCCAGTTAACGGCGGTGGGGGGCACGCCGAGGATGGGCGCACGGATCAGGCTGACCATCGCATAAAGCGGATTGTAGTCGGCTATCCAACGCTTGTTGGCGCTGAGCAAATCGTAATGCCAGTAAATCGGTGTCAGGAAGTACAGCACCATGGATATGTTGGCGAGCAGGAAGCGCAGGTCGCGGAAGCGGGCGGCCGCCAGACCGACCACTGTGCCCCATGTCATCATGATGAAAACATCGATCACAAGTCCCGGCAATATCGTCCAGTGCGGTATGGTCAGGGTGCCGAAAAAGGTCATTAAAATGTAAAAAATTACCAGATTGTGCGCAAATAGCATCAGGACGCGGGCGACTTCCTCGAAGGTAAAATAACTGAAGGGATAGGCATGGTTACGGATAATCGCACTGGAGGACAAATATAGCTCCGGTCCCTCGCCCAGCGTCCACAGGCACAGGGTGGCCGCCAGATTGCCCATCATGACATAGGGCAGAAAGTCCTTAACGCTGCGACCGAACAGGTCGCCGAAAACGATAGTAATGGCGATGGACAGGAAAACAAAATTACCGGCAATCCACAAGGAGCCAAGGGCGGTGCGCTTATATTTGGCGCTGAGAAAATAATAGGCCTGGTGCAGCCATACCGGATACATCTTGAACCCGGCAACGACGTCTTTAATTGTTTTATCCATTTATCTTCACTCAAAGGGTCAATGTATCGGCCTGAAGATATTCATGCCGCGCTGCAAAACGTCTTTTGTTCAGAAACCATTAGACAAATGACGTGGCCGTAACAAGGCCTTTATATGCAGATTTCGGGGCCTGCCGCGGTTAGCTGTTTATCAGGCATTTTCTCAGATATAAGCCATATTCGCTTTTGATCAGGCTATTGGCGAGTTCTTCCAGTTCGGCGTCACTGATAAAACCGCGCCGCCAGGCTACCTCTTCAGGACAGGCGATCTTGAAGCCCTGGCGCTTTTCTAGGACGCGCACGAATTCGGCGGCGTCAAGCAGGCTGTCAGGCGTGCCAGTATCGAGCCAGGCATAGCCGCGGCCGATCGGCTTCACGCTCAGGTCGCCTCGCTCCAGATAGGTGCGGTTGACATCGGTGATTTCGTATTCGCCGCGTGCCGAAGGCTTGAGATTGGCGGCGATATCGACGACCTGATGATCGTAGAAATAAAGGCCGGTGATCGCCCAATTGGAGCGCGGGTTCTTCGGTTTTTCCTCGACCGAAAGCGCCTTGAAATTGTCATCGAATTCGACGACGCCGTAGCGTTCGGGATCGGAAACCTGATAGGCGAAGACGCTGGCGCCTGAAGTTATCGCGGCCGATTCTTCCAGGAAGGTCGAGAGCGACGGACCATAATAGATGTTATCGCCCAGGATCAGACACGACGGCTCCTTGCCGACAAAATCGGCGCCGATGATGTAGGCCTGAGCCAGCCCGTCCGGGGTCGGTTGTTCAGCGTAGGACAGATTGATGCCCCACTGTTCGCCGGCGCCGAGAAGCTTCTGGAACAGCGGCAGGTCATGCGGGGTCGAAATGATCAGGATGTCGCGGATACCGGCCATCATCAGGGTCGACAGCGGATAGTAGATCATTGGCTTGTCATAGATCGGCATCATTTGCTTGGAGACGCCGATGGTCATGGGATGCAGGCGCGAACCGCTGCCGCCGGCCAATATAATGCCCTTCATAGGGGAAACCTCTGTGTCATCTGGTCGCTGTTATCAGTTGGTCCAGGCAGTCATCCAGCGATTCCCGCCAGGGATCGAGGCGCAGGCCATAGGTGTCGTCGAGTTTGTCGCCGTTCAGGCGGGAATTGGCCGGACGTTTTGCCGGGGTCGGATATTCGCTGGCGGGGATTGGCTTGATCCGGACCGGCTTGCGGCCGCGTGACTCGGCGCCGGCAAAGATGGCTTCGGCGAATTCCGCCCAGTTCGTTTCACCCTGACCGGTCAGATGGAAGGTGCCACGCAAGGTCGGATCTCGATCGATGACGACCTGCTGCGCCACAGCCAGAAGCGCCCGGGCGATCTCTGGCGCATAGGTCGGGCAACCGTACTGGTCGGCGACCACGTTCAGTTCATCGCGCGTTTCGCCCAGGCGCAGCATGGTTTTGACGAAATTGTTGCCATAGGGCGAATAGACCCAGGCGGTGCGCAGGATGACATGGTTGTCGGTCGCGGCGCGGATCTGGTCTTCGCCCGAAAGCTTGGTCTTGCCATAAACGCTGGCCGGTGCGGGCGTGTCGGTTTCATCGTAGGCGCCATGCTTGTCGCCGGCAAAAACGTAGTCGGTCGACAGATGCAGGATGGGGATGTCGAGTTCCGCCGCCAGACGCGCCAGCGCGCCGGGGGCGTCGCCATTGATTGTCTGGGCCAGTTCAGCCTCGGTTTCCGCCTTGTCAACGGTCGTATAGGCGGCTGACGAGATGATGACATCGGGGCGCGCGTCTCGGACAGGCGCTTCAAGTGTTTCCGGTTGCGACAGATCGATTTCAGGCAGGCCGATGCGGATGATTTCCAGGCCGAGCTTGTCGCCCAGCGTTTGCAGAGAGGTATCGACCTGACCTTCTTTTCCGGTGACAAGTATGCGCATCATCTAGGCCTTGAGTACGCCAAGGCGCTCCCCGGCATAAACGTCACCGCGCAATGGCCGCCACCACACCTCATTATCGAGATACCAGCGCACCGTCTTCTCGATGCCACTATCGAAGTCTTCCTGCGCCTTCCAGCCCAGTTCGGTCTCTAACCGGGTGGCGTCAATGGCGTAACGTTGGTCGTGGCCGGGACGGTCTGTGACAAAGGTAATCAGCTTATCGTGCGGCGCGTTTTGCGGCCTCAGTTCGTCCATAATGGCGCAGATGCGGCGGACGACATCGATATTCTTGCGTTCGTTGCGGCCGCCGACATTGTAGGTTTCGCCGAGGCGTCCCTTCGAGCAGATCAGGTGCAGGGCGCGGGCGTGATCCTCGACATAAAGCCAGTCGCGGATATTGCTGCCATCACCATAAACAGGCAAGGGCTTGCCTTCCATGGCGTTGATGATGTTGAGCGGGATCAGCTTTTCCGGAAAATGACAGGGGCCGTAATTATTCGAGCAGTTCGATACCACGACGGGCAGTCCATAGGTGCGGTGCCAGGCCTTGGCCAGATGGTCAGATGCCGCCTTGGAAGCCGAGTAGGGCGAGGACGGATCGTAGGGCGTGGCTTCCTCGAACAGGCCGGTTTCGCCGAGTGAGCCATAGACTTCATCGGTCGAGACGTGGAGAAAGCGGAAATTGGCTTTGGCGTCGCCTTGCAGGCTGTTCCAGTATTGCCTGGCGCCTTCGAGCATGGAAAACGTGCCCATGACATTGGTCTCGACGAAATCCTTTGCGCCTGTGATGGAGCGATCAACGTGGCTTTCGGCCGCCAGGTGCATGATATGATCCGGGCGGAAGGACGCGATGGTTTCGCTGACCTTGGCGTAGTCGCAGATATCGGCCTGAATGAAATGGTAGTTGTTGGCGCCCTCGATCGGGCTCAGGGATTCCAGATTGCCTGCATATGTCAGCTTGTCAAGATTGAGCACATCGGCGCCCACCTCGCCGACCAGATAGCGCACCAGCGCCGAACCGATAAAACCAGCGCCGCCGGTTACCAAAATACGCATTTAAAATCGTCCCTCAATAAGCCGGTGCATCCGGCCGTCCCGATCGGACCTTTCAGTCCTGGCCTGCAAAAGCCCCCCGGCCCCGGCATCAATTTCAATCAGCCAATATATCGCCTAGCGCAAAGACGCAAGCTTGGGCTGTATCCTGTCCTTGTCGGAAAGTACGGCTTTTGTCACATCTATCGGCCAGGTTATGCCGATTTCCGGATCGTCGAAGGCAATGCCGGCGTCATGCGGTTGTGAATAGGGATTGGTTACCTTATAGAAGACCTCGGTGTCTGGTTCCAGCGTGCAGAAGCCGTGGGCGAATCCCTCGGGCACCCACAATTGTTCACCGGCGGCGGCGGTGAGGGTGGCTCCGACCCACTGGCCGAACGTATCCGATCCCTTGCGGATATCCACAGCGACGTCGTAGATTGCCCCTTTCAAACAGCGCACCAGTTTGCCCTGCGGCACCGGGTCTCTCTGGTAATGCAGGCCGCGGATCGTGCCGGTCTGGGCCGACAGCGACTGATTATCCTGCACAAAGGTGACGTTCTCGATATTTTCGCGGAACCAATCAGCCTTGAAGGCCTCCATAAAATAGCCGCGCGAATCACCGATCATCTTCGGTCTGATCAGCGCGGGACCGGGTACGGCGAATTTTTCAAACTGCATTGGGCGCTCTGATCTGTCACAGGGAAGAGTTGTCTGTTTGCCAAATTCCTTAGGGAGGCGCAATCACTATAATTGCAACAAAAAACAACGTAATGCCAGTCGCGTGGCTTCTGACTCGGTTGTGATTTTGCGGCATTACCGAACGCTGCTTCACTCCTCTGATTGGGAGGCATTGGCAAGTGGCCATGAAATTACGACAGATTTTGATGCATCTGGTTTGAGGTTTATGGCTCGCCACAGCGGGGATTCCAATCAAGCCAGACAGCTTTATGAGGCGATAAATTTAAAATAAATCCAACCCATCATTTGTCGGGAGTAAACACTTAATAACGGCTGGAGAGTTTTTAAATCACCTGACAGCATTGATAAAAGCTGAAATGTCAGGGGATAAAATAAGGGGCATATGGGCCTTAATACGAGCTATTGGCCAATTCCACCAAGCGATGCGCAATAGTTGCGCGGCTATTTCTGGTGGATGCCTGTGTTTGATAAAGCGCGCGGGATTGCCGCCATAGATATGGTAAGGCGGAACGTCTCGCGTCACAATGGCTCCAGCCGCAATAATTGCTCCGTCTCCAATACTGACACCGGAGGTAATAATTGTACGCGCACCAACCCAAACATCGCTTCCAATGGAAATATCCCCCTTGGTTCTATGATTATCACTGTTGGTCGGCACTGCGCTCCAATCTATATGGTTAGTTTTAGCAAGAGCCTGGAAAGGATACGTGGTGGCTGATCGGTAATCATGGTCACCTAGAATAATCATCACTTCGGGACCGATGGAGGTGAACCGTCCAATTCTTAGTTTGGCCCATTCTCTTTCGAGTATCCTTGGTGTGCCATAAGTATACTCGCCAATAGACCAGCCATACCGTTTTATGTCTGCCTGAAGATAGTATTGAGTGCTAAATGTCAAGCTTGGCGAGCCTATTTCACTTGTTGCTTCCATCCTAAGGCGCGTGGCAGGATGTGACTCTACCACTCCCTCGAAAGCAGAGGGGGAATTGGGAACGCGCGAAAGACGAGCGCAAATATTTCCATCCTCACGTAGTATAAGCAGGCAATCGCCGTTTATGTCCCAGCCTGCTATATTCTGGCTGCGAAAGCCTGAAATTGTTCCGTCTGGCCTTAATTCCATAAATTTTGTGACTATTGCCCCGTCGGCATAAGAATAGGTCCAGACGATGCGGATAATTTCTTCGCGCACTAAAGGGGCGGATGGGATGATTTCTGTCATCAGTCGTCTCCGTCGGGATAAAATATGTACATTTACACCACCCAACGGGACCCGAAAGGCTAACGGATAGGGGGGCGGCCATGGCAAAATTACTTTTTCGGTTCAAATAATTGTCACATTAAATCACTACATTAGGCGGTCAAGCCGTTAATATTGGCAAAATAGGCACGTGAATATTCTGATTTTGGAGACGTAACTGCCCGCCAAGCCGAAATAAAATCCGGTGGCAATGCTAGATTGGGCTTGCTGCGCATATATGGAAAGAGTGAAAAAGCATAAGCATTGCTGTCGCTCTCAACATGAGATAAGTATCTCTCGGCATTTCCCGTAAAAATATAATGTGGCTGTATTAGGGAGATCATTTCATTATGCAAAAAGCGTGTGCGAAGACATATAACTTTTGTGAAGATTGCGCTCAAATGCCTTAACATCATACGAAAGAAGGAATCTCCGAATAGCAGCACTGTTTTGTCATGAAGGGCAGAAGGATTCAGCAGGATGTCAATCATCCCGTCGTTAAAACCACCTGGGCTTGTAAATTCTCGATACTTCCAATCTGGCTCGAGTAGTAGGCCATCTTGATATAGCGGCGGTGTAAATTTACTACCTAAATCGCCTGGCCAGCGGACGGGTTTGATGATGCGCCCGTCAATGTGTGCAAGTGTATCTGGTGCTTTTATACCTACAGCCTTTAGCATCAAACGTAATACTTCTAACGAACCCTTATCTGTTAAGTGTGTGTCGAGCGGATAATAGGCTGTGTTAGCCATTTTTTTAAGATCTGCCGCTGGATAAATAGTACGCAATTGAAGCGTGGAATCTAAGCGCTCCATGTAATTGTCGCCTAACCGAATGACAGGTTGAAAGGGATACTCTTCTTGTAGTATTGATTGCTTATCGGGAAAGATCACATGCGCATAGGGAGCGCCAATTTCTTTTGCTGTCGCAAGCCTTCCTGCTATATTAGCTGCAAAATTTTCATAAGATTGTTGTGTCGGTACCATTTTGCCGGAGGCAAATTCTCGGATTGAATGACCTCCGCCAATCAAGAATGCGAAACCATTGTCTGTTGCTAATGCGTCGCCAGCTATTCTATAATTCAATTGTTTTGGAAACGAAAAGGCTTCGAGTTCCGAGGCTATATATTTGAGGGTATGGCAAAGGCCTGCCCAACTGGGCATTCCTGTTGGACCTAATTCGACCATATGATCCAACGCTGCAATTTTTATAATTTGAGGTGTATGCGAAAGATTAGAATTTTGCTTGCTGAAAACGGGCTTCTCTGATCGCGCTCTGATGATGTCCTCTGTGCCGGATTCCCAGTCAATGCAGGGAAGATCGGTCCATGCCTCTTCAGGCGTATTGAAAGCCCGGGCAAGATACTCGCCTAAATTACGTCCGCCCGCGGAGAACACGATGACGTCATAATCTGATAAAATAAGACTATTGCCAATAACTGAGGCTGGCATTTGCCCGACGCCATGATCGAGAGGAGCAAGCACTAAACCTGCATCTGCAAGCTTTTGTGCGCCCGAAGCGCCAAGATAACGCACAAGCGTGTCAAGCCAGATCGATCGGCCAGTAAAAATTGTCTTACGCCCTCTGCGCGTCGAAATTTCCTGCGCAAACTGGCACAATTCGCTTTCAATATCGTTCACTGCCATTCGATAGGCATCGACGGCTTTCAAATCTGTAAATAATAAATTATTCAATAATAAATAACCAATTTGAGATGGGTGTAAGCTTGTATCCACAAAAAGCCTGATTACATCGTGCATTGGAAGGTGCAAAAGTGGTTGAAGGTCAACAATATCCAGTTCAGGTAAGGTTTCTACTAGCTCGGAATAATTGAAGGTGGGGTGTTTATAGGAATTATTTATTATATGGTGTCCCGCAAGCCTGTCCTGCACCTGCCGGCCAAACAAGCACCAAAATATGTAGCGAATTTTTTTTCCAAAATGATTGTGCCAGTATTCAAGTCCTCTCAGTACACGGTTATGCATTTCGCGATCATAATCGGGGGTTATAGCGTTGATATCTATAGCGGTGTACCCGTCTTGCAGTACTGTGTCATCTTCAATTAGGTTAAGGCATATTTTGTTTCCAAAACGGAAATCGCCAACCAGTACTCCAATTCGTTCAGAACTATTAAGAGATACGGCACAGGCGGCATCAAATAATTTCTTTGACCAGATAGGCACTCCTCCCTCACCAAAGAAATGTTCTGGAGGAATTGGAGACTTAATGACACCGTTGCGAATATGATTACGCCAACGCAAGACGTGAGATGGCCCGAAAACCCGTGAAACTGGCTGTTTGAGAAAATTGCTCAACACAAAGACGTCTTCGTCAGGCACATTGTTATCTCTTTCGCCAGTCAGCATACTTTCTGTCTCCGTTACTTGCAAAATCGATGGTACATGCCAGCTGACATAACACTCAACTAATTTGTCTAGAGTTTTCTGAGCGTACAGTCGATTCTTTTCGAAACAGGTTTCGACATATTAGTATTTTGCTTTGAGTCATCGATCCCATTATCCATTTCATTGCTATCGATATCAACAGACCGTGGAAGGGCGAAAAAGAGTATGTCGCAAATGGCACTATGGGTTAGATTATCACTCCCACATAAGTTTTCATCTTTTCGCGCACGCCGTCAAGGTTTATCCTATTTATGAGTTTGCAGCCCAAATGCCTTAACAAAGCATTCAATAAGGCAACAATTACGCTTCGGCATATAATTTACAACACTGGTGTAATGATACCATTTTAATTGCGCCGGTATTTTTTGTTTTGGCGGTTTAGATAGCGGGCAAGGCCTGTTGACACAGCTCGCTATGGGCTTATAAGTTCCACCGCATTAAATAGTTCGCAATGTGTATTGTTTTATAATCTTGATGAACGGTTAAAGTTTTAATGAGCAAGCTTGGTACGAAGCAAGACTCGCAACGAGCACGCTATCTATTCATTTCCTCAGCCTGGCGGGAAGGTGCTCCGCTTGAGGATGCTTCCACGCTTTATCGCTGTATTTTTCATGTTTTAAATTTGAGGGCGAGTGGGCATATTGCTGATTTCGTTCCAGAACGCGAGCTTCGGCAAGAGTTTATCGAGTATTATGATAGGTTCATTTTTCATAGGCCAACGTACAGCGAGCACATTAAGCGTACAATTGGGCTTATTATTTCGACGAGTAAGCATTTTTGTTGTGATTATGACGATTTAATTTTTGACGAAGCATCCATTATGTCGTCTCCGAGGCGGCTATCCGGGCATATCGCGCCTGAACAGCTATATGATGCAGCGCTCAACAATCAAAAGGCTATGGGTCTTTTCAGTGACGTTATAGTGTCTACGCAACCACTCGCGCAAAAAGTAAGGGCGCTTGGTCCTTATAAGGTTAATGTGATTTATAACGGTTATCAGCCCTATTGGTTGAGGTATTCCGAATCCAGCATTGAGCAGTCGCGTGCGAAAATGGATAATAATAAAGTCAAAATTATATCCTATTTTTCTGGCTCTGCCAGTCATGACGATGACTTTCGACAGTTGATTGAACCTCTGAGTGAGGTAATGAGAGTTTATCCTGAGGTGACGTTACAATTGGTTGGGCCGCTTAAGGTTCCTGCTGACGCATTTCCGGCAGGCCGCGTATTCCGCCGCGATTTAGTTCCCTACCTATCGCTGCCAAACATTATGGCCACCACTTGGTTGACATTGGCGCCGTTAAATTTAGCGAGGGATTTCAATAAATGTAAAAGTGGCTTGAAGTTTTTTGAAGCCGGCATATTTGGAATTCCCTGCGCCGCTACTTTATCCGAGGACATGAAACGCTTTTCTGGCCATGTATTAGGTCTAGAAAGGCAGTCTGACCTTTTGTCAATCGTCAAGCGATATAGTGACGAAGCGTTCTATCGCGCAGAATCTATACGCATTCGCAAGTTTGCCCTCGAAAACTGTTCTTCCATGCAGCAAACGAGGGCGCTGCACGAACTTTTTGAGGCAACCAAATAGTGACAAGTCGTATATTGTTTTATGTTGAGCCGCTACCTATCAGGCATCATTCAAGTGCATTTTCATGGATATTTAGTCGGTTTTGCAGTCTCGTTAGCTCTGATCTGTCTGGTCAGAACATCCTGGGGAATGCGGGGATAGAGGTACGCATTTTGGCTTCTAATTCCATGGAGCCTGCGTTGGAGGATTTTCCTGGCTTGCAGGCGATGGGCAATATTCTAGTGCCCGAAAAGGGCGGTTTGCAGGAGCGTATGCATTCCAAGTATTCCCAACTTCCGTGGATGCAGGAAGGATTTAGTGTCTGGAATGAGTTACTCCGGGGGGAGGGGGAGGTGTCCCGCGATTATATGAACGTCTTGACGGAGCTACATGCTTCTTATCCATTCGACCTGATTGTCTATTGGGGGAATAATGGGGCGGTTCGTAATTTGTCAAAATTACTATCTATTCCAAGTATTGCATTGGAGCTTGGATGTATGCGTTCACCTTTCGCCGAAACATTTTACTGCGACTTTTCGGGCGTTAATGGCTTCAGTTCATTAGTGCAGTATGGGATTCCTGCATATAATTCTGATTATCCTTTGCCGGCTCTTAATGGAATCGGTAACCGGGGGTGGGATCAATTGTTCTGGCCGCCATCTGTTGAAGCGTCGAATAGGCCGACTATTTTAGTGCCGTTGCAATTAATGGATGATTCCAATATTAGTGCGTTTTCGAATTTCACTTCGATGCGGCAATTTGTGACAAAGGTTTATGAAGACTTACGTCCACTTAATCCTAGATTGATCATTAAGCCGCACCCTGGCGCGAAGAATTATCCATGGACACAAAAAGATCATATCGATTGTGAAAAATTTTGCGAAAAGCTTGATAATGTAATTTGGCTTAAAGACTTTGACAATAAAATTTCTTATATTCCGTTGCTTCAGTCCGTCGATGGTGTTGTAACTATTAATAGCTCTACGGGTTATGAAGCGATGGTTGTCGGAAAGCCTGTATTAAGCTATGGTTTAGGTCCATTTACTGCTTTATGCTTTCGGAACGCTACTGAATTCATGGGCGCTATAGAGAATTCAAACCATGAACAAGTGTGTCAGCGCCGTTCGAATTCACTTGAATTTTTATACCACTACCTCTGTGATGGTCAAACTTTGCAGAGCTCGACGCGCTTCCTATATCAATTAAATCGTCAAATTGGGTTGTCAGAGGCGGCCAAACGTGGGGATAATGCGTTTGCACAACAAATGCGTGCATCGTTGAGCTTTGAAAATTCTCCGAATTCGTCATTCGGAACAGGCTTGGGGTTGGCGCAATGGCTGTAGTAAATACTGATTTAGATTTATCTATCATCATTCCGGTGTATGACAACATTCATCAGGTGTGTGCCCTGATCGATTCAATCAAACGTAATGGTGAATTGGATAAGTTGGCTATGGTTGTGGTGTCGGACGACTGCTCGCCAACTAATGTATCGAAAAGGTTGGAAAAAATCATTGTTGCGGTTGGTGCGCCTTTTGTTTATCGCAGAAATGAAAAAAATCTGGGCTTTGGCGGCAATTGCAACGAGGCCTTCAACTTTGTCAGTACAGATCTGGTAGTAATACTCAATTCTGATGTCACGTTGCCGCCTGACTGGCAGAGGCGAGTGTTGGCACCGTTTAGCGATCCCGCAGTCGCATTAGCTAGTCCTTTGTCAAATCGTGCCGACGCCCAATCTATTTTCTATCCCTCTGGAAGCGATTGGATGGAAATTGACGGCCTTCTGTTAAAGCGCAGACCACTTTTTCCCGATGCTGTTAAATCATCAGGCTTCATGTTCGTCATTCACAAGCGCCGCGTGCCCCTTGTGAATGGACAATTGTTCGATACGGAAACTTACGGTAAGGGGTATTGGGAAGATACGGATCTTCATTATCGCGTTAAGTCGCATAACTTTCGTTCGGTTTTGATAGACAACTTATATGTGAAGCACCTAGGATTCCAGAGTTATGGACTTGATCGAGAAAATTCCATAGCGCTGTCGCAAATTAATCAAAAGAAATTTTTCGAACGTTGGAAAGTCGACGAAAGTGATCTCGTTCCTACCCGCGTGATTCCGGCGCTTGATATGCTTCGTAGCCGAAAGAATCGGAAGTTTCTCTGGCGTCGTGTGAGGCGTCTGGATGTGCTTTTCGTGTTACCATTAAGTAAAGGCAGCTATCATTCTGGCGGCGCGAATGTAATATTTGATCTAGTGGATGGGCTAATCGATATCGGGATTTCCGCAGGAATTCTTGCGTCGGGCGAAGTAGATGAAAAGTTCTTCTTTGGTCGGGGCTTTATGCCCTTCGTGGAAACTGCAGATCTTTTTCGTATGGTTAATGATGTTGGATTTGTTTTCGCGACTTCGGGCCATAGTATAGCCCATGCAAAAGGTGTGGCGCATAGGTTCGCGAAACCTTTGCATTTTTTTGCGCAAGGACCGGAGAGTTTCTTTGGTGACGCGCCGAACTCAGCTCAAATTTTGAGACTTTTTAGTCTTGTTGATGGCTCCGTTACAGTTTCTTCCTACATGAGCAACTATTGTAAAGCGCTTGGTATAACCTCAGTATTGCAGCTGCCTCTCGGTCCTAGTCAACAAAAATTCTTTGAAGTTACCGGAGATCGAAAAAAAGAATTAATTGCTATCCATGTTTCATCACAATTAAACAAAGGTCCTGCGTTAGCAGTTACGCTTGGAGCAATTTTGGAAAAGCAAGGCTTCGATGTGGTTTACTTCGGATCTGATGCTAATATAAAATTGCCGGGGCGGAGCTTAGGGCCGTTATCATGGAGCGAATTGCGTCAGCTTTTTTCGGAAGCTACATATATGGCCGATCTGTCTATTTTTGAAGGACTTGGTTTCCTTCCGCTAGAGGCAGCATTTTGCGGTTGTATCCCCATTTTCACCAAGAAAGGTGGAGTCGACACGATATTTGAAGATAAGAAAAATGCATTCATCTTAACTGATCACACTGCGATTACTACAATCGCCGGAATTCTTTTGAACTTGTCTGATACTGAACGCGCTGGAATGGCGATCGCGGTTAAAGAGATAAAGGAACGGGTCTCATTTGAAGCTGCATTTAAACATTTTACAAATTTTGTAAAAGATACTGCAATCCTGGAAACCACTAGACAGCAAGTGTATTATGACAGGCCACAGCCGGAAATGCGCGCCCATACACCTTCTTATCTGACGCATTTGACAGAGCTTAGTGACTTAAATTTGCAGCCTTTAAGTGAGGTGGTGTATTCTAAAAAATCACTCGATTGTAAAACGTTGCTTCGAGGTCACATAGATGGGATATCCGTGGATATTGAGAGTATACATGCTCACGGGTGGGTTGTATTTGGCGATGCGGAAACTCCATCTTCCATAGGAGTATTGATGGATGGCAAGCTCGTTGCAGTGGCACCTTTCAATGTAATGCGTTCGGATGTTTGGGAGCATCTTAATATAATAGCAAGCGAGAAATGCGGCTTTGATATTATATTGCCTATGGAGGAAGCAATTTATCGGCTCCTAAGTGGATTGAATTTTGAAGACGTAGTGAATTGGTCTTGGAATTCCGTTAAAATTGAGTTTGCTGTTCTGGTTCATTCAGAATGGTTTTTGCTTCATGAAGTTAGCCTTAATGATAAATTTTTCAATGAAGCGGGTACTCTAAAATCATATTCTATTCAAACGGTTTTGAATGCTGAACCGCCGCGCGATATGTATATGGGGTTAAGGAGTGGTATTCCTCGCAGAATGAAGTCTAAATTTATAAAGATAGCCAACAATATAAGGCGTATTAATTCATCAGATAGTTAACGACGCATCATAGAGAGATGATTCGGGAAATCTGTACTGCGGGTGACTGACCTGATGGGGTGGATGGCTCCCACTCCCGGCATCTAGTGGATTGATTCCAACGTTTGGAACCCTCGGTTTCGAGCAGCGATGATGTCATCTGGGTTGGCTTTCCAGATAAATGGCTTTGGGTCGGCGTCATTGTATTCGCGGATGAAGCGATTGATCGCGGCTTGGAGATCGACGACGGCGCTCTTGCCCAAGGATCTCTATTTTAGGATTGTGACTAGTCATAATGGGGACATTACTCCTACCTCTTATTAAGTGGGAGACCCTGTCCGGGGATTTAGGGGGCTATTTCAGTCTGCGATAAAGACACAATAGAAACTGGCGGCATCCACTTATCTCGGCCCGGCGAGTGTCCAAACGAATTGAGCCAACTCTCCTGAATGTCGCCTATTTTATGGAAACGAACGTTGTTAATTTTTGAGTAATGATGCCGGCTTTTGCGATTACTTTTGCAACTAGGTGCCCCCCTTCAACTTCATGCAAAATCACGCCGCCATAGTCGCTAATGCGACGTGCATGTTGTTTATCCATATCCAATGTTGGGTCGAAATAAACGTGTGTCTCCTTGGGGCGATCAACGGAAAGTATTTCTGTTAGATCGCGCCTATCATACCCAATTCCTTCCATTTCACGAGTTTTCCATTGCCAACGCCGATCATTGATTGTGGTCAGAAATTCAGGGTTTAAACAAGTTTGAGGAGCGAAGGCCAAAACCAAATCAGCTTTTAGGGCCGCCCCAATATTTATTGCTGCGAACCCGCCCATTGAACTTCCAACGACAGCTATACGTTCAATTAAATTGGTGGTTATATAATGCTTTAGGCGAGCAATAGTGTCATCATAATTAATGCTAAAATCCAAAATGGATCCAAGATACCAATGTTGAGACAGGTCTCGTATTAGTATTTTGTGGGCGGATATCTCAGAAGCGATGTTAATCCATTCAAACCCTGGGGCTGGTTGTTGATCATTGCCGTAGCTGGTGAGGAAAATTACTAAGCTATTTGATGCTGAAGATGAGTGTATCTTAACACTTCTCATTTTATTTCAAACTTTGACATTGGTGTGTGATTTGTTACTATAGGGTTATTTGGCTGTGAATTGATAGTCCTTAGGTTTTGTGGTGAGCAGATAAATTATTCGTCATCTCATGGAAAATCGTGGCTTTGCTAGACGATGTGTGATTTTTGTTTCATTTTAATTGCTTCCCGTAAATTTACCCCCACCTTTCCCTTTAGCGAGATCGTCGAAGGCGCGCAGGGTGCCGATCAGGTCCTGCATCTTGTCGATATAGATCATGTTGGGGCCATCGCTTGGCGCATGATCGGGGTCTTCGTGGGTTTCGATAAACACCGCCGAGACACCGACGGCGCAGGCGGCGCGCGCCAGCACAGGCGCGAACTCACGCTGGCCGCCGGAGGTCGTGCCCTGGCCGCCCGGCTGCTGCACCGAGTGCGTGGCGTCGAACATCACCGGATAGCCGGTCTGGGCCATGATCGGCAGGCCGCGGAAATCGCTGACTAAGGTGTTATAGCCAAAGCTCGTGCCGCGATCGCATAGGATGATGCGCTCATTGCCCGTGCTGGCGATCTTGTTGGCGACATTCTTCATGTCCCACGGGGCGAGGAACTGGCCCTTCTTGACATTGATCGTGCGGCCAGTAGCGCCGGCGGCCAGCAGCAGGTCCGTCTGGCGGCACAGAAAGGCCGGGATCTGGATGACATCGACCTGCTTGCCCACCGGCTCGCACTGATGCGTGTCGTGGACATCGGTCAGGACCGGACAGCCGAACTTCTCGCGTACGGCGGCCAGGATATCGAGGCCTTCTTCCATGCCTATGCCGCGCGCCGTGCCGATCGAGGAGCGGTTGGCCTTGTCATAGCTCGACTTGTAGATGAACTTCGTGCCGGTCGGCGCGCAGGCCTCGGCGATCTTCTCGGCCATCATCAGGGCATGGTCGAGGCTTTCGATCTGGCAGGGGCCGGCGATCAGGACGAAGGGTTCGTCGCCGCCGATTTTGATCTTCGGCTGGCCGAAATCACCGATCTCGAAAACCTTGGTTTTGACGTGCTGCGGCTGGATCGACATGGTGTACTCCTAAATCACTTGTTCGATGCGGGCGACATCGACAGGGTTGTTCAGCTCCCAGAACACACGGCCGCGGCCATCGACCTC
>NZ_DATJDZ010000015.1:0-2756 GCF_035497195.1 Asticcacaulis sp.
TACGATGCCTATGGCCAACTCGACATGCAGGCCAGCTACAAGGTCACCCCCCATCTGACCGCTTTCATCGAAGGGCTCAACCTGACCGATGAAAAGACCCGCTCCTATGCCGCCTATGAAGAACGCCTGCTCACGCTCGAACAACCAGGCAAACGCATAACTGCAGGCGTAAGAGCGACTTTTTAAAGGACAATCTGTACCGCCCGTGAGGGCAAGATACGCAACCCGGCCCGGCGTTTTTGGGCAAAATATATAAGTAATATATGTAATATATATGCGTGCCCGGCACGCGGGAGGATCAAGTGAATACCAAGTTGAAACTGTCGGCCATGATCTCGATGATGGCTATCGCCGCGGCGGCATTCCCCGCCCTGGCAGCCGAGCCTTTGTCTCTTACATCGCCGGATGGAAAAATCACCTTCACCTTCGAGCCTTCGAAGGGAGAGGACTCGCCGACCTATGCGGTGAGCCGCTATGGCGAGACCGTTATTTCGTCGTCTCCCTTGGGGATTGATCTCCTCTACACGAAGAATTTCGGGCCGTTCGATGTTGTCGACTCGAAAACATCTTCCGCTGACAACACCTATCCCCTCATTGCGACGAAGGCTGCGACCGCACGCGATCACTACAACGAGCTGTCGATCTCGCTGGTCGAGCGTACCGAAGGCCGGAAGATGGATCTGATTGTCCGTGCCTATGATGATGGCGTCGCTTTCCGCTACGTGCTCCCGCAACAGCCACAGCTTGGCGCCATCTCGATCGCCAATGAGCGTACCCAGTTCAACTTTCCCGACGATTACAATTGCTGGGGCCTGAATGTCGGCAGCATGGAATCGAGCCATGAGGGCGAATATGAACTGCTGAAGGCGTCCATGCCGCGCTGGTATAGCCTGTTCGATCCGCCTTTCACCTGCAAATCGACCTCAGGCAAGACGACCTTCGTCCTAACCGAGGCGGATCTGAAGGACTATAGCGGTCTTTATCTGCGCGGGCGTATGGATGGCGGCTACGGCATGCAGGCGCAATTGTCCTTGCGATACGATGACCGCCGCATCGCCGTGCGTCGTGATCTGGCGAAGGGGCCGGTCGTTACGCCGTGGCGTGTGGTCATGATGGCCGATCATGCCGGTGATTTGATCCCCTCGACCCTGATCGGCAATCTCAATCCGCAAAGCACTGGTAAGGACACCTCCTGGATCAAGGCCGGCAAGGCGGCATGGGACTGGTGGCCCACACCTTATGTCGCCCCGCCAAAGGGGCCGGGCATGACGCAGGATTATCTCAAATATCTGATCGATTTCGCGCAGAAATCCAACCTGCCGTATCTCTTGATTGATGAAGGCTGGAGCTACCGGCCCTATTATGAGCCGAACGAACTGACCAATGCGGATATCCTGCGCACCAAGCCGGGCATCGATATGCCTGCGCTCGTTCAATATGCCAAGGAACGCAATGTCGATCTCATGTTGTGGGTCCAATGGGATCTGTTGAACCCCAAGCTGACCCAGGCGCTCGATGTCTATCAGGCCTGGGGTATCAAGGGGATCAAGATCGATTTCATGACACGCGACGATCAGGACATGATCGATTTCTACCATCGCGTGATGGAAGAGACTGAACGCCGCCATATGGTGGTCGATATGCATGCGGCCTACCATCCGACAGGCCTTAACCGCACCTATCCGCACTTCCTGACTCAGGAAGGTGTCATGGGCGCGGAAAACAACAAATGGTCAGTTCGCGTTACGGCGCAGCATAACGTGACCATTCCCTTCACCCGTATGCTGCTGGGGCCGATGGACTACACGCCCGGCGGGTTTGGCAATGTGGCGCCGAAAGATTTCGTCATGCGCTGGCCCGATCCGGTTGTGAAGACAACGCGCGCCCAGAACCTGGCGATGTTTGTCGTTTACGAGAGTCCGCTACAGATGGTGGCGGATTCACCCAAACGATATGAAAACGCGGCGGGCTTCGACTTCATCAAGGAGGTGCCGGCCTCCTGGGACGAGACCCGGTTTATCGCGGGCGACATTGGCGACTATATAGTCATGGCGCGACGCAAGGGGACGGATTGGTATATCGGCGCCATGACCGACAAGGCTAGGACCGTCGATGTCCCGCTAGCATTCCTGAGTGACGGCAAGTTTTCCGCCCGTATTTGGCAGGACGGGAAGTTGCCGGCTGAGGTGGTCGAGACCAGCCAAACAGGTCTCGGCGAAGGCAACCGGCTGAGGCTCAAGCTGGCCTCCACCGGGGGCGCGGTCGTGCAACTGACACCTGCTACGCCGGCGAAGAACTAAACGAACCAGAAAACGACCTAAATAGGAAAGAGGAAGACTATGACCCGTAACCAACGGCCGATGAATCGTGCGCTTTTTTTGGCTGGTGTCAGCCTGGCGTGCCTGGCCACATCCCCCGCTCTCGCACAGACGGCAAATCCAACTGTAGCTACCCAGACTGATAATACGACTACCGTTATCGTCACCGGCACCCGCGCCTCGCTGGCGCGCGCCCTTGATGTCAAACGCCGCACCCTAGGTGTGGTCGACTCCATCGCGGCGGAAGATATCGGTAAGCTGCCCGATCAGAATGTGGCTGAGTCCCTTCAGCGCATACCGGGGGTATCGATCAATCGTCAGCAGGGGGAGGGGCGGTTCGTCACGGTGCGTGGCTTTGGCCCTGAGTTCAACACCGTCCTGCTCAATGGACGGGTGCTGGCCACCGATAACGATGGCCGCGAGTTCAGCTTCGACGTC
>NZ_DATJDZ010000016.1:0-65995 GCF_035497195.1 Asticcacaulis sp.
CGGCCTGTTCCTCAAGCTGCGAATTGGTCTGCTCCAGTTCGGCCTGCTGCTGTTCGAGACGGGCGTGCGATTCCTTGAGCGCCCGGCCCTGCTCCTCAAGCTCTTCATTATTGACGCGCAGCTCTTCGCCCTGGCTTTGCAGTTCCTCGGACTGGCGCTGGGTCTCTTCCAGCAGGTTTTGCAGATTGGCGCGGTAATTGGCCGTCTGCACGGCGACGCTGATGGTTTCGGACACCCGTTCCAGAAGGACGCGCGTCAGGTCCGACAGCGGCGACAGGAAGCCGAGTTCGATGACGGCATCCACCGTCCGCTCCGACCGGGCCGGCGAAATCAGCAGATGGCGTGGCCGCCACTGACCCAGCGCGGCGCCAACCGACAGATGGCTTTCAGACAGATCATGCAGAAGGATCGGCTTGCCTTCGCTGACCGCCTGACCGAGCAGGCCGTCCTTCGGCGTGAAGGTGGCGGGCACGGTATTTTGCTCCGGTACGCCAAGCATCGCCGTGCGGCGGTAGGCGCCGTCCGTCAGGGCGTAAAAAGCGCCGGCACTGGCCTGGGTGTATTCGGACAGGAAGGCCAGGATGCTGTGGCCAAGCTGATCAAGCCTTTGCTCACCCATCATGGCGGCGGACACACCGACCTGGCCGGCCTGCAACCATTCCTCCCGGCGGCGGGCAGCGGAGGCGCGGCTGATCATGGTGGTGATGGCGATCGACAACAGCACGCCGATCAGGGCGGTGACCGCCACGCTGACGACAGCCGTATCGTAGGCGTCCTTCATCTCGATAATGCGCTGTTGGCGCAGGTCGCCTTCGGTATCCTGCATCAACGCCACCTGGGCGCGGATGGCGTCCATGTCTTCCTTGCCGCGATTGGTCGCCACGCGCGCCACAGCTGCCGACAGGCCTTCGCTGCGTCGCATTTCGATACCGGCGCCCAGTTCCTGGAGCTTGGCCGCGATGTGCGATTTCAGGGGTGCGATACGGCGCTGCTGATCGGGATTATCCTTGGTAAGCTGCTCGATCCGCAGCACCTGTTCCTCGATGCCCGTCAAGGCGTCGGAATAGGGTTCGAGATAGCTTTCCTGACCGGTGATGATGTAGCCGCGCTGACCGGTTTCGGCGTCCTTCATGGTGGAGAGAACGTTATTCAAACCGAGCAGGACTTCGTGCGTGTGGCCGATCTGATCGCTGTCACGCTTGAGGGTCTGGATATTGAGATAGGAAACGATGCCGCTGATGATGAAAAACACCGCGACCAGCGACAGTCCGAGCGACACGCTCAGGTCCATGCGTAGCTGGCGATTCGGCTGCGCGGTTTTATTCTTGGTCATCCGTCTTCCATGCCCCCATGCGGCCAGAATGGACTTCTGGCCGTTCGTTCCATTGCAAAAACCCTATGGGCCGTAGCGTAAGCATCCAATAAGGAGCGGGATACGCCTTATAAAAAAGCCATAAGGATAGTTATAATTCAGAAGTTTACAGGGTTAAAAACCGCCCTTTGCCAAACCCCCGCCACTTCGCTAAACTGGTACTATCATGACACCGAAGCTTGTACTCCTGGCCGGCGGCAAAGGCAAACGCATGGGCGGCGACAAACCCTTTGCGCCCTATGGACAATCGACCCTGATCGAAACCACGCTGGCGCGCCTGCGGCCGCAGGTGCGTGAGATCGTCATCAATGCCGGTGCAAAAACGTCCCCCCTGGTGTTGCCCTTGTCATGTCTTGACGCCGGCTTGATCTTTGATGATCCGGCGTTTGAGGGCCTGGGCCCCTTAAGCGGGGTTCTGAGTGCGCTCGAAATGGCGCGGGCGGCGGGGGATGCGATGGTGATCACCGCACCGTGCGACATGCCCGACCTGCCGGACGACATGGTGGCGCGATTGCTCGCCGCCCCGCCGGCCGACGTGGTGTATTTCAAGGGCGCGCGCGATTATCCGCTGTGCGCGCTGTGGCGGATTTCAGTGGCGGACCCTTTGCGCAACGCCCTGCAACAGGTCGAGGGCGGACTGGCGGTCATGCGCTTCCTGGCGACGCAGAATGTGCGCACAATCGCCGTGGACGACGACGCGGCGTTTGCGAATATCAACTACCCGCCATTAGCCCCCGGTTAGGGACATGGTGCGCGCCGGCGCATGGCTGCGTTGCGGTTGCGGCAAACCGGCTTCGGCGATGAAAAAATCATGCGCTTTCGGTTTGTGCGCCAGGGCTTCGGCCAATGCTGCCTGCAAACCGGCGTCCGTCGCATCTTCGCGCAAAGGACCGCGCAGATCGACCTGATCATCCTGTCCCAGGCACATATACAGCTGGCCGGTGCAGGTGATGCGTACGCGATTGCAGGTGTCGCAGAAATTATGACTGAGCGGCGTGATCAGGCCCAGCTTTCCGCCGGTTTCCGCCACGCGATAATAACGCGCCGGACCGCCCGTCGTGTCGGTAATGCCGTCAACCTGCCAGAAACTGCGCAGGTCAGAGAGCACGTCTTTCAGCGACACGAACTGCGCTTCGCGGCCGGAAATTTCATCGCCCAATGGCATGGTTTCGATCAGCGAGACGTCGATGCCGCGGTCATGGGCAAAGCGGATAATATCGGGAATTTCAGCGCGATTATCCTGGGCGAGCGCCACGACATTGAGCTTGATATGGATGCCGTGCGCCTGTGCCGCCGCGATGCCGGCCAGCACCTTGTTCAGATCACCGCCGCGGGTGATACGGCGATAGACCTCTGGTTTCAGGCTGTCGCACGACACATTGATGCGTTTGATTCCCGCCCCGGCCAGCACCGGCGCCGCGTCTTCGAGCAGGGTGCCGTTGGTCGTCAGGGTCAGTTCCTTGAGGCGTCCCTTATGCACCTGGTCGCCAAGCTTGGTGATGAAATCGAGCACGCCCTTGCGCACCAGCGGCTCACCGCCGGTAATGCGCAGGCGTTCGACGCCGCTATCGATCAGGAACAGGCTGAGGCGTTCCATTTCCTCGAAACTGAGCAGGTCCTTGCGCGGCAAAAAGGTCTGGTGCTCGCTCATGCAGTAGGTGCAGCGCAGGTCGCAGCGGTCCGTTACCGACAGCCGCACATAGCTGAGGCGGCGGCCGAAACCATCAATGAGAGGGGAACGCAGGGACATGAGTTTAATCTAGGCGCACCCCGATCAAATAACAAGCTTAGGATATGTGACAGCAGCAAAGCAAGAAACCCCACCACCCCGCCCTTCGGGCGCGGTCCCCCTCCCCGGCTGTGCCGGGGAGGTACAAGAAAAAACCAGTTTTATACCTCCCCAACTTGTTGGGGAGGGGGACCGACGCGCTCTTGCGCGTTGGTGGTGGGGTATCTTGCTTAAAGTGACAAGCTCAACTGCTCGACCGCCCTCTCTTCCTTCTCCCCCAGAGACGACATCGAAACGCCCAGCAAACGGATACCCTTCGGCACCGGAAACACCCCTTCCAGAAGCGCCCGCACATAGCCCGTCAACTCACTCTTGCTCATCACCGGCACAAGCCCGGAACGGCTGCGGGTAATGAGGCGAAAATCGGAAAACTTGACCTTGAGCGTGACCGTCCGGCCTTTGATGTCATTGGTCTCGACATAGCGCCACACCTTATCGATCAAGGGTTCTAGAAACCCCCAGGCGGTATCGAAATCGGTCGTGTCTGTGAAGAAGGTATTCTCGGCGCCGATCGATTTACGCTCACGATCCGGCCGGACCTGGCGATGATCTATCCCGCGCGAAATACCGTAATAATAGCGCCCTGAGACTCCAAAATGCTGCTCCAGGAAATCGAGCGTCTGGTTGCGAATATCCTCACCGGTATAAAGCCCCAGCCGGTTCATCTTCGCCGCCGTCGCCGGGCCGATGCCGTGGAACTTCTTCACCGGTAAAGACGCCGCGAACGCCGGCCCCATCGCCGGTTTGATGACGAACAGGCCGTTGGGCTTGTTCTGATCCGAGGCCAGCTTGGCGAGGAACTTGTTATAGGACACGCCGGCCGAGGCGGTCAGTTGCGTCGCCTCCCAGATGCGGGCGCGGATGTCTTCGGCGATCTCGGTAGCCGAGGCCATGCCCTTGCGATTTTCGGTGACGTCGAGATAGGCCTCATCGAGCGACAAAGGTTCGACCAGCGGCGTGTAATCCTCGAATATCTCGCGGATCTGGCGCGACACCGCTTTATAGACCTCGAAATTACCGCGCACAAAAATCAGCTCCGGACATTTGCGTTTGGCCGTGACCGAAGGCATGGCGGAGTGGACGCCGAACTTACGCGCCTCATAGCTGGCAGCCGCCACGACCCCGCGTTCCGAGCCGCCGCCGACCGCTACCGGCTTGCCGCGCAGCTCCGGATGATCGCGCTGTTCGACCGACGCGAAAAAGGCATCCATATCGACGTGGATGATCTTTCTTTGTGGCGAGTGTTTTTCATCGTCCATGGTCATTGACTCATGCCACAACCAGAACATAAAGTGAACATGTAAAATGCTGTCAAAAACGGGTTGCGTCCTTATAGAATAGTTTGGCACGCATTGAGACAAGACCTGTCAGGAGGAACACATGACCATCTATGTCGGCATCGGCGGCTGGACCTACGAGGACTGGCGCGGCCCCTTTTATCCCGAAGGCCTGACGCAGAAGCGCGAACTGGAATATGCGTCATCCAAACTGACCTCGATCGAGATCAACGGCACCTATTACGGCGCGCAGAAGCCGTCATCGTTTCAGAAATGGCGGGCGGAAACCCCGGATGGCTTCGTCTTTTCCGTCAAAGGCACGCGCTACGCCACCAATCGCAAGAACCTGGCGGAATCGAAGGACAGCGTGGACCGCTTCCTCAATTCGGGCATCAGCGAGCTGAAGGAAAAGCTCGGCCCGATCAATTGGCAGTTCATGGCGACAAAAAAGTTCGATCCGGCCGATTTCGAGAATTTCTTAAAACTGCTGCCGCCGGAAGTCGATGGTGTCAGGCTGCGTCATGCCGTCGAGGTGCGCCACCCGACCTTCCAGTGCGCTGAGTTCGTTGATCTGGCGCGGCACTATGGCGTGGCGATCATCACCGGCGCCGATTCGGACTTTCCGGTCATCGCCGACCTGACCGCCGATTTCGCCTATGTCCGCATCATGGGCACGACCGACCAGCACGAAAAAGGCTATAGTGAACAGGCGCTGGATGAGTGGGCCTATCGCGCCCGCACGCTGGCTGAAGGCCAGGTGCCCGGCGATCTGGCGACCTATGGCGAAAAACCGGCGCCTAAGCCTCACGACGTCTTCCTGTATGTCATCAGCGGCTACAAGACGCTGAACCCCGCCGCGGCTATGGCCCTCATAGAGAGACTTTGATAATGACCAAAACCACATGGGGCGTGCTGAGCACGGCGAAGATCGGCGTCACCAAGGTCATTCCGGCCCTGATGCAGAGCGAGTTGATCCGTGTAAAGGGCATCGCCTCACGCGATATCGAAGCCGCGCAGGACGCCGCTGACAAGCTTGGTCTGGAAACCGCCTACGGCTCTTATGAAGACCTTCTGGCCGATCCGGATATCGAGGTCGTCTATAATCCCCTGCCCAATCATCTGCATGTGCCGATGACCCTGGCCGCGGCGCGCGCCGGCAAGTCTGTGTTGTGCGAAAAACCGATGGCGCTCAATGCCCGTGAGATCGACGAACTGAGCGAGGTGGCGCATAAAGTCCATATCATGGAAGCCTTTATGGTGCGCCACAGCCTGCAATGGCTGGAGGCGCGCCGGCTGATCCGCGACGGCGCAATCGGCGCGCCAAAAATCATCCAGTCGTGGTTCAGTTACACCAATACCGACGCCAACAATATCCGCAACAAGGTCGATTGGGGCGGCGGCGGACTGATGGATATCGGCTGCTATCCCATCGTCGCCGGGCGCTTCTTCTTCGAGGCTGAGCCGGTGCGCGTCATGGCCCTGATCAGCCGCGACAAGACTTTCGGCACCGACACCATCACCTCCGGCCTGCTCGATTTTGGTGACGGTCGCCAACTGACCTTCGCCGTTTCGACCGCGCTGACGCCGGGCCAGGCCGTCACCATAATGGGCGACAAGGCCCGTCTGAGCTTGTCCATTCCGTTCAACCAGCCGCCCGACGCGCCACAAGTCATCACGATCGATGATGGCCACAGCTTCAATGGCGCAACGGCCGTGACGCACACCCTGCAACCGTCAAACCAGTACACCCTGATGGGCGAAGCCTTCACCCGCGCCGTCACCGGTGAAGCGCCCCTGCCCTA
The DNA here is from genome assembly GCF_035497195.1 of Asticcacaulis sp. Taxonomy (GTDB): domain Bacteria; phylum Pseudomonadota; class Alphaproteobacteria; order Caulobacterales; family Caulobacteraceae; genus Asticcacaulis. The sequence continues at coordinate 6,241 of NZ_DATJDZ010000016.1, forward strand.
CGGCATAGAAGACGCCCGTATCAATATGCGCATCATCGACGCTTTGTTTCGTTCGGAAACATCTGGCCAGTGGGAACCCTTATAAATTAAGACTTCTAGCGAACCTCATCGTTTTTTTACGACGGATATTTCATGACTGCTGCGTGGAATGGATGTGTCCATCCCCCGGACCTCCTGAAAGTACGGCAAAAGCATGTGGTATAAAAACAAGCGGTTCCTCACCATCGCCGGCGTCGCGGCTGCGGTGCTTGTCGTACTCGTCCTGTGGCTGCTGTTCTTCAATAAACCCAAGCGGCCGGAACTGGTGACGCAACCTGCGGCTATCGGCAATGTCGAGAAGACTGTCCTGGCTTCGGGCACGCTTGAGCCGTTCGAGCAGGTCAATGTCGGCGCGCAGGTTTCCGGTCAGGTGACCAAACTCAACGTTGAACTGGGGGATGAGGTCAAGGCCGGTGACCTGATCGCCGAAATCGACTCGCAAAAGCAGAAAAACGATTTGGCCACCAGCCAGGCCGCGCTCAATAACCAGAAGGCCCAGCGCGCCTCGGCCATGGCGTCACTGGCGCAGGCGCAAAGCAATTTCACCCGCCAGCAGACGCTTTATCAGGCCGATGCCGGCTCGAAAGCCGATTATGAAAGCGCCGTGCAACAACTGAAGGCGGCACAGGCCAGCCTCGATGCCGCCAATTCGCAGATCCAGCAGGCGACGATCTCGGTCAATACCGCCAATGTCAATCTCGGCTATACCCGCATCGTGGCGCCGATGAACGGCACGGTCATCGCCATCATCACCAAGCAGGGCCAGACAGTCAATGCTAACCAGTCGGCGCCCACCATCGTCGTGCTCGGCCAGCTTAACAAGATGACCGTCAAGGCGGAAATCTCCGAAGCCGATGTCATCCGCATCAAATCCGGCATGAAGGTCTATTTCACCACCCTCGGCGATCCGGACAAGAAATATTACGCCACCTTGCGCAGTGTCGAGCCGGCCCCGACCGATTTCACCGGCGAGACCACCACGGGCAACACCTCCTCAGCCATCTATTATTACGGCCTGTTTGATGTCGATAATCCCGACGGCACCCTGCGCCCGTCGATGACCGCCCAGGTCTATATCATCCAGGAAAGCGCCAATAATGTGCTGACTATTCCTTCGGCGGCGCTCGGTCGCAAGGGCAAGGATGGCAGCTATACCGTCCGCATCATCGGCAAGGACAAGACCAAGCCGGAGCCGGTGAAGGTCAAAACCGGTATCAATGACGGCACCAATGTGCAAATCCTGAGCGGACTGACAGCCGGCCAGCAGGTGGTTATCGCCCAGGCGTCTGCCTCCGGATCATCCACCTCTTCCGGTGGCAACCGCAATAATCGCGCAGGCTCCAGCGCCCTTGGCGGCAGCACGCGTCCGCCGCGGGGTCTCTGATGACCACGCCTCCCGCACTGGAAGTCTCGAAACTGCGGCGTGACTTTCCCGCCGGCGAAGGGACGATCACCGTCCTGCACGACATCGACCTGACCGTGGCGCCCGGCGAAATGCTGGCCATTGTCGGTCAGTCCGGTTCGGGCAAATCGACGCTGATGAACATTCTCGGCTGCCTCGACCGGCCGACCGCCGGCACGTACAAGGTCGGTGGCCGGGCCACCTCGGAACTCGATCCGAACGACCTGGCCGAACTGCGCCGCGAGCATTTTGGCTTCATCTTCCAGCGCTATCATCTGCTCGGCGACCTGTCCGCGCTCGGCAATGTCGAAGTGCCAGCCATCTATTCCGGCACGCCTGCGGATCAGCGCAAAAGCCGCGCCACCGAACTGCTCGGCCGGCTGGGCCTGGCGGACCGCACCGGCCACCGGCCCGGACAGTTGTCCGGCGGCCAGCAGCAGCGCGTTTCCATCGCCCGCGCCCTGATGAACGGCGGCGAAATCGTGCTGGCCGATGAGCCGACCGGCGCGCTCGACACCACCTCCGGCGAGGAGGTCATGCGCATCCTGAAGGGACTGCACCAGGAGGGCCATACGGTCATCATCGTCACCCATGACCCGGAAGTGGCCGAGCACTGTGAACGCGTCATCGAAATCCGCGACGGCCATATCATCAATGACCGCAAGGGCGAGGGTCGCGGTGTCGCCGAGGCTCAGGGATTGCCGCCCATAGCCACCGCCACACACGGGGGCCTGCGGGCGACGATCGATAGCTTCAATGAAGCCTTCCGCATGGCGGTGCTGGCCATGAACGCCCACCGGATGCGCACCTTCCTGACCATGCTCGGCATCATTATCGGCATCGCCTCAGTGGTCTGCGTCGTGGCGCTGGGCGAAGGCTCGCGCCAACAGGTGCTGGCCCAGATCGCCTCAATCGGCACCAATACCCTGCAGATCAATCCGGGGCGCGGCTTCGGCGATATCCGCTCCGGGCGGGTGCGCACCCTGGTGGTCTCCGACGCCGACGCCCTGGCCAAACAGCCCTATGCCGACAGCGTGACGCCGCTTGTCCAGACCAATGTGGTCATGCGTTCCGGCTCAATTTCCGCCAACGCCACCGTCATGGGCGTCGGCGACCAGTATGACCGCGTGCGCGGCCTGACGATGGCGCAGGGCCGCTGGCTGACGGCGGAAGATGTCAGCGGCCTCAGTCAGGACGTGGTGATCGATGACAACACCTACAACACCCTTTATCCCAATAGCGGCAAGCCACTGGGGCAGGTCATCCTGCTCGGATCGGTGCCGGCGCGCATCGTCGGGGTCACCAACAAGTCGAGCGGCGTCGGCGGCGGCAACCAGGACACGCTCAACATCTACATGGCCTTTACGGCGGTCAATTCGCGTATGCTGGGCACCAGCGTGCTGCGCAGCATCACCGTCCGCGTGAAAGACGACACCGAGTCGTCCGTGGCCCAGTCGGGCGTCACCCAACTCCTGACCCAGCGTCACGGCGCCGTCGATTTCACCATCCTCAACACGGATGAAATCCGCCAGACCATCACCGCCACCACCAATACCCTGACCATACTGATCTCGGCCATCGCCATCATTTCGCTGATCGTCGGCGGCATCGGCGTCATGAATATCATGCTGGTTTCGGTGACGGAGCGAACGAGCGAAATCGGCGTGCGCATGGCGGTCGGCGCCCGCACGCGCGACATCATGCAGCAATTCCTTATCGAGGCCGTCCTGGTCTGCCTGATCGGCGGGGTGCTCGGCATTATCATGGCGCTCGGCTTCGGCCTGGTGTTCGGTCTGTTCAGCACAGATTTCACGCTGGTCTATTCAGCGGCCTCGATCATCTCGGCCTTCCTGTGCTCGACCCTGATCGGCGTCATCTTCGGCTTCCTGCCGGCGCGCAATGCCGCCCGCCTTGACCCCGTAACCGCCCTGGCGAGGGACTGATGACATATTTCCCAAAAATCGGAATTTTAGTGAGCGCGCTTTTACTCAGTGCCTGCGCCTCGACGCCTTACGACACGCCGCAGGCGCCAATGACGGCGCAGTTCAACCATGCTGGGGAAGGTACGGACGCCGCCAGCCAACCGGCCGACTGGTGGACCGCCTTCGGTGACCCGGCGCTTAACACGCTGGTCACCGATGTTCTGGCGCGCAACAATGACCTGGCCGCCGCCGCCCTGCGGGTACAGCAGGCGCAACTTCAGGCCGGGCTGACCCGGCTCGATCAGTTCCCGTCGGCAAATGGCGGTTTGAGCGCCAGCACATCCGACAGTACGCGTTATTCGGCCAGTCTCGGCGTTTCCTATGAGGTCGATCTGTGGGGCCGTCTCGCCGCCAACAGCCGCGCCGCCAACTGGGAGGCGCAGGCCACCGAGGAGGACCGGCAGGCCGCACAACTGGCGCTGATCGGCACCACAGCCGAGCTTTACTGGCGCATCGCCTATACCCATCAGCAGATCACGGTCGGCGAACAAAATCTCGACTACGCCATCAAGGTGCGCGACCTCGTCACCGTCCAGCACAATGCCGGTGCGGTTTCCGGTGTCGAAGTGGCCGAGGCCGATCAAAGCGTCAATTCACAGCGCGCCAGCCTGTCCGGCCTGCAACAGCAACTGGTTGAATATCGCTCGGCCATCACTGTGCTTCTGGGCGGTACGCCGTGGCCGGAAAGCGGCGAGCCGCAAACCCTGCCTGATATCCCCCTGCCGGAGGTGCGCGCTGGTGTGCCCGCCGAACTGCTCAGCCGCCGGCCGGACCTGCGCGCCGCCGAACTGCGCCTGCGCGAAACCCTGGCCGATGTCGATATCGCCAGAGCGGCCTTCTATCCCGGCCTCGGCCTGACCGCCTCCGGCGGCGCCTCTTCCGCCGAACTGGGGTCGCTGTTCAATAACCCGACCGGCGCGATCGGCGCGGCGCTCAGCCTGCCCTTCCTCGATTTCCCGCGCCTCAGCCGCAATGTGAAGATTTCGCAGAAAAGCTATGACATCGCCGTGCTGAACTTCAAGACGACCCTGTTGCAGGCCCTGGCCGATACTGACAACGCCCTGTCCAACCGCACGCAACTGGCGGAACAGGGCGCGGCGCAACTGGCCAGTCTGGAAGCCGCACGCAAGGCCGAGGCGCTCTACGCCCTGCGTTACCGCACCGGTGCGGTGGCGCTGCGCGTCTGGCTGGATGCGCAACAATCCCTGCGGTCGTCGCAACTGAGCTATGACAACAACCGCCTGTCGCAACTGATCAATCAATCGACCCTGTATCAAGCGCTCGGCGGGGGCACTTAAAAAAACCGCCGGCCTCAAGGAGACCGGCGGCGCATCCGTTATCGATCAAGCCTAAGCCTGAATAAAAGCCAGCAGGTCCGGATTGATGACATCGGCGTGCGTGGTGCACATGCCATGCGGATAGCCTTCGTAAATTTTCAGCGTACCGTGCTTTACCAGCTTGATCGCTTCCAGGGCTGCGGCCTTGTACGGCACGATCTGGTCGTCATCGCCATGCAGGATCAGCACCGGCACCTCGATCGCTTTCAGGTCGCCGCTCAGGTCGGTTTCCGAGAAGGCCTTGATGCCTTCATAATGGGCCAGGGCTGCGCCCGTCATGCCCTGACGCCACCAGTTGTCAATCACCCCGTCGATCGGCTTCACACCGTCGCGGTTGAAACCATAAAAAGGTATCGGCAGGTCCTTGTAGAATTGCGCGCGGTTATTGGCGGTCTGTTCACGCAGGCCATCAAAGACCTCGATCGGCAGTCCGAGCGGGAAGGCCTCGGTCTTCAGCATGATCGGCGTCACGGCGCTGATCAGAACCGCCTTTGAAACCCGGCCATTGCCGCCAAACTTCGCCACATAGCGCGCCACTTCACCGCCGCCGGTCGAATGGCCTATATGGACGGCATTCTTCAGGTCAAGATGTTCGACGACCGCATTGGCATCGGCGGCGTAGGTGTCCATGTCATGGCCTTCGCTGACCTGCGAAGACCGGCCGTGCCCGCGGCGATCATGGGCGACGACGCGGAAACCCTTACCCAGGAAATACAGCATCTGGGTATCCCAGTCGTCGGATGACAAAGGCCAGCCATGATGGAAAACGATAGTCTGGGCGGTCTTCGGACCCCAGTCCTTATAGAATATCTGTGTACCGTCCTGGGTGATAACGAAAGATTTGCCAGTCATTTTAAGGCTCCTGTAGAGGGAATGGTTTCATGGCGCGCAGAACCGCTTTCGCCAGATGAACTGACGCGCCGGAAAAATAACGCTTTGCACGGGTCGGAATTATAAATGATCACGCATCATTTATAGCGGGTCGTCATACGCGGTTTAGGTGACAATTTACGCCGGAAAGGCCAAGACTACGCCGCGCAGTAAAGCCAATGGGGCATCCGGCGTCAAGCCTTCCCATGCTGCGCCGCATCAATATTTTTTTACCGCATCAGGCGCAATATTTTTTGGCGCGCCAAAAGCCTGAATTCCGGTTAATATCGTGTATGTTCTCCGCTGATACCGCCATCGAAATCAATCCCGCCGCGCGCGTGCAACTTCGCCATTATGGCGAAGAACAACAGCCGCTTATCGTCATCGACGACCTGCTGCTCAATCCGGATGACCTGATCGAATGCGCTGCCAAAGCGCGCTTTTCCGCCCCCGAAGCGACCTGGTATCCCGGCCTGAACGCAGCCCTTCCGCCCACCTATCTGACTACCCTTTTGCCGGTATTGCGGCCCAGCCTGATGCGCGCTTTTGGCGTCGGCCAGTCGGCGCTGACAGCCCGCGCCTTCTTCGCCCTTTCGACGAAGCGGGCCGAGGAAATGCTGCCGCTGCAAAAGATTCCGCACTATGACCAGCCCGATCCGCGTTGCCTGGCCATGGTGCATTACCTCGGCCGCGGCCAGGCCGGCGGCACCGGTTTCTTTCGTCATACCGCCAGCGGATTTGAATCGATTGACTCCACCCGCCGCGAAGCCTACATGCAGCAGGTCACCCAAGAGCTGGAGGCCCTGGGTGACAGCCTGACCGGTTATACCGGTCCCCGGACTCCCAACTATGAATTGCTGGAGACCGTCGACCCCAAATTCAACCGCCTGGTGATTTATCGCAGCCATGTTCTGCACTGCGCCCTGTTCGACGGCGCCCGCCTGACGGATGATCCGCGCACCGGCCGACTGACGGCCAACAGCTTTTTCACGCCGGCGCGCACCGTTTAAACACGCAAGTGTGACGACGCGCTTATTGCAGCGCACCTTGAACCATACTGAATCTTTACAGGCGAACCGCCACTGTCGGTTTGCCGGGCGAGGTAATATCAGCCTTGCCGCCTTCATAAAATCGGCGCCCGCAAAAGGTTTTTCTCAGACCGTTTATCTGTAACTTTTTCTGCCGGGCCAGATATCACCCTTGCAGGAGCGCGGATATGCTACAGACCAACAGTTTCGAAATTGCCCACGATGTCGAAGTTGAGACGGAAGGCCTGCCCCATAATGTCGCCACCGCACTGAACACCAGCGCCCTTACCCAGCTTCCCGCTACCGAAGCCGTCCTGTCGAAGGCGGCGATCATCGGCAATTTCCCGCCGCGCCAGTGCGGCCTGGCCACCTTCACACGCGACATGTACGCCTGCCTGGCAAAGGCCTTGCCGAACACCGACTGGGACGTTATCGCCATGAACGATCCGGGCGCGACCTATGACTATCCGCTCGAAGTCACCCACCAGATTCCGCAAAACGACGTCGCCGCCTATCGTGATCTTGCAAAGACGCTCAATGACGACGGCACCCAGGTCCTGTTCGTGCAGCACGAATTCGGCATCTATGGCGGCCCGTCTGGCGCTTGGCTGATCGAATGTCTGGAGCGCGTCAATTTCCCGATTGTCACAACGCTCCATACCATCCTGGAAACGCCAAACGACGAGCAAAAGCGCGTCATGCAGTCGCTGATCCGTCTCTCCTCGACCCTCGTCACCATGGCGCAGAAGGGCGCGGACATCCTGCAACGCGTCTATGGCGTCAAACCCGCACAGATCAGCGTCGTGCCACACGGCGCGCCGTCGCGGCCCCTGCGCAATACCGCCGAATTCAAGTCGCATCTGCATCTGGCCGGCAAGAAAACCCTGACCACTTTCGGCCTGCTGTCTCCTAACAAAGGCATCGAGACGGTCATCGCCGCCCTGCCGGAAATCCGCGAAACCTGCCCGGATGTGGTCTATCTCGTTATCGGGGCCACCCACCCGCACCTGCTCAGAAACGAAGGCGAAAAGTACCGCGACGGCCTGAAAGACATGGCGCGTGACCTGGGCGTTGAGGACAATATCCGTTTCATCAACCGGTTCGTGAATGACAACGACCTGATCGATATCCTTCAGGCGACCGATGTCTATGTCACGCCCTACCTGACCGAAACCCAGATCACCTCCGGCACCCTGGCCTACGCCCTGGCGCTCGGCCGACCGACGGTCTCGACACCCTACTGGCACGCCGTCGAAGCCCTGGCCGGCGGCGTCGGCATCCTGTGTGATTTCCACGACACCAAGGCCTTCGCCAAGGCGATCTCGCGCCTGCTGGCCTCTGATAAAGTGCGCGCCGATATGTCGATGCGCGCCTATATGGCCGCCCAGCCGTCGCGCTGGTCATCGGTGGCGCAGGCCTATGTCGCCTGCGCCGTGGCGGATGTGGAAAACTACGAAGCCCCGAAGGCGCGCGCCGCCGTCCTGCCCGCGCCGCCATCGTGGAGCGCGATCGAACGCATGACCGACGACTGCGGCATCTTCCAGCATGGCCGCTACCGCCTGCCCGACCGCCAGCACGGCTATTGCGCCGACGACAATGCCCGCGCCCTGTCGCTGGTGGCCCGCCAATCAAGGCTGGCGCCGCTTACGCCCGATCAGACATCATTGGCCTACCGATATGCCGCTTTCATGAACCACGCGTGGAACGGCGAGAGTTTCCGCAACTTCATGTCCTATGGCCGTGACTGGCTCGATGACGGCGGGTTCGACGACTGCAACGCCCGTTCGTTTGAATCGCTGGTCGATGTCGCCCGTTCAGACCTGCCAGCCGATCTGCGCCAATGGGCCGGCGATCTCGGCAGCCTGATCATGCCAAGGGTCGATAGCTGGACAAGCCTGCGGTCGCGCGCCGTCATGATCAGGGCACTGGTCCGCACGTTCGGAGTCTTTGGCGATGGCCAGGAAATCCAGGCGCTGATCCGTTATTTCAGCCGTGACCTGCATCAGCGCTTCAAGTCTCAGTCGCGCCCCGGCCATGAATGGTTCGAGGCGAACCTGTCCTATGACAACGCCCGCATCAGTGAGGGCCTGATCGTCGGCGGCGCCTTCCTTGCCGAAGCGGACATGGTCGCGGATGGCCTGGCCGCCCAGCGCTGGCTGATGAAAAAGCAGACGCGCTTTATTGCCGGGAAAGAAGGGGGCGTCTTCGTGCCGGTCCCCAATTCGAAATTCTCCGATGACGGCCCGGATCATCCGCTTTACGATCAGCAGCCACTGGAAGTGCTGGCAACCATCGACGCCTGCCTCAGCGCTTTGCGGATTACCGGTGACAGCCAGTGGCAGGACGAGGCGACGCGCGCCTTCGCCTGGTTCCACGGCGAAAACACCGCCGGCCTGTCATTGCTCGATGGTGAGGGCGGTTGCTACGACGGGCTTAATCCGAATGGTCTCAATCTCAATCAGGGGGCGGAATCCATCCTGTCCTACCCCATGAGCTGGGCCGCCTTGAAAGCCGACCTGTAATGGAAGGCGACCTATAATCAGGTTCGCAAAATACGGACCGTTCACAAAACAGGCGGGTTGCGAAAGCGACCCGCGCTACGCGTTGCTAAACTACCCATCTGAGGGGGTTATAAAATGACCGATATGCTGATCAGCCCGACGATGCTGCGCTCCAACCCGGATCGCGTCGTCATTCTGCCGTTCTCGATTTCCGTAAACCCGCGTGACAGCGCAATGGGGGCGATGTCGCGCGTCACCCGTATCTGCGACTCCATCGCCGCCATGTCGCCCGCAACCGTCCAGGCTGAGCTGGAAATTGTCAACCGCGATTTCACCGGCCGGCACTGGCAGACGCGCGGCATCTTCCTCGATCGTTTCAAGGCCATGCAGACCATGCATGGCGGCATGGAAAATCTCGACGAGGACCACATGGCGCTGATCGGCGCCTATTTTTGCCATGAATACAGCTACCAGGCGGCGGCGGTCATGAACCCTTCGGTCGTACCGCACCCCGACCAGAGCAATGCCAACGGCGGCACAAATTTCATCATGTCGACGCGCACCGTCGGCGAAGGCCATATCTCGACCATTTCGTTCCGCGAAGGCACTTTTTACAAAGACGGCACGATGGAATTGAAGGCGGAGGCCGATTTCGCCGTCGCCGCCAAGCCGCTGGGCAATGCGCCGCTCGATGGCGCCATCACCGTCCACGGCCATCAGGCCTGCCCGATCTCCGAAACCGTGCTGTTCCCCGTCACCCGTTCACAGAGCAATGGTCTGGAAGACCTGCGCATGGTCAGGTTCATCGATGAAAACGGCACTGCGGCTATCATGGGCACCTATACGGCCTATAATGGCCGCGAAATTGCCTGCGAATGTTTCGAGACCTCTGATTTCCGCTCCTTCCGGCTGACACCTTTCCGCGGTGCGGCCTCGCAGCACAAGGGCCTGGGCTTCTTCCCGCGCAAGATCAACGGACGCTGGGCGGCGGTCGGCCGGCTCGATCACGAGAGCGTCTTCTATCTCGAAAGCGACGACAAATACACCTGGAACAACGGGGAGAAGATCCTCGGTCCGGAAGCGCCGTGGGAACTGATCCAGATGGGCAATTGCGGCTCGCCGATCGAGATTGAGGAAGGCTGGCTGGTGCTGACCCACGGCGTCGGACCGGTGCGGCGCTATTCGCTCGGCGCCGCCCTGCTCGACAAGAACGATCCGCGCATCGTGCTGGCGCGTTCGAAGGAGCCGCTGCTGTCACCCTCGGAAGACAACCGCGAAGGCTATGTGCCGAACGTCATCTATACTTGCGGCGCACTGCGCTGCGGCGAGTGGATATTCATGCCGTATGGCGTGGCCGATTCCTCGATCCACTTCGCCTCGATCAAGATCAAGGACCTGCTGGCGCACCTGGGATACGATACGGCGGCGGCGCAAAAGAATGCGGCGGAGTAATGCGCCCTCTGTCCATCCGGGCAGAGAGCGCTTTTTGGCCGGTCGCCTGTAAAACCTACGACCCCATATGGTGCTTGTCTTTCTGCGTACCGGGCACGGTCGTCTTCGGCGTCTTGCCGTTTTCGATGCGGCCTTCATTGCGCAGTTGACGGCCCTTGTCGGCCATTTTGGTATCGCCCAGCGCTTCGCCCAGTTCTTCTTCGGCGGCGCCAGTGGTTTCCTTGATGCTGGCTTTAACAGTCATGGGGTTTCTCCTATAAAAACAGACGCCGCGAGCATTCCCGGCGGTCATCGTGACTATAGGGGTTTGCCTGTAAAATTGACGCACCGGAGCGCATCCCTGCCGGTAAGGATGGGGTAAATCACTTTGCAATACAAAGTGCGCTTATGGCTTCTTTATTTATGGCTTGCGGCCTACACATGGCTTCCTTAAAGCCCGGCCGGTAATCTCAAGCCATCACGTCCACGTCCGTTTGTCTCAAGCCCTTCTCCGCCCCCCCAGCCCCTGGGTTTCAGACAAGCCTGACGTGGACGTGACCCCCATTCTTCCTCCCCCCGAAATACTGAACTTAGCTTCTTAGTCAGGAGATTATACCATGCTGTCTTCCGCCACCAAGGCCGCCGCCAATGTCACCAAGAGCCTGGCCGAGCACGATATCCGCAGCAGCGCCCGCGACGCCGCCAACAATGCCCGCGATGCCGTGCAGGATCTGAATGATCGCGGTCACGATGTTCTGAGCGATGTCAGCGGCTATGCCAACGAAGCCGGCCAGAAGGTGCGCGGTTTGTTTGACCGCACCCTCGACAACAGCAAGAGCGCCACCCACAAGATCGAAACCGAGATCAAGACCAACCCGGTTCGTTCCTCCGCCATCGCGCTCGGCGCCGGCTTTATATTGGGCGCGTTGCTGACCCGCCGCTAAACAATAACCGGAGATACGCCAGTCATGTTCTGGGTAACACGAATTTTCGAGCTTCTGTCGGCGACGAAGAAGCTCAACGACTCGAAAGCCCATGTCATGAGCGCTGTGTCCAACCTGATGGTGGCGCTGCTTCTGGGTATGTTCGGCATATTTTTGTCCGCCATCATGATCGGCGGCCTGCTGTATCTCATCTATCTCCAGCTTGTCCTGTCAGGCTTTAGCGTTCTGGCCGCCACGCTCTGCACGGCGGCCCTGACGCTCGCCATACTTGCCGTCGCCGCTCTGTGGGCGGCGGCGGTGTTCGGTCGCGTCCGCGCCGATGTCGAACAGATTTTTCACAGCCAGTCACCGATTATAGCGCCGGTGATTACCAAGGTGAGCAACGTCGCAGGCTCCTTCCTGTCCGGCCTGCGGAACAAGCCGAAAAAGGCTGCCGAGCACGCCCGGCGCTGACATTTCCGCCGCGCCGCCCTTACGGCATCTTTATAATATTCCCGCCCTCGCTTATTGCCCTATTACCGCTCGTGAGATAGCCTGACCCTTTCATAAATCGTGTTTTTGTACCTTACAGCGCCACAGGGGTTTGGCCAGTCGCAATGAGAATGCCGTGGGGACTCAATGTCAAGCATCTGTACCTGGCCTTTTTCAGCGTCATTTCGATAGCCCTGTGCGCTTTCAGCCTCATCATCTATGACCAGTACCAGAAGTCGCAAAATCTGAACGATTACATGCGCTACGAGTACGAAAACATCCGCCGGACCAAGAACATCCTGATGGATATCGTCGATATGGAAACCGGTGTGCGCGGATATGTTTTGACGGGCGATAAAACCTACCTGCACCCTTATGACATCGCCTCCGACCGCCTGCCCGGCGAGATCATGGCCCTGCGCCAGGCGACCTATTATGAATCCAACGCCTTCGCCGAAACCAACAGCCTGCTTGATCGCGTCAACAGCCTGCAAAAGCTGTTGGAATCGCAGATGAACTATATGCACGTCCACGGTCGCGGGCAGATCAGTCAGAACGCCCTCAGCATCCAGCGCACCCAGATGAATGAGGTTGAGACCATCATCGAGACCAGCATCGCCCATCGCCTGGCCAGCGTGAAGACCCGCCGCGACCAGGTGGAGCCGCGCAAGACTAACTTCTTCTACATCCTGCTCATCGGCACGATCCTCGGCGTCGGCATCATCCTGGCCGGCACCGTGCTGATCATCCGCCTGGAAAGCGAGAGCGAAGATATCCTGGCGCAGAACGAAGGCGCCGAGAGCCGTTTCCGCGCCGTGATGAACGGCACCAACGATGGCGTCTTCGAGCTGAATTTCGTCAATGAAACCATCTATATGTCAAAGGAATTCAAGGCCATGCTCGGCTTCGGCGAGGACGCGCTGGATAACGACATGCACACTTTCAACACCCTCATCCATCCCGATGATTTCGACGCCTACATGCAGGTGCGCCACGATTACATCATCAAGCAGACCCCACTTTACAACAACATCTTCCGCCTGAAACACAAGGACGGCGCCTGGCGCTGGATGATGGCGCGCGGCATCGGCACCTGGGACAAGTTCGGCCAGATCCGCACCATGATCGGCACCCATACCGACATCACCGAGCAGAAAAACCGCGAGGAAGAACTGCGCCAACTCAATAATGACATGGAAGCCTTCACCTACATTACCTCGCACGACATGCGCTCGCCCCTGGTCAATCTCAAGGGCTTCTCGCACGAGCTGGCCCTGGCGGTGCAGGAGGTCGACGACCTGCTGGAGCCGCAACAGACAAAACTCGGCACTGAGGCCTGGGCGCGGCTGGAGCACATCCTGCGCAAGGATATCCCCGAAGCGCTCGGCTTCATCGGCAATGCCGTCGATCGCATGGACACCCTGACGACCGCCATCCTCGACCTGTCACGCATCGGCAAGTTCATCTACCGCGACGAACTGGTCGACGCCCAGGCCGTTTTCGACAAATGCCTGGGCGCGCAGAGTTATGAGGTCGCCAGCAAGAATGTCGATGTAACGATCAAGCCCCTGCCGAAACTGGTCACCGATCCGATCGCGCTCGAACAGGTCTTTTCCAACCTGCTCGATAACGCCGTCAAATATCTCAAACCTGGCGAACCGGGACGCATCGAGATGTCCTGCCAGGAGACAAGCCGCGACTATGTGTTCACCATCCGCGATAATGGCCGGGGCATCGACGCCGAGGATTCCGACCGTGTTTTCAATATTTTCCGCCGCGCCCGCAATACCGGTGATGTGCGGGGCCTCGGCCTCGGCATGGCCTTCGTGAAAGCCACCCTGCGCAAGATGAACGGCGCCATCTGGTTCGAATCGCAGCTCGGTGTCGGCACGGCCTTCCATGTAAGCTTGCCGAAACGCACCCCTGCCACCGCTTCCAACGACCAGGCAGAAAAGGGAGAGGACGCGGCATGATCAGCACCTTTACCCAACCCTTTTCTGTAGTCCTGATCGAGGATGACGAAGGCCACGCCAACCTGATCAACCGCAACCTTCAGCGCGCCGGCGTGCTCAATCCGATCACCCGTTTGCGCGACGGGCACGAGGCCCTGACCTACTTCTTCGGCAGCGACGCCCACACCCAGCCCCTCGACAAGACGGTGGTCGTGCTCGACCTCAACCTGCCGGATGTCGATGGCTTCGAAATCCTCGGCCGCCTCAAGACCGACGAGACCACGCGGCGCATTCCGGTGATCGTGCTGACCACCACCGACAATCCGCGCGATATCGACCGCTGCTATGCACTTGGCTGCAACGCCTTCATGACCAAGCCGGTCGGCTACAATGATTTTTCCGAGGCCATACAAAAGCTTGGCCTTATGTTGACCATAGTTCGCGTTCCCCATACCAGACCCTGAGTGTGCCTGAATTCATGTCAAATCCCCCTGTCAGCCCCTCGAAGACCTTGCATCCCGCCATGCAGAACATCCTTTATGTCGAGGATGACGCCGCGCTGGCGCGCCTGCTGCAAAAGCGCATGGAGCGGATCGGGCTGAAGGTCGAGACCGTCGTCACCGCCGAGGAAGCGCTGGCCCTGCTCCACCAGCGCGATTTCGACCTGCTGCTGGTCGATTACAACCTGCCGGGCATGAACGGCCTGCAAATGCTCGACCGGCTGACTGAACTGGCCGTGGTGCCGCCCGCCGTTATCCTGACCGCCGGCGGTGATGAACGCATCGCCCTGGAAGCGCTTGAAAAAGGCGCCGCCGACTACGCGGTCAAGGATGTCAACCAGACCTATCTCGACCTGTTGCCGGCCATCATGGTCGCCGCCTTCACCAAGGAGCGTCTGCTGCGTGAAAACGCCCAGCAAAGTGTCGAACTGATGCTGGCCAAGGAGCGCGCCGAGGCCGCCAACCAGGCCAAGAGCCGCTTCCTCGCCACCATGAGCCATGAAATCCGCACGCCGATGAATGTGGTGACCGGCCTCGCCACTGTGCTGGCCCACACCCGTCTCGATGACCACCAGCAGAAGATCGTCGATACCCTGCGCACCAATGCCGACCTGCTGCTCAAGCTGATCAATGACCTGCTCGATATCAGCCGCATCGAGGACGATCACATCGAACTGGAGACCATCCCGTTCCAGGTTTCGGCCATTTTGCAGGATATCCGCGTCATGTTCGAACAGGATATCGAGCGCAAGGGCCTGAGCCTGCGCGTCGAGGACGAAACACAAGCCTTATGGATGCTCGGCGACCGCTCGCGTCTCCAGCAGGTTTTGATGAATCTTGTCAGCAATGCGTTGAAATTCACCGACAATGGCGAGATCGCCATCGAAGCGCATATCCGGCCAGGGACAGACGAGACATACGGCCTGATGATCCGGGTGCATGACAGCGGTATCGGCATTCCGCCCGACAAACTGCCGCTTATCTTCGAGAAATTCACCCAGGCCGACGAGAGCATCACCCGGCGTTTCGGCGGCTCCGGCCTCGGTCTGTCCATCGCCCGGTCACTGGTCGAACTGATGGGCGGCGATGTCGTCGTCGAGAGCGATCCCGGCACCGGCTCCAGCTTTACCATCACCCTCGACCTGCCGCGCGCCTCAGCCCCGGAAAAGCTGGCCGAACCGGCGCCGGATTACCGCGCGCCGGAAGTGGCGGGTGGCGTCAAACCGACGGTGCTGATCGTTGAGGATTATGAACCCAATATCATGGTGCTCAACCTGATGCTGGAAGAACTGGGCTATGAAACGGTGTCCGCCACCTCCGGCCTCGAAGCACTGCACCTGATCGAAGGGTCTCCGCCCTTCCATGCCATCCTGATGGACGTGCAGATGCACGGCATGGACGGGCTGGATACCACGCGCCATATCCGCGATGGCGAACAGTCGGGCGTGCCGCGCCACACCATCATCGGCGTCACCGCCCACGCCCTGGCCGGCGACCGCGAACGCTGCCTGGCGGCGGGCATGGACGACTATATTTCCAAGCCCGTCCTGCCTGGTATCCTGGCGCAGAAACTCGGCGCCATTACTGCGCGCCAGCCGGCGTAAGGTTTTTTCCTTACCGCTCCCTTATCCGCATTGCGAAGCTTAGGCACTGAGCCCTTGCAGGCTTTGGGCCTAGGGTATGTTTCAAGAGCAATTCGCAGGAGCAGAGCGCCATGCCAGAAACCATGCAGGATACCCGGATCCGCGACAACCATGTCCGCACCAGTCCGACCAGCCAGGGCGTTACCTCAAACGAGGTGAAAAGCGCGCCCGCCGGCACGCACGCGCTCGGCTCGGAAGGCCTGGCAGCGCTGTATGACCAGGATCATATCGAATCCGTGCAGAAGATGTCGCACGACCTCAAGCGCCTGCTGACCGGCTGCGACGCCGCCCGCCTCAAGACCGACGTCAAGCTGCAAGTGGCCAAACTCAATGACTGGACCACGACCTATCTCAAGGGCCTCGACGCCGCGCAAAAGATCAGCGAGGCCGGTTACGACACCCTGATTGAGGCTCAGAAGGAACTGGCGCTATCGCTCGACGATTTCCTGCGTTTTGAAGGCGAAGGCGGCAACGCGCCGACCGATGACCAGGAACGCCGGATCGACGACATTTCGCGCGCCCTGCGCCGTATCAGCGGTCTGATTCCGGCCGTGGAGCAGACTTTCGCCGGCCCCAATGATCCGGAAAACCCCGAAATCGAACCACTGAGCCCGGATACGTCCCCGCCCGACAACGCACCCGAATACGATCCGCCGGCGCCTGACGGAAATCCGGAACTGCCGTCGGAGATCCCCCCGGTCATGGACCCCAAGATGTAATTCCGCCCTGATACAGGAGCCAGACATGAACGCCCAGATCATCCCTTTCCCCGCCCCAAAGCCCGCCCCAGTCCGTCAGGTCAGTATCGATGGTGAATATTTCGAGGACGAGATTCCCGAACTGTTCGATGCCGACGAGGATTTCGACGAACTGACGATCTATGCCCACATCGCCGACACGTGGAACGATTAAGGTCGGGAACGATTAGAATTGGGAACGATTAGCCAATGACAGAATACACACGCGGCTCCGGTTTCGGCCGGTTCGTCGTTATCATCCTGCTGCTGATCGTCGTTGTCGCCGGCGTCTGGTATTATAACAAGACGCATGTCGTCACCGCCGGCGATCATGTCGGCAAGGCGGTAGACGCCATCCCTGCCGTTGTCAGTAAGGCGGCCGACGAAGTGACCGACAAGGACAACCTCGACAAGGTTGGCGACGCTATCAAGGATACCGGACAGGCCGCCTCTTCGGCACTTTCAAAGACCGGCAAGGCGGCGGCCAGCACGGTTTCTGAAACCGCCGCCGACACACAAAAGAAACAGGATAAGCACCCCTGATCCCCCATTGCCGACGCCGCAGTTTTCCCCTGGCTGCCGTTACCTCGGCATTTGAAGGGAGCAAGGGCGAACCCCCTTGCTCCCTTTTTTTGCGCCCCGGTTGAGTCCGTTTGCGCTGCCCATACAATGTTGGTAAGAACGGCCATGAAGCCCCAAGACATAACCTCTCCGACACACGATGAGATCCGCGAATACCTGCATCGCCAGATGCTGTCGTCGGTATCGCATGACCTGAAAACACCGCTGGCCACCATCATCGGCTCGCTGGAGGTCATGACCATGCTTTACGACAAGCTGAGCGAGGAAAAGCGCAAGTCGCTGATCAGTTCGGCCCTGACCGAAGCCTTCCGGCTCGACCACTTCATCACCAACATTCTCGACATGGCCAAGTTCGAGGCCGATGCCGTCAAGCCGCGTTTCGAGAGCGCCCGCCTCAGCCAGATGATCAACGACAGCCTGGCGCGTCTGGGTCCGCTCAAAACCAAAGGGGAGATCAAGATCAACGCCGTGGGCGACGCGGATGATCTGGTGACCGATTCGATGCTCGGCAGCCGCGCCATCGGCCTAGTGCTGCATAATGCCTTCAAGTTCGGCGGCCGAAAGGCCAGCATTCCTGCTATTGAGGTCGAGTATGGCATTAAGGGCAATGAGGGCTTCGTCCGCATCCGCGATCATGGCGAAGGCATCCCGCCCGAAAAGCAGGCGGCGGTTTTCGACAAATATACCCGCCTGCAGAAGACCGACCAGCAGACCGCCAGCACCGGGCTTGGCCTGACCATCAGCCAGTACATCATGCGTCTGCTCGATGGCCGGATCGAGCTACATAACCACCCCGAAGGCGGGGCTATTTTTACTTTGTGGTACGCGAACAAGAAAGCGTAAGAAGACTACGAACAGGTACGAAAAAACCGGCCTCGATATGAGGCCGGCTTTCAACGCTTCCAAAATCAGGAAAGCTATAGAGGCGGATTGGCGCTTCGCCCGGTAATCATGCGATAAACCAGGCTGGCCACGAACAGAACCACGAAGACCACGGCGATGAACTTGGCGATTTCGGCGAAAGTGCCGGCCAGACCGGTAAAGCCGAAAAAGGCCGCGATAACGGCCAGAATGAAGAAAGTGACAATCCAGTTGAGCATAGTGGTCTCCTGTTAAGCAACCCCGCCCGGAATGGCGCAGATAATTGACTCCAACCTATGCGTCCGGTCATAAATATACAAAGACGACCCGCGATCATAAGATAAGGATGGAATAAAAGACCTGCCTTTCCGCAAAACGGACACAAAAAATCCGGCAGGCGCGCACCTTACCGGATTTCTGTAATGCGTCGCTGATGGTTCTAGTTGACCATATCCATGCGATAGCCGATGCCGGATTCCGACACGATCGACTTGCCAAGACCCGGACGGGTCTCCAGCTTGTCACGCACCTGACCGATATAGACACGTAAATACTGCGTATCCTCCAGGTGGGCCGGTCCCCAGACTTCTTTCAAAATCTGCTTGTGGGTCAGCATCCGGCCGCGATTGACCAGGAAATAGCGCAGCAGGTCGTATTCCTTGGGCGTGAAGCCGATACGTTCGTCGTCGATAAAGACTTCGTGACGCACAAGGTCCATGCGGATCGGACCGTGGACGATTTCCGGGTCACCGACCTCCTTGACCGCCGACTTGCGCAGGTTGGCGTTGATGCGCGCCAGCAGAACCTCGGCCGAAAACGGCTTGGTAACATAGTCGTCGGCGCCGATATTGAGCGCCGGCGCCGCGTCGGCATCTTCCGAACGAGCGGTCAGCACGACGATCGGCACATTCGACCATTCGCGGATCTTGGTGATGACTTCCTTGCCGTCGATATCGGGCAGGCCGAGATCGAGCAGGATAAGATCGGGACGAACCGACGCGCTCATGCGCAGGGCCTGCTTGCCTGAATCGCATTCGCACACCTTGAAATCCGCCGCATCGAGAAAGATGCTCAGCATCTTGCGGATTTCTTCTTCATCGTCGACGATCAGAATGGTGTTTTTCTTTTCGAGCATGGATACTCCGTGATCCTCTAAAATATAGACGCCGCCGGACCCCTGCAAACAGGAGATCACTAACTTTTGGTGAAACAAGAACTACGGGCAGAAAAATAAAAATTAAATGCGTGAGTGGCTTATATGCTCAACGCCGCCTTATCGATCAATCTCGCCAGTTTGATATCGCTTTGCGTCAGCCCCCCTGAATCATGCGTCGTCAAGCGAATGGAGACGGTATTATAGACATTGGACCATTCGGGATGATGATCCAACCGGTCGGCCTCAGCGGCAACCTTGGTCATGAAAGCGAAGGCCTGTTTGAAATCAGCGAATTTGAGCGTGCGGGAAATCGCTTTCCCGTCGCTTTCCAGCCTCCAGTCCGGCAGGCCACGCGAAAGGGCAGCTAATTCATCAGTCGAAAGTACGGATCTCATAGGGGCATCTTGCGCGCCGGCACCGCTTTTGACAAGCGCCGCCACAGGTCAATTCTGCGGCATCTTGCCACCGGTGTCTTAAGCGGATAGCCTCGGCGCAAAATAACAGGACAGGAAACTCCCATGCGCCGGAACAGGCTCGTTTTATCGTCCATTTTCGTTGCTCTGGCGCTGACCACAACGCCGCTTCACGCTGCGCCGGCCAAACCGGCCGATAATGCGGCCTATACCGCGCTGGTGCCGCCGTTCGTGCTGGTAAACGCCGACAAACGCGACGGTCTGTCGCTCTCCGGTCCGTGGCATTACAGCGTCGATCCCTACCGCGACGGGCAGGCCGATTTTCTGGGCCGGCCGGTCAATCCCCGCCTGTCGCGCGGGGCGGATGTCAATGTCGAGCAGGCGTCGCGCGACAATCCCAATGCGCTCTACGAATACGATCTCGGCCGCGCGCCAACCGCCGATGTGCCCGGCTCCTGGATCGGCTACGATCTGCAATTGCGCTATTATAACGGCCTGATGTGGTATCAGAAGAGCTTCGACGCGCCTAAAGCAGACGGCAAGCGCATCTTCCTCCGTTTCGGCGCGGCGGACTACCACGCCACCGTCTATCTCAATGGCCAGGCCATCGGCGAACATGAAGGCGGCTTCACACCGTTTTCCTTCGACGTGACGGACAAACTGCGCGCCAAGGATAACAACCTCGTCGTGGCGGTCGATTCGACGCGCACCCCCGACACCATTCCGCCGACGGTCACCGACTGGGAAACCTATGGCGGCATTACGCGGGATGTGACCCTCGTCGTCACGCCGCAGACCTATATCGACGACGATTTCATCCGCCTGACCAAGACCGGTCGCATCGAAGCGGACGTGGCCCTCGACGGTCCGCAAAAAGCCGGGCAGGCGGTGGAAGTCCGCGTGCCGGCGCTGAAACTCAACCTCAAGGGCACGACCGGCGCTGATGGCCGGGTCAGCCTCGCGGCCAAGGCGCCTGCGGGGTTGAAACGCTGGTCACCGGATGCGCCGACCCTTTATGACGTCACCGTGACCGCTGGCGCCGACTCCTTAAGCGACCGCATCGGTTTCCGCACCATCGAAGTGAAGGGCAGCCAGATCATCCTTAATGGCAAGCCGGTCTTCCTGCGCGGCATTTCCCTGCATGAGGAAGAGTTCGGCCCCGATCCGTCGCGCCGCATCACGCCGGAGGCCTCGCGCGCCCTGCTCAACGAGATAAAAACCGGCCTGCATGGCAACTATGTCCGGCTGGCGCACTATCCGCATTCCGAGGTAACGACGCGCATGGCCGATGAGCTGGGCCTGCTGGTGTGGAGCGAGATTCCGGTTTATTGGAGCGTCAATTTCAACCGACCGGAAACACTCCAGGCGGCGCAGAAGATGATCGCCGAAAACATCCTGCGCGACCGCAACCGCGCCGCCGTCATCATCTGGAGCGTGGGCAATGAAACCCCGGTATCGGACGCGCGCAATCATTTTCTCGGCGCGCTGGCGCAGGAGGCGCGCGATCTCGACGGTTCGCGGCTGGTCTCGGCGGCGCTGAATACGGCCACCAGTAACGGCCCCAACGACATTTCGATCAAGGACCCGCTGGGCGCCTATCTCGATGTCATCGGCATCAACACCTATAATGGCTGGTATGGCAACGGCACGCTGGAAGACGTCCGCAAGACGGTCTGGCATTCGGATTACGACAAGCCGATGATTTTCTCCGAGTTCGGCGCCGGCGCGAAATACGGCTATCACGACCCGGCGCAGCAGCACCGGTTCAGCGAGGATTACCAGGCCAGCTATTACAAGGCGACGCTGGAAATGGCCGATCATATTCCGTTCCTGGCTGGCCTGTCACCGTGGATCCTGAAGGACTTCCGCTCGCCGCGCCGGCAGAACACCTATCAGCAAGGCTGGAACCGCAAGGGCCTGCTTTCCGAAACCGGCCAGCGCAAGGCAGCCTTCTTTGTGTTGGGGGATTATTACCAGAAGAAGGCAGGGGAATAGAAAATCTCCTCCCCATCATGATGGGGGAGAGTAGCTTTGTTTGCGTAGTATACGAAGACGACAGGGGATAAACCCGCCGTCTGCTTACCCCCTCTGATCGCCATTGCAGGCAATGCCGCTCAGCTCCCCCTCCAAGAGGGGGAGAGCTTAAAGTTATCCCTTCAAATTCTTTATGCTCGTCGCAATGCTCGCCCACGGATCGGCCGGATTGTCATGCTCGACAAAGCCGTACTTGATACCGAGGTCATTGGCCTTGGCCAGCACAGCCGCATAATCGATCACGCCTTCACCGACCGGCGCCATCGAACCATCCGCGAGTTTGTCCTTCAGGTGCAGCATCCGAATGCGGTCGCCATGTTCTTTCAGGATATGCAGCGGATCGTGCCCGGCAAAGCTGGCCCAGTAGCAATCCAGTTCGAAACTCACCAGGGCCGGATCGGTATTTTCCAGCAGCAGATGGTAGGGCATTTCGCCCTCAGCCGTCTTGGTGAATTCGAAATCGTGGTTGTGATAGGCGAAGCCTAAGTTTCGCGCCTTCGCCAGCGCGCCCCATGTGTTCATCTTGTCGCCCAGCGCCTTCCAGTCCTTGCGGTCTTCAGGCGGCATCCACGCCAGCACGGCATAGTCGGCGCCAAGGGCTGTCATGTCATCGAGCGCCGTTTCCGGACGCGTATTCCAGTCCGCCAGACCAATATGCGAGGAAGGTGCGCTCAGGCCGATCTCATCCAGCTTCGCCTTGAAGGCCGCCGGCGCCATGCCGCCAAAGGAAATGGTCTCGACATAATCATAGCCCAGCCCCTTGATCTTTTGCAGTGTGCCGGATGGATCGGCGGTGAAGGCGTCACGCACCGTATAGAGTTGCAGGCCGATCTTCTGGTAAGGCTGCTTGATTGCCGCGGCATTGGCGGACAGGCCAATCAGACCAAGCGCCGAGAAACCGGCCAGCAGGTGACGGCGATTCATATCCATGACGTTTTCTCCCGTTTTCCAACACAGACCACGTGTGCGACGGGCTGTCAAATTCAGGCCAGCGCCCGGTGATATTCCCCCGTGCCACGGGTATAGATATGGTCGCCCGGCAGGACTTCGGACAGGCCGTAATCCCGCACGGATTTCAGCCGCTCATAGATCGGCCCGAAATCAGTATTCGCCATGTCGAACAGGGTGTCGATCGACGGCATGACGAAATAGGTCTCCTGGAATTCGTCGATGCGGTAATGCGTGCGCATCACGCGCTCTAGGTCGAAACCGATGCGGTTGGGCGACGGACTTTCCAGCGCGAATTGCGTCTCGGTAAACGACGACAGGATGCCGCCGCCAAAGATGCGCACGTCACCCTTCTCCGCGATCAGGCCGAACTCGACCGTGTACCAGTAGAGCCGGGCGATCCGGTCCAGTTCACCGAGCCGCATGGCTTTCAATCCGCCCTCGCCATAGGCCTGCATGAAGTCGGCCATCACCGGATTGACCATCATCGGCACATGGCCGAAAATATCGTGGAAGACGTCCGGCTCCTGCAAATAATCGAGCTGATGGCTTTTGCGGATAAACTGCCCGGCCGGAAACCGGCGATTGGCCATATGGTCGAAAAAGACGTCATTGGGCACCATGCCCGGCACCGCCACCACCCGCCAGCCGGTGCGCTTTTCCAGGACATCTGACAGCCGCTCAAAATCGGGGATGGCGTCGGCGGTGATCGGCAGGTCGGCCAGCCCGTCGAGATAATGCTGCGACGCCCGGCCGGGGATCAGCTTCATCTGGCGCTCGTAAAGCGTCTTCCAGGTGGCGTGTTCTTCGCTGGAGTAGAGCGACCAGTCCTGCGGAATGGTCCAGTCGGCCCGTTCCGGCACATAGCCGCCGACAATTCCGTGCTTCTCATCCGCATCCTGCATGACGGCCTCCTCTGGTTTTTACGAAGTTTAGCGTCAAACTGGTTTCTATTGAAATGATTTTTTCGTGACGGCGATTCATGACTTTTTTGTAATCTTGTCAAGCCCCTGAAAGCCGCTAGTTTCACATGCAATCTATTAGCGTCAGAAAAAAGTGGGGCTCCCCGATGCGCATTTCCCTGAAATCCCTATGTATGACCACGGCGCTCGTTGCGGTCGCCCTCAGCCAACCCTCATTCTCATGGGCACAAATGACTACCGTCGCCAAAGCCGTCGCCGACAATCCCCATACCGCCGCAAAAGATGCCCCCGATCCGCGCGCCTTCCTCGATGAAATCGACGGCGCCGAGGCCATAAAATGGGTGCTGGCGCACAACCAGACCACCATCGACAAGCTCTCGAAAGACCCGCGCTTCGCCCAGAACCAAGCCGAGGCCCTGACCATATTGCAGGCCACCGACCGTATCGCCGTGCCGGGTTTCGCGCACAAGGGCATGGTGCAGAACTTCTGGCAGGACGCCGAACATACTCACGGCATCTGGCGCCAGACGACCTGGGGCTCATACAAGACCGCCACGCCGCAATGGGACACCATCCTCGATATCGACGCGCTCTCCAAGGCCGAGGGCAAGAACTGGGTGTGGGAAGGCGCCAACTGCCTGGCGCCTGACTATACGCGCTGCCTGATTGAATTGTCGGACGGCGGCAAGGACGCCACCACCGTCCGCGAGTTCGACATCACCACCAAGAGCTTCATCCCCGGTGGATTCACACTGCCCGAAGGCAAGCAGAGCATTACCTGGCGTGACGCCGATACGGTCTATATCACCCGCGAATGGCAACCGGGCGACGTCACCGCGTCGTCCTACGCCTACATCACCAAATCGCTGAAACGCGGCCAGAGCCTTGATCAGGCGGTGGAAATCTATCGCGGCGCTAAAAGCGATGTCAGCGCCGGCCGCACCGTGCTGCGCGATGTCAGCGGCGCATATGTCATGGACTACGCCTATCGCGGCCTCGATTTCTTTCATACGCAGCAACTGTTCTATGCCGGCGACAAAGCCGTCGAACTGCCCCTGCCGCAATCGTCGAACTTCAATGGCTATATGGATGGCCAGGCGATCTACAGCCTCAAGGAAGACTGGACCTCGGCGAAGGGCACCGTTTTCAAGTCCGGCGCGGTGCTGGTATTTAATCTGGCGAAGGCGCTGGCTGATCCGGCAAAACTCGAACCCACGCTGCTCTTTCAGCCCGATGCGCACCAGTCGGTCGAGGCCATCAGCCAGACGAAGAACCGCCTGATCCTGTCGCTGCTGTCGAACGTCACCGGCGAGATCTGGAGCTATGACTATAGCGGTGGCAAATGGTCGGCGAAAAAACTCGACCTGCCGGCCAATTCGGCGCTCGATATCGCCTCGACCGACGATGAAAGCGATCGCGTCCTGCTCACGGTTTCATCCTTCCTGATCCCGGCCACCCTGGTCAATGTCGATGCGGCGACAGGCCAGCTCGAAACGCTCAAATCCTCGCCGGCGCGTTTCAATGCCGAGGGCTTGCAGGTGCAGCAATATTGGGCGACCTCAAAGGACGGCACGAAGGTGCCCTACTTCTTCATCGCCAGAAAAGACATCAGGCTCGATGGCACGACGCCGACCATCCTCAATGCCTACGGCGGCTTCGAGGTTTCCTCGACCCCTTATTATTCCGGCACGATCGGCAAGCTGTGGCTGGAAAAGGGCGGCGCCTTCGTGCTGGCCAATATCCGTGGCGGCGGCGAATTCGGTCCGTCCTGGCATGAAGCCGGCCTGAAAACCAAGCGCCAGAATATCTATAACGATTTTCAGGCGGTGGCCGAAGACCTGATCGCGAAAAAGATCACCACGCCGCGCCATCTCGGCATCATGGGCGGCTCCAATGGCGGGCTTCTGATGGGCGTCCAGCTCACCCAGCGTCCGGACCTGTGGAACGCCGTCGATGTGCAGGTCCCGCTGCTCGATATGGTCAACTACACGAAAATGTCGGCCGGCGCTTCGTGGCAAGGCGAATATGGCGATCCCGCCGATCCGGTCGAAGGCGCTTTCCTGCGCGGCATCTCGCCCTATCATAACGTAAAGGCCGGTGTCGCCTATCCGGAGCCTTTGTTCGAAACCTCGACCAAGGACGATCGCGTCGGCCCGGTTCATGCCCGCAAGATGGCGGCTTTGTTTGAAGAGATGGGCCTGCCGTTCTATTATTATGAGAATACCGAAGGCGGCCATGCGGCGGCGTCAAACCTGCCGGAACGCGCCCGCAGATACGCTATCGACTATACCTACTTCATGCAGAAACTGATGGATAAGTAGGAAACAGAACCTCCCCTGATATCAGGGGAGGGTGGCGCAAAGCGCCGGGTGGGGTTACAACCGACGTATCAGTTTGCCGTGACGCTGGTAATAACCCCCTTTGTCGCAAGGGCGACATCTCCCCCTGAAACGAAGTTCGGCGCAACCAAATCAGGGGGAGTTCTTTAATCAGCCTTAAGCCCGCTGGCGCATCGGGTCTTTCTTCATGCTGTTGAACAGGCTGGCCTCGAAATCGATCAGCATGTCGGCGAATTCGATATCCTGCAACGGCTTGGCGCCTTTGCGGTTGAGCCGCGCCATACGATACTTCCAGAACGACGCGATATGGTTCAGCGTGCCGATCTTGTTGCCCAGTTCGATAAACAGTTCCGAGCCGAACAGCAGGAATTGCCGGAACGGCTCCGGATCGCGCCGCACCGCCAGCGCGTGATAGACCTGATCGTAATGATCGAGCGTATCGCGGGCGTCGCTGATGACCTCGACCACGGCCTTGGCGATACGCGGGCGGGCTTTTTTCAGATAACTGCGCAGGGTTTCATCATAGCTGCCGGACGTGCGATAGCTGCCGAGGCCGCCCAGCACGTCGCGCAGGCCGTTTTGCAGTTCGACATGGCACCATTTGTAATAGAGAAATCCGCGCCAGCAGGTGATGCCTTCCTGAAATTCCTCATCGTTCATCCGCAGGGTTTTTTGCAGCGGTTCCAGCGTCTGGCTCAGCTTGTCCGATAAAATCTTGGCGCCGAGCCGGGTGGCCTCGCGGCTGGTCTTGTCCTGCCCCAGGGCCACATTGACCAGATTCTCGATTTCACGCGCCGTGAAGGCCGTCATGGCCTTCAGGTCATGCGCCGAAATCTGAAAATAGACGCCGGACGGGTTGCAGCCGGCCTTGTCGAGGTGTTCGCGCAGCAGGAAAGGATCAAGAGACGGCAGATCGTCGATCGTGCGCAACAGTTGGGCGTCACGGTTCTTGCCCATATCCTCGATACCGAGATAATTGCGCATCAGCGGTTCGTATTGGGTCTGGCGCACGAAGAACGACCGGCCGCCCAGACGCAGATCATACGGATCATAGGGCATGATCACCTTGGTGACCGTACGACGCCCGCCGGGAAAGAGGTCGCGCTCATCCAGCCGCAAAGTGTGCTTGAGAATCAGAGCGCGATTGAGCGCCGAGTGCTCGAACAGGGGCTTGGCGATATAGTCCTCATTATCGCGGTAGGTCGTATAGATCTTGGCGAGGTTCAGCACCCGGCAGGACGACCAGGTTCGGTTCAGGTTGGCGAGATTGCGCACTTCACGCGTCGAGGTGAATTCGCTGTCCGAGACGGCGCGATTCAGGCCGTCGGTAAAGGCCAGACTGGTGCCGATCATCTGCCACTCTCCTCGTCATCGAGCGAAACGACCGACAGCGAATCTTCGAAATCCATCAGGATGTCGCCATATTCGAATGGCGTCAGGCGCTGGGTCATCATTTGCTGCCCCATGCGATAGGTCCAGAAAGAGGCGATATGACTCAGGATTCCGATGCTTTCGCCCAGTTCAAAAAACAGGCTCGGCCCGTCGAGCAGGAAGCGGCGGAACGGACCGGGATTTTCGCCATGAACCAGGGCATGATAGGCTTGGTCATAGACATTGAGCGTGCGGCCGACACTGGCGACGGCGTTGACGATCCGGCGCACCAGGCGCGGGCGCACCTCTTTCAGATAATCGCGTGTGCCATCATCGCAAGCGCCGATCGGCTGGTAGGTCGACAGGCCGTCCAGCACGCGGCGCATCTCGTCCTGCAATTCGATATGGCGCCATTTGAAATAGAGGAAACCGCGCCACGAGAAGATGCCATCGGAAAATTCATCGTCCGACATGCGCAGGGTCGATTTCAGCGGCCACAGTTCCGTGTCGAGTTCGTTGGCGAGTATCTTGCCGGCCAGCTTGATGGCCGATCCGCCGCCAAGCGAACCGGAAAAGGCCGTGCGCACCAGCCGCTCGATCTCTTCATTGGCGAAGCCGATCATGCGCTGGATATCATGCGATGAAATCTTGAGATAGCAGGCGCCCGGCCGGAAACCTTGGCGCGCCAGGTGTTCGCGCACCAGGAATGGATCGAGTGACGGCAACTGATCGAGCAGGCGCAGGATCTGCACATCGGTATTGGCGTTGATGTCGTCACCGAAATAGCCGCGGCAGAAGGCGTCGAAGCCGGCCTGGTTGATCAGGATCGAGCGCCCGCCCAGCTTGAGGTCCGTCGCATCGAACGGCAGGATGATCTTGGTGGCCGTGCGGCGATGGCGGCCGAACAGGTCGCGTTCGTTGGCGCGCAGGGTATGCTTGAC
The DNA here is from genome assembly GCF_035497195.1 of Asticcacaulis sp. GTDB lineage: Bacteria > Pseudomonadota > Alphaproteobacteria > Caulobacterales > Caulobacteraceae > Asticcacaulis. Next base: position 34,646 of record NZ_DATJDZ010000016.1, read on the forward strand.
CAGGATGCACTTGTTCATCTGCGAGTCGCGGAAGAACGGTTTTAACTGGTAGTCCTTTTCGCGCGCCGAATTGACATGAATAGCCGACAGGTTCAGCACGCGGCTCGTCGAGGCCGTTTCACCGAGATTGGCGAGGCTGCGCAGATCGCGGTTCGACAGGGTGTTGCTGATGGGTGCGCGATTGTCCAGGGCGGCGAAGGCGTTCATTGCGCGACCTTTTTGGGGACGGCCTTGCGCGTGGTTTTACGTTTGGTGACGAGCACTTTCAGGTGCCGGACAATATCCTGGGCGTCGTCCGGATGGGCATAAGGCACCTCATTGAGCCGGATGAGCGCATCGAGGTGCACGTCAACCACCTCCGGATCGGCGTGATCGCCAAACAACCGCATATAGTCGTTGAGGGATTGCGCCGCCAGTTCAACCAGCCGCAGGCGGAATGTATGCGCCTCGGCATGGCTCTGCATCAGATCCAGAACCGTCTGATTAACCGCTTCGACATCGGTTTTTTTGGCGGTTTTATGAGCGGTTTTTTGGCCCGCATGACTTATCAGGCCGCGCAGGGTATTCAGCCCTGTGTCGATCGGATTCGGCTTGCCATTGCTTTCAGGCCGCCGCAGCAGTCCCGGAAACAGTTGCGCCTTGCGGCGGCGGCGCTCCGAAACGACAGCCTCCGCCACCGGTTGACGCTTTTGGGTCAGGGCGGACGAAATGGCCCGCAGCAGGGATGTGGTCGAGAATGGTTTGACGACGAATTCGTTGATGCCCGCGTCACGCGCCCGCGTCACATCATCAGCGCGCTGGCGCGCCGTCAGCATGACGATCGGCAAGGCGGGATCGGGAATGCGTCCATCCGGTTTAAGCGCCGCCCCACGGATCAGGGTCACCAGTTCCAGCCCCGACATGCCCGGCAGGTTCCAGTCCAGCAACATGAGGTCGGGCGCCTGGTTTTGCAGGTGTTCCAGGGCCTCTTCGGCGTTTCGGGCGAAGCTCAGACTGGTGAAGCCGGCGGCGCGCAGCAACTCCACCACCAGGCGGCGCGAGGCGTCATTATCCTCAACGATCAGCAGACTGACCGCCGTGCAGTTGACCTTTCGCAACAGGCGCTGGGTCTGTGAATGAAGCATGTTCATAGGGTTGAAATTCGTCCGTTGCCCGTCACCATCCCGCAGAATACCGCAAATCCCTTAATTCCGTGTTGACTTATATCTTTGAATTTATGGGAATTTATGGTTACCTTTTATTTACTCCAAATAAACCAGGCCTTAACGCCGGGGGGCTATACTGACAGGCATGATCCGCAGACAGTTCCTCGCCCTTACCGTCGTTGCCAGCCTTATCGCACCGGCCGCCACCGCTTCCGAACCCAAGAAAAAGGGCGGTGGCGAAGGCTATACGCAGTTCAACACGATCAATGTATTTACCGAAGCCAGCCGGCGCCGCCACGGTACGCTCAGCGTCGATATGGGCCTCTACAGCGATGACGCGAAGCTGGTCGAGCAGATCAGGCTATATCAGCCGCGTTTGCAGGATGCCTATGTCGCGCGGTTACAGGCCTATGCCGGCAGCCTCAATTCGAGCGCCCTGGTCAATGCGGACTTCATCGTCATGCAACTCCAGACCGCCACGGATGCGATCCTTGGCCGCAAGGGTGCAAAGGTTCTGCTCGGCACGGTTTTATTGAACTGACCGGGATCGCCGGATGATCTTTTTTTTGCATTTGCGCACCCTTGCGAAACCGGCCATAGTTTTGCGGTATTCCCTTGAGAATATACCATACTGATTGAGGAGACCGCGGACATGAGCACGCCCTCACCCTTTGAAAACGGCCTGCGCCTGATGGCCGATCAGCAGCAGCGCGCCGCGCGCAGCCTGATCAACCTGATCGAGATGATCAGCACCACCTCACACCGTTATGCCGAAGATACCGCCGCCTTCACCCAGGAAGCGATCACCCTGATGAACGAGGCCTCCAGAAAGCGCGATCCGGCATCGGTCGCCGAACTGCAAAAGAAATGGGCCGCCACCTGCCTGAAATACGGCCAGGACCAGACCAAGGCGACCATGACCTTCGTCGAACAATGCGGCAAGCAGGCGCTCAATGTCGCCTCCCATGCCCAGGACTCCTCCCCCAAATCCAAGGAATAAACTCATGTCATTATCTGGCAAAACCGCGCTCATCACAGGCTCCACGAGCGGTATCGGATTAGCCATAGCGACAGGGCTGGCGGCGCAGGGGGCGAACATCATGCTCAACGGTTTCGGCGACGCTGGCGAGATCGAGAAAGTCCGCGCCGGACTGGCCGCCGATCACGGCGTCGAGGTGCGCTTTAACGGCGCCGACCTGACCAAGGCGGACCAGATTGCCACCCTGATCAAGGAGATCGACGTCACGCTCGGCGGGGTCGATATCCTCGTCAACAATGCCGGCATCCAGTTCGTGTCGCCGATCGAGGACTTCCCGCCGGAAAAGTGGGACGCCATTATCGGCCTCAACCTGACCGCCAGCTTCCACACCACGCGCCTGACCTTTCCCGGCATGAAGGCGAAGAAATGGGGCCGCATCGTCAATATCGCCTCGGCTCATGCCCTGGTCGCCTCGCCGTTCAAGTCGGCCTATGTCGCCGCCAAGCACGGCCTGCTCGGCTTCACCAAAACCATCGCCCTGGAAGGCGCGGCCTTCGGTATTACGGCCAACGCCATCTGCCCCGGCTATGTCCATACGCCGCTGGTCGACAAACAGATCCCCGACACCATGAAGGCGCGCAACATGACGCGTGAACAGGTGATCAAGGAGGTCATCCTGGCCGCCCAGCCGACCGGCGAGTTCGTTTCGGTCGAGGACATCACCGCGCTGGCCGTCTTCCTGTGCTCGGACGCCGGCAAGGCGATCAACGGCGCCCCCCTCAGCATCGATGGCGGCTGGGTGGCGCAGTAGAAGGGGCACAGCCCCTGCCTCCGATAATATGATGGCGTTTTCGAACTCCGGCCAATCCTTACAACTTTTTTATGAATAACAGGCTCCACCCACAGCGCTTCCATATTCTCCCTCCGCCATAGTCCATCACGTCTTGGTGAGAAGGAATCACAATCATGCGCAATACGTTTAAATTCATCGCTATCGCTGCCGTGGCCGCTGCTTCGCTGTCGGTCGCCGCCTGCTCGAAGCCGGCAGATACATCGACCACGACTGAAACCTCGACCGAGGTGACGTCGCCGGCCGTTGACGCCATGGCCCCGATGTCGGAAGCCCCGGCTTCGGACGCCGCCGTTTCGACGACGACCACGACGACGACGTCTTCGTCCTCGTAAGCCGAACGAACCTACACAAAAAAGCCCCTCGCACCCGTCATGGCGCGAGGGGCTTTTTTTGCGCCTTGATGTTCGCCTTATTCGACCTCGGCAGCGACCTTGGCAAGCGTTTCGCGGGCGGCGTCGGCGGCGCGCTGGCGTTCCCACATTGAATGATAGAGGCCGTTCAGCTTCATCAGGTCGGCGTGTTTGCCTCGCTCGGCGATAACACCATCTTTCAGCACCAGAATCTCATCGGCGCCGACCACGGTGGATAACCTGTGGGCGATCACCAGAGTCGTGCGATTTTTCGAGACATCATCGAGCGACGCCTGGATTTCGCGCTCGGTATGGGTATCGAGCGCAGAAGTGGCCTCATCGAGGATCAGGATCGGCGGCGCTTTCAGCAGGGTGCGGGCGATGGCGACACGCTGCTTTTCACCACCGGAGAGCTTGAGGCCGCGCTCACCGACCTCGGTGTCGTAGCCCTTCGGCAGGGTGGCGATAAAGCCGGCGATCTGCGCCGATTCAGCCGCTTCCTCGACCTGCTCGCGTGACGCGCCGAACTGACCGTAGCCGATATTGTAGGCGATGGTGTCGTTGAACAGCACCGTATCCTGCGGCACCATACCGATCGCCTTGCGCACGCTTGCCTGGGTGACCGTGCGCACGTCCTGACCATCAATCTCGATGGCGCCGCTGGTGACATCATAGAAGCGATACAGCAGCCGTGACAGGGTGGACTTGCCGGCGCCCGAAGGCCCGACCACGGCCACCGTCTTGCCGGCCGGCACCTCGAAGGTGACACCTTTCAGGATCTGGCGGTCCGGATCGTAGGAGAAGTGCACGTCCTTGAAGGCGATGGCGCCGTCGCTCACCACCAGTTCGGTGGCATCCGGCGCGTCGATCACTTCGGCCGGCTCGTCGAGCAGCTTGAACATCGCTTCCATGTCGATAAGGCCGGTCGAGATTTCACGGTACAATGTGCCGATGAAGTTGAGCGGAATCGAAAGCTGGATCATGAAGGCGTTGATCATGACGAAATGGCCGACTGTCTGGCGGCCGGTCGTCACTTCCCAGGCCGACATCAGCATCACGATGGCCATGCCGATGGTGAAGATCACCGCCTGGCCGAGGTTGAGCCAAGCCAGCGAGGTATAGGTCTTGATCGCCGCTTTTTCGTATTGCGCCGTCGCCACATTGTAGCGGTCGGCTTCCTGCTGCTCATTATTGAAATATTTGACGGTCTCGAAATTGAGCAGCGAATCGATCGCCTTCGACATCGAATCCGTATCGGCCTCGTTCATATCGCGGCGGATGGCGATGCGCCAGTTCGAGGCCACGATGGAGAACCAGACATAGACGACGACCGTGACGGCGACCACGACGACGTACCAGATATTGAACTGGCAGATAAGGATGATCGAGGTCAGGATGAACTCGATCAGGGTCGGGATGCCGACCATCATGGTCAGGCGGATAATGGTTTCGATGCCCGACTTGCCGCGTTCCATGACCCGCGACAGGCCGCCGGTGCGGCGCTGAAGATGGAAGCGCAAGGACAGATGATGCAGGTGGGCGAAGGTGCGGTTGGCCAGGCCGCGCACGGCGTGCTGGCCGACGGCGGCGAATTGGGCGTCGCGCACCTGGTTGAAAACGTTCGAGAAAAGCCGCGCCACATTATAGGCGATCACCATGATGATTGGGGCCGCGATCATCAGCGTCCAGAAGCCCGGCGGGCCGGCATGAACCGACATGGCGCCTGGCGTTAACGCATTGACCGCCCACTTGTAGGTGAACGGGATAATGACCGTCACCCCTTTGCCGAGAAGCATACACAGAAGCGCGAAAACGACCTGAAGTTTCAGATCGGCCCGGTCGGCAGGCCAGAGGTAGGGCTTGAGGAAGGCCAGGGTTTCGGAAAACTTGCCCTGGGACTTCGGCATCGGCGTATTTTGCAAATTGGGAGGCGGACTCATCAGGCGGTCGCTTTCGACTGGCTCAGAACGGGCATGGAGGTTACCGGCCTATATAGGCCGCGCCTTCCGCTTCGCCAATCGATCAAGACTATTTATTTTATGCGGGATCGCAGCCATCGATGCCGCAGGCGTCGCCTGCGATGACCGGATTTTTTGCGGCTTCCGCGGCGGCGGCCTGAAAGGTCTGGACGAAAGCCGCGACCGGTTGCGCGCCGGAAACGGCATATTTGCCATCGACCACCACGAACGGTACCCCGCACACGCCGATAGATTGCGCCTGACGCTGGTCGAGCGCGATCTGCATATCGATCTCTGACGAGGTAAAGGCGGCGTCGATATCGGTCGCGGTCAGGCCGATTTCGGCGCCGATCTCGTGCAGCACGGCGCGGTCGAAGATATTGCGGCCATCGGTGAAATAGGTGCGATAGAGATGCTCGATGGCCTCGGCCTGTTTGCCCTTGCCAGCCGCCAGCGCAATCAGGCGATGGGCGTCTGTGGTATCGCCGGCCAGGGTGCCCAACAGATGAAATTCCAGACCGGCCTCCGCCGCGCGGGCTTCAAGGCTGGCCTGATTGGCCGTCACCTGCTGCGTCGTCAGGCCATATTTGCGGCTCAACATCTGATCGGTCGGGATCACCGGCTCGCCCGGTGACAGACGAAAGGCGCGGTGCACGATGTCCGCCTCACCGCCGATCTGCGCCAGCGCCTGTTCGAGATTCGCCTTGCCGATATAGCAGAACGGACAGATGACATCGGACCAGATTTCGATTTTCACGGCAGGTGCTCCTCAATTTTTGCGCCTACTGTATGTAGTCAGGTTACAGTTTGATGCAAGGGGCTAACCTGCGGCTTTAACCCGACAGCCGTAGGCCTCCGCATATGGCTTATCAAAGCAGGCGATCAGGCCGTCCACGATCTCCAGATTTAACGGCCACAAGATCGTCTCACCATTTGCTTTGAGTTCCGCTACCGCCTCATCCCACCCGTCGGGCTTGGGTTCTGCAATCAATTGCGCCCGCGCGGCCAGCAAAGCTGCCTTGTCATGCCGAAGAAAAGCGACGGTGGCAGCGGCATAGTCACGCATTGCCGGATCTGGATTATCGACCGACAGCAGCGGGATGGCGCCTTCATAATCGCCGAAGGCAGCCCGCATCTGACCTTCGTGCCAACTCAGGCCTCGCATATTATCGGCGGACAAGTCGGGGTGTGCGCCGCGATAATCCCGGATCAGATCGGCGGCCGCCAACTTACAATCGTCTATGGCCGCGAGCGAACGCCAACCTTCATGATCGAACGCCTTGTAATCCAGAGCCAGCAACTGCGCATGATTATAGGAACAATCGGCAGCCTGCACAGCGGGCGGCATAACCAGAAACCCCAAAACTGCAAGAACAGCTTTCAACATGATAACCCCCTCCCCGCGCAGCTAACCGAAAGGTTGTGACGGGATTATGGCTCAGAGCGGCTCATCCCGCATCCGGTCCCACCAGGTGAACTTCATCACCACCGAACACACCACCACCAATCCCAGCGACAACCAGAACCGGTCCATTTCACGGATGATCAGGAAAATCGCCGAAGCCGTGATCGCCGTCTGCCACAGCACGCCGATAATCGAATTGAACATATCGCGGGCAAAGTCCCTGTTCGGTTGCGCGTTCGGTTCATCTTCACGCAAGGCCTGCAAAACCGGTCCCCAGAAACCCCACGGCCGGGTCTTTTTGTAGAAGGCTTTCAGCACGGTCATGTCGGTCGGTTTGGTCAGGTACGACCCGGCGACCGCCACCGCCGTGCAGGCCGCGAACAGCCACGGAAAAGCCGCCAGGGCGTCGATGGCATGACCGTTCGGGTCCTTGTAAACCACCATCCACATCGCCACCGCCACGCCGAGGGTCATGGAGGCCGCATAGCCCGCGCCATTCAGCCGCCACCAATACCATTTGATGACATTGGCGACCGTGTAGCCGCCGTAAAGCCCGGTGGTGATCCAGCCAACGATATCGTTGATCGAGGTCAGTTGCCAGCCAATGAAAGCGCCCAGCACCGCGAAGGTCAGCGACGTGGCGTAGGACAAATGAACCAGTGTCTTTTCCGGCGCATCGGGCCGGATGTACTTCTTGTAGATGTCATTGACCACATAGGCCGGCGCGGCATTGAGCGAGGCCGAATAGGTCGCCATGAAGGCCGACAGCATCCCCGCCAGCGCCAGCCCCATCAGCCCGGCCGGCATATAGTTGCGGATCACCCACGGCAGGACGGAATCGATATCGCCGGCATAGGCCTGGCCGGAGGCGACGGCGGCGGCTTCGAGATGTGTCCATTGTGGTCCGATGAAACACAAGGCCAGCACCGCCATGCCGGCGATCATCAGATAACGCGGAAATAGCAGAGCGATATTGACGAAGCCGGAAATCTTGGCCGCCTCGGTGGGCGATTTCGCCGACAGCAGGCGCTGCATATCGTAGTTCGGCGCCGGTCCGGCCATCGCCTTGAACAGGCCCTGGAAGGTCATCAGAATGAAGAAGATGCCAAACGCCGAATGGCCTTCATTGGTGATGACGGAGATCGCCGTCGTCGCCACCACCTTGTTTTCCGGTTTGGCGGTCTGCGCCACACCGGTCCAGTCGAGATTGAGGTGCCAGCCGAAAAAGATATCGTGCCAGCCGGCCGGCACCACGGCCGCGATCATCTCCGGCGTCACCAGGGTCATGGCGACCCAGGCGATGGCGAAACAGACCACAAGCTTGATGAAGAACTGCAATATCTCGGTCATCACCACCGAATACATGCCGCCCTTGACCGAATAGATGGTGGTCAGCGCCACGACGATCAGGCCGTAGATCTTGTCGTTGACCATAGGATCGGCCACGAACTGATAGGGGATAAATTCAGCCGCCAGCTTGCCGATGCCGAGGAAGCCAAAGGCCAGCATCCCCACCACATTGATCAGCGCGAATATCACATTGATCAGGTGCGAGGCCCGCGCGCCGGCATCCTCGCCGAAGCGAAAACTGATCCATTCGGCGCCGGTCAGCTTACCCGATCGGCGCAGCCATATGGCGAGGAAGGCCATCAGGAAAATCTGGTTGAACACTGGCCACAGCCACGGAATGAACACCGATTTCAGGCCGTAGACGACCAGCAGCCCGACCATCCACATGGTACCGGCCACATCGAACATGCCCGACGCATTGGAAAGCCCCAGCACCCACCACGGCAGCTTGTTTCCGGCCAGGAAATAGCTTTGCAGGCTGCCTGAAGACAGTTTCGCCACCCAGAATCCAAGGCCTATAGTCAGCAATATATAGCCCGCGACAATCGCCAGATCGATGGGTTGTAAATTCATGTTTCCTGCCCCTGTTCGGGTTATTGTTATCTGAGCCGGCGATCGAGTTCGATCATGGCGCGTCCATTATGATACGGGCATTTCCATTGGCCCGCCTTGTAGATTTTCTCACGTGGCGCCAAGGCGGCGTACCATGTCCATTCGGTCGCGCCGCCGGCACCATATTGCGCCTTGGTATAGTTCCAGACGCGTTCGGCCGTTCCCAACCAACCAGCCTCACCGGTCATCTGCCAGGCATTGACGAAACCGACCAGCGCCTCGGCCTGCTCCCACCATTCGCCATCCGGATCGAGATGACCGCCGTGTCCTTTTTCATAGGCCAGCGCTCCATCCGCCCTCAAGCCTTCGCACCGCGTTGTTTCCGCCAAGGCCAGCACCACCGGCCGGGCGCGTGCGAGCAGGGTTTCATCGCCCAGCGCCTCCGCCGCTTCCCAGATCAGCCAACTCGCCTCGATATCGTGGCCATAGGAGACCGAGCGCGTCAGGTCATTCCAGTCCATGCCGAAAAACAGGCGCAGATGGCCCTCCGGTGCAACAAAGCGATCGAGAAACAGAGTAAAAATGCGGTGCAGGGCCGCGCGCGTGTCCTCCGCCGGCGCCACTCCATGCAGCCGGCTATAGGCTTCCAGCACATGCAGGTGCGTGTTCATCGTCTTGGGCGCATTGAGATCCTTGTCGGACAGGCGCTGATCTGGCAAGGCTCGCCAATCGGCACTCAGCGCCTCGATATAGCCGCCAGCGCCGGCGTCCCAGTATTTTGCTTCGATCAGATTCTGCAAATCCCGGGCGAAGGTCAGCGCCCCCGCATCCCCGGTCGCCTGGTGATATTCGGCGAAGGCATAGACGGCAAATCCTTGCGCATAAGCCTGCTTGCGCGTGTCTTCGGGCAGGCCCGCCGCCGTCAGCCGCCAATACAGGCCACCCTGCTCGGCGTCATGGAAATGCGTGCGGATATAGTCGGCCGCGCGCCGTGCCAGAGTCAGCGCCCGCGCATCACCCGACCAACCGGACATGGCGCTGAAAAACCACAGCAGCCGCGTATTGAGGATGATGCTTTTTGACGCCTCCAAAACCGGCCGGTCCCCGGCATCGACCTCACCATAAAAGCCGCCGCGCCCATCGACCAGATGGCCCTCCCACCAGTCAAGCAGGCGCAGACCTTCCGCATGGGCTTCGTCTCGCAGGCTCATTGGCTTACCGGATTTTTGGCCAGAAAAGCCGCATTGCGGTCGATAAGGTCGATGCGCTGCTGCACGCAGGCCGCCGAAGCCAGCGGGTCAGCAGGGGTGTTTTTGCAATAATCGATCAGTTGCGCCACCGTCGAGGTCGCCACATGCAGGCGGGTATCCGACGAGGCGTAGTAGATGAGCACCCGGCCATCGTCATCGGCGATCCAGCCGTTGGAGAAGACGACATTCGACACGTCACCAATACGTTCCTGACCCTGCGGCGCGATAAAATGCCCGCCCGGCGCATGGATGATACACCACGGCTGATCAAGCGCGGTCATGAACATGTACAGCACATAGCGCAGGCCCGCGGCCGTATTGCGCACGCCATGCGCCAGATGCAGCCAGCCTTCGAATGTCTTTATAGGTGCAGGCCCCTGGCCGTTTTTCACTTCCTTGATGGTGTGATAGGCCTTGTTATCGACGATGACTTCCTGCTGAATCACCGCCTTGGTCATGTCATCGCACAGACCCCAGCCGATACCACCGCCGGCGCCGACCGAGATAAACCCATCCTGCGGACGGGTGTAGAGCGCGTATTGGCCGTCGACAAATTCCGGGTGCAACACCACATTGCGCTGCTGGCCGGAGTGGGTGATCAGGTCCGGCAGGCGTTCCCAGGTGATCAGGTCCTTTGTGCGGGCGATGCCGCATTGGGCCGTCGCTGCTGACAGATCATCCGGCAGGGCGCGATCCTTGCGCTCGGTGCAGAAGAGACCGTAAATCCAGCCATCTTCGTGCTGAGTCAGGCGCATATCATAGACATTGGTGTCTGGGTCTTCTGTTTGCGGCAGCACCACCGGCTTCGGCCAGAAGCGGAAACCATCGACACCATTGGCGCTTTCGGCAATAGCGAAGAATGACTTGCGGTCGTTTCCCTCGACACGCACCACGACAATAGACTTACCCTGCCATTTCATCGCCCCGGCATTGAAGGTGGCGTTGATGCCCAGCCGTTCCATCATGAAGGGATTGGTCTGCGGATTAAAATCATAGCGCCACTCCAGCGGTACATGGGCGGCGGTGATCACCGGATGCTGCCAGCGCTGATAGATGCCGTTGCCGGGGGCTGTCATGCTGTGATGCGGCGCATTGGGCGCGGAGACCAGGGCCTCGAATTCCGCACGCAGGTCCGCCAGTCGCTGTTCCGCAGTCAAACTCATATGCGTCTCCCCATATCCGTGTGGTCCGGCTTCGTTCGATTAAGTAAAATTGATTTATTAAATGAGCAAGGTTTTTTTCACAGCAGGCTGGACAGATCAATTTGTAATGTTATAAAGTAACATCAAACGCGATGAAATAATTCTCCATCAAATTCTTCGCCGCCCTTGTAATAAGTTATGCTATAACATATGTGCCCGCAGGGGCATACGGAAAGGCCACTATGCTGCACGTAAAGAAAACATGGCTTGATATCGCCTCACTGGGCCTGTCCGCTCTGTGCGTGGTGCACTGCCTGGCCCTACCCTTCCTGGTCGTCCTCCTGCCGGCCCTGACGCCCTTTACCGGAAGCTGGGTCCATGCCGCGCTGGTGCTCACCGCCGCGCCGATCAGCCTGTGGGCTATCCGCGCCTCGCATGTCTGGCGTAAGTGGCAGATCTCCGTGCCGATCGTCGCCGGCCTGATTCTGTTGGCGCTGGCGGCCTTTATTCCGGCTCTGGCGGCTATCGAAGTGACCTTGAGCGTTATCGGCGCGCTGCTGATTGCCACCGGACACGCCTATAACTATCTGCGCAATCATCGTCCGGTCCATATCCATGATCGCGCCTGCGGCCATGCCGAAGGTCTGGCCGGGGAATAGGTCTTCTGCGGCAAAATCGACGCTTGACGGATAATCCTCACGGTTTAAGGGAAGCGGGTCGTTAGATTTGTTACGAAAAGCCCGCTCATGATCCGTCACATCGTTATGTTTTCCAGCCCGAATGAAGCGGACCGCGAAGCCATCTATCGCGGCCTGTCGGTCCTGACCCAGATCGAGCACGCGGCGCTACTTGAAGTCTCCTACAACGAAAAGATCGACCAGATCGCCAATGACATCGACATCATCGTCTATGGCGAATTCGCCACGATCGAGGACTTCCGCGCCTACAAGGCCCATCCGCTGTACGCCGAATCGATCCGCCAGGTTCGTCATCTGCGCGATGTCCGCGTCGCCGCCGATTACACCGTCTCCAACGCCACGCGCCAACTCATCAAGGCTTAAGGCCTTTACCAGGCTCCCCATCGCCCGCTATAACGGTTAAAGCTGGGGAGATATCATGGCTGAATTCTACGATCTGCATGGCGAACGCCCGCCGCTTAAGCCGCAAAAACCTTTTCTGGGCGACGACAAAAGCCTGATCCGCGCCACCTTTATTTTGGGCGCCATACTGGTCTTGTGGAAGCTCTATATCGCCCTGATCAGCCATGTCATCTGGGAAGAGGGCCATTTCGTCGTCTCCGGCGCCTATCTCGATCTCGGCTATCCCGATATCCCGGCCGGCTTTCCCTGGCTGGCCCGACTGGTGACGGCGATCTTCGGTTGGCATGTGCTGCCGCTGCGCATCGTGGCGTTGATCATCGCCACGATGATGCCGTTCGCCGTCTATTTCATGGCGACGCCGCTGGTCAGTCACCGCAATGCCCTGTGGGCGGCGATGATCGCCTTGCTGCTGCCGCCTCTGACGCTCAACGGCACGGTCTTTTATCCCGAAGGCGCGCTCCAGGTGCTGATGGCCCTGATGCTCGGCTGCCTGATCCGGGCGGTCCAGCAGGACAAACTCAAATGGTGGGTGCTGACCGGCATCTGCGCCGCGCTCGGCTTGCTGGTGCATTTCCGCTTCCTCGCGCCTGGCCTCGCCGTCGTTGTCTTCATGCTGGCCACGACGCAGGGCCGCAAATTGTGGACCAAACCCGGCGTCTGGATCACCGCCGGCATCGCCCTGCTCGGCCTGATGCCGTCGCTGATCTATAACGCCCTTAACGAATGGCCGGCCATCCAGTTCCATGTGCTGAACCGGCCGCAGTTCAAGCCCGATCCCGGCCGTGTCCTCAGCTATCTCGAAACCCAGTTCGCGCTGGCCACGCCGGTCTTTTTCATCGCCATGCTGGTGGCGGCGAAAAACGGCCTGTTCCGCGACCGCAACAAGCCGGAAAGCCTGCTGGCCTGGCAGTTTGTCGTTATCCTCGTTTTCTATGGCGTGCAGACCATCTTCAACAAGAAGATCATGCCGCACTGGCCCTTCATGGCCTTCATCCCGCTGTTGCCGTTTGTGCCCGACCTGCTGGAAAATTTCATGAGTCGCGCCACAAGCGTCGGCAAGCGGAACCTGCGCATGGCCCTTATCGCTACGGCGCCGCTGATGGCGCTGGCGATCGGCGTCGCCGGCACGGCCTATCAGTGGGCCTTTGTCCATTCGGCGGAACTGCCCTATGCCCTGCGTGAGCGCAACATCCTGAAAAATGAGAACTGGTCCCTGCTGGAGCCGGCCATCGCCGCTGCCGACGCCCGCGCCAGGGCGCGTTTCGGGCCGGATGTGGTATGGGCGGCCAACAGCCATATGAGCGCCGTGCACATGGAATTTCCCGGCAGCGGCGACAGTCACCGCCGCTTCTATACGCTCGATGATCCGAATGACGAACTGACGCGCTTCGTGGTGGCGCGGCACAAGTGGGGGCTGGATATGTCGAGCCTGATAGAGAAACAGGCCGGCAAGGGCGTGATGCTGGCCATGCTGGAGCCGTCATATATCTATCACGAGGCCGACAAGACGGCGATGTATACCAAGCTCTGCCAGAACTTCGAGCAGATCGAACCGTTCCGTATTGTCAGTTTGCCGCCCTACAAGATGGCGGTCGATTTCTATACGGCGAAGGTACGCGTGCATCCGTTGACCGATATTTCCGGCGCGCCCTGCCCGTTTTTCCCACAAGCCTATATCGCCCATCCTGAGCGCGGCGCCTTCCTCGGCAGTGGCGATACCGGCAATTATCATGGCGCCGCCGCCGATCCGAAAGGGATTACGGCGGTCGACATCCTGATAGACGGCAAGGTGGTGACACGGGCCAATTACGGTCTGAACCCAAAGGAATTCCGCGTGCCGAACCTGCTGAAATACGATCCGAACTGGCCGAAGCTGCAATATGATTTCAAGTTCCCGGCGGGATCACTGAAGTCCGGCGAGCACAAGCTCAGCATCCGCGCCACACGGACCGACGGCACGACGTTCGACAGCGATGCGCGGACGCTGTACGTGCATTGACAAATGGGGTTTGGGGCCTGTGGCCCCAAACCCCATTAGCCAAAACGGCCACCGATATATTCCGAAGTCTTATCGACCTTTGGCTTGACGAACAGCTCATCGGTCGGGCCGAACTCGATCATCTTGCCGAGGAACATGAAGCCGGTATAGTCCGACAGACGCGCCGCCTGTTGCAGGTTGTGCGTCACGATGACGATGGTGTAGTCGCTCTTCAGTTCTTCCAGCGTGTCTTCCAGCTTGGCCGTCGAGATCGGGTCCAGCGCCGAAGCCGGCTCATCGAGCAGCAGGATTTCCGGATTGACCGCGATGCCGCGCGCCACGCACAGGCGCTGCTGCTGGCCACCGGAAAGGCCGAGACCCGACTTGTGCAGCTTGTCCTTCACTTCGTCCCACAGCGCCGCACGGCGGATCGAGCGTTCGACGATCTCGTCCAGTTCGGCCTTCGACTTGTTGGAATGCAGACGAACGCCAAAGGCGACATTGTCATAGATCGACATCGGGAACGGCGTCGGCTTCTGGAACACCATGCCGATGCGGGCGCGCAGGGCCGCCACATCCACCTTGGGACCGATCAGGTTTTCACCCTCAAAGTTGATTTCGCCCTCGGCGCGCTGGCCGGGATAAAGATCATAGATGCGGTTGATGGTGCGCAGCAGGGTCGACTTGCCACAACCCGACGGGCCGATCAGCGCGGTAATGGCGTGTTTCTTGACCGGCAGATCGACGTCGAACAGCGCCTGGTTCTGGCCATAGAAGAAACTCAGCTTCTTGCATTCGAGCACAAGGCTGCCTTCCGGCGGCGGAACGATAACGCTCTTGAAGTCAGGTAAAGTCGTGTCGGTCATGAACTCATTCTCAAGTCAGGATGAAAGGATTAGTGGCCGGCGTTCTTGTCGCGGCCCAGCCAGCGGCCGAGGATATTGACGCCGAGCACGGCCAGCGCCACCAGCAGGGCGGCAGCCCAGGCCAGCTTGTTCAGATCTTCGTAAGGCGTCAGCGCGAAGTTGTACATGACGTGCGGCAGGCTTTCCATCGCCTGCCCCATGTCGGCGTTGAAAAACTGGTTGCCCAGCGCGGTAAACAGAAGTGGGGCGGTTTCGCCGGAAATCCGGGCGAAACCGAGCAGGCCACCGGTCAGAAGGCCGGCGCCCGCCGCCTTCCAGATGATGGTGCGGATGGTGGTGAACTGCGAGGCGCCGAGCGCCATGCCGGCTTCGCGCAGGGCGTTGGGTTGCAGATTGAGGATATCCTCGGTCGTCCGCGTCACAATCGGTGTGGCGAGAATGGCCAGCGCCACGGCGCCGGCCCAGCCGGAGAAGTGACCGAGCGCGAACGGGCTGCCGGTGACCAGAATCTGCGCCACAAAGACGCCGATCAGGATGGAGGGCGCCGACAGCAGCACGTCGTTGAGGAAGCGGACGGCATGGCCGTAGGGCGTGTCACCGCCGATTTCGGCCAGCCAGGTGCCGGCCAGGATGCCGACCACAATGGCGATGATCATGGCAACGCCGCACATCAAAACAGAGCCGACGATAGCGTTGCGCAGGCCGCCTTCGGAACCCGCGGCGGGGGTATCCATAGTGAACAGGTGCAGGTTCAGCCCGCCAAAGCCCTGAGTGAACAGCGACCACAAGATCAGGGCAAGCGACAGCAGGGCGATACCGGTGCCGAGCAGGCACAGGCCGATGAAAACGTAGTTAGCGAGTTTGCGGCGAAGGGCGCGGTCCATTTTTACGTCTCCCTAGTAGCGTTGCGAGGACAGCAGCCAGCGCGCGATCGCCAGAACCGTGAAAGTGATCAGGAAGAGGACGAGGCCAAGCGCGATCAGCGCCGAGCGGTGGATATCGGCGGCTTCGGCGAACTCGTTGGCGATGGTCGAGGCCAGGGTCGACGACGAGTCGAACAGCGACTTGGGGAACTTGTGCGAATTGCCGATGATGAAGGTGACCGCCATCGTCTCACCCAGCGCGCGGCCAAGGCCCAGCATGACCACCCCGATCATGCCCTTTTGTACGTAGGGGATGATGACGGCGGTGACGACCTCGAATGGCGTGGCTCCGACGCCAAAGGCGGCTTCGCGCACCTGAGCCGGGATCGAGCGGAACAGTTCGCGGAAGACAGCCGCCATGTAAGGCAGGATCATGATGGCCAGGATGATCGAGGCGGTGAAGAGATTGGCGCCGTTGGGCACGCCGGCCACCAGCTTGGCGAGGAAGGAATCGGGAGACTGCGAGGCGGCGATCAGCAGCGGCGTCTGGATGGTCTTGGCGAACCACGGCGCGAAAACGAACAAGCCCCACATGCCATAGACGATGGAGGGGATGCCGGCCAGCAACTCGACGGCGGTCGACAGCGGCTGGGCGATGCGCTGCGGGCAAAATTGGGTAAGGAAGACCGCGATGCCGATGGCGATAGGCAGGGCGAAAACCAGCGCGATGAAGGAGGTGATGATGGTACCGAGGATCGGCGCCGTGGCGCTGTAGTTGTCGGTGACCGGGTTCCACGGTGTGTCGATGCAGATCGGCCCCTGGCCGACCGGGCATTCCTTGAATTTCAGGAAGAAGTCGAAACCGAACTTCGACAGGGCGGGCCAGCCGCCGACCAGCAGCAGGCCGATCAGCGAGGCCAGAACCACCAGAAGCAGGGTAGCCGCGGCGAAGGACACCCAGCGGAAGATGGGGTCGGTCAGATCAACGCGAGGCGCTTTGGTTTTAACAGACATTCTTCAAGGTTCTCTTAAAATCCGGACTGTATCGGCTCCAGCGAGCCGGTTGGCAATAACGGGTATCAGTAGTCATTCGGGACATCAGATACAAGACTGGGGCGAGGCCGAAAAAAGACCTCGCCCCTCTAGTTCTTCCAGGCCTATACGAACCTGTCAGGGCGTATCACATCACCGATTAGGGGTTCGGCGAGGTATAGACCGGGGCGCCGTTCGACTTGATATTGGCAGTCCACTGCTTGCGCACCATCGACTTCACCGAAGCCGGCAGCGGCACATAGTACAGCTCGTTGGCGTTGAAGTCGCCGCCCTTGTAGGCGTAATCGAAGAACTTCAACACTTCGGCGGCCTTGGCGGCGTTAGCCTGTTCCTTGTACATCAGGATGAAGGTCGCGCCGGTGATGGGCCAGGCATTGGCGCCCGGCTGGTTCAGGATCAGCACGTAGTTGCCGGGGGCGTGCGCCCAGTCGGCGCCGGCGGTCGCTGCCTTGAAGTTGGCGGCAGTCGGCATCGGCCAGGTGGCGTCTTTCGAGGCGACCAGGGCGTAGCTGATGCCGGTCTTCATGACGTAGGCATATTCGACGTAACCGATCGAGCCGGCAGTCTGACGAACCAGGGCGGCAACGCCGTCATTACCCTTGCCGCCGAGGCCGGTCGGCCATTCAACGGCGTCATTGGCGCCGACGTTCTGCTTCCACTCGGCCGAGGCGATCGACAGGTAGGAGGTGAACAGGAAGCTGGTGCCCGAACCATCCGAACGGTGAACGACGGTGATCGGCAGGGCCGGCAGATTGAGGCCGGCGTTCCACTTGGCGATGGCCGGATCGTTCCACATGGTGATCTTGCCGAGGAAGATATCGGCCAGAACCACGCCCGGCAGCTTCAGCTTGCCGCTGGCGATGCCAGGAACGTTGATGGCCGGCACCACGCCGCCAACGACGGTCGGGAACTGATAGAGGCCGTACTTGTCGAGTTCATCCGGAGTCAGCGGCTTATCGGACGCGCCGAAATCGACCGTCTTGGCCTGGATTTGCTTGATGCCGCCGCCGGAACCGATGGCCTGATAGTTAAGCTGGTTGCCGGTGCTACGCTTGTAGCCTTCGGCCCACTTGGCGTACAGCGGCGCGGGGAAGGTGGCGCCGGCGCCGGAAATCGTGTCGGCGGCCATCGCGGCCGAACCGAACGAGGCGGTCATCACGGCAGCGGCCATAACAACTTTCAGAAACTTGAACATTCATATCTCCTTGGAAAGGGATGTGTGCAGACTGTCTTGCGTGATGCTCTAACTGCTTTTTACGACAGTTTTGTAACAGCCGGCGGAATTTAAAAAGACAAGGCGTTATAGAAACAGGCTGTTGGGTCACAACAGCCTGTCTTTATTTGGTTTTTAATAACGAACCTCGGTCCAGATGCCGATTTCGTTGTTGGTGGTCTTGTGGCCGATCGAGGTCACTTCGTCATGCTTGATGACAGCGGCGAACGACACGCCCTTGAAGGCGGCGAAGGAAACGCCAGCGTTGTAGTACTGGTCCTTCTTGGAAGGCGAGAGGGTCTTGGAAGGCTTCACTTCTTCAGCGCGACCAAAGACGGTGTAAACCGGAGTCAGGCGGTAGGAACCAAAGACCGAATAACCATCAGCCTTGTCTTCCTTGAGCGGATCCTTGACCAGGGCGGCGGAGTAGTCGTTGGCGGCGAAATATTCGACGCCAATGCGGCCACGCTCGCCGACATAGGCGGCCAGGGCATCAACGCGGGTAGCGGTGTTCGGCGTGGCGACACCGGCGACTTCCTGGCCGAGCTTGCCGGTGTAACCACCGATACCGAAGTTCCACTGGTCGAACTTGGCGCTCAGGCGGCCTTCAAAGTCCATGCCCTTCGAACGGGTCGGGTTCTTGTAGCCGGCGCCATTGACGGCGGCCACGGCGTAGGAGAAGTTGCCGCCGAACTTACCCGAAGCGTGCAGGCCCCAGTCAGCCGAGGTAGCGACCTTCACCCGGTCGGCCACAGTGTTTTCAACATAACGATAACCGTAGATGTCTTCGGCGTAAGGCACCCAGGGCATATCCGTAGCACCGACGCGCACAACGAAGGCGTCGTTGAACTTGGCTTGCAGGTAGGCCTTCTTGAGGTAGATTTCGGTCGAGCTGATTTCCGACTTGTACTGGAAATCGGTCGTCACATTGGCCGAGAACATGTCGTTGAAGCTATGATCAATGCCGATATAAAGGCGCTTGATGTCGAAGCCCGTGCCCGACGGCGCCGCTTCAACGCCATCGACGGTGTTGTCGATATTGGAGAAGTCGGCATACATCCGGCCCGAGATCTTCGTATCCTGCGCCGAGGCGCCGGAAACGATGGCGACCATCGCAAAAGCGGCGGCGGCCACGCCGATAACGAGAGACGATTTTTTCATGGTGAAATTACCTTGTGCGTGTGCTTGTAATTTTTTGAACCCCGAACAGCCAGGGCCACGCACGGCGCAATAGGCGCGCTCTGTGACAGTCGCGTGTAGCTTGCTTGACACTTATGTGACGACCGTCTTTACACGGCCTTTACAAGTCAGAGCGCTGCGGACTGCGTTATAAACATCACAGTTCTTAACCTGTAACCCAATCCGGATTTCGAGCGTATAAGTCTCGGTAAGTCATTTACGGAGTGTCATTATGTTACGCCGTCATTTTCTCTCCCTGGCTGGAATTGGTGCTTTAGCCGCCGCCTGTTCGCGCAGCGAAGCCGAAACGATCGCGTCCCTGAAGCTCAGCGACGCCGAATGGAAAAAGCGCCTGTCGCCCGCCGCCTATAACGTGCTGCGCCGCGCGGCGACCGAGCGCCCCGGCTCCAGCCCTTTGCTTAATGAGCATCGCAAGGGAATCTTCGCCTGTATCGGCTGCGACCTGGCCCTGTTCAATTCCGACGCCAAGTTCGAATCGGGCACCGGCTGGCCCAGCTTCTTCCGCGCCATTCCCGGCCACCTGCAAACCAGAACTGATTTCGCCATCGGCATTCCGCGCACCGAATATCACTGCGCCCGTTGTGGCGGTCACCACGGCCACCTGTTCGATGATGGCCCCGCCCCCACCGGAAAGCGCTATTGCAACAATGGCGTCGCCTTGAAATTTATTCCCGCTTAGGAGGCCCAGATGCTGAGACGACTGTTTGTGACAAGTATTCTGGCCCTGAGTTTTGCCGGCAATGCCCTCGCCGCCGCGCCGCAGGTGGCCGTCTTCGCCGGCGGCTGCTTCTGGAGTACGCAAAAGGCTTTCGACCATGTGAAGGGCGTGAGCAATACCCGCGCCGGCTTTATGGGCGGTTCGGTGAAAAACCCCAGCTATGAGGATGTAATCGGCGGCGGCACCGGCCATGTCGAAGCGGTGGAAGTCACATACGATCCCGACAAGGTGACGTATAACCAGTTGCTCGATGTCTTCTGGCATTCGACCGACCCGACGACCAGGGCGCGCGTCATCTGCGACGGCGGCGATAATTACCGCACGGCCATCTTCACCTTCTCGGACGCGCAATATGCCGCGGCGGTCAATTCAAAGATCGCGGTCGGCAAGCAACTGAACAAGCCGATCTATACGCTGGTGGTCAAATCGACCCAGACCGGCCTGCCCTTCTATCCGGCGGAAGATTATCACCAGCACTACTGGCAGACCCACGCCGCGCACTACAACGCCTATTATAACGGCTGCGGCCGTGGCCCGGCATTGAAGAAGCTGTGGGGCGATCAGGCGGGGTAATCTTTATCCTCCCCTGCAAAGCGGGGGAGGATTGAAGTCAGGCCGACCTCAACACCACCTTGCTCCCGCTCAGCCCCTCAGCACTCGCGGCGACCGTAATCCCGCCCGCGCCGGTGACCTGCACAATAGCACAGCACAGCCCGTTGAACGCCTTGCGCTCAGACGCCTTGTCCGCTTCATGGCTGTTCGGATTACCATTGCCGACGCCAATCACAGCACCTGGTCCCGACACAGCAAACCGGATCAGATTATCCGCCTTCGGCACCGGACGGCCTTTCGCATCGAACACCTCCGCCTTGATCACCGTGCAATCCATGCCGTCATTGACAAGCGCCGTGCGGTCGGTCGTCAGCACCACCTTCGCCGGCGCGCCCGCCGTTTCGCGCTTGTCCTTCAGGATCACCTTGCCTGCCTTGTAAGCGAAGGCTTCGATCCTGCCCGGCTGATACGGCACGACCCATTCGACGTGCAAATCCTTTGTGACCGTCTTGCGACCGGCCGACTTGCCATTGACGAACAGTTCAACCTCATCGGCATTGCTGTGCGCCCAGACCGAAATATCCTGCCCTTCCTTGCCTTCCCAGTTCCAATGCGGGAAGAGGTGCAGCAGGGGTTCCGGCTGCCACCAGGCGCGATAATACCAGTAGTTGTCTTTCGGGAAGCCGCAGGTATCAAGCGCGCCGAATTGCGACGAGATGCTGGGCCATGAGCTATAGGGCGTCGGCTCGCCGCGATAATCGAAACCGGTCCAGATAAAGCCGCCGGCGATATAGGGTTTGGCGTCGAAATGCGGCCACCAGCCTTCGGCGGTCGTGGCCCACCACGGCGCGGTCGTATCATAGGCCGGCACGATATGGGCGGCGTCATCCTTGATATATTCGCCGCGCGTCGAAACGGTCGAGGCCGTTTCCGTGCCGATGATCGGCAGGTTCGGATATTTGGCGTGGAAGTCGTCGATCAGGTGGTCGCGGTAATTGAAGCCGATAACGTCGATCACCTCAGTGATGCCCTCGCCATAGCCGTTATCCATCGCCGCCGTGATCAGGCGCGTCGGGTCCAGTTCATTGCACAGGCGCTTCATGGTGCGGGCGATATGGGCGCCGCGCTCGGTGCCCTGCTGCGGTTCCTCATTGCCGATCGACCAGAGGATGACCGACGGGTGATTGCGGTCGCGTCTGATCAGGGTTTCCAGTTGCGCCAGACCTTCCGGCGACGAGGTCATCATGCGCGTTTCGTCGATGACCAGTATGCCCATTTCGTCGCACAGGTCGAGCAATTCAGGTGTCGGCGGATTGTGCGAGGCGCGATAGGCGTTGCAGCCCATGTCCTTCAGTTGCTGCAAGCGCCAGCGTTGCAGGGCGTCAGGGATAGCCGCGCCGACCCCGGTATGGTCCTGGTGATTGCAGGTGCCCTTGAGCTTGACGGACTTGTCATTGAGGAAAAAGCCGGTTTGCGCATCGAACCTGATGTCGCGGAAGCCGAAGCGGGTAGAAACCAGATCGACATTTAAATCGTCTAACCACAGATTGCTATTGATGAAATAAAGGTGCGGCTCTTCCAGAGACCAAAGCGCAGGCTTGTCGACCTTTATGTGATGCACCACTTCAGCAGAACCCCAGGCGGCAAGTTCGACTGAAGAATCATCATAGGTGTTCGGATTACTGGAAGGCATATCCTGGTAATGAACAGACGACGAAACCCGGACCTTCTGCGATACGTTTGAATCGTTCCGCACCGTCGTCGCGACCTCGACCGTGCCGTCGGTCTTCGCCCGAACACAGACGCCGTATTGCGGGATATGCACCGGGTTTGTATTGACCAGCCAGACATGGCGGTAGATGCCGGCACCTTCGTAAAACCAGCCCTCGCCCAGCGACGCATCGACGCGCACCAGAACCGTATTCGGCGTGTCGTCGGTGTTGAGGAAGTCATTCAGTTCGACGCGGAAAGGTGTATAGCCGCTGTCATTGCGCTTTACGATGTAGCCATTGATGACCACCATCGCATCACGGAATACGCCATCGAATTCCAGCGAAATGCGCTTGCCTTTATCGGTGGCCTCAAGCGTGAACGTCTTCCGATACCAGCCGACGCTGGTTTCCGGATAGTCGCGGCCGAGCGGCTTGTAACCGTGATTGGCGGCCGGGTCCCACACCGCGCCATGATCATCCGGCTTGAGCGGTATCTTCGGTTCCTTGTGCACGAACGGCAGCTCCACTGCCCAGTCGTGCGGCAGGGTGACCGGCCGCCACTGAGAGTCATCATAATCCGCCTTGGCCACCGGTGTGGCGTCTATGCCCTGCTTGGCATAGGTGCGCAGATCGCCACCGTAGCCGAAATCCTTTTCCACATCATTGAGGTGGCCAAAAGCGAAGCGCCAGCCGGTATCGAAACGCGTGCGGCGATCGTCTTGCCTGATCGTCTCGGTTTGTGCCTGCGAAGTCCCCGCTTGAATGGCAACAAAAGTAGCGGCGGTGCCGGCCAGCAGATGGCGGCGGTTCAGTTCCAGCATGGCGGTTCCTCGTGGTTTTTACAGATACAATGATGGCCGGACCTTGATGAGGTCAAGACCCGGCCATGAGATAGATTGGAAAGCAAAATACCCCACCCCCGCATCTAACCGCTTCGCGGTGTCGTGCGGTCCCCCTCCCCAGTTTACTGGGGAGGGGGACCGCGCCTCTCTTGAGGCGGGGTGGTGGGGTATCTTACTTTAGTATTTAAACGTCAGATCGAGCAGGTAGCGCTTGCCGTAAAGGTCATAGCGCCCCAGACGATCCGGCTCGTTGTCGTTATAGGTCCGCAGCGGCGTATCGAGCAGGTTGTTGGCCTGGAAACGCACCTGGATCGTCGGGTTGATCTGGTAGCTGATCGAGAAGTCCATCGTCGTTTCCGGACGGACGCGGATCAGCTGTGAATCGTCCCAGCCATATATGGCGGTATATTCCGAGTGATACTTGGTGCCGAGGCGGGCATCGATGCCATGGTCGGAATACCAGAAATCGACCGCCGCCGTGTCACGCGCCAAGCCATTGAGCGGCAGGCCCGCCGACATTTCCGTCAGATCGGAATCGACATAGGCATAGTTGGAATAGATGCCGAACTTATCAAGCCCGATAAAGCCGAATGACGACTGGTAGGTCAGTTCCACCCCGTCGATCCGTCCGCCCTTGGCCGAATTGACCGGCGAGGTCAGGGTATAGACATTGCCGTTGATCGTTTCCTGGCGCGTGGCGTAACCGACGAAATTGCTGACATCCTTGTGGTAGGCGCTGATGGCGAACAGGGCGTCCTTGTTGAAGTAGTTTTCGTAAGAGATATCGATCTGCGTCGCCTCGAACGGCTTCAGGTACGGATTGCCCGATGCGCCGGTATAGGGCGCGGTCGAGGAAATCTGCCGGGTGATGATCATGTCGTTCAGCGGCGGACGCGAAATCACCTTGGCGGCGGAGAGCTTCAGATACTGGCCATTGCCGAAATCGAGGCGCGCGGTGGCTGAAGGCAATACCTTCGAATAGCTGGTGCCGCCGGTCGCCGGCGTGGTAATCATGGCCTGAACCCAGTTCCCCGGCGTGGCTTCGTACCAGTCGCCGGCAATCGTCGAGGTGCCGGCCGAATCGGCATCGACATCGAGGAAGCGCACGCCGATATTGCCATCCACCGGAATGCCGCCGAGCGTGGTGGCGTATGTGCCCTCGACATAGGCTTCCGCCACCTTTTCCTTAACCCGATCGGTGATCGGCGTGGTCTTCGGATCGATATCAAACGAGGTGCCGTAGAGATGCGTTGCCAGCGCGCCGAAATTACCGGTCAGGATGGTCGGGATGTCGAAATTCTTGAAGCTGTAGGACGACAGCAGGTAATCAGGCAGGGCGCCGATGATCGGCGATACCGTGCCGTCGAGCGAACCCAGCGCCTTGGTGCGGTCGGAGACGCGCGCGCCGAACAGAACGCTCTTGAAGAAACCGCTATCGAAATGCCGTTCGGCGTCAAGATGGATGGCGCCCAGTTCGTCGGTGACGGCGCCAAGCGACGTCTGGCCGCCTTGCGCGGTCTGAACATTGTCTTCCGGGGCCGACGAGACGGTGATGACCGGCTTGCCGCGGAAATCATAGGTCATCAGGCTCGGCCAGTAGGCGAATTCGTTGGCCGCCCACAGGTTATAGCGCTGCGCCTTGGAATAGGAGGCGTCGGCCGAGACCGTCCAGTGCTCGGTGGTCCACTTGCCGTTCAGCCCCTGGACGATAAGGGTCTTGTCCTCAGTGTAGCGCGCTACCACCGACTTGTCGCCGGCCCAGGCCACCGAAGCGGCCACCACATCGCCATTGCTGTTGATGACGGGCGCGTGGCCGGAAGCCGTCGCGCCATCGACATAGTTGGACAGGTTGCCGCCGTCCCAGTTGCCCCAGGCGCCATCGCCATACCAGGCCTGATCCTGCAATTCGTCGATCTTGATATCGGAATAGAGCAGGTCATAGCTGAGCTGGAAGTTGTCGGACGGACGGTATTGCAGGCCGAGCGAGGCCCCGATACGCGATTCCTTCAGGCGCTTGGCCTCGGCCTGCGCACCCCACGGCGTATTGTACTTTGTGGCGTCACCGGCGATTACAGCGCCATTGTTGCCGCCGGAATTGTAGCCCCAGCCCTGCACCGACTCGTAACCGTTCTTCTGGACCTGCGAGGTCAGGCCGACAACCGCGGCGAACTGGTCGGAAAAGCGATGCACCAGCGAGGCCGAGGCGCGATACCCCATGCCGTCATAATCAGGGAAGGCCGAGCCGCCATCATAATAGACCGGGCCGGCGCGCAGCACGAAATTCGGCCCCTTGTAATCGAGCGGACGGATTGTTTGCAGATCGACCGTGCCGGAAATGCCGCCGGAAATCAGCTTGGCCTCCGAGGATTTATAGACCGAAGCGCCGGAAATGACTTCCGACGGATAGACTTCCCAGCGCACATTACGATCGGGTTCGGAGGACGCCACTTCGCGGCCGTTCACCGTGCCCAGCACCATGCGCGCACCGAGGCCACGGATCGAAGCCTGTGAATCATTGCCGCGGTCGCGCGTCGCCATCACGCCCGGCAGGCGGTTGAGGGTTTCGGCGATGGTGACGTCCGGTAGCGCGCCGATATCCTTGGAGGAAATGGCTTCGACAATGCCTGTATTGCGGCGCTTGACGTCGAGCGCGTCACGCAGCGACTTGCGCATCCCGACCACGACCACTTCCTGCGGATCGGCTTCGGCAACCGGTTCGGCGGCGGAGGCGCGCACGATCACGGCGGACGTGCCGTCATTGGTCTTCAAGGTCAGGCCGGTATTGGCGATGAGCTGGTTCAGGGCCGCATCATTAGTCAGGCTGCCCGAAACGGCATTGGTCTGGATGCCCTGCAAATCGGAGGCGGTGGCCAGCACCTGCAAGCCGGATTGCTTGACGAAGGCGGGGATGGCGGTGGCGGCGTCCTGCGCCGGAATATTGAAGGTTTTGGTTTGGGCCGCAGCTGGCTGCGCCGCCATCACGACGGCGGCGACCGACCCCATGAGGGCGGTGCGGAAGGCGTTATTCCAGTATGACATGTGTGTTCCCTGAATTCTTGTTAGCGAGGGGCTTTTTCCCCTTCTCCAAACCAAGATGCCCCGCCGGAAGTTTTCCGCCGAATTGTACGACAATTTTTTAAAGGGCCGTCCCGGCTGTGCCAATTATGATACGGTCGTCATTCAGACTGACCGGCACATCGAGCGCCGCATGGACGGCGCGGGCAAAGGTTTCCGGCTGATCGACATGAAAGCCGCCGACCAGTTTCTGCGCGCCCAGGGCCGGATCGGAAATGACGATCTGCCGCTCATTATAGCGGTTGAATTCGGCCACCGCCTCGGCCAGGGTTTCGGAATTGAGCACGATCTCGCGGTCGCGCCAGGCCAGTCTGCGCTCGACCTCTTCGGGGCGGTAGGCCACCGCGACGGTTTCCGGCTTGAGCGGCACAAAGGCCTCATGCCCCGCCGTCAGCATGACGCGCTTGCCGGTATCGTTGACGTTCCACGCCTCGACCGTGCCCTCGGTGACCAGCACATCTGCGCCATTTTCATGGCGGCGGACGCTGAAGGCCGTGCCGACCGCACGCACGCGGATATCCCCGGCGGAAACGACGAACGGCACGTCCGGGTTCTTCGCCACCTCGAACCATGCCTCGCCCCTGACCAGCGCCACATGGCGAATCTGCGGCGTCATATCGACATCGATCTGGCTGTTCGTATTGACCGAGGCGACCGAGCGATCCCTGAGCGGCACACTGCGCAACTCGCCGACACGGGTGGCGACGCTCAATCGATTGGCCAGCACATAACCGACAGCAACCGCGCCGGTCAGCGAGGCCGCGACGGCGCCCCCCATGACGTAGCGACGACTGACGGATGCACGGTTGCGCTTCAATTTGCCCTCCAGCGCCCGACGCGCCAGCAGGGTATCACCGTGCGCCATCACCTGGGCGCGATCGAGCCTCATCCACGCCGCTTCGGCGCGCAAATATGCCCCCTGATGGCGCGGGTCCGCCTCATGCCAGGCCTCGAAAGCCTGCCGCGTCGTTACGCTGTCATCACCATTCAGCCGCGCGACCCACTGGGCCGCCGCCTCATCAATCCGCGACATATACCCTCATCCGGCCCGCTTTAGGCTTAAGCGCCGTCACCATCGCCGATCCTGTGCCGGCCATATGACGCAGGATCAGGCTCAATCCCCTGGCCGTTTCCTTTTCGACGATATTCTCACTGATGTGCAGCGCCTTTGCCGTTTCCGCCTGCGACAGGCCATGCACCTTGCGCAGTTCGAACACCTGCCGGCAGCGCTCCGGCAGCCCACTGATCAGGCCCAGCACCTGGGTCAGTTCGGCGCGTGAGGAGGCCGCGCTTTCGGGGCTTGGCCCAAGATCGGCCACGCCCAGTTCATCGAGATTCTGCACGGTCATGATCGACACCACCTTGCTGCGCCGGACCTGTTCGAGCAGGACATTGCGCGCCGAGCGGAAGAGATAGGCGCGCGGATCGTCGATATGATCGAAGCGTTCCATCCGCAGCAATCGGCAATAGACGTCCTGGACGATATCATCGAGTTCATGCGCCTTTACACCCAGTCGCAACAGCCAATGGCGCAGGTCTGCCTCATGCGGCAGGATCTGCGTGCCAACAAAAGCCAGAAGCGCCTGACGCGCTTGCCCGCCAGGCAGATTTGCTCCCTTATGTACGATGTTTGCCATCGAATTTTCCGCCGCTCCCCGTGTGTTTTATCCGCCCTTAACGGGCTTTTGTGGATTTATAACACAATAACGACGATCTTCCAGACAATTGTACTACAATATTACGGCTGTGGCGTTCCCAACACAACCGGACCGCCGGCCTTCGGCACGGTGACATCAAACGCTTCGGCATCGCCGAGCGCGCCTTCACTTTCCGCCGTGCCGACGACCACATGGGTTTCCGGCCGCAGCCAGGCCGCATAGACAAAGCGGCCATCGGTTTTCTGCATGGTGACGGTGACGCCGCCGGTAAAATCGCCGGTCAGGTATTGCGCCGCCTGACCGTGATCCGCGACAGCGAAAGTCGTCTCGACCGGCCAGATGTAGGCCGCTTTCGGCCATTCGAGCGCCGGCAGGGCCTTACCTTTATAGTCGAAAAAGGCGGCGTTTTCCCAATCTGACCCCTGCGCCCAGCGCGTCCTGCATTTGGTTGAAACCCAGGCCGGTTCCCAATAAACGACACCGATCCCGCCGGCATCAAGCGTCAGTTGCATGATGTCGTGCATATATTTCGCCTGACCGGCGATCGAGACCGGATAGTCCTTCAGCGCCGAATCCGAGCCGAGCAGATTATTGGCGCGGTCGGCGGCCTCGTCGGTGAAGGCGTAGCCGGTTTCGACCACCACCACGTCCTTGCCGAACCGGTAATGAACGCGGCGGATGGTTTCGGCCAGGCCCGTGAAATCCTCTTTCGACCACTTGCTGTAATAGCTCAGGCCGATGATGTCATAGCCGGTGACGCCGGCGGCGGTGGCGGCCGCAAACCACGGCTCGACATTTTCCGGCTGGGCGACGTGCAGCATGATTTCCGGCTTTATGGAACTATCCGCCGAAGCGTCACGCACGCCTTTGATGCCGGCATTGAACAGTTTGGCATTGCGCGCCCAATTGATGGCGACATGCTCCTCCGGCTGGGTGCGCAGTATCTCGCCATTGGTCTCATTCCCCACCTGCACCATTTCCGGCATCAGGTTCTTCGCCTTCAGGGCGTTGAGCGTATCGAGCGTATACTGATAGAGCGCTTTTGCCTGACCGTCCTCGGTAAGGCCCGCCCAGGCGGCGGGCACCAGTTGCTTCCCGCCATCGGCCCAGTCGTCGGAATAATGGAAATCGAGCAACACCTTCTGGCCCTGCGCCTTGGCGGCGGCGATGGTCTTCTCCACATCGGCGAGATCGGAATAGGGCGTCCATCTGGCGTCGACCCAGATTCGCACGCGGACGAGATTATGACCCGACTCCGCGAAGATTTTATAGGCGTCGGTTTCGCCCTTATAGTCATACTTCGCGCCGCACGCCTTTATTTCATTGACGTAGGAGAGATCGGCGCCGAACCAGTAGTCGCGGGCCGAAGCGGGGTTTCCGGCCAGCAGGGTGATGGCGGGCAACAGGGCAAGGAACTGTGTTTTCATACCCCTTAAGATGCCCGGCGCAGATTTTTCCGCCGCTTACAGGTCGAGTTTCATATCCTGCAACAAGGCTCGCAGGTATTCGCGGTTGATGCGGTCCTCATCGACCGGCGCATGACGCGCCGGATCGGGATCAAAACGCGGGCGCAGCGGCGCATAGGCCGGACGCGATTGCGGCGTCTCAAAGTCCCGGTCGAAACTTTGCCGCGCCAAAGTGCGCGGCACAGGCACGGCTTTCGGGTCAGGCTTCACGGCGGCCGGCGCTTCCGCCCATTCGACGGGGATTTCAAACCAGACATTGGCGCCCTCGCCCGGCCGAGACACGGCGCCGATATGGCCGCCCAGCATCTCGACAATCGTCTGGGCGATGGAGAGGCCAAGGCCTTTCTTACCACCCGTAAACAGGTTATGCGCCAGCGCTTCGTCCATGCCGACGCCGCTATCGCGCACACTGACATGCAGGTGGATTTCCGGCCGCAGCGTCTGCGGATTTTCCGCCGTCACCTGGCTGGCCGTGACGCTGATCACCCCGCCGCGCGTGAACTTGCAGGCATTGGATATCAGGTTTTGCAGCACCTGCTGAATGCGCATGACATCGAGACGGGCAGTGGCGCGGGTGAAATCGACAAAATGCACACTCAGCCGAGTCTGCGCCGCTTCGGCCTGAAGCGTAAAGGCGTCAACCGTTTCGCGGATCATTTCGCCTAAATCGATGATCTCGTCCTCTTCATCGGTCGCTGCAGGTTCCGAGACCAGCGTATCGCCGATCAGGCTTTGCAGCGCCTCGGCGGAAGTCAGCAGGTTCCGGGCATAACCAGCGATGTCACCACCGGAAACCGGGCGCGTTTCGATCAGGCGCGCATAGTTGACAATCTCATTGAGCGGGGCGCGCAGTTCATCAGTGACATGACCGAGAAAGTCGTCACTGACTCCTGTTTCGGTGACATCGCGCACCACGGCGCACAGCCGGACTGGCGCGCCATCACCGTCATATTCGACGCCGCCTTTTGTACGGATCAGGCGCGCGGCCTTGTCCTTGCGGCGAGTGATGCGCAGCTCGAAATCGAAATCCTCGCCGGCATTGACGGCGCGCTGGAAACGTTCAATCACGCCCGAACGATCCTCAGCCGCATAGATATCAAGCTGCGTCACTACCTGCGGCACGTATGTCTTTTCATTCAGCCCCAGCAGGGCGTACAGCGCCTTCGACCAGATGACCTCACGGGTAGCAAGATCGATCGTCCAGTAACCGAAACCGGCCATTTCAGCGGCCATATCCATACGCCTCTGTTGCGCCTGCAATTCGCTCCGCATATCGCCGCCCGATCCTTGCGCCAAAGACAGCAGGGTGGCGACCTGATCGGCGAATTTTGCGAAGACCGCCAGATTCACCGCCTCACCCGGCGCGGCGTCGGCTATGGCGATCACCCCCAGAATCTCGCCGTCGTGCACCAACGGCATGTCGGCATAGAACCGCATGTGCGGCGCGCGCAACACAGCGCTTTCGAGGAAATAGCGGGCGTCATGCGTGGCGTCATCGATCCGCAGCCCCTCGCCCGCCACCAGCTTGCGCGCCGTGAAAGCCAGCGTGTCGAGCACCTCGATGTCGGGGATACCAAAGGCGGAGACGGGGGTCAGCCGTCCATCCTCATACAGACTTAAAAAGGCCATCGGCAGGTCGAACAGCGCCGCAGCCAGTTCGCAAACAGACACGCATATCCGATCGAATTCAGCGGCGCGGCGGCGTTTCCGCCCCTGCGCCACAGGATTCGGGCGCACATCAAAAGGCGTTGATTCGTCTGTTGTTTTGGCCATGTGAAACCCTTTGCTTAACGGACGTTAACCAAAAAGGTTTACACTTTGGTAAATATTCAGACCGCCGGTTTCACACCGTAATAGGTCATGAAAATATCGACAGCCAGATCGACCTGACGATGCCGTTGCGCCTCCGTCGGCTCGACAGCCAGGTTCATGATGCGCTTGAAATGGCAGTCGCCGAAGATCAGGCTTTTCAGCACCATCGTCGCTTCCATAATGTTGGGCGCATTGATCTGGCCCTTGTCATGGGCGGTCTGCAACAGCGCGGTCAGGTTGGAACGTCCCTGACTCTGG
>NZ_DATJDZ010000017.1:0-272213 GCF_035497195.1 Asticcacaulis sp.
TGGCGCTCGGCGGCTTCCGACAAACGTGCCTCGACCCGCAGAGGTTTGCAGCCGTGCTGCACTCGCTCGGCATTGATCATGGCCAGCACATCGGCCTCCGGGCCGCGTGGGGCAGCCTCCGGAGAGGTGGCAAGGAGGCCCACACAGGCGGCGGCGATAAGCGGCAGGTTACGCATACAATGACTTTCAAACGAGATGCCTGATGCGCGACGATGCGCGCGACGGGTTAAGGTTTCCCCAATAGAGCGAAAAGCCTGCGTCAGGGCTTCAATTATCTGTGATGGGCGCCTATATGCCTGCCATGCTTATCAGACTTGCCACCCTCGCCGATCACGACGCCATCTGGGCCATTATCGAACCCACTGTGCGCGCCGGTGAAACCTATTCCCTGCCGCGTGATTGGGATCGTGACACCGGCCTCGCCTACTGGTTCGCCTCGCCGCATCAGGTTTTTGTGGCGGAAATCGATGGCGTGGTTCTCGGACACTATTTCCTGACGCCAAACCGCCAGGGCGGCGGCGCCCATGTCGCCAATTGCGGCTTCATGGTGTCTCCACAGGCCACCGGCAAGGGCGTCGCCAGCGCCATGTGCGCCCACGCCCTGGAAACGGCCAGGGCGCAGGGCTTCCGCGCCATGCAGTTCAATTTCGTCGTCAGCACCAATGCGCGCGCCGTCGCCCTGTGGCAAAGGCTTGGTTTTGAGATTGTCGGCCGCCTGCCGGGGGCTTTCGCTCATCCGAGACTTGGCTTTGTTGATGCTTTTGTGATGTTTCAGGATTTTTCCGGTCACGACTGATCAATTTTTTCGCCACCCCGGATGCCGCGGAAGTGAGCAAGCGTTAGTTGGCGTATGCCGTGACGTGTGAAAGACTCGGATCTCAGGTTTTTCAGGAGCGACACCCCATGGCCATCACTCTTTTCAATGAAGCGGCGCGCAAGACATTCGTCGATCAGCATATGCAGGCCTTCAAGGTCGGCGTGCGTGAGGGCCGCGCGGCGCGTGAAAAACTTCAGGCCGGCATCGAGTCCATGACCTCTGTACGCTTTGGTGAGGACGACAAGATCGCCCTGCGTGACTATCTGCGCAAGCTCT
This sequence comes from Asticcacaulis sp., assembly GCF_035497195.1. Classification (GTDB taxonomy): domain Bacteria; phylum Pseudomonadota; class Alphaproteobacteria; order Caulobacterales; family Caulobacteraceae; genus Asticcacaulis. The sequence continues at coordinate 1,094 of NZ_DATJDZ010000017.1, forward strand.
CCTGGATGTATCGCAAGGGCGAGATCGACGAGCGTACCACCCAGCAGGGCCTGAACAAGGTGGTCATGGCCGCCGCCGCCAACAGCCCGGACGTGCTGCACTATATACGCGCTTAGGCTCCGCGCCGGATACGTTCCATCATATAGGAAAAATCCTGCGCCGCATGGCCCTGGCTGCACAGCGCTTCATAGAGCGCATGGGCCTTGGCGCCAAGCGGCGTGTCAGCATCCGATTGCGCCGCCGCCTGCATGGCCAGAGACAGGTCTTTCAACATCAACGCCGCCGCAAACCCCGGCTGATAGTCGTTATTGGCCGGCGAGGCCGGCACCGGTCCCGGCACCGGGCAATAGCTGGTCATCGACCAGTTCTGGCCCGACGCCTTCGAGGCGATATCAAAAAATACCTGATCCTTGAGGCCCAGTTTTTCCGCCAGAGCAAAGGCCTCGCAGGTGCCGATCATGGTGATGGCCAAGAGCATGTTGTTGCAGATTTTTGCCGCCTGCCCGGCCCCTGCCTCACCGGCATGGATCACCGCCTTGCCCATTTTGGCGAGGATAGGCTCGGCCCCGGAAAATGCCGTCTTCGTGCCGCCGCACATAAAGGTGAGCGTACCAGCCTTCGCCCCGGCCATCCCACCGGAGACCGGCGCGTCGATCATCTGATATCCGGCCGCTTCGGCTTGCCCCGCCACCTGGCGGGCGCTTTCGACATCGATAGTCGAGCAATCGATCAGGATGGCCGATTTCGGCGCGACACCGAATACCTCGCCATAGACCGACAAGACATGTTGCCCGGCCGGCAGCATGGTCACCACCGCGTCGACGCCCTCACAGGCTTCGCTAAGTGACGCTGCGCCGATCGCGCCATCCGCCATGGCTTGAGATAGGGCCGTTTCGCTCAGATCATAGGCGCGCACCTCATGCCCGGCCCTGACCAGATTGGCCGCCATACCGGAGCCCATGTGACCCAAGCCGATAAACGCGATTTTCATAGAGAAAGCTCCTCTGCAACCGGGGCAAACATGGCCTCAACCTGATTTTGCGATACGCCGGCCGGTGTTTCCGGCGACCATTTCGGCGCGTGATCCTTGTCCTCGATCACCGCGCGCACGCCTTCGGAAAAATCGTGCGTGCGGATGATATGGCAGGCGATGCGGTATTCCATCCGCATGATATCCTCAAAGGACGACATCTGCGCCCCGCGCCGTAATTGCGCCAGCGATACGGCCATGGAGAGCGGCGATCGTGTTTTGAGGATATCCGCCTGCGCCGTGGCCCAGACGTTATCGGCCATTTTCAACGCCAGGCAGATATCGGTGATGGTCGGGCGCGAAAAACAATGATTTATGATATCGAGATGTTCGGCATAGGCCGGCGTTTGCGGCGCCTCTGCATAATCGGCCAGCACCGTCTCCGGCGCCTCGCCGCCCAGTATCCGCGCCTTCGCCTCCGGCAATTTTTCGGACGCAATAAAATGGGTGGCGATGTCGGCGGCCAACACATCCCGGCCTTTCAACCTGGCGCCGGTCAGGGCCAGCCAGGTGCCGAGTTGACCTTCCAGGCGCGGCAAGAACCATGACCCGCCGACATCGGGGAACAGGCCGATGCCCGTTTCCGGCATGGCGAACAGGGTGTGCTCGGTGGCGATACGGTGAGACCCATGAATGGAGATACCGACACCGCCGCCCATGGTGACGCCATCGAGGAGCGCAACATAGGGCTTGGGAAAGCGTTTGATCTGGGTGTTGAGCGTATATTCGATGCGGAAAAAGTCCTCGCCTGCCTTACCATCCTTGCGACCGCTTTCAGCCACCATGCGGATATTGCCACCGGCGCAGAAGCCGCGCGTGCCCTCGGCATGGTCGATCATCAGCAGTGTCACGCGGTCATCCACGGCCCATTCGGTCAGCGCCTCGCTCATCAGGCGGCACATGTCGGTATTGAGCGCGTGCAGGGCCTGAGGGCGATTGAGCGTAATCCGGCCTATGCCATTTTCGTTGCGGATAAGTACGTCCATCACTGATCCTTCAGCATGTCGCGCGCGATGATGACGCGCATGATTTCATTGGTGCCTTCGAGTATCTGATGGACCCGCAAGTCACGCACGATACGCTCGACGCCGTAATCATGCAGGTAGCCGTAACCACCGTGGATTTGCAGAGCGTCATTGGCAACTTTCGAGCCGGTATCGGTGACGAAGCGCTTGGCCATGGCGCACCATTTGGTGGCGTCCGGCGCGCCCGCATCCAGCCGTGCGGCCGCTTCGTAAAGCAGGGTGCGCGCCGCCTGAAGCTCGGTCTCCATGTCGGCCAGCTTGAACTGCGTCACCTGAAATTCATTCAGGTGTTTGCCGAACTGGCTGCGCTCGGCCGCATATGACCGGGCGCGATCGAGCGCATCCTGTGCGCCGCCAAGCGAACAGGATGCGATATTGAGCCGACCGCCATCCAGTCCCTTCATGGCAAATTTGAAGCCCTCGCCTTCCCCGCCGATACGGTTCTCCGCCGGGATACGGACATTATCGAACATCACCTGGCGGGTCGGCTGGGCATTCCACCCCATCTTTTTCTCATTGGCGCCAAAGCTCAGGCCCGGCGTTTCCTTCGGCACCACGAAGGCCGATATGGTATCGCCGGTCTTTGCCATGACGACATAGATATCCGAGACCCCGGCGCCGGAAATGAACGCCTTCGAGCCATTGAGCACGTAGGCGTCGCCGTCGCGCTTCGCCCGTGTTTTCATGGCGGCGGCGTCGGAACCGGAGCCTGGTTCGGTCAGGCAATAGCTGGCGATCAGTTCCATGCCGGTCAGCTTCGGCACGAAACGTGGACGCAGGCTCTCCGATCCGAAACTGTCAATCATCCAGGTACACATGTTGTGAATGGAAAGGAACGCCGCCGTGGCGATGCAGCCGCGCGACAGTTGCTCGAAGATCAGCACCGCATCGAGCCGCGACATGCCCGATCCACCGTGTTCTTCCTGAGTATAGATAGCGGCAAAGCCCAGCCCCGCCGCTTCACGCATCACATCGACCGGGAAGTGCTTGCGTTCGTCCCAATCTCCGGCGTCGGGCCGCAGGCGGTCATAGGCGAAGCGCTGTGCCGCTTCCTGGATCATCAGTTGATCGTCGTTCAGTGGCATTGTGGTTCCTGACCTGTATTTGTCCTCTGCTCTGACGGGAGAGGTTTCATTTCTTGTACCTCCCCATCTTTGATGGTGGTGGGGTTTCTTACTTTCTTAGCTCATCGTCGGAATGACAAACGCCTGGTCACCAATATCGCCGTCCGGCCAGCGCTGGGTGACCGTCTTGACCTTGGTGTAGAAGCGCACGCCGTCCTCGCCATACTGGTTCATGTCACCGAAGGCCGAACGCTTCCAACCACCGAAACTGTGATAGGCCACCGGCACCGGGATCGGCACATTGATGCCCACCATGCCGACATTGACCTTGGCAGCGAACTCCCGCGCCGCCAGGCCGTTGCGCGTAAAAATGGCCACGCCGTTGCCATAGGTATGTTGTGACGACAGCGCCGCCGCCTCTTCCAGGGTCTCGGCGCGCACGACCTGAAGCACCGGACCGAAAATCTCTTCCTGATAGGTTTTCATGCCCGGCTTGACGTGATCGAACAGGGTCGGCCCGACAAAGAAGCCCTCCTCGTGGCCCTGAAGCTTCAGGCCGCGACCATCAAGCAGCAGTTCCGCGCCCTCATCGACGCCCATCTGGATATAGTTTTCCACCTTGGCCTTGTGGGCCGCGGAAATCACCGGCCCGTAATGTGCCTCGGCATCGGTAGAAATGCCAACCTTCAGCCCCCGTGCCGCGTCGATCATGCGTTCGACAAAGGCATCCGCCGTCTTCGCCCCAACCGGCACCGCCACCGGCAGGGCCATGCAGCGTTCGCCAGCGGAGCCATAGGCCGCGCCAACGATATCCTTCACCACCTGGTCGAGATCGGCATCGGGCATAATGATGCCGTGGTTCTTGGCGCCGCCCATGGCCTGGACGCGCTTGCCGTGCGCTGCCCCGGTGGCGTAGATATACTGGGCGATATCCGACGAGCCGACAAACGACACCGCCTTGATATCCGGATGGGTGATCAAGGCATCGACCGCCACCTTGTCACCGTGGACGACCTGGAACACGCCTTCTGGCAATCCGGCTTCGATCAATAGTTGAGCAAGACGTACCGGCACGGATGGGTCTTTCTCGGAAGGCTTGAGAATAAAGGCATTGCCGCAGGCCAGGGCCACCGCCGACATCCACAGCGGGATCATGGCCGGGAAGTTGAATGGCGTGATGCCGGCCACCACGCCCAGCGGCTGGCGCATAGAATAGACATCGATGCCTGGCCCGGCGCCTTCGGTATAGTCACCTTTCAGCAGATGCGGAATGCCACAGGCGAACTCGACCACCTCCAGCCCACGCTGCACATCGCCTTTAGAATCGGCGATGACCTTGCCGTGCTCGGAGGACAAGAGGTGCGCCAGTTCTTCCATATTCTGCTCGATCAGTGCCTTGAAGGCAAACATGACCCGCGCGCGGCGTTGCGGGTTCATCGCCGCCCAGCCGACTTGCGCTTTTACCGCCTTCTGGACAGCATCATCTACCTCGGCGGCCGTGGCCAGGCTCACGCGCGCCTGAACCTGGCCGGTATTGGGATCATAGATGTCACCGAAGCGGCCTGACGCGCCAATTACGGACTTGCCGTTGATGAAGTGGGTAATCTCGCGCATCCGGTGCCTCTTGTTCAGGGATTTAAGCGGCTTCGGTCACTTTGCCCTTGGCCTTTGCAGCGGCGATCTTATCCCGCGCCATCGAATCGGCAACCACATTTGTGATCACATTTGTGCTTTTCGCCTTGGCGAAAATATCCGCCAGGCGCGGGCCTATGGCGTCCACCTGCGCCTGGATATGCGCTTCGTCATTATGACCGGAGATTTCACCGGCCACCATGATGATGCCGCCGGCATTGATCACATAATCCGGCGCGTAGAGAATACCGCGCTCACCGAGGATCACCCCGGCCTGTGGGGTCAATAGTTGATTATTGGCCGCACCCGCCACGATGGTTGCCTGCAGATGCTTCGCCACGTCCTCGCTGATCGCTCCGCCAAGCGCACAAGGCGCCACCACGTCGACGGCCTGCAAAAGGATATCTTTCACAGACACGCTTTCAGCGCCGAAGCGATCGCGCATTTCCGTGACACGTTCGGCGTTGATATCGGCCACCACCAGGCGGGCACCGAGCGTGTACAGTTCTTCGCACAGATAGCTGCCGACGTGGCCCAGCCCCTGCACAGCCACCTTCAGGCCCGCCAGATCGGAACGGCCGAGTTTGGATTTAACTGCCGCCTCGATACCGACGCGCACGCCGCGCGCCGTAAAGGGCGAAGGATCGCCCCCCGATTTGCCGACCGCCGCGTCGAGACCTGACACATAACCGGTGGTCCGCGCCACGATCTTCATATCGGCGACCGACACCCCGACGTCTTCGGCGGTAATGTATTGGCCATCAAGGCTATCGACGGCGCGGCCAAAAGCTTCCAGCACGGCTTCGCGCCGGTCCGCCGGCACCGGCCCCAGGATCACCGCCTTGCCGCCGCCCATTGGCAGATTGGCCATGGCGTTCTTGTAGCTCATGCCGCGCGACAAACGCAGGGCATCACCGAGCGCACTCACCCCGCTATCATAGGCCCACAACCGGCAGCCGCCGGCAGCGGCACCCAGCGCCGTGGAATGGACGGCGATGATGGCTTTCAGGCCTGTGGCGGCATCTTCCACCATGAGGACTTTTTCGTGCGCGTCGTAATCGGGATGGTCAAACATCTGCTGTTTCCTTGAGTTCAGGCATTCGCCTTGTGGCATTATTGGAAGATTTTTGGGTCGCCGGGACCGACGCGCCGCCTAGCGCGCCGATCCCGGCGAAATTGGCATATTTGCCTGTGTGTCCATTCCTGGGGGCGCCTGTCCCGCGTGCCGGGTGGAGAACCCCGGCAGCCGAAACCGGCACCTGTTATCCGCTAACGTCACATGGGCGTACATGGCGGGTGTCCCTGTTTTATATCGTTACGACGGAGACTAGGCGCGTTTCAGGAGAAAGTGTTTCCGAACTGCCTTGATAAAGACATTGGCGCGGGTGAAACTATCTGCGATAATCACCAAATATAGAAAAATATTTTGCTGCAGGGCAAAAGGACGCAATGAACAAGAACAAAGCCAGCCAATCCCTGGATGAAATCGATCGCAAAATTCTGCGCCTGCTGCGTGAAAACGCGCACATGACGACGCAGGAAGTGGCGGATAAGGTCGGCCTGTCGCAGACCCCTTGCTGGTCGCGCATCAAGCGCCTCGAAGAGTCAGGCGTGATCGCCGGCTATGTCGCCCTGCTCAACCCGGAAAAGATCGGCCGGCCTCTGTCGGTGATCATCGAAATCAATCTCGAACAGCATGATGACGAGAAGATCGAGACCTTTTCCCGCCATCTGGCGCAGTTACCTGAAGTAACCGACGCCTATCTGACCACCGGCGAATATGATTATGTCATCATCGCCGCCGTAGAAAACACCGAGGACTACGAAGGCTTCCTGCGCCGGCGCCTGCTGAAATTCCCCGGCATCCGCCATGCCCGCTCAACCTTCTGCCTGCGTCGCCTCAAGCGCGATCCGTCGCCTTCTTTGTAAAAGTGAACCGTCTGCGTCACCTTCCCCAACCGCGCGATCTGCGGTAAGGTGAAGCCGCCCGGTTCATCGGGTTCACCGTTCCAGCAGAAGGCGCCGCTCCATGATCGTTCGCACCGGATTTCTGATTGCCGCCACCCTCGCCTTAAGCGCCTGCGCCACAGCGTCTCCGCAGGCGTCGAAGGATACCAGCGCAACGGTCGCTTCGAGTGAACCGCCCAAAACCCTGGTTGGCACCTGGCAACTGACTCAGTTCCAGCCGAACGATGTTAGCATCGCGCCTGTGAAGCCTGACACCGCGGATAAGTACGAATTGACCTTCCTCAGCGGTGGCCGCGCCGCCATGAAGGTCGATTGCAACCGCGCCACCGCCATCTGGGAAATGACGCCGACCGACGGCACCCACGGGCACCTGACCTTCGGGCCGCTCGCCATGACGCGCATGGCCTGCCCCACGCCCGGTCTTGATACCAAGTGGGAACTCAACGCCAATTCGATCGCAGATTACGCGGTGGACGGCGATACCCTGTCACTGGGCCTCGAAGGCGGCAAGGGCACCTATACCTGGACACGCAAGAAAGATTAGGCTTTCGCCACCGTCTCAAGCGCCAGGGCGTGGAGCGGACCGCTGAGCAGGTCCGCCAGCGCCTTGTTGACCAGTTGATGCTGTCGCACACGCGGCAGACCGTTGAAAGCCTCGGATACGATGCGCGCCTTATAGTGATCGCCATCACCGGCCAGATCGGTGATCGTCACCTCGGCATCCGGAAAGGCCGCTTCGATGCGGGCCTGAAGATCGCTTTGCGCTATGGCCATAACAGGCTCCTGTAAAAGATGTCGGCCGCCTTTAGCCGGTTTTGCCCGGCTTGGGTAGAGCTGTGACCCATTTGCATCGAATTTGCTGCATTGCATTAAAATCAGTGTTCGGCGCTTGACGCCCATCTGCCGCGGCGTAATCTGGCCCTGCGTTCAAAGATGAATGCACCTCCGGCCAAATTCGCCAATGGCGGCGTTTTGGCTACAGATCAGACAATGACGTCTCATAGCATGACCGCCACGCGCGGGCGGCTCTGGGGCGTTTTTTTTATGGCCAAAACCTCAAACCGCGTGCCTGCGCCGGAAACGCGCGCACGCAATTTTATCAAGCGGGCAGCCCAAAAGCCTTTGGCAGTCAATTGACGGTCTTTAATGCCGTGAATGCCTGCTCCTCCTACTAAGAACCGATCAAGGCGCACGAGTGGCGGCCTCACAGGCGATGAAACATCTTATCTCCGAACTTCACCTAGCCATATCACGATGCGATTTTTCCCCTGAAAGATGCAATTAACCAAATCAAACTATGGTCCAAGCCAGTTTCAAAGGAGCCTCCTCTATGCGTACCCCCACTCGCCGGACACACCGGACCCTGATCGCCGCCGCCAGCCTGATGGCCCTGACCTTCGCCGTGCCAGCCCTCGCCCAGGCCGTACCGGCTGAAGTCCAGGCCAAGATGGACGCCATGCAGGCGCAGATCGACGCGCAACAGGCCATGCTGAACGACCTCAAGGCTCAGGTCGCCGCGCAGTATCATGCCCCCGCTCCCGTCGCCGTGGCGACGCCCCCCGCCAAGCCCGTCGCACCGGCCACCACGGTCGCCATCAAGAACGGCTCGCCCGGCATCGCCACCAGCGACGGCGCCTTCACCTTCAACGTCAAGGGCCTCTTCCAGGCCGACGCCGCTGCCTACAGCCAGGACGACAATCTGCCCGCGGCCGTCACCAACCGCGACCTCAACAGCGGCACCAATATCCGCCGCGCCCGCGTCATCTTCAATGGCAAGATGTTCAGCGATTTCGACTATAACCTGACCTTCGACTTCGGCGGCGCCGGCGCCGAGGATGTCGGCCGCGTCCACGAGGCCTGGGTCCAGTATTCCGGCTTCAAGTCGGCGAAGTTCCGCGTCGGTGAATTCGGCCCCAGCGTCGGTCTGGCCGATGCCGGCTCGCAAACCGGCTCGCCGTTCCTCGAACGCGCCTCCTCCGCTGAAATCGCCCGTAACTTCGCCGGCGGCGACACCCGCATGGGCGTGGCGGCCTTCAATGCCAAGGATCGTTACCTGTGGTCAGTGGCCCTGACCGGCAATACGGTGTCGTCGCTGAATACGGCGGCGTCCAGCTTCAATACGGTCAATACTGACGAGCAGTTCGGCGTCGCTGCGCGTATCGCCGGCACCCCGTTCAAGGGCAAGAACTCGCTGGTTCACATTGGCCTCAACTATTCCGCCATCATCAATCCGGCCGATACCGGCGCGGCCTCGGCCACGCGTTATCCGGTGCAGTTGCGCGATCGTCCGGAACTGCGCGTCGATGGCAGCCGCCTGGTCGATTCCGGCGCCATCAATGCCGGTTCGGCCGCCGCGACCGGCGTCGAATTCGGCGCACAGTATAAAAACCTGTTCGTGCAGAGCGAAGCCTTTGATTACAAGATCGAACGCCTGGGCGCCGCCACGGGCGTCACCGATCCGAAGTTCACGGGCTGGTATGTTGAAGGCGGCTGGGTGCTGACAGGCGAGAGCCGCAAGTACAATACCGCGACCGCTGCCTTTGACGGCGTGACGCCGGCGGCCAATTTCGATCCGGCCTCCGGTCACTGGGGGGCGTTTGAACTGGTGGCGCGCTATTCAACTCTCGACCTGAACTACCATGATACGGCAGCGCTTACGGCCGATCGTGTACTCGGCGGCCAACAGGACATCACCGCGCTCGGCCTCAACTGGCAGCTTAACCCCGGCGTCCGCTTCATCTTCCAGGGCCAGAGCGTCAAGGTTGATCGCCTGAATGCCGCCGGCGCGCAGATCGGCCAGGACTACACCACCTTCGCCGTCCGCAGCCAGTTCGGCTTCTAATCACTTGCCAAGGTCCGGTGATTGACCGATCATCGGACCTTGACGTACCGCGCAACCTGTTTTTTCCTCCCCGAATCAAGAGACCCGCGATGACCTCAAAGATCACGTTCCACAAGCGCGCCTTCATGCTGGCGGCGCTGTGCCTGTCTGTCCTCTCAGCGCCTGCCTTTGCCGGCGATGTCCAGGTGGCCGTGGCCTCCAATTTCACCGAACCGGCCAGGGAAATCGCCACTGCTTTCGAGGCGAAGACCGGCAACCATGTCGTCATGAGCTTCGGCCCCTCCGGCGGCTTCTACAGCCAGATCCGGCAGGGCGCGCCGTTCGAGGTCTTCCTCAGCGCCGACGCCGAGCGCCCGACCAGACTTGAGGCAGAAAATCTCGGCGTAAAGGGCAGCCGCTTCGTCTACGCCTACGGCACACTGGTTCTGTGGAGCGCCACGCCCGGCTTCGTCGATGACAAGGGCGCGGTGCTGGCCAGGGGTAATTTCCAGCACATCGCCATCGCCGATCCGGCCACCGCTCCCTATGGCACAGCGGCTGTCCAGACGATGAAAAAGCTTGGCCTGTACGACACGCTGGCGCCGAAGATCGTCAAGGGCAGTTCCATCGCCCAAGCCTATGGCTTCGTCGATACCGGATCGGCCGAACTGGGTTTCGTCGCCCTGTCGCAGATATACAAGCTGAGCAAGGGCTCGCGCTGGGTCGTCCCTGCCTCCGACTATACGCCGATCGACCAACAGGCCATCCTGCTCAATCCCGGCGCCAATGATCCGGCGGCCAAGGCCTATATCGCCTTCCTCAAGAGCAAAGAAGCGGTTAAGATCATCAAATCTTACGGCTACGCGGTTCACTGAAAGGCGACATGACGGATCTTGCCAGCGCCATCCGCGTAACGATCAGCCTCGCGGCGGTCACCACACTCTGTCTGCTGGTGATCGCCACGCCGATTGGCTGGTGGCTGTCCAGAAGCCGTAATCTATTCAAGGATATCGTCACCGCAGTAGTGGCCTTGCCGATTGTCCTGCCCCCGACCGTTCTGGGCTTCTACCTGCTGGTGGCGATGGGGCCGAAAAGCCCATTGATGGACCTGCTGCACCCCTTCGGCATCCGGACGCTGAATTTCTCCTTCGCTGGCCTGGTGATCGGCTCCATTGTCTATTCGCTGCCCTTCGCCGTCCAGCCAATTCGCAATGCCTTTGAAAGCCTGGGCCAGCGGCCGTTCGATGTGGCGGCCACCCTGCGCGCATCCCCCCTCGACACCTTTTTTACCGTGGCCATCCCAATGGCGCGCAAGGGTTTCCTGACCGCCGCCCTGCTCGTCTTCGCCCATACGGTCGGCGAATTCGGCGTGGTGCTGATGATCGGCGGCGCCATTCCCGGCAAGACCGAGGTGGTCTCCATCCGCATCTGGCAGATGGTCGAGCAACTCGACTGGCCAAACGCCCACCGGTTGGCCGGGGGTTTGCTGGTCTTCGCGTTCGCTATGCTGCTGTCCCTGCTGCTGATCGACCGGCGCTGGGGGGCGAAACATGCCTGAAAACGCAAAAATAAAGGTGTCGCTTAAGGGATCAGCCGGTGGTTTCATGCTTGACGCCGCATTTTCGGTGCCGGCGCAGGGCGTCACCGCCATCTGGGGACCGTCCGGTTCAGGAAAAACCACGCTCCTGTGCGCCATCGCCGGCCTGACCCGGTTGGAAGGGCATGTAAAAATTGGCGCTGATGTCTGGCAAGACGGACAGCGGTTCGTGCCCGTCCATAAACGCCGTGTCGGCTACGTTTTTCAGGAGGCGTCGCTGCTGCCGCATCTTTCGGTGCGCGGTAATCTCGATTTCGCCATAAAACGCAATGGCGGCCATAGGGTCGATTTCGATGGACTGGTCGAGCGCCTGAAACTAACCACCCTGCTCTCGCGTTCGGTCGGCAAACTCTCCGGCGGCGAACGCCAGCGCGTGGCTCTGGCCCGCGCCCTCGTGAGCGCTCCGGAAATCCTGCTGATGGATGAACCCTTGTCCAGTCTCGACGGTGAAGCCAAGGCCGAGATCGTGCCGATGATCGCGACGCTGTCGCGCGAGACCGGTCTGCCCATCCTCTACGTCAGCCACGATGCTTACGAGGTCGAGCGCCTCGCCGACCGGATCTTGCGCCTCAGCAAGGGCCGAATCATCGACATGCCCGATATGGCGTTCAACGCCAGTCTGGACGGTCTCACCGAAGGGCAGATCCGCGCCTTGGCCGAAGCGGCCCTGAAGGCCGGGATCAAGGGCTAGCTGACAAACTGCTCGGCCAGCACCCGCTCGTCATAACCGTTACCGGCGTCGAACAACAGGGTTGCCTTGAGGTCTTCGGCCTCGGCAATATCGACACTGATGACATCACGCACATCATAGGTATCCGCCGCCGCGCTGATCGGGCGTTTTTCGGCCTCCAGCGCCTCGATCCGCACCTTCGCCGTATGCGGCAGGATGGCCCCGCGCCAGCGTCGCGGACGAAAGGCGCTGATCGGCGTCAGGGCCAGGGCCTTGGCGGTCAGGGGAATGATTGGCCCGTGCGCCGACAGGTTATAGGCGGTAGACCCGGCCGGCGTCGCCACCATGACGCCATCGCACATCAGTTCATCGAGCCGCACCTTGCCGTCGATCAGGATGCGCAGCTTGGCGCCCTGGTGCGACATGCGCAGCAGCGACACCTCGTTGAAGGCCAGGGCGGTATGCTCGACGCCGGCACGGGTGTGGGCGGTCATGCTGAGCGGACTTATCAGGGTGCTCTCGCTCTTGAGGATACGCTCCATCAGGCGGTCCTCGGCATAGTCATTGAGCAGGAAACCGACGCTGCCGCGATTCATGCCGAAGATCGGAATCTGGTCTTTCAGATACTTATGCACGGTCTGTAACAGGAAGCCGTCGCCGCCCAGCGCCACGACCACATCGGGGTTAGCGACCGAACCGTAAAGCGCCTTGAGCCGCGCGCAGGCTTCCTGCGCTTCGGGGCGGTCTGAGGCGGTAAAATCGAGGCGGAGTGACATCAGGGCCGTTTTTACGGTTAGGTTCAAGCCTATCTAAGCCGGTTTTCGCCGATAAGTCTAAGGAAATCAGTGCGCCTGATCGATCAGGAGGGCTAATCTGCGCCGCGCATCGGCGGCTGTCAGGCCGAAAACCGACAAAACCAGTGGCCTCTGCCCGTCAGTCATCTGTGGTGCAGCTTCATATGCGCCTTGCCAGACCGACAGGATATGCAGGAAAACGACCCGATCCAGGCCCGCCGCGCAAACGGCCAGGGCCAGCGGCACAGCCGACTCCGAGGCCAGAACCCGGCCCAGGCCCGGCGTATCCAGTTTCAGCCGGCGCGCCATTTCACGGACAAACCCCGCCGCTTCCCCACCGCGCACCAAGGCGATCAGTTTGAGATTGCTATGGCCCATATCCGCGCCATGATGCAGGCGCACCTGCGATTTAGCGACGGCCAAGCCTTCATGGGCCAGGACAGCGGCACGGATATCGGCGTTTTCCAGCGCCCTGCGGGCAAAACCCAGCTGGTCTTCCTCGTCGAAGGACAGGGCCGGATTGCCAATAAGGGCAGCCATTACGCTATCATTCTGGGTGCGTATCAGCGCCTTGATCACACGCCAGTCAAGGCCGGGCCGTGCCGCGATCAGGCGATGATGCGCCTCGCCGGTTGCGGTGACCAGCGCCAGCAAAGCCTGTGGCGTCAATGCCGGCAGGGACGCCCGCAGCAGGGGCGCAGCCAGATCAACCGGCAGGCGGCACAGGCGTACCACCAGTTCCTCGTCGGAACGGATCAGTTCCCCGACAGGCAGTTCGGGGACTTCATATAGCGGTTTGCGCGCCACCAGCGACAGGCCGGCATTACGGAAATCACGCGCCGCCGCCTCTGCCGTTCGCGCCACGGTCAGGCGCGTTTCCGCAGGCGCGGATTCCGTTGAAAAGGCGAACGGCAAGGCGGACAAGGGCGTTGTGACATCCTGAAAAGCTGAAGAGATTCGTTATAAACAGAGTCTGACGAAACAGGGTGAAGACTTGCTTAATAGCCCATAAAGACACCGGTGGCTCAACCGCAAGTTTGCGTAACCACGTTATGTTTTGTAAAAATGCTCGCTATTAATCTTGTCTCAATCGACGCCCGCTAGGCTTACCTCCTGTTCAGTGTACCCATAAAAAGGACATCCATGTCCGATACGTCTCAGGAGGCCCCCAGGGCACAGATGACCCACCCGGCCGATGCCGGTTCCGCCGTCATGCCGCGTTCGCCGGACCTCGGGCGTGAAAACCTGATTATCGAGCATGACGATGCGGTCGAAATCATCGAGCGCCTGCGCGAAACCCATGTCGACATCAATGGCCATACCTTCCTGTTGAAGCTCGACACCCTGATCGTTCGTCTCGGCATTAAGTGGGAGGGCAAGCGGGAGCAGGTCCTTGACCACCTGAAGACGGCTTTCGAGCGCGCCCATCCCGAACCGAACTGGTGCATCCCCGTCAATCAGGATTGCTGGCTGGGCATGTTGCCTGAATCCGACTCACGCAAGGGCGCCCTGTTCATAGCTGAAACCTGGCGCGAGCTTTGCGGCTTCTTCGTCGGCGACATGTCGGCGCTGGAGGTGCCGCTTTATGACGTACTGGCTGAGGACGTCGATCGTATCTCGCTGAAAAAAATCGATCTGGCCACCTATTTCCCGGCCGGAAATGCTGATAACGCCCCGATCAAGGCCCGCCACGGCTCATCAACCACGGAAGACGCCAAGGCGGAGGGGGCTTCGGCCGCCCAGCGCCCGCTGATCGTCGCCACCAACCTGTCCCACGCCGGCCGTAACCTCAAGGTGGCCAGCGCCGTAGAACCCCTGTTCGAGATGAAGAAGATGGTCCTGATCGGCCACCGCCTCGAATCGATGGTGATGGAAAATCTCGACAACACCCTGCTCGACCGCAAGGCGCTGGCCAATCTCGACTGGGGCCTGCGTGAAATGGTCGATATTCTCAATATTGACCAGGGCCTGAAACTGCTGAAACTGCGCAGCCCTGAGCAGCGCAAGATGATGATGGTCGTCCCCGCCGCCTTCTCGACCTTCGCCTCGGCCCGGGCCAGGCAGAAGATCACCCAGGAAGTGCAGAAGGCCGCCGCCGAAATGGGCCTGAAAGTCCTGTTCGAAATCCGTGGACTCGATGGCGTACCGCCGCATCGCGTGCTGGAAATCGTCTCCCTGATCAAGCCCTTCTGCATGACGGTGGTCGGCTCGGTCAGCCCTGACCGCAAAATCATCGCCGCCCTGGCCAAGTGCGGCCTGTCGGGCGTCTGCGTCGAATACGACGGCGCAAAACGCGACGAAGACACTCTGCGCGACTATCTCGGCGGCCTGGCCACCACCGCCAAGCTTTCGGCTGGCGCCTGCATGGTGCAGGGCTTCGACAATTACCGCCAGATGGCCGTGGCCCGCCTGGCCGGCGTCACCCACGCCAGTATGCGCACCGCCGCACTGATGTCGCCCAAGGCGCCGGCGCCCGTGGCAACAGAAGACGCCGGGAGCTAAAAGCTTCCGGCGCCAGATTTCCCTGTTTCGAGAGTCTTAAGCCGCGCGCGTCAGTCCGTTGACGCCCGTCTCGGCGGCGCGACTCCAGCGGCGGCCCTTGCTGTCGCGGTCGAGGCGTTCAAAGAGATAGATCAGGTCTTCGCGTGGCGCGTAGGGCGATTGCGTCAGGAAACGCTCGATCATCCGCTCCTGTAGCCGAACCGGATCGAGATGACCGGCTTCGGCCTGGAGGGTGTGATAGACTTCGACCGCCACGCGGAAGGTCTGGAACATACGGCCCGGCAGACCGGCCCGGTCATAGATGGCGCGCAGGCCCAGGGTGCCGGCGTCATGCACCATCAGCCAGGTCCGCTCATGTGGCACACCCGAAAGTTCGGCCAGGGCATATTCGAAAAAGCCCATGTGGCCCCGCGCCAGCGCGCGCAGGATCAGCGAAGGCGTCAGGCGACCGGCGACCATCAGGTGATGCGCCAGGCCTTGCGGATCGAAGCTGGCCCCCGCCTGATCCGCCATGTCGACCGTGGCGCGCTCCTGCGTGGCGGTGACGATCTCGACGGCGGCTTCGGGTGACAGGGCGTGCTGCGAAATCAGTTGTTCACGCAGGCCGGCGCTGACGATATTGATCAGGCGCTCGCTGATCGAAACCGGCAAGGTTTTGCGATTGATCAGGACGCTGTGCAGCACTTCCGAAGCGCCGAAGCGATCCATGACGCGGTTCATGCTGTCTTCGGAAAACCGGGCATTGTCATTGGCGCAGGCGATCACCACCGCCTCCTCGACGCCGTTGTCGGCCAGGGATAGCGTAACAACCTCCGACAGGGCGTCACGCTTGGCGATGGCGACCTGACGCACCGGCCCGCCCGAACGGATGATGTCGGTCAGGTCTTCATCAGTGAACAGCGGCGAATGGGTCAGGACCGGCACCGAAACCGTGACCACATCCTGCGCCAGCTTCATGGCGACATCATGCGGCAGCAGATCGGAAGTCCGCAGGGTGACGGCCAGGGCGCGGCGCACCAGCTCGGCGGCGTCCTGGGCCAGCATACGGATGATTTCCTGCGCGGCGCGGCGCTCGCCTTCGCTCAGTTCGCCGCGTTCCATCGCCCGGCAAATCTTGTGCGTGGCGACGGCGCGGTCATCGGCGTTTTCGCTGCGCACAAGACCCTGGATATCCAGGTCGGAAAGGCTTGCGCGCTGGATGAGAATATTACCGGCTGTCATGATGACGAATCCTTGGAAAGGCTTGAAAATACAGTGTCGCGCCGGAATCCTAATGAAACCTTTATCGATAGGGTTGATGGGGTGTTTACCTTGTAAATCAAGGCCAAAAACGGCCTGTGTTGTGGCAACATCCAATTCCCGCAAGGAATCCAGACGTCTGCGTCCCTCACAAAACCACATCGAAAATTTACACCCTTTTCACCTGTGGTAACCGGGCGGCAACGAACATCTGCTACGCTCGCCCGCATGAACGCGTTTACCCCCGACCTGTCCCGAAAACCGGCGCCATTGCCGCGCAGCGCGTCGCGCGATTCCGTCGTGCTCGATTACGGCCTGATCGCACAGTGGCGGCTGGCCCCCTACGCGCTCGGCTTTTTCGGCATCGGCCTGCCGCTGTTCCTGTGGACGGCCCGCATCTCCCTGCCTGTCTGGCTGATGGCTGCCTATATGCTGTTGTTCATCATCAACTGGACGGTCTTCATGATGATGAAGGGCCAGGTGGCCCGCCGCATGACGCCCATGCCCATACCGGACGCCGCCATCCGCCGCGGCCTGATCCGCGAACGCCTGTGGCGGCAATGGCTGGCAGGCGGGCTATGGGCGCTGACCCTGCTGGCTATTTCGCTCAGCATCGGCGCCGGCCCCTATACCGCCACCTTGCTGCTGCTCTGCGCCGGTGCGGCGATCGGCATTATCTTCTTCAGCGCCCCGGTGCTGCTCTTTCTGCTGACCCTCGGCCCGCTGGCGGCGGCCGGTCCGGTCTTCGCCCTGTACCATCTCGATTCCACCGGCGAACTGGCCCAGCCGATGATGGGCGGCATGGCCCTCGCCCTCGCTATGGCCTTCATTCTCAACCGGCATATGCAGGAGCATTACCTGCTGGAAAACGCCCAACTCGACGCCGCGCTCGAACGCGAGGCTGTCCGCGCCGGGACCGAGGCCCTCAACGAAGCCAAGATGGCGCTGATGGAAACCCTGTCGCGTGAGGTGCAGACCGGCCTGAAAGGCGTGGAGCAAAACCTGCTGCAAGGCCTGACTCATCTGACCCGCGCCCCTGCCCCGCGCCAGTATGTCGATGCCGCCCTGGCAGAGATCGCTCACCTGCAAACCATCCTGGTCACCACGCTGGACAACGACACGGCCGCCGCAGGTCAGATTGAGATCGACCTGCAACCGCTCGATATAGACCGGCTGGCGCAACGCCTGATGGCCCAGTTCGCCGACCTCGCCCGCACCAAGGATCTTACCTTCACCTACAATATGCAGGGCTTGCCGAAAACCGGCGCCGTGCGCGGCGACGAACACCGCGTCGAGCAGATCCTGGCGCATCTGTTGAGCAACGCCCTGCTCTACACCCAGCAAGGCCGGGTCGAATTGAAACTGATCCATACGCCGGAAGGCTTTATACGTATCGAGGTGGTCGATTCCGGTCCCGGTCTCAGCGAGGAAGAACTGGCCCTGGCCTTTACACCGCACAGCCGCATCCTGCGCACCTCCTCCGGTCATTCGGGCGCGGGTCTCGGCCTCAGCCTGTCACGCTCTTTAAGCGAACTGATGGGGGGGCGCACCGGCGCGGAAAGCACGCTCGATGTCGGCTCGAAATTCTGGCTGGACCTGCCCTATGACGCCCGCGCCAAGCCGCCGCCCCGTCCGGTCGAACCGGAAGAACCGGATGCCGCGCCAGACCATTCCCTGCGTATCCTGCTGATCGCCAATGACAGCCTGCGCGCGGCGCAATTGCGCGACGTGCTCGAACGCCAAGGGCACAAGTGCCTGACCTCGACCACACGCGAGCGCGCCCTGACCCTGGCCAGAAAAGCCCCGGTGGACGCCTGCCTGATCAGCACAGGTGCGTTCGAGGCGCTGGACGATGACGGCAATCGCGTAAAGCTGGCGGCCTGGTTTGATAGCCTGCGCGGCACACAGGCCGATACGCGGCTCAATATCCTGGCCCTTCTGCCGGATGGCGCACAGGCCGAAGTCTTGCAAGAGCTGGGTGTGCGCGTCCTGCTGATGCCATTGAACCGGGAATCCCTGCTGCGCGCCCTGGCACAGACGGCGTAACTTACCCCATCAAGCTACCGAAGGCCTTGCCGAAACCGCTCGAATTGTCGCCAGGCTTGCTGTCGACATCGCCCTCTTCCCCCGGTCCGAAGGCCGACATCAGTTGCGTGGCGAACAACAGGCTCTGCTGGCCATCGCTGCCGCCAAAGACCATGTTCATGATCGCCTGATCGGCCTTCACCTTGTCCCAACGCGCGGTCAGCATTGTCGTCCCGACGGCCGTATCCTCTATCGGATCGAGTTGCCGGACCGTTACCGTTGCCGAACCGCCGGTGCGCGTCAGGTTGGCGACCACATCGGTGACATTCAGCGCGTGACCGTTTTGATAAAAGATACTGCGATTGGCTCGCGCCGCCGCCGGGAACAGGTTGGCCGCAATGGCGTTAGGACGGCTCTGGCTGGTCTTGATCAGGTTCGCTGCCCCGTCGGGACCGAGAAAATGCGCCGCGTAAAGCTCGCCTTGCGTCGGGTCACGGCCAATGCGGCCCCTGAGGTAGGCGGCGTGACCGGCGGTCAGTTCGGCTCCCATGACGGCGCTGGCATTGGCGTCATAGCGCAGGCCCAGCACCTGTTTGCGCGCCACCGGGTTATTGACATGATAAAGGCCGTCGCGCCCCTTGCTGATCTGGTCGGCATAGGCGCCATAGCCATGCTTGGCGCCGTGGGTCTTGACCGTGCCCAGCCAGGTCTGTTCGATGAACTGGAACAGGCCGGCCGCCGAAGAGGTCGGGGCCTTGGCGTTCGGGTTGAGTGAACTTTCCCGTGTCGCCGTCTTGACCAGATAGGTGAAATCAACGCCCGTAGCGTTAGCGGCCCGTTGCAGCGCCCCCATAACGCCCGTTGTGGCCTGACGCACACCACCATTCACCTGATCCGTTATCTGGTTCAGGCGGTTCGGATCAATCGCTGGAGGCATATAGGCAGGCATCATAAACCTTATGGATCGGCAGATTTTGCCGCCCGCTTGGTTAATATTGCGTTTAACGTGTGTTAATTTTCCGGACTATGGAAACGATCGGGCCGGTAGATACCCGCGTCAGGGCTTTCCCGGCCCTCGACCAGAGCCAGGATGATCTGCGCCGCAAACGGGGCAAAGATATAGCCATTACGCCGCATTCCGGTGGCGACCAACACACCTGATGCCGGATCACGGCCGATCATCGGCCAACCGTCGGGCGTACTGGCGCGAATACCCGTGCGGGGCACCGCCTTATCCAGTTCCAGATCAGGAAACAACGTCCGCGCCCGGCTTTTCAGGTCAGCGACTACGGCCGATTCAATATCGAGATCAGCCTGCCCCGCCTGCATGGTGGCGCCAAACCGGGCGCCGTCGGTACGTGTCGCCAGATAGCCCGCAGCCCCCCGCAGAACCACGGGCGGGCGGTCCGCCGGCACATCGAGCAGATGCCCCTTGATCGGCGACAGATTAGGTACGCCCAATTGGTGGCTGTCATAACCGGCGGCAATGACGATCTCGTCCCCCGCCACCCAGCCGATATGATCGACATGAACCCGGCCGGCCTCTACGCCATCCACAGCCCCACGCACCATAACGCCATCGAGCGCGCGGAAATGCGCCTCGAAGGCCTGAAGCAGGGACATAGCCGACACATTGCCGTCGCCTGGCACACGCATGGCGGATATCCCCTCCCCCACGCCCAGTCCGCGCACCCGTTCATCGGAAATCGCCGCCAGTTCGACACCCGTGTCCGAAAGACTTTCGGGCGCCTCCCCTTCTCCGGCAGGCCAGACGAAATAGCTGTGGCCCTCAAGGACTTCCGTCCACAGGAAGCGCAGGCTTTGCGGCCAGAGGGGCATCAAATCGCGCCAGGCAGATTGTGCGACCTTGAGCCTGTTGAAACTGAAAGCCGGATCGGGTTCGTTCATCGCTTCCATGGCCGGCGCGATCATGCCCGCCGCAATGCCCGACGCGGTATCGCCGGGTGCATCACGCGCGATCAGGGTGACCTTATGGCCGCTGGCCTGAAGCGCAACCGCGATGGTCAGGCCGGTGATGCCGCCGCCGACGATGATGACTGACTGAGAGAAAGACTGCGCCATGATTTCGACCTACGCGATTCCAGGCTCCGGCGCCATGCGACACGAAAGCTTTTTTATGCGGGGCGATTTGGGAGATTGTCTTGCGATGGTACCGCCTCTCAGGCTTGAACTGAGGACCTCCGGTTCCACAAACCGGCGCTCTAACCAACTGAGCTAAGGCGGCACATCATCGCAGGGGGCATCCTCTAATATGGCGCAGGAGGATGATCAAGCCCCTAAAGCGGGAAACTGTGTGATTTATGTGAAAATCACGCTATCCCCCCTTTCTACTTATATCCCTTGGCCGCGATATAGTCCTGCAAGTCCTTGATGCGCGTCTTGTCCGACGGGTGGGTTGACATAAATTCCGGCGGCGCGCCCGAATTCTGCGCCATCATGTTCTGCCACACCTCGACAGCGGCGCTGGGGCGATAGCCGGCCTTCGCCATCAGATCGACGCCGATGCGGTCAGCCTCCGATTCATGCTTGCGCGAATAGGGCAGCAAGAGGCCAAGCTGCGCACCCAGGCCACCATAGCTCGAAATCGCCTTCTGGACATTGCCCTTGGTCACGCCGGCGGCCGCGCCGAGCACGCCCTGCGTCGCCATCTGCTGTGAGGCGCGTTCGGCGGCGTGTTTACCGAGGACGTGGGCGGTTTCGTGGCCGATCACCGCCGCCAGTTGGTCATCCGTCATCACCACCTTGAACAGGCCGGTATTGATGCCGACCTTCTTGCCGGGAATGACAAAGGCGTTGGGCTGGTCATCCTGGAACAGCACATATTCCCAGCCAGTCGCGCCCAGGCCCGACGCCGCGGCGATGCGCGCCCCGACCGTCTGGATACGTTTGTTGAGCACCGGATCTTTCGATATTTTCGCCGTCTTGAGCTGTTCCTGCCAGGCGGTGAGCGCGCTTTGTTCCAGCGCCGCGTCATCGACCAGGAGGAATTGCGACCGGCCAAGCGTATCATTGGTTTCACAGCCGTTCAGGGCGAAGCCAGCCCCCACAAGCGCCACAGCCATGGCGGATAATTTCAGGTAACGCGTCATGATGTCTTCCCCGGATAAATGTCAGGATTGATACTTTTAGCCACCCTAACCTGTGACCGAAAAAAATGACATTGTAATTTTTCGCACAAAAAAAGCGCTCCGGACTCCCGTCCGAAGCGCGTCTCTTCTTAGACCAAATGATCAGCCGAGCTTCCATTTGACCGTGGTGCGCAGGATGGAGCCAATCTTGACATCTCCCTGGCTGGTATCAACCCGGCCCTTATCCTGAACCATCTGCACCGTCGCCTTGCCGAACCCGTAATTGCCGGGAATTTCCGACAAAGCGATGCAGTGCACACGGCCGGCCTTATCCAGCACCGTACATTCCACCGTGGCGGCCCCCTCCACCTCGTCATTGGCGGCGCGTGCCGGATAGTATTGGCCCAGCGCATTGGAATCCGGGAAACGAGTCCAGTGAGCGGTTACGTAGACAGGCGCCGCCGGCCCTTGCGCCTGGGTGACAGGCCCTTGCACGATCTCTGGCGGGCCGGTCAGTGGCTGCGGATTTGGGTCTACCTTCGGCTCAATACGCAGTGGTTCGACCGTCGTCTCAATCGTTGAAACAGGCGCGTGTACGGTAACGGCTTTGACCGGCTTGTCGGTCGGTTCCGGAGGTTTGGGTTGCAGCCGGTCCATCGTCATGATCACCGGAGGATCAGAGGGCGGCGTTTCCACAGGCGCAAGGCTGAATGTCTGATTGAAAAAATAGTACAGAAGCGCGAGATGCAGAAGAACAGCAAATAACATGCCCCAGTAAAAGGAAGGCGGAAGTTTCTTTGATTTCGGCGTGTCAAATATAGGCGAGTGAAAGCTGTGAACAGCATCTGTCATAATAAGTCTCCTCCATGATTACAGTATCACGCAGAAGGAATTACAGCCCGCCCCGGCAAAAAATCATCACCGATACAATGCTGTACGCACCTGCATCAACGAGTATAGTCCGTTTACTTTTCTTGTCCTTGGTATCACCGTACTCCCATTTTAAATTTGACGCAATCGTCAGATTGATAGCCATTCGCAATTTCATTGGGCGCAGTTCATCAGGCATAAAAAAACACCCTAGACGAAAGTCCAGGGTGTTTTTGGTCTTCGAGCCTGACAATAATCAACCAGGCAAAGTCCATTTATAGGTGAACTTTCGTCGGTCGCCATCACGCAACTGACCGCCAACGGAAGACGGGTCAACCCGCGCATATCTGATGAACGCCTTGACGGTCGCCGCAGCGAAGCCGTAGCCTTTCGGGCTTTCGCTCACCACATCACAGGACGTCACGCGACCGGATGAATTGATGGCGCAATCGATTGTGACCGTGCCTTCCACTTCATCGTTGAGTGCTCTGTCCGGATACAGATCCGCAAGAACGTCACCACTCGGATACTTCCAGTTACCCGTCACATAGTGAGGCCCTGGCGGGGTCACTGGCGGCGGCGTACCGGTGTTCATCTGTGCCGGCGGCTCCTTGTATTCCACGCGCTTTTCCTGCGGAACAGGCGGCACGGGGATAGGCGGCGGCGGCGTGATGTTCGGCTGAGGCGGCGCTTCACGTGGCTGAACCACGGGAGGGGGCGGCGCCTTCGGAGGCGGTGGCGGAGGCGGTGGCGGCGGTGGAGGCGGAGGCGGCGCGACCAGGTCGACGTTCACCTTCTCATCCGTAAACTTTTCCGCCTTCAACTCGAACTTCGCCTGAAGGAAATAGTACGCGACACCTATGTGCAGCGCGGCTGCGACGCCAATACCAATCCAGAGAGAACCTGAGTTCTTTTTCTCTGGCGGATCAAGAATCGGGTCCCGTTTCCTATGGGGTGTTTCTTCCATAAATTAGACCCTCTTACTTTGCGTCATCTTCACCCTGAAGAGCGACACTGTAGAAACCATTGTCCTGCAGCTTATTCATCACCTTCATGAATTCGGCGTAGCGGGTGCCTTTATCACAACGGATGAAAATACGTTCTTCATCGGGGTTCCGTGCACCGATCGCCTTCTTGAGGTCATCCCCAAGGGCATCGAGAGACGTAGGTTCGTTGCCGATGTACACGTTGCCGCTCTTTTGCAACGAGATGTAAACCGGCTTCGGCGGGTTTTGTATTGGTTTGGCGACTGCCGGGGGCAGCTTCACTTCTACCGACACAGTGGCGAGCGGCGCCGCCACCATGAAGATAATAAGCAGAACCAGCATGACGTCGACGAACGGCGTAACGTTGATTTCCGCGTTGGCCTCGACGTGAAACTTCGAGCCGCCACCACCTGATAGCTTGGCTCCCATATCAGTTACGCCCCTTTGTCGAGTTGACGCGACAGGGAGTTGATCAGTTCGGAAACGAATTGTTCCGAACGGATGCCGTAGTTGGAGATGGAGGTGTTGAAGATGTTGTACATGACAACGGCCGGGATAGCGGCGATCAGACCGAGGCCGGTAGCCATAAGAGCTTCAGCGATACCCGGCGCAACGACGGCCAGGTTGGTCGTGTGCGACTGGGCGATCGAGATGAAGGAGTTCATGATGCCGTAAACGGTACCGAACAGACCGATAAAGGGCGAGGTCGAACCGACCGAAGCCAGGAAGGACAGGCCACCCGACAGGCGCTTGGCCAGACCGGCTTGAACGGCGGCAACCGAAGCTTCGGCGCGGTGCAGAACGGCGTCACGGTGTTCGCCGGAGATTTGCAGGCCGGCTTGCTTGGACAGTTGAACTTCTTCGGTGGCCACGGCGGCCATGTCGGCCAGCGGGTTACCGGCGAATTCGTCCGAAACCGAGATGCGGTTGATGTCGGCGATCGAGCGGGCGCCACGATAGGCTTCGAGATAGTTCGTGGTGACGCGGTTCAGCGAGGAGAAGTCCATCAGCTTCATGATCAGCAGGACCCAGGAGATGACCGAGCAAACGGCCAGCAGAGCCATGACGAGCTTAACGACAACCGTTGCGCCCATGAACATGGAGACGAAATCGACATTGGCGGTATGCGGCAGGGCAGCCGTCGAGGAGCTGTCTTCCGTCGTGGCTTCGGCGGCGGCAGGCGCCGCGTCCGTGGGAGCGGCGACCGAAGCGGCCGCCGAGGTGGGGGCCGGGGCCGTGGCGGCCATAGCGGGAGCGCTCATCAGCAGGGCGGCAGCGCCAAGCAGAGCAATGAGCGGATTAGATTTCTTGTGTTCGAGCATTTTTCGCCAATTCCTGAATATGGACTTCACCCACCGAAGGGTTGACCAAGGACTAAAGGGGAAGCGTTTACCCCATGTTAAAAACAATAGACGCGCAAAAGACCGCGGGCATAAGCCCTCGGCCCCAACGAGTCCCCGTGTCCGGGCAAAGTACGTACAGAATCTAACGTCCGTATCACACCATGCCAGAGCACAAACTCTGCCATTATGAACCAAAGCGATTCAAAAGGCGACCTCTTTGTTACAGGCTGTTACACCTGTGACCCAAGCGGTTTGGGCCTAAATGATCCGGCAACGCCTTAAACGTCAAGGTGTCAGTTACAGACTTTTCACGCCGCCGCGACATGTAGACGGGGGTGCTTACCAAAGTGTGAAGCAAAAGTTCAAACATGTCCGATAGTTAATCTTGCAAAGCGCTTGCAAAAAAAAATTGCTTCATGGTCAAAAAAAATTCGCTCGCAGGTCAGTTTGGCCACGGAAAACGCCTTAAAGGCGAATTTTCACACGCGGCCGCAACCATCGGACACGACGCATAAATGTTAGCGCTCCCAAAAACAGCGTTATAAGGAGTTGCGACTCGCACCGGTGGCTAATCGGGCGTCCCACATAGCAGGAAGAAAAAGCCCCTCTCCCTTAATCAAAGATAGCCGCCAATTCCAAGTGGTCAATCCGGGTGCGCAACGACCAAGAGCATGGTCGCCACCGACTTGCCGGGATTCGAGATCGCGTGGGCGACATCAACGGCATAGCGCGCCGTCTCGCCCTGCCGGAGCTTCTTTTCTTCCGCGCCGGCACGCACCACGACGGAACCGGACAGCACAGACAGGTGTTCCCTGGCACCTTGTTCGTGTGCGTCCGAGATCAACGCCCCGCCCGGCTGGATGACCAGTTCGTACCATTCGAACTTTCCGGCCAATTCGATCGGCCCCAGGATGCGCAACTCGCTTTTACCGTCCGGATTGATCAATGAGGGCGTTTCGTGCGCCGCCACCACGGAAATACTCGGCCCAACGCGTTCGGCGCGGCCGCCGGCCAGAAAATCTGTGATCGAGACCCCCAGCGCGTTGGATAGCCGCCACAGCACAGCCACCGTCGGGTTCGTCGTATTGCGCTCGATCTGAGACAGCATCGACTTCGACACTCCTGCCCGCTTCGACAGTTCATCGAGCGACAGTTTCTGCCCCTGGCGCAGGCTCTGCAACGTCGCCCCGATGGCGGGCGGGCCTTCGAGAACAGAATTGGCGATAACCGGGCTGGACATCTGTGTTGTGCTTTCCCAAATTATCCGTTATAACGGAATTTAGATCGATATATTGAACATCGTTCGATTTAACGCCCACCCTAGCTGAAAGAGGTTCTCATGTCGAGCCAGCCAAATACCGGCGTCCAAGCGTTCTTAGATAACGTCAACGCCACGCTCGCTACGGCCCGGCAGGACGGCCTGTTCAAATCCGAACGGGTGATCGCCACGCCACAGGGCGCCCTGGTGCGTTTGTCCGATGGCCGGCAACTGATCAATATGTGCGCCAACAACTATCTCGGCCTGTCGTCGCACCCCACGGTCATCGCGGCGGCGCACAAAGCGCTGGACGATCGCGGCTTTGGCCTCAGTTCGGTGCGCTTTATCTGCGGCACCCAGGACCTGCATAAGGAACTGGAGCAACGGCTGGCCCGTTTTCTCGGCACCGAAGACACCATCCTCTACGGCTCGGCTTTCGACGCCAACGGCGGGCTTTTTGAAACGCTTTTGAGCGATGCCGATGCGGTGATCAGCGACGAACTGAACCACGCATCAATCATTGACGGCATTCGCCTGTCGAAGGCGCAACGTTATCGCTACAAGAATAATGACATGGCCGATCTGGAGCGCTGCCTTCAGGAAGCCGATGCCGCGGGCGCGCGCCACAAGCTGGTCTTTACCGACGGCGTTTTCTCGATGGACGGCATTATCGCCCGGCTCGATGAGATTCGCGTGCTGTGCGATCGCTACGGTGCGCTGCTCGGCGTTGATGACAGCCATGCTTCCGGCTTCCTCGGCGCGCGCGGACGCGGCACCCATGAACTGCGCGGCGTCTTCGGCAAGGTGGACATCATCACCGGCACGCTTGGCAAGGCGCTCGGCGGCGCTTCGGGCGGCTTTACGGCTGGCCGCAAGGAAGTGGTCGAGTTGCTGCGTCAACGTTCGCGCCCCTATCTGTTCTCCAATACCGTTGCGCCAATGATCGTCGGCGCCACCATCGCCGTGCTCGACCTGCTCGAAGGCAGCACCGACCTGCGTGACCGTCTGGAACACAATGCGGCGTTCTTCCGTGACGGTCTGACGAAGCTCGGCTTCGAACTGAAACCCCGCCAGCACCCAATCATTCCGGTGATGATCCACGATGCCGAAACCTCGCAGCGCCTCTCGGCTCGTTTACTCGAACTGGGCGTCTACGCAGTCGGCTTCTTCTATCCGGTCGTGCCAAAAAACCAGGCACGCATCCGCGTCCAGATCAGCGCCGCCCACACTGAAGAAGAACTGACGACCGCCCTCGCCGCCTTTGCCACGGCCGGCCGCGAACTGGGGTTGATCTGATGCCTAAAATCCTGATTATCGGCGCCAATGGCCAGCTCGGCAGCGAACTGGCAATCGCCCTGGCGGATAAATACGGCGCGGCTCAGATCGTCACCAGCGATATCTCGCCGGCGCAACCCTCCGGGCTAAGGCATGAAATTCTGGATGCCACCGATGCGGACGCCCTGCGCCGGGTTGTGACAGAAAACGCCATAAGCCAAGTCTATCACCTCGCCGCAGCGCTTTCGGCTACAGGCGAGAAAAATCCGCTGTGGGCATGGAACCTGAACATGACCAGCCTGCTTAATGTGCTGGAACTGGCGCGCGAACGGAAACTCAGCGTCTTCTGGCCCAGTTCCATTGCCGTTTTCGGCTCGACGACGCCGGCCGACCATACGCCGCAGAAAACCATCATCGAGCCTGAAACCGTCTACGGCATCTCCAAGCAGGCCGGCGAAGGCTGGTGCCGCTGGTATAATGAGACGCATGGCGTCGATGTGCGCAGCCTGCGCTATCCCGGCCTGATCTCCTGGAAGACCCCGCCGGGCGGCGGCACCACCGATTACGCCATTGATATCTTCCGCGCGGCGGTGTTGGGCGAGACCTATAGCTGTTTCCTCGACGCTCACGAGACCTTGCCGATGATGTACATGGCCGACGCCATCCGCGCCACGATCGAACTGATGGAAGCGCCGGCGGACACCATCACCGAACGCGGCAGCTATAATGTGAGCGGCGTCAGCTTCTCGCCCGCGGAGATAGCGGCTGAAATCGCCCGCCAATCGCCCGGCTTTCATATCGAATACGCGCCCGATTACCGTCAGGCCATCGCCGCTGCCTGGCCTGATTCGCTTGATGACAGTCAAGCGGCCACGGATTGGGGCTGGCGCGCCGAATACGGCCTGCCGCAACTTGTCAGCGAAATGCTGGCCGGTATGAAGCGTCACGCTCCTGTCACGCTTCATCAAATGGCAAAATAATTTTTGCCGTTCAGCAGGTTATGCGGTCAACTGAATGCCGTACTTGAATTCAAAACCACGAATTTCAGCAATGACCTCGGCTACCGACATCAAGAGTTCATTATAAGCCGCTGAATTGACTGACTTGTCGGGACAGGCGTCCTTTTCGACGCCCAGAGTCGCCTTTTTCTCGAACAACAGATCGACGAGGGCGGCGTCCATCGCCAGTTCATCCAGCATGACACCACCGGATTTCGCCAGCGGCGAACGGGCCAGGATTTCCGTAATATCTTCAAGTCGTGTCAGGCGATCGTGCATTCCGGTTCTCCGTCACGCATGATGATCATAGAAAGGTTAAAGGCGGCGTTAAGACAATCTCCAAAGTCCCGCCCCATGCGAAGGCACGGAGGCTGTAAACCGTCCGCTGACAGCGCCGGTATCATTGCGGCTCCACAGGTCGCGGACTTGCGCGCTTTTCCGCCCCAGGATACCGAGATCAAAGCTGAGGTCGGCATCATCAGGGGTGGTATTGAATAGCGCCAGGTAATGATCGCCATTCTCCGCCCGCGCCGTCCAGACGCGCTGCCCGTCGGCCAGAAAATGTGGCTGGTTGTCATGGCTCATCTGATTGACCGCCAGCACCTCGTCATTGGTCAGGAGATCGAGCGTCGGCTGATCGAGATGACGCAGATCACCGCCCATGATCAGCGGCGAGCGCGCGATCGACCACAGGGTCATGACCGTCTTCTGCTCCGCCGGGGTGAATTTCGTGTCACGATTACCGAGCGCCAACCGGCCGAGCGGCAGCATGTCGGCATCCGGCCATCCCCCGGGCACGCGATGTTCGTTCCAGTTTTCCAGACGGGTGAACTGCGCCTCCAGCAGCGGCCATTCGTCCCAGAAATCATCGCTGATCCGCCACATCTGCGCGTATTTCCGAACGTGACCGGCGCGTGCCACCGGGGTTTCGCCGGGCGACAGGCTGAGCATCATCGGCCGGCCAGTCCTGACGATGGCCGCGTGTGCCGCCTCGATTTCCGGGGCATGGGCGT
Source organism: Asticcacaulis sp. (assembly GCF_035497195.1). Taxonomy (GTDB): domain Bacteria; phylum Pseudomonadota; class Alphaproteobacteria; order Caulobacterales; family Caulobacteraceae; genus Asticcacaulis. The sequence goes on from NZ_DATJDZ010000017.1 coordinate 30,293, forward strand.
CATAGGGCCGGCTCATATCGTCCATCTTGACGAAATCGACGCCCCACGAGGCATAGAGCGCGAACACGCTGTCATAATAGGCCTGCGCGCCCGGCTTCGCCATATCGACACCGTACATGTCCGGGTTCCACGGACAGATGCTCTGGGTATTGGCGATATCCTGCGCGTGGAATTTCGTGCCGAAAACGGGCAGATTTCGCTCGACCGCCAGACGCGGGATGCCGCGCATCAGGTGGATGCCGAATTGCAGGCCAAGCGCATGGACCTGATCGGCGATCGGCTTGAAGCCCTTGCCATCGGCACTAGTAGGGAAACGATTAGGCGCCGGCAGCAGGCGGCCGTAACCATCCATTGCCGGGACCGGTTTGGCGGCATAGGCATAGCTGGTGGCGCCGGGTTCATACCACTGGATATCGATGGTGAAGATGGCGTAGCCGTGCGGCTTAAGCTTGTCGGCCATGATGTGCGCCGTTTCCAGCGCCTGAGCCTCGTTGATCGTGGTGGCGAAGCTGTTCCAGCTATTCCAGCCCATCGGCGGCCTTGGCGCTAAGGCGCTCGATGCGGCGGCTGTGGTTGAGGCAGCACCCAGCAAAGGCAACATCCCCAGGCCGGCCATCAGGCCACGGCGATTGGCGGTAAGGGTCATGATTTCGCTCCCGTTTATTGTCTGAGTAATAACAGCCTCGTTATAAAAATCCACCCCGAAACGCTTTATGGACATTTTATACAGCCTCCTGGGTATCGGCATAATAACCTTACGGGCAGGCGCGTAGAGTACCAAAACGTATCATTTAAAAATGACAAAAAAAATCAAAGCGTTGACCTTCCTGGTCCGCAGTTTTCTCAAATACCCCAGGAGATACCCAATGGCCACGACCGGATCTTCCCAGACATCGCAGGATAAAGGCGCCAGCAAGGTCAAAAAAGGTGCGGCGGCACGCATCCAGCGTGACAATGATACGGATAACGAGCGAAATCGGGCCACGCAGCAGGAAAGCCGGGATCGGGACGAGCACAGGCATTTTCACGCGGCGGATACGCAGGATATCGAGCGTTCACAATCTTCCGCCCGCGCCCAGAAGCGCGAAAAAGGCTGGGAAGACAGGGACGACGGCCGCGAGAACTGGCGGACTGAAGCCCCCGCAGACCGCAATTACACCCATTCCGACTACTCACACTACAACGACGACAGCCGTGCCTATCAGTTCTTCAGCCGTTCCGGCGGCAATCGCACGGCCGGCAGTCGCTATGTCCAGATGGGCCATGGCGCCAATCGCCGCCCTGACGACGGTTATGGCGACCCGATGAACGAAGTGGATCGCCGCTACCTCAGTGATGATCGAAGCTATCCGGGCGATCGGCGCTGGCGTGAGGAAGACCGGGGGCACTATGACGGCAACCGTGCCGAACGCAATCGTGATGACCTGAACGACCGCCAGAATGGCTGGCAGGCAAATGTCCGTGTCGATAATCGGGATGAGGAACGCCGCCATCCTGACGACCACCGTTTCCAGAATAATTGGCGGGACCAGCAGTGGCGCGAAACCGCCTATCGCAGCAGCGGACACGAGTGGCGCCCCAATGATGACTGGCGCAATGAGCAGCGCAACGGCAGCGAATATAACCGCGACCGCGATTCCTATGGCAATTCGCGCTTTCGTGACGATGACTACGGCTATCGCGCCTCACGCTCGGACGAACGTGATTACGGGCACGAAGACGACCGCAGCGATCCGCGCCAGCCGCGCGGCTACAGCGCCACTTCGGAGCGGGATTTCGAGGACCGCAATCCCTCCCGTGAATGGCAACGCAACCCGACACATACCGGGCGGGGCCGTCATCGCTGAACGAACAGGCGGAGGGCTGTCCGTTCGCAAAAAGCAGGAGGAAAAGATGCACGTCAAGGATATCATGAGTACGGATTTCCATATCGCCAGCCCGCAAACCACCCTGCGGCAGGCGGCGGAAATAATGCGCGATGGCGATTTCGGCTACCTGCCGGTCGGTGACACCTTCAAGCTGAAGGGCGCGGTGACTGACCGCGATATCGTCATTCGCGCCGTGGCGGCGGGCATGGGACCGGACACTCACCTGAGCGATGTCATGTCGGAAACCATTGTCTACTGTTTCGAGGATGATGACCTGCGCGAAGCCGCCGATGTGATGAAGCGCGAGCAGATCCGCCGGCTGGCGGTGCTGAATGACAGCAAGCGCCTGGTGGGCGTCATTACGCTCGGCGATATTGCCCGCGCCGATGAACAAAGGCTGGCCGGTGAGATCGAGCTTGAGGTCGCTCAGATTTAGGCCATCAGAATCTAGGCCATCAGGTCGCTGATAAAGCCGGCCAGGAAAAAGGCCGTATAGGCGCCGAAGGCCGCCAGTCCGAGCAATGACAGCCCAAGGCCAATCCAGGCCACGGCATCCATTTCGGCGTGCCCGGCCTGAGCGCGGGCGTGATGACGATCATTATAGATTTGCATATTCGGCTCCTGTAAATGGAGTGGAGTCTGGCCCTTTCAGCGTAATGTTGCAGTTGTGGATATTACTCCCGAATATAAATCCGGAATAAGCCGAAAAGCGCCGGCGGCCGTTGACTTTTCGGATGAAAAACGGCCACCCTCCCGCTTATCACAACAAAGCAAGGGAGCGCCGTCATCATGGCAAAAGTCACCGGTCTGTCGGGCAATGAAATCTACTGCATGGCGCTCAAGGGCTATACCGCCGGTGAGCTGGTCGTCGGCAACAGCGTCAATTCGATGGGCTTCCTGGGGTCGCTGGGCGCAGGCCTGAACAACATCCTCGGCGGTGAAATTCCGCAGGTAACCGCCGCGATCCAGGACGGCCGGATGCACGCCTTCGCCCGCATGGCCAAGGAGGCGCAAAATCATGGCGCGACAGGTGTGGCGGGCGTTTCGGGCGACCTGCGCGCCTTTTCCGGCAATACCGAATTCCTGTTCGTCGGGTCCTGCATCTTCTCAAAAGCGGGCGGAGGCGCGTTTTTCACCACCGCCGGCAATGCGCAGGAACTCTATTGCCACATGGATGCCGGCTACCGGCCGATCCAGCATGTCTTCGGCAATATCGCCTATTCGATGGGGATCGGCGGTGGTTTTATCGGCGCGCTCAAGCAACTGGGCCGTGGCGAGATTTCGGAGTATTCCGATGTCTTCAACAAGACCCGTCACAAGGCGCTCGACCGGATCACGGCGGCGGCGCGGGCCGATGGCGCCAATGCCGTGCTTGGCATCCGCACCACCATCCTGCCGTGGATGGGAACGCACGAAATGGTCATGACCGGTACGGCGGCGCATCATCCGGGCCTGCCATACGATGGTGTGGTCTCATCCGACCTGACCGGCGAAGAACTGTGGTCTATGGCGTCCTTGGGCTACGCGCCGATGAAGCTTTTGATGTCGACCTCGATCTATTCACTGGGCCTGGTCGGCGGCATCTTCTCGGCGCTGAAAGCTTTTGCAAAAGGCGAGATCAGCGAACTGACCTCGCTGGTGCATGACGCCCGCGAACACGCGCTCGACCGCCTGAAGGCCGAGGCCGATTCCATAGGCGCCGAGGAGGTGGTGGGCGTGAAGACCTATATCATCGAGATCGGCCAGGGCCTGATCGAGTTCATGGCCATCGGCACAGCGGTGCGTAAGGCGTCCGGCATGGGCACCGAAACACAGATGATGCCGGCCCAGGCCATCGTTCATGACAAGGACACCTGGATGGATTCGGATATGGGTATGTCCCTGATGCGCCCGGCGGATAGCCAGGGGGCTTAAACAAAAGATCGGGCTGGAAATCGGCAATCTCGTCGCCATATGCCTGACATGCCTCTCCTCGATGAAATTGCCGCCTGCACGGCCTGCGCCGCGCATCTGCCGCTAGGACCGAGGCCGGTGGTGCGGGCATCCGATCCGCGCGCCAAAATCCTGATCATTGGCCAGGCGCCGGGCACAAAAGTCCACGTCTCCGGCGTGCCGTGGGACGACGCTTCAGGCAAGCGTCTGCGCGACTGGATGGGCGTGTCGCCGGCGCAGTTCTATGATGAAAGCCTGTTCGCTATCGTGCCGATGGGTTTCTGTTATCCGGGCCGAGGTAAAGGTGGCGACAATCCGCCTCGCCCCGAATGCGCCCCCCTGTGGCATGACCGTGTGCGGGCCACCCTGCCGAATATCAGGCTCACCCTTCTGATCGGCGCCTATGCGCAGGCGCATTATCTAGGCGCCCGGCGCAAGGCGACCCTGGGCGAAACGGTCCGCGCCTGGCGGGATTATATCGATGCGGGTTACCTGCCCCTGGTCCATCCTTCGCCGCGCAACCAGATCTGGCTGAAACGCAATTCGTGGTTCGAGGCGGAGATCGTGCCGTATCTGCGGATACATGTCGCTGACTGGCTGGCATAACGCCCCCGTGGTGGCCGGATTAACACACGATTATATCCATCCGTTGCACCCAGCCGAATATACACGACCGGTTCGCAGGTCCATGTTAAAAACGCACAGGTTTGGAGATGGATTCCATGTTTGATTCCGAACAGCGTTATCAGTTCGAAGACTTCGTTACCGACACCCGTTTGGCCAAGGCGGACGAGGACTTGTTTCGCCTGCTGAAACGCGCGGTGGCGCAGCATGGCTATGACCGCCTCAGCCTGTGGGTGATCGACGATCCGGACCTGCCGCAGCGGGTACATGGCCGTGGCGTTTTACACAATTTCCCCGAAGATCTGCGCGTCTATTACAAGGAAAACAACTGCGACGCCTATGATCCGGTAATGCAGGCGCTAAAGATGCAAACCGGCAGCCTCGACTGGGAAGCGCACGAGAAACGCTCGAACTACCAACCGGCTCAGACGCGCCTCTATAATGTGGCGCGCGATGGCGGCCTGCATAACGGCGTATCGACGCCGGTGTGGGGGCGCAATGGCCTCCTGGCCAGCCTGGGCCTGGCTTCCGCTGAGCAAGGTGACGCCACCCGCGCTAATCTCGACCTGATCGGCGCCCTGACGGCGCAATTTTACCTCAGCTATAAGCGGCTGAACGCGCAAACGCCCTCGCCACGCGCCAAGACCACGGGCATCACGCCGAAAGAAGCCGAGATCCTCAGTTGGGTGGCCGCCGGCAAGACTGACGCGGAAATCGCCGTTATCCTCAATATCAGCCGCAATACGGTCGATACCCATATGCGCCATATCTTCGCCAGGCTGGACGCGCACAGCCGGGTCACCGCCGTGGTCAGGGCGATCGCCGACGGCCTTATCTGCCCGTGAATGCGGCGTGATCACGAATTCTCGTGATGGCGCGAAATGAGGCGATATGCTTGGCTGGAACGGATGAATAGCGTTTCAGAGGCAGGTATGTCCAGCAGGGCCAGATCGGACACAAACGGTTTTCCGGCAGAATCGGCGCATGACGAAACGTGCATGGAAATACTTGACCGATTGGATGAACTGAAAGGCCTGGCACTGGAAACGGGTGATTATGAACTGGTCGATGGCCTGAGCCATGTTTTTGAAACCTTCATCACCCGCTATTGCGATTCCAGGCACACCGCTCTGAACACCCGGATGCGCAGGCATGTCCAGCCGTCGAAAGCTTATATGAATTAAGAAGCACTGCTCCGAATTGGAGCTTGCGCCGGGGGGCACGGGGGGCCAGAATTGTCCGCACATACGGGAGGCAACCTATGTGCGGACAATTTGAGGCGCTTTTATACCTCAATTTTTTAAAGAACACCCTGCATCTGCCGGACTTGCCGGATAAGGTCGAATATGGCCATACCTCCAGGGTCGCGCCGAGCGATGGCGCGCCAATTGTCATCGAGAATCCGGAAACCGGCCGCCTGGAAGTCATTCCGGCGCGTTTCGGGCTGATCCCGCACTGGTATTCGGGGTCGCTGAAGGACTGGAAAGCCTCAACCTTCAATGCCCGGCTGGATACGGTAGCGGAAAAGCCAGTTTTCAAAGGCGCCTGGAAATACCGTCATGCCCTTGTGCCGGCGGATTGTTTCCATGAATGGTCGGGTGCGAAGATCGCCCGCCACAAAAACGCTAGACAGAAATGGCGGATCACGCGTGGCGATAATCAGCCCCTGGCCTTCGCCGGTCTGTGGGACTGCGCCAATCTGCTGGAAGGTGAGATTTGGAGTTTCACTCTGCTGACGCGTGAGGCTGGTCCGGAGATGTCGGCCATACATGACCGTGAACCCGTGGTTCTGTCTCCCGATCAGTGGGACAACTGGCTGCGGCGCAGGCCGGTTGACCTGACAGCAAACGCACCCTTGAAGCTGACAACGGAGTCCGCTGCTATTCCAGCGCAAAGCGCGCTTTTCTGACGCTACATCTCGCCGAAAAACTCACGCTGCGAACGTTCCAGTTCTTCGACATAGCGCCGGTTGACGTATTTTTCCGTCAGCAGGCCCAGCAATTTGTGATCCTCATCCACCACCGCCAGATCATCGACGCCGAAATGCTCGAAGACGCGCATGATGGCCGAGATATCCATATCCGGCCGGACATAGACCTCGGTCTGGCGGGCCAGTTGGCTCAGCGGCGTCAGGGTTTCCTGCGATTCAATCCACGCCTCGGCGGTCAGCACCATGCCACGGTAATCGCCCTTGTCATCGACCAGCAGGACGCGCGAGGTCGACCCCAATGGCACCTGCTCACGCATCGCGGCGACGCTGAGATCATCCGGCAGGGTCGTATGGTTCTTGCGCATCAGGCTCGTCGCCGTCAGGGCCTTGACCCAGCCAATATCGCGGGCGTTGCGCACCGTCTCGCCGCGCAGGTGCAGCCGCCAGGTCGAGAAGGAATAGCCGAAACGTTCGCGGATGATGGCGCTCGAACACAGGGCCGCCGTCACCACCGCCGCCGTCAGGTTGAAGTCATGCGTCACCTCCAGCACCATCAGCGACATGGTCATCGGCCCGCCGACCACGGCCACGGCCAGCGCCGCCATGCCGACCAGTGAGGCGTTGAGGATGTCGAGATCGGCGGCGGGGTAGATCTGGTTGACAATCTGGGCGAAGGCCGCGCCGAGCAGAGATCCCAGGAACAGCGAGGCGAAGAACAAACCGCCACGGAAGCCGAAAGCCAGCGAAATGACCGAGGCGCACAATTTCAGCGCAAAGACAGCCAGGAGGGTAACGACCAGCGCCTGCTGCGCCATATAGAGGTGCATGGCGCCGTGGCCGGAGCTAAGCGCCTGCGGGGCGGCCCAGGCGACGGGGATCAGGAAGAAGCCGCCGATCATTGGCCGCCAGATGTCGCCAATCGGCAATTTGCGCACCACCGCCTCGACACTGGCGACGAGCCGGATAATGACGATACCGACGCCGGCGCACAGCGCGCCCAGAACAGCATAGAGCAGATAGCCGCTGATCTCGATGGTCTGCCCAACGGTCGAGGCGATGACGAACGGCTCGATGTTCATCAGTTGCGCCGCCAGCACCGCCATCAGCGAGGCCGCCGCCACCGGCGCCAGCGCCGGCACCGTATAGCCGCCGAGCACCAGTTCAAACGCATAAAACGCGCCGGCCAGGGGCGCGCCAAAAGCGGCCCCAATCGCCGATCCCGCTCCTGCCCCGACTAGGGTACGCAAGGAGACGCGCTTGAGATCAAGCCATTGGCCGATCTTGGAGGCGATACCGCCGCCGAGCTGGGCATAGGCGGCTTCCAGTCCTACCGAAGCGCCGAAACCGTTCGACAGGAAGGTCTGGAACGACACGATCAGGCTGTCACGCAACGGAATACGGCCGCCATAGAGCGCATTGGCCTCGACCACATCGATCGGCTGACGGGTGCGGCGCGGGAAGATGAAGCGCACCAGCCCCAGCGCTGCGCCGCCGAGCGGCAGGGCGATCAGGTGCCAGGGTTCGATATTTGGCAGGGCGCTCAGGCGCAGGTCGGGTGAGAAACCATAGAGCATAGCCTGAAGCGCATGGGCAAAATGGCCAAGCAGCGCCGCCATCACCCCGGCGATCAGGCCAACGCCACCGGCCAGAACGATAAACCAGACTTCCGACCCTTGCAGGTGACGCTTGATCAGGGCCACGCCGCGCAGCACCGGCCGCTTGACGGCCTTTCCCAGTATAAAATCACTCAGATGGGCGTTCGGCAATGACATGGAATTTGGGGCTGGAGGCTTACTAAGGCGATACCCTATGCCCGCTTGGTGACCTTGTGAAGACAAATCGCGCTTTAAGATCAATTACCTGCGCGTTATTTATCCTCGTCGAATATCTCCCGGATGGCCTTAGTCCACGGTAGGCAAAGCCCCAGCGCTATGCTGAGCAGCGCCACCGGCCCCCATACCGCCGCATGTCCGAACGCCAGGGTCGATATCGCCCCCAGCAGTGCACCGCCGATAAAACAGACGCACAGGCACAGGAAAAACAGCGCTTCCCGCCGGCTTTCACGCCCTTTACCAAAAGCCAGCCAGGCCATTGTGGCGCCGGCGAAACGGCGCAGATTGGAACTGGTGGTCACCGAGGTATAGGCGAATTCGTCCAGGCGTGTGAAAGCCGTTGCCTGCAAGGCCGCCACGAAAGCGATGCCGGTGACGACCAGCATATTCGGCACACTCTTCGGCAGGAAGGCGACGACGATCAGAAAGACGATCTCCAGCCCCAGCGACAGGCGCGCCGGCGACGGGATCAGGCGGCGCAGGGGATTTTCCTTGAAGGCGTGCGCCACGGCGACGCCGCACAGATAGGCGATGATCGGCGCGGCGAACGGCAGGCTGCCCGGTATTTCGCCCTTGGCCAGCCGGACCACAAGCAATACGATATTGCCCGTCATGGCATTGGCAAAAACGCCGTCGTAACCGACATAGGTGAAGGCGTCGAGCATCCCGGCCGCGGTGATCAGCAGAGCCGCCACCGGCAGGGTGCGTTCGGGCTTTATACCGGCTAAAAGCATGAGAACATCCTTGCTCATCCCACCATCTAGGGCGAAGGCCGGTCAGACCGCAAGCAGGATATCCGCAGCTTTCCTGGCGACATCAAATGTCGAAGGATCCTGCTGCATCTGAGCGGTCAGGGCCGCGCCCTGGAACAGGAGACCGATCTGTCGTCCGGTTTCGCGCGGGTTCGCCAATCCTGCCTTTTCACATAGTTCGATAAAGCGCCCTTCGAGATAGACCGAAGCCTCTCTGCCGTGTGCGGCAATGCCGGCGTGCTTGCCGATATATTCCTGCCCGGCCTTCATGGCGAGACACCCCCGGCAGGCGGTCTTTTCCATAATCTCGCGGCGGACATCGAAAAGCGCGGCGATCTGCGCACGCGGATCATCACTGCGTGCAAGCGCCGGCGTGAAGAGAAGGGCGTCGGTGTCCTCGCCATATTGCTCCAGCACCGCCTCGATCAGGTCTTCCTTGCTGGGGAAGTATTTATAGAGGGTGCGCTTGGAAATACCGCTGTTGGCCATGACCGTATCGATGCCGGTGGCGTGGAAGCCGCCGTTATAGAAGGCATCATAGGCCTGGGCGATAATCTCCTGCTTCTTGGTGGGCGTGGCGGTGTCGGCCATGTCGAAATCTCCTGAATTCCAAATTTCCAAAGGAAATTTGGCAAGGCCGAAGGCCGCCCGAGCTGATGCGAGGAGCCATGCGGCGTTTGAGCTAAAAAAACTAGCACAGCCGCTTGACAATGTAAACTGATCTGTTTACCTATGGCGATGTAAACAGATCGGTTTACATTTCTCGGCCGCCGGATTCGACGGCTCTTTCAAAAGGAAGTTCGTCATGTCCTACGCTAATCAAGTTGTCCTCGTTTCCGGTGCAAATCGCGGCATCGGCGCCGCCACCGTCCGCGAACTGCTCAAGACCGATGTAAAGAAAATCTATGCCGGCGCCCGCCGTCTCGACTCCCTGCCCGACTTCGGCGATGCCCGCGTCGTGCCGCTGCAACTGGATATCACTGACCAGTCTTCGGTCGATGCCGCTGTGAAGGCCGCCGCCGATACCGATATCCTGCTCAATAATGCCGGCACCGCCGTCTTCGCCAACTTCATCGAAAGCCCGATCGAGTTGATCAATGGCGACATGGATACCAACTATTACGGCACCCTACGCGTCATCCGCGCTTTCACGCCGGTGTTTGAGGCGCGCAAATCCGGCACCATCGCCAATGTCATCAGCGTCGTCGGCCTGACCTCGGCGCCAGGCCTGGCCGGCTATTCCGCCTCCAAGGCCGCCCTGCAATCCCTGACCCAAACCCTGCGCGTCACGCTCAAAGGCTCCGGCATCAAGGTGCTCGGCATCTATCCCGGCCCGATCGATACCGACCTGGCCAAGGACATCCCGATGCAGAAGGCCACGCCGGAACACGCCGCCGAACAGATCGTCAAGGGCATCGCCGCTAATGAGACCTACATCTTCCCCGATCCGGTCGCCTTGCAGATAGGCCATCTCTGGGCCACCGACGGCAAGACGCTCGATACGGCCCTCGCCGGTGAAGGCTAAAACACTAAAGGCGGGATTTGGTCCCGCCTTTTCTTTTGCCTTTTAGCAAGGTAGCTTACCCCAACAGCCGTTACTGGCACTCATTTCAGACAGATGGCATCGAAATGGATTTTCACCTGAGAGGGCAAGACTACACCATTACTATAGGTAGCGATATTGTACGTGATGGTATGTACCTAGAGGTTGAAAATCCCCTCGATGATGTGAAACCACTTTTCGACATATTTTATTCTGATCAAATAGGTGAAATGTTTATCACGACATTTAAAGAGGACATTCCTTTGGAGGTCATGGAGTGGGCAATTTCCATGGCTAGGCTCCGCTTGATACCGAAATATCAAAAGTAAAAAACAGATGCCTTAATGAGGTTAGAAAAACACCGGTGGCGGACGATCCAAATCCATCTCCCGCTGCACCTGAATAAGTTCGCGTTCCTCGCCGCGCAGGCGCATCGCTGTCAGGACGCCGCTGTAATAGACGCCGGTATCGATTCCGATCCGCCAGCGCGTATTGGCCGGCACCTTGTGCGGCGAATGGCCATGCACCACTACATAGTCACACGCCTGATCCGCCCTTAGGAAACGCCCGCGGATATACATGAAGGTGGCGCCGTCCTGTTCCGCCAGCGGCCGGTCGGGATCGACGCCGGCGTGGACGAACAGGTAGTCATCCGACTGGAAGGATGACGGCATGGCGCGCAGCATCTCCAGGTGCGCCGGATCGAGCTTCGCCGCGAACCGGCGGCTGACCTCGTCCCAGATTTCCATGGACCGCGCCATATAGGGCATGACCACGCCATAGGAATCGAGCGTCGCCGCCCCGCCCCAGTCGCGCCAGGTATCGCCAAATTCAGGCTCGTCGAGGAAGCGCAGCAGGGCTTCCTCGTGATTACCCATCAGCGCCACTACATCGCACCAGTCCGCCGCCAGCAGGCGCCCAACCCGATCCAGAACCTGGCGCGAGGCCGGTCCGCGATCGACATAGTCACCCAGCAGGACAATGCGCGGACGTTCCCCCAGCCCTTCCGCATCAGCCCGGATTCGCTCGATTATCTGCTCAAAGAGATCGTCATAGCCGTGGATATCGCCGATAGCGTAGGTTAATTGTGCAATGCGGGAGGTCATGCGCCCTATATAGGCAAGGGCCGGCCGGTTTCAAAGCAAAGTCTTCATGGCTTCACTGAGCGGCGTGCGCGGCACCTCTCCGATCACCCTGGCCAGTCGGTCATCCCGCAAGGCGTGCGGCACATCCCACAGGTACAGCATTTCCAGGGCCGCCCGCATGAAGGGATCAAACAGGGCAATCAGCGAAAACAGGATGCGCGGCATATGGCCCACCGTAACCTGGCGCCCCAAAGCCAGACGCCCCGCCTCCGCCAGCCGTTTCGCCGAGACATTGTGGTTCTCGAAATGGAAGACTTCGTAGGCGCCAAGCGTCCCTTCGACTTCCGCCAGCCTGACCACAGTAGCCGCCAGATCAGGCAGAAAGGCCCAGGCGTGGATGGTTGTCATTTTACCGGGCGTCACGATCTTGCCCTTACCGAGGTCTTTGGCTACCAGGGCCTGCATCCAGCTCATCGGCGCCTCGGAGCCGAAGAAATCACCTGCGCGGATGACGATGGTGCGCAGGCGACCGACTTCGGCGCGCTCCCGGAACAGGGCTTCGATCGAGACCCGGATACGGCCCTTCAGCGTATCAGCCGCAAACGGCGTATGCGGGGTCAGGACCGGCGGCATGGAGGAACCGAAATTATAGACGCTGCCGGGATATATCTGGCGGGCATTCAGCGCCTCGCAGATATCGGCCGCCGCGGTATAGGTCGGCAGGGCTTTCTCCGCCAAAACCGGATAGGGTACGTTGAGGCCGTTGAACACCAGATCGACCGGGCCGCACGCTTTTGCGACCGCGCCCGCATCGAACAGGTCGGCATGAATCGGGACAATCCCCTCGCCGGCTGCCTTGCCGGCGCGCACCAGACCGAGCACCCGCCAGCCCTTTTCCAGAAACGCTTTCGCCACCACCTTGCCGACGCCGCCATTGGCGCCCAAAACCAGAACCGTTTTCATTTTTCATACCTCCTTCAGTTGACAAGACAAGGTTTAATTCATTTAATTACGCATACAAATTGCGCATATCTTGATACATTGTATGCAAATATGGATATATCGTCATGCTCGACTGGACCCTGCTGCGCGCCTTCCTCGCCACGATCGATACCGGCTCACTATCCGCTGCGGCGATAAGGATCGGCGCCACTCAGCCGACGCTCAGCCGTCAGATCAAGGAGTTGGAAACTGTCATCGGTACGCCCCTGTTTCGCCGGTCGGTCAAGGGGCTGGAGCCGACCGAAGCCGGCTTAAGCCTGATCGACGACGCCCGCGACATGGGCCGCGCCGCCGAAGCCCTGGCATTGAAAGCCCAGGGTAAGGCCGAGACTCTTTCTGGCACGGTCCGCCTCACCGCCTCGGTCGTGGTGTCGAACCTGATCCTGCCGCCGATCATTGCGCAACTGCGCGCGGCCGAACCATTGATCCAGATCGAGATCGTTGCTTCGGACGCCTCACAGAACCTGCTGCGCCGCGACGCCGATATCGCCCTGCGCATGTTCGATCCGACGCAGAACGCCCTGATCGCCCGCAAGCTCGGTGATACCCCTCTGGGGCTATACGCCGCGCAAAGCTATATCGCACGCAAGGGGCGTCCGCAGGCCATGCGCGATATTCTTGACCACGATGTCATTGGTTTTGATCGCGCCGACGATATCCTGAAAGGCTATGCCGCCCGCGGCTTCCCAGTGACGCGCAACCAGTTCCCGGTACGGACCGACGACCAGATGGTTTGCTGGCACCTGCTGCTGGCTGGCGCCGGAATCGGCTTTGCGCAATGCCTGCTGGCCGATGCCCAACCGGAACTGGAGCGCATCGATATCGGCATGAACCTACCCGCCTTGCCGGTCTGGCTGGTGATGCACGAGGAGGTCCGCAGCAATGCCCGCATCCGCCGCGTCGCTGACTTCCTGACGGTCAGCCTGAAACAAAAACTAAATACCGCAGCGCACAAAAATATCTGACCATCCTACTGGACATAGCCCATCGCAAGGTTTATGGCCCCATTAAATGGGAACCCATACAATGTCCGATATACTGACCCAGCCCCAGATCGTCATGGATTCGTTGCGCCGCATCGTACAGGCCCTGCGCGAATCCACGCGTCAGAGCGAACAGACGAGCGGCCCCACGCCGGCGCAACTGCTGGTGCTGAAGCGCATCGAGAACCACGACGGTATTTCGGTCAATGAACTGGCCGCCCTCACCTTCACGCATCAAAGCACGGTATCCGAAATCGTCAGCCGCCTTGAAGCGCGTGGCCTCGTGCGCCGCGAGCGCGCCGCCACCGATGGCCGCCGCGTCGAAATTCATCTGACCGCCGATGGCCGTTCGGCGCTGGAAACCAGTCCGCTCAGCGCCCACGAAAAACTGATGCAGGCCGTCAGTCGCCTGCCGCCACAAACCCTGTCTGATCTCGCCGGCGGCCTCGATGCCCTGATCAACGCCGCCCGCCTGGCCGACCAGCCCGCCGCCTTTTTCTTTGAAGATAAAAGTGACCCTCATGAGTAACCACGACCTGAAAAACGCCTCCACCACCCCCGGCCTGCCGCTGTCGCTCGGCATTGGCCCGGTGCTGGAAAAAGCCGATGTCGAGCGCCATCCGCGCGCCCTCGATCGCCGCAGCCTGCTGGTCGGGATGCTGTGCATCTGCCTGGCCCTGGTCATGACGCCGATCGCTCGCGGCCTGATGGCGTTGATCGGATTGATCACCAACCTGGCCTTTTATCAGCGCGTGTCGTTCGATCTCACCTCGCCCGCCGATCACCATCTCGGCCTGTTCGTTATCGCCGTGCCAGTTATCGGTTCGCTGATCGTCGGGCTGATGGCGCGCTATGGCGCCAAGGCCATCCGCGGCCACGGCATCCCGGAGGCGATGGAGCAGATCCTGACCAATGACAGCCGCATCCCCGTGCGGATGACCTTCCTCAAGCCCCTGTCCGCCGCCATTGCCATCGGCAGCGGCGGCCCCTTCGGCGCGGAAGGCCCGATCATCGCCACCGGCGGCGCGCTCGGCTCGCTGATCGGCCAGTTGATCCACGTCACGGCGCATGAACGCAAGACCCTGCTGGCGGCCGGCGCGGCGGCCGGCATGACTGCCATTTTCGGCACGCCGTTTTCCGCTATCCTGCTCGCCATCGAACTGCTGGTGTTTGAATTCCGCCCGCGCTCCTTCATCCCCATCGCGCTGGCCGCTATGACCGCCATCATCATGCGCCCTTTCTTCTTCGGTACGGAACTGGTGTTCCACATCGCCGCCTTTGCGCCAGCCAGTTCCGAAGCCCTGATCGCCTACGCGGCGCTCGGCGCGGTGCTGGGCCTGTTCGCCGTCGTCATCGCCAAATCGACCTATATCATCGAGGACCTGTTCGAGCGCCTGCCGATCCACTGGATGTGGTGGCCGGCCATCGGCGGCGGGGTGGTGGGCATTGTCGGCGTCTTCGCACCGCAGACAATGGGCGTCGGTTACGCCAATATCGACCGCATCCTCAGCGGCGACTTTCTTGGCACGGCCCTGCTCGTCTTCTGCCTGCTGAAATTCGTTTCGTGGTCGATCGCGCTCGGCAGCGGCACATCGGGCGGCACCCTGGCGCCGATCTTCACTATCGGCGGCGGACTGGGCGTGCTGACGGCACAGGTCTTCAAGGCCGCCGTGCCGATGCTCGATATCGACCTGCGCATGGCCGGACTGGTCGGCATGGCCGCCTGTTTCGCCGGGGCGTCGCGCGCCCTGTTCGCCTCCGTGCTGTTCGCGCTGGAGATCACGCAACAGTTCAACACCCTGCTGCCGCTGCTGGCCGGTTGCTGCACGGCCTTCATGGTCTCGGCCTTTGTCATGAAAAACACGATCATGACCGAAAAGCTGGTGCGTCGCGGCCACCATGTGCCGTCGGAATATACAGCGCGCCCAAGCGCTGCGCCGTCGCAAACCCCGGCACAATCTTAAGGTTGCCAATGTAGCAACAATTTAATGTTGTCAAAATCATCGAAGCTTATGAATTTTAAGCTTTATTTTTGCTAAATTGTGCGTATGCCTTAGAAAAAACAACACAAGGGCACGGGCACATGAACGCCAATACATTTCACGGCAGACGCGGCGCATGGGCCTTCGCGTTTGGTTGCGCTATGGTGACTGTCGGCGTCCTGCTGCACTTCCCGATGTTCTGGATGGCGAAGGATATGGGTTTCGCCATGGCCGGGATGCCGATGGATAACGGCATGTTGTTCGGCATGTTCCTGATCGTGGCCGGCATTGGCGTGGCCGCCTACGGCCTGTTGCCAACCGCGATCGGCCAGCAGGTCAAATCGGCGTCGCGCATTGTCGTCGCCGCGCCGGAAGACGCCGAACTTCATATCGCCCATTGGGGCCTGATGGTCGTGCTCGTCGTCGCCCTGATCATCGACGTCATGAAACCGGCGGCGCTCGGCTTCGTCATGCCGGGCCTGGTGCATGAATACGGCGTATCCAAGGCCCAGGCGGCGCTGGTCCCCTTTTTCGCCCTTGTTGGCACAGTCTGCGGCTCGGTTTTATGGGGAATTATCGCCGATATCTATGGGCGCAAGGCGTCCATCCTCCTGTCCGCCGTCGTCTTTGTCGGCACGTCGATCTGCGGCGCCATGCCATCACTGAACTGGAACATCGTCATGTGCTTCCTGATGGGCGCCGGCGCCGGCGGCATGTTGCCAGTCACCTACGCCCTGCTGGCGGAAACCATGCCGTCAAAGCATCGCGGCTGGGCGCTGGTGCTGGTCGGCGGGCTGGGCGCGGTCGGCGGTTATTTCGCCGCCAGTGGTTTTTCAGCGCTGCTGGTGCCGACCTATAGCTGGCGCATCATGTGGCTGCTCAACCTGCCAACCGGCCTGTTGCTCGTCTTCATGGGCGGGCTGATCCCTGAATCGGCCAAGTTCCTGCTGGCGCGCGGCCGCGAACATGAGGCGCATCAGGTCATGAACCGCTTCGGCACGGTCAGCCGCGTTCTGGCGGAAGACGAGGAAGACCCGACCGAACTGATCAGCCACGGCCATCATCACGCGCACGGCGAACCCCATGCGCCCGAACCAGGCTTGTGGACCACCGCGCTGATCGGCAAGACGGCGGCCCTCAGCATCGCCGCCATCGCCTGGGGCCTGATCAATTTTGGCCTGCTGCTGTGGCTGCCCGCTGATCTGGTGGCCAAGGGCTACAGCATGGGCGTCTCGTCCCGTCTTTTGGCGGAATCGGCGCTGATCGCCTTCCCGACCGTTTTCCTGTGTACATGGATCTACAGCCAGTGGAGCACCAAATGGTCGCTGATCCTGATGATCGCCGTCACTTTCGCCGGGCTGGGCTGGGTCTTGCTGCTGGAAGGTCATGCGGGTGGCAGCCCGGTTTTCCCGGTCGCGCTGCTGATCATCGGCTCGAACGGCATATTGGCCATTCTGTTGCCTTACGCGTCGGAAAGTTATCCGCTGAAGGTCCGCGGACGCGCCACCGGCTGGGTGGCCGCCTGCTCAAAAATCGGTGGCGTATTGGCGCAAACGCTCAGCATCACCGCTCTGGTGCCACCGCTGGGCATCGCCGCCGGCATGATCATGGTGCCCATCCTGATCACCCTGGGTCTGTTCATCAAGTACGGCACGGAAACGCGCGGCCTCGACTTGCGACAGCTTGAAAAACCCGCCCCTCAAAAGACTGTGGCGTAAATTTTCCGGTCGTCTCGTTCGCGGTGAGCCAAGGCGCGGTGATCGGAGTCTATATCAGAGAAAAGGAATTCTAACGCTGATCCTCCGCCTTATAAACTGCGCTCCGATCTCGGCGGCCCACCGCAATTACGAGCACCAAGATTTCGGCGTCACGAATTTCATAGACCAGCCGGTAGCCGATACTCGCCAGCCTGATTTTATAGCGATCCTTGGCGCCGATCAGTTTAGCCGCCGGCACACGTGGATTTTCCAGCCGTTCCGCGAGCTTTTTCTTGAATTGCTGACGGGTATTGGCGTCTAGCCTACGCCATTCCTTCAAGGCCTCGTCGAGGAAGGCAAGCTCATAAATCATCCAGATCGACCTTGATCACCTTTTGTCCTTGCCGTGCATCGGCGATCGCATTCAACTCAAAATTTTCAAGCCTATCCATCAAGGCTTCATAGGCCTTAGCCGGCACACAATAAAAGGCTGGCGTATTGTGGTTGAGAATGGCCACGGCCCCTCCCTCTCCGGTTTCCACCGTCCCCATCGGATTCTTCTTGAGTTCAGAAATACTGGCGCTCATAGTCGCCAAGATTGCACTGGCCATGATCAATTCTCGGTGTCAAATTCAGGTCTTTATTTGGCACTATAGATGCCAAAATTCAAGACTTAGAAAAGAGGCTTTCCATGTCCGACACCTCACTCGATGCCTTTGTCGCCGGTCTGCCCAAGGCCGAACTGCATCTGCATATCGAAGGTTCGCTGGAGCCGGAACTGATGTTCGAACTGGCCCGGCGCAATGGCATCGCCTTGCCCTACGACAGTATCGAAGCCCTGCGCGCCGCCTATAATTTCTCCAATTTGCAGGATTTCCTCGATATCTATTACACGGGCGCCGATGTGCTGCGCACCGAGGCCGATTTCTATGACCTCGCAATGGCCTATTTCCATCGGGCCGTGGCCGATAATGTCCGTCATGCTGAAATCTTTTTCGATCCGCAGACCCATACCGATCGTGGCATCCCCTACGCGTTCGTCATCGAGGGCCTGAGCCGCGCGGCGCAAGATGCCGAAACGTTGGGGCTATCGGTATCGCTGATCCACAGTTTCCTGCGCCATCTGTCCGAAGAAGCCGCGTTCGAGAGCCTGGCTATGGCCGTGCCGTATCTCGACCGGATCATCGGCGTTGGGCTGGATTCATCGGAAATCGGCCATCCGCCGTCGAAATTCGCCAATGTCTTCGCCAAGGCGCGCGAACTGGGACTGAAACTCTGCGCCCATGCCGGTGAGGAAGGCCCGCCGGCCTATGTCTATGAAGCGCTGGATGTCCTGCATATCGACCGCATCGACCATGGCAACCGTTCGCTGGAAGATCCTGTTCTGGTTGAACATATCGTGCGCGAAGGCCTGACGCTGACGGTCTGTCCGCTGTCCAATCACAAGCTGTGCGTGGTGAAAGACCTGAACGACCATCCGATCCCCGACATGCTGAAAAAGGGGTTGCGCGCCACGATCAATTCCGATGATCCGGCCTATTTCGGTGGCTATGTGAACGACAATTTCCTGAGCCTGACCCGGCTTGGTCTGATCAACCGCGCGGACTGCCTGACCCTGGCGCGCAACAGCATCAACGGCGCGTTTCTCGGCGACGAGCGGAAAGCCGTGTTAATCACTGAAATAGAGGCGTTCGCGGCGGAAAATTGACGGCTGGGGCGCGGCCACCGCCGGCAGGTCTTTCGGTAATTCCGGCGGCAGGTCTTCGGCAAATACCGGACCACGCGGCAAAGGCGAATATCGCCGCGTCACCGGCTTCGCAGGCTCGGTGAAAAGCGTCCCGAAAGCCGCACTCAGGGTCACGGCCGCAAGCCCGCCGGCCAGCAAACAAAGCGCCAGACGCAGGCTTTCGGGATCGCGGTTTTCATAATGCAGGCCGCAGATCACCGCGAAGCTGACAAGAAAAGCGATAACGCCGCCCATGACGGAATATTCGGGCGCGATCCGCCGCGCCAGCAGCGAGGTGAACAAATAAAGGCCTTGCAGATAGATATGGATACCGATGATCCAGCCGGCGGCCCGCCAGCTTTTCCACCAGTACAGGCTCCAGTCGCCATTCATGAAGTTCTGCGTCATGAAGGCGGCATCGGCGAGACTATTACTTAAAGTCTCGCGCACACCGGCGGCGAAGGTGTTGACATCAACATAGCTTTGCGGCGTCACCGGCAGCCCGAATTTCACCGCCAGCAACAGGGCGATCGCCAACTGCCACTCGATCAGTCTTTCGCCCAGCCAGATGAGGAAACGCCTGAAGGTCATAACGCCGATTCCGGAAATCGCCAGCGATTATAACCCTCAAATGCCATAACGGAAATGCCCGGTGATTTCGGCGCCGAAAAGGCTGTCTTCCTGCTTCGGCCCCCAGCCGATATTATGGATGATCAAGGGCCTGCGTTTGTCGAAAAAGGCGCGTTCGTCGCTGACGATGGCGATATGCGGATGGTTTCCCGGCAGGCGATAGGTGACCAGATCGCCGGCGGCGTAATCCTCCGGCTTTTGCGTTATCGGCAACGACCCGGCGAACCGATTGAGGAATACGCGCAGGTTGGGCACACGGCGATGATCGATATTGCTGTCGGCGCGCTTCAACCCCCAGGTCTTCGGATAAAGACTGAAGTGCGCCGCCATATCCTCATGGACCAGTTGCTGAAGATCGATACCTATCGGACGATAGGCGCGGATCACCACGTCGGTGCAGACCCCTTTATTGGAGGCCACGTCACCCATTGGATAGGCGATTCGCGTATAACCGCTGTCATAGCTGACGGCATGGCGCGTCTGCGCGTGTGCGGCCTTTAGAAAAACGCCGCACTTATCCGGAGCAGCCGATGCCGCACTCGCCAAAGCAAGCGCCGGAAGGCCGGTCAGGAAAGCGCGGCGCTGCATGATTAGTGCGTCGCGTCTTCCATACCGTTGCCAACGGCAGTGATATCCTTGCCGACGCCTTGAATGGTGTGGCAGGCGGCCAGCATAGGCAGAAGGGCGATAACGGCGATAAGGGCAAGACGTTTCATGGTTTTATATCCTCAGAATTAATACATTACGAGTGTGACTCGTAATTGCGGCGAATTTACGGGAAATATGGCTCCATGCAAAGAGAAAGACCCATGACACGCCTATGTCATGGGCCTGGTCTTTACGATCTACACCGCCATCAATTGCTGGCGGCGCTTTCCATGCCCTTGCCAACGGCGGTCACATCTTCGCCGGCGCCCTGAACGGTATGGCAGGCGGCCAGGATCGGCAGAATGGCGATAACGGTAAACAGAATAATGCGCTTCATGATCAGATGTCCTTCTCAGATTGCGTGGACATGATCGCCACGTCAGACCAAAATCAAAGATTGCGCATAAGGATTCAATGAGTGCGGTTAATGGATAAAATCATGGCGGCATCCGGTAACCGTGGCGCGGCCTTACATAACAGGCTATGACGCGCCGCATGAAAAACCCGATTGTTATCATAGGCGCCGGCCCCGCGGGCCTGATGGCCGCCGACCGTTTGAGCGCCGCCGGATTGCGCGTTGAAATCTACGACCGCATGCCCTCCGTGGCGCGCAAGTTCCTGATGGCGGGACGTGGCGGGCTGAATCTTACCCATTCCGAGCCGTTCGATCGCTTCGTGACGCGCTACGGCAAACGGGCGCAAAGCCTGCGACCGGCGCTGGAAGCCTTCCCGCCGAAGGATTTGCGCGCCTGGGCCGATGAATTGGGCGCGGAGACCTTTGTCGGCTCTTCCGGGCGTGTATTTCCGAAAGCGATGAAGGCCTCGCCCCTGCTGCGCGCCTGGCTGAAACGACTGGAGACGCAGGGCGTAAAACTGCATACGCGGCATGACTGGCGCGGCTGGGCCAAAAAA
This sequence comes from Asticcacaulis sp., assembly GCF_035497195.1. Classification (GTDB taxonomy): domain Bacteria; phylum Pseudomonadota; class Alphaproteobacteria; order Caulobacterales; family Caulobacteraceae; genus Asticcacaulis. The sequence goes on from NZ_DATJDZ010000017.1 coordinate 51,439, forward strand.
GAATCAAGCGAAGCGCTTCTGTTCAATGACGATGTGCGCATTGTGCCCGCCGCGACGATACTGGCGCTCGGCGGGGCCAGTTGGCCGAAGCTTGGCGGTGACGGTGGCTGGATGGATGCGCTGCGTGAAAAAGGCGTGGAGATAGCGCCCTTCCAGCCGGCCAATGCCGGTTTCCAAACCACATGGAGCGCGCAGTTCGCCGACAGGTTCGCCGGTGAACCGTTGAAAAATATCGCTGTGAAATTTGCCGGTCGTGAGATCAAGGGCGAACTGATGCTGACCCGTAACGGCCTCGAAGGCGGGGCCATCTACGCCCTCAGCGCGGCGCTGCGTGACGCCATAAACAAGGACGGCCACGCCGATCTGGTTATCGACCTGCGCCCCGACCTGACGGCGGATCAGGCGGTCAATAAACTAAAACGCGCCTCCCCCAAGGACAGCCAAAGCAACCGCCTGCGCAAGGCCCTCAATCTGTCGCCGGCAGCCATCGCCCTGATTCATGAAAAACCGGGAGCGGACTTCAAGACGGTAACGGTACGACTGACCGGCGCGCAAGGCCTGGACCGCGCCATCTCCTCGGCCGGCGGCATCAAATTCGACGCCCTGACGCCGGATTTCGAATTGAGAGCGCTGCCTCGTGTCTATGCGATCGGCGAAATGCTCGACTGGGAAGCTCCAACCGGCGGCTATCTGTTGCAGGCGTGTTTTTCTAGCGCTGTGGCGGCCGCGAAGGCGATCGCGCAAACGCAGACGTGATCCAAAGCTTCCGGAAACACCGTTCTTTTCGCTTGCCAGATTTGTCGCAAGTGTAACAGATATGACGGACAGGACGCTCACTCAGCGAGGCGTCCGGATGTCTCAGCAGGAGCCGCCCATGCCCGATTCCGCCCCGTTTTCGCGTGCGTTCGTTTATGACTGGGACAGCCTCGATCACAACAAATACATCAGCGACGCCGCCATCTGCGCGGCGCTGATGAAGGCCAGTCCGCTTGATGACCAGACCCGCGCCGTAGTGCGGGCCGAAGCGGAATCTCTGGTGCGCGCCACGCGCAAAGCCGCACAGAAACAGGGCGTGGTCGAGAGTTTCCTGAAGGAGTTTTCGCTCGGTACGGCGGAAGGTCTGGCCCTGATGTGCCTGGCCGAAGCCCTGTTGCGCACACCTGATGAGGCGACGCGGGACCAACTGATCGCCGAAAAAATCGCCTCGGCCGACTGGGCCTCGCATCTGGGGCAATCCGATAACTGGTTCGTCAATGCCTCGACCTGGGGCCTGATGCTGACCGGCAAGATCATCGATGTCGAGGAACAGGCCAAGAAAGACGTCGGCGGCTATGTCACCAATCTGGCGGCCCGCCTCGGCGAGCCAGTCATCCGCCGCGCCGTGGCGCAGGCCATCCGGATCATGGGTGAGCAGTTCGTGCTCGGCCGCACCATCGAGGCCGCGCTGAAACGGGCGAAAAAGGATGGTTATCTGTGTTCGTTCGATATGTTGGGCGAAGGCGCCCGCACCGAGCACGACGCCCGCCGCTACACCAAATCCTATGCCGCCGCCATCAATGCCCTGTCAAAGGTTGCCACCGCCGGCCCAGAGGCAGATCACGGCATTTCGGTCAAGCTGTCAGCGCTCTATTCACGTTATGAAGCGGCTAGGGCAGCAGACGTTTTCGAGCACCTTTATCCAAGAGTAAAGGCTCTGGCTATCCAGGCGTCCAAGGCCAATATCAATTTCACGCTCGACGCCGAGGAAACTGACCGTTTGGCGCTGTCGCTGAAGATACTCGACCGCCTCGCCCATGAGCCGGAACTAGGTGAGTGGAAGGGCCTCGGACTGGCGGTTCAGGCCTACCAGAAGCGATGCCCGGAAGTGATCGCCGCCCTGCGCACCCTGGCCGAAAAGAGCGGACGGCGGCTAATGGTGCGGTTGGTCAAGGGCGCCTATTGGGATACCGAAATCAAGCGCGCGCAGGTCTATGGCCGCGAAGACTATCCGGTCCACACCACCAAGGCGGCGACCGACCTCAGCTATCTGGTCTGTGCCAAGGCGCTGATCGACGCCACGCCGTTTATCTATCCGCAGTTCGCCACGCACAACGCGCACTCTCTGGCCGCCGTCCGCCGCATGGCCAATGCCAAGGGCGTTACCGTCGAATTTCAGCGCCTGCATGGCATGGGGGAACAGCTCTATGCCGAGGCCGCCGAACAGTTCGAGACCTTCCCATTGCGTGCCTATGCGCCGGTCGGCGGTCACGAAGACCTGCTGCCCTATCTGGTGCGCCGACTGCTGGAAAACGGCGCCAACTCGTCCTTCGTCAATGCGTTGCTCGATGAAAAGATCGACCCGAAGGACGTCATTTCCGATCCGGTCGAAAAAGTCATGGCCCATCCGGATCGCCATGCCAAGCTGCCCCTGCCACGTGACATGTACGGCGACCGGCTCAATTCCCACGGGCCGGATGTGAGTATCAGCGCCGTGCGCGAACGCCTGACGGCGACAATGCGGGCGATCGATGCCGCCCCCAGGGAAGCCAATGCCCTGATCGGCGGGAAACCACATTCGACCTATGCCGCGCACGTCTTCGCACCGGCCGATATCACCCGCATCGTCGGCGAGGTCCATGATGCCGACCCGATCATGATCACCGAGGCCTTCCAGCGCGCCGATGCTGCGCAACCGGCGTGGAATGTACTGGGTGGCGACGGCCGGGCGAAAGTGCTTGAAGCTATGGGCGATGCGCTCGAATCCCGCCACGATAAGCTTTGCGCCATCATGGTGCGTGAGGCCGGCAAGACCTGGCCGGACGCCATCGCCGAGGTACGTGAAGCCGCCGACTTCTGCCGTTATTATGCCAAGCTGGCGCGCGAACAATTTGGCAAGCCAACCGTCCTCACCGGCCCGGTCGGCGAACGCAATTCGCACGCACTGCACGGCCGCGGCGTCTTCGTCTGCATTTCGCCGTGGAACTTCCCGCTGGCCATATTCACTGGTCAGATCGCTGCCGCCCTGGCCGCCGGCAATGCCGTGCTGGCCAAGCCCGCCGAACAGACCCCCTTGATCGCCCAGAAAGCCGTGAAGCTGTTCTATGGCGCGGGCCTGCATCCCGATCTGCTGGCACTGCTGCCTGGCGACGGTGCGAAAATCGGCGCGGCGCTGGTGGACTATCCCGGTATCGCCGGCGTCGCCTTTACCGGCGGCACCGACACGGCAAGGCTGATCAACCTGACACTGGCCAAAAAGGACGGCCCGATCGTGCCCTTCATCGCTGAAACCGGCGGGCTGAACGGCATGTTCGTCGATACCACGGCGCTCAAGGAACAGGTGGTCGATGATGTCATCGCCTCGGCTTTTGGCTCCGCCGGCCAGCGTTGTTCGGCCCTGCGCCTGCTGTTCCTGCCTAATGAAGTGGCCGACGCCTATATCGAAACGCTGAAAGGCGCGATGGATATGTTGATCATCGGCGATCCCGCCGACTTCACCACCGATACCGGCCCGGTGATCGACGCCGATGCGCTGGAGTTGCTGCAAGAGCATGTCGAGAGAATGAAAGCCGCCGGCAAGAATATCTACCAGACACCGGTCCCGGCCGGTTTGAATGGCCATTTCTTCCCGCCGACCCTGATCGAACTGCATTCTCCGGCGGAACTGGAACGCGAGGTCTTCGGACCGGTTCTGCATATCGTTCGCTACGATTCCCAAAAGCCGGAAGAGATGACGCGAGCCTTGGCGGCGCGCGGTTACGGCCTGACCCTGGGCATACATTCACGGCTGGAGGCCTTTGCCGAAAAGATCATGCATAGCATCCCGGCCGGCAATGTCTATGTCAACCGCACGGTGATCGGCGCAGTGGTCGGGGTGCAGCCTTTTGGTGGCGAGGGCCTTTCCGGCACCGGTCCGAAAGCCGGCGGGCCATTGTCATTGACGCGCTATGCGTCCGAACGGGCGGTGTCGATCAACATCACCGCGCAGGGCGGCGATCCGGCCTTGCTGAATTTGTAAGAAAGCCACCCCCCCACGCCTTTCAGGCGTGGTCCCCCTCCCCGTTAAACCGGGGAGGTACAAAAAATTGTTCCTCTTATATCTCCCCAACGTGTTGGGGAGGGGGACCAACGCGCACTTGTGCGTTGGTGGTGGGGTTTCTGGCTTTCTGCTACACCCACACAATGAAACGTATTCTATTCATTTGCAGTCGCAACCGCTTGCGCAGTCCGACCGCCGAGCAGGTCTTCGCCGCATATCCCGACGTGGAAGCCAATTCGGCAGGACTGGCACCTGATGCCGAGGAACTTTTGATACCGGAACACCTCGAAGGCGTTGATATCATCTTCGTCATGGAAAAGACGCACCGCGCCAAGCTGAACCGTCAGTTCAAAAAATATCTCGGCTGGGCAAGAGTCGTCTGCCTCGATATTCCTGACGACTACACCTTTATGCAACCGGAACTGATCGCTTTGCTGGAAGCCCGCGTTATGCCGCACCTCAAACGGGTATAGGCTTTACGCTGCTGTCATCCTTTGTCACTATGACAGTAATGAAATCGATATCAGGGGTACGGCGTGAAACTCAGCAAGCGTGAACTGCTCGTAAGCCTGGCCGCCCTGTTGGCCGCAGGAAACGCCAAAGCCCAGACCAAATCCGGCCGTCCGCCGGTCAGCGAGCGCAAATTCGTCAGTCCGGCCATCGAGCAGGTCATCACCCAGACCAAAAAGAAGCTGAAGGACAAGCCCCTCGCGGTTCTGTTCGAGAATTGCTTCCCCAATACGCTCGACACCACCGTCACCACCTCCATTATCAATGGAAAACCCGATACCTTCATCATCACCGGTGATATCGACGCCATGTGGCTGCGCGACTCGTCGGCGCAGGTCTGGCCTTACCTGCCCTATGCCGCCAGGGACAAGGCGCTCACCCAGCTTTTCCAGGGCCTGATCGGCCGGCAGGCGCGCTGTATCCTGATCGATCCCTACGCCAACGCCTTCATGCGCGATCCGGCGGCGAAATCGAACCTCGAATGGTCGCAGGCCGACGACACTGAGATGAAACCGGGCGTGGCCGAGCGCAAATGGGAGATCGACAGCCTGTGCTATCCGATCCGCCTGGCGCATGGCTACTGGAAGGCCACCGGCGACACGACGCCGTTTGATGCCGAATGGCGACAGGCCATGCAGACGATCGTGGCAACCTTCAAAGCCCAGCAGCGCAAGACCGATCCCGGCCCCTATCGCTTTATGCGCAAGGCCACTTCCTCCAATGAAATGATGCCGCTCAACGGCTATGGCGCGCCGACCAAAAAAGTCGGGCTGATCCATTCCGGATTCCGGCCTTCGGATGATGCCTGCGTCCTGCCCTTCCTCATCCCGTCCAATCTGTTTGCCGCTGTCAGCTTGCGGCAACTGGCGGAAATGGCCAGTCTCGGTTTCGACGCCGCTTTCCGCACCACCTGCGCCGAACTGGCCGATGAGATCGGCACCGCCGCCGCACAATATGGCAAGCACCGGATGGCTGGTGGTTCTTTTGGCGGCACCATCGTCTGGGCCTATGAGGCGGATGGTTTCGGCAATACGCTTTTTATGGACGACGCCAATGTGCCCAGCCTGCTGGGCCTGCCCTATCTCGATATCTGTGAGACGACCGATCCGCTTTACCAGGCCACGCGCGCCGCCGTGTGGAGCGACGCCAATCCGTACTTCTTCAAGGGCACGGCGGCGGAAGGCATTGGCGGCCCGCACATCGGCCTGGACATGATCTGGCCGATGTCGCTGATCATGCGGGCGCTCACCAGTGATGACGAGGTTGAGATTTCCGCCTCGCTTGCTACCCTGAAAGCGACCACGGCCGATACCGGCTTCATGCACGAGAGCTTCCACAAGGACGATCCGACACAGTTCACCCGGCCATGGTTCGCCTGGGCCAATACATTGTTCGGTGAGCTGGTGCTTGACATTGTGCGGCGCAAGTCGAAACTGATGTAAGTATGTTTTCGGGGGTTCAATGCTTTCGCGTCGCTCACTTCTGACCTCCGCCGCCGCTGCGGGATTTGCCTCCGCCATGCCCCGTCTGTCCCATGCGCAAACCGCCGGTTACGCCCAATATGTCGATCCGATGATTGGCACCGGCGGTCACGGCCACGTCTACCCTGGCGCCAGCGTGCCCTTCGGCATGGTGCAGTTGTCGCCCGATACCGACAACGCCCGCTGGGACGCCTGCTCCGGCTATTATTACGACGACAAAACCCTGCTCGGCTTCTCGCACACCCACCTCTCCGGCACCGGCGCCTCGGATATGCTCGATCTTCTGGTGGTGCCGGCGATCGGCGAGGTGCGCATCAAGCCGGGGACGCTGGCCGATCCCGAAGGCAGCTACCGCACGCCGATGAGCCACGATCAGGAGACGGCGCGCCCCGGCTATTACAGTCTTGTTTTACCGGAAACCGGCATCCGCGCCGAACTGACGGCCTCAACCCGCGCCGGTATCCATCGCTATACCTTCCCCACAGGCAAGGACGCCCACCTGCTGATCGACTGGGCGCATGGCTTCCGCAATTACGATGGCAGCGCCACAAAGATCATCGCCTCGTCGATCGAACTGCGTGACGAGCAGGTGCTGGTCGGCTCTCGGCAGGTCCGGCAATGGGCGCAGGGGCGCTATATCCATTTCGCCATGAAGCTGTCGCAGCCGGCCGATTCGATGACCTTCTACAAGGATGACACCGAGATTACCGGCGCCACCACCTATGAAGGGCAATCTCTGAAGGTGGCCCTGCATTTCGGACAGACGCTGAAAGGTCCGCTGCTGGTCAAGGTGGGCCTGTCGGCGGTCGATATCGCCGGAGCCTTGCGAAATCTCGACGAAGACGGATTGGGCTTCGACTTCGAGGCGATGTCGGCGCAGGCGCAAACGCAGTGGGACACGCATCTGTCGCCGATCGAAATCACCACGGATGACGCCGATCAGCGCGCGATTTTTTATACCGCGCTTTACCACGCGCAATTGGCGCCTACACTGTTCTGCGATTCTGACGGCCGTTATCGTGGCATGGACAAGCAGATACATCAGCTTGAAGCCGGCAAGCTGAACTACAGCACCTACAGCCTGTGGGATACCTATCGCGCCCTGCATCCGTTGATGACAATCATCGATCCATCACGCGCAGCTGCCTTCGCCCAAAACCTGATCGAACAGGGCGAACAAAGTCCATCGGGGCCGGTGATCTGGCCGCTGCAAGGCGTCGAGACCTTCTGCATGATCGGCTGGCACTCGGCTGTGGTTATCGCCGAAGCGATCCACAAGGGCCTCCCCGTCGATGCCAAGCGTGCCTGGGCGCTCTATCGCCAGTTGGCCTTTGGTCGCAACACGCCGGGCCTTAATGCCTATCGCGGCTTTGGCTTCATCCCCTGCGACCTGGAAGGCGAATCCGTCTCCAAGACGCTGGAATATGCCTATGACGACTGGGCCATGTCGCATATCGCCCAGGCCGCCGGCGACTATATGAACGCGGCGCTTCTGCGTGAACGCTCGCGCAATTACCGCAATGTCTTCGATGCAAAAACGCAGTTCTGCCGGCCGCGCCTGATGAGCGGCCAGTGGGCGCTGCCCTTCGATCCGCGCAGCATGGGACACGATTCCAAACGCTGGTGGGACTATACCGAGAGCAATGCCTGGCAAGCCACCTTCCTGAACCAGCATGATCTCTATGGCCATATCAGCCTGTTCGGCGGTGATGCGGCTTTCGAAGCCAGGCTCGACGCCCTGTTCAATGCGCCGTCCGATCTGCCGCCGGATGCCCCGCCCGACATGACCGGCATGATCGGGCAATATGTTCATGGCAACGAACCGAGCCACCATATCGCCTATCTCTACGCCTGGTGCGGCGCGCATTACAAAACCCAGGCACGCATCCGCGAGATACTGAAAACCCAGTACCACGCCGCGCCCGACGGCATGGCCGGTAATGAAGACTGCGGCCAGATGAGCGCGTGGTATATCCTGTCGGCCCTCGGCTTCTATCCGGTCGATCCCGTTGGCGGTGTCTATGTCTTCGGCTCGCCATTGTTTCCGCAGGCGCGCGTCGCCCTGCCCGACGGTAAACGCCTGACCATTACGGCCGAAGGCGCCGGTGACAAGCCCTATATCGAACGCGTTTTATGGAATGGACGCCCGTATCCGCGCTCATGGATCGGCCATGCCGACCTGATGCAGGGCGGCGAACTGGTGTTTGTGATGTCGGACAAACCCAATCCGGCGTTCGGTTTCGATATCGCCGACCGGCCGCCGTCGTTTCAGTTCGGCTAGAAATCTCCTCCCCATTTAAGAAATGGGGAGGAGATTATTACGAAATCTTCTACTGCCGATCAGTTCGCGGTCATTGGTCAGGGTGATACGCAGATCACCCGAAGGCGTGGCGGCAAAACTGCGCATATGGGCGCGATTGAGCAGCCGGGAACGATGGATACGCGCGAATCCATAAGCACCCAATCGCTTTTCGTATTCGCTCAAGGTGCCGCGCAGCAGCAGCGGCTTCGGCGTATTGGTCAGATACAATTCAACATAATTACCCGCCGCCTCGGCATAGACTATCTCGGTTGGCGTGAGATAAAGCGTGCGGCCATCCGAACGGACCTCGATACGTTCCGGTAACGCCATCGCCGCCGGTTGGTTCAGGCGCTCATAGACCCAAATGAACCCGCAAATCACCAGGAAGGTCAGCGCGTCCTTGCGGCCTTCATAGATCAGTTCCAGCGACAGATGACCTTGCGCGAAATTGTAATGCTCATGGACAACACCATAGCCCACCACGCGAATAGCGACCATGATCGCAATATGAGCCAGTGAAAACAGCCCGCAAAAAGCAATCTGGACCATCAGAAAACGCGGCACGCCCAGTCTCTGCCAGTGGAACCGCTGATAACCGAGCCAGACCGCCGGCGTCAGGATCAGGATGGCGACATAGCTGGAAAACTCCCATAGCGCGGGTTCCCATAGAGCCAGCCCCGGTTCCTCGATGGCATGAGAGGAAATATTGACAATAATCACGACCAACAGAAACGCGGCAAAGGTTGCATAGAGCCGGAAAGGGATGAATCCGTTCGTCACTGCAAGGCTACCGCCTGTCCCTGTCTTGTCTCCGCTCATCACCGCTTGTCCCATGCCGGCCGCCATCCATGTCTTGGCGATTTCGGCCAGACTAGCCGCGTGTCTATGACATTTCCAGTGACTTTTATGGGAGAGAGAAATGGATACGACGACCAGGCGCTATGACCTCGACTGGCTGCGCATCATCGCCTTCGGGTTGTTGATCTTCTACCACATCGGCATGTTCTATGTGACCTGGGACTGGCATGTCAAAAGCGACCATGCCGGCACAGCGATCGAACCGCTGATGTTGCTGGTCAATCCATGGCGACTGGAATTGCTGTTCTTTATTTCCGGCGTGGCGGCGCGCTTCATGGTCGACAAAACCACGCCCCTGCGCTTCGCCGACTCGCGTTTCAATCGCCTGTTCTGGCCACTTCTGTTCGGGATGCTGGTCATCGTGCCGCCGCAGAGCTATTACGAGATCGTCTCGGATCTCCATTTCTCCGGCGGTTATCTCGATTTCTACGGCAAGTACCTGACCGCGCATAAGGGCTGGTGCGACCATAACGGCTGCCTGATCGTGCCAACCTGGAATCATCTGTGGTATGTCGCCTATCTGCTGGCTTATTGCCTCATTTTTGCTTGCGTCTGGCCCCTGCTGAAACGCCTGCCGATGCAATGGGCCAGAGCACTGCCCGCACCGGTCTATTTTCTCGTCCCCTTTGCGCTGTTCTGGGCCGCCAAGGTGTTCCTTATGCCGCTTTTCGAGGAAACCCACGCCTTTGTCGGCGACTGGTATGTCCACGCCAATTCCTTCGGTTTCTTCATACTGGGCGTGATGGTGGCGCGGTTCGACCGGTTTTTTGAAATCGCCCGCAAGGCGCGCTTCCTCAGCCTGTTCATGGCGCTCATCGCTTACGGCATCCTAGTGCTGGCCTATTTCGGCCTCATCGGCGGGACCTTGAGCGAACGGATGGGACATATTCTCGGCGCCGGGCTGAAGTCTCAGCAGGCAATCTTCGCTATCATGGCCCTGCTCGGCTTCGCCCGCCAGCATCTTGCTGCTGCTGACGGCCCGATCCGCCGGACGCTCACCGAAGCGATCTTTCCCTTCTACATCATTCACCAGACGATCATCGTTGTGGCCGCCTATAACCTCAACCGGCTGCATTTGCCCGTCGCCTTGGAAGCCACATTGCTGGTCATCCTCACCATTGGCGGCTGCGGCCTGACCTACCTCATCGTCCGGCGGATACCAATCCTGCGGCCGGTCTTCGGGCTGCCGTTACGCGCAAAACCCGCGGCTTGACCCTTGTGCGGCGGAGGTGCTACCTCTGCCGCATGTGGTTGGATGAGGCTAAAAAAGTTCAGATTTTTGAGGGCGTTGACCGGCAGGTCTTCGAGCGTGACATCCTGCCGTTCCAACGCCCCGCCATCCTGAAAAGCGCTGCCCGCCACTGGCCGGCGGTGGCAAAAGCGGCGCAAGGCGTTGAGGCCCTTTGCGACTACTTCAGCGCCCACGCCAACGAGCAAAAGATCACATTTCTCTCCGCCAGGCCGGAGATAGACGGTCGCTACAGTTTCAGCGATGACCTGCGCGGCCTCAATCACCAGCAGCGGCAACTGCCTTTTTCCGTGATCGCCGGCCTGCTGCTGCGTGACCGTGACGATGACACCGCGCCAACCCACTATGCCGGCGGCGTACCGGTTCAGCACATCATGCCGGGCGTGCTGGCTGAAAACACGCTCGACCTGATGCCCCCAGATAAACCGCGCCAGATTTCGCTGTGGATCGGCAACAAGACGCGCACGGCCGCGCATTGGGACCTGCCGCAAAACCTGGCCTGTGTGGTGGCCGGCAAGCGGCGGTTCACCCTCTTTCCGATCGACCAGATCGACAATCTCTATATCACCCCACTTGACCTGACCCTGGCCGGACAACCGACCAGCCTGGTCGATTTTTACAAGCCGGATTTCGACGCCTTCCCGAAATTCGCCGACGCCATGCCTCATGCCGAGGTGGCCGATCTGGAGCCTGGCGACGTACTTTATCTGCCCAGCCTGTGGTTCCACCACGTTGAATCAATGGAAAATTTCGGCGCCATGATCAATTTCTGGTGGCGCGAAGGGCCGCTCTACCTCACCCGCTCGACGCCGCTGACCACCCTGATGCACGGCCTGCTCACCCTGCGCGACTTGCCGCTGGAAGAACGCCTGCGCTGGCGTACCCTATTCGACCATTTTCTCTTTCAGCCCGAAGGGGAAGCCGTGGCGCACATCCCCGCCCATGCCCGCGGCCTGTTCGGCGCCATGACGCCGGAAATCGAAAAGCAGCTCAAGGCCTATGTGGCGCAAACCCTGGCCCGTTAGGCTCTATTGAGGAAAGCCGAGAATCCCCCTACAGATAACGGGTTAGTGCCGCATGAAAGAGTTCTATTGACCGCATCGCCCCACCCGCTTGTTCTCAAGGGCCGTCAGGCATTTCAGGCCGGTGATATTTCCGGGGCGCTCAGCCTGTGCGGGATGCGGTTGAACGAGGCGCCGAGCGACGGCGACGCGCTGGAACTGAAGGCGGTTATTCAGTCGTCACGCAAGGATTTCCGCGCCGCCGAAGCGACTATGCGGCAGGCCATCGTCTACGATCCAGCCAGCGACTGGGCGCTCAACGACCTGACGCAATTGCTGCACGATCAAGGCCAGAAGACGGCCGCGGAAACCGCCGCCCGCGCCGCCCTGATCGCCCGGCCGGAAGACCCGCAGGCCCATCTGCAACTGGCGGTCATTCTTGGCGAAAAGGACGACCTGCCCGCCGCCGAATTCCATAACCGCCGCGCCCTCGAACTCGCCGGACCGCATCCACAGATCCTCGTCAATCTCGGTCTAACTCTATACAACCAAGGGCGGGTCGACGAGGCCCTGCCCGCCCTGCTGGACGCGCACAAGCTCCAGTCCGACGTGGCGCAGATCATGGCGCATATTTCCCGTGCCTATGAGGCCAAGCGCGACATGGCCGATGCCTATATCTGGCTTGAACGCGCCGAAGCGCTCGGCAAACGCACCGGCGAAGATTTCACCCTGCTGCGCGCGCTTTACCTGCGCCATGCCGACCAACCACAACAGTCCCTGGACCTGATCGACCCGTCGAAAGATCAAATGGCCGCGCCCGCCCTGCTCGAACGTGCCGTTCTGCTCGATAAATTGGGCCGTCATGACGAGGCCATGCAGGGTTTTGTCACCGCCAAGGCGCGGCTGGCCGGCGATATGGGCGTGCGTTACGATGCGGCGAAGGTGGCCGCCGAATTCGCCGGGTTGAAAGACTTTTTCACAATGGAAAACATGGCGCGGCTGCCCAAAGCCAGTGTCCGCAAGGACACGCCACAGCCGATCTTTATCCTCGGCTTTCCGCGTTCGGGCACCACCCTGATCGAGCAGATGCTCAACAGCCATCCCGATGTCAGCGCCGGCGGTGAACTGCCGTTCGTACATGAGTGGCAAAAGCTTATCGATGACCTCCTGCCCGGCGACCAGCCCTTCCCGCAGCGGCTGGCGCAATCGCAGACCGCCGATTTCCACCATATCCCCGGCCTGTTGCGTGACTATTATCTTGGCCGCGCCGAAACCTACGGGCTATTAGGCGAGAACAAGCGCTTCTTCACCGACAAGATGCCGCTCAATGATATCCACCTGCCGCTGATCCGCCTGGCCTTCCCTGAGGCTGCGGTTATCCGCATGATCCGTCATCCGCTCGATGTCGCCATCTCCATGCTGTCGCATAACCTGACGCACGGCTATAATTCGGGTTATAAGCTGGACACCATTATCGCCCATATGGTGGCCATGCACGACCTGAACAGCCACTATGACGCGGCGCTCGGCCATCCAGCGCTCGACCTGAAATACGAACAGTTCGTGGCGGAGCAACGCGGTCACACCCTGCGCGTGCTCGGCCATATCGGACTGGGCTTCCACGAAGCGTGTTTGCGCTTCCATACCAATCCGCGCCACGCCCCGACGCCTTCCTACGCGCAGGTATCGAAGCCGCTCAACGATCGCTCGATCGGCCGTTGGAAACCCTATGAGCGTTTCTTCGCGCCCTTTATGGATGAGATCGGTCCGGTGATCGCGGCGCTGGGATATGAAAAGTAAGATACCCCACCACCACGCCGCAAGAGCGGCGCGGTCCCCCTCCCCGACAAGCGGGGAGGTACAGGAGCCGGCTTATTTAGGGGACAGGCGGATATCCTTCAGCGCCCACTGAACCGGCGGGGCTTTCTGCGCGAAGGTCAGGCAGAGATCGTGCGCCCCCGCCGTGGCCGGCACCTCTGCGCGCAATTCGTTCAATCCGCCGCGCCGGATCATCTTGCCAAGCGGCAAGGCCGCGACAAGCGGCCCCTCACAAGTATCAAGATGGATATTGAATTCGCCCTCCGGCGTCACAGGCGCATCGACCTTGACCGGATCGGGATGATTGCCAAGCTGGAAGTTGAACGGAAAATCAGCGACATGGACCGTGACATCGAAGCCCTTCGAGGTATCGGCTTTGCGCCATATCCAGCACGGATTGAGGATGTCCATCAGGATCACCGCGCGGTCACCTTTATAGTCCGTACTGTCATCTTCTAGATTGAGCACCAGCTTGCCGGCGCAGGTTTCCAGTTGCTGGCTGACGCGCGTTTCCAGCAACGGACGGGTCAGCAGATAGCCTTTCGGCTGGCCAAGTGGCTGACCGTTCAGGAAGGTCTGCGTCGTCAGTTGCGTGCCGAGCGGCAGGGTAAGCGGTTCGCTGTAAACGGGTGACGTAACGATCGGCGCCGGACCGCCGGTGGCGTAGCGCACCTCCCCCAGTTCCAGATCTTTGCTCAGAGTCGCCACGACTTTTGCCGCACCCGCCGGCGCCAGCGACAGTTGCGCATCGAATGGCGCCTGATCATAGCGGATGCCGAGCGCGGTCAAACGGCTCAAATCCGCCGGCAATCGCTCGGTGAACCCAGACCACGACCGCACTTCCGGCGCGCTCCAGCCGATTTCGGCGAAGGCCACCATGCGCGGAAAGACCTGCCGCTCGATGCGTTCATCGGTGCGGGCGTGCTCGGTCCAGATATTTCCCTGAAGCCCCAGGATATGCTTGCGGGCCTCCGGCGCGATCTCGTCCGGCGCCGGATTGAAACTATAGGCGTCCTTCAGGGTGATGATCTGGCCGCGCCCCGGCGGCTCGTCGGGCGATCCGCTCTGACGGTGATTGAGATAAAGGACCGGCGCCGGCGACAACACCGTGTCGTGGCCCAGCTTCGCCGCCGCCACCGCGCCATCTATGCCGCGCCAGCTCATGACCGTGGCGTCGGGCGCGATGCCGCCTTCGAGGATTTCGTCCCAGCCGATCAGGCGCCGGCCTTTTTCCGTCAGGTGCTGGCCGACGCGACCGATGAACCAGCTTTGCAACTCCATCTCATTCTTCAGGCCCAGTTCCTTCATCTTCGCCTGGATTTCGGGACTGGCCTCCCACTGCGGCTTGATCGCCTCATCGCCGCCGACATGGATATAGCGGCTGGGGAAGATATCCATTACCTCATCGAGCACGGTATCGATGAAGGTAAAGGTGCTGTCCTTGACGTTGTACAGGTTGGGATAGACGCCCCAGTCCGACAGGCCCTGCTTCGGCACAGTGCCTTCCGTGCCCAGTTCCGGGTAGGCGGTGATGGCGGCGGTGGCATGGCCCGGCACATCGATTTCCGGCACGACGGTGATATTACGCGCCGCGGCATAGGCCACGATATCGCGCGCCTGATCCTGCGTATAAAACCCGCCGTACATCAGCGGCTTGCCTTTGCCGTCCACGCCCGCCGCACCGGCTTCCTGGCGGAAAGCCGTCTTGGCGGTCAGGCCGGGATAAGCCTTGATTTCCAGCCGCCAGCCCTGGTCGTCGGTCAGGTGCCATTGCATGACATTCAGCTTCTGCGAGGCCATGCCGTCGATGAGGCGCTTGATCTCTTCCGGCGTCTGGAAATGTCGCACGGAATCGATCATCAGGCCGCGCCACTTGAAACGCGGTGTATCGAAAATGCTGACGGCCGGCAGGTCCACCGTGCCCTTTGCGGCATCCGGCGTCGCCAGTTGCCACAGGGTAACCGCGCCATAGAAAATACCGGCGCGGTTGACGGCGTCGATCGTCACGCCCTCCTTGGAAACACCGAGATGATAGGCCTCGTCGTCCTCGGCCACCAGGGTCTGGATGCGGTTCAGCCGGATAGCTTTCTCGCCCTCAGCCGGCGCGGCATCGCTGATCTCCAACGTCAGGCCGCGCGTCTCCTTCAGCATGTCGCGCAGCCAGACGGCGACGCCCATCAGTTCGGCATCGCCCGCCGGCATATAAATCTGCGTCGTGTCGCTGAGCGCGAATGTCCCCTCGCCCACCGTCATCTGCGCCGGTATCGGCGTCAGGGCGGGCGCGGCCCACACGGGCAATGCGGCGAAACCCAGCAGGCAGGTCGACAGGATCAGGGCTTTGCGAAGGTTGAGCATCATGGGGTTCCCTCTGGATTATTGTGCAGGTTGACTGCTTCATAAAAAAGAGCAAGCCCCGGTTTGCGAAGCTTGCTCTGAGGAGAGGAAACAGGTGCGGGAACGGCGCGAACCGTCCCCGCTCAGGCTTTAGTACTTGAGGCGAGCGCCGACATAGAAAGACTGGCCGTTGTCATAATAGGCGCGCGGGATGTTCGGATTGCCGACGAAATAATAGAGCTTTTCGTGCAGCAGGTTCTGGGCATCGAGCGTCAGGGCGATATGGCTGGTCAGGTTATAGCTGAACGACCCGTCGAGGGTGCCGAAATCGTCCTGCCACATGGCTGTGCCGCGATCGGTGCCGGACTTGAACTTCGAGCGGAAGTTATAGGCCAGGCGGGCGCTGATCAGGTCGTTTTCAAAGTAACCCGTCAGGTTCGCCGTGTTCTTTGAATTACCATCGACCGGTTCATCGTTACGATCCTTGGTGTCGACATAGGTGTAGTTGAAGATAAAGCCAAAGCCGGTGTCACCGAAGGGTTGCTGGACGCTGAACTCATAGCCCAGTCCCTTCGCCTTGCCGCCGTTTGCCGGACCGGACAAGGTGAACAGGTGGCCCGCCGGGGTCTGCTGCGTGGTGAAGAACTGCTGGAAGCTTTCCGTCGTAATGTAGTTGGAAATATCCAGTTCGAACACACCGAAGGAAACCAGGGCGTCCGGCGCATAGTAATATTCGGCGCCGAGATTGTACTGCCAGGCGCGGTACGGATCGAGGTTCGGGTTACCGCCGGCGCTGCCGGTGAAGTTGGAATCGACCAGCGAGACCGAACCGGCAAGTTGCGCGTAACCCGGACGGGTCATGACTTTCGCCGCACCGGCACGAAGCAACAGTTTGTCGGATACGTTATAGGCCAGGTTCGCGCTGGGCAGGTAATCCCAATATTCTTTATCAGTGACGATCGCCCCCCAGCCAACGACCGGCGAGAAGACATTGAATACGGTCTTGACCGGCGCATTCGCCGACCACTGCGTTGATTCCGTCTCGGTCTTGACGGCGCGGACGCCGATATTACCGCGCCAGTTATCACCGCCCAACTTGGTCATGGCATAGAGGGCCGTGGTCTTTTCCTTCACGCTGAAGCTGAGCGGCGGATAGAAGGCGAAAGTGCGGCCACCGTTATTGGCGTCGAGATACTTATAAACCGCATCGGCGTCGGCATAGGAATAGCCGGGGATGTCGCCGACATCATTGGCATAGTCAGAAGGCGTGACGCCGCCGGTGAAGACTGTGCCAAGACCAACCGTCGTGGTGCCGCTGTTCGCGCCATTGCCGCCCCAGGCGTAGGCCAGGTAGTTCAGATCGCGGGTGTGATCGGTCAGGCGGGCGCCGAACAGGATGCTCCTGAAGACGCTCTTGTCGAGATCATAGGCGAAATCGACCTTGGCATAGGATTCCTTATCCGGCGAGGAGATGGTGCCGCCCCACGACCAACTGAACTTGTTGTTCAGGTAAGCGGCCGAGGTCGGGTCCGATGGAAGGCCGGGGAAGCTGACCTGCGTAGTCGGCGTACCGAGGGTATAGGACGCGCCAACATTGTCCCAGTAGGTTTCCCAGGCAGCCGTGTCATCGGTGACGCCTTCGCCGGCCGTATAGCCGAGTTGCGCCTTCATGCTTAAGCGGTCCGTGAATTGATAGGCGACATCAAGGTTGAGATTCCACGAACTGGAGTGGGCCTTGCGGAAGATGTCATCCTGAACCAGCGAACCACCGGCAGCCGCAGCGTCGGCTGCCGTCCAGCTCGCCGAGGTGACATAGCCGTCAGCCGAGGTATAGGCGGTCGGCGTGCGGCCAGCCAGATGCGACCCCCACAGCATGAAGTTATGGTTTTCGTTATCAGCTTCCAGATAGGTGTAGAGGCCGGAGAAGCCGATTTCGAGCTTGTCGGACTTCCACTGCATCATGAAGTTGCCGCCCTTGCGCGCGCGCTCCTGAGTGAAGTAGGCCGAACCGATCAGCGACGGCACCAACAGCGTCTGGCCCGAGCCGGCGAAGTTGGCCTGCGGCGTATAGCCAAGGATTTCCTGTCCATCACGACGGAAGCTGCGCTTCTCGTAGAAGGCGCCGATCAGGATGCCGAAGTCACGGTTTTCGCTGCGCCAGGAATACATGCCGGAGACGTTCGGGTTCCACTTGTCGGCCAGGGTGGAATACATGCCCTGCGCGGAAGCAGCGAACGTATTGGCCGGCAGATCCAGCGGCTTGCGCACGTGGACATCAACCGTACCGCCGATGCCGCCTTCGGGAATTTCCGCCGAAGACGACTTGATGACTTCGATAGTGCCGACCACTTCGGAAGGCAGCATGGTGTAGTTGAACGAACGGCCGCCGGCGGTCTGGTCGAGGACGAACCAGTCGCCGGTCGCCATGTTATGACCGTCCATCAGGGTCAGGTTGAGCGTCGGGTCGGTGCCGCGAATCGAGATGTGTTCGTTTTCACCGAAACCGCCGGCATTGGCCGAACCGGTGACGACATTGACGCCCGTGGCGCGCGACAGCGAGTCGGCGACGTTCTTGTCAGGGAACTTGCCGATATCTTCGGCCGTAATGATTTCCGAAACACGGTCGGCATTGCGTTTTTGCTTCAGCGCCGATTGCAGCGATTTACGAATGCCGGTGACGATGACGGTTGTGTCCTCGGCCGGTGCGGCTTCCGGCGCCGCGTCCTGAGCGTAGGCGTGGGCGCTCATGGACAGGCTGAGGGCCAAGGCCGCCGCGCTGGTCATGAGGATATGACGTTTGAATTTCATGTGTGTAGCTTCCCTATTATGCAGTGTGCCGCCCGCGGCAGGGCGAACCCCTAAACCTTGATACTGCCGCACTTCTCATTGGACAGGCCTTGATTGAAAACCACTACAATACCAAATGGAACCAATAAAATACCTGCCGCCGCACAACTGCTATCTCCGGTCTCACAAAACTGTCAACTTAGAATCGCAGAGATATTCAATTGGGCTACTCTTGTGTAGGAAATGTTACAAATTTATCGCATATTTTGTACGATAATTTGCGCAAAATCATATATTTTCCTTGGAGTTCATTGTTTGCGACAAAATTTTGCGAAGACCGATTGCATTTTGGATTTAATTCGGACATACCACTTAAACGAATTGGTATTATAAGGGGAAACACAAGCCATGCCGAACGAAACCACGCTGAGTGTAAAAGCGCCAACAAAGACACCTTGGGGCGCCGTCCTGCTTTTCTGCATGTTGTTCTTTATCTTCGGTTTCGTAACCTGGCTGAACGGCCCGTTGATCACCTTCGTCAAGCTTGCCTTCAATTTGACGGATGTTGAAGCCTTCCTGGTGCCGTCCACCTTCTACCTCTCCTATTTCTTCCTTTCTATTCCCGCCGCCTTCATCCTGCGCAAAACCGGCATGAAACAGGGCATGGCGCTTGGCCTCTTCATTATGGCCATTGGCGCAGCCGGTTTCGGCCAGTTCGCCACCCTGCGGATCTTTCCGGGCGCGCTGACCTCGCTGTTCATTATCGGCGCCGGCGTTTCGCTGTTGCAGACCGCTTCCAACCCTTACATTTCGGTGCTTGGCCCGATCGAGAGCGGCGCTCAGCGCATCGCCGTCATGGGCATCTTCAACAAGTTCGCCGGTTTCCTGGCCCCGATCGTCGTCGGCACCTTCATCCTGCACGGCATGAGCGATTTCGACGCCAGCGTGAAGGCCGCCGCTGATCCGGCCGCGAAGGAAGCGATTCTCAACGCTTTCGCCGCCCGCATCCATACGCCTTACCTGATGATGGCCGGCCTGCTCGCCATACTCGCCGTCTTTACCTGGTTCTCGCCCCTGCCGGCGCTTGGCGACGACGCCAATCCGGATAACGGCCAGGGCAGCAAATTCGCCTATATCCAGATGTTCTTCGGCTTCCTCGCCATCTTCTTTTATGTCGGGGTCGAGGTCATGGCCGGTGATGCCATCACCACCTACGCCAACGGCTTCGGCCTGCCGCTCGACCTGACCAAGTATTTCACCTCCGCCACTCTGATCGCCATGCTGGTCGGTTATGTCGCCGGCATCATCCTGATCCCGCGCTTCGTGAAGCAGGAAAAATACCTGATTTTCTCAGCCATCCTGGGCGTGGCGCTCACGATCGGCGCCTTCCTGACCAAGGGCTATGTCTCGGTCGGCTTCGTCGCCGCGCTCGGTTTCGCCAACGCCATGATGTGGCCGGCCATCTTCCCGCTCGGCGTTCGCGGCCTCGGCAAGCTTACCGAACTGGGCGGCGCCCTGCTGGTCATGGGCATCGCCGGTGGCGCGGTTGTGCCGCAACTCTTCGCGCACCTCAAGGAAACCTACGACTTTCAACTCGTCTTTCTGTGCCTCATGGTGCCCTGCTACGCCTATATCCTGTTTTTCGGCCTGTTCGCCGGCCGCAAGATCAAGACGATCGTGGCTGCGCCGGTGCCCGCCGACATTTGAAAAGCCGCCCCCTCACCGAAACCTGACAAGTCGTCCAAAGCCAGCCGTGTTATGTTGCCCCTTATGAACAATCCCGATCCCCGTATTCAGCTTTTCGCCGGTGTTGACGGTGGCGGCACCAAATGCCGCGTCCGTCTGCGCAATGCCGAAGGCGTTCTGCTGGGTGAGGCCGAAGGCGGTGCCGCCAATATCCGGCTGGGCCTCAACATGGTGTGGGCCAATATACTGGGTACACTCGACCAGGCACTGGTCCAGGCCGGGCACACCTCCGGCGACTGGGGCAAGATCAGTATCGGCCTCGGCCTCGCCGGCATTGCCTCCGCCGAAGACGCCGAGCGCACTCTCAAGGCCGGCCCGCGATTTGGCCGCTGCGATGCGTCATCGGACGCGCATACCGCCTGCCTTGGCGCCTTTTCCGGACATGACGGCGGCATCCTGATCTCCGGCACCGGCAGCAACGCCTATGCCTGGGTCAGGCAAAAAGGCATTCAGATTGGCGGCTGGGGCTTCGAGGTCTGCGACAACGGTTCGGCGGCGGATCTCGGCCGCAGCGCCATCCGTGCCGCGCTCGAAGGTCAGGACGGCCTGGCGCCCGATACCGATTTCACCCGCGCCGTGATCGGGCATTTCGGCGGCCATCCGTCTGAAATCGTTCATTGGGTCACCACCGCCAAGCCGCGCGACTATGGCGCCCTGGCCCCCTTGGTCATGTCGTTCGTCGATGCCGGCGATACAGTGGCCGTCAGTCTGGTGCAGCGTTCGGCCGACGATCTGGCGCGTTACATCAACCGCCTGCACGCCATCGGCGCGGCCAGGGTCTGCCTGGTCGGCGGCATGGCGCCCATCCTCCTGCCGTGGATCGATCCGCAGGCTCGCGCCCTGCTCGCCGAGCCCGAACACGACGCCCTGGAAGGCGGCCTGCTGATGGCCCACGGTGTCAGCAACGGCCTGAACCAGACGGTGAGCGCGTAATGCCTGACATGTATCACCCCGTCACCAGCCCGCTGCTCGAAGTCGTCGTCGATACGGCGGCGGGCCTGCGCGCGGCGGTCGATAACGGCGCCGACCGGATTGAACTATGCGCGGCGCTTTCCGAAGGCGGGCTGACGCCCTCCAGCGGCCTGATGAAGCTGGCGGCGGAGACAGGTTGCCCGACGCGGGCGATGATCCGGCCGCGCGCCGGCGATTTTACCTACACGGCGGATGAGCTGCATATCATGCACCATGATATCGTGGCTGCGGCCGCGTGCGGACTCGAAGGGGTTGTGCTGGGGGCCAACCAGACTTCGGGGGCGCTGGACGAAGCCGCGATGAGGGGCATGGT
This sequence comes from Asticcacaulis sp., assembly GCF_035497195.1. GTDB lineage: Bacteria > Pseudomonadota > Alphaproteobacteria > Caulobacterales > Caulobacteraceae > Asticcacaulis. The sequence goes on from NZ_DATJDZ010000017.1 coordinate 72,825, forward strand.
GCTGCACGCCAAGGCGCATGGCCTGGCCGTCACCCTGCATCGCGGCTTCGACCTCGTGCCTGATCCGCGGGAAGCGCTCGAAATCGCCATATCGCTCGGCATTGACACCATTCTGACATCCGGCGGCGCTACAGCGGCGGCGCAGGGTATCGAAGGGCTGGCGGCATTGGTGAAACAAGCGGCAGGCCGGATTGAAATCCTGGCCGGCAAGGGCGTCACGACGGAGAATGTCGAGGCGATCCTCACTTCTGGTGTCACCGCCGTCCACGCCTCATGCAGTGCGCCCCTGCCGGCGCACGACAACCGGGCCTTTGCGCTCGGTTACGTCAGCGCCGGAATGCGCGACACCGATGCTCGATCGGTGGCGCAGATAAAATCCATACTGTCCGGGAAAGGCGGCCGCTCATGAGCCTCCACCAACCCCGATCCTATATGACTACAAAGGTTCCAGATATGTCGTTTGCCGAAACCATTGGCCGCCTGACCAAGGATGATCCCGCGCCGCTGTACCTGCAATTGCAGCGACACCTGCGCGACGCCATCCAGAGCCGCCAGTTGCATCAGGACGACGCCATTCCGCCGGAACGCGACCTGGCCGAGGATTTCGACGTCTCGCGCATCACGGTGCGCAAGGCCATTGACGGCCTGGTCTCGGAAGGACTACTGACGCGCCGCCGGGGCGCCGGCACCTTTGTCGCCTCGCGCGTCGAAAAGAGCTTCTCCAAACTGTCGTCGTTCTCGGAAGACATGATCTCGCGTGGCCGTAAGCCCCATTCGGAATGGGTGTCGAAATCCGCCGGCGCGGTCACGCCGGAAGAATCCCTGTCGCTGGGCCTGTCTCCAGGGGCTTTGGTCTACCGCTTCCACCGCGTCCGCTACGCCGACAACACCACTATGGCGCTCGAATATTCGACCATCCCCGGCTACTGCCTGTCATCGCCCGAAGCCGTCACCAGTTCGCTTTATGACGCGCTGGAGAAGACCGGCCACCGCCCGGTGCGAGCCTTGCAACGCTTGCGCGCCGTCGCCTTCCTGCCGGAACAGGCCGAACGCCTTGGCGTCAAACCCGGCGATCCGGGTCTCTTTATCGAACGCCGCGGCTTCCTCCAGGATGGCCGCGCCGCCGAATTCACCCAGTCCTATTATCGCGGAGACGCCTACGATGTGGTCGCCGAACTCAACGATATAAGCTGATACCCTCAAGGAATGACCATGCCCTCTACGCTTACCCAACCGCTCATCAACGCCGAAAAGACGTTGATGTTCTCCGAAGCCGCCGAAGGCGGCGCGGCGGTTGAACGTTTTCTTACCCATAACAAGGTCGCGCTGGCCCGCCTCGGCGCGCGCCTGCAAGCCAATCCGCCGCGCTCGGTTACCACCGTGGCGCGCGGTTCGTCGGACCATGCCGCCACCTATGGCAAGTACCTGATCGAGACCCTGACCGGCGTACCGACCTCGACCGCCGCCATGTCGGTCTCCTCCATCTACGCCGCGCCCGTGGTGGCTGCGGATTCGCTGTGCATCGCCATTTCGCAGTCGGGCCGCTCGCCGGACCTGCTGACCACGGTCGAGGCCCACCGCAAGGCCGGCGCCTATGTCGTGGCGCTCGTCAATGACGAGGCCTCGCCGCTGGCGGCTCTGGCCGACGAACTGTTGCCCCTGTGTGCCGGACCGGAAAAGTCTGTCGCCGCCACCAAGTCCTATATCGCCTCGCTCGGCGGCCTGGCGGCTATCGTCGCCGCCTGGTCGGGTGACGAGGCCCTGACCCACGGCCTGCGTGACCTGCCGGCGCAACTGAACGCCGCCTTTGCGCTCGACTGGACTCCCGCCCTGGCCGTGCTGCAACCGGCGCGTAACCTGTTCGTTATCGGCCGCGGCTACGGTTTCGCCGTCGCCCAGGAAGCGGCGCTCAAGCTCAAGGAAACCTGCGCCCTGCACGCCGAAGCCTTCTCCTCCGCCGAGGTCAAGCACGGCCCGATGGCCATCATCAATGACGGCTTTCCTATCCTCGGTTTCGCCACCTCGGATACGGCCGGCGACGGCGTGCGCGAAGCGGCGCAGGAATTCGCGGCGCGCGGCGCTTCGGTCCTGCTGGCCAATCCGGCCGGCGTTCTGGAAAATACCGTCCATCTGCCGGCCCTGCTGAGCGTGCCGGCGCTGGAACCCATCCTGCAAATCCAGAGCTTTTACCGCCTGGCCAACAGCCTCTCTGTGGCGCGCGGTCTCGATCCCGACAGCCCGCCTCACCTCAATAAGGTCACCAAGACAGTATGACCCCCGTAAGCTTTATCAACGCACAGATCGCCACACCCGATGGCCGGCTGATCAGCGGAACCCTGACCTGCGAAGGCGAGACCATCACGGCGGTCGGCGACCATGCGGCCACCGGTGAGGTGATCGATGTCCAGGGCGGCTATCTGCTGCCCGGCTTTATCGACACCCAGGTCAATGGCGGCGGCGGCGTGCTGTTCAATGACGAGACCACGGCCGAAGGCATCGCCGCCATCGGCGCGGCCCATCGTAAATACGGCACCACCGCCTTCCTGCCGACCCTGATCAGCGACGAACTCAGCGTGATCGACGCCGCCATGCGCGCCACCGAAGACGCTATAGCTCAAGGCGTGCCCGGCGTGCTCGGCATCCATATCGAAGGGCCGTTTATCTCGAAGCAGCGCAAGGGGATCCACAATCCGGAGATGTTCCGCACCCTCGACGCCGAGTCCAAAGCCCTGCTGAAAAGTCTGAAACGCGGTAAGGCGATGGTGACCCTGGCGCCGGAAAACTGCACGCCGGAAGATATCGCCGAACTGGCGGCGGCGGGCGTCATTGTGGCCGCCGGTCATACCAACGCCACCTATGAAACCACAGTCGCGGCGCTCAAGGCCGGCATCACCGGCTTTACCCACCTGTTCAACGCCATGTCGCCGCTCAATCATCGCGCGCCGGGCGTGGTCGGGGCGGCGCTGGAAAACCTGACCAGCTATTCCGGCCTTATCGCCGATGGCCATCATGTTGACTGGGCCGCCCTGCGTATCGCTTTGCGCACGCGTCCGATCGACCGCTTCATGCTGGTGACTGACGCCATGCCAACCGTTGGTTCCGAAACCAAGACCTTCGTGCTCAACGGCCAGACCATTACCGTCCGTGATGGCGTCTGCGTTGGACCGGATGGTACGCTGGCCGGTTCCGATCTCGATATGGCAACGGCCGTGCGCAACACGGTCGAGCATATCGGCCGCACCTTGCCCGAAGCCGCCATCATGGCCGCCACCGCGCCGGCGCACTTCCTTGGCTTGGGGTCATCGCGCGGATCGCTGGCCATCGGTCAGCGGGCGGATATCGTCTGGATGGATGCTGACTTGCGGGTCAGGGGCGTCTTTATTGGCGCCAGGTCGGATGAGACAGTGGCCGCTTAAGGCTCTACCGGCCCCAAACAGGCATAAAAAAGCCCCTCAGCGGGGCTTTTTCTTTTTAATCAGGCGATGATATCCGGGCGGATCTTGTCTTCGATCTTGGCGATCTGGTCACGCAGGGCCAGTTTCTTGCGCTTGAGGCGGGCAATCAGAATCTGGTCCGGCAGGGGCACGATTCCCAGCGCGCTGATCGAATCGTCCAAGTCCTTGTGCTCCTGCTTCAGCAGGGCGCATTCGTTACGCAGGGCCACCACTTCGCCGTCGATCGGCAGTTCGCGAACACGTGGCTCCAGATCGTCCACCTGGGCGGGCGCTTCTTCGGTGACAAGACCGATATAGGTGTGGTCGCCTTCGAGGCGTTGCGCGATGCGGCGCTCGATATCCTTGTCCGAATCCCCCTTGCCGTTTTGGCCATCCGACTTGACCAGATGCAGATTGTCATTTCCGCGCAAGGTCCGGATGTTGCTGTCGTCGTGCATGAGACGCCGACTCCTCTCTGGCTTAAGGGGTTGAAGCTAAAGGACAAAAGGAGGCATGAAAGCCGCCTGATCCTAGAGGTTATACTGCAAAAAACGCCCCGCCGAAAGGGCTTCGATCAGCCGTGACAATCCGGATTCCGGCACACCCCTGCCCCATGTCTGGGATATGACACGCAAATTGGCCATCACCGCCACCTTAACATCATGATTTTCCTCAAATTTTACTGATCCCTCAAGCGAAGTGAGCCTTGTCATCAGTGCTCGCTCGGCTTCCAGCTCGATGGCTTTTATTTTTTCGCGCAAGGGCAGCCGCATGGCCTCGTCCCCCGTTGACAGTTGCGTTTTCAACCGACGGCGCAGGAGTCGCAACGGCACAATCAGTTCATCCGACCAGTTTCGCGCCAATGCGACCGCTTCCGCCGCCAGTGAGTCGCTAATCCCGAAGCCTTCACTGGCCAGCCAGACGGCCCAAAGCAGCAGCGGCACACTCTGGCCGTCCTCGTTCTGCAAGCTGAGACAGGCCTCGGCCACGCCCTCGCCGCCATAGGCCTTAACCGCCCAGTTCCAAAAACTCACAGGCTGATATCCTCGCCCCAGCGCGTCATCGGCACGTCAATATCAAACAGGGCCAGGGTCCGCGCCACGCTCTGCCGCACCATATCATCAAGACTTTGCGGCTTGGTATAGAAGGCCGGCATCGGCGGGGCGACAATGGCGCCCATCTCCGTCACCGCCGCCATGGAACGCAGATGGCCCAGATGCAGCGGGCTTTCCCGCACCATCAATACTAGCCGGCGGCGTTCCTTGAGGCAGACATCAGCGGCGCGGCTGACCAGCGACGAGGTGACGCCCGTGGTGATTTCACCGAGCGTTTTCACCGAACAGGGCGCGATCAGCATACCGAGTGTCTTGAAAGACCCGGACGCGATCGCCGCACCGATATCGGCCGGTTTATAGACGACATCGGCCAGGGCCTGGAGATCGGCCAGCGACAGATCCGTCTCGGCCTCCAGCGACAGCGTCGCGGCCTTTGAGACGACCAGATGCGTTTCGATACCGGCCGCTTTCAGCATCTCCAGCGCCCGAATACCGTAAATTGCTCCGGACGCGCCACTTATGGCCACAATAAGACGTTGATTGGGTTTCATTTTATCATTCGTCATGACGTAAAACTGTTTAACACACCCTATACTATAATTCTCTCGTTACCGTGATCAAATGAAACGGATTGTGATTCTACATTGCCGCCATACGAGTGTTCTCTATGAGGGCCGGGACATTGGGGTTCCGGCGTTTGTGACATTGAAGGACATCCTATGGCTATTGAAGCGAGAGTTCGCGAACTCGACCTGCGTCATCAATCCCTCAAAACGATCATTGCCCGCGAGGAGCGAAGCCCCTCCGTGGATTCTCTATACCTAAATGAACTCAAGAGAAAGAAGCTCAAACTCAAGGAGGAGATTGAGCGGATCAAGACCATTCAGCGACAGGACGTATTGGAAACCGTCCAGTAAGTCTCGCCTGAGACGCTAAATCAAAAGAATTCTGAATGCGCCAGGTTCGAGCGGCGCAGCAGAAAAAACCTCCGGGAGCAGGCGATCCCGGAGGTTTTTCTTTGCCATTATTGGGGACCGCAGGTTTTTCGCCGCCCGCTGCGTATCATCTTCAGCCGGCTTGATCGGATGGAGAGACAGGCGTAGATCAGTGAGATATTTCCTCGACATGGCGGATGGCGGGCCGTTTGCAATACCGATGACGACCCTCCAGACAGATGAACAGCTCATGACGCAGGTGGTGCGCGGGGATTCCGCCGCCTTCCGGCAACTGGCGGGCCGTCATCTGGGCCGCGCCTACGCCATCGCCTTTCGTCTGGTGCATAACCGCGAAGACGCCGAAGAGGTGGCGCAGGAAGCCGTGTCAAAGGTCTGGCAAAAGGCCGCGCTTTTCGATCCCTCGCGCAGCGCTTTCGGCACCTGGTTTTACCGCATCGTCTCCAATGCCGCGCTCGATCGTCTGCGCCGGCGAAAACCACCGTCCGAAAATCTCGACGATTACAGCGAGCAATTGAGCGACAACGCCCCGACCGGTGAGGATTTGCGTATCATGGCGGACGCTTCCCGCCATATCAAACAGGCCATCGCCGCCCTGCCCCCGACGCAGCAAATGGCCATCACCCTCGTCTATTACGAAGACTTTTCGCAAGCCGAGGCCGCCCGCATCATGAACATCACCACCAGCGCCCTGGAGGCCCTTCTGTTCCGCGGAAAGAAGGGACTCAAGCAAAGATTGACGCCATGACAGATCCAATCGATTCCGAACTGAAATCACACCTGCGCCAATGGGAGATGCCCCCCCCCGCGCCAGATATGCACGCACGCCTGATTAACGAGGCCCTTCGCCACCCGCAACAAAAACCGTGGCGGCAGATCGTGACAGAAAACGCCCGGCGCGCCCTGACCGAATGGCAATACGCCATCGGTTACAAACTGGCAGCCCTGGCGGGCTGTGTGGCGCTCGGTCTCGGCATCGGGATCGCCGCCGGGGAGACGCTGGATATCGCCGGCGTCGCCCTGATGGCTGGCATAGGCGGCTAGGATGAAACCCAACTGGAAAACAGGCGCCCTCATCGCCGTGCTGCTCGGTTTGAATGTGATTCAGGGCGCCATATTACTCGGTCTTTATATCAAAACCCGGCATGACACTGCGCCGATCGCCCTGAGCGAGGCGCATATCGCGCAGATGCCGGCGCCGACCCAGGCGGCGGTCAAGGCCAGCCTGGCTGACGCCCAACCGGTGCTGCGCGCCCGATTGACAGAGGTGCGCAAGGCGCGACGCGACCTCAAACATTACATCGCCAGCCCGCATTATAACCGCGCCGAAGCGCAGAAACGCTTCGCCGCCCTGCGTGAAAAGAACAATCAGGCGCAGATCGTGGCGCAGGATATGCTGCTCAATGCCGCCGACAAACTGCCGCCCGCAGACCGCGCCGATGTCGTCAAGGCGATCAGCGACGACGATACGTCGAATTAGCCCATCTTCACAGTGCGGATGGAGAAGCTCGACGCCAGTTTCGAGACGCCTGGCATGATACTCAACACATCACGGTGGACGTCCTCATAGGACAGACTTTCGCGCAGGACGATTTTCAGCAGGTAGTCCGCCTCGCCCGACATCAGGTGGCATTCCTCGATGGCGGCGCAGGCCAACGCCGCCTTCTCGAACTTCTCGAAGGTCTCGCGGCGCTGGTCGGTCAAGGTGACATGGACGAACACCGTCCCCTGCTTGCCCTGGACGTTTTCGGCGATGACGGCGCGATAGCCGGTGATGACGCCCTTCTGCTCCAGGATTTTCACACGACGGTGCGCGGCGGAAGGCGAAAGCCCCACAGCTTCACCGAGTTCGGCCGAGGTGGCGCGGGCATCAATGCGCAAGACCTTGATCAGTTCGCGGTCGAACGAATCAAGATCGGAAAATTTGTCGTTATTTGCCATGAAATTGAGAATATATCCTCTCACTTGCCGGATCAAGCGACAAAATTCGAGAAATTACCCCTGCAACAGGATCATGTTAGTTGAAAACATAATGGAAGCTGAAGTTCAATTAAGCCGCCTGATCTCCGGCATTATTTCTCTGCGGTCAGGCTTTGTACATCAAAGTGTCACCGTACAGGCTTTATGACGTGTCAGCGTTTGTGAGGAGCCTGCCATGATGATGAAATCCCGTCGTTTGACCCGAAACCTGTGTCTGACGGTCTTCGGTTTTCTGGTCGCCAGCGGCGTAGCTCACGCGGCCGACAAGCCGAGAAACGTTATCGTCTTCGTCGCCGACGGCCTGCGCTATGGCATCGTCAATCACGACACCGCGCCGACCTTCGCCGATATCCAGAAAAACGGCGTCGACTTCCGTAATTCGCACTCGGTCTACCCGACGGTTACCACCGCCAATGCCTCGGCCATCGCCACCGGTCACGGCATCGGCGATACCGGCGAATGGTCGAACGCCATCGTCCTGCCGCCTCTGAAATCCGAACCGGGCATCGTCCATTTCATGGAAAGCGACCTGATCCTGAAGGAAACCAACGGGATCTACGGCAACAACTATTTCAACGAAATGAGCTTGCTCGCCCTGGCGCGCCAACATGATTACCAGACCGCCGCCATCGGCAAGGAAGGCCCCGTTCTGATCCAGGACATCACGGCTTCTGACGGCGCGAGCACCATTTTTATCGACGACTCGACCGGAACCTATTGGGAAAAGGATCACGCCATTCCGCTTGATCCGGCCGTTGTTCAGGCCATGAAGGACGCCGGCGTTGAAACCATGGCGCGCGATCGCGGCCTTAATCAATCCGCCGGCGCCTATAACCTGCCGGGCGTTATGGTGGCCAATATCTATCAGCAGCAGTGGTTCACCGACGTCGCCACCAAGGTGATCCTGCCGCGCTTCGTCGCCAGCGGCAAGCCGTTCGCCCTGGTCTACTGGTCGCGCGATCCCGATGGCACCCAGCACAACACCGGCGACAGCCTCAACACCCTGTCGCCCGGCATCAACGGCCCGACCTCTCTGGCGGCCGTACGCAATGCCTCCGACAACCTGCAAGCCCTGATCGACAAACTGAAAGAACTGGGCGTCTACGACAATACCGATATCTTCGTCACCGCCGATCATGGTTTTTCAACTATCAGCCGCCAGTCGAAGACCTCCTGGGCGGCGAAGCAGTCCTACCCGGACGATACGATGAAGGGCTTCCTGCCGGAGGGATTTCTGGCGCTTGATCTCGCGCGCGACCTGAAACTGCCGATCTTCGACGCCTATAATACGCCGATCAACGTCATCCATGGTGATCACCCGAAGAACAGCGCGTCAATCGGCGCCGATCCGGCCCATCCCGATATCACGGTCGCTGAATCCGGTGGATCGGACCTGATCTATCTCGACCCGGCCAAGGCAAAAGACCTGGCGCCCAGGATCATCGCCGCTCTGACGAAACAGGATTATGTGGCTGGCCTGTTTGTCGATGACGAACTGGGGCCGATCCCCGGCGCCTTGCCGATGGGCGCGGTCGGCCTGCGCGGTGCGGCCCTCACCCCGCGCCCGGCCATCTATGTCAGCTTCTCGGACTACACTCTGCCCTCGTGCCTGAAAAAATGGCTTCTGCCGGAACTGTGCTCCGTCATGATCACCGACACCAACCTGCAACAGGGCCAAGGCAATCATGGCGGTTTCACCCGCGCCAATACGCGCAACTTCATGGCCGCCATAGGGCCGGATTTCAAGGCGGGCTATGCCGACCTGGCGCCGGTCTCCAATGCCGATATCACGCCCACCCTGGCGCATGTACTGGGCTTCGATATGCCTGCAAAAGGCACGCTGAAAGGCCGCGCTATCGGTGAAGCACTGGTCAGCGGCCCCGCAACGACCGACAGCACGCCGCACGTCATGCGTTCGACACCGGCCGCCAACGGCTTCATCACCGTGCTGGAAAGCCAGAGCGTCGGAGCAGAGACCTATCTCGATGCCGCCGGTATGCCTGGCCGCGTGGTCGGGCTCAAGACAACGAAATAAGCTGTTTGATTACAGTATTATTTTCTTGGTGTTTCTGGAATTGTACAACATAGTCTCTATCTAAGGACAGGAAACGCTTGGATAAACAGGAAGAAACTATGGCCAGAACCGTCCGGATACGTCGTATCGGCGTTGATGAACTGGAAATTGTCCGCGAACTGGCCTTGATCATCTGGCCGAAATGTTATCGCAACATCATCGGCCCCGATCGGGTCGACGCCATGCTGGCCGTCCTCTACGCTACCGATACGCTCGAACGTGAAATGTTGACTGAGGGCCATATCTTCTGGATCGCCCGCGTCAATGAGATCGATGTCGGGTATGCCTCCGCCTATACAGATGGCGGTCGTCTGTGGCTGAAAAAACTGTATGTCCGTGATGAGTTCCGCGGCCTTGGCCTCGGCAAGGCGCTGATCGAGACGGCGCTTGGTCATTTTACCGCCGAAGACCTGGCGCTTTACGTCAACAAGGACAATACGCCGGCGATAAACTATTACCTGCGCTCAGGTTTCCAGGTCGAAGCCGAGGTGCCTGTACAGATGGGCCCCTATGCGTTTACCGATTACGTTATGCAGCGGGCGCTGTAAATTCAGCGAATGACAGCGTTCGCCAGAATTTATATTTACGTCTCATTAACTATACGCGCGTGACGCGAAATCACGTAGCATAACAAGCCTGTTACCACTCATTTAACAACTTAACCGCGCACAATTTCCGTGTTAACCTCTCCTAACGATTTATTAAAACAGAGGCGACACAAAGCTCGCCCTAATTTCGCGCATATTATAGAGCCAGCTAAAGCCCGATCTGAGGACGTGCCTTACCCACTCACCCAGACGTTATGGAGCCACACCATGACCCCGATGCCGCAAACCCGCCCTGTCTCCGTTTCCGAACTCGATATCGTCCGTGATCTCGCCATGCAGATCTGGCCGAAATCCTACCGCGCCAGTGTCCCGCCCGACCAGATCGACTCCCTTGTCAGCCAGACCTTTGATCTTGATCGGCTGGAAGACGACATTATGCAGCGCGGCCATGTCTATCTCGTCATATATGTCGGTCGCATCGCTGTCGGCTTCTGCTCGGCGCACCTCGAAAGCACCCGTATCTGGATCACCAAACTGTGTGTTCTGCCCGATTTCCGCGGCTTCGGCCTCGGCAAGGCGCTGATCCGCGCCGCGCAGGACTATTTCGCGCCGGCTGAGGATGTCGTCATGTGCATCCACAAGGATCACGATCCGGCGGTCAATTTCTGCCTGCGCAGCGGTTTCAAGATTGCCCGTGAAATCCCGTCGGAATTAGGCGGCCTGACCGATTACGTCATGCACAAGCATATGCCGCAAGCTCAGATGTGCGCAGCCTAGCGTAACAACTGAGCGATATCCGGCCCGCCAAAAAACACCTGCCACGCCCACACTAACAGGCCATGCAGGATGACGGCGGGCCATATCGATCCGGTGCGGTAGCGCATCAATGCGCAGCCTGTACCCAAAATGGCGGCACACAGCAGGAAGATCGGGCGGAGAAAAAGTCTCGCGCCCGAAAGCAGCACCAATGCCTCAAAGACGTGCCAGACCACAAAGAGAAGGATGGCAAATGTCATCCAAATTATCGGGTGATGCACTTCGCCCCTGTCAGGTATCAGCAGGCCGCGAAAGATCAATTCCTCGGTAAAAGCCGGTACGCACAGAGCGCTGATCAGGCGTAATAGCCAGCCGTCGAGCCGTGGCTGCCAGGTCAGCAACCCGCCAAGCCCGGCCACTATACCGATCAGTAAAAGACTCAGCGCCCCGATGAGGAAGCACTGAACCCCGCCGTGTGCATCCGGCCATGTCAGAAGTGAGCGTTTAAGGCGACGGATCATCCCGTCAGCTTACGCCTTTTTGCGCAGGGCGTGAACCGACAGCCAGATCATCAGCAACGCGCCCAAAGCATCGAGGATGGCCTTGCCGTAGAAATCGAAGCCGCCGTCCTGGAAGGCAAGGAACATCAGCGCACAATTCCCCCAGACCATGCTGTAGGTCATGGCGATCATATGCGATACGCGCCATTGCGGCGAGGCCAGCCAGCGCGGCACCAGGACCAGCATCAAAACCGTCAGAACCAGCCCCGCCGCCACCGGCGCCAGTGGCGTTATTTGCGGCGCGATGCCCATCGCTAAAGCGAGCAACGCAAAAATCAATCCGCTCGTCAACACGCCCAACACGGCCATGACGACCGGGTGCGGCGGCGTCAGCGGTTTGGCGGGCGCGGCCAGGACGCGGCGCGCCGGCCCCAGCGCCAGCAGCAGCACAGCGGCAAGCGCCACGGCCCCTGTCACGGCCATATTCACCGGCAGGACATAGGGCGACAGGTGAAAGACCATTGGCCGCGCCGACATGTTCCAGCCGTACCACGCGGCGTAGCAGGCCGGCAGGAAGAGCACCAGCAGCGGAATCATGCCCCCGATGTTGAGCCAGGTCTCCTCCCGCCGTTTCGGAAAGATCATCTCGCACAGCGCCACCGGGATCAGCACGACGAAGATCGCTTCATACAGCACCGCCCAGATGAAATAGACATAGTTGAAGCCGAAAGCACGGGCGTATTCGACGCCTTTCAACTGGACGACCAGCGATGCGAATGAGGTCTGCTGGATCAGCAGTTCCTCCGCCATGGACAGCGCTACCGCCAGCAGCACCAGATTGAACCAGCCCAACCGGAAGCGCCGCACGAAATAGCGCGCGAATACCGCGCCGGAACCCCAGATCAGCATTTCGATCGGAAAGACGAAAGACGACGACACCCGCGTCGCGCCCGGCAAAAGTTCGGCAATCAGCGGCGCCATGACCAAAAGACTCAGGGCGGGCAGTATTTTATAAAACCAGGATTTTTTCTCAGTTTTTTCAGTTTCCGGCATGAGATTTTTCTTTCCTTTTAAAAAATCTCACGTATAAATATCTTATGTCTAAGATAAATACAAGTCGCAATCTCGGCCGCGAACTGGCGACGGCCGTCATTACCTTCCACGAAACCGTCGCGCGCACGCTTGGCATGAGCGCGGCGGAAAGCCGCTGCCTCGGTGTATTGAATGATTTTGAGATAGCCACCCCCGGCCAATTGGCGCAGGCGACCGGCCTGACCACCGGCGCCATCACCGGCATTGTCGACCGGCTGGAAAAGGCAGGTTACGCTAAACGCGAACCCAATCCGGACGACCGCCGCAGCCTGCTGGTCCGCATTCGCCAACCAGAAAAAATCGCGCAGATACTGGGGCCGATCTATGGCTCCCTGAGCGCCGCCATGACCCAGATGTCAGGCCAGTATACGCCGGAACAACTGGCCGTTATCGACCGCTATCTCAGCCAGACCATCGACGTACTCAAGGTAGAGACGGAAAAGCTGAGGGCTGGAGGCAAGCCTTTGCAAGGCTAAGTGCGCCGGGAATGAAACCGCCCCTTTTGTCCCTCTTTAAATTGCGCTAAGAAGGACCACATAATCACGGTGTGGGGGCGCGTTCGGCTTCCTTCCGCGCATTGGGCAACAAAGGAGCGCCTTTCATGAAATTTTCGCGTATTCTCGGTCTTGTCGCTGTGGCCGGCCTGGCGCTGAGCCTCGCCGGCTGTGGGGTCAACAATATCCCCACCAAGCAGGAACAGGCCAAGCAATCCTGGGCCGATGTCCAGAACGCCTATCAGAATCGCGCCGACCTGGTGCCTAACCTCGTCGCCACCGTCAAGGGCGCCGCCGCCCACGAGGAAGGCACCCTGACCGCCGTGGTCGAGGCCCGCGCCAAGGCGACTTCCGTGAACGTCGATGCCTCGACAATCAATGACCCGGCCAAGTTCAAGCAGTTCCAGCAGTCGCAGGACGGCCTGTCCTCAGCGCTCGGCCGCCTGATGGTTATCCAGGAAGCCTACCCTAACCTGAAGGCCAATGAGAACTTCCTGACCCTGCAAAGCCAGATCGAGGGCGTCAACAACCGCATCACCGTGGCCCGCCGCGATTACAATGCCGCCGCGACCGCGTATAACCTCTCCTTGCGCACCTTCCCGAGCGTGATCTGGGCGAAGACCCTCTACGGCTCCAGCAAGCCGATGGAACTCTTCACCGCTTCGGCCGGCGCCGAAACCGCGCCTGTCGTCAATTTCGACAAGCCCGCAGCCCCTGCCGCCACCGCACCGGCAGCCGCGCCCGCTTCGAACTAAGTCAGTAGCTAGCAAGGCCACCCGGAATGAACCGTTTTCTTAAACCCTTCTGGGTGGTCTTGGTTGTGCTTATGGCCGGTCTATTGGCCGGTCAGGCTTTTGCCGAACCCAAATACCCCGACCTGAATAACCAGCGCGTCGTCGATGACGCGCACCTGCTTTCCGAAGCCACCAAGGCCGACCTGACTCTCAAGCTCAAAGGGCTGGAAGACGCTACCACCGATCAGGTGGTCATTGTCACCGTGCCGGATCTGGAAGGCTATGATATCGCCGACTACGGCTATCAGCTCGGTCGTCACTGGGGCATTGGCCAGAAGGCCGGCGGACCGGCGGCCAGCAACGGCCAGACCTACAAGGACAACGGTATCCTGCTGATCGTGGCGCCCAATGAGCGCAAGGTCCGCATCGAGGTCGGTTACGGGCTTGAGCCGGTGATGACCGACGCCATGTCTTCCCTCATCATCCAGCGCGCCATCCTGCCGCAGTTCAAGGCGGGCGATTATTCCGCCGGCATCGTGGCCGGCACCGACCAGATCATCGCGCAACTGGCGCAGGATCGTCAGGTCGCCATTCAAAAAGCGCAGGCCGCACAAACGGCCGCCGATACCGGTGGCAGCCGCAAGGGCGGCCTGCCTCTGCCCCTCATTATTTTCATCATCATCATCTTTGTGATGTTCTCACGTGGCTGGCTGCCGTGGTTCCTGCTTGGCAGCCTGCTGGGCGGCGGACGTGGCGGCGGTGACTGGGGCGGCGGAGGCGGCTTCGGCGGCGGCGGCGGATTCAGTGGTGGCGGCGGCTCGTTCGGCGGCGGCGGCAGTTCGGGGAGTTGGTAGCATGACCTTGAAAATAGACCACAGCCGCATCAATGCGGCCATCTCTAGGGCCGAGGAAATAACCTCCGGCGAAATCACCTGCGTGATCAAGTCCAAGGCGCTCGATTACGGCGAAACCCCGCTCGGCTGGGCAGCGGTCGCGGCCTTTATCGCCCCCCTGCTCCTGGCCACCTTCGGCGCCCTGCCGCATGAGTGGCTGGAACCCCTGATGAGCCGCCTCTTCGGTTGGAACGGTATCGGCGTCAGCGGCGATTTCGCCGACTGGGAAGTGCTGATCAGCTATGGCTTCCTGCAAGTCATCGTCTTCGCCCTTGTCTATGCGCTGATCCGTTTCACCGGGCTGAAACTCTGGCTGACGCCCAAGGCGACGCGCAACCGCAAGGCCCACCAGAAGGCGATGGAACAGTTCTACGCCCGCGGCCTGCACCTGACCCAGGCCCAGACCGGCGTCATGATCTTCTGCGCGCTGGAAGAACATTTTGTCGATGTCATCGCCGATGCCGGTATTTATGCCAAGGTCGACAAGACCTTATGGAACGAGACAGTGGCCGTGTTGCTGAAGCATGTGAAGGGCGGCGACCTGACCGGCGGCTTCGAGGCGGCGGTTGAGAAATGCGGCGAGGCCCTGGCCGTGCACTTCCCGCCGGGCGAGGACAATCCCAACGAACTGCCGGACGTGCTGATCGAAATTTAAGGCCGCATATCTTGTACCTCCCCACCTCTGGTGGGGAGGGGAACCGACGCGAACTTGCGCGTTGGTGGTGGGGTTTCTTGCTTCCTCAAACACTTCCCGCTGGCTTTTCCTCAAGCCCACCGCTAAACAGCGCCTCCCCTTCTCCCCAAGGTTTGCGTTCATGTCCCGTCCCTATTGCGGTATCGACTTCGGTACATCCAATTCCGCAGTCTGCGTCGGCACTGAGGACGACCTGCAACTGGTGCCGGTTGAAGGCGACTCCGTCACCCTTCCCTCCGCCATCTTCTTCAATTTCGAGACCGGCCGCGTCAGCATTGGCCGCGAGGCGATCGCGCAGTATCTCGACGGTTACGAAGGCCGCCTGATGCGCGCGCTGAAATCGATCCTCGGTTCGCGGCTGATCTCGGAAACGACGCAGATTGGCACCCGCCGGCAGGATTTCCGCGCCATCATCGGCTACTATATCTCCGAACTGAAGAAGCGCGCCGAGGACTTCTGTGGCGAGACTATCGAGGACGTGGTGCTGGGGCGCCCGGTCCATTTCGTCGATGGCGATCCCGAAGCCGATGCCCGCGCCGAGGCCGAACTGCGCGGCATCGCCGAGGCGCAAGGCTTCCGCAACATCTCGTTTGAATATGAACCGCTGGCGGCAGCGCGCGACTATGCGCAGAATCTGATCGCCGAGGAAATCGTGCTGGTGGTCGATATCGGCGGCGGCACATCCGACTTCTCGGTGCTGCGCTTAGGCTCCGGGCAGCGCGAAATGCTTACTCGTGATATTCTGGCCAATGCCGGCATCCATATCGGCGGCACCGATTTCGACACCCGTCTGAGCTTAGATACCGCCATGCGCGATCTCGGCTATCGCGGCAAGCTGAAAAACGGCAACGAGATGTCGAGCCAGCCCTATTTCCAACTGGCGACCTGGCACCTGATCAACTTCCTCTACACGCAGAAGGTCATGACCTCCCTGCGCCAGACCCACTATCTCTCTGGCGAGCGCGAAAAGACCGCGCGGCTACTGGAGGTCATCGAGCGCCAGGCCGGCCACGATATCGCCAACCGCATCGAAAAGGCCAAGATCGCGCTGTCGGACTCTGATACGACAACGGTCGATTTCACCGCCATCGATCCCGACTGGCAACTCGATATCGACCGCGACACCCTGATAAGCAGCGTCGAAAAGGAAGTGGCGAAAGTGGTGGCTACGGCGCTGGAAACCGTTACGGAACGCGCCGGTCTGGAAGCCGATGCGGTCCAGACCCTGTTCATGACCGGCGGCTCGACTGCCCTGCCCGGTTTTGAAGCGGGGATGCAGGCGGCGTTTCCGAAGGCACAGATGAACTATGGCGACCGGTTTTCGTCTGTGGCCAGTGGGTTAGGTTTGGCGGCGAAGGAACAGTTTGGCGGTTGACGAAGGAACGGCAAAACTGCACAACCTCAGACATGCACGATACCAAGACAGAAACGCCAGAATTCAAACTAACACTGCGCGATTTCAGCGCATTTTATAGCGAGTGGCGTAAGCGAAATATGCTATTCAAGACTGAAGTCAGGCGTCTAGCACTTTATATGTTCCTGCTCAGCGCCGTACTCCTATGGAACTCCCGCGAAAGTCTGATCTTTCCTGGGATAAGTATGGCCACAAAAGGTATGGCGATCGGCTTTCTCGTTATTGCTATAGTAATTTTGGCTCTACTTTTGGCTGCGTTTCTGGTTTTTATATTAAGCCCAGCTCTTATTTACATTTGGCAAGCTGTGCGATTTCTGAGTGGTCCGGTCCGTAAATACCCACAAAGTCTGAAAGCATCGCTTGAAGGTATTATTAAAACGGTTAATGGCACTAGCCATACGACTGCTTGGGCTGACGTGCTCGACTTCGTTGAAACGAAAAGAACTTTGTTGATCTTTACGGGTAAGAACAGCGCACTTATTATTCCGAAATCAGCTTTTGCCTCAAACGAGGTAGCCTCTGATTTCGTAGACGTTTTAAATACCTTTAGAGCTATCGGCCTCAGAAGCTAAACTTCTCATCAATTGCTGCATTTTCAGCTTGCGCCTTTGCTTGTCCTGCTGTATCAGCACGATAATACGCTACTACAGTGATACAGATGACTATCGACACGAAAATCAGCAAGCAGGATTCCGACACGCTCGCCGAGGCGCTGCTCGGTCTGGAATCGATCGAAGAGGTGAAAGCCTTTCTCGATGATCTGTGTACACCCTCGGAACTGCGGGCTTTCGCCGAGCGGTTCAAGGTGGCGCGCCTGCTCGATGAAGGCCAGTTGTCGTACCGCGAGATTTCCGAGCGCACCGGCGCCAGCACCACCACCGTCACCCGCGTGGCCCGCTTCTTAAGGGAAATGCCGCATCAGGGGTACCGGCGGGTGCTGGACAAGATGAAAAAGTAAGACCTCCCCCTGATTTCAGGGGGAGGTGGCCGTAAGGCCGGAGGGGGTTAAATCTCGCCGGCGCCAATTAACCCCACCCGGCCCGTTGGGCCAACCTCCCCTGAAATCAGGGGAGGTTCTAAGAAGAAGACGTTATGACTGAACCCCGTTTACGCATTGCTGTTCAAAAATCCGGCCGTCTGGCAGATCGCTCCGGCGAGCTGATCTCCGGCGCGGGCCTGCGCATCATCAAGGGCGCCAACGAACTGCTGTACCGCATTGAAAACCAGCCAATCGACCTGCTGCGCGTGCGCGATGACGACATCCCGACCTTCGTGGCCGATGGCGTGGCCGAACTGGGCATCGTCGGCTTTAACGTTTTGGCCGAGCATTTTCCCGACCGCGATCTCGACAAGATGATCGTCCAGCGCCTCGGCTTCGGTTCCTGTACGCTCAAGATCGCCGTGCCGAATGAGGTCGATTACACCGGCCCGAAATGGCTGCAAGGCAAGCGCATCGCCACGTCTTACCCAAATATCCTCAGCAAATGGCTGAAGGACAATGGCGTCACGGCGGAAATCGTCGAAATGCGCGGCGCGGTCGAGGTGGCCCCCCGCATGAAGATCGCCCACGCCATCTGCGATCTGGTCTCGACCGGCGCGACCCTGGAAGCCAACGGCATGAAGGCGACCGACCTGGTGCTGAAATCCGAGGCCGTGCTGATCAAGGCGCCCCATGCGCCTGCGCCGGAACTGGCGCATACCTATGACATGCTGCTGCGCCGCTTCGATGGCGTGACGGCGAGCACCGGCGCCAAGTACGTCATGATGAATGCGCCGCGTATCCATCTGGATGAGATCATCAGGATGATCCCCGGTGCGGATGCCCCGACCATCATGCAACTGGCTGGCCGCGAAGACACGGTCGCCGTCCATGCGGTCTGTCAGGAAAACGTGTTCTGGGAAACGCTCGACAAGCTGAAAGCGGCGGGTGCCTCGGCGATCCTGGTGCTGCCGATTGAAAAGATGATGAAATAAGTGAAGTAAGATACCCCACCACCACGCCTTTCAGGCGCGGTCCCCCTCCCCAGTAAAACTGGGGAGGTATAAAAAGAGAAATCTCTTATACCTCCCCGACTGGTCGGGGAGGGGGACCGCAAGCGAAGCGCAGTGGTGGTGGGGTTTCTTGCTTTCTTTTGGTGAAAACGATGAAGACCTTTGTTTGGAAAAATCTCAGCTCGACGGAACGGAAGACGGCCTTGGCGCGTCCGGAAAACCGACGCGATCCGCGCGTGGCCGAGACCGTGCGCGCGATCTTTGATGACGTCGAAGCCCGCGGTTTTGCCGCGCTCACCGACTGGTCCATCAAGCTCGATGGCCACGCCCCGCGCTATGTGAAGCTCGGCCAAGGCACCGTGGATGCTGCCCGCGCGCAACTGGCGCCCGGAGACCTGGCCGCCATGGAACTGGCGGTTGAGAACGTCCGCGCTTTCCAGCAGGCCGAACTGCCAGCCGATGGCCCACTGATTGCGCCGAAGCCTGGTCTCAGCCTGCAGCGCGTCTATCGCCCGATCACCACCGCCGGCCTCTATGTGCCAGGCGGCACCGCGCCCTTGTTCTCCACCCTGATCATGACCGCTGTGCCCGCGCTGGTGGCTGGCGTGCCCAATCGCGTCTGCGTCATGCCGCCGGCGCGCGATGGCTCGATCGCGCCGATGATGATCGCCACGGCCGCCGCTTCCGGACTGGAAGATATGTGGCTCGTCGGCGGCGCACACGCCATTGCCGGTCTGGCGCTCGGCGCTTTTGAGAATACACCACCCGCCGACAAGCTGTTTGGTCCGGGCAACAAGTACGTCGCCGAAGCCAAGCGTCTGGCCACCGAGCGCGTCTCCGGTCTGGCCATCGACATGCCCGCCGGCCCTTCGGAACTGCTGGTCATCGCCGATGATACCGCCAATGTGAAACTGGTCGCCGCCGATCTGCTCAGCCAAGCCGAACACGACGCCGATGCGCAGGTTATTCTCGTGGCGCTTTCGGCGGACATCGCCACAAAGATCTCTGCTGAGGTCGAAGCACAGGTGTCGCGCCTGCCGCGTGAGACCATCGCCCGCGCTTCGCTCGAACAGGCCCGACTGTTCATCGTGGCCTCGATCCAAGACGCCGCCGAGGTCTCCAATCTTTATGGCCCCGAACACCTGGCGATCCAGATCGCCGATGTCGATGCCATCATCCCGCAACTGACTGCCGCCGGCACCATCTTCGCCGGCACCTATGCCGCGGAAACCTTTGGCGATTACGCCGCCGGACCGAGCCACGTCCTGCCAACCGATGGCGCTGCCCGCAGCCATGATGGCATCACCGTTCGCTCGTTCCTGACCAGCTTTGTCGTGCAAAAAGCGACGCGCGAAGGCGCCGCCGCCATTGCTCCCGCCGCTGCCCGATTAGCGCGTCTCGAAGGTCTTGAGGCTCACGCACTTGCCGCTGATTTCCGTTTAGAGGTTTAGATGTTCAATTCGCCCTTCTCTTCCCTGAATGCCTCCGGCGCGGGCCTTGAATCCCTGCCGCCATCGCTGGAACCTCTGCGCGAACGCATGGCCGACTATTACGGTGTCGAGACGCACCAGTTACAGGTGACGCGCGGGGCCTCTCACGCCATGGAAATCCTGATGCGCCGCCTGCGTGTGCACGGTCATGAATTTGTCTGGGCCGGGGCGGATCACTATCTCGAAGACCTGTGCGGGGTTTATAATCTCAGCATCCGCAAGCCGCCGGAAAATGGCCCCTTCGCCAAGGGCGGCGGCTTCTGTCTGGTCCACAATCCGCGCCAGACCGATGGCAAGGCGTGGGATATCACGGCCGCCCGCGCCCTGGCGGTCGATCTGTTCCCGACCCTTCTGGTGATTGACGAAAGCTATTTCGATGCCTGCACGGCTGAAACCATGGTCGAACTGGCGATCAATGAGCCAAACGTGGTGGTGTTGAAAAGCCTGTCCTATCTCTTCGGCATGGCCGGCGCCCGTGTCGGCGCCCTGATCGCCAATACCAAGACCCTGCAAGGCCTCCTGAAATTCTGCGAACCGCATCCCCTGCCCACGCCTTCCGTGCGCGCCGCCGAGGCCGCCCTGTCGCCGTCACGGGCGCTCACTCTGCAATCGCGCGTCGATCTGATCCGCGCCGAACAAGAACGTGTGCGCGAAGCTCTGGCACGATCGAAGCAACTTGAGAGCTTTGACCTCAATGACGGTCCCTTCATGTTGCTGCGCCCCAAGACCCTGCTGCAAACCCAGACTGCGCTCAAGCGCCTGGGCCTGGCCCCGCAGGTGACGCCGACCGGCCTGCTGCTGGCACTTGGCGATGTCGCCACCAATAACCGTATCCTCCGGGCACTCGATGTGGCCCCGGCCGACAAGGCCCCGCGCACCGGCGAGATCCTGCGCGACACCAAGGAAACCCGTATTTCCGTGCAGGTTAATCTCGATCAGCCCAAGCCGGTCAAGGTCCATACCGGCGTCGGCTTCTTCGATCACATGCTCGATCAGGTGGCGACCCACGGCGGGTTCTCGCTGCAACTGGCTTGCGAGGGTGATCTCGAAATCGACGCCCACCACACGGTCGAGGACTGTATGCTGGCCTTCGGCCAGGCGCTGAAGATCGCACTCGGCGATCGCGTTGGCATGGCGCGCTTCGGCTTTGTCCTGCCAATGGACGAGACCGAAGCCAAGGTCTCGATCGATCTCGGCGGCCGCCCGTTCTGCGTTTTCAAGGGCGAGTTCCAATCGACCCACATAGGCGATTACCAGACCGAGATGACGGCACACGCCTTCCGGTCGCTATCAGAAACGCTTGGCGCTTCGATTCATGTCGAGGTCACCGGCGGCAATGATCACCACAAGACCGAAGCCTGTTTCAAGGCGCTCGGTCGGGCGCTGCGTCAGGCCACCCGCATTGAAGGTGACGCCTTGCCCTCCACCAAGGGAATGCTGGCATGATCACCGTTATTGAGATCGGATGTGCGAACACCGCTTCCGTCCTGTTTGCGCTGGAACGGCTGGGTGCGGAGGCGCGCCTGAGTTCCGATCCAGCGGAGATTGCCGCAGCGGAAAAGGTCGTCCTACCCGGTGTAGGCGCGGCTGGTTTCGCCATGTCCCGCATCCGCGAACTGGGACTTTATGACACTATCCGTGCGCTGAAAGTGCCGCTGCTTGGTGTCTGCCTCGGCCAGCAATTGCTGTTTGAAGGCTCGGAAGAAGGCGATGTGGAGTGCCTCGGCCTGATCCCCGGACGGGTGACGAAAATGACCGCCACGCCGGATATGGTGGTGCCGCACATGGGCTGGAACCAATTGGAAATCATCAAGGCCGATCCGCTGACCGCCGGTGTAAACGATGGCGACTTCGCTTATTTCGTTCATAGCTTCGTCTGTCCGGTCAATGCCTATACACTAGCCACCAGCACCTACGACGTCCCCTTCGCCGCCATGGTGCGCAAGGACAATGTGTTCGGCTGCCAGTTCCACCCGGAGCGCTCCTCCACTGTCGGCGCAAAGATATTGGAAAGCTTTTTGAAAATTTAGAACTCCCCCTGATATCAGGGGGAGGTGGCCTGAAAGGCCGGAGGGGGTTATACCGTCGGTAGCTAACCCCACCGTCTTTTTAGCTAAAGCTAAAAATCCACCTCCCCTGACATCAGGGGAGGTTCTTAAAATACGGACTGACTATGATCCTTTACCCTGCCATCGACCTGATCAACGGCGAATGCGTCCGCCTCGCGCAGGGGCGTTTCGACGCCGTAACGAAATACGATTCCGATCCGTTCAAGCGCCTCAACCTGTTCAATGAGGAGTTCGCGCAATGGGTCCATATCGTTGATCTGGATGGCGCCAAGGCCGGCTCGCCACAACAGCATGAACTGATCGGTCGTCTGGCCAAGGCCTCACGCGCCAAAATCCAGACCGGCGGCGGGGTGCGCTCCCGCGAACACGTCCAGACCCTGCTTGATGCCGGGGTCTCAGCGGTCGTGGTCGGCTCGGCGGCGGTGAAGAACCCCGAAGAGGTGCGCGGCTGGCTGCGTGACTTCGGCAAGGACCGCATCACCCTGGCGCTGGACGTGTTGCCGACCGCCGATGGCGACTTCGATGCCGCCCTGCATGGTTGGGTCGAAGGTTCAGGCATTTCCCTGTGGGACGTGCTCGACTATTATCCCTTCGGTGTGGCGCAGCGCATCCTCGTTACCGACGTGTCGCGCGATGGCATGCTGATGGGCCCGAACATGGACCTGATGAAGGCTTTGCGCAAGAAGCGTCCGGACCTGGAAATCCAGGCCTCCGGCGGGGTGAAATCGGTCGAAGACCTGTATGATCTAAAGGCCTTGGGCGTGCATGGCGCCATTGTCGGCAAGGCGATTTACGAAGGTCTGATTGACCTAAAGGCAGCGCTCAATGTTGGCTAGACGCATCATCCCCTGTCTCGACGTAAAGGACGGCAAGGTCGTCAAGGGCGTGCAGTTTGTCGGCCATGAAATCCTCGGCGATGCCGTCGACATGGCCCTGCGCTACCGTGACGAAGGCGCTGACGAACTGGTATTGTACGACATCACCGCCTCCGCCGAAGGCCGGACGGTTGATTACAACTGGGTGTCGCAGATCGCCCGCGCGCTTGATATCCCGTTCTGCGTCGCCGGCGGCATCCGCACGGCCGAACAGGCTGTGAAGTGCCTGAACAGCGGCGCCGACAAGGTGTCGATCAATTCCCCGGCGCTCGAACGCCCGGACCTGATCAACGAACTGGCGGAAATGGCCGGTTCGCAGTGCGTGGTCGTCGGCATCGACAGCCGCGAAATGGATGGTGACTACTACGTCCATCAGTATTCCGGCGATCCGGACAAGATTCGTCAGGCGGGCCGGCGGACGCTTGACTGGGTGGTCGAGGCCAAGCAGCGCGGCGCCGGTGAAATCGTTCTTAACTGCATGAATCAGGACGGAGTTCGTAAGGGTTATGATATCAAGCAGTTACGGCTGGTTCGTGACCTGATAGATATTCCGCTTGTGGCCTCCGGCGGCGCGGGCGCGCCAGAGCATTTCAAGGACGTGTTCGAGCAAGCCGATGTCTCCGGCGCACTGGCCGCCAGCGTATTCCATAAGAAAATCATTGCTATTCCGGACCTGAAGCGCGACCTTCGCGCCGCGGGTATAGCGGTGAGACTATAAAGCCAGATACCCCACCACCACGCCATGAAGAATGGCGCGGTCCCCCCCGACAAGCGGGGAGGTACAAGAAAAATCGGTCCTCCCCGCTTGTCGGGGAGGGGGACCGCACAACTGAGCATAGCGAAAGCGATGCGGTGGTGGGGTTTCTTACTTTCAAGGCCCTTAAATTATGCCCGAAGCCCATAAACTGCCCAATCCGCTCACCATCGCCGATATCGACCAAATCGATTTCGCCAAGGGTAACGGCCTCGTCCCCGCTGTGGTACAGGACGCCGACACCCTTCAGGTGCTTATGCTCGGCTACATGAACGCCGAAGCGTTGAAAGCCACCCTGCAAGGCGGCCTCGTCATCTTCTGGTCGCGCTCGAAAAACCGCCTGTGGCAGAAGGGCGAAACCTCCGGCGACACGCTCGAACTCGACCGTATCCTGACCGATTGCGACGAAGACGCCCTCCTCGTCTATGCCCGCCCCAATGGCCCGACCTGCCATACCAAAACGACCTCGTGCTTCGGCCATGAGGACGCCCCCGGCATCGGCTTCATGGGCCATCTGGCGCATGTCGTGAAGGAACGCGCCAAGGCGCCGCCGGCAGACAGCTATACCGCTCGCCTGATGCACAAGGGCGTCGCCAAGATCGCCCAGAAGGTTGGAGAAGAAGGTCTCGAGACGGCTCTGGCCGGTCGCGCCGGTGATCTCGACGAACTGCACAACGAAGCCGCCGACCTGCTTTATCATCTCGAAGTGCTTTTGATGGCGCGCGAAACGAAGCTCGAAAATGTCCTGGATATCCTGCGCGAGCGTCACAAAGGCTGATTTACAGATCACGCCTTTTGTGATCAATTACAGGCTATAATCCGGGGCTTCGCCGTCATGGCCAAACATCATATTCTCGTCGGCGCCAACGCCCTCTTCTCGCCGTATGGCCGCATCAACCGCCTGCAATTTTTGCTCAACTTCTGGGCCTGCGTCGTGGTGCTTTGGCTGATTTTACAAGGCGTTGAATTTTTGCCTGACGCCCTTAGCGACGATGTGATGGCCATGCTTGATCAGCCGGTCACATGGCTGGCTATGGTACTGACCGTATTGCTGTATTACGCGATGTTCTGTCTTATGGCCAAACGGCTGCATGACCTGAGCCTGACCGCATGGATTGCCCTGGTTCTGTTTGCGGGCATTACGCCGATTTTAATTTCCTTCCTGGGACGCGATTCTATTGATCCCGAAGAAAATTTAGCGGGTTTGCTCTATATGACGTCCGCATTAGGGAATTTACTGGCGCTGGTTTTGGGCGTTATCCTGACCGTCTGGCCGGGACAGCCGGGCGACAATATCTATGGTCCCTCGCCTGACGCTTAATCCTGCAAATTGCGGCCGATAGCACGGCGGATCATCAGGCGCTGGTCCGGTTCCATATCGCCCAAGATTCCACGCACCTCCGGCATAAGATGAGCGCCCGTTTCGCCGCCAAAAACAAGGTGGTCGAACATCGCCTTCCACGCCGCATTTTGATCCGGCGGCAGATCGCGCAGCCCCAGCATGGCCAGCATCAGCACCAGCATCGGCGCGCCCATTTCCGCGCCCACCGTATTCCACCAATAATTGACCTGCACATTGAGATCGTCGGTCGATGAAACGTGATGCCACCACATATAGGGGACATACAAGGCGTCGCCCGGCTC
Organism: Asticcacaulis sp.; assembly: GCF_035497195.1. Lineage (GTDB taxonomy): Bacteria > Pseudomonadota > Alphaproteobacteria > Caulobacterales > Caulobacteraceae > Asticcacaulis. The sequence goes on from NZ_DATJDZ010000017.1 coordinate 98,270, forward strand.
CAACTCCGCGACCGTAGCCGCCTTTAGCGCTTCCCTGAAAAGCGGGTGCGCGTCGAAATCCGGCTTCTCCAGCGAAGCCATTGAGGTCGGCACGCCGGAAATGGTCGCCTCCAGTGGCCCCATATAGAGGTTCTTCGTCTGATCGGGCGGGAAGAGCACAAAGCGTTTACGGCCAGCCACCATGCAGACCAGATTATAGTTGACGTCGTAATGGGTCTGGGTCACGGAGCGGTTGCCGATCCAGATGCGCGGCTCCGCCCCTGTTACGGTCAGGGGGTTTTCCGCCTTGAAGCGTGGCATGTAGTCTTTCAGCGGCGCTGACTGGATATAGATGTGCTCGGCCCCGGCCTGCCCTCTCAGCCCGTTCAGGCGATCGAGCGTCAGCCTCAGGGGAATGGGCGCGCGCTGGAAGTTGAAACCCTGCGGATCATCACCATAAAAATACTTGCCGTCGCCGCCCGGCGCCTGACGAAAGGTTTCGGCGGGCTTGCCGGCGTCGCACGCTTTCAGGTAGTCGATCAGGTCAGCCTGTGAACGCTTCGCCCGCTCGACCGCCGGCCAGTCCGCCACCAGCCCCTTGAGGATCGTCGGCCTGTTCAGCGTTGCCAGGACCGCCGCTAAATCTACCGGACGAACATCGTCGCGAATATCAACGGCGGGAAAGGACAGCATGACAGGCTCTCAAAAGGGTTTGACCACAGATAACCCAAAGCCGGATCAGCGACAAATGCTTTACAGCGCCCTGGCTCAGGCATAGGCTGACTAAACAGCGAGGGGGATGCGCATGGTCAGATTCCTGTTTTCACCGAATGGCCGTATCAGCGGCACACAGTTCTTCTCCTGTATCGCCGTCGCCATGCTGATCATGGTGGTCATTGGCTTCGGCCTTGGCACCGTGCCTTCGGTCAATGGCCCGATCATCCTGAGTATATGCTGGATTTTGCTGGTCTGGCCGCTGCTCTGCCTGTTGATCAAGCGGCTGCATGATACCGGACGATCCGCCATCTGGCTTTGGCTGCTCGCTCCGCAGGCCGTTATGGCCCTGACCTCACTGGCTATGGGTGGCTATTTGCCCGGCGCTATCCTGTGGCTGATGAACGGTCTCGGCATACTGGCCAATATCCTGTGCTGGGGGCTGATTTTCTTTCTGGCGCTGAAACCGGGCGATGACGGCGAAAATGCCTACGGCCCCGATCCCCATAGCCGTGACCCGATTACCGCAGGCGAGGCATAATCGCCGCGCACCGATTGCCGCCAGGCGCGATTCAAGCCATGCTTACTGCCAATAATTTGCTTGCCCATCGCCTATATCGTGATCACCGGCTACCGCAAACCCGAAGGCTTTTCCTGTGTCCTGGTTGTTAAATCTGCTGAGTGGACTGGTCGCCGTGCTGATTGCGGCGGCGCTGCTGCATTTCGGCGGCACCCCGGAGGCTACGCCGCAAGATCAGGCGCCGGTCTCACAGTCTGACAATACCCGGATGCCTGACGCCCCTCCCGCGGCAGACGAAGCCTCCCGTCACGGCTGATTCGGTCGAAACCTGACAAAAAGCTTTGCGAAAAGCGTAAGTTGACGTAGCTTTCTCCTGCCGGGAGAGCGCGCCTCTCTCCCGAAAAATACGCCGCACGACTGAAAAAGACCGGCTTCAGGTACGACTGGCCTCAGGATACTGATGAATGAAACCACCCCGCCCCCCGCTCAATCCGTCCGAACCGAAAACGAATATTTTCGGCCGCTCCAAGCTGCGGCCGCTTTTCGACACACCGGAAGCAGCGCCGGAAGCAACAGTGGAAGAGACAACGCCTGTCGTGAAAGAGGCGGAAGAAACAGGCGATATTCTCGAAGCGCCCTTTGACAACCCGACCCATGTCGCGCCGGATACCAGGCCCGACCCCGTGCCTGAGCCAGCCACCACGCCCGAACCGGAACTAAAGCCCCAGGCGGAAAGCGCGCCAACGCCGTCTCCTGCCCCCACGGAAACCGTTCTGGACATTTCTGAAATCATGACCAGGCTGAAAGCGCCCCCTGAAACCACGCCGCCGGCCAGAACACACAAAACGCCGGCGAAACCGGCCCGCGCCGTCAGCCCGCACAAGGTCAAGCCGGAAAATGTCGCCCGCAAGGACGCGCCGTCGTCCACCGTGCTGTGGGGCTTGGCCACGTTCGCCAGCCTGCTGTGGGCTTGCGGCCTGGCCGCCTTCGCGCTGGGCGCCCAAAGCGACCTGACCGCCCTCACCTATGAGCCGTTCAGGATCGTTGTCCTGATCTTCCTCGCCCTCTTCCCGACCGGGCTGATCTTCGCCACCGCCTTCGCCCTGCGCAATGCCGCCATATTATCGCGCCAGGCCGATCGCGCCGCGCAACTGGCCGATACCCTGATGGCGCCCGCCGCTTCCGCTGCCGCTCAGACCGGCGACCTGGTAGCTGCCCTGCGCGAACAGGTCGATCACGCCGTCCGCGCCGTCCGCCTCGCTCACGCCGATGTTTCCGAACTGAGCACCCAACTGAAAGCCGAAACAGACCGCCTAACCGAGGCCGCGACCAGCGCCCGCTCGGCGGCGCAAAGCATCACCCAGTCCCTGGCGCACGAGCGCGAGAGCATGGGGGCGCTCAGCCAGTCGCTCGGCCTCCAGTCGAGCAGCATTATCGAGGCCGTCGATCGCCAGGCCCGCATGGTGGCCGACGCCTCGGACCTCGCCCAGACGCAACTGCGCGAAGCCGAGGCCAGCCTGGCCGCCTCGACCGGCGCCGTGGTCAATGCCGCCGCCGATGTGGCCGATGTCGCCCGCACCGCCAGCGAGGATCTCGACCGCCAGACGGTACGCCTGGAAACCGCCGGTTCCGGCGTCGCCGATCAGGTGCGCAGCGTCGAGGAAGGCCTGTCGCAGCAACGCGCCGGACTAGTTTCGGCAGCCCTTTCCCTGCGCGCCGACCAGGAAGATTTCGCCGTCCATATCGAAAACCAGCGCGCCCAACTGACCGAGGCGCTGTCGATTACCCGTGTCGCCACCGTCGATCTTGGCGAAACCTCGGCGCGCGGCATCGATGTGCTGCGCGATATCGTCGTTTCGGCGCAGGAGCATTTCCACGCCGTGCATGGCGCCGCAGAAAACGAACGCACAGCCTTCGAGACACGCATTCACGCCACCCTGTCCAATATCTCGGTCATGGCCGCCGATGCGCGTGATGATCTGGTCGATGAAACCCGCCGGGCGCTGGAACAGCTCAATGCCTCGGCCGAGGACGCCAAACGCGCCGCCGACCAGGCGTCGCAAACCGCCCAGATGCGCGTCGATCGCCTCAACGAATCGATCTTTGAAGCCAGCAAAAAGGCCGATGAGGTCTTCGATACGCGCTTCGCCGCCGCCCGCCGGCTGATTGAGGAATCGGCCGATCTGATCGGCGAGGCCGGCGACCATACGGCGCAAAAGCTCGACGCCAGCTTCGCCCATACGCGCCAGACCATCGCCGAGGTGAATGAGGCCCTGAACGACCTGGCCAGCGGCGCCGACCAGTTACCGACCATCGCTCAGGCGCGCATCGTCGAAATCCGCCAGAGCGTTGAAGACGGCATCAACGCCATGCTGGAAGCCGCCCGCAAGGCCTCTCAGGAAACCGAGGCCGTCGATACGGCTTTCCAGGAGCGGGTAAAGCGCAATTACGACATGCTGACCGAGGCGGTGCGCCTGATGGGTGTCATATCCGGCGAGCAGTCCTTGCCTCAGGTGGCCGCACCGGCGCCACGCGAACGTGATTATGGCCGCGCCGTGCCCCCCGCTCGCAGATCGCCCGAACCGCCGCCACCGGCGCAACCTCCGATCCAGCCTTCCGTCACGCGCGCCCGTCTGCTGCCGCTGAGTGTGCCGGCTTCGGAAATACGGCCGTCTCCCGCACCTGCGCCACGCGCCGCTCAACCGGCCCGCGCCGTTCAGGACGGCTGGTCATGGCGCGAATTGCTCGGCGGCATGGAAGGCCGCGATAGACCCGCCCCCCCTTCACCGGCCGCCGCCCAGCCGCAAACGACGGTCGAGCCACCGCACGACCCGGAATTCGACAGCCTGGACGACCTGATGATCGCCGAGGTCAGCGCCATGGGGGTCGATGCCGCCTCCCTGCTCGGCCGCGCCCGGATCGAGGAAGTGATCGGCGCCATCATGGCCGAAGATAATGAAGGCGCCCGCCTCGTGGTCCGCCGCGTCGCGCCCGCCGCCATCCGCCGACTCAGCCGCCGGCTGCTGTCCGACGCGCAATTGCGGCAGCAGGCCAATGATTTCGCCACCTTCTACGACCAGCAGATCAATATGGCGCTGCTTGGCAAGGACGTGATCCAGGGGCTGAATGAAGTGCTGGCCAGCGATTCCGGCCGCGCCTACCTGCTGCTCGATGCCGCCATCAGCGACCTGATATGAGACTGATCCTCCGCGAAGAAACCTTCCCGATTGCCGGACGCTTCACCATTGCCCGCGGCTCGAAGACCGAGGCGCGTGTGCTTTATGCCGAGCTTGAGGATCAGGGGCATACCGGGCGCGGCGAATCCGTGCCCTATGCCCGCTATGGTGAAAGCATCGCGCAGTCGCTGGCTGATATCGAGGCTGTGCGCCATCGTATCGAAAGCGGTTTGAGCTTCAGCGACCTGCACGACCTGCTGCCGGCCGGCGCGGCGCGTAACGCCATCGACTGCGCCCTATGGGATCTGAACGCCAAGCTGACCGGCATCCCGGCCTGGCGGACCGCCGGTTTGAAACGGCTCGATCCGCTAAAAACGGCCTATACCTTGAGCCTCGACACACCCGAAGCGATGGGGGCGCAGGCCTCGGTCAATGGCCGGCGGCCGGTGCTCAAGCTCAAGATCGGCGCCGCCGATGATCTCGATCGCGTCGAGGCCGTGCGCCATAAGGCGCCGCATGCCCGGTTGATCGTCGATGCCAATGAAGGACTTTCGTTCGAGGATTTGCAGCGCATTGCGCCGGAGATGAAAAAGCTTGACGTCAAGCTGATCGAGCAGCCACTGAAGGTTTCCGAAGACGAGCAGTTGCTGGGCTATGATTGTCCGATGCCTTTATGCGCCGACGAAAGCCTGCATACCCGCATGGAACTGGACCGCTGTTCGCGGCTTTACAGCCATATCAATATCAAGCTCGACAAGACCGGCGGCCTGACTGAAGCTTTAGCCTTGAAAGCGGAAGCCATCGAAGCCGGTTTGGGCATCATGGTCGGCTGCATGGTGGCGACATCGCTGTCGATGGCTCCGGCGATGATCGTGGCGCAAGGGGCTGATTTTGTTGATCTCGACGGCCCTCTGTTGCTGGCGCGCGACCGCGAGCACGGACTGGAAATCACCGGCTCGATTTTGCATCCGGCGACGCCGGAGTTGTGGGGCTAGGTTCTTATCGCCAGCAACCGTGCACGCTGGCTATAAAGCCACACGGCGCAACCTAATCCCAGCCCCGCCACACCCGCCATAACGCCATAGCCCTTAACAGCAAAAACGGTGTATATCGCGCCGGAGACGATCGTGCCTATCCCCATCATCACCCCATTGGCATAGGCGGCATTGACCGTCTGGCCCAGGCTTTCATAGCCCTTCGGCGTCAGGCGCTGCACCAGTTCCAGCCCGGCCAGGTAGGTCGCGGCAAACGACAAGGCGTGCAGGCATTGCAGCGGATACAGCACCCACAGCGGCGGCGAACAGGCCATCACGCCCCAGCGCACCACGGCGAATACACCGGCAATCACCAGCATCCGCCACGGGCCAGCCTTGCGCCTGATCCCCTCGCCCAGCCACATGAAGGCGACCTCGGCCATCACGCCAACCGCCCACAGATAGCCGCAGGTGCTGGAAGACAGACCGCGTTCTTTCCAGATGATGGTTGAGAAGGCATAATAAAAACTGTGTGACGCCTGCAAACAGCCAACGGCCACCAGCAGCCACAGAAAGCCTTCATCACGCATCAGCACCTTCAACCGGCTGAAACCGGCGCCAGTTGTGCCGAGAGGCGCATGTCCGGGACGCACCAGTGTCCCCAGCAGGTAGCGGCCGCCCAGCGCCGTCAGGACGGCAGCGGCCACGAGCCAGATCAGAATCGCGTCAGTTGGCATCACCAGCAGGATAAAGCCGAGCACAATATTGGTGACGATGAAGGCACTAGAACCGATGGCGCGCGGAATGGCGTAGGCGAAATTCTCCAGACGCGACAACTGCATAGTCATGGAATCGTTCAACGGCGCAATACTGGTCATGCAACTGAAGCCGAGCGTGAACAGGATTAGATAAATGGGAAAACGCGCCGCCGGAAAGACACCGCCCATCACCATCAGGGCATAGAACAGCGCCCCACCGCAGGCCAGCCCGATCAGCGGCGTCCGGTAGAGCCGGAAACTGTCGGCCCACAAACCACTGACCGGCCCGCTGAACGCCCGCAGCAACAGCGGCGCGGCCAGGATCAGCCCGATCTGGCTGGCGGTCATGCCATGCGTCTTCAGCCACAGCGGCATGAACGGCAAGGAGGCGCCCGTGCCGGCATAGGCCAGGGCATAGAATATGGCCTGGCGTCGCAAAGTCGTGAGAGGGAAAAGGGTTGTGAGCGCGGGCATTTTACGTCTTAGTGATATCCAACCCTTTGCCCATTTGATCTCAAGATTATGACCGACTCTGTAAATCCCAAGAAAAGCGCGCCGGTGCGCGGCCTTTACCCCGATATCGAGCCTTATGACAGCGGTCATATGCCCACAGGCGGCAAACACAAGATATATTATGAGCAAAGCGGCAATCCCGAAGGCCTGCCGGTCGTGGTTCTGCACGGCGGCCCCGGCGGCGGCACCTCACCCAACCTGCGCAGCTATTTTAATCCCGATGGTTATCGCATCATCCTGCTCGATCAGCGCGGCTGCGGAAAATCAACGCCGCACGCCTCGGAAGACATATCGCTGGAGGATAACACCACCTGGCATCTGGTCGCCGATATCGAGACCCTGCGACAGAAACTCGGCATCGACAAATGGGTGGTTTTCGGCGGCTCATGGGGATCGACGCTTTCCCTCGCCTACGCCCTCACCCACCCGGATCATGTCAGCGGTCTGATCCTGCGCGGCATATTCCTGGTGCGCAAACCCGAACTCGACTGGTTCTATCAATCGGGCGCCAGCCATTTATATCCCGACATCTGGGAGAAGTTTATCGCCCCGATTCCGGAAGCCGAGCGCGGCGACCTGCTCTCTGCCTATGTGAAGCGGCTAAATGGCCCGGATCGCGCCGAAAGCGTGCGCTGCGCCCTCGCCTGGAGTGGCTGGGAAGGCGATACGTTGTCGATCGATGGCCCGTCGGAAACGGCCTCGAAATTTTCCGATCCGGCCTTCGCCCTGGCCTTCGCGCGCATCGAAAGCTGGTATTTCAAGAACGGCGGCTTTTTCGAAAGCGAAAACTGGGTGCTGGAAAATATAAGGCGCATCCGCCATATCCCCGGCTGGATCGTGCAGGGCCGCTTTGATGTGGTAACGCCGATGACCACCGCCTGGGATCTGAAGAAAGCCTGGCCGGAAGCCCGCTTCAATCTGGTGAAAAAAGCCGGACATTCATCGAGCGATCCGGGCATTCTCGAAGGCTTGGTTTCGGCGGCCGATGAGGCCCTGGTGGCCCTGAGTTAAGGTGTAACCGGCGTTGTCCGTCCGGTCATGGCCCCATTGGCGACCGGATCCGCGACGGCTGGTTTGTTATTATTATCCGCGCCGGGCTTATCTGGCGGGCCTGACGGCGCGATCAGGATGGCCGCGATAACCAGCCCGATGATCACGAAAATTGCTGCCGCCGCCCACAGGGCGCGCTGGCTTTCGGTCTTGCTGACAGGGAGTTCAGGCGGGGACATAGGCTGACAGTGCCTGCTCCAGCATAAAAAATCAGCGCGGATTACTTCACGGCACCGGCGCGTAAAAATCAGAGATATGCGACGAATAGCAGGCGGCAAGCGACGCAGGTATGATTGATACGGGGCCGCCGAGGCCTGCAAGCGCAGCCAACTCGCTAGTCGGCCAAAGACCTGACTTTTACTCGAAGCGCTGGAAGATGGAGGCCTGCCTAGGCAATTCCTGATAGCGATGAACTTTTACGCCAAGCACCAGACCGAAGCCCGTCATGACCATCAGCATGGCCGAACCGCCGTAGCTGACCAGCGGCATCGGCACGCCGACCACCGGAAACAGGCCCATGACCATGGCGCCGTTGATCAGCACGTACAGCGCGAACGTCGCCGTGGCGCCCGCCGCCGCCAGACGGCCGAAATGCGAGTGTGACAGCGAGGCCATGCGCAGAGCCATCAGGATGATCAGGGCATAGAGCAGGAAGATGACGAAGCCACCGGCGAAGCCCAGTTCCTCGCAAACCGCCGCCATGATGAAGTCGGTATGCTTTTCCGGCAGGAAGTTGAGCTGGCTCTGCGAGCCGAGGCCGAGGCCCTTGCCGAGCAGGCCGCCAGACCCCATAGCGATCTTCGATTGCAGGATGTGATAGCCAGCCCCGGAGGGGTCCGCTTCGGGATTAAGCAGGGTTACGATGCGCTGCTTTTGATAGTCATGCAGAATAAATTGAAAGGCCAGCGGTACCGTAATGACCGCACCCGTGATGGCGGTCGCAATAATCTTCCAGTTCAGGCCCGCCAAAATCATAACCGAGGCCCCGGTCAGCGAGATCAGCACGGCGGTGCCAAGGTCGGGCTGGTGCATGACCATCGTGGCAGGCACGCCGATCATGGCGGCCGGAATCAGCAGTTTCCATGACAGGTTGGCATCCTTGGCCGAGCACTCGTGATAAAACCGCGCCAGAGCCAGGACGACAGCCAGCTTCATGAATTCGGACGGCTGGAAACCAAATCCGCCGATGCTCAGCCAACGCTGGGCGCCCATACGCACATCACCAACCGCCTCGACCGCGACAAGCAGCAACAGCGAAGCGCCGTAGAACCAGTAGGCGCCCATCAGCCAGACACGCAGGTCGACCAAGGCCAGTGCGCACATCATGACCAGACAAACACTGAAAAAGATCAATTGCTTATAGGCCCACGGCTGCCAGCTCATGCCGCCAACACTGTACAGCATCAGAATGCCGATGCCGGTCAGGGCGCACAGCAGCCCGACGAACAGCCAGTCGATCTGGGCGATCTTGCTTTCGTAGCGATCGCGTTGTCCGGGACGGGAAAGGGCAGAATCAACCATGCTGTTTACCTATGTGCTTGTCGGCACAATATCGGGGGGCGGAGGTGCTGCGCCGGTATCGTTTTCAGGATCGGGGATGTCGGTCAAGGGCTTGTCCACCAGGTCCGCTGGATTTATGCCGACAATACGTTTCTGGATTTCCGGATCTTTCAGTAGGGCCATGCGCATGATTTCGCGCGCCTTGGGCACGGCCGATGACCCGCCCCAACCGCCATGCTGAACGATAACGCTCATGGCGTATTTGGGCGCATCGGCCGGGGCGAAGGCAACGAACCAGGCGTGGTCGCGTTTTTCCCATTCGAGATGCAGGGTGGCGCGTGAACCTGACCCATAGGTATGAGCCTGGGCCGTACCGGTTTTGCCCGCCATCATGATCGGGCCGAGATCGAGCTTTCCCGAAACCGCGGCGGTGCCCCCGGCTGCGGTGACATCGGCCATGGCGGCGCGAACAAAGGCGATATGCGCCGGGTCGGCCGCCAGGTTTTCGAACTCAGCCACCTTGTACGGTTTTCCACCGATCGATTTGATCAGGCGCGGTTGAACAGCTTTTACGCCATTGGCAAGGCGGGCGACCGCCACACAATTTTGCAGGGCGTTTACGTTGGTGAAGCCCTGTCCGATTCCCATCGATGGGGTCTCGCCGGCGAGCCACCTGGTATTGCGAGGGTCGCGCTTTTTAAAGTATTCGGCCTTCCAGGCGCGATCGGGCACAACCCCTGCCTTTTGCCCGCTGATGCCGATATCAAAAATCTGGCCCAAACCAAACTTGCGCGCCACATCAGCGATCTTGTCCGGCCCCACAGCCAGGGCACACTGATAGAAATAGACGTCGCAGGATGTCACAATGGCGCCGTGCAGATCGAGCGTGCCGTGGTGCCTGTCGCAGTGGAAAACGTGATTGCCGAACGGAAACACCCCATTACAGGTATGGGTCGTCTTCGGATCAAAGCCATGTTCAAGCGCCGCCAGCGCGACCAGGGTCTTGAAGGTTGAGCCGGGCGGATAGGTGGCGGTCAGGGCCTTGTCGAGCAAGGGAATATGGTCGTAATCGGACAGAAGTTTGTAGGCATCGCTTGAGATGCCGGAAACGAACAGGTTGGGATCAAACCCGGGGCTGGAGGTCATGCACAGGACTTCGCCTGTGTGAATGTCCATCATGACGCACGAACCGGAATCCTCACCGAACACGTCTATGGCGCGCTGCTGAATGTCAGCGTCAAGCGTGAGCACGAGGTCCTTGCCGGGGATCGGTTCGATCGAGCCTTCGCCATCCTCGGCCACTACCTTGCCGCGCGCATCGACCTCCACCTTCTTACCGCCAGCTACGCCTCGAAGCTCCTTATCGAAAGCGCGTTCAATGCCCGATTTGCCGATGCGGAAGCTGGGGTGGTGCAGCAGGTTGATGTCCGTTTCCGACGCGTCCTTTTCGTTATCGAGATCCTTCTGGTTGATTTTCGACACGTAGCCGACAACATGCGAAAAGGCGCCGCCGTAATAATAGGCGCGCAACTCGTCCCTGTCCGCCACCACACCGGGGATATCATTGGCATAAAGGCTGACCCTGGAGAAATCCTCCCAGCTCAGATCGGCAGCGATGATGGTCGGCACCGAGCGCTGGTTCTGGTTGATGTCGCGCAGGATACGGCGGCGGCTGGAGAGGGTCTGCGGCAGAACGTAGGACACCTGATCGAGCGTATCGTCGATGTTCTTGACCTCGTTCGTCTCGATCATCACACGAAAGGACGACCGGTTACCGGCGATCAGTTTGCCGTTGCGATCATAGATATCGCCACGCGGCGGTGTCACCAGGCGAAAATTGTACTGGTTGGCGGCCGACAGCTTCTTGTACTTGCCGCCCTGCACGATTTGCAGATGCGCCAGACGGCCGGTCAGGGCGAACATGCCGAACGCTACCAGGCCGCCCATCAGGAAGATGCGGCGCGTGAACATGCCCTGGCGTTCGTTGACATCGGTAAAGACGAGGGAGGGTTCAGCCATTTTTCACCGCCCTCACATAAACCGGACGTCGGTATGGACGTACTTTTCAAGCAGCATCAATACGAACGGGAACATCAAGGTGGTGGCGAAGGCCTGTTCGACCACGCCCCACAGACGGGCCACAGCGCCGGTATCGATAAAGGTCAGCAGAACGCACAGGCCGAAAAACACCAGTTCGGTCAACAGGAAAAGGCCGAACAGCACAATCCACTCCTGACCGATCAGGTAGGTCCGCACCAGAGCCAGCCCGCCGTAGACCAGCACCAGGCTGAACGTCCAGAAGCCAAGCGGCGCGCCCCAGAAAAAATCAAGGAAAAAACCCAGCGCCCCCAAAACCAATGGCGCGATGTAGGATGGCCGGATCAATGGCCAGGCAAAGGCCAGGATAAACGGCGATACCGGTTCTGGCAGGTAGAAACCGAAGGGCTGAAAGGCAGTGGCCAGGACAATGGTCAGGGCCACGCTCATCAGGGCCGGCGCCAGAATCCAGTCCCACGGTGTGATGATCTTGGACGCCATGCTGGCGCGGACGCCACGATTGATCACCGTGCCGCCGAAGCCGCGCTTTTTCAGACCGAGCATCCCCGGCATTTTCATCAGTTTTGCCCCGATGGTTCGGTCACCGGCGTCGCCGGCGGCACGTAGGGCTTCAGTTCGGGCACTATCGGCGCAGCGGCGGATGAAGATGCAGATGCGACAGGTTTGGGCGTAACCGGCCTGGAGGCAGAACTTGATGCAGCCGAGCTTGACGCCACAGGGTTCGGCCTGGGTTTCGTCACCGCAGGGGTGGTGACCGGTTTTGGGGGCACGACAGCCGCGGAAGATACCGAGGCGCTATCAGCGGCAGCCGATGAAGCCGCCGGCTGCACCGCCGGCAGGGCGGGCGGCGGCAGCACATCGCTGACCGGCGGCGTACGCAGGATCGTATCGCGGTTGGGAAGTTGCGAGAAATCCTTGAACAGCAACACCTTGACGAAATCGATCGCCGAGCGGTTGGAATAGAGCCGGACGCGCCAGACATTATCGACCCCCTTGACCGCTTCGCCCACCGGCAGGCCACGCGGGAAGATGCCGCCATCGCCCGACGACAGGATCTGGTCACCGGCCTTTACGCTGTCCTTGCCACGCACGAAATCGAGCTTGGGATAGCCGCCGCCGTCACCGCTCATCATGGCGCGGGCGTCGGAACGCAGGATCATCACCGGCACATGGCTGGTCACGTCGGTCACCATCAGCACCCGGCTGACATCGGACGATACGCCCACAATGCGCCCGACAAGGCCCTGGTCGGTGATGACCGGATTACCAAAGGCGATCTTTTTCGATGAGCCGGCATCGATCAGGCGATTATTGGCGAAAGGCCCGCGCGAAACGGCGACCGAGCGCGCCGTCACCATTTCAACCGGCGGCTCGGTGCGCAGGTTGAGCAGCTTTTCGTAGCGGGTATTGATGTCTTTTTCTTCGATATACAGGTCGCGGTACTGCGTCAGCTCGGCGACCTTCATCTTGAGCTTGCGGTTTTCGCGGATGGCGAAGAAATAATCGTCGAACCAGTTAGTGCCGTCACCGATCTTGTGGACCGGATAGGCCAGCACCTTGTCGGGGAAGCCGGCCACGGTATCGAAGCCGGCGCGGTTGGCGTAGCCGGAGGAGTCGACCTCCTCGCGGCGATCCCCCAGGAACAACAGGGCCGCCGTGACGCAGACCAGCGCGACCACCCCCATCACCGCCCAGGTCATGGGCAGTTTCAGATGCTCGAAGTGTCCGTTCTTGTCCCCGTAGGCCACGCTACATAAATCCTTAGTGCCGGAGAGCCAGTGTACTTAAGTATGATCGCTGTTCGATTACGACATGGTTGCGTCGAGAATGCCCTTCATCCAGCGCGGATGCTCAAGCACGCGTCCGCAGCCGATGGCGACGCAGGACAGCGGGTCTTCGGCCACCGAAACCGGCAGGCCGGTCTGGTCGCGGATTTCGATGTCGAGGCCGCGCAACAAGGCGCCGCCGCCGGTGAGCATGATGCCCTTGTCGGCGATATCGGCGGCCAGTTCGGGCGGCGTGGCTTCCAGCGCCACCTTCACGGCGTCGATGATTTGCGCCACCGGCTCGGCCAGGGCTTCCGCCGCCTGGCGCTCCGAGATACGCACTTCGCGCGGCACGCCCTGCATCAGGTCGCGGCCCTTGACGTCGATCGCCAGGCCTTCGCCATCGTGCGGGACGCGGGCGGTGCCGATGTCCTTCTTGATGCGCTCGGCGGTGGTTTCGCCGATGAGCAGGTTGTGGTTGCGGCGCATGAAGTTGGTGATGGCTTCGTCCATCTTGTCACCGCCGACGCGGACCGACTTGGAATAGACGATACCCGACAGCGAAAGCACCGCCACTTCCGTGGTGCCCCCGCCGATATCGACGACCATCGAGCCGGTCGGTTCGTGGATCGGCAGACCCGCGCCGATAGCCGCGGCCATAGGCTCATCGAGCAGGCCGACGCGGCGCGCCGAGGCGTTCAGGCAGGAGTCATTGATGGCGCGGCGCTCGACGGCGGTGGCGCCCGACGGCACGCAGACGATGACCTTGGGGTTCACGAAACCCTTGCGGTTGTGCACCTTGCGGATGAAATACTTGATCATTTCCTCGGCGACTTCAAAGTCGGCGATTACGCCATCACGCATCGGGCGGATGGCCTCCATATGGCCCGGCGTGCGCCCCAGCATCTGCTTGGCTTCGATCCCCACCGCGTGAACCAGCTTGCGGCCGCCGACATTGCGCAGCGCCACAACGGACGGCTCATTCAGGACGATGCCCCGGCCCTTCATATAGATCAGCGTATTGGCCGTACCAAGGTCGATGGCGATGTCGTTGGAAAATCCGCCGAAGAAGGACTTGAGCATTGAGATAAACTACCTTGGTTCTTGAAGTTGGCGCTTGGCGAGGCCGGTTTTTACAGTGGGGCGTACCCCGTAAGGTCTAAGGAAGGCATTTTGGGGGCAATCCGTGCAATCGGCTGTGGAGCAAGGCCAAATTACCTTGAATCAACAGGTTTTCACGCCCGGAATGACCTCACTTGCCCTTATTGGAATCATATTTCAAGGGGCTTGAAAAAAAAGATAGTTTCACCCTACAAGCGAAATAGTTAACCATCTGTTTTCAATAGATAACCAGCAGCGAAACAGCCGCCCGATCACATAAAATGTCATCTTTAAGTGAAGCTCAGGCGCCGCATGGCTTGCCTCGCATCAGCTCGGGCGGGCGGGCGCCCTTGCCAAGGCCCGAAGGCCTTGGAATAATTGCGCTCAGGTTGCGCGGACACTTGGGATTGTCAGTAGTTCAAAGCAATTTCATTCCGGAGCTTGCGGCCGGTTCTGGGCCGCCTCGTAAACCTTGCGAGCGACCAGCATCAGGCCGAGCCAGGCCACGGCGATAGCTGCCATCAAAAGCGCCATCTTCCAGTTGCCCCCCTTCACCGACGCGAAGGAAGACCCGAACATGGCGACCAGGGCGGTTTTCGGGAGAGTGCCGAGCGCGCAACCGGCAATAAATGGCAGGAAGGGCGCGCGCGAGGTGCCGAACGCCATATTGACGACGATGAACGGCGCCGACGGGATATTGCGAATGATGAACGAGGCCGAAAACGCATTGCGGCCGATATATTCGCTCAACCGGCCGACATGATTGCCGCCGAGCCGTTTCATGACGCCCGCGCCGGCGAACCGCCCCATATAAAAGGTCATGACCGCCGAGAGCACCGTGGCGACCCAGCTATAGAATCCGCCCCACCACGGCCCGAAGGCCACCACGCAGGCGGCGATCAGCACAAACTGCGGCGCACCGAAAAGAGCCGACACACAGAAGACGACGATGACGATCACCACGGCCATCGGCGAATGGCGATACTGCTCCATCCACAGTTCGAGGCCTTTGAGGATATCCTGCCCCCAGGCCGATTTGCCGATCAGGAACACCGCCACGACCAGGCCCAGCAAGACCACGCTGCCCCACAGGGCGCGCACGGCCTTGGCGTCCATATGCAGGAAGAGGCCTGTGGCGCGTCGCCATAAATGCTGTAATCGGGTGTGCATGGCTCGCTGTATGTCTTCAAAGCGATGCTTCGGGCAAGTAAATAAGCTGCAAATTTGCGTTTTTGGAAACAGTTGAAACCGGTTCGGCGGCCAAATGCCCACAGCCAGCAAAAATCAAAGCAAAATTCGCAAAATTCCGGATGATGACAGTTGGACAAATGAACTTGGGCGCGTAAAGAGAGGCCTGCATTTTCCCCTCGGTTCTTCTCCTGAAAACCGCATTCCACCTGTGAGCACCCTATGGCCGATTTTTCCGAATCCGACACCCTCAAGCGCATCAAACCCTCCCCCACCCTGGCCGTCACCGCCAAGGCGCGTGAACTGGTCCGTCAGGGCAAGAAGGTCATTTCGCTGGGCGCCGGCGAACCCGACTTCGACACGCCGGAAAATATCTGCGACGCCGCCATCAAGGCGATCAAACGCGGCGAAACCCGCTATACCGACGTTGACGGCATCCCCGAACTGAAGGCGGCCATCGTCGCGAAGTTCAAGCGCGAAAACGGCCTGGACTACAAGACCACGCAGGTTTCCGTGTCACCTGGCGGCAAGCCGGTCATCTACAACGCCTTCATGGCCTCGGTGAACGCCGGCGATGAAGTGATCGTGCCGGCCCCCTACTGGGTCTCCTACCCCGACATGGTCCTGCTGGCCGGCGGCACGCCCGTCTTCGCCGTGGCCGGCATGGAAACCGGCTTCAAGCTGACGCCGGAAACCCTGGAAGCCGCCATCACGCCCAAGACCAAGTGGCTGATCCTCAACTCGCCGTCCAACCCGACCGGCGCGGTCTATACCGCCGCCGACCTCAAGGCGTTGGGCGAAGTCTTGAAGCGCCATCCGCAGGTGTGGATTCTGACCGACGACATGTACGAGCACCTTTTGTTCGACGGCATGGAATACGCCACCATCGCCCAGGTCGTGCCGGAGCTTTACGATCGCACGCTGACCATGAACGGCGTGTCGAAGGCCTATTCGATGACCGGCTGGCGCATCGGCTACTGCGCCGGACCTGAGCCGCTGATCAAGGCGATGTCCAAGATCATCTCGCAGTCGACCTCGAATGCCTGCTCGATCGCCCAGTGGGCGGCCGTGGAAGCGCTGAACGGCACGCAGGACTTCATCGCCCCGCGCGCGGCGGCCTTCCAGAAGCGCCGTGATCTCGTCGTCGCCATGCTGAACAATGCCAAAGGCATCACCTGCCCGAACCCTGAAGGCGCGTTTTACGTCTATCCGTCGATCGCCGGCTGCATCGGCAAGACCGCGCCTTCGGGCAAGGTCATCACCAATGACGAAGAGTTCGCCGGTGAACTGCTGCAAACCGAGGAAGTGGCCGTGGTTCACGGCGCCGCTTTCGGACTGTCGCCGTTCTTCCGCATTTCCTACGCCACCTCGGAAGCGGTCCTGACCGAGGCCTGCTCGCGGATTCAACGTTTCTGCGCCAGCCTGAAATAAGCCGGGTTAAACGAACAAAATGAAGGCGCGGCCAGTCTCATTGGCCGCGCCTTTTTCTTTGGCGTTTTAGCGATCGATCAAGCGGCGACCTTTGTCCTGTCCACTTCATCAGGACGCAAGGTCAGCACCGATACGCCGGAAGCTGTAACGGCGACTGTATGCTCGAACTGGGCGGAAAGCGACCCGTCTTTCGTTACGACCGTCCAGCCGTCAGGCTCCGTCCTTACATTCCGCCGGCCGCGATTGAGCATCGGCTCGATCGTGAACACCATGCCTTCACGCAGGGGCAGGCCCGTTCCCGGCTTGCCGAAGTGCAGGACCTGCGGGTCTTCGTGCATCTCCCTCCCGATGCCGTGGCCGCAATATTCACGCACGACGGAATAACCATTTCGCCTGGCATGTCGTTCGATCGCCCAGCCGATGTCGCCCAACCGCGCGCCTGGACGCACCGCCCGGATGCCCAGCCACATGGCGTCGTAGGTGGTCTGGACCAGCCGCCTGGCCGCCGGATTAACCTCACCTACGAGATAGGTTTTGCTGGAATCGGCGATATAGCCGTTCTTCTCAAGCGTGATGTCGAGATTAACGATATCGCCGTCCCGAAGCACATCCGATAGAGAGGGAACGCCGTGACAGACCACATCGTTGATCGAGGCATTCAATACAAAGCCATAACCATACTGGCCCTTGCTGGCGGGCCTGGCCTTAAGATCATCAACAATGAAGCGCTCGACTATTTCATCAATCTGAAGGGTCGACAGACCCGCGAGCGGGGTCCGGTCCAGCAGTCCGAATACGGACGCCAGCAGCCGGCCGGATTCGGCCATCAACGCCACTTCCCGGGGCGTTTTTGTCATGCTTCATTCACCGCCACGGGGTGAGCGGAAACGCCCGCGGAACACATCTCGCGCCGGATGATCTCGGTGAAGCTGAGCGCCGGATTGGTCTCACATAACATGCCGATCTTGATCCAGTATTCAGCCTGCGCATTGATAGAACGACACGAGACAGTGCTCGCCTTACGCACCTGATCGTGCAAATCGCCATCTATATTCACAATGCCCATTGGGACGCCCTATACGATTCATATATAAAATGTATACGCTCCACATATAAGAAGGGCAAGGGCAGAATCGCAAGTCCCTCAATTCGAGAAAATGCGCCGGATGCGCGTAATGCCGCGCCAGCATAAACTTGCGCTTGCCCTCTTTCCGAAAACAAGGCAAGCAATGGCTAAATGACGGGTTTCTGGCAGATAACGTGGCTGATTCCGCCGGGATTGCTTCTTGGCGCCCTGGCTGCCTCGGCGCTTGTCAGCGCATTGCTCAGCCTGCTGGTTATCAAGGGCGGGCCGGTTGATAATCCGCGTGAGCGCGGCTCCCATTCAGACCCCACGCCCACCAGCGGCGGCCTGGCCATCATGGCGGCATCGGCGTTGATTATCGGTCTGGTCATCTGTTTTTACGGCGCTGCCATCCCCGGAAGCTGGCGCGACGGACTGATCCTGTTCGGCTTCGCCAGCCTGATGGGGATTTCGGGCGCTATAGATGATGTCGTTGACCTGCCAGCCCTGTGGCGGCTCGGTTTTCAGATCAGCCTGTGCCTGATCTTCGCCTGGTTCTATCGGGTCACCGTGCTCGATTTCGGGCCTGGCCTGATCGTGACCGTGCACCCGTTCATCGGTTTGCTCGGCAGCGCCGCCTGGCTGATCCTGACACTCAACACCATCAATTTCATGGATGGCTCGAATGGCCTGGCGATCGGCGCCCAGACCATCGCCATGCTGGTCTTCGCCGGCCTGATCCTGTTGATGGCGCCCTTGAGCTTTTTCGGCGCCTATCTCGGCGTAATCCTGCTGATCTGCGTCTGCGTCGCTGGCGCACATATCGGCTTTGCGCCGTTCAATCTGCCACCCGGCACTCCGCAAAAGGCCAAGGCCTTCCAGGGCGACGCCGGATCGATGTTCGCCGGCGCGCTGATCGGCGGCGCCACACTTGTGGTCAAGGCCTATGGTGTTGGTTCGGTGTGGTTCGGCGGCTTCCTGCTGGCGCCTCTGCTGGTCGATGTCGTGCTGACCCTGATTACGCGGGCGCGCAAACACGCCAACGTCTTTACGCCGCACAAGGAGCATCTTTACCAGATATGGCTGCAACGCCACGACGGATCGCACTGGCGGCTGGCGGTGCGTATCTGGGGTCTGTGCCTGTTCTCCAGCCTGGTCGGCGTCGGTGCCAGGTTCGTTGATCGAATTTACCACACCGACATACGCTTTTTTGTTCTGGCGGCCCTGATCATCGCCTATACCGCCGGCTGGCTGATCCTGCGCCAGCGCCTGCTTACGCGTCCGCTGTTAAATGCAAGGCCATAAGCAGGTCGTCGAGATAGAGCTTGCCGTGGTCCTGCCAGACGCGGCCTTTTAGCCGGCCTTCGAAGACAAAGCCCAGCGACTGGTAAAGATCGAGCGCGCGCTGGTTATCCTCGCGGCAGTAAAGCTCGATGATACGGAACTTCGGGTTGGCTTTGGCGGTATCGATCAGGTGCTCGAACAGTCCCCGCCCGACACCGCGCCGTTGCGCCGCCGGATCGACGGCCAAAGTCGTATTGGTCAGGCAATGACCGAGTTGGCGGGTTTCCGATGGCCAGGCGTGTATTTCACCGAGGATACGGCCGTCTTCGGTTTCCGCCACCAACGATATGCCGATACGCAGGCTGTTTTCGAGATTATGCCTGATATAGTCTTGCGTGATCTCATCTTCACGCCGCAACAGGCCACCGCCCTGATGGGCTGCCGCGCGATAAACCGCATGGATGCCGGCTTCGTCATCAGGCGTACTCGCGCGAATCTTATAACTCATCTTCACCATCCGGGCGTTTGCGGTTGTATTTTACCGTCGAGCGGATCGCCTTGCCGACCAGACGACGCTTGACCGCCCCCCGTGTTGGCTTGGTGGCGATTCGCGGCGGCGGCGGCGGAACGGCGGCCTTCTGCACCAGTTCGACAAAGCGCGCCTCGGCCGCCTTGCGGTTCATTTCCTGCGTGCGGTGGGTCTGGATAAACAGCACCAGCACGCCTTCATTGTTGACGCGCCGGCCACCCAGCTTGATCAGGCGCTGCTTGACATCATAGGGAATAGTCAGGTTCTCAAAAATCGAGAAGCGCAACTCAACTGCGGTCGAGACTTTGTTGACATTCTGGCCACCGGCGCCGGAAGCGCGCACGAAAGTCTCATGCAGTTCGTCATCAGGGACGGAAATCTGGGGCGTGATAAAAACCATAGGCGCCCCATAGCAAAAAGCCGCCCGTCTGGGAACAGACGAGCGGCTTAATAAGCGTCAGGCTTAAGCCTGCAAGGTCGCCCGGATCATCCACAGGTGCTTTTCATGGGCGGTCAGGCGGGAGGTGCAAAGATCGGCGGTCGAAACATCGCCGGCGTCCTCCGACGCCTTTACCGCCGCTTTCAGCGTGGCGACGACCGTGGCGTGGTCAGCGGCCAGGTCCTTCAGCATGTCTTGCGAAGAGGCCGTCGGGTCGCCGTCCTTGATCGCGGTCAGGTTGCCGAGCGCCCCGTTGCCCATCGGCGCGGTCTGGCCGAGGGCGCGGATGCGTTCGGCGATTTCATCGATCGATGTCCAGATTTCGTTATACTGCTCTTCCAACAGCAGATGCAGACCACGGAAATTCGGGCCGACCACGTTCCAGTGATAGCCGTGGGTTTTCTGGTACACCGTAAAGGTGTCCGCCAAGACCTTGGACAGCGCCAGGCCTACCTTTTTGCTGTTATCGACGCCGGATTCGCTCATGATATCTCTCCTCAGATGGGGGTTCTAAAGCGCAATCCGATAAAGTGTACAGCACTTTTCGGATAAATTGCGCGTGCTCAAGTGTGATGGACCACATATGAGAATACCGCCATAAAGATACAATGAGGGAGTTTGGTCCAGTCGAATATTTTCTCTGCCTGCCTTTTCATGCCAGGTCTAGCGCGACTTGCGTTGCGGGTTACTGTCATAAAACGTGATAGTTTGTTACCGCAAATCCAGTTGCAATGCGCGACCATCGGATTATTTTATACAGACCTTATGCTGAAAATGAGCATAAGTGTTTGGAGAGAGACAAATGGCCGACACGGCTGCCCTACTTGAGTTCACCCCGGCGATCGAAGCCGAGACAGCGGACATCTATGCCCGTCTCAAGGGCAAGCTGTCGCCGCTGGAATGGCAACTTCAAGCCCCGCTCATCCACGCCATCAACGCGCTAAAGACGGAAATGAACGCCGTCATCCTGGCGCATAACTACATGACGCCGGATATCTTTCATGGCGTCGGCGATTATGTTGGCGACAGCCTGGGCCTGGCCCGCGAAGCCGCGAAGTCCTCCGCCGACATCATCGTCCAGGGCGGCGTCCACTTCATGGCCGAAACCTCCAAGATCCTGGCCCCGCAGAAGACCGTGCTGATCCCCGATCTGCGCGCCGGTTGTTCGCTGGCCTCAAGCATCACCGGCGAGCAGGTGCGCCTGATCAAGCAACGCTATCCCGGCCTGCCGGTCGTCACCTATGTCAACACCACGGCCGATGTGAAGGCCGAGACCGACATCTGCTGCACCTCGGCCAATGCCGTGCAGGTGGTTGAGCACATCGCCGCCGAATGGGGCGTCGATACGGTCATCATGCTGCCGGACCAGTTCCTGGCCAAGAACGTCGCCCGCCAGACGCACATCAAGATCATCGCCTGGGCTGGCGCCTGCGAGGTGCACGAGCGCTTCGACGCGCAGGATATCGCCGATGTCCGCGCCGCCCATCCGGGCGCTGTGGTTCTGGCGCATCCGGAATGCCCGCCGGACGTCATCGCCGCCTCGGACTTCACCGGCTCGACCACGGCCATGAGCGACTACGTAACCAGGAACCGGCCGAAGCAGGTGGTGCTGATCACCGAATGCTCGATGGCCGATAATGTCACCGCCGATGCGCCGGGTGTCGAGTTCCTGCGCCCGTGCAACCTGTGTCCACACATGAAGCGCATCACCCTGCAAGGGATTTATGACAGCCTGCGTTTCCATCAGTACGAAGTGACGGTCGATCCGGCGCTTATCCCGCGCGCCGCCCTAGCCGTGCAGCGCATGATCGACATGCCACCGCTGAAAACCCCTGCCCGCTACGATATGGTCAAGGCTCGTCATCATGTCGATGTCGAGATGATCAGCTAATGCTTATTCCCAATGGCACGGCGTATGTCACCTGTACCAGCAAATATATCAGGATCGTAGCCAGCGACAAAACTACGCTTTCCAGATTTAAGGCGCGCCTATCCATGGCTTGCCGCCTGACAGACTTGCCATTCACATCTTGGGAGTGTTTCTGGCAAAACCGGACCATCGATTCGTTGTGGCGGTCAGGCCGGTACAAAGCGACCGAAGCCTATGATATTTATCACGCATTGGAAAAACGGGCGGGCGCTGCGCCCATGACCAAAAAAACGTTCGCCAATATGTATCGAACTTTCGACATAGGCACCAAAAAGAATACGACGCTTATCCTGAAAAAGAACAATACGGGTTGGGCCAAAAAGCTAAGTGTTTTCAAATCGCACAATAAGAAAACAATTTCACAAGATAATGCTTATGACATCTGCAATCAGATCAATAGGTTGGTCATGAGTCCAGAAGATTACGCGCAATTCCTTCATGACGACCGCTTCTGACTATCCACAGGAGGCTATCATGGCCACGAAAACCTATATCCATAAGGGTCCGCTGGTGATTGGTGCCGGCCTTGCAGGCCTGAGCGTGGCGCTGAATACCGCGCCCCACAAGACGCTGGTGCTGGCGCCGGTGGCCCTCGGCGTCGCCTGCTCGTCGGCCTGGGCGCAGGGGGGCATTGCCGCGGCACTTTCCCCCGAAGATTCGCCGAAAGACCACGCCACCGACACCATCAATGCTGGGGCAGGCATTGTCGATGAACTGGCCGCGAAAACCCTGACCGACATGGGGCCGGAAACTGTGCGCAAGCTCAATGCGCTCGGCGCCCCCTTCGATCACAAGCCCGACGGTTCGTTCGTGCTCAACCGCGAAGCCGCGCACGGCCTGGCCCGCGTGGCACGCGTCGGTGGCGATCTCGCCGGCAAGGCCATCCTTGAGGCTGTCGTTCATCAGGCGCTGAATGCCTCGCATATCGAAATCTGGGAACGCGCCACGGCCCTCGGCCTGATCAAATCAGCCGAAGGTGCCGTCATCGGCGCCCTGGTGCAACATGCGGATAAACAGGTCGAGGTCTATGCACCGGTCGTGATCATGGCCAGCGGCGGCTCCGGCGGCCTGTTCGCCGTCACCACCAATCCGGCCAACCTGCGCGGCGAAGGCATGGCAATGGCGGCCTTGGCCGGTGCGGAAATCGCCGATCCGGAATTTGTGCAGTTCCACCCCACCGCGTTGAAATTCGGCCTCGACCCCGCCCCGCTGGCGACCGAGGCCCTGCGCGGTGAAGGGGCCACCCTGATCGACAAGAACGGCCATCGTTTCGTCTTCGACGACCACCCGGACGGCGAACTGGCCCCGCGCGATATCGTCGCCCGTGCCGTCCACAAGGCCGACCAGAATGGCGGTGCCTTCCTCGATGCCCGCACGGCCATCGGCGACCATTTCCCGGCCGAATTTCCCACCGTCTTCGCCTCGTGCATGGCCCAGGGCATCGATCCGCGCACCATGCCCATGCCGGTCGCGCCCGCCGCACACTACCATATGGGCGGCATCAGGACCGATATCTTCGGCCAGACCTCGCTGAAAGGCCTCTATGCCGTCGGCGAATGTGCCTGTACCGGCGTACACGGGGCCAACCGCCTGGCTTCGAACAGCCTGCTTGAAGCCGCCGCCTTCGGTGAACGTATCGGCATCGCCGCCACGGCCGAACTACCGCACGATTTCGCGCCGGATACCACCCACGCTGTTCGCCCTGCCCTGCCGCCCAGCCTCGCCGAAAACGACCTGCAAACCTTGCGTGACGCCATGAGCCGCTACGCCGGCGTGGTGCGCGATGAAGCCGGCCTGACCCGCCTGCTGCGCCTGATTTCGGATATGGACGACCGTTATCCGAATGCCCTGGCACTGGTAAATGCGCGCCTGATCACCACTTGCGCCTTGCGCCGGCACGAGAGTCGCGGCTCTCATTATCGCAGCGATTATCCGCTGACCGACGCCATTGGCGCGCGGACCTTCACAAACTGGACCGAAGTCCAGACAAAAACACATGGGGAGTTGAGTACATGTTCATCACCGGATTGCCTGACCTCCTGATCGAACCGATTATTCGCGACGCGCTGAAAGAAGACCTGGGCCTGGCGGGGGATGTGACGGCATCGGCGGTTGTGCCTCCCAAGGCGCGCTTCAAGGCGGAATTTCGCGCGCGCGAAACCGGTATTTCCGCCGGCATCGATTGCGCCCGCCTGGCTATGAACCTGATGGACCCGCAGATCCGCTTTGAAACCCTCCTGCCCGATGGCAGTCCGGTGAAAAAGGGCGATGTCATCGCCCGCATCGAAGGCAATGCCCGCGCCATACTGGCCGCCGAGCGCGTGGCGCTTAACCTGCTCTGCCATCTCTCCGGTGTCGCTTCGCTGACGGCGGAATATGTCAGCGCGATCGATGGCTTGAAAAGCAAAATCGTCTGTACCCGCAAGACCCTGCCGCTCCTGCGCGGCCTGCAAAAACACGCCGTCAAATGCGGCGGCGGACATAGCCACCGATACGGCCTCGATGACGCCATCCTGATCAAGGACAACCACATCGCCATCTGCGGCGGCGTCGGGCCGGCGATGGAGCGCGCCAAGGCGGGGGTGGGTCACACCATGAAGATCGAGATCGAGGTCGATTCCATCGCCCAGCTTAAAGACGCCCTGCCCTATGCTCCGGACGTGCTGCTGCTCGATAACTTCTCGCTCGATATGTATGTCGAGGCGGTGAAACTGGCGAGTGGAAAAGCCATTCTGGAAGCTTCCGGCGGTGTCAATCTGGCGACGGTGCGCGGGATCGCCGAAACCGGCGTGGATGTTATTTCGGTCGGCGCCCTGACGCACAGCGCGCCAAATTTTGACATTGGCCTGGATGCGGTCTGAGCGTTATGAATACTGACGCTTTAGCCAGCCGACCACCTTATCGGAAATGACCACCACCGGGCCGGTAATGACGAACAGCACGATGATACCGACAATCCCGCGTATCAGTTCCTGACGCGGCAGCGCCGGATCAAGAAACGGATACGGCACTTCATGTACGAAGGCCCAGCGAATATAGACGCAAACAACATAGACAACCGGCGGGACCAACCACCACAGCAGGGTTTTGAAGCGCGCCTTGCCATTGGCGCTGACCAGCCACCACGCCGCCATCAGGAGCGGCGTGACATAATGCAGGATCACATCACAGACCAGAAACAGGCCCTTAGGGGACCAAAGCGGCGCCAGGATAAAATGATAGACGATACCCACCACCATCATGAGCGTGGTGATAGCGCCCGCCGTGCTGCGGCGATGAAAATAGTACAGCGCCTGTGCGGGAAGTAGCTGCCCTGCATGAGTGAGCACCGCCGCGATATTGGACAGGATGGTGAAAAACGAAAAGTAAAACAGGACCGACAGCCAGAAATTGCGTCCCGCCGCCATCGCCGCCGGGATGGTCAGGCTGAATTGCAGCAAAAGCCCGATCAGGCCAAACAACAATCCGCCACCTGCGATGATGCGCGCCACCTTCTTCATGACCACCTCCGATAGACATGAGTTTAGCGTTTTTTGGACGCTTAGATACCGCCTTTTACGAAGGAAAGCTTTGATACCCGCTGGCTGAGGGGCTTGTCGATCAGGGCATCAAACAGGAAAGCGACGACAATCGCCATGACCACGCCTGCGCCCCAAAGACACCATTGCGCCGGCGCGTTTAGGTCAAAGTGTCCAATCAGTTTCGGGCTGATACCGAACCACACAGCCCCGACCAGAGAATGGGTCAGGAACAGGGCGAAAGAGGCGCGGCCCATGCGGTGCGTAACGATATTCTCGTGGAAGGTCACACCGCCCGAAACCGCCAGAACGACTCCCAGCAGGACGAGGATCAGGCTGTCGATGATGGCGTTGCGCGGCAGCAGGCACAGGCCGCTGATGGCCAGGAAAGAGCCAATCATGCCAAGCCAGAACACCGGTTTCGACACCCGCAGGCCGACCGTCATGCGTTCGATCAGGTTGCCCAGCAAAAACAGCGGCACGGCGCGCAGCAAGCCCCAAGCGAACGGCAGATCGACAAAGGCATGATGCGCAAGGCTCAGAGCCAGACCGTGCGCGATAAGCAGCACCACGGCGGACAGCCCCATCATGACCGGCAGGGATCGCTTGTAAATATAGGGAATATAGACGCTGAACAGGCCGTAACAGACAAGCAGGACCGATAGAGTCCAGGTCGGCGTATTCCACGATTCCGCGTGCATCATGCCCCAGCCGTGCACCAGAAAAGCCTGGGCGACAAAATCGGCCGCGCCGTATTTTTCGGCATGATTAGGCGCGAAACCGGCGGCCGTCGAGGCGATGACAAAAGCGCCGAACGCCAGCAGCACCAGAATATGCGAGGGCCACAGCCGGGCGAACCGGCGCAGGAAGAAATGCGTGCGGCGCATGTGCGAGGTCACCAGTCGCTGGCCATAGGCGCGCGACAGGATATAGCCCGACAGGAACAGGAAGAAATCCGTCGCCAGCCAGCCCTGCTGGAAAACCGGCATCACGGCGCCGAGATTGACCGGCGCGGTCGAGCCATAGTGGAACAGCAAAATGAAGCTGGCCGCCAGAAAACGCAGCACATCGAGACTGGCCCCGCCGGCTCTCGGCTGGGCGTCGGGTGCATGGTGCGTATGGAATAGGGCAAAAGAGAAGGGTTTCACGACCACGATCATAACGCGAGGTCGTTAAAATTTTGAGGTATGGAAGAAAGTAAGCCCCCTCCCCGAACAAGTCGGGGAGGTACAGGATATGGATGCTATTTCGCCGGCGTAACCGGTTTCGGGACTTCGCGCTTGATCCCCGCCTTTTCGCCAGGCTTCATGAATTTCACCAGAACCCGCTGGCCGATCAGGAAGGGCGTGTTGTCAGCCGACACCACGACCTCGACGACGCGTTCATCCGAGGCTTCATTGCCGCCGTCCGATTTCAGCTTGCGCGCGCCGAAGGTGGCGGCGATGCGCATCACCTTGCCGGTATAGAGTTTGGTCGGATCGGCCTCAGGCACGATCTCGGCTTCCTGGCCGATCTTCACGTCGGGGATGGAGCTTTCGACGATTTCCGAGCGGATGATATGCGGAATGGCCGGTTCCAGATCGAACATGGTCGAGACATTGAGCGTCGAGGCGCCAGCGCCCGGATTGGCGTAGCGGCGGATGATTTTGCCGTCCATCGGCGCGCGGATGATGGTCAGGTCCTGCTGATATTCGGCCTGGGCCAGTTGCGACCGCGCGACAGCAACAGCGGCCTGCTGGGCTTCCAGCGTCGCGCGGGCAGCATCGATGGCGTCCTTGGCCTGGTCGAGCTTTTGCTGGGCGACGAAATTACTTGGCGCCAGTTCCTTGAGGCGATCATATTCGCGTTGGGCGGTGCGGATATTGACTTCGGTCAGGACCTGGGCGCTCTGGGCCTGCGCCACGGTGGCGCGGGCGTTATTGACCGCCAGCAAGGTATCTTCATCTTCCTGACGGGCGAGAATCTGGCCCTTGGTGACCATATCGCCTTCCTGCACGAAGACCTGATCGACAATGCCGGCGCGGCGGGCGGCCACTTCGATCACCCCGCCATCGACATCGACCTTACCGGCCGCGATGGCGGCATATGGCGATGGCGGCGCCTTGACTTCCGCCGCCTTGCTGCCGGGCGCGCCCGGTTTTTGACAGGCGGAAAGCGACAGGCCGGCGAGGGTCAGAAGACTAAAAGTAAGGGCGGTTGTAGCTGCGAATTTACGAGACATATGATTTCTCTGGTTCAAATTTAAGCGATGACGGGCGGCTCGGCGACCATCGTGTCGCTGAGGATCTTGCCGTCTTCCATGTGAATAACGCGGTCGGCATAGGCTTCGAGGCGCGGATCATGGGTCACGACGACGACCGCCGCCCCGCGCTCCTTGGCCGCCTGGTGCAGAAGCTTGATAACCACCTGACCGCTGACCGAATCTAGCGCCGAGGTCGGTTCATCGGCGAAGATCAGCGAAGGCATCTTGGACAGGGCGCGGGCGATGGCGACACGCTGCTTTTCCCCGCCGGAAAGTTCCGACGGTTTCTGCCTGAGGCGATGTTCGAGACCGACCGAACCCAGCACTGCGATAGCGCGTTTATGTGCTTCGCCATGCGGCACCTTCTGGTATTTCAGCACCTGCTCCACCTGCTGGGTGGCGTTCAGCGCCGGAAACAGGTTGAAGCCCTGGAAGATAAAACCGCAATGATCGAGACGAAATTTGTCGATCTTGCCGCGTTTCTTCTTCCACAGGTTTTCGCCTAGCGCCAGAACCTCGCCCTCATCGGGCTTCATCAGGCCGGAAAGCGCCGCGATCAGGGTTGATTTGCCGGAACCGGATGGCCCCATGACCATAGTGACCTGACCATGATAGGCGGTGAAATCGACGCCCTTGAGCACGGCCTGCTTCACCTTGCCGATCTTGTAGCTCTTGCCGAGGCCTGTGGCTTGTAATGCTAGTTTACCGGTCATCGCAGCAGATCCGCAGGTTGGCTCTTTTTCAGGACGCCGAGCGAGAACAGGCCCGACAGGATGGCGATCAGCATCAGGCCGATGGTGACCGGGATGACGATGAACAGCGGGAAGTCCATCGGCACCGCAGCCGATTTTGCAGCGAAGGCGACAAGACCCGTCAGGATCGCTGTCATGGTCAGGCCGGCGATGCCGACCCAGAAGCTCAGTTCCATGATGATCAGGCGCAAGGCCCCCATCGAAACGCCGAGGGCGCGCAGGCTAGCGAACTCCTTGATATTGGCCATGATCGCGCCTTGCAGCGTCTGCCAGGTGATGACGATACCAATGAAGATACCAACGAGAACTGCGAAGCCGATCATCATCGAGATGCCGCCTTCCTTGAGCATCGACTTCTGACTGGCCTTGGACAATTGTTCGCGGGTCCACGCCTTATACTGGCCGTTCGCCATTGTATTCAGTTCAGCAGCCACCGTCGCGGCCTTGGTCGGGTCCTTGATCTTGACCACCAGCGGGCCGACGCGCGGACCTTCATCGACGACATAGATCAGTTTGCCGGTCTGATAGGAGACGAAGACCTGGGAGTTGAACATCGACGGATAACCGTCCACCACCGCACCGACTGTGACCATACGGCCGTTCATCTTGGCTTTGTCGCCCACCTTGACGCCGAGCTTGTTCAGGCTGGAGCGATCGAGCACGACGGTAAAAGGCTGTTGCAGGGCGGCGATCACCTCATCGCTGAAATCGGTCGGCAGTGTCACGGCGCCCTTGACGGGATCGACCACCACGACCTGAACGCCATCCCCCTTGGCCGGCTGACCGTCCTTGGGGAAGTTCGACCAGAAGGCCCAGCTACCATTCAGCGGCTGGACTTCAAGGACGTCCGGGTGCTGGTAGATGGTGGGAATGAGGCGGCGCGGCTGGCCGGAATTGTTGCCAAACAGCCCTTCGGCGTCCGGCGGCAGGATCATAACCTGCGCCGGTGACTTATCGACCGTGGCGGTGAAGGACTTGGCCATCCCCATGAACATGCCGGACATGGCGAGCACGAGCAGGCCTGCCACGGCCAGGGCGATGACGGCCGCCATATACCGTCGCCATTCATATAACAGGGTCGATAGAGCTAGGGACATATTACCACTTTTAGGTGCGCAATGCACGATGAGGGCAACATCTATAAGTTTTTGATAAAGGTCTAATTAAATCGGCGTAACATAGGTTGCGGCTGCGACCTGTTGTGTTAAAGCCGCGCCTTGAAAGTGTCCGTTTCCGAACATCGGCGCGTAAATTGGCATCCTTGGCCAATTTACAAATCTTTACTCGCGGCGATGAAGTAGGCGATTCCGGTCCACAGCGAGATGATCGCCGCGATCCAGACCAGCGCGTAACCCGTCACCAGCACAGCGGAAGAGCCGTCCGGTTGCAGACCGAAGGCCGACCAGGCGTCGGCGAACAGCAACACGCCGAGCGCGATAAGCTGGATGGTCGTTTTGACCTTGCCGAGGAAGCTGACCGGCACCTTGACCCCCTTGGCGGCGGCCGCTTCGCGCAGGGCGCTGACGGCGAACTCACGGAAGAGGATGAAGGCCGCCGGCAGGGCGAACCACGGATCACCGGAATGAATGGCGAAAACGCCGAGGATGGTGCCGCACACCAGGATCTTGTCGGCGATCGGATCGAGAATGGCGCCCAACTGGCTTTCGGCGTGGAGCTTACGCGCCAGTATGCCGTCGAACAGGTCAGTCAGGGCGGCGATGACGAAGACATAGACACTCCACCGCTGCATACTGAACAGCACATTTGACTGCGGGTTGAGGAACGGAATACCGCCCGCCATACCGGCCAGCAGGACGAAGATCACCACGCCGAACACCAGGCGGACGCCTGTCAGGAGGTTGGGGATCGGATTGACGTTTTCGCCGGTCATGCTGGTCTTACCTTGAGAATGCGTAGTTTCGGCGCATACTAAACAAGAAAGATGACGCGCCAAAGCCTTTTATCAGCTCTGGCGCGCTTTGTCGGCATAAGGTTATTGCATCCGCAGCGAGTCGACGATCACGCCGGCGTCCGTGGTCAGTCTCAACGCATAGGTGCCGGCATTGATCAGGGTCGGCGTCTCGATCGTCACTTCCTGCCAGACGCCTTTTTCACCTGCCGGCAGACTAACCGGCATGTCGGCGGCGACAATGCCGCTTTCGTCGGTCAGGGTCAGGTGACCGTTTGTGGCGCCCTGATAACGGAACCTGAAGCTGTGCATTGCCGCCGCGCCATAGGTCACCGACCAGGTGATATTGCCGCCGGCCTGGATTTCGACATAACCTGGTCCACCATAGCCTTTGAGATTCGAGGCGATCACGCCCTTGTCGAACCTGGCGGTTTCGGCCTCGAACAGACCGGTCGTTTTGACAAAGGTGAAGACGCCCGGCGCATAAGGCGATGGCAGGTGGCGACGCACCAGCAGCGGATTGGCCGTCTCGACCGCGACCGTTTCACCAGCGGCAAAGCGGCGACTGACGAAACGCACGCTTGCCCCGCCCTCGCCGATCCATTCGGCTTTCAGGTCGGTCTCGGCCCAACCGGTGGGCGTGGAGTCTCCGGTGCGCAGCGGCAGGTAGACATCGGAGTCGACCCTCGTATGGAAACTTCCTGTCGTCCAGTCGCTGTCGAGCAGGTCCATCGGCAGGCGGCTCCAGGTCAGTTTACCCACGCCAACCGCATCGCCATTATCGAGGAAGCTGTGCGCGCCCTTCCCGTCGATCAGGTCAGTGCCATCAGCGGCATAGGTCGCACCTTTTCCGGCCTTGCGGATCGCTATGGCTGATATCACCGCCTGTCCGGCAGCGACGTGCGGGAAGCTGATAACGATCCGGCCATCGACCGAAGTCGCTTTGATGACCTTTTTCACCACATGTTCAAAACCGGCCTCTTTATAGAGATCGACATCTTTCAGCGCCGTCTTGCCATTGACCGCGACATCGAACAGCCGCCAGCCGGTGGCGTTGATGCCTGTGCGGCCATACCACGGCTCGGCGAAATACAGTTCGACTTCGTAAACGCCCTTCGGCGCGGCAAAGCTGTAGACCAGGCGATCCCGGCCGAAACGGTAGGTCTTGAACAGGCCTTGCTCGGAGGTACCTTCGACAGGGTCATACTGGACACGGCGGCTGCCAAGTGCCGGATCGAGGTCGGGATAATCGTCAGCCCAGCTTTTCCAGCCCCACCGCGCCCCATCCGTCAGGTGACGGTCACCCAACCACAACTGGCCATCGGCATCGGTATAGTCCGAACCACCGGCATTGACGCGATAGAGATAGCTGGCGCCCGCCGCGCCCTTGGTAATATCGGTGCGGTCGGTGACCAATGCCGCCAGATCAGGCGCCGGCGGCAGGTTGTTCAGTGTCACCACATCACGCGCAGCTACCTTGCCATGAATCAGGCAGGTCGCCGACAGGGCATTATAACGGATATTGGCTTTGTCCCAAACAAACGGCTTACCATCGGCGGCCTTGTCTTTCACGCCCAAGGAGACCTTGCCAGTGACGTCGTTGAACAGTTCGACTTGATCACAGTTGGAGAAAACCTCGATGCCTGATTTGACGCCCGGCGCCGTCCAGCGGTCCGGCCAGGTGTGCGACACGATATAGACGATCGGCGTCTGCGAAGCCGGGATCGCACGGGCGCGCAGCATGTAATAGGCGTCGAGCGGCTCACCCCACAGGGTCATCAGGCCTTTGTTGTTGGCCGGTCCGATATGCTCAAGCGGGCGGATACCGTCGAAAATCTGCGTGCCATCGACCTTCATCGGCCGACCGGGGTTTTCGTGCGTGGTCAACAGCCAGACGAAATCACCAACCACCTGATTCTTGACCGACTCCGCCAGGCGCGACTTTGTTTCCAATATCTGGGTCATGCTGCTTTCGTCATAGGCAGCGGTCACCGGATAGGGCCGTTCCGAATGCAGGCCGAGCGAGCGCCAGGCGCCATATTCGCCGACCAGGCTTTGTGTCTTCAGTTCCTCGCCGTACTTTTCCGGATCACCGCCATAGGTGCCCGACCAGTTCTGCGGCACATTCCAGTCCGCCCCCTTGCCGCCATTGCAGGTGACGATCAGGCGCTCCACCGAGGCGGTCGGGTCAAGATCGCGGATGACTTTCATGGCCTCGGCCACGAACTCTTCCGGCAGGGTGCTTTCGTTTTGCAGGCCCCACATGAAATTGGCCGGATTGTTGCGGCGCTCGCGCACCCAGTCGCGGAGCAGGCTGAGGAAATTGGCGCGGAAGGCCGGATTATCGTTCCAGTTATGGGCGCTGAACTGCGGCCACCACATCATGCCTTCCTGTTCAAGGATGGCCTGATAGCGCAGGTTATGCGGATAATGGGCGTCGCGGAAGGCGTTGAAGCCGCCGGCCTTGACCTGCTCGATGCGGGCGCGGATCTGCTCCGGCGAGAAGGCGTGCGAATTGCCGAGCAGGTGTTCGTATTCCGCTGTGCCATGAATAAAGAATGGCTGGCCGTTGATCATCAGTTGCCGCGTGCTGTCCGCGTTGGTGGCGATTTCGAGGTAGCGGATGCCATACGGCGTCTCGGATTCGTCGATCACCTGGCCGTTTTCGATCAACCGGGCGCGCAGGGTATAGAGATAGGGCGTGGCCGGCGACCACAGATGCGGATTGGCGATGGCCGGGAACACCTGATCGACGCGCGCCTTTTCGCCAGCCGCCAATTCGCTGTTCCGGGTCACGCTGGCGACGACCTTGCCGTCCTTGTCCACCAGTTCATCAACCAATTGAAACTTGCGCGCCTTCGCCGACAGGTTTTCCAGTTCGCTGCGCACATTGAGCGTGGCGCTGACGGCGGTGATAGTATCCTTCGTGCCCCAGGCATAAAGACCGAACGACTGCACGCGCAGGGCCGATTTGACGATGACATGCACCGGCCGGAAGATACCGAAGGGCTGCGAGCCCTCGGCGAAACCGTTCATCGGATTATCGTCACCCGCCGCCCATGGCAGGTCACGAATACCGGCCGGATTATCGACGCGCACCGCCAGCAGATTCTGGCCCTTTTGCACCGCATCGGTGACATCGACCGTAAAGGTGGTCAGACCGCCGCCATGCTTGCCAACGGGCTTTCCGTTCAACCAGATGGTGGCGTAGGCATTGACACCTTCAAACATCAGGAAAACGCGCTCATCGGCCGAATGGTCAGGAATGTCGATCGCCTTGCGATACCAGGCCGTGCCATGTCGGCTGCCATTCACCACCTGCCGGGCATAGGTATAGCCCTGCCAGTTGTGAGGCACCGAAACGGAGGTCCAGGTTTTGTCTGCGAAAGCGGCCGCCTGATAGGCATTGTCGGCGCCGGTGGTCTTGCCGTTGGCATCGGCCTCGAACAGGGCCGAGCGCCACGGCCCGGCGATCTCACGGTCAGACGGTGCGGCGGCAGCGGGAAGCGCCACGGCAAGAATGAGGAGGACGAATAAACGTGCAAACAGGCGATACGCCGACATCGGTCGTGACCCTTTCAATAAATTGCCCGTTTATCAGAATGCGGCGCGGATACATGCCCGCGCCGTCATCTTTTAGCGCCCTACCAGTTCCACATGGTGCCGTCCTGCAGGCGCGCGACGGGCAGTTGCATGGGCTGGTAAGGGTATTTCGCCGCCAGGGCCTCGTCGATATCGACGCCGTGGCCCGGCGTGTCGCCAACCTTGAGATAGCCGTCGGCAAAGCTATAATCGTGCGGGAAGACCTCGTCCGTTTCCGGCGTATGGCGCATATATTCCTGAATGCCGAAATTGGGCACCCAGGTATCGAAATGCAGGGCCGCGCCCATACAGACCGGTGACAGGTCGGTAGCGCCGTGCGAGCCGGTGCGCACCTGATACATCGACGCCAGATCAGCGATGCGGCGCAGGTGGGTGATGCCGCCGGCATGGACCACCGTGGTGCGGATATAATCGATCAACTGGTTCTGGATCAGGTCCTTGCAGTCCCAGATGGTGTTGAAAATCTCACCGACGGCCAGCGGCGTCGTGGTGTGCTGGCGGATCAGCCTGAAGGCTTCCTGATTTTCGGCGGGAGTCGCGTCTTCCATCCAGAACAGGCGGTAAGGCTCCAGATCCTTGCCCAGACGCCCGGCCTCAATTGGCGTCAGGCGATGGTGGACGTCGTGCAGCAATTCGATGCCAAAGCCGTGGACATCGCGCAACTTCTCGAACAGTTTCGGGGCGAAATTCAGGTAGGAACTGGTGTTCCACAGGGTCTCGGTCGGCAGGGTGCCGTCAGCCGGCTCGTAGTACATGTCGCCGCGGCCGACCCCATAAGCGCCTTTGACGCCGGGAATGCCCGACTGTGCGCGGATCGCCTTGTAGCCCAGGCTCATATAGCGCCCCACCTCATCGACCGTATGCTCGATATCGGAACCATTGGCATGACCATAGACCAGGACGCCGTCACGCGAGCGCCCGCCGAGCAGTTGGTAAAGCGGCATCCCCGCCAGCTTGGCCTTGATGTCCCACAGGGCGGTATCGACCGCGGCGATCGCCGACATGGTGACCGGCCCGCGCCGCCAGTAAGCACCGCGGTAGAAAAACTGCCAGATATCCTCGATGCGCTGGGCGTCCTTGCCGATCAGGTTGGGGATGACGTGATCTTCGAGGTAGGACACGACCGACAATTCACGGCCATTCAGGGTGGCGTCGCCGATACCGTAGACGCCCTGGTCGGTCTCGATCTTCAGGGTGACGAAATTGCGCCCCGGCGAGGTAACGATGACGCGCGCCGCCCGGATGATCGCCGCGCCGGCGTGGATTTGCGTGCCGGTAATTTTATTCAATTGCATGGATACTGACTTAAGTCTGACAAAGTTATCAGACCAATGTACACGGTGTCGGGTAGCGAAACAAGCCGCAATTCGGATTGCACATCGCTTTTACCGGCCAAGCCCGGCCCGGCCGCGCAGGCGCGCCGTTTCATTACGCACGCGATTGATGGCGTCGGTTTCGGTGACGATCAACAGGTTTTCGATGACCCGGCCAAGGTGATCGCGCATGGCATTGCGCGCCGCCTCCGGATCACGCGCCGCTATGGCGTCGACAATGGCGCGGTGATCGTCGATCTGCGGCTTGACGCCGGCTGAGCGCGACCGGCGCAGCATTTCCATGGTCAGTGGCGAGCGTTCACGCACATCCCACAAAGTCTTGACGACCAGCAGCAGGGCGTCGTTCTGCGTAGCGCTGGCGATGCCAAGGTGGAAATCGCGGTCGGCCGCCTCATCGTGCGTCAGGGTTTCGCCTTCGTTGTTCTCATCGATCATGCGGCTGAGGATTTGCTCAAGCTCGGCAATTTCCTCATCTGACGCCATGCTGGCCGCGATGGCCGCCGTCTCGCCTTCGACCACCCGCCGCGCCGCCGTCAGCTCAAACGCGCCGATATCCAGTTCGCTGGTGGCGAGGCCATCCGCCGGCGGGGCCGTAACATAGACGCCCGATCCACGCCGCGCTGCGACCAGCCCCAGAATCTCCATACCGATCATGGCTTCACGGATCGTCAGGCGGCTGACCTGGAAGCGCTCGACCAGAACCCGTTCCGGCGGCAGGCGATCACCCTCGCGGAACCGTCCTTCGGCGATATCCGCCTGCAAGGCCGCGATAATATTCTGATAAAGCTTCTGATTCTCCGCCGCCATAGAAATAGATTCCTGTTATCCGCCGTCTGTGATAGCGATTCGTAAATATATCAGACGACCACATCAGTCCAATTCATTTCGCAAGCGTGCGCAGGTGGGTATCGGCAAAGCGGATATACTGGCTCCAGTCATAGGCGGTAATCTCATGGACGCCGGTCCGGTTATGAAAACCGATTGTCGTCTGCACCGGCGTATCGGGCGGCGGCATGTCGGTTACGCCCAGCCCATCCGTGCCCAGCAGGCGATAGACCGGATCGGCGGCCCTGGCGGCGAGGAACACCCCTTTCGGATCGCCCCACAGGTCTTCGGTGGCCGTGGCGACATAGACCG
This sequence comes from Asticcacaulis sp., assembly GCF_035497195.1. Taxonomy (GTDB): domain Bacteria; phylum Pseudomonadota; class Alphaproteobacteria; order Caulobacterales; family Caulobacteraceae; genus Asticcacaulis. The sequence continues at coordinate 134,738 of NZ_DATJDZ010000017.1, forward strand.
GACGCGGCGCCACCAGGGCGATCAGTTCGTGGGCATCGACCGGCAAATCCTGTTCGCGCGAGGCAAAGCTCTTGAAGCGCGGCGCGAACCAGTAGGTGTTCATTACCCGGATGGATTCACCGAAATTGCGGCGATAGAGCTTGGCGCCGCCCTCTCCCGAGTCGTTGGACGCCACCATAGCGAAACGCGGATCGCTGGCGCCGGCCCACAGCGCCGCCTTGCCATAGCGCGAATGGCCGATGACGATGACGCGCTTCGCATCCACCTGTTTGTCGGTCGCCAGATAGTCATAGACGCGGCTCAGGCCCCAGGCCCAGGTGGCGATGGCGCCCCAGTGATTGGGCGCGGAACTCTGCGTGCCGTAATAGGGGTGGACGCTTTCGGCGATCATATTGTCGCTGTCCGGATAAAGATCGCCGGGCGCGAAGGTCGCCACGCCATAGCCCGCCGAGAGTATTTGTTGCAGCGGCCATTCCGCCGCATCCTGGCCGCGCGAGGCCGCCGTGGCGTGATGCTTGATGATGCCGGGCGACTGGTAATCGGTTAGCCAGGTGGTGGTGATATCGATGGCCGGGTCCGGATCGATCGACTGATTGCCGTGAAAATTAAGCCCTACAAAAACCGGCGCCGCCTTCACACCGTTCGGCAGATAAAGCAGGACGCGCATCTGCGGTCCCTGGTCCTTGCCGTTGAGATAGATCGCGATCTGTTTGCGCGCGGCGAGACCGCCCAGCGCCTTCGGATCGTTATCGGTGACGACAAAACGCATATGCTTTGGCGCCGCCGGCGACACACCGAAAATGTTATCCTCAAACAGTTTCAGCAGTTCAGGCCGCCGCGCCTCCTGCCACATCTTCGCCGACGTCACAGGCCGGCCATCCTGCATCACCAGCGGGTCCGGCAGGGTATAGCTACCCGCCAGCGCCTCGTCGAAATTGCCATCAAGCCCGGCCGTGGCGGGTGTCGCCGCCTGTACGCCAGACACCAGAAGGTACGCACTCAAGGCAAACGCAAAGGATCGCATGGCCATCTCCGGAAAAGTGAGAAGGCGCACCCCGGATGGAATGCGCCTTCTCACATTAGCTCAGCTTAGTAGGTGTAGTGTAAGCCGATTTCGAAGCTGTGGTCGAGCTGATTGGCCAGGGCCGGCAGCAACGGCGCGCTGTAGTCGCCGGAGGCATTGACCACTCCATCACGCGGCGAAGCCCCGTAATACTGATGCTGGAAGGCCTTGGTCAGGTTAACGGCGTCAAACTTGACCGACAACCGCTGGCTTAGCTTATAGGTGGCCGAAAAATCGAGCGATTCCAATGGATCAACCATCAGAGGCCGCGAGAAGGTATCGCCCGATGTCGTCTGGATGTACTTGTCGCGCCAGTTGTACGACAGGTGCATCGAAATCGGGCCCTTTTCGTAGATGCCGGTCAGGTTATAGCTGTTCTTCGATAATTGTTCGGCCGCCACATTGTAGAAGTGCTGGACGTTGGCCGAGTCGAGATAGAAGGTCGAAAGCGAACTGTCGACATAGGTGTAGTTGGCCTGAACGCCGAGACCCGACCAGAGGCCCGGCAGGAAGTCGAAGAACTGCTGATAGTTGACTTCATAGCCCTTGATCGAACCGGTGCCGGCATTGCGCGGGCGGCTGATCTGGTAGGAAACGCCATCGATATCTTCCGAGACGGCGAATTTCTGTATGAAGCCAGTCACGTCCTTCTGGAACAGCGACAGGGCCAGCATGTTCGAACGGCCGAAATAATATTCAAACGAGGCATCATACTGATCGGCCTTGACCGGCTCCAGATCCGGATTACCACCGGAACCGGTGGCGCTCGTTACATTGAGCACCAAGGCGGGCGACAGGTTGCCAAATTCCGGACGCGAGATCGCCTTGGAATAGGCCAGGCGCAGGTACAGATCGTCGGTGAACTTGGCGCGGACATTCAGGCTCGGGAGAACGTTATCATACGGCTTGCCGCCCTTGATCGGCTGATAAACGCCGTTGATATCCTTTTCGTACACCGAGTTGACGCCGTCTGTATGGACCGAGCGCACGCCGATATTACCATCGATCGGGATCGGCAAGGTGTCGAAAGCGAACTGGGCTTCGAGATAGGCGCCCGTCACTTTTTCGTTGTAGTTGTAATGGTTGCCCACCGGATAGGGCTGGTCATTCGGCGACACGCCAACCAGGATACGCGTATCGCGCATGCTCTTGAGGATGTCGTCTTTTACCGTGATCCACTGATTCAGCGAGCTGTCTTCGCCATCGAACAGGTTATTCGGAGTCGTCTCGGTGATCGCCGAAAGCGGCACACTCAAACCGGAATTCGATGGATTGAAGGAGACGCTGTAGACATCGTTGGTGGCCGTGTGGTCGGAATAGTAGAGACCGCCGAGAAGCGCCCTGATCGGACCTTTTTCGAAGTCATAGCGAACGTCGACCTTAGCGACCGTTTCCTTGCCGGTCGTGCGCTGGCCCAGGTCGCTATAGGTGGCATATGCGAAATTGGCCGGGTTAGTGGCATCAAAGCCGTTCAGATTGATATCGGGCTGACTACCGGACAGATCGACCGTGGCGCTGGGCGCCTTGCCCTGCAGGGTGATTGAGCGACTATAGAACGGACCGGCGCTCCGTTCGAACGACAGTTCGGCGCCGACAGTCAGATTATTGTGGTGATACTTACCGCCGAAGGCCGCATTGTAATTATTGTACGGATTGTCGGAGTAGCCCTGTTGAGTCTGTACGGTCGGGTTGGTGAAGGTGGCCGTATCGACGATATCGGTGCCCGGCTTAAGCGTGATCGGGCCGGCGATCGCGCCATCCGCGGCGGCGTACTTCAGCGTCAGCACCTTGGTGGATGAATGACCGCCGGAATAGGTCCACAGCAGGTCGGTATACAGGGTCAGATCGTCGTTCGGTTTCCACTGCATGGAAGAATAAAGCGCCCCACGGCGACGCTCGCCCAGTTCATACTGCGCCTTGGCCGTTGTCGGAATCTGGATGGCGTCGGCATTGTTGGCACTGTTAAGCTGGCCGTCGCCATCAAAATCGTAGATGTCGTTGCGGGTGACATAGGCATTGGCGCCGGTCTGATAACCGCCGGAATCGATCTGCTCATACTGGAAGCCCAGCAGGGCGCCGAATTCGCCATGCGACGTGTTCCAGCGGTTGGAGACGACGCCAGAGAGGCGCGGCGTCACATCACCGTGGATATTGCTGTAATTGCCGGCGATGGTGCCAGAAGCGTGAAAACCCTTGAAATCGAACGGACGCGCGGCGTGAACGTTGATCAGGCCGCCGAGGCCGCCTTCGATCTGGTCGGCGGTCGCCGTCTTGTAAACATCCACACCTGACAGGATATCGGCCGAAAAATCGAGCAGGGTCGCCGAACGGTTGGCAACGGTGAACAGCAGGCGGCCATTCAGAGTGGTCATGACCTGCTTGAGGCCGTGGACGACATAAGCATTGCCCTCGCCACGCGTATTGCGCGAGATCTGGACACCGGGAATGCGCTGAAGGGTTTCGGCGATATTGGTATCCGGCAACTTGCCGATATCTTCAGCGACGATCGAATCAACGATCTGCGCGGAATTCTTCTTGAGATTGGTGGCGCTTTGCAGGCTCTTGCGCAGGCCGGTGACGACAACAACGGTATCATCCGCAGGCGCTGCAACGGCGGCGGCGACATCCTGAGCGAAGGCCGGCGCGGCCATCATGATAAGCGCTATACAGGCGCCCGACGCCATTAAACTGGCTTTGATCGACATATAACTAATCCCTTTGTTCCCTGGCCTCTGGTCGGCCCTGTGTGCTTGGCTTGGTATGGGCGCGACGCTATCTTGGTGAAGCGCCGTCAGCTGACCGATCTACAGTTATCAGACAGGTTTGTCAAATAATTTGTATGATGGGTTATGTATTATATTTAAAGCGCTCAGACAAAATCAGAAGACCTCAAAACCAGACTACCCTTGACCTTAAGGGATATGCGGGCGCTGCCACCACCGGCATATACCGTCCGGGTGCCGACAATGGCGCTGCGAATTCGCGCTTCTTTCAGCTTTCCCCCCGTCCAGGCGATGTCAATCTCCGCGCCACCGCGCAAGCGCAGCCCCCTCACCTCGCCGTCCGGCCAGGCGGATGGCAGGGCTGGCAGCAAACGAATCGTGTCGCCGCGACTCTGGACCAGCATTTCGACGATTCCCCGCACCCCGCCGAAATTGCCATCGATCTGGAACGGCGGATGGGCATCGAACATATTGGGATAGGTGCGCTCGGGACTGAGCAGCATGGACAGGACCTTGTGCGCATGATCACCGTCGCGCAGGTGCGCCCACAGGTTCAATCGCCAGCCAAGCCCCCACCCGGTCGCTTCATCACCACGCGTTTCCAGCGAGACGCGCGCCGCCTGCGCCAGTCCTGGCGTCTCGTCTATATTGATCTGCTGGCTTGGGAACAGGCCGTAGAGATGCGAGACGTGGCGGTGGTGGATATCCTGGGCACCGGCGTCCCAGTCCTGCTGCCATTCCTGCAACTGCCCTTGCGCGCCGATTTTATTCGGCGGCAAGCGATCTCGCATGGCGGTGATTTCGGTGCGCAAGACCTTGTCGCGCTTGAGAATTTCCGCCGCGCGCACCGTCTGGCCGAAGAGATCGCGCAGCAACTGGTTATCGAGCGTCGGGCCGGCGCACAGGGTGCTGCCGCGTCCATGATTGTTCTCCGGCGACAGCGACGGATTGGTCACCATGAAGCCGGTATTCGGGTCCTTGACCAGGGTATCGAGGAAGAACAGTGAAGCCCCCTGCATCAGCGGATAGACGCGCACCAGATAGGCCATATCGCCGGTGTAATCATAGTGATCCCACAGGTGCGTGCACAGCCAGGCCGCGCCGGTCGGCCACAGTCCGGTCTGCATGTGATCGACCGGCCCGGAGGCGCGCCAAAGATCGGTATTGTGGTGCGCCACCCAACCGCGCGCGCCATACATCTCTTTTGCGGTCCGCGCGCCGGATTGCGCCAGTTCGGCAATCATGTTGACCAGCGGCTCGATACACTCGCTCATATTGGCGGCATCGACTGGCCAGTAGTTCATCTCGGTGTTGATATTGATGGTGTATTTGCTGCCCCAGGGCGGTGTGTTGCTGTCATTCCAGATGCCTTGCAGATTGGCCGACTGGCTGCTGCGCGACGACGAGATCAGCAGATAGCGGCCGAACTGGAAATACAGCGCTGCCAGTGACGGATCATCGCTGTCGGCCGTGTGTTCGATCCGGTTGCTGGTCACCTGCGCGGCGCGTTTGCCGGCGGGCAGATCGAGCGACACCCGGCTGAACAGGGGCGTGTAATCGGCCGTATGGGCGGCCATAAGCGCGGCGAAATCCTTGTCTTGCGCCGCCGCCAGATGGGCGCGCGTCAAGGCTTCCGGATCGCCGCCGACATCGGTGGGGCCGCGATAGCTGGTCGCCATCGCCACGCGGATCGTGACGGCCTTCGCACCGCGCACTTCGAGTTGTGAGCCGTTCGGACGGATCGTGCCCCCATCCGCAATAACCTGCGCCCGCGCCTGAAAACGCAAGGCGCCAGGAATGCCGCGATCGGCATTATTGACTCCCGCCATGACCAGGATGTCGCCATCTGCGGTGATTTGCGTGCGCAAGCCGGAGGAAAAACCCAGGTCGAGCGCCAGCGGGCCGCCTTCGGCGCGGATGGAGACGATCAGCAGGTTATCGGGATATGAGGCGATGACTTCGCGGATATATCTGACACCATCGGCGGTGAAACTGACGCGGCTGACCGCGGCGGCGATATCCAGTTCGCGCCGGTAACCGCTGGCCGAGGTCTCATCGACATCACACAGGTCGAGCCACAGATCTCCAACGCAACTATAGGCCATTTCACGCATCGGGACGGCCTGGACATGCGCATCGGCATAGGTTTCGGCCTCGGCGTATTTGCCGTCGAAGATCAGTTTCCGAATGACCGGCAGGGCTTCACGCGCCGCCGGATTGACATTGTTGTATGGTCCGCCCGACCATAGCGTATCTTCGTTGAGTTGCAGACGTTCACGCTTGATGCCGCCGAAAATCATGGCGCCCAATCGGCCATTACCGACCGGATTGGCCTCGACCCATTGGTTCGCCGGCTTGTCATACCATAATATCGAGGATGTTTTTTGCAGCCCTGAGGCCGTTTCACCGGCAGGGGGCTGCGCAAAGGCAGGTGCTGCCGCAGCCGCCAACATGCCAGCCATGCCAGCCTCAATCAGGGTACGTCGCGTCATGGTCATTGGGATTTCCTCGGCATTATCGCCTCAATTGCAAGAGGTCTGATGTATTATGTTTATTGGCACATCATATCACCGCCATCAAGTGATCAAATTTATCGGACATGCTGTAAAATACACCTCAAAATGCGCTCCGGCGGCTGGCATATGTGAAAGCGCCGGGGTTAAAAGTCTCTCCGCGGAGAGGGGTATCTATATAAACACGTTGCAATCAGCCGGGTAATATTTTAGATTAGTCAGATAGCCTTGATGTGTTGTCAGCTTTCCCCGACTTGCATGGCTCTCAAGGCTCCCTTCCTGACTTGCCCCCGCTCCGCACGGCCCAGCCTGTGAAGTGGGGGCTTTTTGTCGCCAGTCGTGCTATAAATGCATTCAGATTGGAGAGGAACCACATGTCCCTGCATATCAAACGGGTTTATGAACCGGCGGAAACGACAGACGGCCAGCGCATTCTGGTCGATCGCATCTGGCCGCGCGGCCTGACCAAGGAAAAGGCGGCCGTCGATACCTGGATGAAGACCGTGGCGCCGACAACGGAACTGCGTAAATGGTTCAATCATGATCCGGCGCGCTGGGCGGAATTTCGTGCGCGATATGCCCGCGAACTCGACGCCAATCCCGAAGCCGTCAAGCAGGTGCGCGACCTGATCAAGACCGGGAAAACCACCCTGCTCTTTGCGGCGCACGACCCGGTGCACAACAACGCCGTCGCCATCGCCGATTATCTGGACGGCAAATTATCGTGATGTCCCTCGCGCCAACCGCCCTCCCGGATATCATCGGACCTGATCTCGATGTCCTTTTCTGTGGTCTTAATCCCGGCCTGACCTCGGCGGCCACGGGGCACAGCTTCGCCAATCGCAGCAATCGCTTCTGGCGCGCCATACATTTGGCGGGCTTCACACAGGTCCAGCTTAAGCCCGAAGAAGACCGCACCCTGCTGGATTACCGCTGTGGCCTGACCACGGCCGCGCCGCGCCCGACGGTCAGCGCCGGTGAACTGTCACGCAGCGAATTCACGACCGGTGCCGCGGCACTCAAGGCCAAGATCGAAACCTACACGCCACATTACGTGGCTTTTCTCGGCAAGCCAGCCTATGCCGCCATAACCGGTCAGCGCCAGTTGTCCTGGGGACGGCAATCTGACCGGTTCGGCGGCGCGCAGGTCTGGATTTTACCCAATCCCAGCGGCCTGAATCGCGCCTTCCAACTGGATGCGCTTGTTGCGGCTTACCGCGAACTCCACGACGCCCTTAGCCGATAAATAACAGGGCCGGCTTTTCGATCAGCCGCTTGAGCCGCTGGACATAGGACGCCGCATCAAAGCCGTCGATGATCCGGTGATCGAAGGAGGACGACAGGTTCATCAGGGTGCGTATCACCACCTGCCCGTCCTGCACCACCGGCCGATCGACCAGCTTGTTGGGGCCGAGGATCGCCACCTCCGGCGCATTGATCACCGGCGTGGCCGCGATGCCGCCGAGCGCGCCGAGGCTGGTCAGCGTAATGGTCGAACCGCTCAGTTCCTCGCGGCTGGCCGTGCCGTCGCGCGCGGCTTTCGTGACCCGCGCCAGTTCGCGGGCGCAGCCCCACAGATCGAGCGCCTCGACATGACGCACCACCGGCACGACCAGACCGTTCGGCGTCTGGGTGGCGATGCCGATATGAACGGCGTCATAGGCACGCAGGATTCCGGCCTCGTCATCATAGCGCGCATTCACATTGGGAAATTCCGACCGCAGCTTTGCCACCGCTAGCATGAAGAAGGGCAAAAGGGTCAGCTTGGGTTGGTCCGCGCCACGGCTGTCGTTCAGTTCCTTGCGCAAGCCTTCCAGATTGGTCAGGTCGAATTCCTCAACATAGGCAAAATGCGGGATATTGCGCTTGGCGGCTTGCATCTTCTCGGCGATCTTGCGGCGCAGGCCGACAATGCGGATTTCGGTCACGCCGTCGGATTTGACAGGTGCAGGGCCGCTTTCCGGCTGGGCATAGGCGTCGAGATCATCCGGCAGGACACGTCCTTCCGGTCCGCTACCAGTCACGGACGACAGGGAAACGCCCATTTCATCGGCGCGATGACGCGTGGCCGGCGCCGCCAAAGGCGCGGACTTTGATGCCGCTGGGGATGTAACTGGCGGCGCAAGAGGCTCGGCGGGTTCCTGTGCAACAGTCGGCGTGGCCTCGCCCTGCCCTTCGACCTCCAGTTCCACCAACACAGACCCGACCGGCGCGAAATCGCCGGTTGCGCCATGAACGGCCAGAACCTTGCCGGTTACCGGCGAGGTGATCTCGACCGACGCCTTGTCGGTCAGCACATCGACCAGCGGCGCATCTTCCTGAACGACATCGCCGGCCTTGACATACCAGGAGCCGATTTCGGCCTCAGCCACGCCTTCGCCAACATCGGGCAGACGGAAGAGATACAGGCCCATACTTCAGTTCTCCATGGCAGAGTTGAGCGCCCGGATGATGCGGGCAGGTCCGGGGAAATAGTCCCATTCAAAGGCGTGTGGATAAGGCGTATCCCAGCCGCACACCCGGCCGATCGGCGCCTTCAGATGGTAGAAACAACGCTCCTGCACCAAAGCCGAAAGCTCGGCGCCGAAGCCACCGAAACGCGAGGCCTCATGAACGATAACACAGCGGCCGGTCTTTTTCACTGAGGCTACTATGGTGTCGATATCGAGCGGCACAATCGAGCGCAGGTCGATCAGCTCGGCGTCTATGCCGCACTCGTCTATGGCCGACAGCGCCACATGCACCATCGTGCCATAGGCCAGCACCGTGACCTCGCTGCCTGGCCGGGTGATCGCCGCCTTGCCGAGCGGCACGGTATAGTGGCCTTCCGGCACCTCGGCATCCTTGTGGCCCGCCCAGGTCTTCATCGCCTGATCGGGACGGCCATCAAAGGGGCCGTTATACAGTCGTTTCGGCTCCAGGAAGATCACCGGATCGTCACATTCAATGGCAGAAATCAGCAAGCCCTTGGCGTCATAGGGATTGGACGGGATGACCGTTTTCAGGCCGGTGATATGGGCGAAGATGGCTTCCGGTGACTGGCTATGAGTCTGGCCACCGAAAATGCCGCCGCCATAGGGCGAGCGTACGGTCAGCGGCGCCCAGAATTCGCCATTCGAACGATAGCGCAACCGCGCCGCCTCGGAGACAAGCTGGTCAAAGGCCGGCAGGATATAATCGGCGAACTGGATTTCCACCACCGGCCGCAGGCCATAGGCGCCCATGCCGATAGCGGCGGCGATGATGCCGCCCTCGCTGATCGGTGCATCGAAGCAGCGCGTCAGGCCATGCTTTTCCTGTAGCTTGTCGGTGACACGGAAAACGCCGCCGAAATAGCCGACATCCTCGCCGAAAATCAGCGTATCCGGATCGCTGGCGAGGGTGATATCGAGCGCGTTATTGAGCGCCTGGATCATGTTCATGCTGGCCATATCAGAGTCCCAGCTCCTTGCGTTGTTCGATCACGCGCCAGTCGGGTTCCTTGAAGACGCCCTCGAACATCTCGCTGACCGGCGGCTTGGACTTACCGAGCGTCCCTACCGCCTCGCCTTCGCGGACAGCGGCATTGATGGCCTCTGTGAGTTCGAGGGCCAGGGCCTCGTGACGCGCCTCGTCCCATTCCCCGATGGCGACCAGATGATTTTTCAACCGCACGATCGGATCACCCAGAGGCCAGTGAACCGGCTCGTCGACCGGGCGATACTTGGTCGGGTCGTCACTGGTGGAGTGGCCGGCGGCACGATAGGTGAAGAATTCGATCAGGGTGGAACCAAGATTGGCGTGGGCGCGTTTGGCCGCCCATTGGGTGGCGGCACAGACAGCGAGGAAGTCATTGCCATCGACGCGCAGGCCAGGAATACCGTAGCCGATGGCCTTGGCGGCGAAGGTGGTATCGCGCGGGTTGGCGATACCGGCGAAGGTCGAGATCGCCCACTGGTTATTGGTGACGCACAATATCGCCGGCGCACGATAGACGCCGGCGAAGGTCAGGGCCTCGTGGAAATCGCCCTCGGCGGTCGTACCCTCCCCGACATAGCCCAGCGCGATCTTGTCATCGTTCTTGTAGGCTGAGGCCATCGCCCAGCCAACCGCATGGCCGAAGCGGCTGCCAAGATTACCGGACAGCGAATAAAAGCCGTACTCCCGCGCCGAATAGAGCACGGGAAGCTGGCGGCCTTTCAACGGGTCTTTTTCGTTGGAAAATATCTGGTGGACGAGATTGATCAGCGGATAATCGCGCGCCATCAGCCAGCTCAAAACGCGGTAGGTCGGGAAGCACATATCGCCCTGCCCCAGCATCAGGGACTGCGCCGCGCCGATGGCTTCTTCGCCGGTCGATTTCATATAGAAGCTGGTCTTGCCCTGGCGCTGGATGCGAAACAGCTTGTCATCGAACAGCCGCGTAAGCAGCATGGCGCGCAGGCCCTTGCGCAGCACGTCCGGCGAAATATCCGGCGTCCATGGCCCGACAGCGCGACCGTCTTCGTCCAGCACGCGGACCAGCGAGAACGGCATATCGCGCATATCGGCTTCGCAGCCCAATGGTTCCGGCCGGCGCACGGAGCCGGCTTCGGGCACGACCAGGCCGTCGAAATTCACGGGTTCCCCAGGCCGCGCCTGCGGCTTGGGAATATAAAGCTGAAGACGCGTCTTATCCGGCATCTGACCGCACTCCCTGTGTCGGTTTTTTTGCCAGCTTGCCACGAGCCGCAGAGTAAAATCTTCCTTTCTTTGCTGAAAATCGGCCGAAAACGAAATTGTTATCCTGTGGATGCCGCCGAAGTCAGAAGAACTATCCTGCGTTCGATATTGATCGCTTTCAGAAAAGCTTCGTCATGACTGACCACCAGAAGCGCGCCGTCATAGGCACGCAGGCCGGCCTCAACCGCTTCAATCGAGTCGATATCGAGATGGTTTGTCGGCTCATCGAGGATCAGCAAGTCAGGCGGTGCGCCGCCTCCCAACACACAAGCCAATCCGGCGCGCAGCATCTGCCCGCCACTGAGTGTGGAGACGATCTGCAAGGCGGCATCCGCCCTGAACATGAAGCGCGCCAAGGCCGCCCGGCAGGCATTTTCATCGGCCTGTGGATGCAGGCGGCGGAAATTGTCACGGATCGACAGGGCGGGGTCAAGCAGGCTCACCGACTGATCGAGCAGAGCATAACTGTCTGTGATTCGCACTGCGCCTGACCAGGGCTTGAGCTTGCCTGAAATCAGAGCCAGCAGGGTTGTCTTGCCGGAACCATTCGCCCCGGTGATGGCAATGCGCTCGGGGCCGGTAATATTGAGTGAGAAATCCCAAATGACCGGCTGATCCTGATAACCGGCGGTCACGCCCTCGATTTGCAGCACCGTCCGGCTGGCCGGCAAACCGGTCGGCGGTACAAATACCGACAGCGGCTGGAGGATCTCGATCCGTTCACGCGCACCGGCCGCCGACTCTACGGCTTCGGTGCGCCGCCGCTCGGCCAGGCGGGCATTGTCGCCGCCGGTGTTTTCGCTGCGGTTTTTCATGGCGCCCAGCAGGATACGCGGCGCATCGCCCTTCGCCGCCTTCTTATGGCCTGTGCTGTCCTTGCGCGCCTTGCGTTCGGCAGTCGTTTGCGCAGCGCGGGCGGCGTCACTGATGCGCTTTTCGGCGTCGGCCAGATCGGCCTGCGCGGCAGCCAGCTCCAGCGCCTTGCGTTGGCGGTAGTGGCTCCAGTTGCCGCCATAGCGCGTGGCGCTAAGCGTGGTCAGTTCGACAATGGCGTCCATGCTCTCCAGCAGTTCGCGGTCGTGACTGACAATGATGGCGCCGCCGCGCCAGCAGTTGAGCAGGTCAAGCACAACCCGCCGTCCTTCCCGATCGAGATTATTAGTCGGTTCATCGAGCAGCAGGAAATCCGGTTCGGAAAAGACCAGTGCCGCCAGACCGGCGCGCGTCCTTTGCCCGCCGGACAGGGCAGCAAGCCTTGTCTCCGGTCCCACCTCCAGACCAACACGGGCCAGCGCTGAAACCATGCGCGCCTCCAGCGTCCAGTCGGCGGCGTCCAGATCGGCGGCCGTGGCTTCACCGGCCTCGGCGCGATGCAGGATCGTCAGCGCGTCGGTTACGCCAAACAGATCAGCCAGGGTGTCCGCCGAACCAACCTGAACTGTCTGGCGCAAAATGCCCAGGGTGCCGGTGACGGAGACGTACCCCATCTGAACCGGCAAAGCGCCGGATATGAGATTAAGCAGAGTCGTTTTGCCGGTGCCATTACGGCCCACAAGTCCGGTGCGCTCGGCACCGAAGGTCAGGTTGAGATGGGAAAACAGCGTGTGGTCTTCAATCGACCATGACAGGTCGGACAGGATAATAGACATGGATATGGATTTCCTCGGAGGTCAACAAAAGGCGTTTGTCTCTGAGCGTTGAAATCACATGCGCTGGCTTATCCTGTTCGACGGCTGTCTGGCTGATTTAGGCGGTCAGAGCCGGTTTGGCAAGAACGACCTCGATGGAGAGTTCCGCTGCCTTGCCGGGCTTGAAAACCACTGTGTCGCCGATGAGCTTCACCGTATTGCCGCCAAGCCTGACGCTTTTCACCTTTAGACCCTTCGGCAGGCGCAGGCTGAGTTGCACCTGGTCCGGCCTGCCTTCGCCATGGAAAGTTACCTTTCCGGTTACCTTCTCACCACCGCCTTGCAGAACCAGATCGACCTTACCCCAACGGGTCGGGGCGCCGTCGATGCGGATCGGCTGGCCGGAGGCGAACCAGTCGCGCGGAATGGCCTTGCCGAGATAAAGCGTCTCGCTATCAGAAGCCTCGAAAACCAGCATCCAGCGCACCAATTTCGGAATGGTGAGCTGTGCCGGAATACAATAGAGCGGCAGATCGCCGTCGATACCGGTCACTTCGCCGGCCACCCAGGTGCCCGGCGTATGCGAATGATAGCGGTGCGAATGCAGGAACAGCAGATATTCCTCGATGCGGCCTGAGCGCAGGAGCTGCTGGGCGTAGCCATAGGAGACGAAGCCCAACTGACTGCGCGAGGTCTCATTAGCCGGCGCGATATTAGCGACCACGCCGATGCAGGTGCCACCATGGCCGCGCACCCCATCGATCACCGTCTGGGCCAGATCATCCGGCAGGACATCGGCGTGCAGCATTTCGGCATAGACGCGGTGCGCCCAGCCCTGCTCGGTGCGCTGTTTCTTTTCCCGCGCTTCGGCATAGGCTTCGCGGTGGGTCAGCTTCGCGCCCGGCAGGACGGCGACATAAGGCGGCGTCAGATCCTTGCGGACATTGGCGCGCAGTGTCTTCACCAATTGCGCCTGAAGCTGGTCCGCGCGGCGGTTCCAGTCGGCCGCCAGCGCCGCCTGGTCCGGCGCGATCACCGGCCAGATGCGGGCGATATCGCGCCAGCCCCGCACGGCGAAGGCCGAATTGTTCCAGTAGGGTTTCCACCACAGGGCCGGGTCCGGATGCAGGCAGGCGTCGGATTCGCTCCAGCCGTCGATCAGACCGAAGCCGGCGTCGAGGGCCGGCTTTTTCAGGCTGAGATCGTGCATCTCTGTCAGGATCGCCGCGGTATTGGCGATCTTTCCGGCATGGGTGCGCAGGGTCGCCACATCGCCGGTATAGGCGAAATAGCGCGCCAGCAGGCTGAGGGTCAGGCCGAATTGCGGGGTTTCCGGCCCGCGCATATTGATCATGCCGTCGGGCGCGGTGAAGTCGTTGAAATAGTTATCGAGCACGGCCTTCGCCTGATCGAAACGGCCCCATTCGAGATTGGCGTAGAGCGATGAGGTCAGGATATCCTGGAAGCCGTCATATTCCGGGCCGAAATAATCACGATCGACCACGCCGTATTTCGGATAGACACCTTGCGGCCGCGTGATCAGTTCCTTGGCGAAGGCGTGGCTGACCATATCGCCCAAGGCCTTGTCGGGGATGGTCAGGGCGCATTGATCCTTCACTTCGTTCTGCCAGTAGGCGGCGAAATCGAACAGGCCCTTGTAGAAATCGGCGGCGGAAGGCTCGGTTCGGCGCGGTGGATAGGGCGCGTAAGAATAGCCAAACGCCGTCTTTACCGGTTTGCCGTTATCGTACTGGATGGTGCGGTGCCAGGTCTGGACCAGCAGGGCGTCGGGCGCCTTGACGTCGGCGAAGACCAGCAGGTCATAATAGCGCGTCGGCGACACTTCGATGATCTTGTGGATTGCCGGCAGCCAGCCGCCAAGCATCCCCTCCCAACGCGTTTTCACACCGTCATCGCCTTGCAATTCAGGGAAAGCGTGTTCCGGACGATAGCCCCGCGTGCGGCCGTTGGGGAAGACCGGCATGGTGTCGCCCTGCTGGCGCGTGCCGACGAAATTGGTCCAGGCCAGACGCGTATACAGCCCTTCCGGCGTGTAGTTCCAGCCCGCCGGCGGGGCAGCACGGCGCACCGCTTCCGGATCGGGATCGCCACCGCCCGCCAGCAGTTTATCGGCCAGCAGGTCGGCGTCGGCCAGGCAGATATCCTTCAATGCCAGACCGAGATAGGAGGGTTTGATATCGTCGAAACAGGCTTCCAGACGCTTCGGCAGAACCAGCGCCTGGTCGCCGGAAACAAAGGTGATGACGCCATCGCGTTTGGTCTGGTCTTCGTAAACCGTCCAGCCGTCGAATGCCGCCAGCTTCGCATGCCCGGAGACAGGCGCCTCATGTGCGGGCGTGAATTTCGGTCCGGCCAGTGCCGATCCGGCGAAAGCGGGGGCAGTCACGGCGGCGATTGCTGATCCGGTAAGAAAGGCGCGGCGATCAAAACGAACGGGCATTAGGAGTCTCCTGAAAGTCATGAAAAAGGCGCCGCCGGCTTTCGCCGACGACGCCGCAGGGTAGCCTTAAACAATCATACGCTTAGAATGCAGTCGACAGACCAAGGAAGAACATCCGGCCCAGCGGATCGTAGGTGCTGGGGTAGGTGTTGCCGTTGCCATTCTGGACCAGCAGCCCCCCCATGATGGCGGGCGGGTCCTTGTCGAACACGTTATTGACACCGGCGCGCAGCACGAGGCCATGCGGCAGGTTCTTGGTCACGGCCAGATCGATATAGTTATAGGCTTCGATCTCGGCGTTACGCGTCGACTTGGTGCCGCTCAGGTACTGATCATCGGTGTTGGTTGCCAGTTCGGCCTTGCCGAAATAGCGCCAGTTGATCGAGACCGAGGTGGGCGCCCAGACATTTTCACCCGGAACAGCCCAGGTGGCGCGCAGGTTGTGGCGCCACTTCGGCTTGGGCTGACCACAAGCGCCACCGAACAAGCCGGTACAATCAAAGGAGCCCAAACCGGGAAGCACTTCGGTTTCCAGCGAATTCAGATAGGTTCCGACCAGCGAGAAATTGACGCTGCCGTAATCATGACCGAATACCTGTTCAGTGTCGAGATTGTAGGTCGCACTGACGTCAATCCCGGTGGTTTCCAGATAACCGGTGTTGATGTTAGTGTTGATGACATAACCACCCAGAGCCTTGTTGTAACCGAACAGAGCGCCGGTATCATGGTTACGCACGATCAGACCACAATAGAACGGGTCGCCGGTATTGACGCATTGACTGACGGCGACCTGCGGATCGACAGTGCCGATGTACCCTTCAATACGGATCTTGTAGTAATCCAGGCTGATAGCGAGCGGCAGGCCACGCGGCGTGAAGACGAAGCCGTAGGTGGTCGTTTTCGCTTCTTCCGGGTTAAGGTCTGGATTGCCACCGCCGAGACCGGAGCCGGTGTCGGCCGGCGTCGCTTCAATCGTTCCGTATTGACCGGGTTTTACACCTGTCAAGGCACATGCCGCCTCGGATTTTACAGGTGTCGGACCCGCGCACGGATCGATCAGGCCAACATTACCGACCTGTTGCGAGGCGAACAGTTCGCTGACATTTGCAGCGCGCATGGCCTTGTTGTAGCTGGCGCGGAACAGGATATCGCTCGTGGGCGCATAGCGCATTTCGGCCTTGTAGGTTTCGGTCTTTTTTTCCTCGCCCTTGGCTGTTGGCGACTCCGAATTAAAGGTCGTGCTGCGGTAACCGAACGACGTATTCAGCGACTTGATGAAGGGCTTGTCGCTGACGATCGGCACTTCCAGTTCGGTGAAGTATTCGTCAGCCCAGATCTTGCCGTGTGCTTCCGGAATATCCGCATCCAGTTGAGTCTGGTCGCGCTTCTCGTCGATGGCCTCCTTGCGGCTTTCAACACCCAACACGATGGCAACGCCATCATCCGCCCAAGGCGAAGTTATGCCATACTTGCCCAGATCACCGCTGACAAAGGCATTGAAGACATTAATGCTTTGTTCGTTGCGCGTGAATGTCGGTGCGTAGATGAAGTCGAGGCCTTCGGCCGAAGGTCCGTTGGCGCTGAAGACGTCGATAGGCTTACAGCCCTTCGACTGGTCAATACAGACCGGCGTACCGTTGTCCATCACGGCCATCAGCGCCTGCCCGGCCAAGTCCTGATTGATGTCGTTCTGATAGTTGAACTGACCGATTGTGGTGGCGTACATATAGTTGGCGTCATAGCTCCAGGCATCGTTGATCGCGCCGCGGAAGCCGCCTGCCAGACGATAGTCCGTGTGGCGCATATCGTTACGGCGACCAGCACCGGTAGCGGCACGATAGACGACCTGCGTCTGCGCGACCGCATCTGTGCCGTAGGCCGCGCCGCAGAGGATGGCGCCTTGTTGCGCGCTCAGGAACGGGTTGTCGCAATTGACGTCAAAGGCACGGCCGGCCCAGATGGCCGAGGGCGCGACCTGGCTGACCGAATGGTCATCCATGAACATGAAGCTGCCATAGGCTTCAACATGCTCGTTGACCTTGTAGTTGGCGAAGGCACCGGCATTGTAACGCTCGGAATTACGCAGGGTATAGTTGTCCGGCGCGTAGTTGTAGTTGAACGAGGGGTCATTGAGAACCCAGGTCTTCGAGCCGTCCTTGGAATTGGCGTAGTCCGTATTCTTGCCCGGAGAATCGATGACCGTGCCATCGTCCAATGTGATCGTCAGAGGACGGAAACGGCCGAAGGCGTGCGAGCTGGAACCGCCGCAGCGGAAGGTCTCGCCGGCGGGATCATTAAATTCGAGCGCGCAATTTGAATAGTCTCGCGCGTCCTGGCGTACGGCTTCCATCTTGCGGTAACCGAAATAGCCGGTGACATTACCCTTGCCATCTTCAAGGTTGGAACCGAATGCAATGTTGAAGTCGTACTTCTGGCCGTCCCAGACATTTTCCTTGGCCGGCGTAATACCCTTGGCTTCCTGAATGCCGCGCAGATAGTCATCGTCGTTCGTGTGCTGGTAGATGCTGTATTGCGAATCGAACCGGATACCGTTCAACTTCTTGCGCATGATGAAGTTGACGACGCCGGACATGGCATCCGAACCGTAGACCGACGAGGCGCCGCCGGTCAGGACGTCCGTGCGCTCAATGAGCGTGGAGGGGATGAAGTTGAGGTCGACGCCGAGCGTCGGCAGGAAGCGCTGGCCGTCGATCAGCACCAGCGAGCGGCTGCCGCCCAGGCTGCGCAGGTTGACGCCCGCCGTACCGTCGGAATTGTTCGACTGGTTTTCATTGTTGCCTGCTTCGATCTGCGGCAGGCTCTTCAGGAAGGAGTCCACAGCGATGGCCCCCTGAAGCTTGACTTCCTTGGCATCGACCGTAGTGATCGGCGACGCGCTTTTCAGGTTGGGGCGACGAATACGCGTGCCGGTAACGACGACCGTGGTGGCCTGCGCTTCGTCGGCTGCGGGAGCCGCATCCTGTGCGAACGCCGGCGTAATGGCGAAGGCCGATCCCAGTGCCGCCACAGCGACCCCGGTCATGATCAGCGCTCTCTTGTTTATTTTCATTGCTTAATCCCTTTTCCTAACGCCAGACAAATTACCCGTTGTTCGGGGTTGCATTCCGCAGTACCGCCGCAATCTGACGCAGGAGGAAAACAACCATCACTTTTGCGACGCGTCAATTATAAATTATACGATTTTGTTACATAAAGTATACGATATTGTCTATTTTTAGGCATGTGATGCTTTTATGTCATGCTTAATCGCTATGCCGGGCTTTGCAGCGCAAAGGAAAGCGCTACCATAACCGGTCAGAACGGCATTCCCGCCAATAGCGAAACTCATTCTGCGTTCTTCCCTCATTCAGGCTCATTATGAACTCAATCGCCATTTTCGACACCCTCACACCTCAGGATTTCGCCACCGGCGTTCATGCGTCCGGGCAACCAGCCATTTTGAAAGACGTAGTCAAGGACTGGCCCGCCGTTAAATCGGGCCGGCAATCGGACGAAGCTCTGGTCGATTACCTGAAAGCCCACGATAACGGCCAGGTGGCGGGCGTTTACGTCGGCGCCCCTGAGATTCGCGGCAACTTCTTTTACGGCACCAATACCCGCAACGAGAATTTCCGTCACGGCCCCACGCCGATCCCGATGGCGCTCGATCGGTTGTTGCAGGAACGCGCCAATGCGAACCCGCAGTCGATCTACGTCCAGTCAGCCATCATAGCCAAGCACATGCCGGGTTTCGCGGTCGAAAATCGACTCGACCTGTTGCCGGGCGTCGAGCCGCGCATCTGGATCGGCAACGCGGCCGTCACCCGCGCCCATTACGATCTCAACTATAATATCGCCTGCGTGGTGGCCGGCCGCCGGCGCTTCCACCTGTTTCCCCCGGAGCAACTGGTCAACCTGTATCCCGGCCCGTTCGACCGCACCATCGGCGGCGTGCCCGTCAGCATGGTGGATGCGGAGAACCCGGACCTGGATCGATATCCGCGGTTCGCCGAAGCGCAGAAAACCAGGCTGACTGTCGAATTGGAGGCCGGCGACGCCCTCTATATCCCCTACGGCTGGTGGCATCAGGTCCATTCGCTGTCGCGCTTCAATGTCCTGGTCAACTACTGGTGGGATGAAGCCCCGCAGCCCGCCGCACCATATGATGCCCTATTCCACACCATACTGGCCATACGCGACATGCCGGAAGATCATCAGGCCTTGTGGAAGACCGTGTTCGACTACTACGTCTTCACCGGCGGCGGCGATCCGCTGGCGCATCTGGCGGACGGCGATAAGGGATCGCTCGGCCCGCTGACGCCCGAATTGATCCGGCGCATCAAGGCTTCGCTGCGCAAATCACTGGAACCATAAGCGCAGGGGTTTCCCTGCGGTCAAAAATGCGCTAGGCGGCAGATGACACAGGGAAGCATCAGAAAACAAAATGACGAACTCAACGCCTTCGGTCACGGGGCAAGCCCCGCTCAACTCGCCTTTCAAGGTGCTGATCGCCAGCCTGATCGGCACGACCATCGAGTTTTTCGACTTCTACGTCTACGCCACGGCGGCGGTTCTGGTCTTCCCCACCCTGTTCTTCCCGTCCAGCGACCCGACCTCGGCGATGCTGCAATCTTTCGCCACCTTCTCGATCGCCTTCTTCGCCCGCCCGGTCGGCGCCGTGGTGTTCGGTCATTTCGGCGACCGCATCGGCCGCAAGGCGACCCTGGTGGCCGCCCTGCTGACTATGGGTATCTCGACCGTGGTGATCGGCTTCCTGCCTGGTTATGCGCAGATCGGCGTCTGGGCGCCTCTGCTGCTGTCGCTGTGCCGCTTCGGCCAGGGTTTCGGTCTGGGCGGTGAATGGGGCGGCGCGGTGCTGCTGGCCACGGAAAACGCCCCCGAAGGCAAGCGCTCATGGTATGGCATGTTCCCGCAACTCGGCGCACCGATCGGGCTGTTTCTCTCTTCCGGCATCTTCTGGGTGCTGCTGCACTTCATCTCGCAGGACGCCCTGCTGAGCTGGGGCTGGCGTGTGCCCTTCATCTCCTCGATCGTGCTGATCATGATCGGCCTGTGGATGCGGTTGTCGATCACCGAAACCCCGGAGTTCCAGAAGGCCATCGATACCGAAGTGCGCGTAAAGGTGCCGCTGGCCGAAATCTTCCGCCGCCATAAACGCAGCCTGTTCCTCGGCACCTTCGTCGCCCTGGTGACCTTCGTGCTGTTCTATCTCAGCACCGCCTACCTGATGGCCTATAATGTCAAGGTCAGGCACATTCCTTTCCTCGACGCCCTGGCGATCCAGATTTTCAGCTCCATTTCGTTCGGCATTTTCATTCCGCTGTCGGCCAAACTGGCGGAACGCTTCGGCCGCCGCGAAGTGCTAATCGGCACCACTATTCTGATTGGGGCGTTTTCCTTCCTGCTGCCGGTTCTGATGGGCGGCAGCGAGGTCGGCATCTTCCTGTTCGCCATCATCGCCATGGCGCTGATGGGCATGACCTATGCCCCCATCGGCACGGCCCTGGCCGCCCCCTTCCCCACCAGCGTCCGCTATACCGGCGCCTCCATGACGTTTAATCTGGCCGGCATCGTTGGAGCCTCGCTCGCGCCCTATGCCGCCACCTGGCTGCAAGCGCATTACGGCCTGGCATATGTCGGCTATTACATGCTGGCGGCGGCGGTCATCACCCTTGCCTGCATCCTCGCCTTGCGCAAGGGCGAGATTTAAGAAAAAGCCCCGCAGCGTTTCCGATGCGAGGCATTTTCTTTAAGTGGTTGTCCCTGCAACAGCGGCGGTAAATACCTTGACCCCGAAGACCGGACCAGCGGTCTTGCCCTCCTTCGGATCGAACTTGATCGTCACCTTGGCCTTGCCCTTGGTCAACTCGACCGGGATCGGATAATCGACATCGATCCAGGCGCCGGGCTGGCGTCCGGACAGGCGTTCGTGCGCAATGGCCACGCCATCGACCAGGATATCGAACACGCGGTTATTTTCCGAACCCCAATAGGTCGCCTGCAAAATGAGCGGCCCCACGTCCTTGCCGTCGCGCTGGGTCTTCATCTCGAACGAGAAGAAGCCGAGCGTGCGGGCATCACGGCCATTGCGACCGCGATAGACGACCGGATAGGAGATATCCGATTGCAGGTTGTGGTCACGCTCGGGCTGCATTTCGCCGAGGTGCATGACATCGACCGAGCGCGCCGCCTCGTCTTTCAGGCGCGCCTGTTCGGCCTTGTAGGTCACCTGCGCGTCGGCCCATTCAGCATCATTATACTTGCTGAAATAGATGGCGTTGCGGCGGGTATATTGCGCATAGAAGGGCTTGAAGGTCATGTCGCCCGGACGGCCGATGCCATTGGTCTTGTAAACCGCCTGCTCGACCGACACCGGCGTGATGGCGGCCAGCAGATCAGCGCCGACCAGGGCCGGCGCATCACCTTCCCACTTGTCATCGGCAGCGCCCAGATCGGCGGCCATGACCATCGGCCCGCGCATCAGGGCCACGACCTTTTCGTCACCGGCGGCGTGTTCAAAGCGCAGGTCAAGCGGCAGGTCGAGCGTCACGACGTCGCCGGCGCGCCACTTGCGGCGGATCAGGGCATAGCCCTTGGCCGAGGCGGCCATCGCCGGCTTGCCATTGACCAGGATCTTCGAGCTTGAGGCCCAGCCGGGAATACGCAGGGCTACAGTGAAGGTTTTCGCACCGGAAAGCTGGGTGACCTTGAAGGCGATATGACCTTCATAGGGATATTTCGTGTTCAGTTCAAAGGCCGCCTTTTGCGACGCCCAGTTCAGCTTCGACGGAATGTAGAGGTTGACGAACAGAGTGTCGTCCGACTCCCAATAGATCGAATCCCCGTGCTTGGAATGGCTCTCGATGCCGGAGAGCACGCAGCACCAGAAATCGTTGTCCGGCGAGGAAAACTCGCGCGCCGTCCCCGACATCAGCGGCATCATATAGGTGAACATGCCGGTTTCGGGGTTCTGGTGCGCCAGGATGTGGTTGAGATGGGCGCGCTCATAATAATCGAAATAGGAGCCTTCCGGCGACCAGCTATAGAGGTGGCGCGTCAGTTTGAGCATATTGTAGGTGTTGCAGCTTTCGCAGGTCTGCTCGGTGATATGGGTGGCGATGGTATCCGGCTCGAAGAAGTATTCGCGGTCGGCATTGCCGCCGATGACAAAGCTGTGGTGCCCCGTCACGCGCTGCCAGAAGAAGTTCGACGCCTTCTGATATTCCGGCTTTTGGGTGACTTCATAAAGACGCGCCAGCCCGACCACCTTCGGCACCTGCGTATTGGCATGATTATTGGCCAGTTTATCCTCACCCGCCTTCATCGGATCGAGCATACGGCGATCGTAGATTTTCTCCGCCAGGGCCAGCCAGCGCGGATCTTTGGTACGGGTATAAAGCTCGGCGAACGACTCGTTGATGCCGCCATATTCGCAGGCCAGGACCTTCTGCACCTGCTCGTCATTCAGCGCGGCGAACACCTTTTCGATATAGCCGCCGAGGCCCACCAGAATGGGGATGCCCGAATCGTCACCGGTATAGGTCTGCACGTCCATCAGGCCGGCGTAGAGCTTATGCCAGTTATAGAAGGGCACCCAGCAGCCATTGAGATCGAAACCGGCCGAGCGGATATCGCCCGCCATGATTTCCGGGAAGATTTCCTTGCCGTCAACGATCGAGCCATCCTTGCGCTTACGCATGAAACCCGCGACATAACCGTCGCCATGCGCCGCCTGCACCTTTTTCAGTTCGGCGATAATGTAGCGGATGCGCGTCAGGCATTCCGCATTGCCGGTCTGGGCGTACATCAGCGACAGGGCGCTGAGATAATGGCCGAGGCCTTCACCGGCGATGGTGTCGGATTCCCAGCCGCCGTAAATCTCGCCCTTGACCGGGAGGCCGGCGAACTTATGGTAGTTGTGCAGGAAGCGATCCGGCGACAGGAACATCAGGTATTTGCTATTGACCTCTACCGCGTTCAGAAAGGGCGACGGCAGCAGGCGCACATCGCTCAGCGGCACTGATTGCGCCATGGCCGGCAGGGACACGCCCGCCTCTTTCGCGTAGACGACACCACCGATCGTTGTCAAAAGCGTACCGGCGGCGACCCCGCGCAGCAGGAAACGGCGGTCAATAGTGCTGGCGTTTGGCAGTATCGGGCGGGTCATTTCATAGCCTCGTTATGTGAATCCGGCAGTTGCACCTCAATGATTATACTGTATACAATTGTCTGGCAATACATATAAATGTGAGGTTACGTTGATGAAAATCCTGCTGCACGCCACCGCCATCGCCCTTGTCCTGACTTCATTTAACACCTTGCCCGCCATCGCCGACAGCGCAACGGATCAGAAGTTCGAGGCCATATACAAGAGCGAATGGGACTGGCGCAGCCAGCAGGAGGCCGCAAACGAAGACAGCCCCTCCGGCGAAGTCGCCGCGCACCTGCCGGACGTTTCTGAAAAGGCGCAAGCTGCCAAGCTCACCAAATGGCAAGACGTGCTGAAGCAACTCGATGGCGTCGACACCAAGGCCCTGTCGCCCACGGATGCCGAAGACTATCAGGTCTACCGTTTCCAGATCGAGACCCTGATCGCCGACCAGAAATTCAAGCTCTATCAGCGCCCCCTGAGTGGCGACACTTCCTTCTGGGGCGACCTCGCCGGCATGGCGCGCGGCACCTTCCGCACCGAGACCGACTATCGCAACTATATCGCGCAACTGGGCGACATGCCGCGCTATTTCAAGGACAATACCGACAACATGCGCGCCGGCCTGAAGCGCGGCTTCACCCTGCCCCGCATCTCGCTGGAGGGCCGCGACGCCACCATCACCAGTATTCTCGACGCCAAGGCGGTCGAGGACAACGCCTATTACGCGCCCTTCAAGGCGATGCCTGCCACCATCCCCGCTGAGAAACAGGCGGAACTGAAAAAACTGGCGGCCGATGTCATCAATACCAAGGTCATTCCGGCGCACAAGACCCTGCTGAAATTCATGCGCGACGAATATATGCCGGGCGCCACCAAATCCATCGCCGCCTATGACCTGCCCGACGGCAAGGCCTTCTACCAGTCGCAGGTGCGCGAATATGCCACGACCGACATGACGCCGGAGCAGATCCACCAGATCGGTCTCGACGAAGTGGCCAAGATCAAGGCGGAAATGCTGGCCATCAAGGCACAGGTCGGCTTCAAGGGCGACCTGCCGGCGTTCAACAACTTCCTGCGCACCGATCCGCAATTCTACGTCACGACGCCGCAGGCCCTGCTGGATCGCGCCGCCTGGACCGCCAAGGAATTCGACGGCAAGGCCGCGCAGTATTTCGGACGTATGCCGCGCTCGCGCTTCGCCATCATTCCGGTAGCGCCGGAACTGGCGCCTTTCTACACCGGCGGCCGGGGCGGCCCCGGCGGTTACTGGGTCAACACCTATAATCTGCCCGCGCGCCCGCTCTATTCACTGACGGCCCTGACCCTGCATGAATCGGCCCCCGGTCATGCCTGGCAAATGCCGCTCGCCATGGAAAACGAGGCGCTCCCGCCCTTCCGCCAGTTCACCTATATTTCGGCCTATGGCGAGGGCTGGGCGCTCTATGCTGAACGCCTGGGCGTTGAGATGGACATGTACCACACGCCCTATGAGACCTACGGCATGTTGAGCTACCAGATGTGGCGCGCCGCCCGCCTGGTGGTCGATACCGGCATCCACGCCAAAGGCTGGACACGCGAGCAGGCGCAGAACTTCCTGCTGGAAAACACCGCCCTCTCGACGCATGAAGTCACCACGGAAGTGGATCGCTATATCGCCTGGCCGGGTCAGGCGCTGAGCTACTATCTCGGCGAAATGGCCATCTGGAAGGCCCGTCACAAGGCCGAAGCGGCGCTTGGCGAAAAGTTCGATATCCGCCAGTTCCACGACGCCGTGCTGCAACTGGGTTCGGTGCCGCTGCCCGTGCTCGAAGCTCGCATCGACCGCTTTATCGCCGATGGCGGTAAAGGCCCCTACGCCGACGAGAAGTAGTATGAAGCGGGGGCTGCTGACTGCTTCCATCATCGCCGCGCTTCTGTCGTCTGGCTCAGTTCAGGCGACGGAGGCCGAGCGCGCCGTCATGGCGAAGGCGGAGTTTCCATCCCTGGAAAGCCGCGTCCTGACAGCGCCGCCCGCCTGGCTGAACCTCGATCCCTTCTACCAGAAATACGCCGATGCCGGCGGCATCCCCATCATCGGCTCGCAGAACGTGCCCGATACCGGCATTCTGGTGGCGCGCGATATCGTGCTCTACATGCTGTCCGAGCGCCCCGACATCCGCGACCAGCTGATCCGCAATGGCGCCCGCATTGGCATCATGGCGATTGACGAGACCACGACCGACATTCCCGAACAAAGCGACTGGAAGAAGCCGGCTATTGACGATCCGCGCCTGTCGAAATGCGACGTACGCGACTACGCCAAAACCATTGGCCTGCAAAGCGACCGCGACTACTGGGCGAAACGCGCGCGCGGTATGGGCGGCACCTACACCACCGGCGCTGCGGAAAATATCATGGGCGTGCCCGGCACCCGCTATTACGGCGAAAACATCCTCGTCCATGAGTTCTCGCACAACATTTTCGAGGCCATCCGCACCGCCGATCCGGCGCTGGCGGCACGCGTCGAGGCGGCCTACGCCCATGCTAAGGAACAACGTCTTTGGCAGGGCGCCTATATGGCCAATACGCTCGATGAATACTGGGCCGAGGGCACGCAGTTCTGGTTCAATTCGAACAAGGCCTACATTACCGACACCCTGACCGTGCTCAATGCCGATGACTTCAAGACGCACGATCCGGAATTCTACGCCCTCCTGTCCGAGGTCTATCGCTGGGATCACCGCATCCCGGCCGACGCCTACTATATGCACCCGGCCCGCATGAACAGCACCCACATCCACCTCGACGACACCGGCAAGGCCAGAGACGACTGCTTCTCGTAAACCACAGCGGTTTGACAAAGCGATTTTGGGCGTAGTAAGGGCAATTGTCTGACATTTTCCTGAGTGCGTCATGCCCATCTTTTCGCGTCGTCATTTTCTAGCCACATCCGCAGGTGCGGGTCTGATGGCCCCTATTCTCGCGCAAGCGGCTGACATCCCGTCGAAAATCGTCAACCCGCTTGTGCTTCAGCGCGCCGACCCGCAGATATTCCGGCATGAGGATGGCTTTTATTACATGATGGCCTCGGTGCCGGAATATGACCGGCTGGCCATCCGCCGCGCCCGCACCCTCGCCGGACTGGCGACGGCGGAAGAAGCCGTAGTGTGGCGCCGTCCCGAAAGCGGCCAGATGGCCGGTTACATATGGGCGCCGGAACTGCATCATTTTGACGGCCAGTGGCATATCTATTTCGCCGCCGGCAATGGTGACGACAAGTTCCATATCCGCACCTATGTGCTGAGCTGCGCAGACGCCAATCCGCTGACCGGCAAATGGTCCCTGACCGGCCAACTGGAAACGCCGTGGGATACCTTCAATCTGGATTCCACCACCTTCGTTCATCGTGGCGTGCGCTATCTGTGCTGGGCACAGCACGAACCTGGCATCGACACCAACAGCAATCTCTACCTGGCGCCTCTGGCCACGCCGGTTACCCTCGCCGCTAAACCGGCCCGTCTGACGGTCCCCACCTATGACTGGGAAACCATCGGCTTCAGGGTCAATGAAGGCCCTGCCCTGCTGGCGCGCAACGGTCGCCTGTTCCTGACCTATTCTGCCGCCGCCACCGACTATCATTACTGCATGGGTATGCTGACAGCGCGTGACGACGCCGATATCATGGACCCCGCGTCGTGGACGAAATCGCCGCAACCCGTGTTCAAAAGTTCACCGGCGCACAATGTCTGGGGGGCCGGCCATAACAGTTTTACCGTCGATGAAAAGGGCCACGACGTGCTGGTCTATCATGCGCGCGACTACAAGGACATCCAGGGCGATCCGCTGTTCGATCCGAACCGCCATACCCGCATTCAGCCGATCCATTACACGGCAGACGGCGTGCCGGATTTCGGCGAACCCGTGGCAAATGGTCCGCTGACTTAGCGATTCACTTAGCGATTTTGGGCGCTGTGCAGGAAACGAACGATCTGCACGACGTCCTCCTTGACGCGGTAAACAACGATAAAAGGCGTGTGGCGGATCACCAGTTCACGCGTGCCTTTGACCTTACCGGGCCGGCCCATATTGGGCTGTTCCATAAGCAGATCGGTTTGCCGTTCAATCTCGCTCAACTGGCCGAAAGCCGCACGCACATTATCCACAGCGATATAATCGAGCGCGGCGTCACGTTTCTTTTCGGCGGCTGATGTCCAGATGACCCGGATCATTCACCCGCCTTGATACGGGCGAGAAACCGCTGGCGCTGAGCCTCCATATTGGCTTTAACCTCTTCGTGCGGAATCCAGACCGTGTTGGGATCATCGGCCTCGCGCAACCCTTCCTCGACCTCGGCAATGAACCACGCATCATATTCGCGCTGCTTTTTCTGCTTGTCGATGAACTCCCGCATGGCCTCGCGCACGATCTGCGAGGCCGGACGATGGCTAGCCGCCGCTTCCGCCATGAAGGCGTCGCGCAATTCCGGTTCGATCT
The DNA here is from genome assembly GCF_035497195.1 of Asticcacaulis sp. Classification (GTDB taxonomy): domain Bacteria; phylum Pseudomonadota; class Alphaproteobacteria; order Caulobacterales; family Caulobacteraceae; genus Asticcacaulis. The sequence continues at coordinate 162,473 of NZ_DATJDZ010000017.1, forward strand.
TCATTGTGAAAACGGCGTCTTTGGACATCAGGTGCTCCCGCAAAAGATACTGACAAGATATATACCTTGTCAGTATCTCGCACAAGCTACACCCGGTCGATGGCTTCCTGCGGCTCGGTGAACCACTTCGCGCCGTTTTCCGTGACATACATATGGTCTTCCAGACGGACGCCGAAGGTATCCGGCACCACAATCATCGGTTCATTCGAGAAGCACATCCCCGGCGCCAGCGGGGTTTTATCGCCGCGCACCAGGAAGGCCGGCTCGTGGATGCTCAGGCCGATGCCGTGGCCGGTGCGGTGCGGCGTCCCCGGCAAGTTATAATCCGGGCCGAGGCCATGCTTTTCCAGCACGACTCGGGCGGCATAATCGACCGCTTCGCATGGCAGGCCGACCTCGACCCGCGCAAAGGCGGCGGCCTGCGCTTCCTTTTCGATATCCCAGATGCGCTGATATTCCGGCCTGGGCTGGCCAAAGATATAGGTGCGGGTGATATCCGAGGTATAGCCCTGCACGTAACAGCCGGTATCGACCAGCACCAGGTCATTTTCCTTCAGGCGCTGCTCGCCCGGCAGGCCGTGCGGAAAGGCCGTCCCGCGACCAAACTGTGTAATGACGAACGAATTGCCCGAAGCCCCTAGTTTGCGGTGCGCCGCCTCGATGAAATTATTGACCTCTTTCGTGGTGATTCCTTCATAGAGCATCCGTGCCGTCGCCTTGTGGACGAGGATAGTCATGTCCTTGGCCTGCTGCATCAGGGCCAGTTCCGCCGCCGACTTGTACATGCGGCAGCCATTGATCACCGATGACGCTTCCTTGATTTCCAAGCCAGTTTCGCGGCCCAGCCGGCTGACCATCTCGAACGACATGGCCGGATCAACGGCGATTACTTTCGCGCCCCAGTCGTTCATGGCCTGGCCGATCAGGGCGTGCGGACTTTCATGCTCCTGCCACAGGCGGTAGTCAGCGGCGATCTTCATATCGGCTTCCAGCGAACCCAGTTCGAAGAACGGGCAGATCATCACCGGATCACCGGTCACGGGGATCAGCATCCCGACCAGTCGCTCCGACGCGCCCCACGGCACGCCGGCGAAATAGTTGAGGCTGGCCCCGGCCCCGACCAGCAGGGCGTGAGCGCCCATATCGCGGGTCAGTTTGCGGGCTTTCTCGATGCGCGCCAGCCGCTCGGCCACAGTGATAGCCGGCGCCTGATGCGCATAGGTCGAGAGCCTGGCCAGTTCGGCTTCGGGTGTGGATGAACCGATCATGGGGTGTTCCTTACTTGAATCGCGACAGGCTGAAGGCATCCGGCGCCTCGCCGCTTTTAATCATATTGGCGACGATTTCGCCGGTAACGGCCCCCAGCGTCAAGCCAAGATGCTGGTGACCGAAGGCGTAATAGAGGTTTTCGACGCGCGCCGAACGGCCAATGGCCGGCAGATAGTCCGGCAGGGTCGGCCGCGTACCGATCCACTCGGCTCCCTCTCCTTCAAACGGCAAGCCTAGATCACCAACATGCTTTCGCAGGCGCGCCCATTTGCGCGGGTCCGGCGCCGCGTCCTGACGGTTAAATTCGACAAAACTGGCGGCGCGCAGGCCGTTTTCAAAACCCGTCACGATCATCGAGCGATCCTCGAAGACCACCGGCGGGAAACCTTTCGGCCAATTGTGGTCCGGGGTCTGGATATGATAGCCGCGCTCGGCGATCATCGGCACGGTCTCGCCCAGGCTTTCCAGCAGGGTTTTCGAGCCGATACCGGCCGCCATCACGACCGTATCGGCGGTCAGTTGCTCGCCGCCGGTCAGCACCGCCCATGCGCTGCTCTTGCGGATAATCATCTTCTCAACGCGCTCAAGCAGATAGCGACCGCCGCGTTCGACAAATCGCTCATCGAGGGTTTCCAGCATCCGGCGGGTGTCGGCGATCTGCGCCGTGCCGATAAAACGAATCGCCCCGTGAATTTTCCGCTTCGTCAGCGCCGATAGCTGCGCCATTTCAGCGTCTGTCACAGGCCGCAAGGTCGTCATTCCGGTATCGGCGGACGACCAGGATTTCAATCCCCTGGCGGCGCTTTCCGGCGTTTCCCAAACCACAAAATGGCCGTCTTCACGCAGCAGGTCAGGGGCGCCAATATCGGTCATACGCCGCCGCCACGCCGGCATGGCTTCGCTTATCAGCCCGCCCAATGCCGCCTTACCACGCGCGAAACGCGCCGGCTGCGCCGCAAAAATCATACGTAACGAGAACGGCAGCCACGCGCTGATCCCTTGCGGCGGCAGGGAAAGCGCCCCGCCACGCATGAACCAGCGCCGCCAGGCCGATCGCACCGTCGCCATCGAAGCCAGCGGCTCGACCTGCTCGGTGGCGATGTGCCCGGCATTGCCATAAGACGCCGATTCTTTATGACCGCTATCGCACAGGGTCACCTGGAATCCCTGCGCCTGAAGCTGCAAAGCGATATTGAGACCGACCACGCCGCCACCAATTACCAAGCTCTTCTTAAGTGCGTTATTTTGGGGTGCCGTCATCGACCGTCATTATCCTTATTGCTATAGATTATCGAATATAGTATACGATATATGTTTTTACGCAAGCTTTAGGAGTACATATATGAAAATCGATTGGCAAGGCGTGTTTCCGGCCGTTACGACGCAATTTAATGCAGACTTGTCGATCAATGTCGCCGACACACAACGGGTTGTGGACGCCTTGATCAAGGATGGCGTCACCGGGATCATCGCCATGGGAACCGTCGGTGAAAACAACTCCCTGCTGGCCGCGGAAAAGCGCATTCTTCTCAAGGCGATCATTGAAGTTGTCGCTAAACGCGTACCTGTCATTACCGGCGTTTCCGAACTGACTACGCCGCTGGCCATCGCCTGGGTCAAGGACGCCGAAGCGCTTGGCGCCGACGGCCTGATGCTGCTGCCGGCCATGGTTTACGTGCCGAAGACCGCCGAACTGGTCGAGCACTTCACCCAGGTTGCCAACGCCACGACGCTGCCGATCATGCTCTATAACAACCCGACCGCTTATCGCGTCGCCATCACCAACGAAGCGCTCGAAGCCCTGCGTCCGGTGAGCAACATCGTCGCCGTCAAGGAATCGACCGCCGACACCCGCCGTTTCACCGACCTGCATAACGCCTTCGGCGACCGTTATTCGATCTTCGCCGGCCTCGACGACGTGGCCTTCGAAGGCCTGCTGCTGGGCGCGCAAGGCTGGGTCTCCGGCCTGACCTCGGCCTTCCCGCAGGAATCCGTCATGCTGGTCAAGGCGCTGGAAGCCGGTGATTTCGACACCGCCCGCGAGATCTACCGCTGGTTCATGCCGCTTCTGCACCTCGATGCTGATCACGATCTCGTCCAGTCGATCAAGCTGGCCGAGCAGATCATGGGCCGCGGCTCCGAACGCGTCCGCCTGCCGCGCCTGCCACTGACTGGCGCCCGTCGGGCCGAGGTCACCGCCATGGTCGAAAAGGCCGCGGCGACTCGCCCCAGCTTCAAAATCACCAAAGCCGCGTAAACCTGGAATCAACCCTTTTTAATGAAAGCCGTGGCCCCTTCGCCACGGCTTTTTCGTTAGGCGATGACGTTTTGATCACGAAAATGTCAGAATTTAATCCCATACAAGCGTTGATCCCTTGTCATCAGGATCGACTGGTGTCTAGTGTATACTATATAAAAACAGCACAGCGCTCTTACGCCCTGCCGCACACCGGACACCTTCCATGACTATTGTGGTTCAAACCCTTTCTGAACAAATTTTTTCGCTGGTTCGTGATCGCATCATTTCCGGCAAGATACCGACAGACGCCGCCATCCGCCAGGACGCCCTGGCCGCCGAACTGGGCGTCAGTAAGATTCCGCTGCGCGAAGCACTGGCCAGACTGGAGCAGGACGGTTTGCTGCTGTCGCACGCCAATCGCGGTTTCTTTGTCCGGCCGCTCAATGCCGATGAAGTCGAGGAAGTCTACGCCCTGCGCCTCAAGCTCGAGCCCGACGCTGTTGGGGAGGCTGCCAAGGTCGCCACCGACGCCGACCGCAAGGCCGCCCGTATCGCGCTCGATGCGCTCGATGTCGCCGCCAACACCGATAAAACCCAGGTCGGCAAACTCAACCGCGCCTTCCACATGTCGCTGGTCCGCCCGCTGCACCGTCAGGTCACGCTCCAGATCATCGAACGACTGAACATCATTTCCGAACGATATGTCGGCAAGCATCTGGAGCCGGCGGGCCGCGATGACCGCGCCCACAATGAACACATGGCGCTTTTTGAACTGTGGTCATCTGGCAAATCGGACGAGGTGTCCGCCTTGATGCGGCAGCATATCGCCATGACCCTGGACGACTTGCGCAGCCAGTTTGACACGGAAAAGACGGCCGCCAGCGCCTGACTTTTCCCACATTGATAAATGAAAAGGCCCCGGATTGCTCCGGGGCCTTTTATTTTATTCGGCAGCTTCAGCCTCGGCTTCCTTGCGTAACCGGCTGTTCCAGCGTCCGTAAGAGAAGTAGACTACAAGGCCGATGACCATCCAGATCAGGGTGAAAAGCTGGCTTTGGATCGGCAGGCTGTAGAAGATGAAGGCGCAGCCGCTGATAGCGACCAGACCGACAAGCCAGTACAGTGGCGTCTTGAAGGTCCGCTCCGCGTGCGGCATCTTTTTGCGCAGGATAATCATGGACAATGCCACGGCTATAAAGGCGATCAGTGTGCCGGCATTGGATAGAGCCGCAATTTCTTTCAGCGGCACAAACCCGGCGAAGATGGCGACGAAAATGCCGGTCAGCAGTGTGATCAGGGCCGGTGCCCCCTTGGAGTTGACCTTGGCGACAGCGGCCGGCAGCAGACCGTCGCGCGCCATGACGAAGAAGATACGGCTCTGGCCATACATCATGACAAGAATAACCGACGGCAGGGCCACGATCGCCGCCATGCCGACCAGTCCGGCCATGAGCGGGTAGCCGATGCTGCGCAGGATGTGCGGCAGAGGTTCGGCGCTGTTGGCGATTTCCTGGAAAGGCGCTACGCCGACGGCCACCGCCGCAACCAGCATATAGATGAGGGTCGAAACGCCCATCGAGCCGAGGATGCCAATGGTCAGGTCACGGCCGGGTTTCTTGGTTTCTTCCGCTGAGGTCGATACGGCGTCGAAGCCAAAGAAGGCGAAGAAGACAATCGCGGCGGCGGCCATGATGCCGACTTTTTCGCCGCCCATTTGCTGACCAATGAAGCCGAAAGGCGCGAACGGATCGTAGTTGCCCGCCTGAATCGCCGGCAGTCCGAGGAAGATGAAGGCGCCCAGCGCCACGATCTTGACCAGCACCAGTATGATATTGACGGTGGCGCTTTCACGCGTGCCGAGCAACAGCAGTCCCATGACCGCCAGGGCCACGCCGACCGCCGGCAGGTTGACCAGCCCGCCCGCATGGGGCGCGTTGAGCAGGAAGGCCGGCAGGTGCAGGCCCATCCCCTGTTCCAGCCAGCCGACGAGGTGGGCCGACCAGCCGACCGCGACGCTGGAGCAGGCAAGCGAATATTCGAGGATCAAGGCCCAGCCGACAACCCAGCCGGCGACTTCGCCAATGGCCGAGTAGGTATAGGTATAGGCCGAACCCGCCGTCGGGATCATGGTCGCCATTTCGGTATAGGCCAGGGCCGCACAGGCGCAGACCAGTCCGCAGATGGCGAAGGAGAGGATGACGCCCGGCCCGGCCAGACCGGCGCCGACGCCGGTCAGGGTATAGATGCCGGTGCCGATGATGCCGCCGATCCCCAGCGCCATCAGGTGGGGCCAGCTCAGTGTCTTGGCCAGCGCCTTGCCGTCGGCTTCCACCCGGTTGAGCGGCTTTAGCGGTCCGAATAATCCCATAAGTGTTTCCCAAAAATATAATTGGCCACGATCCGGATAGATCGTGGCCTGATGAGTGTTAGTTGGCTTTTGGCGTCAACTCAAGAGTGGTTGCATTTGCACCGAGTTGGATAGCATAGGCGGCACCTTCGATCGGCGCATTCGCGGTGTAGGTCTTACCGGTGGCCGTCGTGGTCTTGACGTTGAGATAGGCTTTCGGCGTATGAGCCTCCGCCGGCGCCAGCGACACCGTCACCAGGCCCGCTTTCGGGTCATAGGCAACAGCGGTAAACTTGCCGGCATCGAGGGTGAGCCACAGGCCCGCCGGCGCGATGAAGATACGCGCGCGGGCGCTGTCCTTCGGCTGGAGGGTGATCAGGCCGTTCGCCTCGCTGACATTGCCGCCGAAGCCGGCCCAGCCAAAGGTCGGATGATCGACCAGATAGGATGCGGCGCTGACGGCATGGCCGAAGAAACTCATGCCGTAATCGCCGTTCATGCCATCCCAGTGCATGGCGTCGGGGAAGGAATGGAAAGCGGCCGAACCGAAGCCTTCGGAATCGATATTGGTCAGCGACCCCATCAGGCCGCCGTAAGCGACGCGCAGGAGTTGGAAGTCCGCCGGATTAATGCGGTAGGCGTCAAACAGCGGCACGGCGTTGAGCGACGAACCATAATGGTGAAGCTGGCGCTCGATGCGCGACGACTTGCCGGCATAGAGGAAGTCCCAGAAGCGACGCGCCGAACCGTTAAAGCCCCAGTGCGGGATCGTCGGATCGTAAGCGAGGATGACTTCGCGCGTGGTATCGGCGGCCTTGTCGTCACCGAAATAGCGCGACCACATATAGACCTCGGCCTGGCCGGTCGAATCCCACGGCATTTCCGAGCCGAACGGATATTTCAGCGTCTTCCAGATGTCGGCGCGGCCCTTCATCATCGTCTCGATCTCGGTGGCCTCAGTGGTGTAGCCTTCGCGCTTCAGGTCTTCGAGAATATAGACGAAGACATCGCCTTCCATCTGGCCAAACTGGGTGTAGTAAGGCGCCTTGGTCATCATCGCCTTGGTGGTTTCAGCGGCGCGGGTCAGGTAGGTCTGCCAGGTTTCCTTGGTCGTCAGGCCGTCATGATAGCGGCCAAGACGATAGAGCGTCCACCAGGCGGCGGCGACGTGCGGATAGTTGTAGGAGCGGCCGAGATCGGCGGCGCCTTCGCGATCCCAGGCCGACCAGCTATCCCACTTCAGTTTCGGATCGTAGGTGCCTTCCGGCATGGTCTTCGGATCATAGAACATCACCGACTTGCGCACGCCATACTTGTCAGCGCCATCGGGCACCTGAATTTGGCCCCACAAGGTGGTGTCGGCGAACTGCTCGAACTTGGCGACCTCTTCCGGCACCGGATTATCGAGTTGCTTCATGATGGTGGCCAGCCACGAACCGGCCCCGCCCTCGTCGCTCAGGCCTGAAATCCAGACTCGGTTGTCCTGGGTGATGATCTTGTTCTCGTCGCGGTCATAGCCCATGATCGACGGGCTGCGCTTGAAAGGATCGGACGGGTTTTCGTACCACTGCTTCGTCGTCAGGAAATGCCCCATATCGGCGACCACCTGCTGTTCCGGTTTGGTGACGAGATAGTGCACGGTCTGGACCGAGTTATCGGCGTAGGTGAGGGTCATGCGCGCACGGCCATCGATTTTGCCGGTGACGGCGTATTTCACCCAGCCATCTTTCGCCTTTTGCGACGCACCAACCGCCAGCGCGCCCTCAGGGTAGATGCTGACCGACTTCACCGCCTGCGCCGAATGGACGAATAGCTCGGCATTCATGTCGGTCGGCACGACATAGCCCGGCAGGCCGACGACAACCGGCCGGCCGTTCTGCATCAGGGTCGTTTCGATTTCACGAATCGACGGCGAAAGCACGAAGCGCACGCCGATGGTCCGGCTCTCACCGGCTTTCAGCACCAGAGATGTCGGATCATTCCACTGCTGAACGCCCTTCCAATCAGTATCGGCAAAGCCCTTCGAGGCTACCATCCAGTCGTAAAAGCCCTCAAAGGTCATGTTGCGCTGTTCGGGATCGTTGTAGATCTTCAGCGACTTGTCCGGATTGCGTTCGTTGAGGATCGGCTTGTACAGCTCGAACGGCGTGTTCTTTTCCGGCAGGACCAGCAACGACGGACCGGCGCCATTCAGGCGATTGACCTGGAGATAGCCGGCATCCTTGCCAACATAGGGGTCGTAAAAGGACGCGGTTTCGTGGGCGTCGTCGAGATGACGGCCGGTAATGATATTGTCGAACACCATCGGCAGGCCCAGGCCACCGATTTCGATCGCCGTCTTACCGGGATTGGTCAGGGTGTAGCGCAGGACCAGCTTGCCGGCGACGACAGACCAGGTGCGCGTCACTTTCAGCGGGAAACCGGCGCCCAGAGAAGGCGTGATATCGGCGGCGGCGAGCGTGCCCTTGACCTTAAGTGGTGTCACCTTGGCGCGTTTGAAGGCCGTCGAATAGTCGCTCCACGTTTCACTGCCGACAGCGCGAACACGCAGGTCGAGATCGCCGACGCGATAGGCGCCGTCACCCAGACGCTGGGTAAAACGGTTTGACGGCGCGAAGTCGAAGCCATCCTTCGCCGCTTTCGGGGCCAGCGACACCAGGGTCTGCGAGGTCTGTTGCAGAGACAGCATGAAGTCCGGCGTATCGAAAACCTGGACCTGCGCCTCGGCGCTGTTCCACGGCTGCGCCGCCGTAGCGGTTTCCGCCATGACCGGCAGGGCCAGACCGCTCATCGTCAAGGCTGTAGCCAGAACCAGCAGGCTCGAACAGCGGCGGAAGGCGGAGGCGGTACGAAGAGTCATAACAGGCTTTCGATCAAAAAAAAGGAATGTCGATCGCAGCACAGGGAAGCGCGGCGACCGACCGGGATAATGTAAAACACCTATCCAATAGTCCGTCAAATATAAATTATACGATTTTGTGACAGATCATGGCGCTTTTGGCGACGTTTCCGGCAGGGCATTCCAGTCAGGTGTCGGCTCGCCCTGCAAATAGCGCACGAAGTAGTCGTACTGGCGGCGCAGGCCATAACCGAAATCGCCAACATTGCGCAAGGCGCCGTGGCCCTGGTTCGGCGCCACGATCAGGTCGAAGTCCTTGCGCGCCTTGATCAGGGCATTCACCACCTGCATCGTCGAGGACGGATCGACATTGCTGTCCTGTTCGCCGACGATCATCAGGATATGGCCCTGTAGCCGCCAAGCATTATCAATGCCGGAGGATTTGCTGTACGAGTCATCGACCGGCCAGCCCATCCATTCCTCGTTCCAGCTGATCTTATCCATGCGGTTGTCATAGCAGCCGGCATAGGCGACCGCCGCCTTGTAAAAGTCTGGATGGAATTCCAGCGCGCCCAGCGAACTTTGCCCCCCGGCCGAACCGCCATAGATACCGACGCGGCTGATGTCGTACCACGGATATTTAGCGGCGGCCGCCTTGTGCCACAGGATGCGGTCGGGGAAGCCGGAATCGCCGACATTCTTCCAGGCCACGTCGTGGAAGGCCTTCGAGCGGTTCATCGTGCCCATGCCGTCGATCTGCACCACGATGAAACCGAGATCGGCCTGGGCCTGCATCCCGACCACCTTGTCGCCGCCCGAATGGAGGCCGAACGGCCAGAAGGTCTTGGGCACGAAATTGTCATGCGGACCGGCATAGATGTTTTCGATCACTGGATATTTCTTGCTCGGATCAAAATTGCGTGGCCGGACGATGATGCCCCAGATATCGCTCTTGCCGTCGCGGCCCTTGGCAGTGAAGACCTCCGGCGCCTTGAAACCGGCGGTGGTCAGTTTGGTGATATCACCGTGCTCGACCTCGGTGACCAGCTTGCCGTCGGCGCTGTGCAGTTCGGCCACATTGGGCAGATCGATGCGCGACCAGGTATCGACATAGTAGGCCATGTCGCTGGAGAAGGAGACGTCATGCCAGGCGTCGGCCGCGGTGATCGGCGTCAGGTGCTTGCCGTCGAAATCGACGCGGAAGACGTGCTGGAAGTACGGGTCCTTACCGACATACATGCCGCTGGCGGCAAACCAGATTTGGCGTGTCTTGTCATCGACCTTCAGCACCTTGCGCACGATCCAGTCGCCTTTGGTGATCTGGTTTTTCACCTTCCCGGTCGTCTGGTCATAGAGGTAAAGATGGTTCCAGCCATCGCGTTCCGACATCCAGATCAGTTCCTTGCCTAGCCCGCCGATATCATGGCTGTAGCGCCGCTCTATGTTGACGAAGGTAGCGGCGTGGTCCTCGGCGACGATACGCGGCGCGCCGGTCTTGGCGCTGGCCTCGATCAGGCGGTAGGCCTGGTGGCCGCGCTGGTCATATTCAAAGGTGATGGCCGAGGAATCCGCCCGCCAGTTGATATCCGACATGGTGTAGGGATTGGGGAACAGGTCGAACGGAACATTGACCTGGCGCCTGGCGCTGACATCAAACAGCACCGGCCGGTCGATATCGACGGCATCACCGGGTTTCGGGTAAAGCTGCGTGGCCAGCTTCGGCTCGACCTCACCTTCGGGCGAGGACACCACCCGTGTCACGCGACGAACGAAGCCGGGGCGCACACGATAGGCGGCCAGTTTTTGCGAATCGGGTGACCAGACGATCGACTGCGGATCATAGAACTCGCCCTCGGAGCCATCGGTGCTGAGAACGGTCACCACGCCGCCTGTGGCAGGCTGCACCACGATATTGAAGCCCTGAACGAAGGCCAGCCATTTGCCATCCGGCGAGGGCTTCGGGCTATTGTCGGCCGGGATAGTCAGGTCGCGCACCACGCCGAAACCACGCGGCTGGCCCGTACCTTCCCGCACATGGGCGCAGACATAATCCGTGAGGGTGCAGGTCCAGGCATTGTCCTCATCGAGATAGGCCACCAGCCCCTTGCCACCATCGGTGAAAGTCACCGTGGTCATCGGCGCGGTGAACGGCAGATGCAGGCCGTTATAGGTCTGGCCCAAAGCCTTGCCGAGCGCCACCGCCAGCCGGTCCTGATCGAAAGCCGGTGACTTCTGCTTGGTGTCGGCGTCCATCATGACAAACTGAAAACCGCCCGGCACGGTCTTGCGATAGATGAAGCGGTGCGTGCCCTCGATCCACTGCGCCGGCTCGGCGATATTCTCCGTCAGGCCCGACCAGTCGTCGCGCAGATTGAGTGAGCGCTGGTAATCGGCCACGGTCGGCGCAGCCGTGGCGCTCGTCGCAAAAATGGCCAGGCCGAGCGTCAAAAGTCCCGTTTGCGTCCGCATTTTCATCCTGCCCTCTTGCCATTCCTGTGATACCCGTCATGATGTATACTATATACCGATGGCCGGACAAGCCGTTAATTCAGGGATTCCCGTTATGCGCAAACTGTTGATGACCACCATTTTGAGCGGTTTGCTGCTCGCTCAAACGGCAGTGGCGGAAGTGCCGAAAGGCGGTTGGGTGTTCGATTCATCGCCCGACTATCCGGGCTTCACGCGGCTGGTCATCGAGGAAAAGAAGGGCCAGCTTTCCGGCAAGGTAACGTCGAAATGGTACGGCGACCTGCCGCTGACCGACCTGCACACCGATGGCGATAATCTCGTATTCAAGCTCTATAACGGCAATCCGCGCGTCACCATGAGCGATATCGTGGTCAAGCCCGACGGCAAATCGGTCCGCATGACCGGCAAGGTGTGGTATCAGGATTTCGACCTGACCGCCCACAAGGGCAAGCGCGCGGAACTGAAGGCGCTCGATTTCGCCACCTACCCCTTGCCGGAAAAGCGTGTGGTGACACAGAAGCCTTTGGCCGCCACCCCGCCGATGGGCTGGAGTTCGTGGAACAAGTTCGCCACCGATATCAGCGACCAGACCATCCGCGAGACGGCCGACGCGCTGGTCTCTTCGGGCCTGCGCGATGCCGGATATATCTATGTCAATATCGATGACGGCTGGCAGGGCGAGCGCGACGCCCAGGGCGTGCTCCATCCCAACAAGAATTTTCCCGACATGAAGGCGCTCGCCGATTACGTCCATGCGCGCGGGCTGAAACTCGGCATCTACTCCTCGCCCGGACCGAAAACCTGCGCCGGCTATAACGGCTCCTACGGCCATATCAAACAGGACGCCGACACCTTCGCCGCCTGGGGTATCGACTATCTGAAATACGACCTGTGCTCCGGTGAATCCTTCTACTCGACGGCCGAGACCGTCTATGCCACCTATCAGGAGATGGGCGAGGCGCTCAACGCCACAGACCGCGATATCGTCTACTCCCTATGCGAATACGGCCGTTTCGATGTCGGTTCATGGGGACGCCAGGTCGGGGGCCATCTGTGGCGCACCACCGGCGATATCGAAGACAATTACGACGTCATGGCCAGGATCGGCTTCGACAAGAACGGCGTCGCCAACCACACCGGCCCTAACGGCTGGAACGACCCCGACATGCTCGAAATCGGCAATGGCGGCATGACCCAGGACGAATACCGCACGCACATGTCGCTGTGGGCCATGCTCTCGGCGCCGCTGTTACTGGGCAATGATGTCCGCCACATGACGCCGGAAACCCTGTCGCTGCTGACCAATAAAGAGGTCATCGCTATCGATCAGGATACGCTCGGCGCGCAGGGACTGCCGGCAAAGAAGGACGGCGCGATCGAGGTCTGGACTAAAAAACTGGCCGATGGTTCCGTAGCGGTCGGCCTGTTCAATCGCGGTGACACAACCACCCTGATCAGCGGCAAATGGGCCGATATCGACGTGAAGGGGGAGACCGTCCGCGATCTGTGGGCGCACAGCGATCACCACGCCGATGAAGGCTATTCCTATGCCGTGCCGAAACATGGCGCGGTGCTGCTGAGAGTAAAATAGATATGACCCAACAGACCTTATCCCTGGACGAGGCCCTCGCCTTAAGCCTCACCGTTCTGGAAAAGAACGGCTTCTCACCTGAACATGCCGGCGCGATCGCACGCAATATCTGGAAGGGCCAGCGTGATGAGTGCCATTCGCACGGGCTTTATCGCCTGCTGGTCTGCACCCACACCCTGAAAGGCGGCAAGGTATCGCCCGACGCCCTGCCGGAAGTGCATGACGCCGCCCCCGGTCTGGTACGCGTCGATGCGAAAGGCGCCTATTCTCTGCTGTCGTTTGAAACCGGCCTGCCGGTCCTGGCGGAAAAGGCGCGCAAGCAAGGTATCGCCGCCCTGGCCATCAATCACTGCTACCACTTCTCGGCCCTGTGGCCGGAGGTCGAGGCCATCGCCGCGCAAGGGCTGGTCGGGCTTGCCCTGACACCAAGCCATAGCTGGGTGGCGCCCTTTGGTGGCACCAAAGGCGTCTTCGGCACCAATCCGCTGGCCTTCGCCTGGCCACGTCCGGGGCAGAATCCGTTTGTTTTCGACTTCGCCACCAGTGCCGCGGCGCGCGGCGAAATCGAACTGCACCGCCGCGCCGGCAAGCCGATTCCCCAAGGCTGGGCGGTCGATACCGAGGGCCAGCCGACCACTGATCCGACCGAAGCGATGGCCGGCGCCATGCTGACCTTTGGCGGCCACAAGGGCTCGGCGCTGTCGGCCATGATCGAACTGATGGCTGGTCCGCTGATCGGCGATCTGCTCAGCCTGGAATCGCAGGCGTTTGACAATGGCGCCGGTGCCACGCCCTATCACGGCGAACTGGTCATCGCCATTGATCCGCAGGTCTTCATGGGGCCATCGGCCGATCTGCACAGCGCCCGCGCCGAAAAGCTGTTCGAGGCGATCGTCGATCAGGGCGCCCGCCTGCCGTCGCAACGCCGTTATGAAGCCCGCACCCGCAGCGAGGCCAACGGCACGGTCAGCATCCCGACCGCACTCTATAAGGACATTCTGGCCCTGCTCGACTAGCGCGTGGCCTGCGCCATTTCGGCATTGTGCCGGGCGGCGGCTTCCAGGGTCGCCGCCATCAGTTTGACCAGCGCATCATCCTGATCGAGCACCCCCAGTCCGGCCAAGGTGACACCACCAGGGCTGGCCACGCGCGACGCCATTTGGCCGGGACTTTCAGTTGATTGCAGCAACATGGCGCCTGCGCCGATCATTGTCTGGCCCATCAGCCGCCGGGCCTGATCTTCCGGCAGACCCTGTGCCTGCGCCGCGCGGCAGACAGCATCCGTAAAGCGGAACAGAAAGGCCGGACCGCAACCAGAAACCGGCGTCGCGGCATCAAGGTGCGCCTCGCTTTCCATCCATGCGACCAGTCCTAATGGTTCGCAGAGGGTGGTAGCCACGTTTCGCGCCGCTTGGGTCAATCGGTCACCGGCCAACGCCGTGATCCCCTGCCCGATCGACGCCGGCAGGTTCGGCACGGCGCGCACGATCGTTCCGGCACGCGGCAGGCGTTGGCGCAGGGTGGCGAATTCGACAGCGGCCAGCACCGACAATACAACCGTCTCCACGCTGATCAGCGGGTTCAGCCGTGGGGCTATCGCCGCCAGCATCTGCGGCTTGACCGCCAGGACAGCAACATCAGGCGGTGGCAGGTCTGCGGGCAATTCTGCAAACCACTGCACCCCATCGGCATCCGGCTTTTTCGGGTCGATCACTGTGATCGTGTGTGGATCATGCCCCTGACTCAGCCAGCCGGCCAGCATGGCGCCGCCCATATTGCCGCAACCGACCAGAAGCAGATTTGTTGCAGACATCCCTCGCCCTCCATGTATATACTTTATACGATATGATGTACTGGCACCTGAACTGTCAACCGGAGATCCTCATGAAAACCTTGATCCTGAGCCTTGTCTTAGCTCTCGGCCTTGCCTTCATTCCGCCGGCCAAAGCGCAGTCCTCCACGGATGCCGATACCCAAGCCATCCTGATTGTGGTCGCCGATATGGAAACGGCGTGGAATACAGGCGACTTCAAGGGCTACATGGCGGGGTTCAAAAATCCGGATGTCGTGTTCGTTTCCGGCGGGCGCTTTCAATCGGACTGGCAGGGCACGCTTGATCACTATGTGCGCGATTACGGCGCCTCACCGAAAACGCGCGGCACCCTGCACTTCTACGATATGAAGGTCGAGATTCTGGGGCCGGATTCGGCGCAACTGATCGGCCGTTTCCACCTCGAACGGCCGCAGCACGCGCTGGAAGGCGTCAATACGCGGCTGTTCCGCAAGGTCGATGGTCACTGGGTCATCGCCCTCAATCACGTCTCGGCCTATGATGTGCCGAGCGCGAACTAGCGCCCGGTCCGCTCCAAGAGGTCAACGAGATCGGCCTTCCAGTTGACGGCGCGGGTATGGGTGCCGTGGCCATTGGTCTGCGTGGTTTCCGGAATCAGCCGGAAGCGGATATTCGCATTGCGCTTCACCACCTGCGCCGGAAAATCGAAATTGCGCGGATTGATGAAGTCGTCCGCCGAATTGATCCACACAGTCGGCACCGTGATCTTTTCGATATCCACCCACGGATTATAGTTCCGCGACGAATCGAACTGATAAATCATGTCATTAGCGTCGCGTCCGGCCATGTCACGCGCCACGCGTTCGCGGCCAAGCCTGATCGCCTGGTCGCGCGTCGGCGCGATCATCTGCAAGTTCAGCGGCGCCGCGCCGGCGATAACCGAAACCGATGACGCCGTGCGCAGGCCGAGCAGCGGCTGGGTTTTGTACTCGCCGCCCATCCACGCCGGATCGGCCTCGATGCCGTCGATGATCATCTGCCGCCACATACGGTTCAGCCCGGCGATTTCCACCGGCTCACAGGCCAGCGGCATTAGCGCCGATGCAAAGTCCGGATGCTTTTCCCCCCAGACGAAGATGTGCATACAGCCCATCGAGGTGCCGATAATCAGGCGCAGGTGCTTGACGCCCAGGCCTTCGGTCAGCATCCGCCGCTGGCCTTCGATCATGTCGTCATAATCGTATTTCGGGAATGTCATGTGCAGGCCGTCCGACGGTTTGGAAGAACCACCGTGGCCGATATTATCCGGCAGGATGATGTAATATTTGCGGATATCGAGCGGCTGGCCGGGACCGTAAAGTTCATCGGCGAAGTAGGATGTCAGAAATTGCTTGCCGCTGCCGCCGGTGCCGTGCAGCACCATGACGGCGTTGTCGATCTCGCCCTGCGCATTGCGATGCGGCTGGCCGAGCGTGGTGTAATGCAGCTTTACGTCCGGCAGGCTTTCGCCCGTACCGAAGCGGAAATTATGGGCGACATAATCGCCTTCCTGCGTCGGCCAGACCGTCGGTGTTTGCGCGGCAACCGTCAGCGGGGCGGCCATCAAAGCCAGGGCAAGAACGAGACTTTTCATCGAAAGCTCCATTAAACGGTAAGGGTTACGGCTGTGCCGTCGAAAACGACAGTCCGCCGGGTATCCGATCCGGCTATCTCGATGGTGTAGGATCGTTTCACCACTTCGCCGTGGGTGCCGGCGATCCTCAGTTCGCGGCGGGCGTCGTTCCAGGTGAAGGCGGTCAGGCTGTAAGCGCCGTTGCGGAAATCGAAGGTCTCGCCGTCGTCTTCATAGAGGGTGAAGCTGCCATCGGCGCCGGGATGCAGGCGCAGGGTCACCGGCGCATCGCTGTGCTCTCCGGTCGTCTGCTTGACCGGACCGAGCGGCAGGATGGCGCCCGCCTTCACATACAGCGGCAGGGTGGCGAGATCGACCAGGCGGCTGATCTCACGGCCGCCATCCATCGCCTCCGCCGTCCAGAAATCATACCAGCGGCCTTTCGGCAGGTAAACCTTTTTGGCCGTCGCGCCTTTTTCGGTGACCGGCGCCACCAGGATATCGGGGCCATAGAGATACTGATCGCCGCGCGCCACGGCCTTGGCATCATCGGGATAATGCAGCCACAGGGCGCGGATGATCGGCATCCCCGTACGGTGGCCTTCGGCGACGGCGCTGTAGAGATACGGCATCAACTGGTAGCGCAGGTTGAGATATTGCCGGCAGATCGGCTCGATGCGCGGATCGTGCAACTGCTCCGGTGTCGGGTTCCACTTGGTTTCGGGATAGCCGCGATTACCATCCGTCCAGCCGAAGGGGGTGTGCATCCGCCAGTCGCGGCCATGCGAGCGGAACAGCGGGTTGAAGGCGGCGAACTGGAACCAGCGGGCATAAAGTTCGCCGCTGTATTCCTCGGTCGTGACGAAGCCACCGATATCGGTGCCCCAGTAGGTCAGGCCGCTCAGAGAAGTATTGATGGCGATCGGCACATGGTTCGTCAGGGTTTCCCAGCGCGTTTCGACATCGCCCGACCACAGGAAGGCGCTGAAGCGCTGCATCCCGGCAAAACCATTGCGGTGCAGGGCATAGACGCGCTTATTGGGCCGCCAGAGCTGCTGGCCCTCGAAATACATGCGGTTGCGCGCCAGCCGCGAGGGGGCATCGAAGCCATCCCCTTGATCGGGCCACCAGCCATCGACGCCGATATCCACCAGCGGCTTGTGCACCGGCCAGTAACAACTGACCTGGCGGTTCGGCGGCCATTTTTCATCCGCCGTCCGCCCGCTGGGCAGGGGCGCGGCGGTGCACGGATCGGTCACCCGGCCGGTCATGGTCTCGCCCTCGACGACGACGTGCAGCACCACCTTGAAATCGAGATCATGCAACTGATCGATCGTGGCCCCCGGATCAGGAAAGGCCTTGTCGTTCCAGGTGAATTCGCCGTTATAGGTATTCCAGCCATTGGGGCAGAAGCCGGTGCTGAGATAGATCATGGCGTCGCATGGCATCTTCTCGTCGCGGAACCGCCTGGCCTCGGCGACGATCTCGGATGGCTCGCCCAGGGTACGATGCGACTGCTGATAACCGAGCGACCACAAAGGCGGCATTTCGGCATAACCGGTGATCTCGGCATAGGCGGTCATGAGGGCGGCCGGTTCGCGGGCGCCGACGACAAACAGATCAATCGTCTGGCCGGGCTGATCCGGGAAAAAGCGGCCCTCCGCCCCGGTCAGGTTGAAGGCGCCGGTCGGTGTGTGGATAAACAGACCCCAGCCTTCGGTGCCGATCAACCAGGGCACTGGCACTCGCGCGCCGTGGGTATCGAGTTGGTAACCGCCCTGACCACTGATCATGGTTTGCAGGGTCTTCCGGCGGTCATAGCCGGGTCCGCCCTGCCCCATGCCCAACACCGGCGCATCGCCAAGCTGGAAACGCAGGCCACCGTTTTCGAAAGTGAGTCGCTGAACCAGGCTGCCGTCGCGGCGTTTAACCTCGACGACCAGCGGGTCGCCGGAGACTGTCACATCGAGATTGCCGCAGGTTAAGCGATGCGCATCGGTCGATGCCAGGCGCGCCTCCGGTTGAGGCCAGTCGCGGTCCGCGAGGGCGCCTGTATCATTGGCGGCCATTGCGCCACCGGCCGACACGAGGGCCAGGCGCACAATATCCGGCGCAGCGGAAGTGACCAGAAGCTCTACCGGCGCCGCGCCCATTTTGAGGGCGGCAGCCTGCGCACCGCTGGCCAGGGCGCCGACACCGCCCGCAGCCAGGATTTGTAGACTGAAACGTCGAGTCACACCGGGATAGGCCATGGAAACCTCATGAGGCTGGCATTGATATGGATACCCGTGACGCGCCCCGGTTCGCATCACGGGGCAGGCGTTAGACGACCTGGAAACCGGCCCAGAAGGTGTCTTCGCGGTCGATCCAGATATTGTTGAAGCCGGTCGCAATCGCCGATCCCTCGATCGAGGGAATGATGGCTTTCTGGTCGCCCAGCATGACTTCATCTTCAACGCGGCCAATGAACTGACTGCAAATATAGCTTTCGTGAACGAAGCGGTCGCCCTTTTTCAGGCGGCCGGTGGCGTGCAGATGCGCCAGGCGCGCCGAGGTGCCGGTGCCGCAAGGGGAGCGGTCGATGGCGCGTTCGCCGTAGAAGACGGCGTTGCGGCCATCGGCATTGTCGCTTTTCGGCTTGTCGGCCCACAGCACATGGCTGACGCCGCGGATGGTCGGATCGACCGGATGCACCGGCTCATATTTGTCACGCACCAGTTGGCGGATAACGCGGCTCAGTTCGATGATGCGGGCCGCACCCAGGTCGTCAAGGCCGGTATAGGGGCCTTGCGGCTCGATAATGGCGTAGTAATTGCCGCCGTAGGAGACATCGAGCGTCAGCTTGCCAAAGTCCGGCACGTCGATCTCGATGCCGGTCTGCGCCAGGTATGACGGCACATTGGTGATCTTCACCGACGTCACCTTGTTGGCGCTCGTGGTATAATCGATATTGATCACGCCGGCGGGCACTTCCAGCTTTAGCTTGCCGGGGGTGCGTGGCGTGACGAGACCATTTTCCAGCGCGAAGGTCACCATGCCGATGGTGCCATGACCGCACATCGGCAGGCAACCGGAGGTCTCGATGAACAGGATGCCGGCGTCGGTATCGGCCTGGGTCGGCTGATAAAGGAAACCGCCGGACATCATATCGTGGCCGCGCGGTTCAAAGCAAAGCCCGGTGCGAATCCAGTCGAAACGCTCCAGAAAATCCTGCCGGCGCTCGGACATATTGCTGCCCTTGAGCAAAGGCGCGCCCCCCGCGACGAGACGGACAGGGTTGCCGGCCGTATGGCCATCGATACAGAAGAAGGTGTGGCGCAAGGGTCTCTCCAGACAAATAAGGGCGGCCCGCGTTACCGCGAACCGCCCTCAGGACGCAAATGGTCTTTAGGTTCAGGCGGCTTTGGTGATCTTGAGGCTTGGGCGCGTGGCGGCGGCCTTTTCGACCATGGCCGTGACTTCGGCGCGGCGGGCGCCGGTCAGCGGCAGGCGGGGCATCCGGACGCGTTCGGAACCACGGCCCATGATCTGCTCGGCCAGCTTGATCGACTGGACAAGATCGTGCTCGGCGTCGAGGTGCAGCAGCGGCAGGAACCAGCGGTAGATCTCGCGGGCGGTGTCGATGTCGCCGGCTTCCAGCGCCTTGACCAGCATGACGGATTCCTGCGGGAAGGCCGAGGTCAGGCCGGAAACCCAGCCTTGGGCGCCCAGCAGCAGGCCTTCAAAGGCCACGTCGTCGAGACCGGCGAAAACGATATAGCGATCGCCGAAAGCGTTATACATATCGGTGAAGCGGCGGGTGTCGGCGGTCGATTCCTTGACGGCGACGATGTTCTTCACCGGGCGCAGGGCTTCGAGCGCTTCATTGGTGATGGCGACACGATAGGCAGTCGGGTTGTTGTACAGCATGATCGGCAGCGTCGTGGCGTTGGCGACCTGGGTGAAGTGCTCGACCAGTTCGGCGGTCTTCGGCACGTAAACCATCGCCGGCAACAGCATCAGGCCATTAGCGCCAAGCTTTTCGGCATCCTTGGCCCAGGCGATGGCCAGGGGCGTGGTCAGTTCGGAGACCCCGGTGACGACCGGCACGCGCCCGGCGACGACTTCGATGATCGCCCCCAGCAGCAGGCGCTTTTCCTCAGCGGTCAGGGAGTTGTTCTCGCCACAGGTGCCCATGGCGATGATGCCGGTGACGCCATCCTTGATCAGGTCATCGACGACGCGTTGCGTATCGACATAATCGATTGAAAGGTCTTCGGTGAATTGCGTCGTTACGGCCGGAAATACACCACGCCAATCGATTGTCATCTCATTACTCCACGAATTTTCGCATTAAACATTATATCGTATACAATGTACAAATTGGTCGCGCAATAGGATCATGCTGTTATCAGAACAAATATTATGTCTGTCGTCACGGTGATTCCCATCGGCATGTTACCGGTATCTATATTAAAGACCCTATAAGGCGGGATTGTCAAAATAAAATATACCGTATACGTTCAACAAAATTGTCATGGGAGACGGTATAATGCGGCACCTGTTCAAAGCGGCTGTGGTTGGAACAATCCTGTCTTGCGGAATAGGTCTGCCGCCCGCCATGCCCGCCTTCGCTACGGTTCCTGTCGCCGCTTCGCCCGGTGACGTCGCTTTCGAGACTCTCTGGAAGGCCGAATGGAAGTGGCGCAAGGCGCTGACCGGTGACAATGACGACGACAGCGGCGAAAACGTGATCCACTCGCATTTCCCCGATGTGTCGAAAACCGCTCAGGACGCCAGGCTGGCTTACTGGACGAACGTCCTGGCACAACTGGACACAATCGATCCCACATCCCTCTCGCCCGGCCAACAGGTCAATTATACGGTCTACCACAACCAGATCGAAACCCTGGCCGCGCAGCAAAAGTTTCGTGGTTACGAGATGCGCTTCGGCTTCTGGAGCGGCCTGAGTTACGCCGCGCGCAAGCCGATGCGCACCGAGCAGGACTATCGCAACTATATCGCCTATCTCAACGACGTGCCGCGTTATTTCGGTCAGAATATCGACAATCTGCGCGCCGGCCTGAAGCGCGGTTTCACGCCATCACAGATTTCGCTGCAAGGCCGCGACTCATCCGTGGCCATCGCCTTCGAGAACAAGACGCCGGAACAGACCGTCTTCTATACGCCGTTCCTAGCCATGCCCGCCTCGATCCCGGCGGACAAACAGGCGGAACTGAAAAAGCTGGGCGCCGAAGCCATCAGCCAGAGCGTCATTCCTGCGCACAAGACCCTTTTGGCCTTCCTGCGCACCGACTATATCCCTCATGCGCGCAAGACCATCGCCGCCTACGACCTGCCCGATGGCAAGGCCTATTACCAGTCGCTGATCCGCGAATACGTCACGCTCGATATGACGCCCGACCAGATCCACCAGATCGGCCTCGATGAGGTGGCGAAGATCAAGGTGGAGATGCAGGCGGTCATGGACGAGGTTGGGTTCAAGGGCAGCTTGCAGCAGTTCAACGATTTCCTCCGCACCGATCCGCAGTTTTACGTCACCACCCCGCAGGCCCTCCTCGATCGCGGCGCCTGGATCTCCAAGGAATTCGACGGCAAGGCGGCGCAATATTTTGGCCGCATGCCGCGGATGCGCTTCGCCGTCATCCCCACGCCAGACGCGATTGCGCCCTATAACACCGGCGGCAATGGCGGCCCCGGCGTGCTGATCCTCAACACCTACAACCTGCCGTCGCGCCCGCTCTATACCCTGCCCGCGCTTGTCCTGCACGAAGGCGCGCCCGGCCATGCCTGGCAGATGCCTCTGGCGCTGGAAAACAAGGATCTGCCTGATTTCCGCCAATCGACCTATATTTCCGCCTTTGGCGAAGGCTGGGCGCTTTATTCGGAACGGCTCGGCGTCGAGATGGGCATATACCATACACCTTACGAACACTTCGGCATGTTGACCTATCAGATGTGGCGCGCCTGCCGCCTTGTGGTCGATACCGGTATGCACGCCAAGGGCTGGACGCGAGATCAGGCCCTGGCTTTCCTGCGCGACAATACCGCCCTGTCCGAGCATGAAATCACCACCGAGACCGACCGCTATATCAATACACCGGGCCAGGCCCTCTCCTACTATATCGGTGAAATGACCATCTGGAAGGCCCGTCACAAGGCCGAGGCGGCGCTGGGTGACAAGTTCGATATCCGCCAGTTCCACGATGCCGTGCTGCAACTGGGGTCTGTGCCCCTGCCGGTTCTTGAAGCCCGCATTGACCGCTTTATCGCCGATGGCGGTAAAGGCCCTTACGCCGACCAATAGGAAATAAACATGATCCGTTACAGCGCCACCCTTACCCTGGCGGCACTCCTGCTGACCGGCGGCATAGCCCAAGCCACCACACCGGCACCGGCCGCAACCTGCGCCAATCCATCGGACAAGGCCATGACCAGCCTCGTCGCCGATTTCGAAGCCCTGTCGGCATCGCGCGATCCTTTGCGTGAAAGCAGCAATGGCAATATCGCAGCGCTTTCGCAATGGCCTGATGACAGCACCGCGGCCTTGTCCGCCTATGGCAAGGCGCTGAACAGCCTGATGTCCCGACTGAAAGCCATTACGCCCGCCAGTCTCTGCCCGGAGCAGGCGCTCAACCAGGCCCTGATCAAGGACCGGCTGGAACTGGAACTCGACGGCCTTCATTTCGATGAAGCCCGCCTGCCCTTCAATACCGGCGACGGTTTCTACACCACGCCGGACTACGCGGCCGCCGGCGTCATCCTGCGCACCGAACCGGAAGCCCGCGCCTGGATCGCCAAGCTGAAGGCCCTGCCCGCCTTTTACGCTACCGAGACGGAAAACATGCAGCGCGGCATCCAGACCGGCTTTATGCGACCAAAACTGGTTGCGACCAAGGCGCTGGCGGTGATGGAAAAACACGCCGCCCAGCCAGTGGCCGATCATAGCCTGCTCAACCCGCTCAAGAACCTGCCGGACAGCATTCCCGCCGCCACACGCGCCCAACTCGTCACCGAAGGCACACAGGTCATCGCCACCCAGGTCCGGCCGGCGGAAGACGCGCTCGTCATCTTTTTCAAGACTGATTACGTGCCAAAGGCGCCGGAGAGCATCGCCATTGGCGACCTGCCCGATGGTAAGGCCTATTACCAGTACCTGATCCACCGCCATGCCTCAACCGACATGACGCCTCAGGCCATTCATGAACTGGGCCTCAGCGAAGTCAAACGCATCCGTGGCGAAATGGACGCCGATATCAAGGCCAGCGGCTTCAAGGGGACGTTCGCCGAATTCCAGACCTTTATCCGCACCGATCCGCGGTTCATCGCCGAAAGCCCGGAAGACTATTACGAGAAAGTCAGCGCCGTGCTGATCCGCGTCCAGGGCCTGCTGCCGCTCTATTTCCACAACCTGCCGCGCCTGCCGGTGACGGTTCACGAGGTCGATCCGCAGCTCAAAAGCTCATCCTCCGGCTATAATCCCGGCAGCCTGACCCAGGGCGTGCCCGGCACGGTGATCATCAATACCGACCATCTCGACCAAAGCCCAACGTCAGGCCTGACCGCCTGGGCCATGCACGAAGGCGTGCCCGGCCACCATCTCCAGATCGCTTTGGCGCAGGAAAACGACGCCCTGCCAAAGTTCCGCCGGCGCGACGACATCAACGCCTTTGTCGAGGGGTGGGCGCTTTACAGCGAACATCTCGGCGTCGAGATGGGCATGTACCGCACGCCTTACGAAGATTTCGGCCGCCTGTCGCTGGAGATGTGGCGCGCCTGCCGTCTGGTGATCGATACGGGGATGCACGTCATGGGCTGGAGCCGCGACCAGGCCGTCTCCTGTCTGCGTGACAATACCGGCCTGAGCGATCGCTCGATCCAGAACGAGGTCGACCGCTATATCGGCTGGCCGGGTCAGGCGCTCGGTTACAAGATCGGCGAAATCCGCATCCGGCAACTGCGCGCCAGGGCGGAAGCCGCGCTCGGCCCCAAATTCGACCTGCGCGACTTCCACGACGAGATACTGAAGAACGGCCCCGTGCCGCTCGATATCCTGTCGCAGCAGGTCGACGTCTGGATCAAACGCGGCGGGAAGTAGTCGCATCCAGCCGCCCGCTGCGTTCCAGCTTGCCCCAGCCGACATTGAGGCCGCGGCCAGCCGACATCAGCGCCTTCAGCACGACATAGTACATGATCTGGCGATAGACAAAGCGCTGCGACAGAAGCCAGAACACGGGATAGCGTTTCTCGCGCGGCTCCAGCCAGTAGGCGATGCCGCCACAGAGGGCGTCAATGGCCAGAAAGGTCAGCCAGTAGATGACCATACGGCCGAGGTCACCGCTGGTCTGCGCCCAGCCGTGTTGCGACACCTGCACGATGGTGGCGACGATATTGACGATCAGGGCGAAATCGATCAGCGGCGACACGACTGAGAACACGATCTGGAACAGCCAGGCTTGCGGCAGGCCGATCCAGGCCAGCCCCTTCGGCTTGCCTGTACGGTAAATGCCGCGGTGCTTCCACAGGCATTGCAGGGTGCCGAAGGCCCAGCGGAAGCGCTGTTTCATCAGTGCGCCGAAGCTTTCCGGCGCCTCGGTCCAGGCCACGGCATCCTGGTCATAGGCCACCTTCCAACCCTTGCGCTGGATGGCGATGGTCAGGTCCTGGTCTTCGGCGAGCGTATTGTGCGGATAATTGCCGACGTCTGCCAGGGCCGTGCGCCGCCACGCCCCGACCGCACCCGGCACCACCATCATGGCGCCGAACATGGCCAGGGCGCTGCGTTCGAGATTCTGCGAGGTGACGTATTCGACCGCCTGCCACTTCGTCACCCAGTTGAAGCGGTTGCCGACCTTGGCGTTGCCGGCCACGGCGCCGATTTCCGGCCGCATGAACCAGCGCACCAGACGGGCAATGGTTTCCGGCTCGAACTGCGTATCGGCGTCGAGCGCGATGATGATGTCGCCCTTGGAGGCGGCGATGCCATTATTGACCGCGCTGGCCTTGCCGGCATTGGCCTGGGTAATCAGACGCACCCGTGACTCATTGGCGAAAGCCCCGGCGACGATGGCGCTGGTATCGTCCTTTGAGCCATCGTCGATGACGATGACCTCCATCGCCACGCCGACACTGGCCAGGACGCGCCGCACCGAGTTTTCGATGACGCGTGCCTCATTATAGGCCGGGATCAGTACGCTGACGAAACTGGCATTGACGAAGGCGACGACGGGCCCGGCCTCTTCCGGCTTGTCATCGCCCGGCGGTTCCATATGGTTGCTGAACTCGGCATAGATGGCGAAACCTGACAACAACAGCGCGCGGCCAATCCCCAGCACAATGGCGATGACAAACAGCCATTTCAGCGCCGCCGCCATCCACGCCATGAACATGAAGATGCCGATATCGAAGCGCACTTCCAGCAGATCCTGGCCGCTCAGTTGCGGCATGACCTGATCGTGCGACAGGCCGACCAGATCGCCGACCGGGACAAACTGGTAACCTTCCGCCTTCAGCTTCTGGATGATAATTGGCAGGGCCTTGAGGGTCTGGCTGCGTTCGCCACCGGAATCGTGCATCAGGATGATCTGGCCGGAACGGCAATCATCAGGTGATGTCTTGCAGGTGGCGGATTGCTCGCTGGCGGCGCCGTCATGCACGCCGTCCATCGTGTTCTGGATAATCTTGTCGACGCCGGGCCTTGTCCAGTCCTCGGAATCGACATGCAGGCCAATATCGGTATAGCCCAATTTCTGCGCCACCAGGGCCGGCACCAGTTCGTCATTGGTCGTCGGTTCGGCGTCGCCGAAATAGGGGGCGCGCAGCAGGCGCATCGACCGGCCGGTATAGGCCTCGACGACGCGCTGGGTTGAATTCAACTCGAACCTGATCTGCCAGTCCGGAATTTTCGACATGTCCGGGTGCGTGTAGGAATGGTTGCCGATATCGTCGCCATCGCGCACCATCTGGCGCAGCAGGGCCGGATGGGCAATCGCCTTTTCGCCGATGACGAAGAAGGTGGCCGGCACCTTTTCCTGTTCGAGAATTTTCAGGATTTGCGGCGTCCAGCGCCCGTCCGGCCCATCATCAAAAGTCAGGGCCAACTTGCCGGGTTTATAGCCGGCGCGCCGGACAACGAAAGGCGTCGGCAGGGTCTGGTAGGTCTCATTCTGCGCCACCCGTGCCTTGTCATAGGTCACGACACGGCGGCCGGTCTGGGGCGTATCCTCGATATGGACCACCTCGCCATTGCCATAGACCTGATTATCGCCGAGCGCGGTCAGCTTGTTGAGGTCAGGCACAGCATTGGTCTGATAGGCAGCGAAAGCCCGCCAGATGGCCGGGTCCTCCGAGCCGAGCCGCCACAGGCCGACGCCTGACACATTGGAATCGGCGATCGTCAGAAGCTGATTCCAGGCACTGACGCCGTCCAGCAGCCAGACCTCGTGATGCAGCCCTTCCTCGTCATAGAAGAAATAGGCATTGCCCGACGCCGGATCGAACTGGATCGGCGCATCGGATTCACGGGCGATGCGCCAGGCCTCGGCCACGGTCGTCGGATCGGCCTTCAACTGGCCATTCGGTTGTTTATACCAGTCATAGCCATAGTTACCGATGCAGACGATCGCCTTGTCCTGCGGCACGCTTTTCAGCGCCTGATTAAGACGTTCGTTGAACCAGCCCTGGGCGGCGATGGCGCCGGCCGGATCGACCATGGAATGCTGGTCGTAGATCATCAGGAACAACTTGTCGGCCACGCTGGCGAAGGCTTTGAGGTTCCAGACAGGATTATCGACCGGGGCGGTCAAGTTCAGCAGGTAGCCCTTGGTCGCAAAGGCGGCGCGAGCCTGCCTGACAAAGTTCAGATAGTTGCGTAAGGCCGGGTCCGGCAGGGTTTCAAAATCCAGCACCACGCCCTGCGCTTTTTCCCTGTCCACCATGTCGAGCATCTGGCCGATCAGTTTCAGGCGCGCCGCAGGATTGGCCAGCAGGCGTGCGGTATTGGCGCCCTGCCATTGGCCGCCGGTAATATTCTGCACCATGATCAGCACGGACGGCCTGTGCTGGGCGTTTTGCAGGGTGTAGGTGAACTGATCATCAGCCAGATAGACGAATTTGTTATCCGCCCCGCCGACATAGGCCAGGCCAGGAATGACCATATCAAGCGTGTTGACATGCTTTTGCAGCGACACCAGTGAGGCGTCGTCGCCGGTTATATAGAAGCCGGCGAGCGTCTGCTGCCCCCTGGCGGCCCCACCGCGCACACTGAGCGGCCGGTGACGTGGCGCGGCGTGGTTCAGCACCATCTTGGAAGCATGGGGCTTGGGATATTCGAGATGCAGATCAAGCCCTTCCGGCACGGGCACCATCAGGATCGACGCCACAAGTCCAACAAACAACACCACGGCAGCAATAATCAGGCTGATCACGCCGAAAAGAGACGCCTTCTTGCGGCGCCCGGTGGGATCATAGAAAATGGGTTTTTGCGTGGGCATCAGTTTATCCGGCATGGGTCAGGATATCGCGGCAGGGCACCAGCCGTCCTGGCTGGAATATACGGGCGAGCCAGACCTGCATATGTGGTTCGAGGTTCGGGCGTTCGACGTTTTGCCACGATCCATTCACCAGCCGGCGATCAATCAGGGTGACGCCCGCAAGGTAGGTCTGGAAATCCGCTGCGGTGGCGAAAGGTGTGAAATCGAAATAGCAGCGTTTGTTCGCCAGACCACGCACCTGGCCCAGCAGGGCGGCAGGCGTTTCGGGCAAACCGTCCTCCCCCTGGGCTGGCGTCAGCAAGGTAACGTCCCGTCCGTAATAGATTTCACCGATATTATCGACATTGGCCGAATCCAGCCCCGGTACAGGCAACTGGAAGTACACCACGGCATCGGCGGGTGGTCCGGCGCTTTTCAGGTACGCCAGGGAGGTCGCCGGAAACTGGAACTCATCGAAGGAATCCATGATCGACTGAACCAGCGCGCCATTATCGGCATAGGCCAGCGAAAAGACGGCAGCGGCGCACATGGCGACAACCGGCCACAAGGTCACCGGGCGGGCCATGCCTTCCTGTTTGCGGATATGCACGAATAAGCCGACCAATCCGGCAATGGTCAGCACAATGCCATAGCCGATGGTGCGCGTATTGTAGGGATCGAACTGGGTGCGCAGCCGCAGGGCAAAGGCCAGCGCCAGAAAGCTGAGGCCGGCCAGGGTGATGAACAGCGCCGCCGGTCGCGCGCCCTCTCCGCCTCTCACACGGGAAAGCTGGCGGAAGGATACGCCGATCAGCAGGATGGCCGCGATCAATACACCCAGTCCATTGATACCAAGCGCGATCAAAAATTGCCGCACCAGCAACTGAGGCGCTTCCGGTGCGGTTACACGGGGCATACCGGTCGCAAAGCCGGTGAGTTCATGATTGAAGACCTGCCAGGCGACGAAGGCCACGCCGGCGATACAGAAACACGGAAAGACGCGCAGAGCCGTTTGCTTACCAAATGCCGGCCAGGTGCACATAAACATCAGAAAGGCGAACGGTCCGAAGACATAACGCGCCGAACAGCCGAGGATCAGGAAACCCGTCAACAAGACATAGGGCAACCATTTTCGATTGTCGGCGTGGATCAGCGAGAGGGCGAAAACCACCCCGCAAAAGCAGAACAGCAGAAGGTTTTCGGACCAGGTGTACATGCCGATGATCAAGGTCACCGGATTGAGCACGACCAGCGCCGCCATGAAGACGTGACGTGAAGCTTTCAGCACAAACCAGAAACTGGCCGCCAGCAGAATCAGGTTGATAACCTTGCTGCTGATCATCATCACGCCGGGGGTAGCGATTGGCGTAGTCAGGGCCAGGATCGCCGGATAGCCGCACGGATAGACGGCGCTGTATTCGCCATGCAGGCTGCATCCCTGGCCATGACGCAGCGCCTGGGCCAGCAGCATGTAGTACCAGGAATCGACGCTGATATAGCCGAACAATACGGCCATAAGCGCCATTACGGCCAGCAACGAGGTGACCGCGATCAGGTAAATGAGTGAGCTATTGCGCGGCATGTGGCCTGAACAGAAGCGGGATGACCACTTGAAATATTTGGTTTGCGCAACCTATACGCAGCCGCCGGCCACAACCTTGCGCACGCCGGCAAAGATTCGGCGCGGTGATGCCGGTTGGCCCAAAAACAGGACGGTTGGGCCTAAATTCCGGCTGCGTCTTGCCCGTCTTCACGTTAGAACATCATCATGGACCCCAAACCCGCCAAGTACGCCCCGAAATCCGACGCCGATATCATCGATATCGTCACACGGTTTCCCTTCGCCTGGATTGTTTCCGCCGCCGATGGATTCGGCGCGACACAGCTACCCATCCGGCCCCACATCGCAGACGGCAAGCTGACGGGCCTGATCGGCCACTTTGGGCGCAACAACCCGCAGATTGAACGCCTGCGCGCCAATCCCCGCGCCCTGTTGCTGCTCACCGGGCCGCAGGGCTATATCTCGCCCTCCTGGCTGACGGACCGGACCCAGGCTCCCACCTGGAACTATGCCAGCCTCGCGTTTGACTGTGATATCCGTCTGATCGAAGACGCCGCCGGCATAGAGGCGCTCCTGCGTGATCTCATCGACACGATGGAGGCGGGCCGTGACGCCGCCTGGTCACTGGACGACATGGGCGAACGGGCGGCCAGGCTGGCGCGCGGCGTGGTCGGTTTCCATGCCCGCATTATCGACGTGCAGGCCGCGTTCAAGCTGGGCCAGGACGAAGGCGCCCAGGAGTATGGGGAAATCCTGACGGCGCTCGACCGCGAGGGCGCGACGGACCTGGCGGCCATCATGCGGCAGCAGAACCCCGACCGCTGATCTCAGAGGTTGTTTTGAAAATGCGTCAGGCTGAGCCGAAACGGGCTGATTTCGAGAACCGGCGCGCAGCGTACTTAAGTACGTGAGCACCGGAAGCGCAGAAAGTAGCCCGTTGCAGGCCAGCATCACGCATTTGCAAACAGCCTCTCAGGACGTTTCCGGCTTAGTCAGTTGATTGAAATACTGGCTGGGCGGCGTACCGAAAGCCCGCTGGAACATGGTGCCGAAGGCGCTGGGGCTGTTATACCCCACCTCATAGGCCACGGTCGTCACCGATTTGCCCGACGCCAGCATCGACACCGCCTCCGCCAGCCGCACCTGTTGCCGCCATTCCGAAAACGTAATGCCCGTTTCCCGGCGGAAGGCACGCGTGAAGGTGCGGCGCCCCATACATGCCACCTCCGCCCAATGATCCAGATCGTCTTCCGTCGCCGGATCATC
Source organism: Asticcacaulis sp. (assembly GCF_035497195.1). Lineage (GTDB taxonomy): Bacteria > Pseudomonadota > Alphaproteobacteria > Caulobacterales > Caulobacteraceae > Asticcacaulis. The sequence continues at coordinate 192,929 of NZ_DATJDZ010000017.1, forward strand.
CATGATCTTCCGGCAGATGCGGGTAAGGCGCGGATCTTTCGGCATGGGTATATTGAGGGCCGACGCCGGATGTTCGACCGCCTCGGCGATCTCATCGAGAATCAGATCCATGATGCGCGCTTCGCGGCCATTCAGGCTGTATTCGATAGGCAGGTTGCCCGCCTCAATGATGAGTTCGCGCAGCAGGGGCGATATTTTCAGGCTCTGGCAGCGCTTCGGCATCCGGATATCGACATCCGGCTCAACATACAGCGTCCGCAGCGACACGTTGCCCCGGCAATGCGCCTCATGGCGGACGCCGGCCGGCATCCAGACGCCGCGTTGCGGGGGGATGGTGAAACTGACCTCATCGGTTATAACCGACATCACCCCCGCCGTGGCATAAAGCAACTGGGCGCGCTCATGGCTGTGCGGCGGATCAACATAGTCCGGCGCATATTCATCAATCAACACCCCTATCGGGCGGTTGACCTTCTGATAGTCTTCCCCATGCGTGCTGCGCGTTATCATGTGGCCCGTTATAGATGATTTACGCTCCATTCGCTGTAGCGCGCCAGACACACACGACGCATAAAAATAATCCGCATACTGCACATTCGAGAGTCCTGCTGCCATTACATTGAATTCCAGCACCGGAGCCAACCATGCCTGCCAGACTGTTCGCCCGAAAATCGATTGAAGCCCTACAAGCGGAAGAACACCCCCTGCACCGGACGCTCGGCGGGTTCCAACTGATGCTTCTGGGGATCGGCTGCATTGTCGGCGCGGGGGTCTACGTCATGACCGGCACCGCCGCCGCCCATTTCGCCGGACCGGCGGTCATGCTGTCGTTCCTGCTGGCCGCGACCGCCTGCGGCTTTACGGCCCTGTGCTACGCCGAACTCGCCTCGACGATTCCGGTATCCGGCTCCTCCTACACCTACGCCTATGCCACCCTCGGCCAGGTTGTGGCCTGGGGGCTGAGTTGGTTGCTGATGCTGGAATATGGCCTCGCCGGCTCCGCCCTCGCTGTCGGTTTTTCCAGCTACCTGGTCAGTTTTCTCACTGATTTCGGCGTCCATGTGCCCGCCTGGTTGTCCACACCTTCGGTCGTGTCCACCGTCGTGGATGGCCGGACCAGCTTTTCGCTGAGCGGCGGTGTCAATTTGATCGCGGCGGTGGCGCTGCTTATCAGCGCCGTTATCCTGTGCCTGGGGGTTTCCAAGTCCACGCTCGTCACCACCGTGCTTGTCTTCATAAAGGTATCCGTGCTTGTCGCCTTTGTCGCCGTCGGCACCGGCGCGGTGAACCCGGCCAACTGGACCCCGTTCATCCCGGCAAATGAGGGCGGTTTCGCCTTTGGCTGGCAAGGCGTTGTCCGGGGCGCCTCCATCCTGTTTTTTGCTTATTTGGGCTTTGAAACGGTATCGACCGCCGCCTGCGAGACGAAAAATCCGCAAAAGAACATGCCGATCGGCATTTTGGGCGCCCTCTTCGTCTGCACGGCGCTTTATATAGCGGTGGCCGCGGTCCTGACCGGCCTCGTGCCCTATAAGGAACTCGGCGTCGCCGACCCGATCGCCGTCGCGGTCGATCGTATCGGCCTGCCGGCTTTTTCGCTGATTATCAAGATCGGCGCCCTGACCGGCCTCGCCTCCGTCCTGCTGGTAAACGGCTACGGCCATTCGCGCATCTGCTACGCTATGGGCCGTGACGGCCTGATACCGCCGCTGTTCTCGAAGGTAAATCCCCGCTTCAGGACGCCGGTCTGGGGCACGATCACCGTATGCGTCATCTCGGCCATTATCGCGGCCTTCCTGCCCATCTCCGTGCTGGGCGACATGGTGAGTTTCGGCACGGCGCTGGCCTTTTCGATCGTCGCTTTCAGCCTGATCTGGCTGCGCAATAATCGGCCCGATCTGCACCGGCCCTTCCGCGTGCCGTTTGGTGGCTTCACCATCGGCAAGGTGTGGATCGGCTATGTGCCCTTGCTGGCCATTGTGCTCTGCCTCGGCATGGTTATCCCGGTCGGCATGGATATTATCTCACAGGCCGGTCGCGGCGATGTTCTGCCGGCCATTTTCCTCGGCCTGTATCTGCTGGCGGGCGTACTGATCTACGCCTTCTACGGTTATCGTAACGCATATCGGCCAGACGCCGAATAAACCGGGGGGTATTCCGACATGCAGATCAAGACAATCCACCGCTATATCAGCCTCGTTTTCGCCGCGCTCTGGGTGTTTCAGGCGGCCACGGGCTGTCTGATCGTCTTCCGCTGGGAACTGGATGACGCCGGTGTCGCTGGCAGCCGCGCCGCCTTTCAGGCCGAACGGCTAGGGGCGCGCCTCGACAGCCTGGCGGCACAACCCGACACGCATATTTCGTCCGTCTGGTCGGCCAATGACAGTGCCAACCGCTTCGATATTTTCTACAGCCATGCCGATGCGGACCGCACCCTGCGCGTCGATGGCCAGGGCGACTCCTTGCGCGACCGCCGCAACGACACCCTCTCCGACGGCAATATCTTTGACCGCCTGAGCGAGCTTCACATGGCCCTGATGCTGGGTGATACCGGCCGCGCCTTCCTGGGCCTCAGCGGCATTCTCCTCCTGACGAACATCGCCCTGGGCCTCAAACTCGCCTGGCCACGCGCCGGTCAATGGATAAAGGCCTTGCGCCGGCCCAAGGGCAAGGCTGCCGTTCCCCTTCTTTATGGCTGGCACCGGATGCTCGGTTTATGGATGGCCGTGCCGGCGTTTATCACCATTTCCGCCGGCGTCCTGTTGGCTTTTGACGATGGTCTTGAGGGGCTTTTCAAGGCGGCGATCCCCGCGCCCGCCGCGTCCGCGTCTGCCTCGGAAACCTGGATCAAACCTTCCGCCGCGCTGACCACGGCGCTTGCGCAATATCCGGGCGCCACCCTCTCCGGCTTCTCGATGCCTGATTCGGATACGCCGTGGTACAAGGTACGCCTGCGGGTAAAAGGCGAGATGCCGCGCATCTGGGGCCTGACCACGATCTACATCAGCGCGCAGGATGGCCGCACACTGAGTAATTACGACGCCCGCCAAGCTCATGCTCCGGCCCGCTTCATGCTCGACACCATCTATCCGCTGCATACCGGGCAAATCGGCGGCGTTACAGGTCGTATTGTGCAGTTGCTCATTGGCCTGTGGCTGATGACCATGATCGGAATAGGCATCAGTTTGTGGTGGACGCGCAGACGCCTTATGAAAAAGAATATCGTGCGATAAATGACAACGCATTCAAAAAATATTGCGTTGCACAAAATATTTTCGCATTTCCTCCCGTTTTTTGCCTGTTTCGAGCAAAACTGAAGCACTTTGGCAACACGCGATCCGGCATCCACTTTACGCGGCCTGATCGCAAGATAAACTGTCCTGAGCTAAACATCGGGCCTTCAAAAAAGAGCGTTACACTTTCATCACGTTAACAAGACATTTTCTTATCATGAGCAATTCAATAAGGAGCGGAGTTGAAATGCTGACCCAACGGACTTTCATAAAGAAAACCATCACCCGGACCTTGCTTCTGGCGACAGTCGCAACCGCCTGTATCAGCGGCGCCGCCGTGGCGCAGGACGATAATGACGGCCTGAAGACGACCAAGGAAACGGTCGACGGCACGACCCTCGTCATCATCAAGTCTAAGCGCTTCGTACCCGCCGGCGCCATGTCGGCCAACAAGACGGACATTCCCCTGATCAAAACGCCGCAGTCGGTGTCCGTTATCAGCCGCGACCAGATCGATCTGCTGGGCTTTACCGATCTGCAACAGGCCGTGCGCTATACGTCCGGCGCTTTTGGCGAAAACTACGGTCCTGACCTGCGCTATGATTTCATCACCCTGCGCGGGTTCACGCCCAAACAGTATATTGATGGCCTGGCCGCGCCGGTCACTTCGACGATCTTCTCAACCGGCGTTGATCTCTACGCCTTCGACTCAGCCAGCATCATCAAGGGACCAGCCGCCACGCTTTACGGCAACTCCCCTCCGGGCGGCCTCTATAACGAGACCAGCCGTCGCGCCAGCCGCAACTTTGGCGGTGAAATCCAGGCCAAGCTCGGCAATTATGACTACAGATCACTCGCCGGCACGGTGACCGGGGCGCTCAGTTCGTCTGTATCCGCCCGCCTGACCGGTCTTTATCTTGATCGCGGCGCCGAACGTGATGGCGTCTCGGCCAAGCGCAGCCTGATCGCGCCGACCGTGACCTGGAAGATCACCGACGCCGACACCCTGACCGGCCTGGCCTATTTGCAGGATGACGAGGTTGACGGCGACACCAACGGCTTCCTGCCGGTTCTCGGCACCCTGCTGCCCAACCCGAACGGCGGGGTGAGCGAATCCACCAATCTCGGCGAACCCGATTACAATACCTACAAACGCAACCAGTGGGCCGTCGGCTATGACTACACCCACAAGTTCTCCGACAACCTGTCGTTTGAATCAAACGCCAAATACAGCAAGTACCGCGAAAACAGCGTCGTGGTCTACGGAACCTGGCTTGAAGCCGATAATCGCACTGTCGATCGCAGCCTCTATCCTTATATGGAAAATGTGGAAAGCTTTGCTGTCGACAACCGTCTGGACGGCACCTTCACATCGGGCAGCGTAACGCACAAGGTTCTTGCCGGGATCGATTATCGTAACGTCAAAAATTTCGCGGCCTATAACTTCCTCGGTTTCTCGCCGATCGATCTTTATAATCCGGTATATAATGCCACGCCCCTGCCGGCCTACACCTATCCCTACATCTTCAATAACCAGCGCCTGGAGCAAACGGGTCTTTATGTGCAGGATCAGATCGGTCTCCAGAAGCTTTTTGTGACGCTGGGCGGCCGATATGACACCGACGAAACCACGCAGCTCGCTACCGGCAGCAAGACCAAGGATGGCAAATTCACCTATCGCGTGGGCGCCAACTATGTCTTCGATTCCGGCTTTGCCCCCTATGCCAGCTATTCGACCTCGTTCGAGCCGGTAATTGGGACCGATACAGCCACCGGTATTGCTTTCATACCCAGCGAGGGCGAACAGTCCGAACTGGGCATAAAGTATGACGGCCGCACGCTGGATAACGGCGTCAGGCTCTTTGCCACCGCCGCGATTTACGACATCAAGCAGACCAATGTCGTTTCGACGGTGTATTCGCCGGCATTCGCCAGCACCCAGGTCGGCGAAGTCGAAGTCAAGGGCTTCGAGACCGAGTTCGTGGCGCGTATCAACGAGCAGTTCTCGATCAACGGCTCCTACACCTATACGGATAGCGAAGTCCTGGCCAGCAACGATCCACTTCAAGTCGGCGGTCCGCTCATGACTACGCCGAAGGATAAGGCCTCCCTGTTTGCCGACTATACGCTGAAATCCGGCAACCTCGGCGGTCTCGGTTTCGGTCTGGGCGTGCGTTACACCTCCAAGAGCCTCGGTTCCAATGGCGCCGGCTATTGGGGGCAGCAATCGACCCTGTTCGACGCGGCGGTTCACTATGACACCCCGGCCTGGCGCATCGCCCTCAACGGCAGCAACATCACCGACGTCAAATATGTCGCCCGCTGCTCTGGTTACGTCGGCTGTACTTATGGCGCCGGCCAGACCTGGACCGCAACGCTGACACGGAAGTTCTAATTAAAATCAGGCCCGTTTTTCGATACGCGAAGACGGGCCTGATGTATTATGTTTGCTTAAGATAAAAAGATCAGGGCGGTTTCATGAAATGCTTTCTTCGCGCAATGGGAATGTCCCTGATCGCCCTGTCTCTGGCCTGCCCTGCCGACGCCAAACCGCGTCCGCACCGTCCCGCCCCGCACGATAAGGCCCCGATTGCGAAACCGGCGGCGGTTATCCCCTTTATGCTCGGCGGCAATCCCAGCACCTACAAGCCCCTGCCCCGTCAGGACCTGCTGATTACCCACGCCACCGTGCTCGATGGCGCCGGTCATCGCTTCGATGACGCCGACGTGGTGAGCCGTGACGGCAAGATCGTGGCGATTGGCCCACATCTCGATGGTGGTAATGCCCGCGTGATCGACGCCAAAGGGCGCTGGGTGACGCCCGGCCTCATCGATCCGCACAGCCACAACGGCACCTATTCCATGCCGCTGACCTCGATCGACAACGAATCCGGCGATGTGTCCGAAATGAGCGGCCCGATCGCCGCCGACACCTGGATCGAACACGCCATCAATACCCAGGACGCCAGTTTCATCTACGCCTTGCAGGGCGGGGTGACGACGCTCCAGGTCCTGCCCGGATCGACGCCGCAGATCGGCGGACGGGCGGTGACCCTGCACACCATCCCCGCCACCACGGTCGCGGCGATGAAATTCCCCAATGCGCCGCAAGGCCTCAAGATGTCATGCGGCGAGAACGCCAAGGGCTATTTCGGCGGCAAGGGCCAGAAGCCGACCAGCCGCCAGGGCGAAATGGCCAATTTCCGCGATGTCTTCAGCCAGGCCGTCGCCTATCGCGGCATGTGGGAACACTACCAGAAAGACCCGCACGGTCCGCCGCCAACGCGCGACCTGAAACTCGACACCCTGGCCGCGACGCTCGATGGCGATCTTCGGGTTCAGGTCCATTGCTACCGCGCCGACGACATGGCCGAAATCCAGGCCCTGGCCACCGAGTTCGGCTTTAAAATTACGGCCTTTCACCATGCGGTCGAAGGGTACAAAAACCCGGAATTGTTCACCAAAACGGACACCTGCGCCGTCGTCTGGTCCGACTGGTGGGGCTTCAAGATGGAGGCCAATGACGGCATCCGCGAAAACGCCGCCCTGCTCGACGCTGCCGGGGCGTGCGTCACCATGCACTCGGATTCGCCGGTTATCGGCCAGTGGCTGAACATCGAAGCGGCCAAGGCGGCTGGCGCCGGGCGGCATATGGGGCTGGCCGAACCGCCGGAGCACATCATCAAATGGATCACCAGCAATCCGGCCAAGGTGCTGGGTCTGGAAGACCGCATCGGCACCCTGGCCCCCGGTTACAATGCCGATATCGTCATCTGGTCGGGTGATCCGTTCAGCATCTACACCAAGGCCGATACCGTGCTGATCGATGGCGCCATCGCCTATGACCGCTACGATCCGGCCTACCAGCCGCTGAGCGATTTCCAGCTTGGCCGCAAAGCGGGAGGTGTCCAATGATCCGCTTTCTTGCCCTTGCTCTGCTTCTGATGCCTGCGGCTGTTTCCGCACAGGATATGGCCATCACCCATGCCGAAGCCTGGCCGATGACTGGCAACGGCAAGGTGTCCGACGCCACGATTATCGTCCATGATGGCCGGATCGTCTCCGTAACGGCGTCCGGCGGCGTACCCGAAGGCACGGTCGTTATCGACGCCGGCGGACGCATGGTGACGCCCGGCCTGATGAACGCCGCCACCCAGCTTGGCTTGGTCGAAACCGGCGCGGCCGACGAGACCAACGACAAATCGAGCAGCAACACCACGCTTGGCGCAGCGTTCGATATCCAGTACGCGCTCAACGCCAACAGCGTGCTCCTGCCCGTGGCGCGCGCCGATGGCCTGACCCGCGCCGTCAGCTACCCTGGAGCTGCGGGCACGGCCCCCTTTATGGGGCAGGCCGCGGTGATCAAACTGGTTGAAAGCGGTGATACTCTCGACCACGCCCAGGCGGCGATGTACGTCCAGATCGGCAGCGCCACGCTTTCCACCGCCGGCGGATCACGCAGCGCGCAATGGCAACTCCTGCGCAATGCCCTGACCGAGGCAGGCCGCTACAAACCGGGCAAACCCGATCAGCCGATTACGCGCCTCGATGCTGAAGCCTTGCAAAAGGTGCTGGGGGGCCAGCTTCTGGTCATCCTCACCCAGCGCGAATCCGATATCCGTCAGGCCATTGCCCTAGCCAGGGATTTCAAGCTGCGCGTGGCAATCATGGGGGCTAACGAGGCCTGGCGCTGTGCCGATGCGCTGGCGACGGCGAAAATACCCGTCATTCTCGATCCAATGGACAACCTGCCGATCAGCTTTGACCAGATCGGCGCCCGTCTCGATAACGCCGCCATTCTCGGCAAGGCGGGCGTGCCGCTGGCCTTCTACGCCTCCGGCAATACCATCTACCTCTCCTATGACGCCGGCGAAGCGATGCGCGAGGTCGCCGGCATGGCGGTCGCCAACGGCCTGCCTTATGAAACGGCGCTTGCATCCATGACTCGCAGTCCGGCCGCCATATTCGGCATCAATGATCATTACGGTACGCTGGCGAAGGATCAGGACGCCGATCTCGTTATCTGGGACGGCGATCCGCTCGAACCCGGCAATTATCCGTGGAAGGTCTTCGTTCAGGGCCACGAGGCCTCGCGGGAAACACGCCAGACCCTGCTGCGCGACCGGTACGCCAAACCCGCCGCCCTGCCTCCGGTTTACCAGAAATGAAAAAGCTGCCTCTCGTCGCCCTGCTGGCGCTTTTCGCCGCCTCGCCAGCCTTTGCTCATGACGACGACCTGCCCGTGCCGTTCGGCAATGCCGTTGGCTGGATCAAGGACGGCGCCGGCGCACTCGATAATGTCCGCCCGCGCCAACTTAAGGGGCAGGTCCTGCCGCTCAAGGCCACGCGCAAGATCAGCTTCGACACCACAGAAGGCACCTGGATGTCGCTGGCCGTCTCGCCCAATGGCAAGACACTGGTCTTCGACATGCTGGGCGATATCTATGCACTGGATGCCAAGGGCGGACAGGCCAAACCCCTGCGCACCGGCCTGCCGTTCGAGTCCCAGCCGGTTTTCTCGCCCGATGGCAAACAGATCGCCTTTATCAGCGACGCCTCCGGCGCCGACAATCTATGGATCATGAAGGCCGATGGCACGGGCGCGCGTCAGATCAGTTTCGGTGAGGACGACACCGTGCTTTTGTCACCCGAATGGGCGGCGGACGGCCAGACCCTCACCCTCAGCCGCTACCGCCCCAGCTATAATGCCTACGAGCTTTGGCGCTATGGGCTTGATGGCGCGGAAAGCCTGATCATTCCCGCCAAGGCCACGGCTGATCAGGGCCGCGACGCCTGGGCCAGCAGCCTTGGCGCCACGCCTTCACCGGACGGCAAATCGCTCTACATGGCGCGCCACCTGGGTTCTGACGATCCCGACCAGCGCGACGAGTGGGCCATTGTCAGACGTGACATCGCCAACGGCGTGGAAACCACGCTCATCGCCGAACCGTCCGGTTCCGGCCACAGCCGCAATCCCGGCGCCTATTTCCGGCCGGCCGTCTCGCCTGATGGCCGCTACCTCGCCTATGCCACCCGCTTCGACAACCAGACCGGCCTGCGCCTGCGTGATTTGCAAACCGGCGAAGACAAGTGGCTGGCCTTTCCGGTGACGCACGATCAGGTGCAGGCCAATAGCTGGCTTGACCTGCTGCCGCGCTATACCTTTACTCCTGACAGCCAATCGATCCTGATCACCGTTGGCGGCAAGTTCCAGCGTATCGCTTTGGATGGCAAGGCCACGCCGGTGCCGTTCGCCGCCCATGTGCAACTGGCGCTTGGCGCGCTCAGCCGGCAGAAAATCACCGAAGACACCGGCCCGATCCACGCCCATATCATCCAGACGCCGCAGATGTCGCCGGATGGCTCGCAAATGGCCTTTTCAGCGCTCGGCAAAATCTACGTCATGCCGCTATCAGCCGCCGCCAAACCGCGTGAAATCGCTGATGGCTGGCAGCCGTCGTGGTCGCCGGATGGCAAGTCTCTCGCTTATGTCACCTGGTCGGCGCGCAATTCGGGCGATGTCTGGACCGTGACGCTCGATGGCGGCGCGCCGAAAAAGATCAGCCCGGCCTCCGACTACTACACCTACCCGGTCTTCACGCCGGATGGCGCGCAGGTGCTGGCCGAACGCTCGCCCCAGCGCGACCGCCTGCGCCTTTATATGGAATACGGCGCGCTGCGCGAAGCGACCCTGGTCAGCCTGCCGGTGGCGGGCGGTGCTGCGCGGGATATCGCCAGCCTGACAATGGGCCAACGTCCGACCTTCACCCGTGAACCGGATACCGCCTATCTGCAAACCGGCGCGGGCCTGTCGCGTATCGACCTCAAGACCGGCGCGGTCACCGATATCGTTTCGGTCAATGGTCCCGGCTGGTATTTCCAGGATGGCCCGGTGGCGGTCGATGCCTTGCGTCTGTCACCCGATGGCAAGTGGATCGCCGCCCTGGTCGGCCAGCAACTGCATGTCGTCGCGCGTCCCACCGCGGATATCAAGCAGATCGACCTGTCCGATCCGAAGCTCAAGCACCGCCGTATCACCAATGTTGGCGCCGATTTCTTTGAATGGTCGGCGGACGGCAAGACACTGACCTACAGCCTGGGTTCGACTTTTTACGAGCGCTCACTCGACAGCATCACCTTTGACGACACACCCAACTGGTCGGCCGATCCGGGCAAGCCGGTCTCGTATCATGCCGATGTCGTCGTGCCGCGTGATGAACCCAAGGGCCTGCTGCTCTTGCGTGGCGGCACGGCCCTGCCTATGGACGCGCCCGCCATACCCGACGCCGATATCCTGATCGACGGCAACCGCATCGCCAAAATCGGCCCGCGTGGCAGTTTCGATGTTCCCGCCGATGCGATGATCCGCGATGTCACCGGCAAGACGATCATGCCCGGTTTTATCGATACCCACGATCATATCGGTACGGTCCGCCGCGATATCCTTGATACCGAGGATTGGGCCTTGCGCGAACGCCTGGCCTATGGCGTCACCACCAGTTTCGACCCTTCCACTCTGACGATCGACGAAATCGCCTACAAGGACATGCTCGACGCCGGCCTGATGACCGGCCCGCGCCTGCCTTCCACCGGCACGGCCATCTTTTCCTTCAACCGCTTCTCGTCACTGGATGAAACCCGCAAGGCGCTCAGCCGTTACCGTGACGATTACGGTCTCCACAACATCAAGTCCTATCGCGCCGGTGACCGCAAGGTCCGCCAGTGGATCAATATGGCCGCCCTCGATCTTGGCCTGCAGCCGACGACCGAAGGCGCGTTATCTTTCAAGCTTGACCTGACACAGATCATGGACGGCTATTCCGGCAATGAACACGCGCTGGTCACCCTGCCGATCTATAATGACGTCATTCAGTTACTGGCGCAGAGCCGCACCAGCTACACGACGACCTTGCAGATTACCAATGGCGGGGCCACCGGCCAGGATTATTTTATCGCCCGCGACACCCCCTCCGCCAGCGACAAGTACCGCCACTACACGCCGCATTTCGCCCTGGCGCAAATGACCACGCGCCTCGACCAGTGGCTACCGCTGTCGGAATACGCCTTCCCAACCGTCGCCAAGGGCGCGGCTGATATCCAGCGCGCCGGCGGGCTTGTCGGCATCGGCGCCCACGGCAATACGCCGGGCGTTGGCTTCCACTGGGAGCTTGAGGCACATGTCATGGGCGGCATGACGCCAGAAGAAGCGCTTCACGCCGGTACGCTCGGTTCGGCCGAAACCATCGGCCGTGTCGGTGAAATCGGCAGCCTGACGCCGGGCAAGTTCGCCGACCTGCTGATCCTCAATGCTGATCCGCGCCAGGATATCACCAATGCCTGGAAGATCGTCCAGGTGATGAAAAACGGCCGGCTCTACGACACGGCCAACCTGAACCAGGTCTGGCCGGACACCGTTTCCGCGCCTGAACCCTGGTTCGCCAACGAATACCCAAACAGTGGAGAAAACAAATGATAAAGTCCGTTCTCGTGGCCGTCAGCCTGTTGCTTTGCGCCCCCGTTGTGGCCGCCGCCGCCGAACCGGCCCCCGTCGCCAGTACCATGGTCGAGATCTACCGCATCGCGCCGGGCCAGCATCAGGCCTTCCTGGAATTCATCGCCAAGTGCGACGAGGCCAACAAGCTCGCCGGTCTGCCGCCGCGCCAGCTCTATATCCACAGCGACGGCGCCGACTGGGATTTCCTGCTGCTTCAGCCGGCCCATACACCGCCGGAAAAGGCCGCCGCCTTCGACGCCGCCTGGGATAAGGTCGGCCTGCCATCCGGTTCGAATTTCTTCTTTGAAATCCGCAAATATATCGCCGAGCACACCGACACCGTGACGAAGGGGCCTACGACCGCCGCCGACTATCTGGCGACCGCGAGCAAGTAGACCGTCGTTTGGCCCGTTCGGAACATTAATTGATCCGCACATCGTAGTCCGGCCCGCCCGCTCACCGCTAAAAGTCATTGAAATCACGTTACAGGATTCAATTGTGCTCAATACGACTTCAACCCCTGCCGGCGCAGACCTCGATCCCGGCGTGCGTGACTTTATCCGGATCACCGGCGAAGCCTATGTCACCCACGGCGGCGACCTGGAGAAAACCGCGGTGAATGCCCGGCAGATCGCCGAAAAGGTGCGCGCGCCCTGGGTGGCCGGCGGACCGGTCATGTTTTCCACGGTCGAGCAGAGCGTGCCGACCCCGCACGGCGCTGTCCGCATTCGGGTCTATAACCCGGACGGCGGCGCCAATAAGCCGGCCTTGATCTATATTCATGGCGGCGGCTGGGTGATGTTCAGCATTGATACCCACGACCGCATCATGCGCGAATATGCGGCGCGCGCAGGGGTTTGCGTGGTCGGTGTCGATTATTCGCTGTCCCCCGAAGCGCGCTTCCCGGTCGCGCTGGAACAAGTCATCACCGTTGTTCACCATGTGCGCGATCAGGCGGCCTTGCTCGGCATAGATCCGGATCGGCTGGCGATGGGTGGCGATTCCGCCGGCGCCAACCTGTCCCTGAGCACGGCGCTTCATTTACGTGATACGGGAAACGGCAAGGCCTTGCGCACGCTGGTGCTCAACTATGGCGCCTTCGCAATCGATCTGTCAGCGGACGATGTTCGTAAGTACGGCGGCCCGCAATATATGCTGACGGCTGAGGAAATGGCCTATTTCTGGTCGCAGTATCTGACCGGCAGTGACGACGTAAATCCGCTGGCCGTGCCCCTGCTGGCCGACCTGCATGATCTGCCACCTGTATTCCTATGCGTCCCCCAGTGTGACGTGTTGACGACGCAGAGCCTGATACTGGATGGCCGCTTACAGACCGCTGGCGTTGAGACCCGCACCATCGTTTACGAAGGCGCCACACATAGTTTCCTGGAAGCCGTATCCATCTCCGAAGTGGCCGAAAAAGCGTTCAGCGATGCGGCGGCCTGGTTGCGCGAACGGCTGTAAACCTGTCAGCCTGTCGTCAGCCGTGGCGGTGTAAACAACGGTTATGACCCATGCACACACCTCCAAAACGCTTCGTATCGCGGCGCTCATCGCAGCCGCCGGCGTGATGACAGCCACCGTCGCCATGTCCGACAGCCGTCATGACCAGCGCCCGCATTCCCGTGAAAACCACAAAAACACCGAACAGCAGGCCATCCGCGACGCGGTGGCGCGCGGCGAGGTCATGCCCCTGCCGAAAATTCTGGTCATCGCCCAGAAGGCGGTGCCGGGCGATATCATCGATGTCGAACTCGAACAAAAAGAGTGGGGCCTGAAATACGAGCTGAAAATATTGACAGCCGACGGCCGCGTCCGCAAGGTCGATATCAATGCCCGAACCGGCAAGGTGGTGAAGATTGGGGATGACTGATGCGCGCCCTGGTGGTTGAAGACGATCCGGAGGTCGGCGCCGATCTGCGCCACGCCTTGCAGATGGCCGGCTTTGTCGCTGATCTGGCCACGGACGGTGAAACCGCCTGGTATCAGGGCGATGTCGAGGATTACGACGTCGTGGTGCTTGATCTCGGCCTGCCGAAGCTGGACGGCCTATCCGTGCTGAAACGCTGGCGCGCCGCCGGACGCAATTTTCCCGTCATGATCCTGACGGCGCGCGGCGACTGGACGGAAAAGGTCGAAGGCATTGAGGCCGGCGCCGACGATTATCTCGCCAAGCCCTTCGCCATGGGCGAACTGATCGCGCGTCTGCGCGGCCTGATTCGGCGCGCGGCGGGACGCGCTTCGCCCATCCTGACCATCGGCGGACTGGCGCTCGACACCAGCCGCATGATCGCCACGGTCGATGGCGCGCCGGTACGCCTGTCGCCGCTGGAATTCCGTTTTCTCGATTATCTGACGCACCAATCCGGCCGGGTGATTTCGGCCGGTGAGATCGCCGAGCACCTCTATGGCGCGGGTGACACCACCGACGCCAACACCATAGAGGCCCTGGTGGCGCGATTGCGGCGCAAGATCGGCACCAGCGTCATCGAAACGCGGCGCGGCCTCGGCTATACCCTGGCGGAGACGACGCCTTGAAACCGGTTTCCTTACGCCTGCGTCTGCTGATCGCCGCCATGCTGGCCATCTTTTTCGCCCTGGCCCTGGCCTGGACGGGGTTGAACCTGATGTTCCAGCGCCATGTCGAACAACGCGAAGCCACGGTCCTGATCCGGCAGGCCGAGCGGATCGTGGCGGGCATTACCGTCACGCCGAACGGTACGCCAGTTCTGCAAAATCCGCCGCGCGATCCGCGTTTTGATGAAATGGCCGGCGGCCTGTACTGGCAGGTATCTTTTCCGTCTGGCGCCTTGCATTCGGCCTCGTTGTGGGACCAGAGCCTGCCCCTGCCCGCCCGTCCCGACGCCGCGCAGTGGCGCACCAGAACCCTCACAGGGCCGTTCAATGATCGTCTGCTGGTGGTTGAGCGCCGGGTGCGCTTTGACAGGACCAGCCCGGCGGTGCTCATACAGGTCGCCGAAAATGACGCCGATATGCGGCAGGCCTATGCCGAATTCGGCTGGGAACTGGCCGGCTCCCTCTTCTTGTTGTGGACTGTGCTGGCCATCGCCGCCTGGGTTCAGGTAACGCTCGGTCTGCGGCCGCTTGATCGCCTGCGGGTGGAAATGGAACGCCTGCGCCGCAGCCCCGCCGCGCGCCTGCCCGCCGGCTACCCCAGTGAAATCGCCCCTTTGATCACGGCTATCAACGCCCTGGCCGATGCGCGCGAAAGCGACCTGTCCCGCGCCCGCCGGCGCGCCGGCGACCTGGCGCACAGCCTGAAAACGCCACTGTCCGTTCTCTCCGCCCAGAGCCGCAGGGCGCGCGCCGCCGGCGCGGAAGAAGCCGCCGATGGCCTTGATCGCGCCATCGCGGCCGTGGGGGCCACCCTGGAGGCCGAATTGACGCGCGCCCGCTCCGCCGCCGCGCGCGCCGCCGCGGAATCAGCGATCGACGCCGAGGTTTTGAAAGTCGTTGAAGGCCTGATCGGCGTTATCGAGCGCACTGAGCGTGGCGAAACGCTCGTCTTTCATATCGATATCACCGAAGACCTGCGCGCGCCGGTGGCCCCGGAGGACCTGGCCGAAATGCTCGGTGCGCTGATCGAAAACGCTGCGCGCCATGCCAGGAGGCTGGTCCACATCGAGGGGCAGATAAATGAAGCCCGTCTATGCCTGACCGTGGAGGATGACGGCCCCGGCATCGATTTGCCGCACATCGAAGCCGCCCTCAAACGCGGCCTGCGGCTGGATGAGGCCGGCACCGGTCATGGCCTTGGCCTCGCCATCGTGCGTGATCTCGCGGAAGCGACCGAGGGCGATGTCACCCTCGGTCGCTCAACGCTTGGCGGACTAGCCGTTTCCTTGGGGTGGAAAACGCCGGTTTAGCTCTTGCCGACCACCACCACGCTGAAGTTCTTGTCGGCGCGGAGGTATTCGCCCTTGTCGTCACGCTCGACCGTCGCTGCCGGCAGATAGACCTGCCCGCTGACCGGATCGAAAGCGGCGGTGCGGGCGCCATCGGACGTCTTGACCGTTTGCAGAACCGTCACCTGGCCCTGTTCATCCAGCTTATAGATGGTCAGGGTGCCGTCGATGCAGGAGACATAGCCGGTCCGGGTCTTGGGATCGAACAACGAACCATCCGCCCCCGCGCCAATCGCAAACGTGCCCTTGTCGACGCCGGTAGCCGCATCGATCAGCTTGGCCGTATTGTTGTGACAGACCGGGATCAGTAGGCCGGTGGCGGCATCGTAGGTGATGCCCGTCGGTTCATGGCAGCCCGCCAGCGGATAGCGCGCCACTTCCTTGCGGCCAGCCACATCGATGACGAGGATCTCATTGGTGTCTTCTATATTGACGTAGACACGCCCCTTGCCGTCGCTCGCCGCCGCTTCCGGCACGCCGCCGGCCTTGATCGTCGCCACGACCTTCGCCGCCTTGATGTCGATCAGGGAAATGTCCTCGGAATCGCCGTTCATCACGAAGGCCAGGCCGCTGCCGGCATCGTAAAGCGCGCCGTCCGGCCCCTTGCCGGTCTTGATATCGGCCAGGGCCGCACCGGTCTTGCGATTGAGCAGGGTCGCGGTATCGGCGCCGTTATTGGTGGTCAGCATCAGGTCGGTGCCGGGGATAAGCAGCACCGCCGCCACATCGTCACGCGTGATCAGGGTGCTGACGGCCTTTGTGGTCAGATCGACCGCCATGACGCCGTATTCGCGGCCGATGAATAGCTGGCGGGCACCGGCATCAATCGAGGCGTAATCATAGCCACCTTCGGGCGCTTTCAAAGTTTCGACAACCTTCCAGAGGGGTGCGGCGCTTTCGCTGCCGGCGGGCGTGGCCGGTTTGGGCGAACAGGCAGCCAGACCAGCGGCCAGCAACAGCGCAGTCATTGATAAAGACGTATTCAGTTTCATGAGAGTTTCCTTCTGTGAATCATGATTATCCGCCAAAGCTGCGTTGCAACCTGATGCCGACATAGGGGCCGCTTTTCAACACGCGCCGCTCAAGGTACGTGATGTCGCCCGTCCCACGCAAACCGGTGTAGAAGGTGCGAGTGCGCAGTGCGGCGCTGTTGGTCAGGTTCTTTCCGTACACCCTGACGGTCCACAGCGCGGATGGCTTGTATTCGATAAAGGCGTCGATCCGGTCGCCCAGGGAATCGGCTTCGATCTCATCGATGGCGAAATTCGCCTCAGCCTCGGCCAGCACATAATTGACGCCCCAGCGCAGATGCCGGTCCGGCAGGTCGTGGGTCAGGCCGATATCGCCTTCGCGCGGCGCATCGCCGGAGATATGGCGACTCAGGCCTGTCGCCGGATCGGTCACCCGGCTGCGGCGCAGGGTGAGATTGGCCTGAACGGTAAAGCCCTTCGCGCCCCAGGCATCGAGCGGCAGGTTGAGATTGGCTTCCAGTTCGTCGCGTTCCCCGTCACCGATATTGCCAACCGCGTCATACACCTGACCGCCGGCGAAAACCGGAACGTGATCGACGACATCGCTGACGGCTTCATGGCGCACCGCCACGACCAGCGAACCGCCGGCGAAGCGGTGTTCCCACGCGACCTCGCTGCGCCACAGGCTGTCCGGCTCCAGATCCTTGTTGCCGGCGGTGATGTTACCGCCGGTCACCGAAGCCGAACTGACGAAATCGGAAAAATCAAGCTGTCCGACCTCGCGTTCATACAGGAAGCGCCATTCGTCGCCCGCTTTCGGTCTCCAGTTCAGCAACAACCGGGGTTTGAAGAAAGACAAGGATTTCGACAGGGTGCTGTCACCGGCCTGGGTCAATTCCGAACCTTCCATGCGGCCGCCGGCTTCCAGGGTCAGCGACGGCCGCATCCGCCAGGTGGCGGTGACGAAGGCCTCGGCGCGCTGTTCCTCGACCCGGACATTGGCGGCAGGCAGCGCCACCGGCGCGCCGTCTTCCTCAAGCGCCGCATGGCTGTCGAGCACATTGATCGCGCCTTCGATCCCCGTTTCCAGCGTCCAGGCGTCGCCCTGCCGGCGCAGAACGCCGCGCGCCAGGGTTTCGCTGGCCTGCGAGTCTTCGCGGGTCAGATCGCCGCCGCCGTCACTGTCATATGACGCTTCCATGGCGTCGATGCGGGTATCGCGCCGGATGGCCAGAACGTCGAACGCATAGCGCTGGCCGAGCGAGCGTTCATACTGGAGGCCGTATTCGCTGGCCCGCGTATGCCGCCGTTCCTTGCCGATGCTTACCTCGGCTTCCGGAAAGACAATGACATTGCCGATATCGGCGAACATCCGCGTGTCCTTGATCAGGCCATTGAGACGCATCTTGCCGCCCCACGCCGGCTGGCGATAGACGGCCGACATCTCACCGGTCGTTTCGCCTTCCGGCTGGGCGTATTCGGTCAGACGCAGCGGCGTGCCGTCGGCGAGGTAGCGATTACGCGAGCCGAAACCATGCTCATCGTCGATCGTGCGATAGAGGGCGGCGGCGAGATCAAGCACCCGGTCGCCCTTCGCATAGGTCAGTTCGCCAGCCACGCGCGGCGCGCTGTAATCGTGCTGAAACGCAGCGTCTTCCAGTTCAAGCCGGCCCTGCATTCGGGCGCCCTTGCGCCTGATCACATTAGCCAGCAGGGGATAGCCCTGCATATCGTATCCGCCCGCGCCGCTGCGGACCAATTCGATCCGTTCCACCGTTTCCGCCGGAATGCGCTTCAGGACATCTTCAAGCGTTTCCTGCTTGCTGGCGGGGCGCTGGCCATCCACCAGCACATTGCCGGCCGCGCCGGAATAGCCGCGCAGTTCGGCATCGCCTTCCTGAAGACGAAAACCCGGCAGGAGCCGCACCATGTCAAACGCCGTCGCCGGTTGCGAACGAGCGAAATAATCCGCCGGATAGGGCGTGACCGCGGCTTCCCCCGCCGCCTGCGCGGTCAAGGGCGCAGAGGCAAGAGCCGCGATGAAAAGCGCACAGGCCTGAGCACGCATCAGAATTTTTGCGCCAGCTTGAGGACCAGATGCGGCTTGTTCTTTTCGCCATATTCGTGCCTGTCGGTGTCGTAATAGCGCAGGTCAAGGCTGGTGGCCGGCAACAGAGCATAGGTGACGCCCAGATTGACGCCGTTATAGTCCTTGGCCGGGGTCAGGCGGCGCGCGCCGATCCCACCCGAAACGCTCCATTTGGCGTTCAGCTTTTGCGACAGCGAGGCGTCAACCCAGATGGCCTCTTCCGTGTTGCCTGAAGAATCGGCCGAATACTCGATTTCGACCTTGGCGGTGGTGTTGCCGAAGGCGCGGCTGACATTGCCCTTCCACTCGACATATTCATTCTGCGAATGCTTGGCGCCGACCTTGATCTTGTAGGCGGCCTGCAAACCAAGCTGGAAGCCGGCCTTCTTGCCCTTCACGCCGAGCACGTATTCCTGCTGGGAATCGGCGCCATCCGAATTCGTGATGTTCTTGACCTTGATGCCGGCGAAAAACGGACCGTGCGCCGCCTGGATATAGGCGGTGCCCTGCGGATCATTGCCGGTTTCGGACGTATCCTTGCTCATGCCGTCGGTGGCGACGGTGATCTCGCCGGAGATATCGAAAAACGGCTTGTCTTCAGCGTGCGCCGATACAGCGAACAGGGCGCTAGCGCCGACAACGAGAAATGGCAGGGATTTACGCATGATCTTTCCTTCGGTTGAACTGGAATTGCATCAGCCGATAGGCGAGGTTTGCTGACATCCGGCTGACAGGCAACCGGCGCTTAGGGTCGCAAAGCAAGCGATCACGACAGCGAAATTACATCAAGAATACGCCACATCTAATTGATATAAATATATATTTTTTATATTTCCTCACCTTAAGCTTCGATATCCGGTGCCCCCCGCGCAACGCAAACTGGCCCATTGGCACCTTACTTTGGCCCATCAGCACACCCAATCTGCCAGCGAATTTCAGGGGAGCCACATCATGACGCCATTCGATCCGGCGAAAACCATCCGTCTTGCCAAAACAGCGGCTTACGGCGTGTGGCTGCTGTTCGCGCCATTGCTCATCATCGCCGGGCTGACCGGCGCCATCCAGGCCTTCTATTACGAGATCGACGAGGCCCTGAACCCCGGCTTCTACAATGTCCCCGTCACCACGCCCGCCCTGCCCGCGCCCGAACTGATCGCGCGGTTGGAGGCGGTCCACCCCGAACTGAAGGTGTGGTACATACAGTCGCCGTCACACCCTGGCCGCACCGCCATGATGACAACGGAGCCGCGCGGCGACAACACACTGACCAATGACACCTTCTACGTCGATCCGGCCACCGGCCGGGAAGTCGGCGCGCGGCTGTGGGGCGAATGCTGCCTGGAGCGCCAGAATTTCACCAACTGGACTTACGAGGTGCATCACAGCCTGACCAGCGGCGAGATCGGCCGCTGGCTGATGGGGCTTGCGGCACTGGTCGGCGGCGCGGCCTGTCTGGTCTATATCGTAAGAGGGGCGCGCCGCCGCGACCGCCGCAGCCTGACAGGCGCCGCCATCGCCCTGCCCCTGTTCGTCATCGCCGTCACCAGCATCGACATGAACCTGGCCGACGAAGTTTTCAAACCGGTCGTGTCGGTGGTCTCGAAGGTCTCTCCGGACGTCTACACCGTGCGCGGCCGGATGACCGGCGGATTTGGCGAGCGCAGGCTGAGTTACGCCGACGCCCTGCGTATCGGCACAGCCGAGGGGCAGCGGCGCGGTTACGGCGATACGGTCGGCGAACTCTATTACAGCTACGGCTATAATTTCTACGGCATGGCCTACGGCTACCGTGACCCGGCGGGCCTGGGCAACCACTGGCTCTATTTCGACGGCGCCACCGGCCAGGTGATCGGCGGACGTTTCCCCGGCGAAGGCACGGCCGGCGATCGCTTCATGCAGTTCCAGTTGCCGATCCATAGCGGACGATTGGGCGGTATGTGGACCAAGACGTTGATATGCTTATTGAGTCTTCTGATCGCCGGTATTGCCGCCGCCAGCCTGGTTCAGGCGGGCTGGCGGCTGAGAAAGCGGCTCTCCTAAGGTTCCTTGTGCCCAGGGCCGTAAAGCGTGATCTGGAAGATGGTGCAATATTCACCGATCATTTGGGTGTCGTCAGCCTTGAGAATCACTGGGCGGCCATTTTCAAAGGCGGCCAATGCCATGGTCATGAGGGCCGTCTCATCATCCTTCATCAGCAGGCCCGGCATCTTGGCGCACTTTTCAGGCAACCAGGACCGGTCCTCGAAACCGACATAGAGGCTGTCCTTGTATTGCGGGTATTTGAGGTCGTTACCCACCGCGCCGACGCCGGTGATCGGCGCAATGGTCCAGTATTGTTCGGCGGCGGCCGGCGTGGCTATGGCGGCCAGAAGCGCCCCAGCAAGCATCAGTTTACGCATCACTTGTCTCCTTCTGTATCGAGGCCAATCGGCCGGTTGAGATCAGGATCGCGCACGCCTGACAGCGGCGAACCGGCTTTCGGCCGGTAGGCGACGTCAATCAGGGGATCGGCCAGGATCAACCCCTCGCCTTTGGTCACCTTGTCGCTGAAATCGGTCGCATTGCCATGAAGCGCACTGCGGGCGACGACGATATGCGCCTCACCCTCGATATTAACGCCGAACGGTTTGTTGTTCAAAATCAGTGAATTGGTGACAACTATTGATGCGTGATCCTTGGCGTAGACGCCATCATCGGTATTGCCGTCGATCACCGAATTGGACAAGGTGGCCGATGAGGTCATATAGGCGCCGATGGCCGCGGAATCGCCACCCCTGATCACCATATTGCGCAGGCGCGCATGGGCGGATTCTTCCAGCCAGACCCCCAGATGCCCGTCGAGCAGCCTGACATTGGTGGCGTCGATCAGGCTGTCGCCCCGGCCGGTAATTCCCATCTTGATGATGCGCTCCATCATGACATCATCGATGCGGACCCGGCTGTTGATGGCGAAAATGCCGTGGCCGTCGTAGATCTTGTCCTCTTCCTCGGCGTAGCGAAAATCACGGATGCTCAGGTTCTTGAATGCGACATCGGCGTCCTGCACCACGAAGGCAATACTGGGATTTCCTGTTTTGCCATCAATGATTGATCCGGCTTCACCGCTGATCGTCAGGCGCTTGTGGTCAATCACGACATAGCCACGCAAGGCCAGGTCCTGAAACGGCACGTCACGGTAAGCTGTCGGGTGATACACGCCGGCCTTGATCAGGACGGTATCGCCGTCCTTCGCCGCATCGACCGCTGCCTGAATACCGCTGTCGCCGGTGAAACGGCAGGTTTTATCCGTGGCGCAGACCGTCAGGGTTTCGGCGGAGGCTGAGCCGGCAGTGGCCAGCAATAGAGCAATAATGGCTGTTTTCATGGAAACTATCCTTATGAAATATGTCATCTCTTCTCCTCCCCATTTCTTAAATGGGGAGGTGGCGGGCTTGTCCCGCCGGAGGGGCGCCCCTCCGTCAGCGACACCAGCCCTGCGGGCTTCGCGCTGACACCTCCCCACGCAAGCGTAGGGAGGAGAAGTAAGCGCTTTTTCCATCAATAAAACGCCTGCAAGCTCGTCTGCGCCCGACCGAGGATCAGGGCGTGGACATCGTGCGTGCCTTCGTAGGTATTGACCGACTCCAGGTTCTGCGCGTGGCGCATGACATGGAACTCCTCGTGGATGCCATTGCCGCCGTGCATGTCACGCGCCTGACGGGCGATATCCAGCGCCTTGCCGCAATTGTTGCGCTTGATCAGCGAGATCATTTCCGGCTGCATTTTCCCGGCGTCAAACAACTGCCCGACACGAAGCGCGGCTTGCAGGCCCAGGGTAATTTCGGTCTGCATATCGGCCAGCTTCTTCTGGAAGAGCTGCATCTGGGCCAGCGGCTTGCCGAACTGCTTGCGATCGAGGCCATACTGGCGCGCGCGGTGCCAGCAGTCCTCAGCGGCGCCCATCGCGCCCCAGGCGATGCCATAGCGGGCGCGGTTGAGACAGCCGAACGGTCCCTTGAGGCCTGAAACATTCGGCAGGATCGCGTCTTCACCGACCTCGACACCATCCATGACAATTTCACCGGTGATCGAAGCGCGAAGCGACAGCTTGCCGTGGATCTTCGGGGCGGAGAGACCTTTCAGCCCCTTTTCCAGCACGAAGCCGCGAATGATGCCATCGAGCTTGGCCCAGACGACGAACACATCGGCGATCGGTGAATTGGAAATCCACATCTTGGTGCCGGTCAGGCGATAACCGCCGTCAATTGTCTCGGCACGGGTGGTCATGGAGCCGGGATCGGAACCAGAGTCTGGTTCCGTCAGGCCGAAGCAACCGACCCATTCGCCGGAAGCCAGCTTCGGCAGGTACTTCAGGCGTTGTTCTTCGCTGCCGTAGGCATGGATCGGATACATGACCAGCGACGACTGGACGCTCATCATCGAGCGATAACCGCTATCGACGCGCTCGACCTCGCGCGCCACCAGGCCATAGGCGACGTAAGAGGCGCCGGCGCCGCCGTATTGCTCCGGAAGCGTCGCGCCAAGGAGGCCCAGTTCGCCCATTTCATTGAAGATGGCGCGATCGGTATATTCTTCGCTATAGGCTTTCAGCACACGCGGCATCAGGGACCCTTGCGCATAATCATGCGCCGCCTCCATGATCATCTGCTCATCGTCCGTCAATTGCTCGCTGAGCAAAAACGGGTCATCCCATTGAAACATAACTATTCCTTGCATTCCTTATTGGCGCCGCCGAGGGCATCCAGCCCCATTTTCGACACCGCTTCATTGTGACAAAACAGCGAACCGCTAACGGACAGGATGGCGCGGTCATTGAGATTGAAGACCAACGGTTTGTTGTCGCGGAAGGTCGAGCGCGTCACCCGCACCTGCGCCTGTCCGTCGATAAAGATTGCGTCGTCCGTATGGTTGTTGAAAGCGACCTCGCTGAGTTCGGTGCGGGTTTCGGCATAGACCGCCAGACCGGAATAGGTGTTGCCATCAACCGTTGATTTCCGCAAACGGAGCCGCGCCCGTTCGTCCGTCCAGATGCCGACGCCGTTATGCGCGATGGTCAGCCCTGTTGCATCGGCCATGCCGTCTTCGCGCACCACCAGGGCCATCTTGGTCACGCCTTCGATGGTCAGATTACGCAGGCGCGTCCGGCCGCCGATCTGGAAGATACCGTGGCCGTCATAGATGTCGTCCTTGGTATCGACCGCATGGAAATTGCGGATGGTAAGCCCTGAAAGCGTCACCTGCCCGCCTCGGATCACCAAGGCGCTCGTTGCCACGCCATCGGCGTCATCGAGCACGGCCCCCTCACCTGTGATCGTCAGACGGCGGTTATCGAGCACGACAAAGCCGCGGATCGTCAGCTTGCCATAGGGGATGTCGCGGTAAGCCGCCGGTTTATAAACGCCAGCTCCCAGGCGAATCGTATCCCCATCCGTCGCGGCATCGACCGCCGTCTGGATATCGCTGTAGGCGCAGGTCTGCGGACAGACCTCAAGGGTGCGCGCCTCCGCCCCGGCGGTGAGACACCATCCCGCCGCCGTCATCAGGATCATCTTCAGGCGCATGATCAGGCCGCCACATCAAGACGCATGGCCCGCGCCAAAGGTTTGCGGAAGACCATCAGGATCACCGCCCCCGCCGCCACGATGGCGCCGTGCATCAACCAAAAATTTCCCGGTGTCATGTGCTCGTAGAACCGTCCCAGCCAGCCGCTGGCGACACCGCCGATGAAGATCGACAAATAATATGACCCCAACATCATGGCGTTGACCGGTGCCGGCGCCGAGCGCGAAATCGCCGCCAGGGTCACTGGCCCGGCATAGAGATAGCCCCAGGCGCAGATGAAGTGAAAGACCACCGGCCAGATCAGCCACACCTTGCCGGCGCCGGCGATCAGTTCGCCAATCGTCAGCAACCCGCAAGCCAGCGCAAACACGCCACAGCCCATCGCCACCTTGACCAGTTCGACCGGCTCCGTGCGCTTTTTCGCCTGCCATTTCCAGTAGGCGATCGCCACCGGCGTCAGCACCAGCACGGCCAATCCGTCGAGCGACTGGAACCAGGTCACCGGAATCTCGAAGCCCAGGAAACTGCGGTCAAGCCGGTCGCGCACCCAGATGGCGTAGGTGTTCCAGACCTGCGATTGCGCCACCCAGTAAAGCGATGTGATCAGCAGCATCAGCAAAGTGGCCGAGATAGCCAACCCGTCGCCCTTTTGCAGTTTAACGGCGGGTTCACCCTTGATGCGTTTGGCGTCGTCAGGCAGGTATTTCGCGCCGCGCAGGTAGACCAGCGTGCCGATCACCATGCCGATGCCCGCCGCGCCGAAGCCGTAGTGCCAGCCGTAAAGCTCGCCCAAAGTGCCGCAGACCAGTGGTGAGACGAAGACGCCGATATTGATGGCCATGCAGTAGAGCGAATAGCCCTGATCGCGGCGGCTGTCGGTCTTGGCGTAGAGGCTGCCGACCTGCGCCGCCAGATTGCCCTTGAGCAGGCCGCAGCCGAGAATGATCAGCAGCAGCGCGAACAGGAAGGCCGCCTCGAAGGCCATCATGAAGTGGCCGATGGCCATCAGGATCGCACCCGCCGCCACCGCCGCCTTGCGGCCAGTCAGTCGGTCACCGACCAGCCCGCCCAGCACCGGCATCAGGTAGATCATGCCGACATAGAGGCCGAACACCTGCGAAGCCAGGGCCTGAACGGACAGTGGCCCGAAGACGCCCTCGACCGCCGAACGGAAGGCGCCGAAGCCCAGCACCTTTGCGGCGAATTCCGGCTTGAACAGGTGCCCGGCCATATAGAGGACCAGAAGCGCCTGCATCCCGTAGAAGGAAAACCGCTCCCACGCCTCGGTGAAGACGATGTAGCCCAGCCCCTTCGGGTGGCCCCAGAAGCTTTTATCCTGGGGCAGGTCAGTGGTGATATCAGTCATGCGCCCAGGCCTTTTTCCATTCGATGCCGTGGAAATCGCGGCCGACTTCCCAGTAGAATTTGCTGCGTGGCCTATCGACATTGCCGATCTCGTTCATGGTGTTCGAGTCGTACAGATGGCCGTTGACCAGGGTGTAACGCACGGTATTGGAGTTGCGGATATCGTCCAGCGGATTGGCGTCAAGTACGATGAAATCGGCCAGCTTGCCAGGTTCGATGGAGCCGATTTCCTTATCCATGCCGAGCGATTTCGCACCATTCAGCGTGGCGGCGCGCAGGACATGCTGATTGCTCATGCCACCTTGCGAGAGCAGCCACATTTCCCAGTGCATGGCGAGGCCCGGTATCTGACCATGCGACCCGACATTGATGGTGACGCCGGCGTCATCAAGCTCTTTCATCGAACGGGCCACCGAACGGAAGCCGATGTTCCACAGTTCATCCGCCACCTGCACCGTCGTCATGTTGCGGACGTAGGGCGGCGCGCCATAGGGCGCGGCCAGCGGACCGTAACCGCTGGTCGTGACCTGCACGAAGGTCTGCGCCTTGGGGTCTTTCCACGCCTCGGTCGTTTCGTACATGTAGTTCTCGCCCATCATTTCGCCGAACAGGACGATCAGGGTGGGCGTATGCGAGACCTGTGAGCGCGACCATAGCTGCACGATATCGTCATAATAGGTAGCGATCGGCATGTTGTGCTGAACGTTGAAATGGCCGTCCTGCAACATGGTCATGTTGTTGAACAGGTGGCTTTCGCCCTCGACATCCATCATCACCCCGGCCTCACGGCCGGCCTTGATCAGCATCTGGCGCTGCTGACGCATCGGCTGGCGATAGCTTTTGACGGTCAGGCCGCCCAGGGCGTTCTTGCGGCGCATCAGCGTCTGCGCGTCCTTGAAGTCGTTGACCGGCAAATAGACCGCATCCGACTTGCCGGTGCGGCCATAGGCGACCATGCCGGCATCAATGGCGCGCGGCCCGACCATAAGCCCGGCCTTGGTCATCTCCTCCATCTCGTAGACCGGCAGTTCGGAACTGTATGGATCGTAATTGGTGGTGACGCCATAGGCCAGTTCGGCATAGCGCGATGGCTGCTTCTGCGCCGAAAGCCCGGCCGAGGAATAGTAGCAGACATCGATATGGCCGTGCATATCGACCATGCCCGGCATGATGGTCTTGCCGGACGCGTCGATCTGTTTCGCGCCCGCCGGGATGGTGATGGCGGCGGCCGGCCCGACGGCGGCGATCCGGTTGCCCTCGACCACGACCGTGCCGTGCTCGATGACCTCATCGCCCTTCATGGTGATAATGCGCGCATCGGTGAAAGCCAGCGAACCGGCGGGCACATCACCCGGCACTTCGAGGTCGATATCTTGCGGCGCCAGCGCCTGACCGCCGGTCGTGGCGCTCTGGATTTCGGCGCCGAGCGCCCAGCGGATCGTTCGGGAATCCGCTGACCAGACGACACTATAGCCGCCGTCCGTACTCAGCTTCCTGACCGGCGCCCGTGTATCCGCCGCCGAAATGATGACCGGCGAACCGATGGGCGAAAAGGCCGTCAGGTAATATTGCTGATGATCCTTGAAGGCGATCCACTTCAGGTCCGGGCTGATGCGCAGTTCGGAGGTATCGGCATCAAGCGTCTTCGCGTGGTCGCGCGGCGTGCCACCGTTGAGATCAACGCTCGACAGAGTGGCGATGCGATCATCACCGACGAAATCGTCCTTGACGAAATAGAGGCGCTGGCCATCCGGCGAGAAGATCGGATGATCACCCGCCGTGGTGACGTAGCGCGGCTCGCCGCCGGCGGCGGGGATGAGATAGAGGCCCTGATTGGTCGAATGACCGCCGAGGCAATGGTCACCGTTGTCAATCTTGTACACCAGCGTCTTGCCGTCCGGCGAGAAGGCCGGCTGGCGGATCACGCCGGTGGTCGCCAGGATTGTGCGCACTGTCGTACCGGTTACGATCTTCAGCGCCGAACCCTTTTCATCGTCCCATTCGACAAAGGCGACCGATTTGCCATCGGGCGAAAAAGCCGGCTCAAACTGCGGGAAGGCACTGGCGGCCAGCTTGACCGGCTTGCCGTCCGTCTGTTTCCACAAGGCGCCCAGAGCCTGGAACAGGGTGGTGCGGCCATCGGGCGAAACGGCCAGTTGGCGGATGATCTTCGCCTTGACCGTGGCGGGTGCGATCTCGTGCTGGAAACGGACCGGCGTGGTCAGTTGCTGGCGGACGTGCACGCTGAAGGGAATCTCTTCCGACCGCCCGGTCTGCGTATCGATCTTGCGCAGCTTGCCATCGGCCCAGATGACGATATGGCGGTTATCCGGCAGCCAGTCATATTGCGGATAGTACAGCCCCTGCCCGATGAAATCGGCCTGATCGTCACGCGAAAGCGCATCATAAACAGGGCGTTGCTCGCCGCTTTTGATATCATAGGTAAACAGGACCGTCTTGGCCTGCACACGCCGGACAAAGGCGATCTGTTTGCCGTCACGCGACACGACCGGCGTGGTGGCGCCACCGAAGCCCTTGATCAGTTCATCGGTCTGGCCGGTGCGCAGGTCACGCTGCATAATGGCGTAGTTCATGTGGTTGCCGTCGATATAGACGTGCGACGCGCTGGGGCCGGTGACTTTTTCAGTGTAGTAGGCATAGCGGCCATCGGGCGAGAAGGCCGCCTCGTGAACGTTTTCGCCGCTCATTGGTTTGGCGAGCAGGCGCCCTGCCCCGCCGGCTGGATCGTATAGCCGGATTTCAGACGCGTGCAGATGCGGCACGGTGGCGTCCATGCGGGCGGCGGCGATCGTGCCTTGCGGCCCCCAGGCCGGACCGGTCATCTGGCTCGTCGCCTCGTGGGTGATCTGACGGGCATTGCGGCCATCCGGATCGGACACCCACACATTGTCGCTGCCGGAGGCGTCGCTGATATAGAGCAGATGCAGGCCGTCGGCGCTGAAACGCGGGCTGCGCTGCATGGCCATGCCATCGAGGATCGGCGTCGCCGCTCCGCCGGTGATCGGCATTTTGTAGATGTCGCCCAGCATGTCGAACACCAGGCTTCTACCGTCCGGCGACACGGCAACCGTCATCCAGGTGCCTTCAGTGACGGTGAAATCGGCCTCGGTGGTCGGTTGACCAGTATTGTTGATATCCCACGTCTGAGCGAGGGCGGGCTGGGCGACCAGAAGGGCGATCAGGCTGAAACAGGCTAATTTTTTCATGGTTATTGCCCTGTCCAGCTTTCGTTCCAGTCGATGCCGTGGCGATCCTGGAGTTCCCAATAGAACCTGGTGCGCGGTTTGTTGTAATTGCCGATCTCGTCCATCGACAGCGAGTCATACAGCCGGCCATTCAGCATGGTGTATTTCACGCTGTTGGTATTGGCGATATCCTCCAGCGGGTTCCGGTCTAGCACGATCAGGTCGGCCAGCTTGCCCGGCTCCAGCGATCCCAACTGGAAGTCGAAGCCGAGCTTTTCGGCCCCGCCCATAGTGGCGGCGCGCAGCACACGGGCATTGCTCATGCCGCCATCGGCCAGCATCTGCATTTCCCAATGGATGCCGAGGCCAGGGAAATCGCCGTGCGATCCGACAGCGAGACGGGCGCCGGCGTCATCGAGCTTCTTGGTGGCGCGCGAAACGGCCAGCACGCCGATATTGTACAGCTCATCCGCCACATGGATCGTGGTCATGCCGCGCACATAGGGGGCGCCGCCGCCCGGCGTCATCAGCGGACTGTAGCTTGAAATCGTTTCCTGAACATAGGTCTTGACCTTCGGATCGTCCCAGCTTCGCGTCCGCTGGTACATGTAGTTCTCGCCAAACAGTTCGCCGAAGACGACATTCAGCACGGTCGTGTTGTTGACGCCCGATTGCGCAAACAACTGCACCACATCGTCATAATAGTTGTTGAGCGGCAGGTTGTGTTCCAAAGCCGTGTGGCCGTCGAGCAACATGCTGATATTGTTGTAATAGTGGCTTTCGCCCTCGACCGCGACCATGATGCCCTGCTCGCGCGCCGCCTTGATCAGCATCTGGCGCTGATAACGGAAAGGCTGCTTGTAGCTCTTGATGACGATGCCGCCCATCGCCTTCTTGCGCGCCAAAGCGGCCTGCGCATCGGCATAGGTATTGATCGGCACGAAGGTGTAATCGGCCTTGCGTGACCGGCCATACATGACCAGGCCCGACCCGATCCAGCGCGGACTGACGATGACGCCGGCCTCCTGCGCCTCGGTGCTTTCGTAGGTCGATTGTTCGTTGGAATAGGGATCGAAGGTGGTGGTGACGCCGAAGGCCAGTTCGGCATAGCGCGTCGGTTGCTTTTGCGGCACCGAACCCATGCCGTAGCAACAATCGACATGGCCATGCATCTCGACCAGGCCCGGCATGATGGTCTTGCCGGTGGAGTCGATGATCTTTGCGCCGGCCGGGATGGCGGTATCGGCGCCGCCGATGGCCGCAATCTTGTTGCGCTCGACCACGACCGTGCCGTCATTGATGACCTCATCGCCCTTCATGGTGATCAGGCGGGCATGGGTGAAGGCGATGCTGCCTTCAGGCACGTCGCCCGGTACAGTCAGGCCGAGCTTGCTGTAAGCCTGCGGCAGCGGCGCATCCGGCGTGCGGTAACGCGTTGGATCGGCGCTGAAAATCTCCTCGCCGAGCGTCCAGTAGAGTTTCGAGGAATTGCCCGCCCACACCAGAGAATAGCCGCCGCGGTCGGTCAGTTTCGCCGCTGGCACCTCGTCATTGAGCGCGCTGACCGAGAGGGTTTCCCCCGTCTCGACATAGGGCATGACGTAATATTGCTGGCGGTCGCGGAAGGCCAGCCACTTGAGATCGGGGCTGATGCGCATGTCGGTCGTATCGGCGTCGGGCGTCTTGGCGTGGATGCGCTTATCGAGACCATCGAGCGTGACGCTTTCCAGCCGCTGCGAATTGCTGTTGTCGATGCCATCATAATCACTGAGCACGTAATAGACGCGCTTGCCGTCCGGCGAGATGAGGGGTGTTTCGCCGTTAGCGGCCAGGAATTTGCTTTCCCCGCCGGCAGCCGGCACGACATAGACGCCGGCCTTGTCACGATAGCCGCCCATCGATTTGTCACCGACCTGGACACGGTAAGCGATGGTCTTGCCATCCGGCGAGAAATACGGATCACGGATCACGCCGGTCGAGGTGGCGATGACCTTGCCGCCCTTGCCGCTCGCCGGGCCAACCTTCAGCGAGGAACCTTTTTCGTCGTCCCACTCGATATAGGCCAGTTGCTTGCCGTCGCGCGAAAAGGCCGGGTCTTGTTCGTTGGCCACAGCGTTCGTCAGGCGCACCGGCGCGGCCTCACCGGTCTTGCGCCACAGGTGATCGAGCGCGGTGACGATGATCGACTTGCCATCGGGCGCCGGGGCGATCTGCGGCATGGTGCGCACGACAACCTCGGAAGGCGCCAGGTCGGTCTTGACCCTGATCGGCGTGGTGATGCGGTGTTTGGCGTTGACGGTGAAGGGGATTTCCGTCCGCTCGCCGGTATCCATATCGACCTTGAAGATCTTGCCCTGCGCCCAGATCGCCACATGGCGGTTATCGGGGAACCAGTCGAAATGCGGGTAATACTGGCCCTGCGGCACGAAATCGGCCATGTCGTCGCGGTCGAGGCCGTCGAACACCGGACGCTGCTCGCCGGTCTTGATATCGTAGACGAACAGGATGGTTTTCGCGCCGACACGGCGCACAAAGGCCAGCCGCTTGCCATCGTTTGACACCGCGGGATCGACTGCGCCGCCAAAGCCATCAATGAGTTGCGTCACCTCACCGGTTTGCAGATCGCGGCGTTTGATGGCGAAATTCATATGGTTGGCATCGACATAGATATGCGGCGCGGTGATGCGTTCGGAATAATAGACATAGCGCCCATCGGGCGATGGCCGCACCTCCTCGACATCGCGGCCATTGGCCGGCGCATCGACCACCACGCGGCCATCACCGCCGGCCAGATCGTAAAGCCGCAGTTCCGAACCATACATCTGCTGGAAGGTCGTTTTCGTGCGCGCCGCGATAACGCCATCGCCCTTGGCCGTCCAGGTCGGGCTGGCGAGGATGGCGCCGTCCTCGTGGGTAATCTGGCGGGCGTCAGAGCCATCAGGGCGCGACGACCAGGCGTTATCGACACCATCGGCATCGCTGAGATAGAGCAGCCGAGACCCATCCGGGCTGAAGCTGGGAATACGCTGCGTGGCCGGGCCACCGTGCACCAGGGTGGCCGTACCGCCGGTTACCGGAATCGTATAGATGTCGTTGAGCAGGTCGAAGGCGATGGTCTGGTCATCCGGGCTGACATCGAGGCTCATCCAGGTGCCTTCGGTCAGCTTTAGCTCGATATCCTTATAGGGCTGGCCGGTATTGGTAATATCCCAGTTGGCGACGGCTCCAGCCGGTCCCGCCAAGGGCAAAACAAGGGCGATGGCCCCAAAAGATACACTTGAAAGCCAGCCCTTGCACGTCATTGTTCAGTCCCCTTTACGCCACTGCGCGCATCGTGATTGTCCGTGGCCGGATCGTCAAGGGCGCGCATTTTATGACAGGAGTGTTGCAGACCTTCCGGGGTTCGCCAGACGCCTTTGATGCGCCGGGCGGTGCGATGAAGTCACCACTCTTTCGTCAGGCCTGCAACGCCTGCGCCAGCAGGTCCATGCCTTCATCGAACACAGAATCGGAAATGGTTAGAGGCATCAGGAAGCGCAGGGTTTCGCCATAGACCCCGCAGGAAAGCTGGATCAGCCCCAGTTCGAGCGCGCGGCCGGTGATGCGTTTCGCCATCTCGCCATCCGCGACATCAAAGGCCATCATGGCGCCAAGGCCCCGGATATTCCGTGCCTCAGGCCAGCCGGCAAAACGTGCCCGCATCTTCTCACCAAGCTGCGTAGCCCGCATCAGAAGCTGTTCGTTTTCAATCACATCCAGTACCGCCAAAGCCGCCGCGCAGGATAGCGGCGAACCGCCGAAAGTCGATCCCAATCCACCGGGATCGACTGCATCCATGATATCGGCGCGACCGATCAGGCCCGACAATGGAAAACCACCGGAAAGCGATTTGGCCACAGTCACCAGGTCGGGTTCGACACCCGAATGTTCGATGGCGAACATTTTGCCGGTGCGGGCAAAACCGGTCTGGACCTCATCGGCGATCAGCTTGATGCCATGCGCATCACACAGCTTCCGCAGGGCGACCAACAATTCAGGGGGCGCGACGTGGAAACCGCCCTCCCCTTGCACCGGTTCGATGATAATGGCGGCGATGCGCGAGGGATCGATATCGACACGGAACAGGGTATCCAGCGCTTTCAGACTGTCCGTGACCGTGACACCATAATGTTCGACCGGGAACGGCACATGCCAGATTTCGCCCGGCATCAGGCCGAATTGCTTCTTGTAGGGCATCACCTTGCCGGTCAGGGCCGAGGTCATGATCGTGCGGCCGTGGAAAGCACCGGAAAAAGCGATCACGCCGCTGCGGCCGGTGGCGGCACGAGCGACTTTCACCGCGTTTTCAACCGCTTCAGCACCGGTGTTGAAGAAGATCGTCTTGGCCGCCCCTTTGAAAGGCGCAATGGCGTTCAGGCGCTCGGCTAGGGCGACGTAAGGCTCATAAGGCAGGACCTGGAAACAAGTGTGATGAAAGGCATGGAGCTGTTTTTCAACCGCCGCCAGTATATGAGGATGGCAATGGCCGGTATTGAGCACGGCGATGCCGCCGGCGAAATCGATATAACGCCGCCCCTCGATATCCCACACCTCGGCATTGAGCGCGCGTGCCGAAAAGACGGACGTGCCATTGGCAACGCCACGCGGGATCGCCGCCAGACGGCGGGTCATCAAATCGGAATTGAGGGACATCGGTTTATCTTTCTTAGGCAGCGGCTATTGCTTCGATTTCGATCTTCCAGCGCGGGTCAAACAGACCAGCGATGACAGTCGTAACCGCCGGCTGGATATTCGGGCCGAAATGCTGGTTGCGCACGGCGGCCATCGCCTTGCCATAGCCCTGATCGGTCAAGAAGATGGTCAGCTTGACGACATTTTCCAGCGTCATATCGGCGGCGGCCAGTTGCGCCTTGAGATTGGCCCACACCAGATGCGACTGCTCGGTAATATCCTCCGGCACAACGCCATCGGCGCCCACCGGCACTTGGCCGCTGATGAAAAGGAATTGCGTGGCGCCAGCCACCTTATTGGCCTGCGCCCAACCGCCGGGGGTGACGCTGTAAGTTGTTTTTTGCATGGTTTATCCTTAGTTCAGGCCGCCGATGGCCAGATATTTGATCTCGACAAAATCATCGAGGCCGTAGCGCGAGCCTTCGCGGCCCTGGCCGGACTCCTTGACACCGCCGAAGGGGGTGCCGGGATGGCCGGAGAGGATTTCATTGACCCCGACCATGCCGTATTCCAGCGCTTCGCCGACACGGAAGATGCGGCCGATATCACGCGCCCAGAAATAGGACGCCAGGCCATAAGGCGTGTCATTGGCCAGTTGGATGACCTCCGCCTCCGTCTCGAACGGATAGAGCGCCACCACCGGACCGAAGATTTCTGCAGCCGCGATTTCCATATCCGGCGTCAGGCCGGTCAGAACGGTGGGGGCGTAGAAATTGCCGCCGAGGACATGGCGATCACCGCCGAGCGTGGCTTGCGCGCCCTTGGCCAGCGCGTCAGACACAAGACCGGATACCTTGTCGATGGCGGCTTTATTGATCAGCGGCCCGACACGGGTCTGCGCATGGAAGCCGGACCCGACCGGCAGTTCCGAGATCGCTTTGGTCAGGCGCGCGACGAAATCTGCCATCACCGACGCCTGAACGTAGAAGCGGTTGGCCGACACACAGGTTTGGCCGGCGTTGCGGAACTTGGTGGCCAGGGCGCCCTGCACGGCGGCGTCGAGATCGGCGTCATCGAAAACGATAAAGGGGGCATTGCCGCCCAGTTCCAGCGATAGCTTTTTTACGGTCGAGGCGCACTGCGCCATCAGGATCTTGCCGACGCGGGTCGAGCCGGTAAAGGATATCTTGCGCACATCGGGGTGCGAGGTCAACACACCGGCCACTTCCGGCGCGGAGGCCGCCGTGACGATATTGATCACGCCTGCGGGAAAACCAGCCTGTTCGGCCAGCATGGCCAAAGCCAATGCTGACAGGGGCGTATCCTCGGCGGGCTTGAGCACGATGGTGCAGCCGGCGGCCAGGGCTGGCGCCACCTTGCGGGTGATCATGGCGCTGGGGAAGTTCCACGGCGTAATGGCCCCCACGACGCCGATCGGCTGTTTCAGCACCAGGCAGCGGCGGTCGGGCATATGAGGCGGCACGATATCGCCATAGAGGCGCTTGCCCTCCTCGGCGAACCATTCGACAAAGCCCGCCCCGAACGCGACTTCGCCGATCCCCTCGACCAGCGGCTTGCCCTGCTCCAGAGTCAGCAGATGGCCGAGCGCATCCTTATGCTCGATGATCAGCCCATGCCATTTGCGCATGATGGCCGCACGCTCATTGGCGGTTTTCACCGCCCACAGCGGAAAAGCGGCCTTCGCGGCAGCGATGGCGGCATGGGTTTCCTCAGCGCCCATATCGGGCACATCGGCAATATGTACCCCATCGGCCGGGTTATAAACGGCGAAGGTCTTGCCCGTCTTGAAGCGCGCCGCGAAGGCCAGAACCTGCGCCAGCATCACAGCTTCCCCAGCTTGCGCGCGGCCTCATCCAGCGCCCGCGTCAGGATGTTGATCAGCTCATCGACCTCATCGCGGGTGATGACCAGCGGCGGACTGAGCACGATGGACTGCATCACGGCGCGGACGATCAGGCCGTTCGCGTAGCAGAACTCGCGCACCTGGATGGCGGCATTGTCCTCCATCGTACACAGTTCGCGCGTCGTCTTGTCACGCACCAGTTGCAGCGAGGCCATCAGGCCGACGCCGCGCCGTTCGCCGACCAGCGGATGCTCCGCCACCAGCTTGTCGAATTTGGCAGTAAAGTATGGCCCGATATCGTCACGGACGCGTTCGACCAGCCCTTCGGCCTTGATGATCTCGATATTGGCCAGCGCCACCGCGCAGGCGACCGGATGGCCGGAATAGGTGTAACCGTGCGCGATCAGGCCACCCTGCCCCAGGGTTTCCGAAACGCGCCGGCTCAGGCCGATGGCGGCGATCGGCACGTAGCCGGAGGACAGCCCCTTGGCCATCGGCATGAAATCGGGCGCGATGTCGTAGGTCTGCGAGCCGAACCATTGGCCGGTGCGCCCGAAACCGCAGATGACCTCATCGGCGATCAGCAGGACGTCATATTGCTGACAGATGCGCTGGATTTCCGGCCAGTAGGTGGCGGGCGGATCGATGACCCCGCCGGCGCCCTGCACCGGCTCAGCGATAAAGGCGGCGACATTTTCAGCGCCCAGTTCGAGGATGCGCGCCTCAAGCGCCCGCGCCGCCTTAAGGCCGAAATCCTCACGCGACAGTTCGCCGCCGTAAACATACCAGTGCGGATGCTCGATATGGGTAATATCCGGCAAAACGCCGCCGTCCATGGCGTGCATGTGCGACAGGCCGCCGAGGCTGGAACCGGCCAGGGTCGAGCCGTGATAGGCCATGGTACGGCTGATAATCGTGCGCTTGGCCGGCTGGCCCTTGATCTGCCAATAGCGCCGCGCCAGGCGGACGACCGTATCATTGGCTTCCGAACCGGAATTGGCGAAGGCGAACTGCTCGATACCGTCGGGCGTCAGGCCGGCCAGCACGTCCGCCAGTTCGATCATCTGCGGCGTCGCGCTCTGAAAGTGATTGTTATAATAGGATAAGTTCGTCATCTGCGCGTGGGCGGCGTCGGCCAGTTCGCGGCGGCCATAGCCGATATTGACGCACCATAGCCCCGCCATGCCATCGAGGATCTTGCGGCCGTCACTGTCCCAGACATGCGAGCCTTCACCCCTGACGATGATCCGCGAGCCTTGCGTTTCGATCACCTTCGGATCGGTAAAAGAATGCAGGTGGCGGCGGGCGTCGATGGCCTGCCAGGTGGCGGTGCCGGTATTAGAGCGGGGCATGGCATGTCTTTCTGTATAGGGAGACTACTTCAGGTGTAGGACCGCCCTGCCCGTTTCAGAAGATGACAAAGGCGGAACGGGTGGTGCGCCAAACTCACCAGGTTTTTTACGGGCGCCCTTGACGATGCCGGGCGATCCACATGGTGACGCCCAAAATGCCCATGCCGAGCAGCCACAGGCCGATCACAAAAGCCAGCCCGCGTCCCAATGGACCAAAAGCTTCGCCGGTATGGGCCGGATAGAGAAATTTGGTGAACTGCCGCGCCGCCGGGGCTTTCAGCGGATCGTGCGTTTTCAGCACATGCCCGTCCGTACCGACCCAGACCTTGGTGCGGCCATAGGCCTTGACCGGTTCGGCCGGCTGGCGGAGCGTGATGGTGTACCAGGGCGCGTCGGTTGACGGAAAACCGATGCCGGAAATAGCCGCCGCCGGATAGAGCGGCAGGGCGGCTTTAACAGCCGTGTTCAACCCGATCGCCGGTGTGGCAGCGACGACCTGCGCCGCCTCCGGACCGTCGGCTTTAACGCCCAGCCAGCCGCCAATCTCGTCCTCCAAAGCTTCACCGACGCCAAACAGCACCATGATCATGGCCGGAAAAGCCAGCCACAGCCCAATGGCGCGGTGCCAGGAAAACAGCTTCGCCCGCAGATTACCGCGATTGCTCGGTTTCAGGGCATTAAGCGCCTGCCCCTTGCGCGGCCAGGCCATTTTCAGGGCGATGATGATATTGCTGATCAGCAAAATGCCGCTGGCAGCGATGATCCACCGCCCGATATCGCCAAGGAACAGGGTGTAGTGCAGGCGTGTCAGGGTATTGAAGAAATGACTGCCGCCGCTGTCTTCGCTGACCGGACCAGCTTGTAAAATCTGCCCAGCGCCATCGACACGCCAGTAGCTATTGCGCGCGCCGTCTGGCGTATCGAGCACGATATCGAAGCGATGCGCACCGCTGCCTGAGGCCCAGATCGAATTGCGCGTCCAGCCGGGATTATCATGCTCCAGCCGGATCAGGGCCTGCTCAACGGCGGCCATGTCGATCGGCTGTTGCGCGCCGGGAATGAGCGCGTCATAGATCTCCAGCCGATAGACCAGCAGAACGCCGGTCAGGGCCTGCACCAGCCAGAAGGCCACGCAGATAAGGCTCAGATAACGGTGCAGCCTGAC
Source organism: Asticcacaulis sp. (assembly GCF_035497195.1). GTDB lineage: Bacteria > Pseudomonadota > Alphaproteobacteria > Caulobacterales > Caulobacteraceae > Asticcacaulis. Next base: position 230,827 of record NZ_DATJDZ010000017.1, read on the forward strand.
CAGTAAAGCGCGCATGGTCAGCCTCCCAATGCCCGAACCGTGGCGTTGAAGAAATCGTTGTCGAGTATGGCCTCGGCGCCCTTCGGCTTGGCCCGCGAACTGAGCACGGTGATCAGAATTTTGCGGCGCGGATTGACATAGATATACTGGCCGAAGATACCGCGCGCCGAATATGCGCCGTCCTCGAACGAACCTTTCGCGTCCGCCACCGGCCACCACATATAGCCGTAATCGACCTGCTTGCCGCCGATCAGGCGCGGAGACGCCGCCTCGCGCAGCCAGTTTTCCGGCAGGATGCGTTCGCCATCGATGACACCATTATCAAGAATGAAACGGGCAAAGCGGGTATAGTCACGCAGGGTGGCGCAGATGCCCGACCCGGCGACTTCGAGGCCATCCTTCGCCTCCAGCCACCAGCAAGCGTCGGCCTCCATGCCGAGGCGCGACCAGATATTTTCCGACAGGTAATCGGAAAGCCACTTGCCGGTGGCGGCCTTGACCAGCGCGCCGACCACATGGGTTTCGCCAGTCGAATAGTTCCACACCGTACCCGGCGCAGCGACGCGCTTCAGGGTCGTCATGTAGCGCATAATGGCGTCGGGCTTTTGCGCCACCTGAAGGTCGAGCATATGGCGGCGCTCGGAATTCGGATCGGTGTGGGTGTCGTCCCACGCCACGCCGGAGGTCATCTGCATAAGCTGCTGGATGGTGACACCATCATAGGCCGTGCCGATCAGTTGCGGCAAATAGCGCGTCAGCATGTCCTCGACACCGCCGATCAAACCGTCCTGAATGGCCGCGCCGATCAGGGTGGTGGCGAACGACTTGGCCATCGACATCGACAGCCAGCGCGAGGTTTCGTTCATGCCGAGGTCGTAATGCTCTAACACCACCTTGTCATCCTGCATGACCAGCAGGCCAGAGACGCGGTTGCGCGACACGTAATCGTAGAGATCATATTCCGTATTACCGGCGTTGATCGGAAAATCCTTGAGGAACTGCGCGCCGTAGGCCAGCGGCCGAACCGTGCCGCCCCGCCGGATGGTGCGCGTAGCGAAGGCATGTTCGGTATTTTGCAGGGTATGGGCCTGGAAATCCGGCATCAGGTTGCCGGCGTAGAGATCAACCATCGACCCCACCTGGCCCTCGGTAAAATCGGCGCTGCCGGATCTGGACCTGAGTGATGACTGTTCGCGGGGGGTCCAGACCGTGCGGTCGGATCGCGGGCCGTTCGGATGCAAGCTCAGGTCGTTCAACGCAGGTCCCCTGTCGGAAAGAATACCTCAAAAGCCCTACAGGCAAGCGGCGATCTTACGAAGGTGCGTAGCGATGAAACGGCGGTGCGCGTGGAACACCACGAATATTTTCCCAAATGTTTTTAATTACTTGAGTTGCTTCTCAGCAGGCTTAATCAGGCAGCGTTCGAGATGCGCATTTCGACATGCTGGCCGGTATCCGCGACCATGTTCACTAGGGCGTCAAGTCCGAACAAATCGATCTTGCCGCGTTGCAGATCGGAAATGCGTGGTTGCGTAACGCTGAGCAGTTTGGCGGCTTGCGCCTGAGTCAACTCTTCACGGGCAATATAATCCTTCAGGGCGGTCATCAGCATGGCGCGAAGACGCATATTTTCCGCCTGGGCAGAGGTCGTCTCGATGGCGTCCCACACACTGTCAAATCGTTCATTGCTCATGGCTTCACTTCCCTAACAAGGTCTCGATAGCGAGACTCTGCAATATCCAGATCCCGTTTCGCTGTTTTCTGCGTCTTCTTTTGAAAGCAATGAAGAACATAAACAGCGTCTGAAAATTTGGCGACGTAGATGACCCGAAAAGCGCCCGCTTCATCACGGATGCGGATTTCCTGAACGCCGCTCCCCATGCCACTCATGGGCTTCCAGTCGTCAGGCTCATAGCCATGCTGAACACGATCAAGCTGATATCCCGCCGCGCGTTTCGCCGGAAGCGGAAAATCACGCAAATCGCTGAGCGAGCTACCTCTGAATTCCAACGGTTTCGCAATTGCCATCGCCAATTTATACAAATTTTTGTATAAATGTCAAGATACCCGTCAGGCCGCGTTGGCTTGCTTGCCGAGCGTATCGATCAGCCACCGGCGGTAGCGGCGGATCAGCGGCGTATCCCAGCGATCGGCGCGGCTGTAGATCAGGTACTTGCCCTCGGCATAGGGCTGGAAGGCCGGATTGCCCTTGCCGACCTCGACCAGTTCGCCCGATTGCAGGAAACTGTCGGCGATCAGGTAGTTGATCAGCGCCACGCCGCGTCCGTGAATGGCGGCGTCGAGCGTCAGATGGCCTTGCCACAGGCGCGGACCGGTCAGGTCGAGTTCGTCATAGACGCCGTGCGCCGCCAGCCAGTGCGCCCAGGTGTCGAAATCATATTCGTGCAGCAGACGCTGCCCGACCAGATCGGCGGGTGTTGCGATCCCCGGCGCCGAAGCCAGATACTCGGCGCTGGCCACCGCGATGATCGGCACGGTGGCGACCTCCTGGAATTGCATCCCCGGCGCAGGCTTGGCCAGCGTGCGGTAGGACGGCACGAAACGGATCTCGATATCGGTTTCGTAGAGGCCGTTTTCCGGGCTGCGGTCGGTCGGGCGCAGTTCGATCTCGACGTCCGGATTGAGCTTCTCGAACATGCCGACACGGCGCGACATCCAGTGCAGGGCAAAGCCGGGCGCGCAGGAAATATGCAGGTGATTATGATAGCCACGCCGCATCAGATCGATGGTGGAGGCGGCGATGGAATCCATCGCGCTGGCGATTTCCCTGTGATAGCGCCGGCCGTCCTCGGTCAGGGCCACGCCGCTGGGCGTTCGCTCGATCAGCTTGGCGCCGGTCCATTGTTCGAGCGTCTTGAGGTGGCGGCTGATAACAGCATGGTCACGGCCGAGGCTGCGCGCCGCCTGGCGAACCCCGCCGAGGCGCGCCACGGCGTCAAAGGCGCGCAAGGCCTCGAACGGCGGAATCGTCTTGCGCGAAGGCGGGCTATAGGCCGGTTCGTTACGCTCTTCCCTCGATCGTTCCATAAGCTACGCCACCTTTTACAACAGACGATGATTAACACCCAAAAGCCGTAACCTGTAAAGGGACGCCGGCGAAGGGGGCTTCGCCGGCGCGGGTACGCTACACATCGGGTTTGCGCTTAAAACGAATACCCGACCTTGACGCCGACAACGCGCGGACGCGTGCGGTTGGCATTGGCCCAGCCCTGGTAAGGGTCGATGGACTTGTTCTGGTCGAACAGGTTGGTGGCGTAGAGTTCATACGACACCGAGCCGACTTCCGCGCCCAGGCGGACATTGACCAGATCGAGCGCGTCGGACATCTGCGGCAGGGCCGACGGCGCAAAGGACGAGCGATCGATATAGCTGACCGCATCCCGATGGCTGTAGTCGAGGCGGGCAAAGCCGGGGACATTTTCCGCCCAGTCGAAGTCGTAATTGGCGCCGAGCGTATAGCTGTACTTCGGCGTGTAATCGACGCGATCGCCAACGATATTCACCTGGTCGCCGGGATCGGTGTCAACAATGACACTATCGAGATAAGCCGCATTGGCCGTCAGGGTCAGGTGATCCGTCGCTTTCCACGCCAGGCTGCCTTCGACGCCCTTGATCTCGACCTCGCCGATATTGCTCGATTCCGACAGATAGGCCCCACCTTGCAGGATCAGGCGGCGACGAACCATATCCGTGTATTGGGTAAAGAAGGTCGCCACGTCGAACTGAAGTTTGCCGCCGGCGGCAATGCCCTTGGTGCCGATTTCATAGGTCAGGACCTTTTCCGGATTGTAGTTGTGGCCAACCGCCGCCGCGTTAAACCCGCCGCTGCGGAAGCCCTTGGAAATGCTGGCGTAGAGGTTAGCCTTGGGCGCATACTTGTAGGAGAGATAGACGCGCGGATCGACCGACTCGAACGTATCCTCGTCGTGAGGTTCGTTGCCCGTGGGATGGCTATACAGGATCAGGCTGGTCTGGTCGTCATGGAAGTAACGGATGCCGCCGCCGATCGTCAATTTGTCCGTCAGGTGATAGGCGCCATCGGCGAAAATCGAATAGTTCTTCGAGGTGGATTCGCTGATGTAATAAAGGCCGTCATATACGTCGCCACCGCCGCTATAGAGGTCACCGTCAGGCGCATAGCTATAGGCGTAGTCATCATCCATGCGGCGCTGACCGTCGGCATAATAGGCGCCGATCGTCCATTCAAACGGCTTGCCCGATGAGGCCAGCCGGATTTCCTGGGTGAACTGTTTGGCGCTGACATAGCGCTCGTCATTACCTTCGGTGATGCCGTAGGAATAGTTACCCGGACGGGCGATATAGGTGAACGGATATTCGTGATGGTGATCGACGAAGCTGGTGGCGCTGGTCAACCTGGCGAAGCCGAAATCATAGTTCAGTTCAAGGCTGTAGACGTCAAAGTTGAAAACCTTGGGAATCAGCACAGTGGCCGGATCGATAGCGATATCGACCGTGCGGTCGGCTTCTTCATAGCCCATGCCGAGTTCGGTTTCGGCGCGGTGCACCTGGATCATCGCCTTGGCGTCAAAGTTTTCGGTCGGCTTCCACAGCAAGGTGGCGCGCAGATTGGTCAGTTCTGTGCCGTTGCCATTCTCGATGCCGGCTTCGGGCTGGTCGATCCAGCCGCCACCGCTTTCATAAGAACCGGCGACGCGCAGGGCCAGTTTGTCCTCGATGAGCGGCACATTGATCACGCCCGTCACCTTGCCGCCGGCTTCGCCGTGCGCCACGCCGTAACCTTCGGCCTCGATGCTGCCCTCATAGCGATTGAGGTTCGGCTGATTGGTGATGTAGCGGATGGTGCCGCCGGCCGATCCCTGGCCGTAGAGCGTACCCTGCGGGCCTTTCAGCACTTCGACGCGCTTGAGGTCGAGCGCGACCGGGCTGAGCTGGTCATAACCGCTGAGCGACAGGGGCGCTTCATCGAGATAGAGCGAAACGAGCGCGCCGGAACCCGACTGGTTGGCGAGGCCGCGGATGAAGACCGTATAGGAGCCGGGACCGTCTTCACGCATGGTCAGACCGGGCACCTGGAAGGACAGGTCCTGGATGCTTTCGATGCCCCGCTTCTTCAGTTCCTCGCCGCCGACAGCGGTGATGCCCATCGGCACGTCGATCAGGCGCTGGCTGCGCTTCTGGGCGGTGACGATGACCTCGATCGTATCGTCAGCCGGCGCGGCGGCGGCTTCCTGAGCAACAGCGGTGAAGGCCATGCCTTGCGTCAGCGCCAGACAGGACGCTCCCAACAACGCGGTTTTCATTCCGGTAAGCTTCATTTCAACAAATCCCCTGTGCCTGTGGTTGTTCCACTTGAGACCCCAGTGTTGTGAGTGTGACCAATTTATGAACAGGCGCTGAAACGATCCCCTGCGGTGCGTCACGCGCACCACAGGGGTGCGGCCTATTGCCGTTTGCCGGTCTGCCGCCACTGGCCGGGGTTGATCACAAGCTCTCCAGGCGTCTTGAAACTCAGAACCAGGGGATACCGGCCAGGGACGAAATATTCGCCGTTATCAAGGGGTTGCAGTTCAGTCTTGGCATCCGTGGCGATAGCGAAAGCCTTGCGCTGGCCGGTCGCCTGGGCATAGAGCTTGCCGCCTTCATTGGTCACCTTCACCGTGACGAAACTGGAGAAGCGATAGTCGCCGCTATATGTCTTGAGTGTCTTTTCCGACACAGGGGCCACCGCCACCGGCGCCGGCTGGGCGGGCTGTTCGGGCACCGAATTGAGGATGGCGTCCCACATCACGTCCGAAATGAGCGCTCCCAGTTCCGGATTGATCAGGCCGTCGGGCGCGTCGATCTCGCCAGTCGAGATGGCGTAGAGCACATCACCGTCACCCATCGAGGCGAAGGGCTGGATGCCGCGCGCCATCGAGGTATGGACCTGAACGGCCAGACGCTGCAACTCGGCCGGGTCCATCTTCTGGTTGACGACAATCAGGCTGATGGTGGTGTTGCGCTTCGGGCCGCTGATCGTATCCCAGCCGGCTTTCCGGCTTTCCGGCAGGTTGTGCATCAGGTCGGTGACGGTGACGCCCTTGGGCCATGACGGATCGTTGTTACAGGCGGCGATCGTACCGTCGCGGTTGGTGACCACGCCATAGGCGTTGACGACGGTGAAGGCGGCGATCTTCAGGTCACCGATCTGACGGAAGGCGCCGCCCTGCCCCGAATGCGCCTGGCAACCGAAGAAGTCGCCGGTTTCTGCCATCCGTCCGGCGCCCGCCGAGCCATTACGGAAGATGCCGGGAACGGCGGCGCGGAAAGCCGCCTGGGCCAGCTTCTTGTCCGGGTAGATCTCATTGAGCCGGCGGGGACCATAATCATAGATGATCGACCCGACCGACATGGCCACGCTGTCCCAGTTGCCGGTATTGAAGCCATCGTCCTTCAGTGCCGTGCCGACCGCCGTGGCGGTTTCCAGTCCGTACCACGAGCCACCGGACAGCACGACCGCGTTCACTTCGGGCACATTGTAATGCAGGTTGAGATATTCGGTATTGACCGTCCCCGGTCCGCCGCCACGCACATCGACCGCGCCCAGCACCTTGCGGCCAAAACGGAAAACCGTCACGCCGGTCGGCCCTTCGCTGTATTCGCCGGTGCCGATGCTGAGCATGGGCCAGTCGAAGGTCAGCGCCTTGCCGCCGGCATTGAGCACCGGCTTGAGATTGGCCTGGGAATCCGGCGGCACGGGCGCATCCGCCGCGAAAGCTGGTGTTAAAAGCATGGCGCCGGCAAGCAGCGCGGACAGGCAGGTGGCGACTTTCAGCATTGGTCTATATCCCCATGTGTGGTTATGCGCCGAACTTGCGCCAATACAGCGCGGGCGCGGATTGCGAAAAGGGTCGGGCGCGGTGATCTGACATCACCACTCGCCGCCTCGAACGCGCTTTTGGTGATGGATACGCACCATTGCATACCGGTTTCGCATCTTCCGCAAGCGCGCGGCGCGGCATATGACTTGAAAAACAACCGCTGCTTCGAGACGAATCCATGGCCGAACCGATTTTCCCGCCGCCGTCGCAATATGCTGAAGGCCCTTATGGCGCCGCCGATCCGGCCGCTATCGTCCGGCAATATCCGTTCGCCACCCTGATCTCGCCCGATCTGCACGCCACGCTGACCCCAATCATTTTTGAATTCGACGACAGCGAGGCCACGATGATCGGCCATATGGCGCGCCGCAATCCGCACGCCGCAGCGCTGACCGATGGCCAGGCGGTTCTGGCGGTTTTCAATGGACCGCGCACCTATATTTCGCCGCGCTGGTATGCCGAAAAGCTGACCGTGCCGACCTGGGACTATATCAGCGCCCGCGTACGCGGCATCCTGCAACCGATCGACGACGACGCCTCGCAACTGGCGATCCTGCGCCGGACAATCGCCCTGATGGAATCGCACTGGACCAATCCGTGGACGATGGAAGACGCGCCGGAGGGCAAGGTCATGGAACTGCTACCGATGATCCGCTCGTTTCGCATCCATGTCAAAAGCATCGACGGCACCACCAAACTCAACCAGACTCATCCGGTCGGCGACCGCCAGAGAGTAATCGATGGCCTGAGCGCAATGCCCGGCCTCAGCGACGCCCAGGCCATCGCCGACCTGATGAACGACCTGCCGGATTGATACGCAATATTTTTGCGCTGTTTTCGCTAAATCTTCGAGAACACCGCGCCGTTTTCGCAGTTTCACCGATAGTCCGGCAGCATATCCCGCCGTCTCTGGCATAGGCTATCCACAATACCGTTCCCCGGACTGACACCATGCAAACCTCACTCGAATCGCGCGCCCTCGCCGCAGGGACAGGCGGTTATCTCACCATTGATCTGGATGCGCTGACCGCCAACTACCGGCAATTGTCGGCCCAAACCGAAAGCGAGGCCGGAAACGCCGTGACCGGCGCCGTGGTCAAGGCCGACGCCTACGGACTTGGGGCCATACGGGTATCCGCGGCCTTATACACGGCCGGTTGCCGGCAATTCTTTGTCGCCCAGGCATGTGAGGCGTTTGATCTGCGTCCGCACCTGCCAGCCGATGCCGCGCTCTATGTGCTCAATGGCCTCCCGGAAGGCAGCGAAACGGCCTCCGCCGATCTGGACATCATTCCCGTGCTCAATTCACCCCAGCAAATTGCCCGTTGGGTAGATGTGGCGAAGGCGCGCGGCCTGCGCCTGCCCGCCGTGGTGCAGTTCGATACCGGCATGGCGCGACTGGGCCTTTCCCCTGAAGAGACACGCGCCCTCGCCGCTGCCCCCGAATCCCTGGCAGCGCTCGATATCCGCTTCATCATGAGCCATCTTGCCTGCGCCGATACGCCGGAACATGCCGCCAATGCCAGGCAACTGACGCATATGCGCGAGGTCAGCGCCCTGTTTCCCGGCGTACCGGTCAGTTTCGCCAATTCCGGCGGGCTTTTTTTGGGGCCGGATTTCCTGCAACACCTGACGCGCCCAGGCATCGCCCTTTACGGCGGCGCACCCAATAACGCCGGTCCGAACCCGATGCGGCCGGTCATCAGCCTGCATGTCGCGGTGATCCAGACGCGCACCGTGCCCGCCGGTACGCAAATCGGCTATGGCGGCACTTTTACGGCTGAGCACGACATGCGGCTGGCGACTATCAGCGCCGGCTACGCCGATGGCCTGCCGCGTGTCTTGAGCCATCACGGCGCGGCGTGGTTCGGCGATATCCGCCTGCCCATCGTCGGGCGCATATCGATGGACAGCCTGATGCTCGATATCAGCGCCCTGTCCGATGATTTGCCCGCCGGCAGCTTCGTCGAACTGATAGGGCCGCATCAGACGATCGACGCCATCGCCGCCAACGCCGGCACCATTTCCTACGAAATCCTGACGGCGCTGGGCCGCCGCTTCTATCGTGAATATGTGGGGCTTGAATGAAAATTCTTATTCTGGGCGCCGGCGTGATCGGCGTCACCTCCGCCTGGTATCTGGCAAAAGCCGGCCATGAGGTCACCGTCATTGATCGCCAGCCGGGCGCCGCGCTGGAAACCAGTTTCGCCAATGCCGGTGAGGTCTCACCCGGTTATTCCTCGCCGTGGGCCGCACCCGGCATCCCGCAAAAGGCGCTGAAGTGGCTGTTCATGGAACATGCGCCGCTGATCGTGCGCCCGACGGTTGATCCGGCCACCGTGCGCTGGATGCTCTCCATGCTGCGCAACTGCACCAGGGCACGCTACACACGCAACAAGGGCCGCATGGTGCGCATCGCCGAATATTCGCGCGACTGCCTGATGCGCTTACGCGCCGAGACCGGCATCCAGTATGACCAGCGCACGCAAGGCACGCTCGAAGTCTTCCGCAGCCAGAAGCAGATCGACAATATCGGCAAGGATGTCGAGGTGCTGAAGGCCGGCGGCGTGCCGTTCGAGATATTGGACGCTGCCGGCTGCGCCAAGGCCGAACCGGGTATCGACGCCAGCAAGATTGTCGGCGGCCTGCGCCTGCCGAATGACGAGACCGGCGACTGCTACAAATTCACCACCGCGCTTGCTGAACGGGCGGAAGCGCTTGGCGTCAAATTCATCTATAATGTCGATATCCGCGGCCTGCGCCGTGATGGCCCCAATGACGGTCAACGCATCACCGCCGTCGAAACGGATCAGGGCCACTACGAAGCCGATATCTTTATCGGCGCGCTCGGCAGCTATACGCCGAAGCTGGTGAAGCCGCTGGGTCTCGACCTGCCGGTCTATCCGGTCAAGGGCTATTCGATCACCGTGCCGATCATCAATGAGGCCCGCGCCCCCGTCTCGACCGTGATGGACGAAACCTACAAGGTGGCGATTACCCGCTTGGGCGACCGTATCCGCATCGGCGGCATGGCCGAGATCGCCCGCTTCAGCACCGACCTGCCCCCCGCCCGCCAGGCCGCCCTCGTTCATTCGGTGGAAGACCTGTTTGGTGGCGCCGGTGATCAGTCGCAAGCGAAGTTCTGGTCGGGCCTGCGCCCGATGACGCCGGACGGCACACCGGTGATCGGCCGAACCCGCTATGACAATTTCTGGCTCAATACCGGCCACGGCACGCTCGGCTGGACCATGAGTTGCGGCTCGGCGCGCGTTCTGGCCGATATGATCAGCGGCATCAGGCCTGAGATCGAAACCGCCGACCTGTCGATCGGGCGCTATGGCTGACGCTATTTCTCCAGCCTGGCCGATCCCCAGGTAACAACGACCGGCAGTTCATTCGCCGCCGCCTCACTCGCCGATACCAATTCTATAATCTTGTGCCCGGCAATATCGGCCACAATATCGCGGGGGTGATCGCCAAACTTCATCGGCGGCGTTTTGGTGACCAGCTTGCCATCGGCATAGACCGAAAAGGTCACCGGATGGGCGCGGTTCTGGGTCGAGTCGTCCACGCCGACCGTGGCGCGGAACGAGCTGTAACCGCCGGTATTTTTGACCTGCAAAAGCGAGTTGCCCAATACGCCGATACCGCTCTCATAATGTTGCCCGGCGACCTGCAAAGCCTGGCCGTAGGGCGTCGTGTCAGCCTGCGCGCCACCCCAACCGGCATATTGCGGCCGGGCGCTGCCGGAAGTGGTGCCGGCCCAGGGGTCGATCATCCGGTGGATCGTCGGGTCCGGAACAGGTGTTTTCACGCCGTCATCCGCCACATTGATCGCGCCCGGAATCTCTGACAGATAGACGCCATCGGCCAGCTCGCGGCTCCCGCTTGCGGAAAACACCTGCGTTTCGTGCGGCGCCAGCTTGACGGCCAGTTGCCCCGTGAATTCGCTTTTGGCTTTCGACCACAGATCGACCAGTTCGACCGGCGCGTCATCCCGCAGTTTCAGGTGGCTGGCCAGCAGGGTCACCGTCACCGGCGACGCTGTGCGGTTGAACAGGGCCACCGCCTTGCGGTGATCGGCCATCGTTTTTACCAGAATCTGCGCGTCGTCGGAATCGTAGGCGATGGTCGCCTGGTTGCCGGCGGGGTCCTGATCGACGGCGATCAGGTCGGCGTTGCGCCAGATGTCCAGAAGTACTGTCGGTGCTTTTCTCAGATCATAGCTGATCAGCAAGGGCGCGCTCATCATGGCCCAGAGCGAGAAATGCGACCTGGCCTCGGTCAGGTGACCGGCGTCAAACTCACCTTCGCCAATGAACAGGATATCCGGATCGTTCCAGTGGCCCGGCCCGGCATAGAGCGCCCGCTTGGCCACGCTGTCATAGTTGTGCAGCATACTCGACCAGTTGGGCGTGATATCGCTTGAGGTCCGCCACGAACTGCCGACATCCTTACCCCATGACCGGACATCGGCCATGCCCCAGTCGCAGAGGGAGAACACATAGTCCTGATCGGGATTTGCGGCCTTCAGGGCGGCGGCCACGCGCGCATAGCGCTTTTGCACGCTGGCATCGTCCGTCCGGTTTATGGCGTCACGGTAGATTTCCGGTTTCAGGCCGATATAGCCATTGTCCTTCACCAGCTTGGAGTCCGGTGCGAAATCGGCCAGCCCGCAGGCGTCTACCTTGAGATAGTCAAAGCCCCATTCGCCGAAATAGAGGTTTATATCCTGCTCGACATGGCCATCAAGCCCGACCTGCCGCTCCTCGGCCGTGCCTTCGGGCAGGTTCGGTGAATGCAGATCGAAGGCCTGCGAACAGGCGTTGCGGCCAACATCGGTATAGAGGCCCGCCTTCAGGCCCATCGCATGGAGGCGGTCGGTAAACGGGCGAAAACTGGTGTTCCCGTCAGGCGTATCCGCCGAGGGGAAGATGCTGGTCCGGACAATCATGCGCCCATCGGTAAGCCGGCGCTTGCGCCACCAGCCATCATCGAGATTGACATAGGTATAGCCCAGCTTCGCCAGCCCGTCATCGACCAGCGCCTGCGCCGCTCCCATTACCTTGTCTTCGTCAACCTCGGTGCGAAAGGCGTTCCAGCTATTCCAGCCCATCGGCGGTGTCTTCGCGGCGCCGGCCTCATTGCCCAGCCAGACGCCCTTTGCAACCGGTTGTGCGAAGGCCGAAAGCGGAGAAATCAGGGCCACCATGACACTGGCGATCAGAAGTTGGGTTTTTAGGCGCATGGATACTTTCCCTGTTTATTTCGCATTGCCGGTCAGCGCTTTAACCTCGGCCTTCCAGTAGGCCGGCAGGTCGCCATAGGTATCGAATCCCGCCTGCCAGTCGCCGCTAACATCTATCACATAGAGATAGTCCGGCGCATAGACATCCGACGCCCGCAACACGGCGCCCAGTTCCTTATCGGTCGGAATATTATTGATGATATGCCAGACCTCGGCGCCCTTCGATTTGGCCAGGTCGGTCGCCACCTTGATCTGCTTGTAATCATTGACGTAATGCTGGCCGTCATTCTCGAACAGCACGATCATTTCGCCCGGCGAAGTAGCCCCGACCGCGCAGACATCCGGCATCCCGACATTGAAGATGATCTTGCCGTCTGGCCGGTATTTCGCCACCAGGGCGCGCAGTTTTTGATATTCGGCGTCGAACAAAGCGCAATCATAATCCGCCGGCGCGGTTTCATCGAAAAAGATGCCCTTGAGGTCCGGCATCCGCTCGAAATAGGTCTTCACCTGCCCTTCTATGCGCGCCCAGGTCTGGCACTTGCCGTCCGTATTGCAGTCGTGATTGAAATAGCCGGTCGGCACATAGGCGTAGAGACGCAGGTCGTGCTTTTTCGCCCGGCGGAAAACATCCTTGTAAATGCCGAGATCATCGACCGGCGTGTCGATCGACCCTTTCACCAGTATGCCGCTGCTGGGATTGATCAGCGCGACCGTATGATCCGGAATGCGCTCGAAATTCTCAACCCTGTGCCCCCAGTAACTGACCACGGCCAGTTGCGGTTTCGCCACCGCTACGGCGGGCGCCAGCCAGATCAGCAGGAGCAAAAGATATATCTTCATTGGCCGCCTTTCAGATGATCGATATACTGGCTGTGCACTGGCAGCGCCGAGGCGCGCTGGCCGATCATCTTGCGCAGTTGCGCCATCCGGTTCAGGAATTCCTCTCTCGGCATGGCGTCGGCCAGCGGATGATAGGTTTTCGGACGAAGCCCCTGCCCCATCAGCACCGAAAACCAGCTTGAGTCCTTGAACAGGTCCTGAGGGAATTCAAGCAGGAGGCCTTCGGACGCAAACACCTCAAGCCGCATACGCAGCGTATCGGGAATATCCATCGCGCGGCACTGACGCCAGAAGGGCGTATCCTCGCGCTCCGTCAGCTTGTAATGGGCGATCAGAAAGTCACGAATACAGGCATATTCGGCGTTCATGTCGTCGTTGAATTTCGTCCGCACGCCTGGATTTACCGGACCGCGCGGAAACAACGCCATCAGCCGCGCCAGCGCGCTTTGCACCAGATAGATCGATGTCGATTCCAGCGGCTCCAGGAATCCCGACGCCAAACCCAGGGAAACGACATTCTTCTCCCACATGCGGGCGCGGTGCCCCGCCGTGAATTTCAGCAGCCTCGGTTCGGCCAGCGCCTTGCCCTCCAGGCGGCCGAGCAGCTTTTCGGCGGCTTCGTCATCTCCCGCGAAGGCGTCGCAATAGACGTAACCGTTGCCCGTCCGGTGCTGGAGCGGAATGCGCCACTGCCACCCGGCCTCATAAGCGGTGACGCGGGTATAGGGCGCCGGCGGTCCGGCGGTTTCACACGGCGCAACAACCGCGCGATTGCATGGCAACCACTGGCTCCAGTCCTGGTAAGGCACGCCCAGTGTCTTGCCAATCAGCAAGGCCGAAAAGCCTGAGCAATCGATGAACAGATCGCCCTCGATCGTCCGTCCGTCTTCCAGTGAGAGGCCGGTAACGTCGCCGCTGTCCGGGTTGAGATGGACATCCTTTACCCGTCCTTCGATGCGAACGGTCCCGCGCACCTCGCTGTAGCGCCGCAGGAAGGCGGCATAGAGGCTGGCGTCGAATTGATAAGCCTTGTTCAATTTGATCTGCGGCAGATCGGTGGCGGTGGGACCGCAGCGCCCCGACCGGATCGCCAGGGTTTCCATATTGAACTGGCCGTAGTCCTTCGCGCCCTCATGGGCCGCCAGACGCAGCCAGTAGTGATGGAAGCCGATGCCCTCCATATTCATGCCATAGGCGCCGAATGGATGCAGATAACTATGGCCGATCCGGGTCCAGTCGATGAACTCGATACCCAGCTTGAAGGTGGCCTCGGTCTCGCGGATCAGATCGGCTTCCTCAATGCCCAGGATCGAATTGAACAGATTGATCATGGGTATGGTCGATTCACCGACGCCGACCGTGCCGATTTCGGCCGATTCAACAAGGGTGACGGAGAGGCTTTCGCCGTAGACCTTCGACAGACAGGCCGCCGCCATCCAGCCGGCGGTGCCGCCGCCCAGAATGACGACCCTCTGCATTTTGGACACGGATTCAGTCATTGACGAAGGCCTGGCGTTTTAAAGTGAAAAGGCGGCGCGCAGCCTAACCGCTGCGCGCCTTAAGTGATCCATGCCGCCGGGGAACGGCGGGAAAGGGCATGGACGTAAGGTTTAGTACTTGATCCGCACACTCAACTGGATACGGCGATCGAAGGCGAAGGTCCCGGCCGGCAGGAACAAGGGCGCCTGATCGGGATTGGCCGCCGTTGGCCCCAAAACCTCCTGGAAGATCTTCGGACGGGTATCGAGCAGGTTGGTGCCTTGCAGGTCGATTTCCGTGTGGGAATTGAGCGCATAGCGCAGCGAACCGTCGAGGAAACCTTCGGCCTGGTTCCACACCGGGAAGCCGATGCAGCAGTCATTGACCGAATTGACGTATTTCGACCGCCAGTTATAGGCCAGGCGTCCGCCGAACGATCCCTTGTCGTACATCACGATCAGATTATAGGAGTCATCCGAAAGCTGTTCCAGACGGCCCGGATTGATCATGCCGTCCTGCGCCGAGCGCGTGATGGTGGAGCCATCCGCCGTATCGAGCGTCAGGTTGGAATTCTGCACGCCTTCATTATGCAGGTGCGTGTAGTTGGCCTGGATGCCGAGGCCGTCAAATGGCGCGGGCAGGAAGGTGAAGTATTGCTGATAAGCCACTTCAAAACCCTTGACGCTGGCCCCTTCTCCGTTGACCGGACCATGCACGGCGACATCGCGGGTGACGCCGTTATGGGTTATCGGAACAACGAAGGTGCCGTTCTGGATATAGTCGTGGAACTTCTTCGAGAAGATATCAAAGCTGAACGAACCGACCTCGGCGAAGTAACGCTCGACGGACAGGTCGAACTGATCGGCCGTGATAGCCTTCAGGCGCGCATTGCCCGTGCTGCCGGAATAGCCAAAGATATAGCTGCTCGGATTGCCCGCGCCATCCAGTACAATGCTCGGATTGCCGACGGTGATCGCCGATTGCGGCACAAAGCTGCGTTGCAGCGTCGTGTAGTTCTTGAGCAGGCCGATATCCGGCATGTACATGCCACGCGAGGCGGCAAAGCGCACGATCCAGTTTTCCGGCAGCGAGAACTTCAGGTTCAGGCTGGGCAGGGTATAGGTATGCTTGGTCTTGACCGTCGAACTGGCGAAACCGCCGTCCGAGAAAGCCTGATCGTCGAGCGAATTCTGCCCCAGGCATCCGGGCGAAATGGCGTACTGATTGGGACCGAGGGCGGCAATCTGCTCCGGCGTGAGCGGCACGCAGTTCGTTTCGTCAAAGGTGAACGGCACGGCGAAATTGGTGGCGCCGATGCTGGTCAGGTTGGTCTGGACCACCCGCACGCCGACATTACCCGACAGGCTAATATCGCCGAAGACAACGGCGTCAGGCCCGCCGAATTTCAGCATGGCATAGGCGGAATCCTGCTTCAGATTGACATTGAGGATTTCACCCGGCTGGAAGCAACTGCCGGCGATATTGGCGGCGCGCATACAGATCGGATCCCAGTTCGATGAGGGCGTCTTGCCGCCGGCCTTCTGCGTCGTCATGCCAAAGGTCTGCTCCATCAAATTGATATCCTTGAGATATTCCGGATTGATGGTGACGAACTGGCTCTGCCCGATCAGGCCATCCAGCATTCCGCTGTCGCCGAAGGCCCGCGTCTGCCAGTAGGTGCCGGGATAACCCGCGAAGTTCGCCGTAGCCGGCGCATCGAGGTGGAAGGAATCGGCGGGATTGGCGCCCCAGTTGCTGGAAATGCTCTGCCAGTTATAGGCCGACCATTTATTGAGCTGGTCGCGCTCCGACATCCGGACGCCGACACGCAGTTCGTTCAGCCACGGGCCATCGAAGGCATAGGCGCCATCGATTCGGAAGGCGTTCATGGTGGCCTTGGAATCTTCCAGGTGGTCCATGATCGATTCATTGAAGTAGTTGCGATAATCGGACATCGGATCCGTGCCGACGACATTATAGCCTGACGGCGCCGAGAAGCTCAGCTTCGGCAGATCGCCGGTCAGGTCCAGGCCCACATTGGCGTAGGTGCCGTTGCGGTAGGTTATATCGTAGTGCGTATTGACGGACAGGACATGCTGCGCGTCAAAGGTCAGCTTGAGCCGATCGGTCGGCGTCCAGACGAAATTGAGCGCGGTGTCTTCGACCGTGCGGCTTTCGGTTGAGTAACGGGTTGCCAGATTGACCGCAGGCCCCAGGCGGCACGGCTGGTTGGCATGGGTGACATCGGATTTCAGGCACGGCTGGTAAATCGGCTTATCGATGCCGTACTGGCCATAGGTGCCGTATTGGTCGGTCGAACCGACCTGATATTCGCCGGTGGACCAGTCGGCGATGCTGCCATAGCCCCATCCACCGGCAGAGGCCGTAATGACGCCGTTCTGGAACATGCCGTTGCTGCCGAAGGTGAACGGCGTACCACCACCGGCTTCATTGATGCCCAGGCCCGGCGCATCGGGCGGCGCGATCAGGCTGCCGTCCGTCCATACGGTCGATTCATTGGTCGTGGCCGGATCGACCCACGCCCAGAAACTGAGCAACTGGTCTTCGTTCCAGGTGTTTTCGTAGGTTGATTTGTTGTACTGGAGCGTCGCCTTGAAATGATTGTCGGTGCTGGCCCACTGGCCGGCCAGGGAAATGCCCTTGCGCGTCCGGTCGTAGACGGTGTTGTTGTAGCTGATGCCGGACGGGATGAAGTTCATCTGGTCCGAATAGACGCCGGCGGCGAACGGCATCATGCGCGGCAGGGTCGCCCCCTGGCTGGTGGTTTCAATATTGGAATAGGCAATATCACCGAGGAAGCCGAAATCACCCAGTTCGGTGCGCCAGCGGTTGGAATAGAGCGCCGATCCCGATGGCGTCCATTTTTTGCTGAGATCGCCGTAATCACCCTCGATCGTGGCGGAGATAAGCTGGCCCTTCTGATCGAACGGCAGGCGTGTGCGCAGGTTGACCGTGCCGGCAATACCGCCTTCCAGCATGTCCGCCGTCAGGTTCTTGTAGGTATCGACACCCGCCAGCATTTCCGGCGACACGTCTTCCCAGCTCAGGCCGGCAGCCGAACCGGCGCTGAAGATATCGCGGCCGTTGAATTCGGCCTTCACCTGCTGAAGACCACGAATAATCACGCCCGTCGGTTCGGCCGGGAAGTGCATGACATCTCCGCCGGCGACCGAACGCATGACGGTCACGCCGGGCACGCGCTGCAAGGCCTCGGCGACCGACTTATCCGGGAAGGCGCCGATATCCGTGGCGGTGATGGAATCGACGATCGTATCGGCGCTCCTCTTGACATCCTGAGCCGTCTTCAGCGCCTTGCGGGACCCGACGACGACGATGGTCGTATCGAGCGCCTTATCGGCGTTTTCCGTGGCGTCCGTATCCTGCGGCGCCGCATAGGCATGATTCACGCCCCCTATCAATCCGCAAAACAGCGCCATCGTCAGCGCCGTGCGCGAAACACCGCATTTATGTTTCCTGGTCTTCATCCCTCTGTCTTCCCTTTTTCATTTTAAGCTACAAGAGCTACAGTCATGATGCTACATTTACTACAAATGTCAAACCCTGTTAGACGTCACGCAA
Organism: Asticcacaulis sp.; assembly: GCF_035497195.1. Taxonomy (GTDB): domain Bacteria; phylum Pseudomonadota; class Alphaproteobacteria; order Caulobacterales; family Caulobacteraceae; genus Asticcacaulis. The sequence continues at coordinate 248,860 of NZ_DATJDZ010000017.1, forward strand.
AATTATATGACAATTAACAAGGCGCCTGTTGCAAATCAGACACTACCGGCTCCGCTGACGGGCTAACCTGCGATTGATCAATTTTCCGAACCCAGACAAGGTTTTCGGTGGCAATATCCGGGTGAAAGAGCCATGTCTGCGTCCAGCCAGTGTCCGGGACCAATGCGCTCCATTTAAAAATTGACTTATCAAAAAACTGTAGCCCATATTATGTAGCGAAGCTACGCATAAGGAAAAATCGATGTCCGCGCTCAAAGCCTGCGTCTCCCTCCTGGCGCTCCTGACCCTGCCGGGCCTGCATTCGGCGGCCGCCGCCGGTGAATTACAGACCTTCGGCAACCAGAATGCCGCCCTGACATGGACGGTCGATGGCGGCCAAATGTCGGATTTCCGTTTCAGCGACAAATTGACCGACCGTACCTTAAGCGTCACCGCGCCTTTCACCGTCTCGCTCCAAGATGGCCCGCCCCTGACACTGGCCGATCTTGACCTGACCGCCCCTTTGCGCGTGGTGACTGTACCGGGCAATGCAAAGGCTTCCCGGCTTTCCGAAACGCAAGTGCGCCAGGAAATTCAGGGCAGTTTCACCGACAAGGACGGCCGGCTGCGTATCGAGTGGCGGCTGGTGCAGCCCGAAGGGGCCAAATATGTGCGGGAAGTCGTCACCCTCACGGCGCTGAAGCAGGACGAGATGATTCCGCAGGTGCGTCTCATGGACCTGAACGCGCCGGGCGCGGAAATATCCGGCAAGGTCAATGGTTCACCCATCGTGGCGGGCAATGATTATGTGATGTTCGAAAACCCGCTGGCCTACAGCCATGCCATCGTGGAATCAGACGCGGCCTGGACCCAGATCGACAATGCCCTGCCCCTGCGCAAGGGCCAGAGCGTAACCTGGTCCGCCGTCATCGGCGTCACTTCGCCCGGTCAGTTGCGCCGCGATTTCCTCGGCTATATCGAAGCCGAACGCGCCCACCCTTACCGCACCTTCCTGCATTATAATTCCTGGTACGACATCGGCTATGACACAGCCTATACCGAGGCCGATGCGCTCGACCGCATCCATGCTTTCGGCGAAGAACTGGCTGTCAAGCGCGGCGTGAAAATCGACTCCTTCCTGTTTGATGACGGCTGGGATGACATGTCCGGCAGTTGGAAATTCAGCAAAGCCTTCCCGCACGGTTTCATCCCCTTGCGCGACGCCGCCGCTAAATACGGCGCGGCGCCCGGCGTCTGGCTGTCGCCGTGGGGCGGATACAACAAGAACAAGGCGGCGCGCATCGCCAACAGCCAGACTACCGGTTATGAGATCATCGACGGCGGCTTCGCCCTCTCCGGCCCGAAATATTATGATGATTTCCGCGAGGCGACGCTCGATCTCGTCACCCGGCAGGGCGTCAACCAGTTCAAGCTCGACGGCACCGGCAATGCCGGCAAGGTGTTCCCCGGCAGCCGTTTCAACAGTGATTTCGACGCCGCCATCCATCTGATCGATGACCTGCGCGCCGCCCGGCCGGACCTGTTCATCAACGTCACCACCGGCACCTATCCCTCGCCGGCCTGGCTGATCTATGCCGACTCTATCTGGCGGGGCGGTCAGGATCATGCCTTCACCGGCGTCGGCTCCGATCGCCAGCGCTGGATGACCTACCGTGACCGCGAGGAATACCAGAATATCGTTATCGGCGGACCATTGTTTCCGCTCAATTCCGTCGTGCTGCATGGCGTAATCTATGCCCAGCACGCTATCGGTCTCGATACCGATCCGAAACATGAATTTGCTGACGAGGTTCATTCCTATTTCGGCAGCGGCACAGCCTTGCAGGAAATGTACATCACCCCGTCCCTGCTCAACGCATCGGACTGGGATACGCTGGCCGAGGCGGCGAACTGGTCGCGGGCAAACGCCGATATCCTGAAAGATACCCACTGGATCGGTGGTGATCCGGGTCAGCTTGAGGTCTATGGCTGGGCCGCCTGGTCACCACGCCAGGGCACCCTCACCCTGCGCAATCCCTCGGATCAGGCGCAGGCCTATGCGCTGGATATCGGAATTGCCCTAGAACTGCCCGCCGACGCCGCCATGATCTACGCCGCCCGCAGTCCGTGGAAAAATGCCAAAACGCCGGACATGACACTGACGGCCGGCCAAGCCGTTATGCTGCATCTGCAACCGTTCGAGGTGATAACGCTCGACCTGACGCCGGTCAGTCGCCCGTAGGCAGGTAATGCTGCTGCGGCGACACGGCCGAAGAGACGCGACGCAGGGTCTCCATGGCCGGCTTGCCGATCATCAGCGCCACCCGGTCGGCGATGCAATCGAGCACGAACATCTGCGCGAAGCGGACCGGGTTGGGCTGGTGGTACGGAATGTCCGTCGCCAGTTCGATGGGGATCAGGATATCCACGAGGCCGGCCAGCGTGCTTTCCTGCGGCGCCATGGCGATACAATTGGCGCCGTAACTACGGGCGATGCGCGCACTTTCCGCCAGGGTTTCCGGTTCGCCGGTCGATGAGACGATGAGCACGCAATCGCCCTTTTTCAGGGTGGCGGCCATCATGCGCTGCATGTAGCTGTCGACATGGGCCACCGCGCGCAATCCCAGACGGAAGAAACGGTTCTGCGCCTCCATCGCAAGTATGGCCGAACTGCCGCCGACCCCGAATACCGCAATCGTCGATGACGCCATCAGAACCTTGGCCGCCGCATCGATCTGCTCGAAATGCCCGGTTTCACTGACCGACCGCAAGGCGATGGCGACGCTGGCGGTCAGCCGGTCGAACCGTTCATCGCCGGTCTGGCCGCTATTGTCTTCGCCACCGATAGATGTCGGTGCCTTGGCGAACTTCTGCTCAAGCACCAGCGATTGCGCCAGGTGTTTCTTGAATTCTTTAAATCCCTCGCAACCGATCGACCGGCAGTAACGAATAACCGAGGGTTCGCTGACTCCGATCCGGTTGGCGAAGCTCTTGATGCTGACATCGACCACCGTGGCCGGATCGCGGAGGATCTCCTCGCCGATCTTCAGATTTACCCCCTCTTCATGCGGGGCGCGTTCGCGGATGGTGGTCAGGATGTCATTCAATACGGTCATGTCCGCCGTTGTAGCAAAATTACACTGTTTTACAACATAGGGTTAGGCCTGCTCTTACGGCCGGCGAACAGTCCGAACAGCAAGATATAGGCGTAACACGGCACCACCAGGCAGAGGAAGACGAGTTGGAAGCCGTACTGGTCCTTGAAGTGGGCGAACAACTGCGGGATGACCGCGCCGCCTATGATCCCCATGACCAGGAAGGCCGCGCCGAACTCGGTCAGCTTGCCGAGGCCGCGGATGCCGAGCGGGAAGATGGCCGGCCACATCATGGCGTTGGCGAAACCGAGCGCCCAGACGAAGGCGACGGAGGTGTAACCCCTGGTCAGGAAGGCGCCGACGCTGAACAGGATGCCGAGCACGGCCGAAAAGGTCAGATACTTTTCCTGGCTGGTGAAGCGCGGAATGGCGATCAGGCCGCAGATATAGCCGATCAGCATAGTGACCATGGTGAAGCTGGTGAAGAACTTGGTCTGGTCGAGTGGCAGGTTGAAGCCATTGCCATAGGTGCCGACGGCATCACCGGCCATGACCTCGACCCCGACATAGAAGAAGATGGCCAGAAAGCCGAAGAACATCTGCGGCGCGGCGGCCCAGAAGCCCTTGCCGGCGCCCGGATTGGCGTCATCGCTGATATTGGGCAGGGGCGATTTGTAGACCAGGAAGGCAATGACGGCGAGGAAAGCGCCCATCAACAGATAGGGCAGATGGATGCGGGCGGCGAAGGCGTTGAGCAGCAGTTCGCGGGCGGCGGTGGTCGGAGCGGCGTCGACCTGGGTCTGCATCTGGCCGATGCCGTTGAGGATCAATGTGCCGATGACGACAGGTGCTGCGGCGCCGGCCAGCTTGTTGAAGATGCCGAGCAGGGCGATGCGTTGCGCGCCCGATTCAATGGGGCCCAGCACGGAAATGTAGGGGTTGGAGGCCGTTTGCAGCAGGGACAACCCGGCGCCGATAACGAACAGCGAGGCGAGCGTCGGCGGAAACAGCCGCATGGAAGCGAACTGGCCGAAGCCGGCGGCGCCTATGGCCATGGCCAGCAGGCCCAGCGCCATACCGGTCTTCATGCCGGTCTTGCGCAGGATAAAGGCCGACGGCAGGGCCAGAAAGAAGTACGACAGGTAAAAGACCGACGGCACGAAGAAGGCTTCGACGTCGTTAAGCGAGAAGGCCAGCTTGGAGAAGGTGATCAGCGGACCGTTCAGCCAGGTGACAAAACCGAAGATGGCGAACAGACCGCAGAACATCAGGACAGCGCCCCAAGGTGTTTTTTGTGGCGCGTTCGCAGCGGATGAGAGTCCAGGTGTCGGCATGGCTTATGTTTCCCCTCGTATGGTGATTGTTATTCGCCGGCCGCGACGGCCTTGGCTGTGATTGTCTTGTGCGACAGGAAGCCACCGGCGCGTTCCAGCCCCTGCCCCTGTGACCAGCTATGGACACCGTTGACGAAGACCTCTTCGATGCCCGCCGAAAGCTGGACCGGTTTTTCAAAAGTAGCGCGATCGGCCACGGTCTCGACGTCAAAGACGGTGATATCCGCCGCCATACCAACAGCGATCTGGCCGCGATCATGGAAACCGAAACGCCTGGCCGGAAAGGTTGTCATCTTGGCGACAGCCTCGGCCAGCGGGAACAGCTTCTGGTCACGGGCGTAATGGCCGAGTACACGCGGGAAGGTTCCCCACAGGCGCGGATGGGGGTTCTTGTCGTTCGGCAGGCCATCGGAGCCGACCATGCACAAGGGATGCGACAAAATGCGGCGCATGTCGTCTTCGTGAATCTGGAAGTAACAGGCGTAACCGGGCAGCAGGAGTTTGGCGGCCTCGCGCTCACTGATGCCCCATTCGCCGGCGATATCATGGAGATAGCGTCCGGCCTGGTCCGGATGGGTTTCGGACGAATTGATCAATACCTTGATCTCCCCGTCGCACAGGTCGGGATTGAGCACAGAAGAGCCGGCCGTATAGGGATAGCAATCCATGGCGACGGGTTGCGTTTTCGCCGCGGTGTCGATCAGGCCGAGGGTCTCGATCGACCGGCCCCAGTTGCGCACACCGGCGCATTTATGGTGCGAAATGATCAGCGGGGTTTGCGTCGGGCTGGCCGTTGTGAAGGCCTCCTGCAAGGCCTCGGCAACGCCGTCATATTCGCTGCGGATATGGGTGGCGTAGACGCCGCCGTGCGCACTGACGGTGTGCGCCAGCGCCGTCAGTTCATCGAGATCGGCGGCGGCGGCGGGCGGGTAATAGACGCCCGAGCTCAGTCCCGTGGCGCCGGCTTCCAGCGCTTCGGCCAGCAGGGCCTGCATCTGTCTCCGCTCATCGGCGCTGGCGGCCTTGCCGAGATCCGGCAGGCAGATCCGACGCAAGGTGGTGTGGCCGACCAGGGCCGCCACATTGACTGCCGGACGCGCCTGTTCGATGGCGGCGGCATAGTCGGCGAAGCTGGCATAGGCGAAGGCTTTGGCGTCGCCCAGCAGGTTGAAGGGTTCTTCCGGTTCGCCTGAGAAACGCAGCGGCGCGATCGACAGACCGCAATTGCCAACCACGACGGTGGTAACGCCCTGACTGATCTTGGCCGTCATTTCCGGCTGGCGAATGCAGGCGTAATCGTCGTGCGAATGGACATCGATAAAGCCCGGCGCGACGGCCTTCCCCGCCAGATCGAGGGTACGATGCGCCGGCTGGCCGTCAAGCTTGCCGATGGCCACAATCACGCCCTCACGGATGGCAATATCCGCTTTATAGGGCGCTGCCCCGCCGCCATCGAAGACAAGACCATTACGCAGCAGGATATCGGCGGGAACAGGCGACATAGGGATAATACTCTTAGAAAAACGTCTTGAGGGCGCCGGTTACGGCATAGGCGTCATCGACTTCGAGCAGGACGGGCCAGCGATCGAAGGTGGTGCAGGGATGGGATATGCCAAGGCCGACGTAATCGCCGATATTGACCGAGGCGCCGGCCGGCAGACGGATATAGCCGTGCTGGTCGTTCATGCGAAAAAACGACCAGTTTTCGACCGCTTGCGCCGAGGCATTTGCGCCCGGCGTGGCGTGGTATTCGACCTTCGGCAGGCCAGCGTCATCGGACAGGTCACGGCGGCCGGCATTGACGATGATCAGGTCCGGCTCCGGCTGCGAAACCACCTGCGCCCACACCTCCAGGGCCGGATTGAGCGCCGGCGCCGGTCCCAGCACGCCGCGTTCGCCGACATGGGCCAGCAGCTTGTTGTAGAAGCCGGTATCGTGGGTCAGGTAGCAACCGCTACGCAGCAGGGGGGTTACGCCATCGGTTTTCAGGCCACGCGCCACCAGGTCGAAATAGGCCGATCCGCCAGCGCTGAGTATGGGTTCGCCGGCGAATAGCCCCTCGTCGCGGCAGGTGTTGAACAGGCCCAGCAGGTCATCGAGAAACGCGCCGACGCGAACCGCATCCGCTGCTGCGTCACCGGTGACGATCAAGCCTTCATAGCCTTCGACACCGCGCAAGGACAGCACGGGCGATTGCGCCACGCGACGGGCGATATCGAGCGCGCGCGCTCGCGTCCGTGCGCCGGTGCGACCGCCGGAAATCCCCAGTTCGACCAGCACCTCGAAAGGCCGTTTGGCGTCAGCGTCGATAAGAATGCTTTCAAGCCGCTCGACACCGGCCAGGCTATCGACCAGGCTGAGGATCAAGATGTCGGACGCAGCATCCTGACGCGCCGCCAACGCGCGGATTTCCGCAACGCCTGCCAGTTCATTGGCGATCAGCAGCGTTTTAACGCCATAGTCCAGCGCCGTATTGGCCTGCGAAAATGTCGCAACCGTCATACCCCAGGCGCCGGCTTCCAGTTGCCGGTCGAACAGTTGCGGGCACATGCTGGTCTTGCCGTGCGGCGCCAGTTTCGCACCGGCCTGATCGATATAGGTCTGAAAGGTATGGAGATTTTTTGTCAGGACGCTGCTGCGGATAACCGCCGCCGGCAAAGGGATTGAACCGTCAAACAGGTTCCACCCCTGCGCGCCGACCTCACGCATGGCCAGCCCCTCGGCCGCGGCCGGCAGGCCCTTTATGCGGGCGCTCAGAGACAGGTCGAGGATCGGATCGAGATCAAGCGCCATCAGAACGACTCCAGGGTCAGTTCGGCGGCCAGCACCGGATTGCCCGCCGTCAGTCCGGCATCGACCGGCAACACAACGCCGGTGATCATGCGCGACAGGTCACTGGACAAAAACGCCACGGCATTGGCGATATCCTGTGGATCGGCGAAATCACGCAGCGGATACCACTTCTTCAGGTCGTCAAAGACTTCCGGTTTTTTCGCGGCGCGTTCCGCCCAGGCCTGCGTCTTGACCGTGCCGGGCGCCACCAGATTGGCGCGGATGCCGAGCGGACCATATTCGACCGCCAGCGCCTTGGTGTAGCTGACCAGTCCGGCCTTGGCGGCGCTGTAGGCTGGATGACCGAGGGCAAGGCTCGCATTGACCGTACCGATATTGATGATGACGCCTGACTTACGCGCGAACATGGCCGTCTTTACCGCTTCGACGCAGTGATAGGCGGCGCTGAGATTGATGGCGAGATCATGCGCCCAGTCTTCCGGCTTCAGAGTCGCCAAAGCGGTTGCCGCCGCCGCGCCAGCATTATTGACCAAAATATCCACCGGACCACTTATGGCCGCCAGACCATCGATGGCCGCTTTCACCGCCGCCAGATCGGTCAGATCAACCGCCGCTGTTTTCAGCCGCGCATCCATGCCGGCCAGGGCTGCATCGTCGCGGTCCAGCGCTAGTACAATCGCGCCCCAGCCGAGAAACGCCTCGCACAAGCCCCGGCCAATGCCGCCTGCCGCGCCGGTGATAAGGATGACCTTCCCGCTGAAATCAAACATAAAGCACCTTTTCTGTAAGCGCGTTTTTGAGCCATTCGAGGTTCATCGCGCGCAACATGCCGCAATTGTAAAAAGCGAAATCGCTGATCCCCAGATCTCGCAAACCATCCAGCGCCTCTGTCAGATCACTTTCACGACTCATGTCCGGATAGCCTGGGCGCAAGATAACACTGGTACGCGCGGCCGACACCAGATCAAGCACATATCGGCCATCCGCCATCACCGCTTCGGGCGAAGATTGATAAAGCGGCAGTTCCAGTCCGTCGCTCACAGTATCGAGCGCGGCGAGATCGTGACCTTCGAGATAGGCCGTGGCGTGCGGGCGCTGGCAGGTCGCGATCACCTTGACCTTCACCGCCGGATCGACAGCCGCGCGAATATCGGCGACCAACGAGGTCACGACCTGACAGCGGAAACGATGGTAAGCAGCAAGGTCCGCATCATTGGCGTTCCAGTCCTCAAGGGATTGATCAGCACCGCCATCAAGCCAGACATCGACCGCCGTGCAGATGCGTCCGGCCAGACCATCCACCTCAATCCCTGCCCGCTTCGCTCCTTCACGGCATGGATCGCAGAAACACAATCCCAACATGGCGTCGAGCCAGGCGTTGGGCGCGACTTGTGCGAACTCATGATGGAAACCGTGGCCATAGGTCAGGAAACCCGGCGTCTCCAACAGCAGGCTTTTCAGCCGGTAGTTTTCCGCGATATCGCCGCACAGCGTCACGGCATAGGCACGCACCTCTGGCTGCGATGGACACAGACTGTAGGGATAAGCGTCACCAAAAGCGTTGCGCGCCGTCAGGTCCGGATGCAGCATCCCCAGCCGCGTATTATGATTGAGCACCATCCAGGCATTGACGGTGATATCGTCACGTCCGCACAACTCCGCCAGCACATCGCGTTCCGCCGTCAGCACCGAAATCCGCGGCCGCACAACCGCATAATCCTTGCGCGGACGAAAATAGACCGTGCCGTCTTCCGGAAAATAGACCCGCGCCTGCGCATCGCCCGGCTGGAGGAACTTGCCGGCATGATAGCTGGCCGCCAGGGTGATTTCACCCGCCCCAAGCGCCCGGACGCGCGACACCGCCGCATCCGGATCATGAAAGTTCCAGGGATAGGCGTAGACGGCGGCCGTCATTTATTTGACCTTGTAGGCGATGACGTCGATCTCGACCTTGGCGTCGATCATGATCTGCGAACGCACGCACGACCGCGCCGGCAACTGGCCGTCGAAATAGCTGGCATAGACGCGATTGAAGGCGGCAAAATCACGCGTATCGTCAAGCCAGACATTGGCCTTCACCACATCGGCCAGGGTGCAGCCGGCCTTGGCGAGGATGGCGACGATATTCTCCATCGTCTGCTTCGTTTCGGCGACGATGCCGCCCGGCACGATCTCACCACCGGCATCAAAACCGACCTGACCGGAGACAAATACGAAACCGCCCGCTTCGGTGGCTTGTGAAAAGGGCAGCATTTGCCCGCCACTGCCGGAGCGCGGATCGCCGATGCGTGTGATGATCATGGGCACCTCTTAGTTCATATATTCGCTAAAGTAGCTTAGCTACACAACATAAACTACATGATTATGCAATGTCAAACAGGGACTTCGTCAGCCTCAAACTTGCTAACAGTCTGCATAAGCAAAAAGGCGCACCGGGAGGAGCCGGCACGCCAGTCATGGCTTCGAGCCAGGAACGGACCTCAATCAGCCAGCAGGCGGTTTTCCGGCGTTGACTGCCAATTGCTCAGCGAAAACCCGCTTGTAGGTCACCCGCGCTGAATGCGCCATCGAGCCACTCGGCATCGCCAAGGCGACGGGACAGTTGGCCCAACCGGTTGCGGATAATATTGGCGACTCCTGAGGGACTCGAACCCCCGACCTCTGCTTTAGGAAAGCCTTGCTCTATCCGGCTGAGCTAAGGAGCCACGCGACCTCCTCATACACAAACCATTACGATCTGAGAAGCAAGTCAGGTTGTTTTTTCGTGCGTAAGTATAAAGGCGCCTGCCTCATATGGTTAATTTGCCTCACGGCCACCAGATATTGTAGGGAACAGAACCAGTATCCGCCGATGTCAGTGATTCGGTCATGGTTTGTTTCCGTGTCGTTCGGCAGGTTGGTAACACCTCGTTTACAAATGCGTTCCCGGCGCTAATTACGCTTCCCAAACGTGCCTCACGCTCCTATGTATGGCGCGTGTCAGACATAGCCCCCCACAACTCCCGCCCCGTAATCCACGCCGTCAGCGACGCGAAGCTGATGGCCGTGCTCGGTCCCACCAATACCGGCAAGACCCACTACGCCATCGAGCGCATGTGCGGCTACGCCTCCGGCATGATGGGCCTGCCCCTGCGACTGCTCGCCCGTGAAATATATGAACGCGTGGTCGCGCTCAAGGGGGTGAACGCCGTGGCGCTGATCACCGGCGAGGAAAAGATTATTCCGCGCCTGCCGTCCTATTTCATCTGCACGGTCGAGGCCATGCCGCTGGAGCGCCAGGTCGATTTCCTGGCGGTCGATGAAATCCAGCTTTGCGGCGATGCCGAACGTGGCTACGTCTTTACTGATCGCCTGCTGCATGCGCGCGGCCGTTTCGAGACGGTTTTTCTGGGCGCCAAGACCTTCGCGCCGCTGTTCCACCGGCTGTTTCCCGGCGCCGAAGTCATGATGCGCGAGCGCCTGTCCACCCTCACCTATTCCGGTCCGAAGAAGCTGACGCGCCTGCCCAAGCGCACCGCCATCGTGGCCTTCTCGACCGAAAAGGTCTACGCCATCGCCGAACTGATCCGTCGCCAGCGCGGCGGCGCGGCCGTGGTCATGGGCAGCCTGTCGCCGAAAACCCGCAACGCCCAGGTCGAACTGTTCCAGAAGGGCGAGGTCGATTTCCTGGTCGCTACCGACGCCATCGGCATGGGCCTCAACATGGACATCCAGCATGTCGCCTTCTCCGGCCTGAGCAAGTTTGACGGCAAGTCAAGCCGCCACCTGACCGCGCAGGAAATCGGCCAGATCGCCGGCCGCGCCGGCCGCCATATGAATGATGGCACGTTTGGCGTCACCGGCGAATGTCACGAACTGGACGAAGATCTCGTTCATGCGGTTGAGAACCACATCTTCCAGCCACTTGAAGCGGCGCAATGGCGCAACCACAAGCTCGATTTCTCGACCCTGGAAGCCCTGTTGAAAAGCCTGAGCCAGCCGTCACACGTCATCGGCCTGCATCTTGCCAAGGAAGCGCTCGACGAAAAATCCCTGCGCGCCTTGAGTCAGGACGAGGACATCGCCGCCAAGATCAAGAACCCGGTGACCTTGCGCACGCTTTGGGAAGCCTGCCAGTTGCCGGATTTCCGCAAGATCGGCTTCGACGAGCACCTGAAACTGGTGGCGCACCTCTTCTGGTCGCGTCTCAGCCCCGGCGGCTTTATCGCCGAGGACTGGTTCGAGGGCGCGATCCGCGATCTCGACCATATGGACGGTGATATCGATACGCTGTCGTCGCGCTTGTCGGGTGTCCGCACACTTTCTTACATTGCCAATCGCGGCGCCTGGCTGGCGCGGACCGAGCACTGGCGCGACGCGACGCGCGATCTCGAAGAACGCCTGTCAGACAAGCTCCACGAAGCCCTGATGCAGCGCTTTATCGACGCCCGCACCAGTGCGCTCCTGAAAGCGCTCGACGCCGAAGAGGCGCCGCGCCCGGAAGTGACGCCCGAAGGCCAGGTGATTATCGAAGGTCATATCGTCGGCGAACTGAAAGGCCTGAGCTTCAAGCCAACCAGCGGCGAAAGCCTGATCGCCGACAAGGCTCTGCGTCAGGCGGCCAATCGCGCCGTCAAGCCGCTCCTGCTCGACCGCCTGCGCGATGTCGGCAACAGCGCCTCGAAAGCCTTCCAGATTCGCGGTCACGACGTCCTGTGGAAAAAGGAACCAGTGGCGCAGATCGAACCGTCCGACTGGTTCGTCCCGCGCCTCAAACTGATCGATGCCCCTGACCAGCCGGTTCTGGCCGAGCGCGCCGTCAAGCGTCTGACCGATTATGTCCGCCAGAGCGCCCAGGCCGGCCTCAAGAGTCTCTACAAGATGAAGCAGGTGGCCGATGACGAGACCGCCACCGCCGCCGTGCGCGCCATCGCCTTCCGTCTCTATGAAAACGGCGGCGTGCTGCATCGTGACGAAACCCTGAAACTGACGCCGGAAGACAAGGCGGCGCTTAAGGCGCTCGGCATTGCCGGCCATCGCTACGCCTGGTTCCTGCCGGATATCCAGAGCCAGAAACTGCGCCCGCTACTCCAGGCCTTTGGCGCCGGCGCCAGTGACCATTTGCAGCGTAAACACAGCCTGCGCGGTCAGTTGCTGCTGGAAGACTATGGCCCGGTCGCGCTCAAAACCCTGTCGCAGCTCGACAAGATCATGAGCCACGGCCTGTGGCAGAAGGGCGCGACCTATGTGAAGGCAGACGCCTTCGCGTCGTTGGGCCTGAATGAACAACAGCGCGACAAGCTGATGACGGCCCTGGGGCTGGTGAAGGTTGAAGCCATAACGGTGACAGAGGCCGTGCCGGTCACCACCGCACCAGACGCTCTACCCGCAGATGACAAGAGGCGTCGCAAACGCCGCAAGGGCAAGTCTGAAACGCCGGGAATTACACAGGATGTCCCGACTATTGAGACAGCGGAAGTCCCTGCGGCGGAAGCTCCAGATCTGTCCGACCCCATACCTGTTGAAACCGCGCCGGAAGCAACAGAAGCTCCCCCTGTCGATGTCACCGCGCCCGTTGTGGAAACGCAGGAAGTGCAACGCCTCGGCTGGCGGCAGAAATCCTTTGAACCGCGTGTGCGTCCGGAACGCCGGAAGCCCGTGCAGAGGGCATCCGAAGCCGGCGATAAGCCTGGCCGTAACGAACGTCCGGACAAGGCGCGTGGCGATCGGGGCAAGCGGCACGGCAAGCCTGAAGGGCAGCGCGAACAATCCAGAGGCCACCGCGATCATGAGCCGAAGCCCGCCGATTCCCGTTCGCGCGAACCCTATATCAACCCCTACTCGCCCTTCGCCATCCTGCGCGAAAAGCTGACTGAAAAGCAGGACAGCTAAGATTAAGGTCAACCGCGAAACAGATGTGTTTCGCGGTTGATTTGTCCGTATTATCACGCTGAAAATAAGATGAGTTGCTATTCACCGAAAAACAGAATAGTATAGTGACATCGATTTATAATTGTCTGCTGTTTTGTTTAGCCCTTTTCCAAAGTGCAACGAGCGAACCCCCATTCAAAAATTTAGCGAGAGGCATCCGGGCATTTCGTTCGGCTGCGTATAAACATGTCATTTGAAAGGGTTCATTAATGAGCACCGGGACAGTTAAGTGGTTTAATCCGACCAAGGGCTTCGGCTTCATCGAGCCGAGCGACGGCGGCCAGGACGTTTTCGTTCACATCAGCGCCGTTGAACGCGCGGGTATGAGCAGCCTCAATGAAGGCCAAAAGGTCTCCTACGAGATGGCGCGCGACGCCAAGTCCGGCAAGATGTCTGCCGAGCAACTCGAAAACGCTTAAGCCTTACGGTTTAACCGAATTTGGAAAGGCCGGAGCCGCAAGGTTCCGGCCTTTTTCGTGTCCGGCACCACTTTGACAAACTTTGCCATCAGATATACTCTGCAGGAAAGGAGACCGTAATGGCGACAATGAACATTTCCCTGCCAGAGCAGATGAAAGCGTGGGCTGAAAACCAAGCGGAAACCGGCAAGTACAGCAATACCAGCGACTATGTCCGCGACCTGATCCGTCGCGACCAGGAACGCAGTGAAAAAATCGCTGCCATGCAGGATGTAGTAACACGCAGCATAGCCAGCGGAATCAGCGACCTTACGATGCAGGACATCCTTGAAAAGGCGCGCGCCCACGTGGCGACCAATGGACTGGCCAAGAGCGCCTGATGTCTTACAAACTGACGCCGGAAGCGACGGATGATGTGCTTCATGTCTATGTGCAAGGCGTTCTAATGTTCGGCCAGTCACAAGCCGAAAGATACCATGCGCGACTTGAAGACATATTCGCTCAGCTGGGAGATAATCCTCGAGCGGCGCGTGAACGAACTGAAATCGATCCGCCCGTCCGCGTACATCCTTACGGCTCGCATGTCATTATATACCGAACAGACGGCGAAGATATTGTGATACTCGCCGTCCGTCATTCGCGTGAAAACTGGCAGGAAGATCTATAGCTATTTCTTCTGATCCGCTTTCTGCGCCGCGGCCAGCACCAGGAACATATAGTTGGTCTCGCCGCCGCCCATGACGTACTCCGTCTGCTGCCAGAAATAAGGCCATTTTTTCAGCTCCGGCAGGTCGGGCCGGATCAGGGCCGTGCCTGAAATGACGCCACCGGGAATATAGCTCCAGTCGGCGCGGTTAGCGCCATAGGCGGTCGTCGCCGATTTCGCCCCGACGCCCGAAGCGAAGGACTCGGTGTTTTCGCCCGGATGGACGCCCAGAACGAAGTTCAGCGCCTCCATTTGCAGGGCGTCCGGCGTATATTGCGGCCATGCCTTGCGGAAGAAGTACTGCTGAACCCCGAATTCCTGAATCTGCCAGCCGGCGCCCCAGATATAGGGCACATAGGGCACACCATAGGGCGTTTTGGTGGCGTCGTTCGTCAGCCTTGCCTGATACGTCTGAACCGCCGCACCGACCTCATGGATAAAGGCCTTGTCACGGATCAGCGGCATGGCCGAGGCCAGCACCGCGCCGGTTTGATCAATATGCGCCACGATCTCGGGCTTGAGTGCGATCAGACGCTTGATAAGCGTCGCATCATGAGTCGTCTGCGCCAGTTCAGACAGGACAAAAACCTTGGCCTGCAAATCCGTGGCGCGATCATAAGCCTTGTCATACAGATCACGCGCCGCCGCCAGCGCATCCGCCGCCATTTTTGGATTGGTCGGGGTCAGGGCGCGTGCGGCCGTGGCCAGTTGCGCCGCCGTTGTCAGTTCGCGGTTGGGATTGTCCTCAGTGAAGACATAGCGGTCGTCCTTCAGCGAAGACGTCGTGGCCGTGCGTTCACCGGGCTTCAATGCCGGATCGAAATCGAGATTGTCGGTCTGTGTCGAAACATCACCCAGCAAGGTATATTGCGCCAGGTTCGGCTCGATAATGCCGCGATAGGTGCGGCCCAGCGCCTTGTAACCGCCCAGAACCGACAGCAGGCCATGTTCGATCTGCTGGATAGCGTCGTTCTGGCCATCGGGTTGATGAATTTCGGTCAGCTTCTTCGTTTCGTCGATGGTGGTGGCGTCATAATTCAGATTGAACTCCTCGACCATCTTCGACAGCAGCCAGATCGTGCCCATCTGACTTTCGACACGCAGATCATAATCACCGGCATCATGCCAGCCGCCAGCGTTCAGGCCCGGCACATGGTCGCCCGGTTGATATTTCGTCAGGATCGTGCCGCCTTGCATATAGCCATCGAAATGGTTGAGATTGACCGGCGCCATGCGCACGTCGTCCTCGTGATCGAGGCCATGCCAGGTGCGGTATTTCTCCTTCACCAGCATATGACACATCTGCACCGGCAGGAAATATTCGAGCGTCGGCTGCCAGACATGGCGGTCGTAAACATCATCGCCAATCTTGAAACTGCCGGTCGCCTCGCCGCGATATTCCAGCACATACATGCCGGGGTCTGTCACCGCCGTCAGGTCTGCGGTCAGGTAATTATAACGCAGGAACTGCCCCCACGGCTTCGGCGTGTAACGCGCCATCTCTACGCGGCCCGTTTCCGTCAGCTTGTAGAGCACCAGCGGATCAGCCTGGCTGTCGCGCTTGTCCTGCTCGATGATGGCGGTCTTGGCTTGTTCCGGCCGATAACCCACCTGCGACACCTGCACCACCGGCTTGTAGCGCCAGTTGGGATCGATATTGGGTGTGATCACCCAGGTGATGGCGTCGGCCGTCGCGCCCGGCTTCGTCACTTCACGGACGATATACCAGCCGTTATTGAAATTGCCGCGGCCGTCGATCAGTTCCAGTTCGCCGGTCTGGCTCTGGATCGTCATGCGTTGCAGATCGCTGTCCGGCGCTACGGTTAGTCGCCTGCCCTCGGCCAGCGGCGCGGTGATGGTCTGGCCGTGGTCATCCACCATGCCACCATTGGCTTGGCGCGGAAAGATGCCGCTTTGCTGGTCCATCAGCCAGGGTTTACCGAAAAGATCGGTCGGGAACAGCTCGAAATTGAAGCCGACCTTGCCTTCCCAGTCTTTCGGCAATGGCTTGTCGAGATCGACAGACACCTGGAAAGCATTGCCTTCCAGCGGCGTGACGCGGACATGATAGCTGAAATTGAGGTCGGGATACTCGATCGGGTTGAAGCCCTTGCGGTTTTTCGAGTCGTCCGGATAGTGCAGCGCCTGACTGACCGAATTGGCTGCCGCATCGACCACCGGCTTGCCATCGCCCGCCGGCATGGCTGACCATTGCCCCGGTGACGGTTCCAGCCGCAGATCGCCATTGGCCGCCACGCGCACCCCATGCTGGATTACCGTTACGCCGGTCTGGTGACCATCGGGATAGATGTCGGCAAAGACAGTGACGTTCAGGCCCGGCGCCTCGAAATAGCCCTTGTCATTGAGCTTGAGCGCCGGTTCGGCCCAAACCAGGCCTGGAATGGCCGTTCCCGCCATAAGCCCCAGGCACGACACCGCCATCATCAAACGGGTGATCTTCATGGTTCTTCTCCCAACCTGCCCTCTCGCACGGGGCATTGATATCGATTACAGGACTATAGCGTAGGCTGGCGCTATCACAAGGGACGGTTTGACATTTGGCTTTCGCATTCCAATATCTGCATCATGCAGACAGACTCTTCTTCGATACGGCTTGACCTATGGCTTTGGCGGGCGCGCTTCTTCAAGACCCGCGCGCTTTCGGCCAAGGCCTGCGACAGCGGCCATATCCGGTTGGAGCGCTTCGGCAAGGTGGCGCGCGTTGAAAAGGCCTCGACCGCCGTCAGGCCCGATGACCGGCTGATCTTTGCCCTCGGTACGCGTCTGTATGATATTGTGATCGTCGATACCGGTGAGCGGCGCGGCCCTGCCCCCGAAGCGCAAAGCCTTTACCGGCAGGCGTCTGCGACGCTAAACACTACAACTAATGCCTGAAATTAGAACAAATCAGGTTTCCACGATGGCCGGACTCTTGACACAGCCGCCTTATCTGAGCATGACGCACACACTCCAAGTTTGTAATTGAGGCTGAGACCGCTATGACCTACATCGTTATGGACGCTTGCGTGAAGTGCAAGTTCATGGACTGCGTTGAAGTCTGTCCGGTCGATTGCTTCTATGAAGGCGAGAACTTCCTGGCCATCAATCCGGACGAGTGTATCGATTGCGGCGTCTGCGAACCTGAATGTCCGGTCGACGCTATCAAGCCGGACACCGAGGACGAAGGCACCAAATGGCTGGAAATCAATACCAAGTACGCCGCCATCTGGCCGAACATCTCGGAAAAGGGCACGCCGCCCGCTGACCGCGAAGACTACGAACGCGAAACCGGCAAGTTCGAGAAGTATTTCTCCGAAAAGCCCGGCAACGGCAAGTAAGTGCCGCTATGGCCGGTGTTGCTGCTTTATCTCGCGCTGATCAATCTGCTGACCTGGCATACCTGGCGACTCGATAAAAAATACGCCGTTATGCGAGAAAAACGCGTCCCCGAGCGGACGCTTTTGACTCTATGCGTCCTCGGAGGCTGGCCTTTCGCCCTTATCGGCGCACAGGTTTTTCGCCACAAGAGCAGCAAAAAAGCCTTTATTCACAAGGTTTATCTCATAGCGGGCTTTCACGTCGCCATTCTGTGCGCTACGCTACTGCTATTGTGGCGCCCTGTGTGAGCGCTAACGCCACCGCCCTTTATTTCGCCGTAAATTTGTGATATAGATGTCATATTGCAAGAGTCGCACGGCCTGCTTCTGTCCCTTATGGGATAAACCCAGACCACACGATCCGCGCAAATTTTCGTTTGTTTCAGGCGTTCAGACCGGCGCTTCGCGCGGGTTTTAAATGCACCATCGACGCAGGTCGGATGACAACCTTGTCTTAGTTGAGAAATAGCGCACGTCCAGCACCCCCCGGAGGACTCTCTTGAGGATGATTTTGTGCGCTCATATGTTTCCTCCAGCCCCTCCCCGGTGCTGGAGCAGGCCTTCTTGACACCTATGAGATGCGATTGCCCGCCGGTTCTGCCCCAACCTCGAAAGGTTCGCCATGTCCGACACCCTCACCCTTTCCCGTCACGATTTCGCCGTAGGCGATAAGGTCGTCTACCCCGCCCACGGCGTGGGCCAGGTCGCCGGCGTCGAGACTCAGGAAGTGGCCGGTTATACTCTGGAAGTGTTTGTGGTTACCTTTGATCATGAAAAAATGACCCTGCGCGTACCGACCAAGAAGGCCAAGATCGCCGGCCTGCGTCACCTCGCCCACGAAGCCATCATGTCGCAGGCCCTGGTCACCCTGAAAGGCCGCGCCCGCATCAAACGCACCATGTGGTCGCGCCGCGCTCAGGAATATGAAGCGAAGATCAACTCCGGTTGCCTCGTCTCCCTGGCCGAGGTCGTCCGCGACCTCTACCGTTCGGACAGCCAGCCTGAGCAGTCCTATTCCGAACGCCAGCTCTATGAATCAGCGCTCGACCGCATGGCCCGTGAAGTGGCAGCCATCGAAAAGATCGACCGCGACTCGGCCGTGGCTATCCTCAACAAAAACCTGACCAAGGCCGCTTAGTCTTTTCCGGTTGAAATTAAAAAGCCTTCCGGTTCTCCGGGAGGCTTTTTGCTGGAAGGTCAAGGCAAAAAATGCCGTTTTACCCTTGACCTTGCCGGCTCATTTGCCTATAGAACCGCCTCTCGCGCGAAGGACAGGCGTCCTTTCGTGCTCCCGTATTTGCTTTAACCGAAGGTACATCCCATGTCGCGTCGTTGCGAACTCACCGGTATCGGCCCTATGGTCGGCCACAGCGTGAGCCACTCTAATGTCAAGACGAAGCGCCGCTTCCTGCCGAGCCTTCGCCAGATCAACCTGCAATCCGAATCCCTAGGCGCCTCGTTCCGCCTGAAGATTTCGAACGCAGCCCTGCGCACGCTCGATTTCAAAGGTGGCCTCGATGCCTTCCTCGTTAAGGCCGACGACGCCAATCTGTCGGTTCGCGCCCGTCGCCTGAAGAAGCAGATCAAGGACAAGCTGGCCGAACAAGCCGCTTAATCTTTCCGAGATCCCGGACACAAGAAAAAGCCCTGAACGCATGTTCAGGGCTTTTTCTTGTGTCGTCAGGGCGTCCAATCAAAGATCAGCAGCTTGGGCTTACCGTCTTCCTTCAGGCTATCGCTGATCAGGAAGATACGATAGCCGGCGGCCGTTTTGATCGCCGACACGCCCTCGAAATTATCGACCGGCAGCCGCGGCGTAATCTTCACCATGTCGCTGATAAAGGTGAGTGTATCGCCCTCCAGATGCAGCAGTCTGAGCACATTGCGCGGCCCCGTGATGGGGTCGTAATAGCGATAGAGCGCCAGGATATCATGGTCGCGCCGGGCGTCGTCATAATCGACCACGGCCAGAGAGGTCATCATGTAGAGGAAGCCGGGCGTCGCCGGGCCGTGGACTTCCGTACAGGCATTAAGCGCCAGTCCGCAACGCCAGAAGCCGCCTGATTCGACGCCGATCAACAGAGCATCGTCTTTGGGTTCCTGAATAAAGGTGACCGCCTCCATGCCCTGATTGGCCGGAAAATTCGGCAGGCCAGATAGTGGCAAGGTTTCACCGGCCTGACGCCACGGCGACAACCTTGCGCTTTGCGCGAATTTCATCACCCGCTGGTGGCCCTCGAAAGACACATAGCGATCCCCGCTCACCGGGTCGATCGTCATGCCTTCGGAATCCGCCTCGTTCTTGTAAGTGAAGCGCTTCCCGCCCGGATCAAGCAGCGGATTGATTTCCAGCGGGCTATCGAGATACCCACCCTTACTATCCGGTTTCAGCGCGAATTGCGCCACGGCGCCGAAATCGCTGACCGCTTCGATCTTCAGCGCATCGCCCTCAGAAACGACATGCAGATCAGACAGCCCAACAAGCGCGCTTGTGCCGCGAGCGATCAACTCGTAACCGCCGGTATAACGAACCTTCGAATTGACAGGCTTGGGATCGCTACCCGGCAAGGCACGAAAGCTGACGGTCGGCTTTTGCAGATAGGGCACCGGTTCGGCATGGGCCGAGGTGGCGAGAAGGGCCAAGCTAAAAAGAACAAAACGCATGATCATCCTAATGTAAGAAAGTAAGAAACCCCGCCACCCCGCCCTTCAGGCGCGGCCCCCCTCCCCATCAGAGATAGGGAGGTACAAGCTTTATAGCACCGATGGCCAAATGGCTTGTTGTGGAGTCTATTTCTCCTCGAACAACTCAGTAAGCTTATCCATAAGCCCGCCAGCCAAGTGCTCGACGTCGATCAGGGTCAGGGCGCGCTTGTAATAACGCGTCACATCATGGCCGATGCCGATGGCGACCAGTTCGATGCGGCCGGCGCCTTCGATCTCCGCGATAACCTTGCGCAGGTGGTTTTCGAGATAATGCCCGCTATTCACGCTCAGAGTCGAATCATCGACCGGCGCGCCATCCGAAATCACCATCAGGATCTTGCGCTGCTCCGGCCGTCCGATCAAACGGCTGTGCGCCCATTGCAGGGCCTCGCCGTCGATATTCTCTTTCAGCAGGCCTTCGCGCATCATCAGGCCGAGATTCTTGTGCGTCCGGCGCCAGGGATTATCCGCCGCCTTGTAGATGATATGGCGCAGGTCGTTGAGGCGCCCCGGATTGGCCGGTTTGCCCGCCCGCACCCAGGCCTCACGCGACATGCCGCCCTTCCACGCCTTCGTGGTGAAGCCCAAAATCTCGACCTTGACACCACAACGCTCCAGCGTCCGCGCCAGAACATCGGCGCAGATGGCGGCTACCATGATCGGCCGGCCGCGCATCGAACCGGAATTATCGAGCAGCAAGGTCACCACCGTATCGCGGAACTCGGTGTCCTTTTCCTGCTTGAAGCTGAGCGGCGCGGACGGATCGGTGATCACCCGCGTCAGCTTGGAGGCGTCGAGCACGCCTTCCTCCAGATCGAACGACCACGACCGGCTTTGCTGGGCCAGCAGCTTCCTTTGCAGGCGGTTGGCCAGACGCGACACCACCGATGCCATATTGGCCAGTTGCGCATTCAGGAAGCCGCGCAGGCGCTCCAGTTCCTCCGGATCGCACAGTTCCTCGGCGGTGATAACCTCATCGAACTGCCGGGTATAGACCTCGTAATCCTTCTTGATATTGGCGTCCGGCTGGTCGTTCTCGCGGCGTTCCGCCTCGCCAGCTTCGCCATCGGGCGTTTCGTCGGTCGAGGATTCGGATGACATCTGCGGATCGCCCTGCATCTGGGTGTAGTCGTCCTCACCCTCCTGCGGCTGGTCCTGACCGGATTGCTCTTCCGGCTGGTCCTGTTGCGACTGGCTGTCGTCCTGATCGTCCTTTTCGGGGGCGTCTTCCTTCGGGCTGTCGCCTTCGCTCTCGCCCTCTTCACCTTCGTCCTTCTTCTCGTCCTCGGCGTCCTGGCTGTCGTCCTTGAGGTCGAGCGAAGTCAGGATGCTTCGCGCCTGCTTGTTAAAGGCCTTCTGATCGTGGATCAGCGCCGCCAGCTTCTCTAAGCCATCGCCGGTCTTTTCCTCGATCTCGTTACGCAGCAGATTGACGACACGCTGCACCGATTGCGGGATCGGATCGCCGGTGACGGCCTCGCGCGCCATCAGGCCAAGAATTTCGGGGATGCCGATTTCCTGGCGGTCTTCCTTGCGATAAAGGCCGCTGCGTTCAAGATCGCTTTCCTGCGCGGCCAGCAGATTATGCCGCACACCCAGCATGGCGCGGGCGCCGATGGCTTCCAGACGCGCCTCTTCCAACGCATCGAAAGCATCGGCGCTCATATCGTCACGCGGACGCGCACGGGCGTGCAGGGTGTCGTCGTGGTGCGCCACTTTCAGCGCCAGACGATCGGCCTGACCGCGCACCCGCTGCACCGCCTTGGGCGCCAGATCACGCGGGGGATGCGGCAGGATCAGTTTGTTGCCATCGAGGCGCGGCCCATCCGAGCCGAAAACCACCTCCAGCTCAGAATCCTCCGCCAGGGCGCGGGTGGAATGCACCAGCGCCTTCTTGAAGGGTTCGGACAGGATGGTCGGCTTGTTGGCCATGTAGTTTTCACCAAGAACTCCCCCTGATTTCAGGGGGAGGTGGCCTGAAAGGCCGGAGGGGGTTAATTCGCAGGCTTAAGCCAGCTTCGATTGGGGATTAACCCCACCCGCCCTGCGGGCACCCTCCCCCTGAAATCAGGGGAGGTTCTTTTTTAGATGACCTTCACTTTCAGCGCGCTTTCCTTCACATCGGTTCCAAAGGCGCGCTGGTAAAATTCCGCCAGGGTATGGCGTTCCAGCTCATCACTCTTGTTGAGGAACGACAGACGGAAGGCCAGCTCGGGATCATTGTTGAAGATCAGGGTATTTTGCGCCCAGGTGATGACCGTCCGCGGCGACATGACCGTGGAGATATCGCCATTGGCGAAGGCCGAACGCGACATATCAGCGACGCGCACCATGGCGTCGATCATGCCTTTGCGCTCAGCCGTATTAAATTCCGGCACCTTGGCCAGCACGATCTCGACCTCGGCCTCATGGCTGAGATAGTTAAGCGTGGTGACGAGCGACCAGCGATCCATCTGGCCCTGGTTGATCTGCTGGGTGCCGTGGTAAAGCCCGGTCGTATCGCCAAGACCAATGGTATTGGTGGTCGAAAACAGGCGGAAGAACGGGTTCGGCTTAATGACCTTGTTCTGGTCGAGCAGGGTCAGGCGGCCTTGCGCTTCCAGAACGCGCTGGATGACGAACATCACGTCCGGACGGCCGGCATCGTATTCGTCAAACACCAGCGCGACATTGTGCTGATAGGCCCAGGGCAGGATGCCGTCCTTGAATTCGGTGATCTGCTTGCCGTCTTTCAGCACGATCGCGTCCTTGCCGACCAGATCGATGCGGCTGACATGGCTGTCGAGATTGACGCGCACGCAGGGCCAGTTCAGCCGGGCAGCCACCTGTTCGATATGCGTGGATTTGCCGGTGCCGTGATAACCCGACACCATGACGCGGCGATTGTGGGCAAAGCCGGCGAGAATGGCGAGCGTCGTTTCGCGGTCGAAGAGGTAGTCCGGATCCAGATCCGGGACATAGGCGTCGCCCTTCGAATAGGCAGGAACGCGCAAATCCGTATCAATACCGAAAACCTCCCGGACGGAAATCGTGGT